>NZ_CP061947.1:2885000-4327500 GCF_014838715.1 Algoriphagus sp. Y33 | reverse complement strand
TACAAGCGGTCGGAGCCACTGTGTGTGGTGACGGCGTGCCTTTTGCATAATGAGCCTACGAGTTACTCCTCACCGGCAAGGGTAAGGCATTCAGTGCCGCACCCGGAGCGAAAGCGAGTCTGAAAGGGCGAATTAGTCGGTGGGGGTAGACGCGAAACCTAGTGATCTACCCATGGCCAGGTTGAAGTTGTGGTAACACACAATGGAGGACCGAACCGATAAACGTTGAAAAGTTTCCGGATGAGCTGTGGGTAGGGGTGAAAGGCTAATCAAACTGGGAAATAGCTCGTACTCCCCGAAATGTTTTTAGGAACAGCGTCGGGAATTGTATGGCGGAGGTAGAGCTACCGATAGGACTAGGGGGAGTCAAATCCTACCAAATCCTGACGAACTCCGAATGCCGTCATACAGAACCGGCAGTGAGGGCTTGGGTGCTAAGGTCCAAGTCCGAGAGGGAAAGAACCCGGACCTTCCGCTAAGGTCCCCAAATCCGTGTTAAGTTGAACAAAGGTGGTCCAGCTGCAGAGACAGCCAGGAGGTTAGCTTGGAAGCAGCTATTCCTTTAAAGAGTGCGTAACAGCTCACTGGTCGAGCGGCAGGGCGTCGATAATAATCGGGCATCAAACACGGTACCGAAGCGAAGGATTCGACTCCGATTTATCGGAGCGAGTGGTAGGGGAGCATTCCAACGGCGGTGAAGGTATGGCGTCAGCCGTGCTGGAGCTTTTGGAAAAGCAAATGTAGGCATGAGTAACGATAATGCGGGCGGGAAACCCGCACACCGCAAGACCCAGGTTTCCTGATCAACGCTAATCGGATCAGGGTTAGTCGGGACCTAACGCGAACCCGAGAGGGGTAGTGGATGGACAATGGATTAATATTTCCATACTAATTATACAGGTGATGGAGTGACGGAGTGATGAAAGATCCGCGCGGTGACGGAATACCGCGTTAAAGGCAGTAGGTATTGGACCCATAGTAAAATGCGTGGGTTTAGCCGAAGCTGACAGTACCGTGCGTCTTCGGACAGGCGGATAGTGATCCTAAGGGCTTCCAAGAAAAACTTCTAGCGCTAAGCGTATAATTACCCGTACCGCAAACCGACACAGGTGGTCGAGGAGAGTATCCTAAGGTGCTCGAGTGAATCATGGCTAAGGAACTCGGCAAAATGGCCCTGTAACTTCGGGAGAAGGGGCGCCCCCGGCGACGGGGGCCGCAGTGAAGAGGCCCAGGCGACTGTTTAACAAAAACACATGGCTTTGCAAAGTTTCAAGACTAAGTATAAGGCCTGACACCTGCCCGGTGCCGGAAGGTTAAGAGGGGATGTTACCGCAAGGGACGCATTGAATCGAAGCCCCGGTAAACGGCGGCCGTAACTATAACGGTCCTAAGGTAGCGAAATTCCTTGTCGGGTAAGTTCCGACCTGCACGAATGGTGTAACGATCTGGGCACTGTCTCAGCCATGAGCTCGGTGAAATTGTAGTCGCGGTGAAGATGCCGCGTACCCGCAACGGGACGGAAAGACCCCATGCACCTTTACTGCAACTTAGTATTGGTACTGGACAAATGATGTGTAGGATAGGTGGGAGACGTTGAAGCGGGTTCGCCAGGATCCGTGGAGTCACTGTTGAAATACCACCCTTTGTTTGTCTGGTATCTAACCCCTGTATAGGGGGACATTGCTTGGTGGGTAGTTTGACTGGGGTGGTCGCCTCCAAAAGGATAACGGAGGCTTCCAAAGGTTCCCTCAGTACGCTTGGTAACCGTACGTGGAGTGCAATAGCATAAGGGAGCTTGACTGTAAGGCCGACAAGCCGAGCAGGGTGGAAACACGGGTATAGTGATCCGGCGGTTTTGAATGGAAGAGCCGTCGCTCAAAGGATAAAAGGTACGCTGGGGATAACAGGCTGATCTCCCCCAAGAGCTCATATCGACGGGGAGGTTTGGCACCTCGATGTCGGCTCGTCACATCCTGGGGCTGAAGAAGGTCCCAAGGGTTGGGCTGTTCGCCCATTAAAGTGGCACGCGAGCTGGGTTCAGAACGTCGTGAGACAGTTCGGTCCCTATCTGTTGCGGGCGTGGGAAGTTTGCGAGGACCTGACCTTAGTACGAGAGGACCGGGTTGGACTGACCGCTGGTGTACCGGTTGTGATGCCAATTGCATTGCCGGGTAGCTACGTCGGGAAGAGATAAGCGCTGAAAGCATCTAAGTGCGAAACTCCCCTCAAGATGAGACTTCCAACTAGGGCCGTCAGAGACGATGACGTCGATAGGCTACAGGTGTAAAGGCAGCAATGCCATAGCCGAGTAGTACTAATTGCCCAAAAACTTACGCGCTGTTTGTTACAGTTTCTGCCAAGACATGTTGTTTTCCCAGGTACGGGGTATCTGGAAAGAACTTAAGATATTATGTGATGTATAGCCACAAAGATTTAGGCGGCCTGGCGCAGGGGTCCCACCTCTTCCCATCCCGAACAGAGAAGTTAAGCCCTGCAGCGCCGATGGTACTGGGGTTACACCCGGGAGAGTAGGCCGCCGCCTTATTTATTCAAAAGCCAGCACTATGCTGGCTTTTTTGCGTTGCTCCCTTTTGGAAACCGGCGGGGCAGATACACACAAAGTCGGATCAGTCTGAACAGCTTGAGAACTGTTTTTTGATTATATGTTATTCTAAACTCCTTCAACGCTGTACTTTACTCTAAGCTTTGCAGTGGATGCATTTAATTTTCAATAGGCCATGTATTGCGCTTTTCTTTTTTTACCGATAAGATTTTATAGAAAGAGTATTCTCGATCAAACTGGCTTTAGTTGTATAACAGGCGTATAACTATTGCAGTGTAATTCCACCTTTTTTGAAACTGACTTTTGTCAGCTTTTTATATGTGTTTGATCATTATTTGGGCTATTCCAATAGTATACTTTTGCGGTGTGAAGGGAATGGCCAGAGCGATGTAATTCAATTCTCTATCGTGGGGCTTCTTACATTCTGCCTGCTTTCTCCTGTTTTATTGATAGAATATTTAGTTAAATTGAAGGTGATGAAACCTGAAATAGCTCCAGCGCATAATGTATCTTGTTTTCACTGTGGTGAAAATTGCGATGAGTTGGTGATTCTATCCGAAGACAAGAACTTTTGCTGCCAAGGCTGTAAATTGGTTTATGAGGTGCTTTCAGAGAATGATCTGTGCAATTACTATGATATAGCGAATCATCCAGGAGAAAGTCAAAGGAGAAAAGGACTCCAATCCAATCGATTTGATTATTTGGATGATGAGGATACTGTCAATCTCATGTTGGATTTTCAGAATGAAACTGAAAGCCATGTTACGTTTTATATCCCTATAATTCATTGTGCATCCTGTATTTGGCTTCTGGAGAATCTCCATCAAATACATTCAGGTGTATTTCATAGCCGCGTTGAGTTTATTAAGAAGAAGGTTCAGGTTAAGATCTTACGTGATAAAATCAGTATAAAGGAGCTGGTTAGTCTACTATCCACAATAGGGTATGAACCTCAAATCCATCTTTCTAATCTTGATAAGAAACAAGGTTTGGGACTTGATAAGCGTTTAATCCTACGATTAGCGGTAGCGGGTTTTTGCTTTGGAAATATGATGCTATTTAGTATCCCTGAATACTTCTCTGAAGCGGATCTTATTGATTCTTCTTTTCGGGGATTGTTTAGTTATCTAAATGTAATTCTGGCGATTCCTGTAGTTATCTATTCGGCAAGTGATTACTATCGTTCGGCCTGGAATTCACTTAAACAAAAAAAAATCAATATGGATGTTCCTATCGTTCTTGGGATCATCGCACTGTTTGTTTATTCACTTTGGGAGATATTTGCTTTTCAACGCTCCGGCTATATGGACAGCCTTGGAGGACTTTTGTTTTTTTTATTGTTAGGGAAAATTTATCAGCAAAAAACCTTTTCAACACTTGAATTTGATCGGGATTACAAGTCTTATTTCCCAATAGCTGTTACCAAAATTGTAAAAGACCAAGAGGCTGTAATCCCTCTAGCAAAGCTTCAAGTAGGGGATGTGATCATGGTGAGGGATGAGGAATTGATTCCTGCTGATTCCCTTTTACTGAGTGCCTTAGCAAATATTGATTATAGTTTTGTGACGGGGGAGGAAGTCCCAGTACCAAAGCAAAAGGGGGAATTTATCTATGCTGGGGGGCGCCAAAAGGGTAATGCAGTCCTATTGTCAGTTCAAAAACTACCTTCTCAAGGGTATCTAACAGATCTATGGAATAATGAGTCTTTTTCAAAAGGAGAAGGAAGATTACTGGAACCTTTGGCTACCAAAATTAGCTCTGTATTTACATGGTCTGTCCTAGTTATTGCTCTGGTAGCATTTTCGTATTGGACGATAGTAGATTTTTCTATTGCGATTAAGGTATTTGCCTCTGTTCTCATAGTGGCTTGTCCTTGTGCTTTGGCCATGTCTACTCCTTTTACATTAGGCAATACGCTTAGGATTTTTGGAAAAAGTAAGTTTTATCTAAAAAATGCGAGTGTGGTCGAGCGGCTAGCTTTGGTTGATACCGTAGTCTTTGATAAAACCGGTACACTTACAGATCCTGCAAATGCTAAAATCAGCTACATAGGGGAGAAGCTTTCTGAAGAAACCAATGCTCTCTTGAAATCCATGGTAGAGCGATCCACACACCCACTCAGCAATCGGATTAATCATTGGCTTGGAAATCAAAAAGGTGTAAAGCTTGAACAAGTGAGGGAGATAAAGGGTGCTGGGATTCAAGCAGTTTTCAAGAATCAAGAATTTAGACTAGGCTCCGCCGTGTTTACGGGATTTGGGAATAGTATTGAAAACCGAAATGGCAATGTGGTTTGCTTATCTGTGGAAGGACAGGAGCTAGGATATTTCCTTATTGAGTCTGGACTTCGGGAGAAGGCTGCAGAAGTGATTGATCAACTTAAGACGGGTTATGATCTCCATGTTTTATCTGGTGATTTCCATCATGAGCAAACGTATTTGGAGGAAAAGCTGGGAATTGAGATTAAATATAATTTCAAACAAAGTCCCGGGGATAAACTGAATTATTTAAAGCAGTTAAACAAGTCTCGCCATACATTGATGATCGGAGATGGATTGAATGATGCAGGTGCATTACAGGAAAGTGAGGTTGGTGTGGCAGTTTCAGATCAGGTAAGTCACTTCTCACCAGCTAGTGATGCTATTATGGATTCGGAAGTATTTGGAATGATTCCTAATTTCTTAAGCTTTTCCAAATCCAGCAGGCTTATTATCAAGGCAAGTTTTATATTGAGTTTGTTGTATAACTTAGTCGGGGTTGGTTTGGCCGTTCAAGGGCTTCTAAGTCCTGTGATTTGTGCTGTTTTGATGCCGCTAAGCAGCGTTTCGGTAGTGGTTTTTACCACATTGTGTACAAATTTTGTCGCCTGGAGAAAAGGACTTTTAACTTTAAAACTGTAGTAGTATGGAGGTTATTTTTCTATTAATCGCAATCAGTTTAGTGTTGGCCGGTACATTTCTTTTCTTGTTTTTCAAAGCAATGAAAGGCGGTCAATTTGATGATAATTACACCCCTTCGATAAGGATTCTTTTTGAGAATAATTCGAAAAAACCTAAAAAAAATCAACAATCAAAACCGAAATCCTATGAATAACTCTACTCTGGAGAGGTTCCAATATGACAACAAGATTGTCAAATACTTTGGAGCCGCAACGATTATTTGGGGCGTAATCGGGATGCTCGTCGGCGTACTTGCTGCGACCCAGTTGTTTTTACCCGAGGCAAATTTGGGTAATCCATACACTACATTTGGGCGAATAAGACCCCTGCATACCAATGCGGTAATCTTTGCTTTTGTAGGCAATGCAATTTTTGCAGGCGTGTATTATTCCATGCCTAGGTTGTTGAAGACACCGATGTGGAATAAATCACTTGGCTGGTTTCATTTCTACGGTTGGCAATTGATTATCCTTTCAGCAGTTTTGACTTTGCCTTTGGGGCTGACTAGCTCCAAGGAATATGCAGAACTGGAGTGGCCAATTGATATCGCAATTGCAATCGTATGGGTGGCTTTTGGAGTCAATATGATAGCAACCATTCTCACCCGTAGAGAACGCCATATGTACGTGGCGATCTGGTTTTATCTCGCATCTTTTATTACAGTCGCGGTTTTGCACATTGTGAATTCCTTGGCCTTGCCGGTTTCCTTTCTGAAAAGCTATTCAGCTTATGCAGGTGTGCAAGATGCGCTGGTACAATGGTGGTATGGTCATAATGCAGTGGCTTTTTTCCTTACTACGCCTTTCTTAGGTTTGATGTATTATTTCCTGCCAAAGGCAGCCAATAGACCTGTTTATTCATACAAGCTATCTATTATTCATTTTTGGTCACTGATTTTCCTTTACATGTGGGCGGGTCCTCATCACCTGCTTTATACGGCATTGCCTGAATGGGCTCAAGTATTGGGAACTGTTTTCTCGGTGATGCTTCTGGCTCCTTCATGGGGAGGTATGGTGAATGGATTGCTGACGTTGCGTGGGGCGTGGGATAAAGTAACTACCGACCCGGTTCTGAAATTTATGGTGGTAGCGATCACCGCTTACGGTATGGCTACTTTTGAAGGGCCTATGCTTTCATTCAAAAATGTGAGTGCTATTGCCCACTATACTGATTGGATTGTGGCTCATGTTCACATTGGCGGACTAGGGTGGAACGGGTTCTTGACTTTTGGTATGCTTTATTGGATGTGGCCTAGATTATTCAAAACTACCATCTATTCTGTCAAACTGGCTAATACACACTTTTGGCTAGGGGTGATGGGAATTATTTTCTACGCTTTGCCAATGTATGTAGCAGCATTGACTCAGTTCTTGATGTTGAGAGAATTTGATGAGATGGGCAAACTGGCTTATGGTAACTTCCTACAGACTGTGGTTGAGTTGGTGCCTATGTATATGCTGAGGGCATTTGGAGGACTGCTGTATGTAAGTGGTGCTATACTGATGATGTATAATATGTTCATGACTGCTCAGCAGGGTACGTTTGTAGAGACGGAAGAGGATTCTGCTCCCGCACTGGCTAAAGTGTATAATCCTGCGGGAGAATACTGGCACCGTGCTTGGGAGAGAAAGCCTGTTTTCTTTGCTGTATTGGCTACCGTGGCGATTCTGATTGGTGGAGTAGTGGAAATCGTTCCTACCATTTTGGTGAAGTCCAATGTGCCAACCATCAGCTCTGTTAAACCATATACGCCGCTTGAGCTTGAAGGAAGGGATATTTATATACAAAATGGCTGCGTAGGTTGTCATTCTCAGATGATCCGGCCATTTAGATTTGAGACTGAGCGATATGGTGAATATTCCAAAGCAGGGGAATTTGTATATGATAGGCCATTCCTGTGGGGTTCCAAACGTACTGGGCCAGACCTTCATCGCGTGGGAAGGAAATATCCGGACAGCTGGCATTATTTCCATATGGAAGATCCACGCAGCATGTCACCGGGCTCATTGATGCCGCCATATCCATGGTTGGTGACCAATGCATTGGATTATTCGGATTTACCTGCGAAAATCAGAACAATGCAAAAGCTTGGTGTTCCATACCCTGAGGGGTATGATGAGCTAGCCTCGGCCGATCTCGAAGCTCAGGCAGCAGTGATAGCTACCAACTTGAAAGACGCTGGGGTTGAAGTAATGCCGACTACCGAAATCGTGGCCTTGATTGCTTATTTGCAACGATTGGGTACTGATATTAAAGTCTCACCATCTAACTAATCGGAGAAATCATGTACAAAGAAGTATTAAGATCAATGGAGAATGTAGAGATATTTCCGATTATCTCTCTAATCATATTTGTCCTGTTTTTTATAGGGGTTGCTATTTGGGCTATGAGAGTCCCAAAGGAATATGTTGACCATATGAGTTCTCTACCAATGGATGATGACAATGAATTAACCGACAACCAGCCATGAAAAAATATTTAATCTTTCTCGCTTTAAGTAGTCTTTTGTTTTCTACTCCGGCTTTGTCTCAGAGTGAATCATTTTTGGGAGGGTTGCAGGCGTTGGATTCAAATCAACTCTTCCTATTGATCATTATAGCCGTCATTATAGGAGTAATTGTTTTGCTCTTATTACTGATGATATATCTGATGTCGTTTATTTCAGCCGTTTTGCGCAAGGAAACTCCTGAGTTTGCGAATAAACCTAGCTGGTGGGATTCATTCAAAGAGCGGTTTGTCACTGGAGACATAAAGGAGGAGCAGGCAAAGGACAAGCTTATGGACGACCACTCATATGATGGTATTCAGGAATTGGACAACTTTATGCCTCCTTGGCTTCAATATGTTTTTATGGGTACTATCGTAATAGCCGTTGTCTATTTTGGTTATTATACTGTATTGGGCTATGGAAAGACCGGTGTGGAAGAATATGAAGAGGAAGTTCGTATCGCAGCTATAGAAGCTGAAGCCCGCGGAGCCAGCGAATTGGCATCTATTGATGAGACCAACGTACAAATGGATAACTCTGATTTAGGTATCAGTGCAGGTAACACTATATTCGGAGCGAACTGCGCAGCTTGCCATGCGTCAGATGGAGGAGGAGGAATTGGCCCAAACTTGACAGATGAGTATTGGATACATGGAGGTGATATCAAAGATGTCTTCAATGTGATTAAATATGGAGTAATCGAGAAAGGAATGGTGCCTTGGGAAGACCAATTGAGTCCGGTGGAAATACAACAGGTGGCTAGCTACATTCTCACCCTTCAAGGAACAGATCCTGCAGCACCAAAAGCTCCTCAAGGAGAATTGTACAGTGGCGGTGGCGAAGTTGCTCCTGCTGAGGATTCGATTCCGATGGACAGTACTTCTGCTATTGGAGAATAAATTCATACTGCCGGGGATTCGATATTTCCCTGCAGAAAACAGCCTACTACTATGGCAAAGAAGAACCCACATTTAAATCCTGAAACATTCAGGGATGCACTGGCTACTGTCCAAGATGATGGGAAGCGAAACTGGGTTTATCCTAAGAAGGTCAAAGGGTATTTCTATAAATACAGGACCTACTTTTCTTGGATATTACTAGCTATTTTATTTTCAGGTCCTTTTATCAAAATAGACGGACGTCCATGGCTCTTATTTAATATTTTTGAAAGGAAATTTATCATTTTTGGAGCTGTTTTCTGGCCTCAGGACACCTACCTGCTTATATTCCTGCTTCTGATTTTCTTTGTTTTTGTAATCCTCTTTACCGTAGCTTTTGGCAGGGTCTGGTGTGGCTGGGCATGTCCACAGACGTTATTTATGGAAATGGTTTTTCGGAAGATTGAGTACCTGATAGAAGGCGATGCCAATCAGCAAAGAGCCTTGAATGCCCAACCATGGAATCAAAACAAGATATTCAAGAAAATACTCAAGGTATCGGTTTTTGCGATCATATCGCTTTTGATCGGTCACCTGGTAATGGCTTACCTGATTGGAATAGATCAGGTAATAACTATAGTTTCTTCACCACCAACAGAGCATATGGCTGGCTTTGTTGGGCTTTTGGCATTTTCAGGTATTTTCATGTTTGTGTTCACCTGGTTTCGTGAGCAGGCATGTCTGGTGGTATGTCCCTACGGGCGACTTCAGGGAGTGATGCTGGACAATAATTCCATCAATGTGATGTATGATTATGTCCGTGGAGAACCGAGAGCACCGATTCGAAAAAAAATTGAGGAGAATGCGGGCAAAGGAGATTGTGTGGATTGTAGTATCTGTGTGCAGGTTTGTCCCACAGGAATAGATATCCGAAATGGTATCCAGATGGAGTGCGTGAACTGTACCGCCTGTATCGATGCCTGCGACGAAGTCATGGTCAAAGTAGATCGTCCCACGGGTTTGATCCGATATGCATCGGAGAACAGCATCAAACAGGGTTTTCAGAAGTTGCTCACTGGCAGAGTCAAATCCTATATAGTTGTTCTGGTTTTATTGATAGCAGTTTTTGTTTCACTCATTTCGACAAGGGATGATATTTCTGCTACGGTCACTCGATTCCCCGGAATGACGTACCAAGTGCGCGAAGATGGAATGGTCACAAATCTCTATCAGATAACGCTAATTAATAAAACCTTTGAGCCGCAGGAGGTAGTGCTGAAGTCACTGACCGAAGGAGTAGGAGTTGAGATAGTAGGAGTGCAGCATTTGATACTGGATGCCCAGTCAAAATTTGAGGGTAGATTCTTTTTGGTGAGAAACCATAATGAAGTTAGTATGAATCAGGAAAAAGTGGAACTGGCTCTTTTTCATAAGGGAGAGAAAATTGACCAAATAGAAACAAATTTCACTGCACCGGTAAAATAAGGCTGAAACTTAACCAAATAAATCATGAATTGGGGAACAGGAATAGTACTCACTATTATAGGATTTGTGGCACTGATCATGACAATGGTGGTAATATCGGTGCGCATGGATGGCATAGAGCTGGTTACCGAAAACTACTATGAGGAAGAGATCAAATACCAAGACAGAATTGATGAGTCCAACTCTGCAATGGCTCTGGACAGAGAAGTAATCTCTTATAATTCTCAGACTAAAATCATCGTACTGGATCTTCCGAATGGAACAATAGGTTCTTTGAAGCTTTTCCGTCCTTCTGATTCCTCGATGGATCAGAAAATAGACGTTGAAGTAACTCACTTCGGGAAAACAGAAGTTTCATTGAAGGAGCTAAAAGTAGGCTACTGGAAGGTTCAGCTCAATTGGTTAGAGAATGGGGTAGATCATTATCAAGAGAAAAAAATTACTATTTAAATGCTGTGGACCGCCTTCTTTTTGGGGTTTTTTGGGTCATTCCACTGTGTGGGAATGTGTGGTCCGATCGCTTTGGCAGTTGGAGGGAAGAAAGGACGAACATATTTCGCACATAAAATCCTTTATAACCTAGGGAGAACAGTCACCTACACGGTACTGGGCTTGATCGTCGGTAGCATTGGGTTTTCATTGTCACTTGCCGGGGTTCAACAAGTCTTCTCTATCGCCATGGGTATGGTTATTTTGATTTTTGCACTTTCCTATAAGCGAGCGGATCAGTTTTTAGCTGTCCCTGCACTATCGGGAATAGTGATTTGGGTCAAAAGACAATTAAACCGATTTCTGAGTGCAGGGGGATACACTACTTTTTTCGCTACAGGTCTTGCAAATGGCTTGCTGCCCTGCGGCATGGTGTACATGGCCTTAGCCGCTGCCTTAGCTTTTCAAAATCCAATCTTGGGAGCCACCTATATGTTTTTCTTCGGAATAGGAACGATTCCTTTACTCTTGGTTTTGATGTATTCCGGAAATATCTTTTCCGCCCAAGTAAGACAAAATTTTCAAAAAGCCATACCGTATTTAGGAGTAGTGATAGGTGCTCTGTTCATCTTTCGCGGGTTAGGCTTGGGTATTTTTTACAGTCCGGATTTAGTGGTTTTTGACTATGGGGCTCAGCAGGTAGAAATCACCATGTGTCGCTAAATTGTCTTACTGAATAGCTCTTTTTTCGTTTGGTCAGATGCAAGTCTCAGATCGATTTGCGCACAAATATTCCGAACGAAACTCATTCCCTCTGTGCTCACCGTGAGAATGGGAGAAGTTATGCTTATAAGTTGATCTTGTTCCATTTCCCTTAGGTTATCTAACTGATTATCGGTAAGCTCATCCCATATCTCCTGTGGGATTTCCGCTTGTTTTTTACATATCAAGTCAAGAATACTATTCCTTACCTGAATGTCCTTTTGCGAGAGTATATGGCCTTTCTGCAAGGCCCAATTGCCGATCAATACTTCAGACTGGTAGCTATCTATTCTTTTTTCATTTTGGGCGTAGGCGAGATAAATATCACTTATGCTGCTTGCGCCCAATCCGATCAGCAGTTTTGAGGGCAATGTGGTGTAGCCCATGAAGTTCCTATGAAGATTTCCTTTGGATTTTGCAGTAACTAGCGGGTCATCCGGCAAGGCAAAATGATCCATTCCAACTTCTTTATATCCCATTTCTATAAGAAGGGCTCTTCCTGTTTCATACAATTCCCTCTTTCCTTTTTCAGATGGAAGAAACTGTTCAAAACTTTTTTGGGCCGGAAAAGCACCTGGCAGATGCGCATAGGAATAAAAAGCAATCCGATCAGGTTTTAAAGAATGGACCTTTGTAAAGGTGTCCCTTATGCTCTCCGGCGTCTGATGCGGCAAACCGTAAATCAGGTCAAAATTGATTGAGCTGAATCCGAGGACTCTGGCAGAGTCTGTTACATACTTAACTTTCCCAAACGGCTGAATCCGATGAATAGCAGTTTGCACCTGCTCATTAAAATCCTGAATCCCGAAACTGACACGGTCGAAACCTAGGTCTTTCAGTGTCGTTAGATGAGCAAAACTTGTGTTGTTTGGATGCCCTTCAAAGCTAAATTCCGCATTAGGCATTCGCTCAGAAACCCTCAGAATACTTGATATCAAATCGTAGAGATTACCGGGATCAAAGAAAGTAGGGGTGCCTCCCCCCAGATGAATTCCGGCGATTTTAGGCTTTTCATCAAATAGAAGGGTGTATTTTTTCCATTCCGCTAACAGCGCCTGAATGTAAGGTGATTTGACAGCTTCGTTTTTGGTGATCCGCTTATTGCATCCGCAGTAAGTACATAGACTTTCGCAGAATGGAAGGTGGATATAAATAGAGATTCCTTCCTCCTTTCCAAATAGTAAGAAGGCCTTTTTCACCAATTCTTCCCAGTCTCCTGTTTGCAGAGTGTTTTCCCATAGAGGGAGCGTAGGGTAGGAAGTATATCTGGGAGCTGGGCGATTGTACTTTTGTACAAGATCGGCGGATAGTATCATGAGTTACCGTTTTTTTTGCGAATTACGGTAGACTAGACATGAACTTTATTGACTTCCGGTGGCCCGAAAACTGATTTTGATCAGGAATTTTCTTGCTACTGGGGACTAGTCCAATAGGAAGTTATTGAGAAATGAACTTTTAAGACCCAACCATACGAAGAAGAGCATAAGACCCCAAAACATATAAATTCTATAGTAATCCGCTGTCTCTTTGTATCGATTTTCTATCACCTCGGTTTTCTCAAGTGTATCAATTCTGTCGAAAATTGATGTTAGCGTTCCGCCATCGGCTGCTCTAAAAAACTCTCCATTTCCGATTTTGGCTATTTCCCGTAGGGTTGATTCGTCCAAATAACTTTCTACCATTTGTGGTCTTCCGAAGAAATCAGTACCATACGGAACTAGCCCGTCCTTACCCATTGCAATCGTATAAATTTTAATATCCAAGGCTGAAGCAAGGTTTGCGGCAAATAGCGGATCTACATTTCCGGCATTGCTCTCTCCATCGCTCAATAAAATCATCACTTTGGAGGCGGATTCAGATTCTTTCATTCTGTTTGTACCCGCAGCTAATGCAGACCCGATCGCTGTGCCCTTGGCTTCCATCATACTGAATGAAATCTCATTTACCAGATCTGTCAGTAATTTGTAATCATTGGTCAGAGGGGCTAGGGAATATGCCTCTCCCGCAAACACGACCATACCTATACGATCACCAACACGACCGGTTATAAAGTCAACGGCAGTGGCCTTTGCGGCTTCCAGCCGATTTGGCGTGAAGTCCTGTAAATCCATAGATTCGGAGATGTCCAAAACAAGCATAATATCTATACCTTCCGTGAATTGCTCTACCCGTTCATTGCTGCGCTGGGGTCGGGCTAGGGCAACGACGAGCATGATCAGAAAGAGGTAAAAAAAGCCCCCGGGAATAAGGCGTAGATATGTCCAGGGATTGTTTGTTGCTATCCGCTTAGGAAGAGAAAGCTCAAGAACAGGGTTTTTCAGAAACTTTACAAAAGTTCTGAAAAGCATGATCAGAGGGATAAGCCAAATCAAATTCAGAAAAATCGGATTTTCCCATTCGTAGCTTTTAAAGGTCTCAGGCAGAAACCAGGACCAGCTAAAGAATTCAGACAACTGCTCTCTCATGCTTGATTTTGGTTTGTTTTTCCCGGTATTTTTCTCTTGCCACTTCTAGTAGGTAGGCAGTAGCTTCCTCACTCTTTGAGGATTCTCCTGCATATATAATTAAATCTATGGACCGAAGAGCTGTGAAAATTTCTAAGTTGTCCATCCGTTCTCCTATTTCGCTGGAAGTCCATTCTTTCACAGGTAACTTAGTGATGCTCTCCATGTAGCCTTTCCATAGACCTATCACCTCATCTGCCGATTCGATAGCCGGATTTTTTGCAAGAAGGGCAGTTTGGGTTTTCCACTTTTTCTCAAACTGAGTCCAGCGTCTTTTCTCCAGTCTTTCCTTCCAATATTCTTTGATTTTACCAGCGAAAAGTAAATAAAGTACGCCTAATAAAAGGAGAAGCCCGCCCAGTATAATTCCGATAATTATCCAGTTGAATGACTTTTCGAGTGGTTGGTAAACATTGTTTTCCTGAAAAACCAACTCCTCAGGAATACTGTCCAATGTAAGTTTTAGTTTTAACTCTGCCTCCAGTGGGTAATGGATCACGCTGTCATATCGTGCTAATTCGTATACCGGTAAAGTCAAAAAAGAACTTGGATCCAGAGAGAAATTAGATAGGTAGTAGATCGTACTGTCCTGTGTGACGTTGTCTTGGGTATGGGAGATAAATGTTTTCTTTTCCAGTAAGACCAATGGCGTGAAGTCAAAGGTAGAGTCGGGAAAGATAATCTGAGTGGATTGAGGATAGGTTGCTTTTAGGACATAACCTACTCGCTCCCCAAGTTTGGCAGAATCCTGCAAGAAATAACCGTCCACAGTGATTTGCTGCGCATTGCTCAGGAATGGGATCAGAAGAAGGAAAAAGATTTTGAGCGTTTTAGCCACGTTTCATGCTTTTGTTTCGGTACTTAAATAGCTCGAGAAGCGGACCTACGATGTCTTGGGTCGTATCTATAGACAGGTAGTTTATTTGGTTTTTTTTGCAAATATCTTTTAGATATTCTCGCTCAGAGGTAAAGGTATCTGCTATTTTTTTCGAAAAGCTACCAAAGGCGGTGTTGACCCAAGTAGTTTTTCCTTTTTCTTTATCAAAAACAGGTATGATCCCCAAAGACGGCAAGGCTGATTCACGTGGGTCAGTGAGCTGAATGGCTACCACATCATGACGCTCTGCAAGAGCCCTGAATGGCCGTTCGTATCCTTCATCAATGAAATCGGAAATTATTACGATCACTGCTCTTTTCTTGATCAGATTCAGCGCAAACATGAACATTGAATTCAGATCTGTTTTCAGTGAATTACTCTCATGATCAAAAATGCCACGGATCATTTTCACGCCTTGCTTACTGCCTTTGGACGGAAGGATAAGTTTTTCCTTTTGATCTGAATAACTGATCAGTCCCACCTGACTTCCCTCAAACACTGCCGCAAGAGTCAGTACCCCTGCAATGATCTTGCCTTGATCTATTTTCTTATTCCCCGGCTGACCTATATCTTGGCTTCCGCTTATGTCCAGAAGGAAGAATACTGACTGCTCTTTTTCTTCACGAAATGTTTTGACAAAGGTACCATGTCCCTTCGCTGACACTTTCCACTCAATCGTACGAACATCGTCTCCATACTGGTAAGGGCGGAGATCATCAAACTCCAATCCTGATCCCTTGAAAAGCGATTGGTATTCTCCTTGCAGGTGATTATTAGCCACCTTTCGGATCATGATTTCGTATTTTCTGAGCTTGCTGAATAATTCGTTCATGAATGGTGATTTGAACGGCCTAAGTTATGCTTCTAAGCTGAATTATAAAATTTCAGTTACATGAAGGGTGGGGAGTTTTTCCGTTAAAAAAACCTAATTTTGATTTGTGAAAAGATTTCTGATACTAAGTTTTTGCATCCTTTCCCTCGTAAGTTGTGATTCTGCCAAAAAACCGGAAGGCTTGTTGTCGGAGGAGAAAATGGTAGAAGTACTCATAGATATCCATCTTACTGAGGGGATTACGAGTTCAATGCCTGTAGCTTATGATTCGTCAAGGGTACTGTATAGTTTACTCGAAAAAGATGTTTTCCTCAAGCATGAGGTGATCGATTCTGTATTCACTCAAAGCATGTTGTATTACCTCCGTGATCCTGATGAGATGGAGCGGATTTATTCCCGTGTGGTAGATTCTCTTGTGGTAAGGGAGTCTTCTGATGGGATTATAGACCAATTCTAAATGCTATACCCACGCAATCCCGAACAAAAAGTAAATTTCATTAAGATCAAAGAACTGCTAAAAGTAGAGTGTACTTCTCTGCTTGGTATGCAGTATGTGGATCGGTTGGCTTTTTCTTCAGACTATAATTTGGTCAACAAATTACTTGACCAAACAGAGGAGTTTCGCCAAATCCTCATCTCAGGAGAGCTATTTCCTTCTTCCAATTTCACTGATCTCAACCCTTACCTCGAAAAAGCCAAATTGGAGAACGCTTTTCTCGATGTGGAGGATTTCTATGAGATCAAGCTCTCTCTGGATACCCTACGTGGATGCATCTCATTTTTTCAGAAAAGAGAGAACGTATATCCTGTTTTGAGCCAGTTACTTGGATTACTCTTGGATATGGATATGAGTTTGCTCAAAGCCATCGAGCTGGTCATAGACGAAAAGGGGAAGATGCGGAGCAATGCGAGTAGGGAGTTGCAACTTATTCGCACGCAAATACTCTATGAAGAAAGCCGCCTGCGGAAAGTGATGGAGCGTGTCTTTAAGGAAGCAAGAGCAAAAGGCCTTACTCCCGAGGACTCTGCGATCACCGTCCGGTCAGGCAGACTGGTAATACCTGTAGCGGCAGAGAACAAGCGAAAGCTTCGTGGTTTTATACACGATGAATCTGCCACGGGGCAGACAGTATACATGGAGCCGGAGGAGGCGCTGGATATCAATAATGAAATCCGCGATTTGGAGTATATGGAACGTCGGGAGATTATTAAGATCCTGACCCAATTGACTGACAGGATAAGGCCTGCAATTCCGGCGCTAAGGAAGGCTACCAATTTCCTCGGTTTGATGGATTTTATTCGTGCCAAAGCAAAATTTGCACAAAAGACAGATAGCTGTAGGCCTGAGATTACCAAAGAGCGACAGTTGACTTGGACAAAGGCCAGGCATCCAATTTTGGAAATTGCGCTAAAAGCACAAGGTAAAAGCATCGTGCCGCTGGATGTCAAGCTTAGTGGCCATGAGCGATTGCTGGTAATCTCCGGGCCAAATGCCGGAGGAAAGTCAGTCACGCTGAAGACAGTGGCCTTATTGCAGTATATGCTTCAATGTGGTGTTTTGATCCCGGTTCATTCTGATTCGAAAAGCTCACTTTTTGATAATTTCTTTATCGATATCGGCGATGAGCAAAATTTGGAGAACGACTTAAGTACTTATAGCTCCCACCTGATGAGCATGAAGCATTTTTCACTTTTCGCAAATAAGAAAACAATTCTCTTTATTGATGAATTCGGCACGGGTACAGAGCCACAATTTGGTGGCGCTATTGCTGAATCTATCCTGATGGCACTGAATAAACTCGGTGCATACGGCGTGATCACTACTCACTATGGGAATCTCAAGCAGATTGCCAATAAAAATCAAGGAATGGTGAATGGGGCGATGCGCTATGACGTGGATAAGCTGGAACCGCTATATCAACTTGAAATTGGAAAGCCGGGATCTTCTTTTGCCTTAGAGATTGCATCGAAAATCGGAATTCCAAAGGAGATACTGAAGTATGCCAAAGAGCAAATAGGAGAGGAACGGGTTCGCTATGACAGATTGCTCACGCAGGTAGAAAACGAAAAAAATCAATATGCCACGTTACTCGCTGATGTCAATGCTAAGGAGAGGTTGCTGAAAACCCGTCTTCAGGAATACAATGAACTGAAGGAAACATTGGAAACTACCAGGAAGCGTTATATCCAAGAAGCAAAGCAGGAAGCTAAACAACTACTTGATCAGGCAAACAAGAAGATTGAGTCCACCATTCGTGAGATCAAAGAAGGAAAGGCAGAAAAAGAAGCTACCAAACAGATCCGTAAGGAGTTGGAGGAATTCAAGGAAAAAGTAAAGCCGGAAAAGAGTATTGTCACGAGTCCTGAGATCAAGGTTTTGGGGGGCAAAATTGATGTGGGTGACTGGGTGAGAGTGAAAGACAATGGTGCAATTGCAGAGGTGCTTCAGGTAAAAAATAACGAGGTGGAGATTTCTATCGGCGAGCTCAAGTCAAAAGTGAAGCTGTCGAGACTGGAGAAAATATCCCAAGGTGAAGTCAAAAAGGAGAAGAAAGCAGCTGTCTCCCGAGGTGGATACAATACCAACGAAAAGATGATGGATTATTCTCCCAATCTTGATTTGAGAGGAATGAGAGGAGAAGAGATTCTATCCTTGATCCAAACATTCATTGATGAAGGTTTTATGCTTGGATTAAAAGATTTAAGGATTGTCCATGGTAAGGGCAATGGGATTCTGAGGGATTTAACACGTAACTTCCTAAGAGGAATGAGTCAAATCCGTCATATTGAGGATGAGCATGCAGATCGTGGAGGAGCAGGAGTTACACTGGTGACATTGAAGTAAATTAAGGGGGGCGGTCTACTGCTTGATCAAATTAAATGTATAGCTTCCTGCCACCACCAGCACACCATTAACTCTGGCTTCGGGAGCAGGAATAGTAAAGTTAAGCGTCAGATTATCATTGTTTTGAGTAAAGGAGATTTCTCTTCCTGCTGCAGGTTGGGAGCCGGAGAGCATAAACTTGTCAAAGTTGCTGCCTGCAAAAGTCCAAGTACCTGAGGAATCAAAAAGATTGTTGTTGCTATTGGAAGTATATGTTTTGGCAGTTCCTGATTTTAACGCTAGTTCGAACCCAGCGTATAAATCTGTTACCGGATTCCCGTCCCGGACGACCGAACCGCCTCCATTGATTCCCCATACTTGAGTTCCTGAGCCGGTCAATGCTTCTATTGCGATCTCTTCGGCAGTTTTCACCGGTGGGTCAGGATCTGGATCATTCCCGCCACAGCCTTGAATAGCAATCACCGCAAAAGCGAGTAGTAATATTCTGGTAAAAGGAGATTTCATGTGTTTATAATTTGTTTTTCAACGGTCATAACCCGTCCCGTGACGAAGGATACGGGATGGAATTTCGTAGGGTTTACAATCATCCCAGTGTGTGCCGTTTTCGACATGCTGGATTTCATATGCTTTAGAATTAATACCTGCAAAATTAAAGATATGAATTTAACTTTAAAGCTGCTCTTTACTTGTAGTCTTCTAAGTATATTTTTTGTTCACAAAACTCGTATTCTCTTGGCTCATTTGAGCAAATCACTAAGATTCTATTCTTGCCGTATAGAGTTATCAGTTCCTGATACCATGTTATCCCTTTGTTGTCAAGATTGGAAGTAGGCTCATCGAGAAATATAAGAGGGACATCCGAAAAAAGTGCCAAGCCTAGTTTCAGGCGCTGCTTCATGCCTGAAGAAAATTGCCCGACGGGCTTTGAGCTATGCTGTGTGAGATATAATTGTTCGATGATTTCCTTAGAAGAAATTCCATCAAGAGGTTTTTTAAACTTGAAATGGAAATTGAGTAGTTCCTCTAGACTGAATTCTTCAGGTACCTCCATATAGGGAGCAGAAATCGTCAAATACGAAAACCAATCAGTTTCCGGGATCGATTTTTCATCCATCTGATAATCTATTTTTCCTGAGGTGATCGGTATAGCTCCGCTCAGACATTTCAGTAAAGTGGATTTTCCGGATCCGTTACTTCCTGTTATAGCCAAGGAATTGCCCTGAGATAATTCAAGACTTAGATTTTTAAAAATCCATTCGTATTGGAAGCGTTTGGAAGCTTCTTCTAAGTGGATTTTCAGCATGGTTAATTGATGTATCCTTTCATCACACCGCGTTCGGATGAGCGAATGAAATTCAAGATTTCATCCCTTTCTTTGGTGGCAGGCAGATTTACTTCGATTTCTTCCAGTGCCCGGCTATTGTTCATGCTGTTAAGGAAAAGGTAGCGATAGACTTCCTGAATGTGGGAAATTGATTCACTTGAAAAGCCCCTTCTTCGGAGTCCCAAAGAATTAACTCCAGCATACGAAAGTGGCTCACGGGCAGCTTTGGTAAATGGAGGAACGTCTTTCCTTACCAAGGATCCGCCGGAGACCATAGCGTGCATGCCTATTTTCACAAACTGATGAACAGCGCTGGATCCACCTACAATAGCCCAGTCATCGATAGAGACATGACCGGCAATTTGGACAGAATTAGCAATAATAACATGACTTCCTATTACACAATCATGCGCTATATGTACATAAGCCATCAACAGACAGTGGCTTCCGATGACGGTAGTTTGCTTTTCCACAGTGCCTCTGGAGATAGTGACACACTCTCTGATAGTAGTGTTGTCACCGATCATGACAGTAGAGTCTTCCCCTTGGAATTTTAGATCTTGAGGGATTCCTGCGATCACGGCACCTGGGAATATCTTGCAGTTTTTCCCAATACTGGCACCTGAAAAAATAGTCACGTTCGGGCCGATCCAGGTATTGTCACCTATAGTGACATTTTCACCGATCATGGTGAATGGATCAATGTGAACGTTTTTTCCAATTGTTGCTTTTGGGTCAATATGGGCTAAAGGACTGATCATGATTCTTTTCGGGTTATGCTTGCTGTCATTACGGCCTCACATACTAGCGTATTACCTACATAAGCTTCACCACGCATTTTTGCTATACCTCTTCTTATCGGGGCCAAAAGTTCACATTTAAAAATGAGAGTATCACCGGGAAGAACCATTTTTCTAAACTTACAGTTTTCAATTCCCAGAAAATATGTCCAGTAATTCTCCGGATCATCTACTGTACTCAATACCAATATGCCACCTGTTTGGGCCATAGCTTCAACCTGCAATACACCTGGCATCACTGGATTGGCAGGGAAATGCCCCATAAAAAATGGTTCATTGATCGTTACA
The DNA here is from genome assembly GCF_014838715.1 of Algoriphagus sp. Y33. Lineage (NCBI taxonomy): Bacteria > Pseudomonadati > Bacteroidota > Cytophagia > Cytophagales > Cyclobacteriaceae > Algoriphagus > Algoriphagus sp. Y33. The sequence goes on along the minus strand of NZ_CP061947.1, from coordinate 4,306,486 downwards.
TTTTTTACTCCTGCTACTACAGTATTATCAAGATAGATGATTTTGTCAAGTAACTGGAACGGATACCTATGCGGCAATATATTGCTGATCTGATTGATATCCATTACCGGGGGAAGTTTGGGGTCGTAATATGGAATGTGCGAATTAGCAGACTTTTCCATAGCACGTTTTATTTTTTTTGCGAAAGCTACATTAGCGGCATGACCGGGCCTTGCTGCCATAATCTGGGCTTTCAGAGGACGGCCTACCAAGGCTAAGTCTCCGACAACATCCAACAACTTGTGCCTAGCTGGCTCATTGCGGTAGCGTAAGTCCACATTGTTTAAAATGCCTTCTTTTTTCACCTCGACCTTTGGCTTATTAAACATCTTGGCCAGATGAACCAATTCTTTTTCCTCTACTATTCTATCCACCACTACGATGGCGTTGTTCAGGTCTCCGCCTTTGATAAGGTTAGAATTGTAGAGCATTTCCAGCTCATGCAAAAAGCAAAAAGTACGGCAAGAAGCAATTTCCGATTTGAATTGGCCGATGTCAGTAATAGATGCATGCTGACTGCCTAATACGGGAGAATTGTAATCGACCATCACCGTCACACGGTAGTTGTCGGTAGGCAAAGCTACCATTTCTACCTCACGGGCAGAATCTTTATATTGAATGCTTTCTTGAACTTCATAGAATCTTCGAAGCGCATTTTGTTCTTCGAGACCTGCGTCTTCCAATACTTCTATAAACTGAATTGATGACCCATCCATAATAGGAGGCTCAGGTCCGTCCAGCTGAATGAGTACATTGTCGATTTCCAAACCTACCAAAGCAGCCAAGACATGCTCTACTGTATAGACCCTGGCTCCATTTTGCTCCAAGGTGGTTCCTCTGGATACATCTACCACCAAGTCGCAATCTGCATCTATAGTTGGTCTGCCTTCCAGGTCAATTCGCTGAAACTTATATCCGTGATTTGGGGGAGCGGGTAGAAATGTCATGTTTGAAATGACCCCGGTGTGTAGTCCCACTCCGGATAATTCCACCTGCTTTTTAATGGTGTGTTGTTTTACTTTCATCTGATTTTTGAACCGTTCAGCATGCTAAAGGCTGCAAATTTACTGCTTTTTTTCTAGTTCTTTTATGCGGTCTACTATCCCTTCGAGGTTTTTGAAGATGGAGTATGATTTCAGGAAGTTTTTCATGTCCATGCCGATGTATCCAAATAAAGTCGTTCCTGGCTTAGAGATAGATTTGCTTACTCCTGTATTTGCTCCGATTGTGGTATTGTCTGCGATTTTTATATGGCCTACAATGCCTGCTTTTCCAGCTATTACGCAGTTTTTTCCAATCACTGTAGAGCCTGAGATCCCCGTTTGGGAGGCTATTACTGTATTTTCGCCTATGACCACATTGTGAGCGATTTGGACCAGATTGTCTATTTTTGCCCCTCTTTTGATTATTGTTGAGCCCATGGTGGCACAATCAATCGTGCTATTTGCGCCCACGCTCACATTGTCTTCCAGTACCACGTTTCCGATTTGAGGTATAGCTTTGTATGAGCCATCTCCCTGGGGGGCAAATCCAAACCCATCAGAACCGATAACGGCTCCCGGATGAATTTCGCAATTGCTACCTATGATGCTGTCAGCACATATTTTGGCACCGGCATGAATTATCGTATTATCTCCTACCTGCACACGGTCTCCGATGTGCACATGACTATATAGCTTAACTGACTCTCCGATTCTGCAATTTTTTCCGATGTAAGAGAATGCGCCTCTAAAGGCCTGTTCCCCTATCTGGGAGCTAGGGTCAATGAAACTAGGCTCTTCGACTCCTACTGCGCTGTTTTTCATTAGCATAGCATAAGCCTCAAGCAATTTTGTGAAACCGGTATAAGCATCATCTACCCTGATTAAATTGGTTTTCAGGGTTTTGGTGGGGATAAAGTGGTGGGAGACAATTACTGCCGTAGCTTCTGTGTCATAGATGAAAGGAGTGTATTTTTCATTTGCCAAAAAACTTATACCTCCTTGGCTGCCATCTTGGATTTTGTCCAGCCGGGATACTTTTTGGCTTTCATCGCCTTCTACTTTTCCCTGTAGGATTGCAGCGATTTGTCCGAGGGTAAATTCCATAAACAATATAAACGGAGTTAATAATTTAAATTTAGGCTTTTGGCCTTACATACGTAATGCTTCTCCACGATTTTACTCATGACCTTTATGTTTGGCAGATCAGCTGCCTGAGCTACATCAATTACCTTTCCCTTTTTTGTCAAAATATTAATCCTGTCCTTAGCGAGGTAGCCATAGTTGCTCACTGCTCCATGGGAAAAGAAATAATCAAGATCTTCTGTAGGGATCTTAAGTTTTATAATGGTCTTCTCTTTTAACAGCGTGATTTCTTCAGCAGAAAAAGGTTCATTTGTTAAATTGATCTTATAAAGATTGCGGGTCAAAAACATCTGGGAAATATTCCTTAACACATAGTCTGGGTGATTTTTCCACAGTTTTACTGCTCCCCAAATGTCCAAATCGTCCATTTCAAGAAACAATCGTAAAAAGGCTGGATTAGTTCGGAAGTCCGCCAAAGATAAATTTTGGGTTAGAAAGAAATCGAATTCATCTGTGATCGTAAATCGAGTGCCCGACTGCCGTAGAAATCTCGCTCGCTGGATAAGCTTGATGAGCATTTTCTCAGCACTGACGGTAGTTTTGTGCAGGTATACCTGCCAATACATTAATCTGCGCGCACTCAGGAAATTCTCAATGGAGTAAATCCCCTTTTCTTCAATGACCACTTGATCATTTTTCACGTCCATCATCTTGATAATACGGTCTGCTCCGATAGTTCCTTCGGATACACCTGTAAAGAAACAATCGCGCTGTAGATAGTCTAGCCGGTCAATATCTAATTGACTGGATACTAGCTGATTGAAGAATTTTCGCTCATATTGATTCTTAAATATTCTTAAAGTAAGGCCTAATTTGCCACCAAACTCCTGATTCAGGAGTTCTATAGTCAGAAGAGAAAGTTCTTCATGGGGGATGCCTTTCAGCAAGCTATATTCTAAGGCATGTGAAAAAGGTCCGTGCCCGATGTCATGCAAAAGGATTGCAATTAGCGCAGCTTCATATTCCTCATCTGTGATCTCAGTGCCTTTTATTCGTAGATTGTCAAGTGTAATGCTCATCAAGTGCATTGCCCCTATGGCATGATGAAATCGGGTATGGAGAGCTCCGGGGTAGACAAAATCAGTCAGCCCCAGTTGCTTTATTCTTCGCAATCGTTGAAAATAAGGATGGTCGATAATCGTAAAAATCAACTCGCTTGGGATTGTGATAAATCCGTAAACAGGGTCGTTTAGTATCTTTTGGCTTTTCAAGGAGGCCTTTTTTGTTTGACTCAAAAGTAATTATAATTTTAAAAGAAACTGAATCTAAGATGTCTCAAAAATTCAATATACTCTGGGCAGACGATGAAATCGACCTGCTTAAACCTCATATTCTTTTTCTCGAGAAGAAAGGCTATGCTATAACCACGGTCAATTCTGGCGTGGACGCTATCGAAGAAGTTGAGCAAAAAAACTTTGACGTAATCTTTCTGGACGAAATGATGCCAGGAATGACAGGTCTCGAAACATTGCAGCAGATCAAGCAGATCAAGCCGCAAGTACCGGTAGTGATGATCACCAAAAGTGAGGAAGAGCATATTATGGACGATGCTATTGGTGGCAAGATTGCTGATTATTTGATCAAGCCGATCAACCCCAATCAGATTTTGCTTTCAGTAAAGAAACTCCTTCAAAACAAGCAATTGATCGATGAGCGAACTACTCAGAGTTACCAGCAGGACTTTATGAACATCAGTATGGCTTTCGGTGACGCTGAAGATCATCAGGATTGGGCCGATATTTATCGGAAGTTGACTTATTGGGAAATGCAGATCGATGATACTGAAAACAAAAACATGCTTCCCGTATTGGAGTCCCAGAAAATTGAAGCCAATGCCAATTTTTCCCGATTCATAAAAGACAACTACCTGGACTGGATGGAGGAAAAGAACCAGACAAAACCTCTACTTTCCCATCATGTGATGAAAAAGAAGGTTTTTCCACAACTCAAAGAGAAGAAGCCTCTTTTCTTCATAGTAATTGATAATTTCAGACTGGATCAATGGGAAGATATAGAGTCAATAATTGCTCCCTATTTTAATCTCAAGGATAAGGATACGTATTATAGCATCTTGCCTACTACCACAGCCTTCGCTAGAAATGCGCTTTTTAGCGGAATGATGCCTATGGATATGGCGAGATTCTATCCCCACTTCTGGGAGGATGAAGATTCAGATGAGGGGAAAAATAATTTTGAGGAAGAATGGCTTAAGATAAACTTGGAGAAAAACCGGCTATCTATCAAATCCAGTTATAACAAAATAATCCAAGCCCATCAGGGAAAAGCCGTTTTGGAGCAGTTCCATACTTTTCTTCAAAATGACCTGAATGTTTTGGTCTATAATTTTGTGGATATGGTTTCCCATGCAAGGACCGATATGAAAATGATTAGGGAATTGGCTCCAAATGAATCCGCCTACAGATCGCTGACCACCAGTTGGTTTGAGCATTCTTCCTTGTTTGAGTTACTCAAGAAAATCCATGACGCAGGAGCCGAAGTGATTATTACTACGGATCACGGCACTAAGCGGGTGAATAAGCCCTATAGAATCATCGGAGATAAAAATGTGACTACCAATCTAAGGTATAAGCAAGGGAAGAACCTGAATTTTGAGCAGGGTAAGGTGTTTGAAATCAAAAAACCTGAAGACGCAAAACTTCCAAGGCTAAATGTTTCTTCTACGTATGTTTTTGCAGTGGAGGACTATTTCTTTGCATACCCCAATAATTACAATTATTATGTGAACTTCTATAAGGACACTTTTCAGCACGGAGGTGTATCTTTGGAAGAAATGATCATTCCGATCGTTCATTTGTCACCAAAATAATTACGCAGTTGACCCAGTTCACATACGAGCTAGATGAAATTGAAAAGGCCGCAAACGCTTTAATAGAAGCTGCTGCTGACGAAAAGGTATGGGTGTTTCAAGGCGAAATGGGGGCGGGTAAAACCACTCTGATTAGGGCTTTGTCCAAAGCTTTTGCAATGACTGATCAAGTAAGCAGCCCCACTTTTGGGATCGTAAATCATTATGAAAATCTAGGTGGTGTAACTTTTTACCACTTTGATTTCTATCGAATGGATGATCCTACAGAAGCTTTGGATATCGGAATAGAAGAGTATTTTTATAGCGGAAATTATTGTTGGCTTGAATGGGCAGAGAAAATTGCCTCCTTTTTGCCGGAGAAGTTTTTCCTAATTCGGATCAGCAATGATTCCGAAACAAAACGAACCTTGAACCTACAACATATCCAAGATGCCAGCTGAAATTGATCAACTAACTGCTGTGGGGCTTATCCCACAAGAATCACCGGCTAGGGTTAGAAAGAAAGGCCAATCTTTGGTAATTGGCTTGCCTAAGGAAGCTTCTGCCCAAGAGAAGAGAGTAGTTATCACCCCCGAGTCCGTTGGTTTGCTTTCAAATAACGGCATTAGTGTAGTGGTGGAAGCAGGAGCCGGATTACAGTCTAAATTTTCAGACCAGGATTTTTCGGATGCGGGTGCAAAAGTCACAGATTCCAAGAAAGAGGTCTTTGAGTCAGAGGTAGTATTAAAAATTGACCCACCTACAGAGGAGGAGCTAAGTTATATGAGTACCGGAAGCTGTTTGATATCAGCATTACAGCTCGAACGACAAAGCCAGGAGTTTATCCAGACGCTGAACCTGAAGAAAATCACCTCGGTAGCATTTGAATACTTGGAAGATAAGGTGGGGGGAATGCCTGTAGTAAGGGCGATGTCCGAGATAGCCGGCAGTACGGTGATGCTTATTGCCGCTGAATACCTTTCCAGTGAAAATAATGGTAAGGGATTGATCATGGGAGGAGTCACGGGGGTACCGCCGACCCAGGTGGTGATTATAGGTGCAGGAACAGTGGCGGAATATGCAGCCAGAACTGCATTGGGATTAGGAGCCAACATTAAAGTTTTTGACAATCATATTTACAAATTGAGAAGACTTAAGCAGCTCCTAGGCCAGCAGATATACACTTCCACAATTGATAATTTCAGCTTGAACCAAGCACTTTCTGAAGCAGATGTGGTGATCGGGGCACTGCGTGCGGAAAAGGGAAGGAACAAAATTGTAGTGTCTGAGGAAATGGTGGCCAATATGATGCATGGGAGTATCATTATTGATGTAGCCATTGATCAAGGGGGGTGTATCGAGACAGGAAGAATGACATCACATGATGAACCGGTGTATCAGGTTCATGATATTACACATTATTGCGTGCCGAATATTGCTTCTCGCGTTGCCAGAACAGCTTCTTATTCCTTAAGCAATATTTTTACCCCTATTATTCTTCAAATGGCCGACTTGGGAGGTGCTGAAGAAATGATATTCAATTATAAATGGTTTTTGAGGGGGGTTTATACCTATCGGGGAAGCCTGACAAATGCCTATTTGGGAAGGAAATTTGGCATCAGTCACAAGGAACTACAGCTATTGCTTGCTGCTAGATATTGATAGGATTAGGAAAGTAGGTTTTGACGAAGTAGAAATTCCAGCTGATCATTGGATTTGATCAGTGCTTTGGTGAGCTTTTCGTTTTCCCTACGAAGTTGTAGGATCTCGTAAGCATTTTTGATGACGGTTCGTAGATAGTCTTCCTCCCAGGGTTTTGTTAGGTAGTGATAGACCTGGCCCTTATTTATTGCGTCAATGACAGCTTGGATATCCGTATATCCTGTAAGTAAAATTCTTATTGGGTTGGGATGGGTTGGAATTATGGATTCCAGAAATTCCACCCCGGATTCCTCAGGCATTCTTTGGTCAGTAACGATGATATCAACCTCTTCTTTTTCAAGGATAGCACGGCCCTCTTTGGCTGAGATTGCCAGGAAAATTTTATAATCTCTCCTGAAAGTTGCCTTAAATGCCTGAAGATTGTTCTCCTCATCATCTACGTAAAGGATTTTGATTTTTTCTTGAGGCTTGTCTTCCATGATGTAAAAGTCTAAAAAAAAACTTCAATTTTATACGATTTTTCGTTCATTTTCAAAATAGTCTTTTTTTCCTACAGTTGCATTAAGTCAAATAAAATTCTTGACAAAACCAATGAAAAGGATTCGATCCATTAATTTTGGGAAATTTGAAAATCCCCCTACAAGTTTCACCGCTCCCATGAGCATTTGACTTAGGGGAAATTTGTTGTAGTAAACCACTGAAATTCAGAGTAAAAAAAAGAAGGGTGGCTTAGTCGGTTGTTTGGTAGAAGGAAATAAAAGAAAAATATTCATTTATCATTAACTGATTTATTGCACTTTAGTGAATTATTATTCCTCCCATATCAAACCCCTACAAGTAAAATTTCGATGTCAAAACTAATGGGTACTTCAAAGAAAGAAGTGTATAAGCCGTTGATATTAAACACTTCAGATGAAGAGTTAAATAATGTCATACAAGAGCTGAAAGGAGACACTGCTTTACTTATTCATGATGAGATCAAGTCTCAGGTGGCTGATTTGATCAAACTCAGAAACCCGCAGAAAAAATACACACGGATTGAATTAGATGAGGCAGTTGAGGATTTCTTTGGCAATCAAGCTATTTCAGATATTGGGAATTGGGTGTATTATCCATGGCGCCATTGTCTCGTTCATTTACTTCCTGAGAAGGAGTTTGTTACTGTACGAACTGTTAGAAATAAATATGTCATCACGGAAGAGGAGCAAAAGGAATTGGCGGACAAGAAAATCGGGATAATAGGACTCTCGGTGGGACAGAGTGTGGCCTTAACTTTAGCGTTGGAAAGAGGGTGCGGGGAACTTCGGTTGGCTGATTTTGATGAGCTGGAACTTAGTAATCTAAACAGAGTTCGGACAGGGGTTCATAATTTGGGAATCAAGAAATCAGTAATTGCTGCCCGTGAAATCGCAGAGATAGATCCTTATCTGAATGTGGTGCTATATAATGAAGGTGTTCAGGATTATAATATTCATGATTTTTTTACTCAGGGAGGTGAACTGGATTTATTAATAGAGGAGTGTGACAGTTTGGATGTGAAAATCAAGAGCAGAATCAAAGCAAAAGAGCTTGGGATTCCGGTGTTGATGGACACCAGCGACAGAGGAATGATTGACGTAGAAAGATTTGATTTAGAGCCGGAGCGGCCGATACTTCATGGACTTCTTCGGCAGTTTGGAGAGGAATCGGGTCTTGTGTCTAAAATCCCCAATCAATACGCTGAGATTTTAATGGCTCTTTTGGATTTTAATCAACTGTCTACAGGAGCTCAGCAAAGTATTCATGAAATAGGGAAGACGATAACTTCTTGGCCACAGCTGGCTTCTTCCGTAATATTGGGAGGAGGGGCATGCGGGTATTTCTCCAGAATGATTCTTTTGGGGCAAGAAATCCGCTCCGATAGATATTATGTAGACTTAGAAAAGATCGCAAATTTTAGTCATGGAAGTTAGGGTAAGGGTAATAAGGGTCACGGAAGATATTGCGGCTACAGAGAAATATATAGCGGGGCATTTAAAGGTACTTGAATCCTATGGAGTTACTAAAGTAACCTCAGCGGATAGATCATGGGTAGATAATCCAAACACTTATTTGATTCTGTTTGAATCTATGGATGATTTTAGGGTTTTAGGGGGAGGCCGTGTTCAGTTAAGAAGTAAGGGATATCCTCTGCCCCTAGAAGATGCGATTTCGGAAGTGGATCCCGGCATCATAGAGTATATGAATCAATTTGGAGAATTGGAGGTGGCTGAGTATTGTGGTTTATGGAATAGTAGGGAGGTTGCAGGATACGGCATTGGAAGTATATATTTGGTAAAGGTTGGGGTAGCTATTGCATCTCAATTCAAACTTAAGAAGCTGTTGGCTCTATGCTCTCCTGCGACAGTACGAATATCAAAAAAAGTTGGCTATGAAGTGATAGAGACATTGGGAGATAATGGTACTTTTTATTACCCTAAAGAAGGGTTGATTGCTACTGTACTAGCCATTGAAGATGTTGATAATTTGCCCACTGCAGAAGAATCTGAGCGAGAGTTTATTTTTCAGCTTAGAAACAATGTGGTCCATCAAAAACTGGAAACAGGTCCAAAGGGAGAAATGATGGTGAGATTTGATTTAATAGTTAATAAGAATTCGGAGAACCAATGAGAATTAAGAAGTTAAATGTAATTGGTTTTCTTGTTGTTTTGATGATATTTTTTGGTATCTTCTTACCGCTATCTAGATATTTAGATATATTCGGCGACAATAATGTTTACCAGATTGATCGCTATTTTATTTTTGAAAGCGAAATTAATGAGAATTATGGATGGGGGGACGGGTTCCAAGAAATCGATGGGGAAAATACTGACATTATTGATCTTGGTGTACAGCATGACACAGTTTATATTGGATTGGATTTGAGTTCTGATCTAATGAGTCTGCCTGGTCAGTATTACCTTGAGATCAATAATCCTTCGTTTAGAAGTATAGAATTATACCGGGTCAATTTAGAAGGACTATTGGTTTTCTGCGACGTGGAGGGGATTGGTTTTTTGGACTCTAATGACTTTGGCAATCCGAACCCTACTTTTAAAATTACTAATTCAGAGCGTTGGCTACCCTATGTGATATTAAAGATAAATTCCTCAGAACCTATCCGTTTTACGGCGTTACTTTCTTCGGAAAGTGGTTTTGATTCAAGTTTTAATAAAAGGACTGTTTTTATAAATATATACATAGGTATAATGCTGGCCTTGTTTTTTTATAACCTATTCCTTTATTTTTCGGTCTTAGATGTTTTGTATTTGTTCTACAGCATGTATGTGCTGTTTATTGCATTAGCCCAGCTTTCACTTTCCGGACATTCTTATTGGTATTTTCTCTATCAGAACCCACTTCTTTACGAGATTAGTATTATAGGATTTACTTCAATAGCAAGTGTGTTTGCTATTCCCTTTGTCCGTAATTTTTTAAGCACAAAAGAGAGATTGCCTTTTTTTGACTTAATATTGAAGGCTATATGGGTTTCTTACATAGTTACCTTTCTATTAAGATTGTTTGGGATTGTTAGTTTGAGTTATCAGATCACTGATATTAATGGGTTTTTGGTGGTGATTACGTTTTTTTCGATTGCAATATTATTGGTTCGTAGAAAAATCCGTTCAGCCTCATATTTTCTGATTGCATGGAGTTTCTTTTTACTCGGCATAATTTTCTATATCCTGCAGACTCAAGGATACTTTAATCTAGGCTTTTATGCTAATCTACCGATGCTGATAGGAACAGCTTTGGAAGCTATTTTACTTTCTTTAGCCCTGGCGGATAAGATCAATATCCTAAAGAAAGAAAAGGAGATAGAACAGGCTGAGCGTCTAAAAGCCCTGGCTGAAAACGAGCAGCTGGTATTGGAACAAAATGCCATGCTGGAGCAAAAGGTAAGGATTCGGACGGATGAACTGGAAATGGCACTACGGAATCTCCAGAACACCCAGAGCCAGCTTGTAAATCAAGAAAAAATGGCTTCCCTCGGTCAGCTGACAGCTGGTATCGCCCATGAGATTAATAACCCGATCAACTTTGTGAGTTCCAATGTGATGCCATTGAAACGGGATATTAAGGATATTATGGAGGTGATAGCGTTTTATAGAGCCGCAGGTGAGAAAGAGTTTTCAGACGATTCGCGCAAGCAAGCAAAACAATTGGAAGAAGACTTAGAGCTTGACTACGTATTGGAAGAAGTGGAGCAACTGCTGAAAGGAATGGACGATGGAGCTAAGAGAACTGTTGAAATTGTAAAGGGACTCAGGTTGTTTTCTCGCGTCGATGAGCAAGACATGAAGAAAGTTGATCTTCATGACGGCTTAAACAGTACACTCATCTTACTGAATAGCACGATGTCTACCAAAATCAGGGTAGTAAGGGATTTTGAGGAGTTACCATTGGTGGAGTGTCTGGCCGGTAAGATCAATCAGGTATTTATGAACATTATAAATAATGCAGTTCATGCGTTGGCTGATCACATTGATTCTGTTGTTGATCCCAAGATTGAGCTGCGGACGAGAGCGTTGAAAGATTTGGTTACAGTTGAGATTATGGACAATGGGCCAGGCATGCCTGAGCATGTGAAGCAAAGAATTTTTGAGCCTTTTTTCACTACGAAGGCTGTAGGAAAAGGAACAGGTTTGGGGCTTTCAATAGTTTATTCTATTATTGAAAGCCACAAAGGAACGCTGGAAGTAATCTCTGAAGAGGGGCAGGGCACTACATTCAAGATAACCCTTCCTATTTATCAAAGCACTCAACGCTATGAATGATAAAATTCACGTACTCTATATTGATGACGAAGACAATAATCTAAAGTCTTTCAGGGCTACTTTAAGAAGGGACTTTAAGATTTTCACAGCTATAGACGCTGATGAAGGATTGAGAATCGCCAGAGAGGAAGAAGTACACGTGGTGATCGCTGACCAGAGGATGCCAGGAATGACAGGTACGGAGTTTTTTGAAGAGTTGGTTAAGTTTAATCCTGATCCGATCCGTATTTTGCTTACAGGCTATTCGGATATAGCATCTGTAATAGATGCTATTAACAAAGGGGAGGTATATAGGTTTATAGATAAGCCATGGAACATTGAGCAGATTAGAAACTCTATAAAAAATGCTGCAGACATATACTTTATGCGACGTGAGCTAAAGGATAAAAATTTGAAACTCAAAAAACTTCATTCTGAGATGAATCAATTTGTTTACAGTTTGTCCCATGAATTGAGAGGGCCTCTGATGAGTATTTCAGGGGTGTCTAAGTTGGCCAAAATGGAACTCAAAGATCCCGAGGCTGCGGAGTATTTTGATATGATAGACAGTGCGACGGTTAAGTTGGATGATTTTATCTACAAAATGCTGGACTTTTACAGATCAACCAAAATTGACAATAAAATTTCTGAAATCAGTTTCAAGGATGTAGTCGATCAACAGTTGAATGCCTACAAGGCCAAGTTCAATATCGATCATATTAAAGTGGATATTAAAATCAATCAAGAGTATGTGTTTTATTCAGATGATGCGAAAATCCGGGTAATCCTAAATAATCTCTTCAGCAATTCAGTCCAATTTCAGAAAGCGGATGAAAGCAACAAAAAAATTAATCTTTCTATCACCGTTACAGAGTCTGAGGCTACTATTGTCTTGGAAGATAATGGTATAGGCATTGAAGATAAGCATCACCCGGAGGTCTTCAACTTGTTTTCCCGAGCAACACAAAAGAATGTTGGAACAGGCTTAGGTCTTTATATGGTGAAAGAAGCGGTAGAGCAAATGGGCGGCAAAATAAATTTGAAATCTGTGTTCGGGGAAAGTACTATTTTCGAAGTAATTCTACCAAGCATGAAATAATGAGCGGTTTGTGGGCATTTTCGCTCTAAACTGTATCTTTGCACGAGTTTTGTGAAAAACTTCACTTTTTATTAACTAATTCAAGATACTATGATTAATCCCTGGCATGACGTCAACATTGGGAAAAATGCCCCTGAATTCGTAACAGGTGTAATAGAAATACCTAAGGGCAGTAAAGGAAAGTACGAGCTGGATAAGAAAACCGGGATGCTGATGCTGGATCGAGTGCTCTTCTCTGCGGTACATTATCCTGCAAATTATGGATTTATTCCACAGACTTTCTGCGAAGATCATGATCCATTGGATATTCTGATTATCTCTCAGATTGATATCCCTTCCATGTGTCTGGTAGAAGCCAAAGTTATCGGCGTGATGAGAATGATAGATGGTGGCGAAGCGGATGATAAAATCATTGCCGTGGCGGCCGGAGACCAGTCTGTGAATTACATCAACGATATTGACGACCTTCCTCCACATTTGATGAAAGAAGTCCACAGATTCTTTGAAGATTACAAGAAGCTGGAAAATAAAGAAGTGAAGGTAGAAGACTTCCTGGGCAAAGAAGATGCGATGCGCATCATTCAAGAAAGTGTTGATCTATACGATGAGAATTTCCGCACAAGAAAATAACCGAAAGCCTGAGATCAATCTCAGGCTTTTTTGCTTTTTCTTTAACCATGAATATGGAATTTTGTGCGGAGATCCTAATATGCAAGGAAAGACTGCAAAACATGTAAACCGTTCATGTGGAACTAACGGTGGCTCTTTCAGGTACTGAAAAAATACTGAGACTGATCACTTCTTTCCTTTCACTTTCCGCTTTCCCGCTTTCTTGGTCAGGTAGGCTAGTAAGTCTTTGTAAGCATCATGCTCATGATTTGACACGGAAATAGATTGCCGATCCGTGAATGCTACGGTCACCTGACGGAATTCTTTTTTATTCGCTACTACGATTTCTTCCTCCCAGGCAAGAATCTGTGAAATTGGATAGGTTTTGGAATATCCCCTCAAAGGTAATCTGACGATGATCTGATCCCTTCCCGCAGTAATAAATCGAAAGCCTGCCAGCATCTTCACCAGAAGCATCAAGATCACAAGAGTGATCAGCGTGCACGCAATCAAATAAAACCAGATTCCGAAACTTCCTTTATAGGCAAAATCCCTAAGAATATATACTAAGCCCGAAATAAGAATTAGTAGTATTAGGCTTAATGAAATGTAGGTAGAGACTTTTGGTTTAATGACCAGCATGGGTATTTTGAATTTCAACTAGTTTGGTTTGTGCAAAAGTCTCCAAATCCTTGAAAAAAGCGAAGAATATCACTTGAAATTCTGCGTCTTTCTCAAGTAAAGCCAAGTGTGCTACTTCCATTTTGGATTCGAAGCGGGTTCTTCGGGACATGCCTGTGAGTGTTTGCCGGATGCCCTCAATTTCCCTGTATTTCAAAAGCCAATTATCCTGTACCATCCATTGAAACATGCTTGTAAAACGGTCAGGAAAAAGATGATGGTAATGGCGAAGGGTGGAAAATGTGTTTTGAATGAACTCTTCTAGCTGGATTCTGGAATATTTCTCCCAGTTCCTTGCCAAGTAATAATCAAAGAAAATGTCCGTAATCACGGTGGCGTAATGTCCGAATTTTGGTCTTAAATAACTTTGCCCGGCATGAACCAGCGGGTGCGTATCCGTAAACTTGTCTATTGCCCGATGAAGCTTAATCCCATTTTGGACTTCTTGTGGAAAGGAACCCAGCATTTTTCCTTTTACAAAGTCTCCGATAAAGTTACCCACAAGTACTTCATCCTGACCAAATGATAGATAAGCGTGGGCTAAGTAGTTCATAGGAGATGATGAATTGGAGAAACTCTTGATGAGTTTTCATTAGTTTCGCCTAAAATACGCATTGATGGCCAATATCACGGAAGAATTAACTAAAGGACTGAAACTGCTGAAGATAGAATGGCAGGAAGATCTCGCCCAATACAAGCAGAAATTTCTAAACTCCTCTTTAGCTGAGAAGAAAAAAGAAGGAATTACTTGGCACCCTGTCCATCTGAAAAAAAGTAAAATCGGAATGGGTGAGCGGCTATTGGTGGAGGTGGAACGCCTGGACTCTACTCATGCTTCAGCTTTTAATTCAGGTAAATCTGTTACATTTTTCAGTACCCATGAGTCTTATAACAGCCCTGAAGATAGGGTTAACGGTGTAGTCAATTTTGTAAAGCAAAACACCATGACAGTTACCTTGCAAGCTGATGAGTTGCCTGAGTGGATGCATGGAAGTAAATTGGGAGTAGACTTACTCTTTGATGAGGCAAGCTATCGGGAAATGGAACATGCGATGAAGAAGGTGATCTCATCGGAAAACAAACGATTGGAAGAATTAAAGACTATTTTGCTGGGTGAGAAAGCTCCGGTTTTTTTTAATAAGTATCTTGCTCAGAAGACCAATCTCAATTTTTCCCAAAACCAAGCCTGCGAACTGATCGCAAATGCCAAGGACGTGGCTGTGGTGCATGGACCCCCCGGAACTGGAAAAACGACTACGCTGATCGAGGCGATCCAAGATTCAGTGATCGCAGGAGAATCGGTTTTGGTGTGTGCGCCAAGTAATGCTGCTGTGGATTTGCTGGTAGAGAAACTGATCGATCGGAGGATAGAAACCTTGCGCTTAGGCCATCCCGCCCGTGTAGAGGAGAAAATCCTAAATCAGACGCTCGATGCCAAGACAGCTTTTCATTCCAGCTATAAGGATCTTAAAAAGCTCCGTAAAGAAACAGACCAATACCTGAAACTGGCCAAACAATACAAACGGAGTTTTGGCTCAGAGGAACGTGGGCAGCGGAAGCTTATGTACGGAGAGGTTTCCCGACTGCGGGAAGCATCTAAATCGCTGGAGGAATACATTCAGTACGATATCTTTCAGAAAACGAAAGTATTTGCAAGTACCCTTGTAGGAGCATCGTCCTACAACCTGAAGGGGATGGAATTTGATGTGGTTTTTATTGATGAAGCTGCGCAGGGATTGGAAGCAGCAACTTGGATTCCCATTCTGAAGGCCAAGAAGGTGGTTTTTGCAGGCGATCACTGCCAGCTTCCGCCTACTATCAAGTCCTATCAGGCGGCAAAAGATGGATTAGCTGAGACGCTTTTTGAGAAAGTGATTTCCAGAAAATCCCAAGCTGCACAAATGCTGCAAGTACAATATAGAATGCCCGAAGTCATTATGGGTTTTTCGAATGAGCAGTTCTATCAGGGAAGATTGATTGCGGATGAACGTACCAAAGCTCATGTGTTTTCTGAAGACGAAGCATTTTTAGAGTGGATAGACACTGCCGGAGCGGGCTATTCGGATCAGCAGGAGCCGGAGAGTCTAAGTACATTCAATCCGGAGGAAGCAGCATTTGCAGCGAAGTATTTGAATGATCTTGTGGAAAGAATCGGAACTTCAGATTTTATCCAGAAGGGTTGGACGATTGGCTTGATCGCTCCCTATGGTGCACAAGTGCGGAGATTGAGAGCATTGATTTTCGATTCGGATGATTATCCTAATTTACTGGCGACAAAAGGGCTAATCACTATAGATACAGTGGATGGTTTTCAGGGGCAAGAGCGGGATCTGATGATGATTTCCCTTACCCGATCCAATGAGAGTGGAGAAATTGGCTTCTTGTCAGAAGAGCGCAGAATGAATGTTGCGCTGACCAGGGCGAAGCGAAAGCTGGTATTGATCGGAGATAGCAGCACACTGGCTCAGCACCCGTTTTTCGACAAGCTGCTTCAGTATTTCGAAAATCATGGAGGCTATAGAAGTGCGTGGGAGTTCCTTGCTGATTGAAAGATTAAAAAATTCTAAATCGTGAATTCACAGTAAATGGTTGTTTGCCCAATCGGCATATTAGGAATGATTGCATTCTAAGGGCGGCGCACTCATGGATTACATATATGTCAGCATCAAATTCGTCAAGAAATTGATATTTTCTCTAAATGCACCGTTACAATCCCAAGTGACAATCTTCAAATCTTTCAATCTCATTTCTGTTCAATTCTTCGAAATCGAATTCTTCACCTTGTAATGATAGCTCAGCGTACTGAGAATATCACCGTAAGCATCAGCTGACTTCAATTGCTCATCGGAGACTTTCTTTCCCAGCAGCCGGCAAAGCAATAAGCCGTAAACTCCATTCAGGCAGATTTGAATTTCATTTCCAAGGTCTAGCCCTTCTGCCTGCATCACTGTTTCCAAGATAAATGGCTTGGCTTTTCTGTAAGCTTCAAAGTAGACGGGGTCGGTTTTGAGCTGATTCCAATGGATTTGTGCAAGTTCTGAAACTAAAGAGTTAAGTTCTTCCAAATGCCCTTTTGTCAGAATATCCTGATCTTCCATCTGATCTAGAAGTGCCAAATACCAATCAGCTATTTCTCTTTTCTCTTTTTCTGAAACAGGGTATTTCTCTACTACAAAGGTTTTGATTTCCTCCCGATCTCCTTGGTAGGATCGGATCAAATCTTCCATCTGGTACATGTAGATGATGTATTCGGCTATATTTTGAGATTTTTTGTTTTCGGCTACTGACTGCATTTTACTGGCTTTTGAAAGTGCAAAGTTGGGTAAATTTTCAATTATCAATCAACAATGATCAATTTTCAAATGAAAGTGCATTAAGCCTTTCCTTGATCATTGAATTTGAACATTGAAAATTGACACTTGAGTTTGAAAATTCTCTTATCTCCCACTTATTTACTACTTTTGCGGGCAGAATGGATATGCAAAAAATAAGGAATTTCTGTATCATTGCCCATATTGATCATGGGAAAAGTACACTGGCGGATCGATTACTGCAAGAGACCCAGACGGTCGCTGACCGTGATATGCAGAATCAATTGTTGGATAATATGGATCTCGAGCGCGAGCGTGGTATCACGATCAAGTCTCATGCGATCCAGATGAAATATACGCATGAGGGTGAAGTCTACACACTCAATCTGATCGATACACCGGGTCATGTGGATTTTTCTTATGAGGTTTCCCGGTCAATCGCCGCCTGCGAAGGCGCTTTATTGATTGTGGATGCTTCCCAGGGAATTGAAGCACAGACGATATCCAATTTGTATTTGGCTCTTGGCCATGATCTGGAAATCATTCCGGTGTTGAATAAAATTGACCTTCCCGGAGCTGATCCGGAAGCTGTTGCCGATGAGGTGATTGATTTGATCGGTTGTGATAGGGAGGATATTATTTTGGCTTCCGGCAAAACAGGTATAGGCATTGATGATATACTGAAGGCCGTGGTGAATAGAATTCCTGCTCCAACAGGAGACCCCGAGGCACCGCTTCAGGCGATGATTTTTGATTCAGTTTACAATCCATTCCGTGGAGTGGAGGTGATTTTCAGAATCTTCAACGGTACTTTCAGCAAAGGCGATAAAATCAAATTTGTCAACACCGGAAAAGAATATGAGGCGGATGAAATTGGTATTTTGGGACTAAATCAAATTCCTCAGCAAACCATGAGTGCCGGTAATGTGGGCTATCTGATTTCTGGGGTGAAAGTCGCCAAGGAAATCAAAGTTGGGGATACGATCACGCACATCAAGAGACCTTGTGACAAGGCCATCCACGGCTTTGAAAATGTGAAACCTATGGTTTTTGCAGGGATTTATCCCGTAGAGACTACTGATTATGAAGAGCTTCGGTATTCTATGGAGAAGCTTCAGCTGAATGATGCTTCGCTCGTTTGGGAGCCTGAGACATCTATGGCATTGGGCTTTGGATTCCGTTGCGGATTTCTGGGGATGCTACATATGGAGATTATCCAAGAGCGTTTGGAGCGTGAATTTGACATGACTGTGATTACCACAGTACCTTCCGTTCAGTTTAAGGCGCTGATGACCAATGATACGTATCAGATTATCAATGCGCCATCAGATATGCCGGATCCAACTCGGATGAAGCATATCGAGGAGCCATATGTGAAAGCTTCCATCATTACTGCTGCGGAATATGTAGGAGCGGTGATTACGCTTTGTATGGACAAGCGTGGACAGATCAAAAACCAGGTTTACCTGACTTCGGAGCGTGTTGAACTTACGTTCGACATGCCATTGGCGGAGATCGTTTTTGACTTCTTCGACAAGCTGAAAACCATTTCAAGAGGCTATGCTTCTTTGGATTATGAACTGAAAGGCTACGAAGTGTCGCATATGGTGAGGCTGGATGTGATGCTAAATGGAGAGCCTGTTGATGCTTTGTCGGCAGTTGTCCATAGGGATAAAGCCTACGATTGGGGAAGAAGACTGTGCGAAAAGCTGAAGGAACTGGTACCTCGTCAAATGTTTGAAATCGCTATTCAGGCAGCCATTGGGCAGAAGATCATTGCAAGAGAGACTGTAAAGGCTTTGCGCAAAAACGTATTGGCAAAGTGTTATGGCGGTGATATTTCCCGTAAGCGTAAGCTCTTGGAAAAGCAGAAAAAAGGTAAGAAGCGAATGCGACAAGTCGGAAACGTCGAGGTGCCTCAGGAGGCATTTATGGCTGTATTGAAGTTGGATTAATCAGATTTATGATTTACGAAGGACGATTTACGAGGCTCTTTTGATCTTCATAGCCCAATTTTCCGATTTGATATTTTCGAATTTAGTTTTGTGGCCTTTTATGCATAAGTTTAGTTTGTCCACTTAATCTAATTTTCGTTATGAAACAGGAAATGATTAAAAGAACAAAGCAGTTCGCCACAGATGTTTGGCGATTGTGTTCGAAATTACCTCATTCGAGAGAATATAATAGTTATGTAAATCAGTTGATAAGAAGCTCCAGTTCTGTTGCTGCGAATTACCGGGCAGTGGGAAGGGCAAAATCAAAAGCGGATTTTATAAATAAATTGAAAATAGTTGAGGAAGAGGGGGATGAAAGTCAGTTCTTTCTTGAAGTGATAGATGAAATAAATACCAATCAGGAATTATCTTCTGAAATAGCAAGACTAATTAAAGAAGCAGATGAAATAGTAGCAATTATTGTTTCAAGCATAAAAACAGCAAGATCTTCTTAATCTTAAACAGTGTTTCGGCATCCTTTGTAATTTTAAGGACTGGGGTTCCTGAAGATCTCGTAAATCGTAAATCTGAAATCGTAAACCAAAAAATAGAAATGTCCATTCTTATCGACGGTAAAAAAACATCCTCTGAAATCAAATCTGAAATCGCAGCCCGCGTAGCGGAAATAAAGGCTGAAGGAGGTAAAACGCCTCATTTGGCAGCTATTCTCGTGGGAAGTGATGGAGCAAGTCAGACTTATGTAGGAGCTAAAGTGAAGGCTTGTGAGGAATGTGGTTTTGAGTCCACCTTGGTGAGATTGGAAGAAAATGTGTCGGAGGAAGAATTGCTGAAAGTAGTTGCTGATATCAACGAGAATTCGTCTATCGACGGATTGATCGTACAACTTCCTTTGCCTAAGCATATCTCAGTAGAGAAAGTGACTGATAAAATCAGGCCTGAAAAGGATGTTGATGGATTTACTCCTGCTAACGTAGGACGAATGGCGTTGAATTGGCCGGCCTATGTGGCGGCTACTCCCTACGGCATTATAGAATTACTTAAAAGGTATAATATTGAGACCTCAGGCAAGCATTGCGTGGTGATCGGTAGAAGTCATATCGTGGGAAGTCCGATGAGTATCCTGATGGCCAGAAATGGCTATCCGGGAAATGCAACCGTTACCCTGACCCATAGCCGGACTGCCAATCTTCCGGAAATCGCAAAAACCGCAGACATTCTTATCGTGGCTTTGGGCAAGCCTCATTTTGTGACGGTGGATATGGTGAAGCCAGGTGCTGTGGTGATCGATGTAGGAATACACCGAATCGAAGATGCAAGTAAGAAGTCCGGTTTCAGATTGGTCGGAGATGTAAAGTTTGATGAAGTGTCTGAAGTAGCCTCTGCAATCACACCTGTGCCGGGCGGTGTGGGCCCAATGACGATAGCTTCCTTGTTGTATAATACGCTCTTGGCTGCTGAAAGGAAAGTTTACGGGTGATCTATTTGCCCGTTTTTGAGATGCGAACGGTGGCTAGAAGGGTAATCCCAAGAAAATAATCAAAAAAGGTTTTAATCAGGTTTGTTTGGAATAGACAAGTCTGATACTTTTGCAGACTGTTAACCGCGCACGTGGTGAAACTGGTAGACACGCCAGCTTGAGGGGCTGGTGCTTTAAGTAGTGTGGAGGTTCGAATCCTCTCGTGCGCACAATCAAAGCCTTGATCGTTTATTCGGTTGAGGCTTTTTTGATTTAGGATTTTAGAAGTACGATTTACGAAGGCATTTTTAAAGTTGAGATTTATGATTTTGCTTGATCGCTTCGCCCCGGTTTGTGTCTCCACAAACCGGAATGCCTTATCCAATTACTTTTAAAAAAGTCAAATTAAGGAGGGGATTATTAGAAAGTATTATCTTGAAAAATGTACGAACGTTGGAATGAAATCTACCAATTAATGGAAACCTACTTTGCTTTTTTTACTGCAGTTTTTTCTGGCTTTAGCCTGTATTTGGTTTGGAGAGGTTTTCAACTTGCCAAGGAATATTTGCCTCAGCACAAAGAGAAACTCACAATTGAGCGAAATCACAGGTTTGCCGAAAAAATGATCGAAATCATTTATAAAATCGATTCCGAGATGAGCGAACTGTTTAAAGATAAAATACTCGAAAGGCCAGAATGGCAAAATGATGTGAAAAAAGTGAATGAGTTAACAGATGGATTTGCAATTCTAGGTTATCCTCAGATTAGATATTTATATATGAGACACTTGGCAGTCAAAGCCAACAAAGAAATAACATGGGGAAAAGTAAATTCTTTAAGTAGCGAGCTGGCACTTTACCTAGGGTACTTCGAAAATAGAGGGATGCAGTTTCATAAACCAAGAATGATCATTGCTGCAAAAGCTTTGATAGACTGGACAGTAGATACTTTTCCAAAGCTGATGAGAGAGGAATTTGATACTACTAAAGAGTTTATTGATTATTTCTTCTCTGAAATCAATTCTAAGTTTCCCGATACGATGTATGTGAAAACACCATTTGTGGAGGGCTATGAGAAACACAGAGATATGCTAACTGAGGAAGTATTTAAGATATTGGAGAATTAAAGAATAGATGAGGGTGTATCTATCATTCGTGATTACACTAATAGCGGCCAACAAAATCTTTTTCCACCATCGGCATCTCTCCTCCCCGTTATTTTCCTTACATTTTCAGCCTAATTACTGACTTATGGATCGTTTATTTGCCTCGGCTATCTTTTGTTTTACGTTTTTTACGCTTGGGTTTTCTTTTGCCCAAACCGCTCAATTTCCACTTGTTAAAGGATTCGGAGGAATTTATGAAGTGCCTGACGCAACAGAAAGACCCGATGGAAGCTTGGAATATTATATCTTAGTGGACATGTCCACGGGCGGAGCGGACAACTCCGAGATCAGCCGGTGGGTGGATAATGTAGCCCGGATGATGAATCTTCACGGTCTTGCCGGCGTTCCACAGGAGCGTATGCACGTGAAAGTGGTGGTTCATGGCGGGGCGATCTTCACTTTGCTGAACAATGAGGAGTACAACAAACGTTTCAATACTGACAACCCAAACCTCCCTGTATATGAGGCATTGGAAGCAGCGGGTGTAGAGGCGCTGGTTTGTGGACAGTCTCTACAGGCAAGAGGCTTAAAAAAAGGTGATTTATACGATGGTGTAAATGTGGCACTTTCTGCCTTGACAACGGTGACTACATATGTTCCGAAAGGATATACTGTCTTTAAGTTTTAATTCCCACTTGGAATAATTATTGGTTCCGGGGATAATGTGTTTTTGATGAAGAGAAAATCCCCAAGTTCCAGTACCGCTGGAAAAGTCGTTACCGGCTTTTTCATAGCTGCTATATTCCTGATCGGGATGGCGGGATTGACTTACTATACCCAGAATAGACTCCTTGCTACCATGAAGGAGCTCGCTGAGCCAAATCAGAAGCTCAACCTTCTGAACGAATTACAGTCTGAGATCATACAAATCACTCAATTTGACCATTCAGGGGTAGACGAGGATTTTAGAGTGCAGGATTCAAGTGTAGTTTCACTCAAAAATAAGCTAGAGGAATTAGGTTCCCTTGCGGAGGATTCCCTTGAGAGCACCTATATACACAGTGTACAGACCAATCTCGACACGCTTATTGTTGGTTATATCAATTTGTATGAGGTTAAGACAAATTTGGCCAACAGGAATTTCACCCAAGAAGCGCTGAATAAAGTCGAACTGGGAATTCGTAGGCGAGCCGCTACTTTAGAACAACGCCCAATTGGCAGGATCAACCCAAAGGACTACCTTTTCAACGAGTTGGAACGGGAGATTACTATGCGTCAGGAAGCTATGGCTAACCAAGCTATTATAGCAAAAGAAGATGATAGATCCATCGCCTATCTACGCGATCTGCAAAGGCAGAATCTTCGTGACCCCAATATGCCACCAAGCCAGACACTGGATAGTGTGCTGTATAGTATCAAAGGTGTAATGAACAGAGTCAATCGGGAAGAAGCTTATCAAAGACAAAGATTGGCCAAAATGGAGGCCGATATTTCTATAAGCCAAAGCAAGATTATCAATACCATTCAAAATCTGGTAAGCACACTGCAGCAGCGGGCACTGGAGAAATCAGACCGACAGAATGATTCTGCCTATAAACTGACCTATGACATGACGTATTTTCTGATCATGATTGTAGTATTGGCGGTAATAGGAGCGGGTATCATGGTATACTCGATTTTGAAAGAGATTAAAGTGACCAAGAAGTATCAGGAGAATCTTGAGGCTTCCAGGCTGAAATCTGAGCAGTTAGCAAGATCAAAGCAGGAATTCTTGGCCAACATGAGTCATGAAATTCGTAATCCACTCCATGTGATTCAGGGATATAGATCGGTGTTGGAGAAATCGGAACTGGACTCTAGCCAGCAATCCCATCTGAGAATGATAGGGTTTGCCTCGGATACATTGATGGAAATAGTGGATGAAGTGCTGGATTTTTCCAAGCTGGAAGCTGGTAAGTTAAAGTTGGAAGCCCGTCCATTTGATCCGGAGTCACTTTTCTCCTCTTTGCAGAATTTCTTCGAATTGCAGGCAGTGGAGAAGAAGATAGGCTTTGAGTGGTCCTTAGATCTTCCTGAAAATAAGTGGTTGATCGGAGATCAGCTTAGGCTCAAGCAGATACTGAACAATCTGCTGAGTAATGCTTTCAAATTCACTTCCGAAGGTGCAATCTGCGTAAATGTGAGGTGGGGCAAAGGTGCGCTAACTGTGGAAATAAAGGACACGGGCATCGGAATGTCTCCGGAGGTGCTGGAGAAAGTTTTTAGGGAATTTGATCAGGCGGACACTTCAATTTCGAGAAAATACGGGGGAACGGGGCTTGGATTGGCGATTGTGCAACGCCTAGTTTCCTTGATGGATGGAGAGATTACAGCATCTAGTGTGGAGCACGGGGGGACTACCATGCTGGTGAGTTTGCCGATGACAGCTACAGAAGCTCAGCGGGTGGAATTCAATCCTGATGAGATCGTCTCGCTTGATCTTTCGGGATTGAAAATTCTGCTCGTTGATGACGATAAAGTAGGAATCAGGTATTTGGAGACTATTCTAAGTTATTTTGGAGCATCAATTATAGCTTATCCAGGAGGGACCAACTTCCGGGATGAGTTTGTAGCCATTGATTTTGATCTGGCTATTTTAGATATACAGATGCCTGAGTTTTCCGGGTTTGATGTGGTGAAAAGATTACGGTCTATAGACATGTATAAGGAAATGCCGATTCTGGCAATGACGGCAAATGTCTTCGTGGAAGAACGGGAAAAAATGATGGAAAGCGGTTTTACAGAGATTATTTTTAAGCCCTTCCAAGAACGCGTTTTGATTGAATGTCTTGGCAAATTCTTCCCGAATCACGTAGTGAAAGATACGCCTGTGAATCACGCAATAAGTGAAACCGAGAGTACATTGTTTCAGTTGAAGGACTTGGCTAGGTTCTGTATGGGAGATGAGTTATTGCTTCAGGACATTGTACGGGAACTAGTGGGAGAGACTCAAAAAGATCTTGAAAAGTTGAAAAAGGCCAGACTGAATGATGATTTTGATGAGATCCTAGAGATCTGTCATCAGTTGGGAAGTCGTCTTGGACAAATTAAGAGTTCTGCAGGACAAACTGCCAGAAAAGTAGAGAACAGCTTGAAGATCGGAAATAAAAATGGCCTCGGTGACACCCTGAATCAGCTGGATGAGGAAATCCGCATCTTGCTGGCAGCGCTTAACGAGACCATCGAAAAAACCGCAAACGTAGCAAATTAGTCTAATCCGTATTTCTCCATTTTGCTGTAAAGAGTTTTGCGGTCCATATTCAGGATTCGAGCTGTCTTAGACTTGTTGAATTTGGTGTCAGTCAATACTTTTTGAATCAATTCTTTTTCTTGTTCCACCCATTGTGATTTATAATCCTTCGGTGAAGGGAGATCGGATGGTCGGGAAATTGAGTTCATGCTGCCCTTCAGTCCTGTTATGCTGGCGGAAGGCTCATAAAGATCTGCCGGTAATGCATCTTTCTCCACATGCGATGCAGGTGAAAGCAGTACGGCACGTTTGATAATGTTTCTCAATTCACGCAAATTTCCCGGCCAATCGTAGGCGATAAAAATCTCCCAAACTTCCGGTGAGAAGCCTTTTACATTTTTCTCAAGTCTCTCATTGCTTTCTTCGAGGAACTGGTCTGCAAAGTTTTCCAAATCTTCTTTTCTGCTTCGAAGTGGAATTGCACTTAGGGTAAACTCATTAAGTCTATGATAAAGATCTTCACGGAAATTCCCTTCTCCAGCCTGTATCAATAAATTGTCATTAGTAGCAGCGATTATCCGGACATCGATTTGGATTTCTTTGTTACCACCGATTTTACGGATTGTTCTTTCCTGAATTGCCCGGAGAAGCTGTATTTGGACTTCATAGCTTAGATTTCCGATTTCATCGAGAAATATTGTACCGCCATTCGCCATTTCGAAGTGGCCTGTTTTGTTTTCCAATGCACCTGTAAATGCTCCTTTTACATGACCAAAGAGTTCACTTCCGGCAAGTTCTTTAGGCAAGGCCCCACAATCAATGGCGATAAATGGCCCATCTTTTCTTGTGGAGAAATCATGGATTCTCCGAGAAATAAATTCTTTTCCGGTTCCCGTCTCACCAAGCACAAGAACACTCAAATCAGTAGGGGCAACGAGTTGGATGTGTTTTTCCAGTTTTTCGGCTTCGGCAGAGCCGCCTACTACATAGTTGCTTTTGAAGGATTTCTTAGATGATGAAGGTGGTTTGGTGATGGTATCTATCTCTTCAGATACCAGTTCTGTTACTTTGGCAGAAAGAGATTCTTTCACGGTGGCCAGAAGCTCATCAGGATTGATGGGCTTAGTGATGTATTCGAATGCCCCTAGTTTCATGGCTTTGATGGCTATTCGTATATCCGAGTAATGAGTGATCAGAATCACTTGAGTTTGCGGATAGTTGCTTTTTGACCACTGAAGGAGTTCCATTCCGGTTCCATCAGGCAGTCTGAAGTCAGCAATAATTAAGTCAAATTTGGAATTGCTGAAAAATTGCTGCGCTTCTTTGACTTTAACGGCTGTCTGCACGGTAAATCCATTTTTCTCAAGAAAGGTCTTAACGATTCTGGAATAGGTCAGATCATCCTCTACTAATAATATATGCTTCATGAATAACTTTCTTTATAAAGCTAATTAACAAAAAAAGCACCAGAGAAGTATCCGATGCGTTTTTACTTAGGGGATTGAGCAACTAATATTGAGTTTTTTTGCCCCAAATATTAAATATTTTATCGGGGAGTAAGTTTTTTTCAACAGGGTTTTGTCCCATTAGTAATAGAGACTTCAGGTTTCCTATTTTACCTAACTATCATTGTGCCAACTTGCATTGGGAGGAGATAGGGCTGGTATGCTGCAAAATCAGTAGCGGCTACCTGTGGAATATCCGGTCAATTTGTATCTGAAAAGTAAGCTTTGGCCGGTCTGAGACGAATTTGGGGTAGGTCAAATTCGTGTGGGATCACCAAATATATGAGAGGCAAAGAGAACTTATTTTGCCAAAAATATCTTCAAAAAACAATTACCTTTGATTCTTCAAAATAACATTTGCCAGACTCTATGAGTGACGCTATCAAACACGAATGCGGCATAGCAATGATTAGATTGCGAAAACCTGCCCAGTATTACATTGATAAATATGGGACAGCGGCTTTTGCCTCTAACAGACTCTATGTCCTGATGCAAAAACAAATCAATAGAGGTCAGGATGGTGCAGGTGTCGCCAATGTCAAAATAGACACCAAGCCAGGGACTCGATATATCAGCAGATATAGGTCAATAGAACCTTCCGCAGTCAATTATATTTTTGACAAAATCAATAGAAAATACAAGAAAGCAAAGAAAATTGGAGGCCATGATGCGCTTACAGATGGGACTTGGCTAAAAGAAAATATTGCTTTCACAGGGGAAGTTTGGCTGGGACACCTGAGATACGGGACACATGGCGAAAACTCCATAGAGACTTGTCACCCTTTCCTAAAGCAAAACAACTGGAGAAGCCGTAATCTGGTGATGGCAGGCAATTTCAACATGACCAATGTGGAGGAGCTTTTTGACAAGCTTGTCCAGCTGGGACAGCATCCGAAGGAAAAAACCGATACTGTCACTGTGATGGAGAAAGTCGGCCACTTCTTGGATGAAGAGAACCAACGTATTTTTGATAAGTACAAGCACCAGTTTTCCAATGAGCAAATCACCCAGGTGATCGAAGATGAATTGGACATGGCCAGAATCCTTCGAAGGTCCTGTAGAGACTTTGACGGAGGCTACGCAATGGCGGGAATTGTGGGGAATGGATCCTCTTTCGTGGTTAGAGATCCTTCAGGTATTCGCCCGGCATATTATTATGCTGATGATGAGGTGATAGTGGTCGCTTCAGAGAAGCCTGCCATTAAATCCGCATTCAATATTAATTTTAATTCCATCAAGGAGATTCAGCCTGGACATGCTTTGGTCATTAATAAGGATGGCTCTTATGCTGAGTCTGAAATAATGCCTGCAAGGGAAAAGAAATCATGTTCATTTGAGCGGATTTATTTTTCCAGAGGAACTGATCCAAATATCTACCAAGAGCGAAAGAATCTTGGCAAGGCTTTGATTCCCCAGATTTTGAAAGCCATTGACTTTGATCTGAAGAATACTGTGTTTTCCTACATACCGAATACTGCTGAAACCGCATTTCTGGGTATGATTGAAGGGTTGGAAGACTATCTGGCCGCAAAAAGAAGAGAAGTATTCGTGGATGGTAAGCCACATATGGGTGATTTGGATGAATTGTTGAATTTCCGTCCCAGAGTGGAAAAACTCGTAAGTAAGGATGTGAAATTACGTACGTTTATCACCAATGATGAAGACCGAGATACAATAGTGGCTAATGTGTACGATACGACGTATGAGGTGATCAAGTCGGGAATTGATACGTTGGTAGTGATAGATGATAGTATTGTCAGAGGCACCACACTTGAGAAAAGTATTCTGACTACACTCGATAAGCTAAATCCTAAGCGGATTATCATCGTTTCCTCTGCTCCTCAGATTAGATTTCCGGATTGCTACGGCATAGATATGTCTAAGATGAAGGAATTCATTGCTTTCAGAGCTGCCTTGGCATTGATCAAGGAAAGAAAGATTGATAATGTATTAGATCAGGTTTATGAATCTTGCGTGGAGCATCCGTATTCTACAGAGAATTTCGTGAAGGGAGTTTACAATTCATTCACCGACGATGAAATTTCTGATAAGATTTCCGAGATTGTTACCAATGAAGATATTAATGCAGAAGTAAAGGTGATTTACCAGACTGTGGACAATCTGCATAAATGTTGCCCGGATCATTTGGGTGATTGGTATTTCACCGGGAATTACCCTACTACGGGTGGGATGAGGGTAGTGAATAAATCATTCGTTAATTTCATCGAAGGCAAAACCGTGAGAGCTTATTAAGATATTTTTGGAGTATTTCCATACTCTTTTTAAGAGATAAAGATTCAAGAAAAAAGGCACTTGGAAGTTATTCTTTGTGCCTTTTTACATTCTAGACTTTTCTAATTCTTAATTTCGCCAAGAAGAAAAAGCAATTGTGACTTTTGACCTTTGTAGACGGGTATGAGAGTGCAGAGTTAATCCTACTTCAGGAGAATGTGTGACAGAATAGTAAGCACAGGATATCAGTAAACTTTGACCTCTGTGCAAACCTTAGTGCTCTCAGTGGATAAGATGGACTTTCAGTAAAAAAAACATAGAAAATGGATATAAACGTAGCCCTTTTAAAAGAAATCTGTGAAATCGCCGGAGCTCCCGGTTTTGAGAAAAGAGTTCGTGATCTCGTAGTTGATTTGGTCACTCCACTGGCGGATGAAATCAGAATAGATAATATAGGCAATGTGATTGCCTTAAAAAAAGGCAAGAGAAACCCGGATGGTAAGCGGGTGATGGTCGCCGCCCATATGGATGAAATCGGATTTATTGTTACCCACGTGGATGAGAATGGATTTTTAAGATTTCATACCCTAGGTGGTTTTGATCCTAAGACGCTTACTGCTCAGCGCGTGATTGTACACGGGAAAAAGGATTTGGTAGGTGTGATGGGGAGTAAACCTATCCATGTGATGTCAGCAGAGGAGAAAACCAAGCTTCCAAAAACTACGGATTTCTTCATTGACTTGGGAATGAGTAAGGAGGAAGTAGAAAGGTACATCACTGTAGGAGATCCGGTAACCAGGGATAGGGAGCTGATTGAGATGGGAGATTGTGTGAATTGTAAATCAATTGACAACAGAGTGGCTGTATTTATCCTGATCGAGACACTGAAGCAACTGGAAAATCCCGCTTATGATGTCTATGCGACCTTTACCGTACAGGAAGAAGTCGGCCTTCGCGGTGCAAATGTGGCTGCCCACGGCATTAATCCTGATTTCGGCATTGCTCTGGACACTACGATTGCCTTTGACGTCCCCGGGGCACAGGCTCATGAGAAGGTGACTGAACTTGGGAAAGGTACTGCCATCAAAATCATGGATGCTATGACAATATGTGATTATAGGATGGTGGATTTTATGAAGCGGACTGCGGATAAATCCCAGATCAGGTGGCAGCCTGAAATTTTGGTAGCCGGCGGTACAGATACGGCCGGAGTGCAGCGCATGGGTAAGCAGGGGGCGATAGCCGGAGCGATTTCCATTCCTACCAGACACCTACATCAGGTGATAGAAATGGCCCATAAGAGAGATATTGCTGATTCAATTGCTCTGCTCAAGAGTTGCCTTGAGCACATTGATGGATACGACTGGAAGCATTAAGTTATGGGATTTAGGAGCTGTAATTCTTGTTAAATGAGAAGTTTACTCATTACTATCTGCGTGATTTTTGCGTTACTATCGGTATACCAACTATCAGAATATTTGATGAGTATTAGTAAAAAGGATAAAATCAAAGTAGAACCTTTTTTAGCCTTCGGAAATGACACGGAAGTTTTTTTCAAAGGAAGAGTAATCAAGGTTTATACACAGAAACGACCATCTTCCCGCAATAATTGGCTATCAAATATCTTAGCGGCGGTGAAAAGATACTCAGGATCATCTGTCGCTCTTGCTAAGGTGGAAATCACTTTTCAGGGGAAAAACTATGTGGTATCCTCCGACGAGGATGGGGTGTTTGAGTTACAGATCGGGGATTCCAAACCCGGTACAGATGTGGTTGAACAAGCGACTTTTCAGGTATTGGAGCCTGTCACAAAGAAATCCCTCCTTGCTTACATGAATGTGAGTAGATTTTCAGGAAACACAGGAGTAATCTCCGATATCGACGATACTATAATAATCTCACACTCCACAGAGATCGGAAAGAAATTTTGGCTATCGATTTCGAAAAATGCCTATACCAGAAGGCCTTTGCCAGGAGTGTCAAAATTCTACAGGAAGATTACAGAAGGCACGACTTTACCTATTTTTTACGTGTCTAGTAGCGATTGGTCATTATATGATCTGATCAAAGATTTTCTACGTTACAGGCACATTCCTGATGGGCCTATTTTGCTCAAGGATAAGCATATAAACCTCAAAAATATCTGGAAATCAGGAGGTGGGGATCATTCTCACAAATTACAAAAAATCGAGCATCTTATGGAGATGTTTCCTGAGATGCAGTTTTATTTAATTGGAGATAGTGGGCAGCACGATCCTGAGATTTATGCCCAAGTGATTCAGGATTACCCGGGAAGGGTTAAGGATGTTTTTATAAGGGTGGTAGGACAATTGGATTCATCAAGAATAAGTGAACTGAAAAAACTTCACGGATTTGATCACTTTCATTTCATCGAATCGTCCGATGAGGCAATAGAAATAGTAGAAAAGGAATCAATCATCACTTAGTTTGCAATCTGAGCTCAACATGGGTAAAAAATGTTTGTTAATCTATAATCCTATCTCCGGGAATGACTCTATTACTGATGTCGAACTTCTAGAGATGGCAGCCGCCAGATTGCCCGGTTCCAATGTGGAACTATGGGAGACTACAGGAGAAAATGATGAAGACAAAATCTTGGCAAAATACAAGCAGTCAAGTCCTGATTTTGTTTTGATTGGTGGTGGGGACGGCACAGTCAAACTGGTGGCTAAATGCCTTAAGGAAGCTGCTGTTCCCATGTGCATCTTACCGCTGGGTTCAGCCAATGGGCTGGCAAAATGCATGGGGATCAATGATTTGACAGATTCATGGGAGGCCGCTCTGGATTTTAATGTACACCCTATAGATGCGATCCACATTAATGGTGAACTATGCCTGCATTTAGCAGACTTTGGGATAAACGCCAATCTGATTCAGAAATTTGAACAGGATGAGTCACGGGGTATGCTTGGCTATGTAAAAAATTCATTTTCAGAGATTTTTGGTACCGAGACAATGAATTTTCGGCTGAGAATCGCAGAAGAGTCAGTTGAGATAAAAGCTAAAATGATTGTAATTGCCAACGGTGATCAATATGGCACAGGAGCAATTGTGAATTGCAAAGGAGTTATGGATGATGGTAAATTTGAGATTATTGCGTTCAATCCCAAAACCGCTGAGGATTATGTTCGGATAACCATGGCTTTTATCAAAGGGAATTTAGACGAGGTGGAGGGAATTCAGACATGGGTAGTGCAGGAGTGCCAACTTGATAATCCTGAAGGGGCAGAATTTCAGATCGATGGAGAACTTATGGAAACAGTAAAAACCATCACTGCTAAAATTGAAAAACATGCATTTCGATTTTTGGTTAGCAAATCCTTTACTGCTTGCCGTGCTTCCCCTGATTGAGTTCGCTCGTCCAAAACTTACTTTTTAAACCTAGGAAATCCTTAACTTTAACCTACCTTATGCGCCGCCTCTTTCTATATCAGTCATGAAGGAAAATGTGAGACAGGCATAATTGCGGGTAATCGTAATTTATTGTAATCTTTTTATATCAACTTTTAATTCCATGTTAAAAAAAGTATTTATAGGATTTCTGATGGGAGGCACCCTGATTTCTTGCAGTTCTGATAAAAAGGAAATCCAAGGAGCAGATGAGCCCAAAGCAGAGTGGATTGATATGTTTAATGGTAAAAATCTGGACAACTGGATTCCGAAAATCTATCATCATGAAACCGGTGAAAATTACCAAAACACGTTCCGTGTGACCGATGGTACGATAGCCGTGAATTATGATGATTATAATGAGGGCTTCAATGACCGCTATGGACATTTGTTTTATGAGAAGCCATTTTCTGCCTTTCATATGACCTGGGAATACAGATTTACCGACCAGTGGCTCGAAGATGCAGCCAGCTACACCTATAGAAATAGCGGGGTAATGTTTCACTCTCAGGCTCCTGAGACAATCTTGAAGGAGCAGGACTGGCCTATCTCTGTAGAATGGCAAATGCTAGCCGAGGAAGAAGAAGGCGTGGCCAGGCCTACGGGAAATATGTGTTCTCCCGGGACAGATGTATTCTTTGAAGGTGAAAAGGATCCACGCCATTGTATAAATTCCACTTCTCCAACTTTCAAATGGGATGAATGGGTGAAAGCAGATCTGATCGTGTATGGAGATTCACTAGTCATTCATTTGGTGAATGGAGATACAGTTTTGCAATACACCAAGCCTCAGGTTGGCGGTGGGGTAGCTGCCAATTTTGATCCTAAATACAAGGTGGATGGAACTCCCCTGACTGAGGGATACATTGGGCTGCAAAGCGAAGGACAGGGAGTGATTTTTAAGAATTTGAAGATTAAAGAATTGTAAAAGTATCAAGTAGCAAGACGTAAGTATCAAGATTTCAGATATAAGAGCCAAGAATTTAGAATAGAGATTGTATGAGTTAGACTCTTGATACTTCCATTGCCGTTGAACTTTCCATTGCCGCCGTTCGTGTCCTCACGAACGGCCTTTTACATGTGCCGTATAGCAGGAGATGAAAATCCACTGTGGGGGATCACCAACTACTAGCCAAAAGAACAAGAACGCCCATCATGAGGTGGAACCTGACTGCCGTCAGGCAAGTTCTGAAGGAAGTTGGCGGTAAAACTCTGCCACGAGAACCTGTTCGGCTCAGCGGGAGGAGGTTTCAAGGATGTGTGGAAAGAGTAAATGCCAAATTGAATTCTAGTAAGATCAGTTTGGAGCCTGAGGATCTTCTTAAGCGCTGATTTCAAGCATATATCCTTTGCCGCGTATAACAACAATGTTGATATTCGGATCAAATTCCAGCTTTTTTCTAAGTTTTGATATGAACATGTCCAGACTGCGTCCGACGATAACACCTTCGTCCTCCCATATCTCTTTTTGTAACCGGCTCCGCTCTATAACCTCGTTAGGAGACAAAGCAAAAATGTGCAATACACGGGTTTCAGTTCTGGTCAGGTCGATGGTATTTTCATTTATCATGAGCTTGCGGGTTGCTGCATCGAATGACATGGATCCCAATCTGATCAAACCCTTATTCCGACTGTAGTGTGAGAACCTCCTCGGTTTGACAGATCTCAAAAAAACTAAACCAACAAATGCTAAGGCAAAAAGGGATCCAAATAAGTACTCATTTTTAGCCAATGAGATACCCGTTGGTTTAAATTGAATGTTGACCGCGTAACATCCCATAGGTTGCCTTCTTCCTATACAGGCTATAATGTCATCCTTCTTGTTTTTTGAAATAGCATATCCAAACAATACACTGGCATTGGCAGGGTCGACTACGTTCACAACATAATCACGTGCAAACGGACCTTCGGCTAACAAACTTTGGATCGTATTTACAAGGGTGTCGGGTTGAAAACTAAGCTCATTCTCAAAACTGATCTGATATTCATTTTCAGCGATCTTTTTTACCGGAAGCACCCGTGATGTACTGTCGCCTGACTGTAAGAGCAGTTCATGCCCGATTTTTCGAAGAAGAACTTCCTGCCTGGCAAGATCAAAGTCATCACTGCCCAACATGCTGAAACCCACGCTGGCCAAAGAGATAAAGATAAGTAGTACCGATGCAAACAGGTAGTTGCGTTCTTCGGAGAGGAGGTTTTGCCTGAGATCCATCGTGTCAAAAGTTTATTTACAAAGTTTACATTTCTATTTACAATCGAAATTCATGTATCAAAAGTTACCTAAGTACTATTGTGGATCAGCTATGAAACTTTATGAACAACAAGTTATCCCTATTTTACTTATTTCTGGTTATTGCTCCTTTGCCCTTTGGTTGCAGCAAATCTGTAAAAGAGGAGACTAAAAATACCATAGCGGCAATCCCCGTTTCCTACGGAGAAAAATATAAGGTAGATACAAGCCAAAGTGTGGTAACATGGATAGGTACAATGGTACTTTCTCCTGAAGACCATATAGGGTATGTCTACTTATCCAAAGGTGAATTGCTGATTGAAAAAGGACAATTGGTGGGTGGTACTGCTGAAATTGATATGAATTCAATTGAATATGGTGACAAGGAGAATAAGAACACCCCAGTGAAACACCTGAAGTCGCCTGATTATTTTGATGTCGAAAAATTCCCCATTTCTACTATCGCAATTACCAAGGTTGATTCAGTGAATAGCAAGAACATACAAATTACAGGAAACCTGACGATTAAAGGTGTCACACGCTCTGTTACTTTTCCAGCAGTGATAGAAGTCAAAGACGGGATTGTCAAGGCGACAGGCAAAATCATCATCGACAGGACACAGTGGGGTATCCGCTATAGATCAGGGAAGTTTTACGATAATTTAGCTGATCAAGCTGTTTCGGACAATGTTGAATTCCAGATTAAGATAGTAGCAAGAAAATAAAAACTATAAAATGATAAAATTCTTTTCCCTCCCCATTCTATTCTTGATGCTTGTTCTGTTCACATCCTGTGGACAAGAGCAAACAAACGTACCACAAGATACTATCAAGACCAATAATGCAGGATACTCCGAGTCGCAACTTAATGAGGCGGATACCTCTAGGGTGCCTATGAATATAGTTCGGAATGTAAAACAAGCGAGTAACGGAGATATTTTGATTGCTTCTTATTCAGGCGTGTTTCGATACGATGCCCGCCTGCCGGACGGACAGGGAAAATCGTTTACCAAT
The DNA here is from genome assembly GCF_014838715.1 of Algoriphagus sp. Y33. Lineage (NCBI taxonomy): Bacteria > Pseudomonadati > Bacteroidota > Cytophagia > Cytophagales > Cyclobacteriaceae > Algoriphagus > Algoriphagus sp. Y33. The sequence continues at coordinate 4,271,241 of NZ_CP061947.1, read as the reverse complement.
CTCACAAATAGTATAGTAGGTTCGCACACATTCTGGGATGTGCTGGAAGATCGAAAAGGAAATCTTTGGATTGCTTCTAAAGATTCAGGGGTTTATCACTTACCTGCCGGGCAGACAGACTTTCAACATTTTACAACAAAGGATGGGCTTGCCAGCAATATGGTGCTGCACATTTATGAAGACAAGGCCGGTAATATTTGGTTCGGACCAAGCCGATATGACGGGAAATCTTTTCGGACCTTTACCACAAAAGATGGATTTCCCACTAACAATATTCGCTTACTCTTTGAAGACAAAACCGGCAAGCTTTGGTTTGGTCCTCACAATGAAAATATGTTTGTATATGATCCCCGTCTGTCCCGATCGCTATCGGGAGGTGATATCGATAGCTATAGAGACGGACAAGGAAAGGGATTTACCGTTTTAAAAAACAAAGAGGACAAGGCGTTTAAAAACGTTTGGTCAATCATCGAAGATAAAAAAGGCAACATTTGGTTCGCTGACGTTTACGGTCTCTGGCGTTATGACGGCAGCACTTTTACACACGTGTCGGAGAGAGGTGCCTATTCAATAATCCAAGATAAAAAAGGAAATATCTGGACTACCGGTGAGGTCAAACTCTATTCGAATGTCTGGGTACTTTCACGATATGATGCAGAGACATTGTACGATAAAAATCCTACTGTAACCGAAATTTTTTCAGGACCACCTGCTCTTTTTGGGCTTTTGGAAGCGAAGGATGGAAGTATTTGGTTTGGCGCCGATGGCGTTTATCGTTATGAGGTTGGTTCAGACGGGAAGGGATATACCATCACGGACTTCAAAGCAGATTCACTATATCAATTCTGATAGATATGAAAAATAAAAGATACGTTTTGTCCTGCCTGATTATTCTGTTAACAGGAGTAATTTATTTTGCCGTACAGGCTCAACAACAAAATGACAGGCATCGCGCCAACTTTTCCGGTGAATGGAAATCCAACCAGTCGATAAGTATGGACGGAAATATTGTTTGCATATATGACGCGGGTGATCGTATGCGCTCTAAAACAATGAAAATAGCAGAGCAGGCAGATTTTCTAACCATAGAAGTACCAAATCCCTCTCCTGAAGCAGCCCTGGCTACAAGCCTGGAGAAATTGACCTTTGACGGTAGAGAAAGCCAAATTAATCCTGGTCCGGAAAGAGGGAAGAAGTTTACCGTAAAGTGGTCACCTGATGGGCAAACTATGACTGTTAACTCACTTGTACACCTGATGGTCCACACTCCTTATAAGGTAAATGCTCGGGAACAAATGCTTGTTTCCGTAACAGAGGTTTGGAAGTTGAGCAATGATGGCAAGTCTATTACTGTTCAGGCCAAAGCAAAAGAAAATTCTGAAGAAAACGAGCGTTTCTGGACGACCGTATTTGATAAAGCCAATTAGTATTGAATTACGTATTTGTGCAAGCCCGACCGACGTTTGGGCTTTTTTAAACATGCTTGTTTCCGGGTAATTCAATTACTGTCTTAGGGCTTTATAAATTAGTCTATCTCCTTGAAACTTACTGCCCCAAGATCCTATAGAGTTCCAGATTCATGTAATAATGCCCACCACTGATTTCTCTGCGCTCGACGATTCCCATAATTGCTCAAAAATATCCAAATCCCTAAAATATTGCCCTTCAATGGGGAGCTCGGGAAGATTGTTCCAAGGTTTGGTTCTATCTGGGTTAATCAGGTATGTCATTATCTAACCTTAAATTTTAGTGTCAACAACTATACTGACATTAAAATATTAAATTTTTGATGTATCCTTAGATGTAAGCCTTAGCATTAATGTTGAATTTTGGATCTCACATCAAATTACGAAAAATTTAATGTGAGATCTTGTGTTGCTCAATCAATTTTTATCCTCATAAAGCCCATCTCATCATCTATATTTTCAAAAATCCATTGCTTTCCATGTTTTGGTAGATATTCTATATTGCCTCCGTTCGTGTCACACGAACGGCTTTTTAATATAAGTTGTGGGCAATTCTGGAATTCAAAAACACAACTAATCCAATATTTATTCGTAATTTAATATTTGAAAAAATTGAAAACTATGGTAGTTTCAACAAAGCATTTACCTGACTTCAACGAATTACTTTTGACTTTGAAGAGTCAACTTCCACATTATTCAATTTATACATCATACTCCATACCTCAAAAAAGTATAATTGTGCGAAAATCTGGTACAGTTGGAGTACAAATAACCGTTCGTGATAACGAAATTTTTGTTGATGGATGTTGCCCTAACATTTTCATAGCATCCCTTATTGGGTTTTTAAGTGTAATTTTCCCGCCCTATCATAACTTCGAAATGAAGATTACAGATTTCTTGAGAAAGAAGTACAATTGAAGAAATTTTAAGCTGCCCATAACATCACCTTGAATCCAACAGGCAGTACTGAGTATATAAGAAAATCAGTTTCTTTAAGAAATTAGGAATAGGTTGGAAGAGAACGTATCCTACTTTCAATTTTCTCCCTCTACTTCAAATGCACCGTTTTACCTGTCTTGGCACTTTCTACGGCCGCAGACAAGATTTCTACTACGATCATATTGTTCTCAAGTGAAGGAAGGGCATACTCATCGAGAACAAGATCTCCATTGATTACAGCTAAAAACAGGCTAAATGGATCTTCAAAGGGTGTATTCTCATATTCTAATTTGAGTTTATTTTCCTCAAAATCGCTATAGCCTTCTGCTTTTCTCACGCTTAGATCCGTAGGGTTATCAGCATAGATAGAGCCTGTGAGTCCATAGATTTCCATGTCTTTTCTTCCAATTGGCCAATTCCATGAAGCCTGAATGATGGCCTGTGAATCATCATAATTAAGGATAATGGTTGCCTCATCGTCTACTTTCGGATTGTTTTCCGGCTGAAGCTGCTGAGTGACGGCGGTGACAGAATTAGGCTTTTTTCCATCCTGAAGCCAAGTAATCAAATTCGCTCCATAGCAGCCAAAATCAATAATTGCCCCGCCTCCATTTAGTTTTGGATCAGTCAGCCATTCCAAAAACTCATCACTTACGCCTATTTTTTTGGACCTTTGTGACCGTCTCGCACGACTACTTTTCGCAAGTCGCCCACTTCTCCCTTATTCAAAAGTTCGTAGGCTTTGAAAGTACTGGGATACCATGTGGTTTCGTAATTGGTGATCAGGTGGATGTTGTGCTTCTCCGCAAGTGTCTTCATTTTCTGAGCATGTTCCAGACTTACAGCCAAAGGCTTTTCCACCATCACATGAATGCCTCTGGGTGCACAGGCTTCGACGACCGCCAGATGATCATAGATGTTTCCAAAACCTGTCACAGCTTCAGGATTCGTTTTGTCCAGCATTTCTTCCATAGAGTCAAAGACCAAATCCATGGAAATTCCATGTTGCCCGGTAAGTCTCTTTGCTAACTCCCGATTGGGTTCGGCTATTCCCACGATCTCAAGATCAGGTCGGTCTTTCGCATTCAAAATCCAACCCACATGACCATGGGTAAGGCCTGCGACTCCGATTTTTGTTCGCTTCTGCTGCGCAAAAGTTTGAGTACTAAGAAGGGCTAAAATGAAGAAACTGAAAAGGAAGTGGGTTTTCATGGGGCTTGAAATCTAAAAAGGCGAGAATAGGGATAAACTCATTTAAGCGTATGGACTGACTTGTTTTTATTTTCCAATTAACTCTAGACAAGATAGGGGACTATCAATTTTAAAAAGGTCGATATCTCGCAAGTGATGTCTTAATAAAGATTCAATTACCAGAGTGGTTTGGACAATTGAACGAATCCAGATGATTTTGGAGGGTGATCCCAGACAAGGGAGAAATGATAGAAATCAGCGTCAAAGGTGACAATAATGAAATCTCCACTCTTTACGAATTCCCATATTTCTCGATCAGTAAAGCCTTCAATCCCTAATTCTCGTACTTGCTTCGCTTCTGGAAAGATATCTGAAAGATTTTTGACAATTCGATACGAAATGTTCTGGTCGAACAGTAGCTTCATGATGCAATTCCTAAGTGTTTTTCCCTAGTTGCAGCAAAAAACAGACATGCATTAATGCTTTCCAAGGATAATTCAGGGAAATCAGAAATAATTTCTTCTTTAGACATTCCACTTGCCAACCAATTTAAAACATCTGCTACCGAAATTCTAGTGCCGATGATTGATGGTTGACCAAATCTTTTGGATGGATTGATTTCGGTGTACTTGATGAATTCCATAGCTAAATGTCGTAAACTCAGATAAGAAAATCTACGAAATAATATTGATGATGTTCATTTCAATCTAAAATCACTCCTACATCCTCGCAATAGTCATTCCTCCATCTACGGAAATCACCTGACCGGTGGAATAGGGAAGATCACCCCGCACTAAAGCGGCAACCACTTTTCCGATGTCCTCAGGAACTCCCATCCTCGGCTCAAGCGTCATTCCGTTTTTTACACCTTGATGGTAAGTTTCACGTACTTTTTCGATCATATCTGTCTCTATTACTCCGGGGCGGATTTCATAAACCGGGATTCCAAACTCTGCCATTTTCACGGCCAAAACCTTGGATAGCATAGAAAGTGCTGATTTTGACATGCAATAAGAAGCTCGGGTCGTGGAGGCAACAGTGGAGGAAATAGAAGTGATGGTGATGATAGAAATTTCCGATTCAGGACTCGCTTTCTTCAAATCTGCCATCCATTTTGCGATAGCTTGAGTTAAGAAAAAAGTACCTTTTTGATTGATCTCCATGAGGTGATCATAGTCTTCTTCGGTAACTTCAAAAAAATCGCTTCTAGTTCTAGGAGCCACTCCGGCATTATTGACCAGAATATCGATTTTTCCAAATTTTGCCAACAATCCTTCAACAATCTCCTTACGATCCTCCCTGGAGGCAATGTTTCCTTGAAGGTACTCTACCCGAACGCCAAAGCCTTTCAGCTCCTCTAAGGCTTCTCTTACGTCCGCCTCTTCACGCACGCCATTGATTGCCAGATTAATGCCTTCTTCGGCTAATTTTCGTGCTATTCCCAAACCTATTCCACGTGAACCTCCTGTGACTAATGCTACTCGACTCATGATGTTTTGATAGTTTTAAGTGTTTCGTGTATTTCCATTTTCTTGTAAAAAGGATCCAATGGAAAGCAACCTGAAATCATTCCGTTTCTGGGGGCGGTGGTACAGTCTGAGAAAGTACGGCATATTTTTGCCCGCTTCATAGGAATTCCGTCTATGACATCAGCCGGTAATTCCGGATAGCTTAACACCATTCTGCCTAAACCTATAGAATCTGCTTTTCCCGTTTCCAGTACATTTTGAGCTACATTTGGCAGCCATTCCTGAAGATAAGAGTATCCTGAACCTACCACATAAAAGTTGGGAAATGATTTTTTTACCTCACTTACCGCGGCTATTTGTCTGGCTACTCCGTGAAGCGGATCTTCCGGGGGCATGTAGCCGTCCGAAGGGGGGAAGAGTGCGGGACGCTGAATATGGGGGTTGTAATAAGGACTGCCGGCTGTAGTGCAAAGTAATTCTATATCGAGTTTTTCAAGTTCCCTGAGGAATTGAAAAGACTCATCAAGATCTTCTCCCTGACCGGTTTCATTTCCTCCGAAGGCATAGGTGTAAGGGGCTTCAGTAGCAGGAATCCCAACGCCTTCCGGACCCTGCTTGAAAGGCACCCAGTCAAAAATGCTCATGCGAACACCAATCTCTAAGCCGGGTGCTTCGGCTCTGATTCCTGCTGTGATCTCCCGGATAAAGCGCGTCCGGTTTTCGATTGATTTACCGTATTTACCCTCACGGTCGTAAGCGCTGAGAAACTCATGTCCCAAATAGCCATGACAGTGCTTGATGTCAACGAATTTGTATCCGGTTTTTTGGGCTCGTACTGCCGCTATTACATAGGCATCGATCAACTCGGATATTTCTCCGTCAGTCATGAGTGGGTAGCCCTCCGCCAGACCAAATTTCTTATTCAATACCGGGTGGGAATACAGTATTTTAGGCTCCATTTTGGTCTTGCTGTTTGGTTTGCAGAATCTCCCTGAATGTGTGAGCTGCAAGCCCGTGAGCAAATCATCCGAATTCCCAAAGGCAAGCTTGTGTTCATGCTCCACCAGTTGATACAATTCCTCAAAATCACCGAGATTATTCTCATTTATCATCAATTGATTTGGATTTGCCCTGCCTGCCGGCTGAACGGCGACAGCCTCACAGCCCCAAAGTAATTTCGCACCGGAAATTGCAAAGTTCTTCCAGCGTCTTTTGGTGAGCTCGGTAGGCTTACCGTCAGTAGTGCCGTCCCAGCCTTCCATAGGCAAGATGCAGAACGCATTTCCTATAGAATTACCCACTCGTGTGGTGTGGGATTTCGCAAAAGCTGAAGTTGCTCCGGACTTTAGTTCTTCGTCAAATTCAAGAGCGATGCCCTCCTTGTTGAAGTGGTCACGGAGATTCTCCCCTGTTTTTAGCTGTGCGACCCGCGGATATTGCGGTTTGTATTTTCCGGTGCTCATAGGCTTACGCAGTTAAAGAAGCTGTAATAGTTTTCTCCATTATGCATCCGCTTCAGCAGTAGCGCCAACTCCCGTGCATGATAGTCTCCCCACATACAGGATTCTCCATAAGGAGCCTTAGTCGGATCAGGACGATAATCCCAGCCATTTGGCTGATGATAGATGGAGTGCAAAATCAAACCCTGATGCGTTGGGTCCGTGGATAGATAGGGCTCAGCGAATAGATTCTCTGCTAACTGAATTCCAACTTGAATGTATTTTTCTGACCGGGCAGGGTCTGTATTTTTTAGCCAGTTTCCTATACGGATAAATCCTTGTGCCGCAATGCAAGCCGCAGAGGAATCAATTGGTTCATGGGCGTTGAATGGATCTGATTTCGTGTTGAGGTAATCTCCCATTTTATCCAAGCCCGGCGCTCCCGTGTCCCAATAAGGAATGCCATCGGTCGGCGTATTGTTGAGGTAAAACTCTGAAGTTGCGATGGCGGCTTTGGAAAGTTCTGAAAGGAGATCTTTTTTGGAAATGATTGCTGAATAGTCGCTCTCGTCAATCTTGTCCAGAATTTCCAGCGTTTCGCCCAGTCCGCAGATGGCCCACGCCAGGCCTCTGGTCCAAGTGCTAAAGCCTGTATAGCCTTGCTGCGAATTTGGGCAGCGGTAGTTTCCGTCATTTGTATTGAAGATGATTTCATGGGTTGTTCTGCCCGATACATCATATGAGTCTCTGCCGTTGCCATAGAAAATAGAATAGCGAACCGTACTCAGAATATGCTGGATTGCCCGCTGAATGAGTGAGATTCGCTTGTCATTTTCTCCCTGCATCACATGTCCTAATGCATGGGAAACGACTAGAGCCCTACATGAACGGATCGTATCCACAAACAGGGAATGTGGCCCATTAAACGAATAGATGTATCCACCATCAGGAATAGAAGTCCAGCGCATTGCCTGTACTGCTCCGCTGACTTTTAGAGCCAGTTGATAGAAGTTTTTCTCCCAAGCCGCACCTTCGATTTTCCCCTCTTCTATCAGGCGGAGTAGATTTCCGTACGTACTGACATTGTTAAAGCCATGGTCATGAACACCCGTATGGGTGAGATGGGGAGCCATTTTGGATAGTGTGCTGTCTCTGCCTATTTTTAAAAACTGCTCATCACCTGTGGCATCAAACTGGAGAATTGCTGAGCCGTACTGAAAGCCTTGTGTCCATTCTGTCCAGCCACGGGTAACATACTTTCCTTTTTCCGTGAAAACCGGTGCGCCCTTATTGGGATCAAACGACTTTTCTATTTGTAGAATTTTTTCTCCGGAAAGCTCCCAAAATCTTTTTAGCGGCTGTTCCAATCGAGTTATGGAAATGGTTGAATCAAGCTTCATGAGTAGTTTTTTGAGTCAAATGATGGCGAAGCATCAAGGTAAAAGTTATTACAAAGAGTAGGCAATACATTAAGAAATCAAGCGGATATCCTGCGATAAGATTGGGGACCACCCCTACAAGCGACAGTACAAATGTGACTAGTGCGAATGAGGAAAGCCAGATCAGCTCTTTTGGAGGATGTTTGAAGATCACTGCACCCAGTACCACAGGTGCTATCATAGATGTGCCCGCAAAACTCACGCGCGCCAGCAATACCAATTCATCACTCATATAAGTGGAAAACACCAAAACGATCAGCGAGAATACCAAGATTGAAATCTTGGTGACCCGCATATTGAATTGGTCAGATCCCGAAAGCATGGATCTAAGCTCTGTGCCCAAGGCGAAAATCTGTGCATTGGTGGTAGATAGACAGGCAGCGAATAGTCCTACCACCGCCAAGGCGGCAACGGGCACAGCCTGATCAAATAACAGGGCATTGGTAAGGAAATCTGCGGTGCTTGCGTCAGGGTATTTGACTGCTCCATAGAGCCCGATAAAGGCAGTAGGTAATATTACCAGAATCGCGAAAATCCCCACTGCATAAGCCATTCTATGGACTGATTTTAGGTTTTTCATGACCACCAAACGGGTAGTGAATTGGGGCTGAGATACCGGTATCAGTACGATTGCTATCGCCGAAGCGATCAGGAACGGACTGGTGAACAGTCCATTTGGGCCGGGAAGTGTCAGTAGATCGGCATTGGTTTCGGATACTTTTGCAAGGCCGGATTCCAGTCCTCCGCTCATTTGGAGACAAGTCACTCCGATGATCCAAATCACTGTCAGCATGATCACGCCTTGGATTGCATCACTGTATACGATGGCCTTTAGTCCTCCGATCTCTGAATAGATAAGCATAATGAATACCAACAGTGCTGACCAAGACCAATAGGGGAGCATGTCAGGGAAGGCCGCATCCAAAAAGATGGAGATCCCACGGATTTGGATGGCTACGTAAGGTATCAGAAAGAGAAATGCACTGGCGAATACCAAATAGCCGGCAAAGGAATTTCCATAGCAGGATTTCATCAATCCTGCTACTCCTTTGTATCCGTTAATGGAGGCACGTTTTCTCAACGCATATCCAAACCATATCAGGAAAAAAACCATCAGGGCATCGGATAAAGCCAGAAATATCCAAGCACCAACGCCGTGAGTACGGAAGAAATCCGGCATTCCCATAAAGGTGAAGGCAGAGAATAATGCAGCAGAGAATGTCAAGAAACCTAAAATGGTACCTATGTTGGAACCTGCGAAAATGAAATCGTCCGAAGTTCTTCCTTTGTTATAGGAACGATAAGAAGCATAGCCCAGCATGGCCAGGAATAGCGTGAAAAAGAATATTAGCCATCCAATCATGGCTTCTTCGGATCTTCAAATGGAAAGAATTTAGATCCTAGAAATGTAGCAAACACCACCAGTACGTTAACCAGAAAACCGGTCCAAAAGGTGAAAGGAATACCGGTAAGTGTAGGCTCAAGTTTGTGCTCTTTGAATAAAAACAGGAAAGCGCCTACTGTCAAGATTATCACAGCAAGCACCAGTGTTTTCCATAGTTTGGATTTCATGGGAATGGATTAAGGTTATTTTGGATAATTCGGGTTTTACCTAAAAATTATTTTAAGTTTGGCTTAAAATAGCAATTATCTTTTTTAATACTAACCTGTGGTGGCTTGCTATATGGATTTTCTTACGAAATGGATTCCATGAAAAGACGTAAAATCTGTTAGTAGTGAAGCGTGAAATTTGTTTCACTATGTACATAAAGAGTGTCTTACCGGTTAATATTTAGCCGGCTTTTTCCACACTCACCCGAATCGATTTACTGATTGGCGTGTTGCTTTTGTCGGCGTATTCATGGATTGGAACCAGTGGGTTTGTTTCCGGGAAATAGGCCGCCAAATTCCCTTTGGGGATACAGTAGGGGATTATCAAAAATTGAAAGACTTTTCGCTCTTGACCGTCATAATTGCTTAAGATATTGACTACGTCCATTTTCTTTAGACTTTCCCGAGCCATATCAGCTTTATTCATAAAGAGGACTCTTCGTTCATTGTGGATTCCCCGGTATCGGTCGCCAAGACCATAAATAGTCGTGTTAAACTGATCGTGCGAGCGTATGCTCATCAACAAGTACTCATTTTCTTTCAGATCATGCACAGGAAGCTCGGTCTTGCTGAATTGGGCTCTTTTATTTGGAAGCTTGCTGAAATCCAAGTTTCTTACATTATTTGGGAGATAGTATCCAGAACCTGCAGACTTTGAGTTCATATCCTTAAATCCAGTGATCACTTCTCCTAATTTTTCCCGGAGCAATTCGTAATTTGAGCCGAGCAACTTCCACTTTACAGGATGATTATCCCTGAAATATGCCTCGGCAATACCGGCTACTATCTCAGGCTCACTTTTGATGTCGTCAGAAATTGGATCTAGAAAACCTTTGGACCGGTGGACTATGCCCATACTGTTTTCTACCGTGAAATGCCGTTGTTTTCCGTCTTTTAGATCCTTGTCAGATCTTCCCAGTGTAGGTAAAATCAGGGCTGTCTTCCCTGTGATTACATGACTTCGGTTTAGTTTCGTGCTGATCTGAACTGTTAGGTCGCAGTTTTGAAGTGCTCTGGCTGTGTATTCAGTGTCGGATGCAGCGGATACGAAATTTCCTCCCAAGCCTATAAATACCTTGGCTTTCCCTGTATGCATTGCGGGAATCGCCTTGACCACATCTACTCCTTCATGGGTCGGTGCATCGAAGCCAAAGACGTTTTTGATGGCCGAGTTAAGTTCTTTGGACACGTAATGCATAATCCCCACACTTCTATCTCCCTGTACATTGCTGTGTCCACGAACGGGACAAGTGCCTGCCCCGGGTTTTCCCAGACTTCCTTTCAGCAACAGAAGATTGACGCACTCTTTGATATTTTCTACGCCATTTTTATGCTGAGTCAGCCCCATCGCCCAGCAGATGATGATTTTGTTCTTTTTGGCCAAAAGTGCTACTGCCTCCTCAATCAATTGCTCTTCTACTCCGCACTTCTCCAGTAATTCCTGCTCATCATGTGTGTCCAGATGAGCTAGAAGGGACTCGTATCCTTCGGTGTATTTACTGATGAATTCATGATCAAATACATTGCCGTCGGATTTATCCAAGTCCATCAACTTTTTCTCAATCAATTTCAAAAGAGCCACATCCTGATTGATTTTTACCTGAAGAAAGATATCGGTGAGTCCATGTCCATTGAGCAGCATCCCGCTGATCTCTTGGGGATTTCGGAATCGGATTAGCCCAGCTTCCTGTAGCGGATTTATACTGATTATTTTTCCTCCGTTTCTCTTACATTTTTCTAAAGCTGAAAGCATTCTGGGGTGATTGGTTCCCGGATTTTGTCCGATTACCATGACAACTTCGGCCTGATCAAAATCTTCCAATTTTACGGAGCCCTTGCCTATTCCCAATGTTTCTGAAAGGCCAACACCGCTGGATTCATGGCACATATTGGAGCAGTCGGGCATATTGTTGGTGCCAAAAGCTCTGGCAAAAAGCCCGTACAGAAATGCAGCTTCATTGCTTGATCTGCCTGATGTATAGAAAATTGCTTGGTCAGGATTGTCTAATGCATGGAGGTGCTCTGAAATTACTCGAAAAGCTTCCTCCCAAGTGCATTCCTCGTAGTGATTCGAATTGGGCTTTAAGATCATAGGGGCAACTAAGCGACCGCTTTGACCGATTTTATAGTCTGACCACCGGGAAATTTCCTGTAAGGAGTAGTTTGAAAAAAAAGTAGGGTCAACCTCCTTTGATGTGGCTTCTTCCGCCAAAGCCTTTGCGCCGTTTTCACAATATTCTCCAAGTTTGGAGCGGTTTTCAGGATCCGGCCAAGCGCAGCCCGGACAGTCAAAGCCATCCTTTTGGTTCATATGGGAAAGTGCCCGGAAGGATTTAATGACTCCCATTTCTTTGAATGTATGCTGAAGGGCTACTTTCACGGCTGTAAAACCTGCCGCATATTCAGCCGGTTTTCTAAGATCAATTCCTGTAAACTCGGTGGAGCTTTGTGTTTGGATATTTTTTCGTGTAGGAGAGGGCATATTGTTGGGTTTCTCTGGGGAACTATCTTAATGGCAGTCAGAATGTGTAGAGATGAAGTAATTTCTATTCCGGTTTGTGCTTCGAATGTTCAGTAGACTAGCAGATAAACACGCTGAAAATCATTTTTAACGTGCTCTGTTCTGCTTTTTCTATTTATGTTTGGTGATTTCCGAATAGGCGGAAGTTAGGGCTTCATACAATACCTCTTTGGAAACCTTGTCAAGTTCAAAAGTCGTCCAGCCTTTTTCTCCCCACTTATTGGGAACAGGATAGATAGCTTCGGGCTCGTATTCACAAAAAGCACTTTGCTCTTCTAAAGAAAGAGCGAGGTTAGCTGAATTGCTTTTTTCGTGAAGTGAAGCAAATATCCGTCTTTTTGTCACTTTAAAGGCAGTTCTGTCAAAGTGGGGAGCACGTTCAGTCCCTGGGAGTGAGAGTGCCATTTGGGCAAATGACTCAGAGGTTATCATTGGGCGTAGTGTTTTCCCTCCTAAGTTCACTAATTCCCACTTAAAAGTAAAAAGCGTATCGAGTGCTTTACCCAATACGCTTTAGAAAGTACCGGAATAATTGTCCTAGTTAGATTACTGTTACGAATTTTTCTGTTGGAGTACGTACTTTTTTCATGTTGACCAGCCAGTCATTTTCCTCATTTCTATAGCCGAGTGGCAGTATGACCACGCTTCGAAGACCTTTGGATTTAAGGTCCAGAATTTCATCCAGTGCTGCAGGGTCAAAACCTTCCATCGGAGTAGAATCTACTCGCTGCTCAGCTGCTGCTATCAATGCGGTACCAAGGGCAATGTAAGCTTGTTTGGCAGTGTGGGTGAAGTTTTCTTCAGCAGTTTTAACTGTGTATGAACTCAATAGCTTGTTACGATATTCATCGGTAACGCTGTCGGGTAAGCCTCGTTGTTCATTGTTGAATTTGAAGACGCTGTTGATTCGCTCTGCCGTGTAATTGTCCCACGCTGCAAATACAAGCACGTGGGATGCGTCTGTGATCTGACTTTGATTCCACGCAATTGACCTGATTCTTTCTTTTATTTCCGGATCAGTGATTACCAGAATTTCATAGGGCTGCAATCCTGAAGAGGATGCTGTAAGTCTGACGGCTTCCAGTATGTAGTCAATTTTTTCCTGGGGAACAGGAGTTCCATTCATTGATTTGGTGGCATATCTCCAATTCAAATTTTCTAATACTTCCATGATTTCTTTGTTTAGTTTTGACGTTTTCAGCTTTCGCCAAAAAGCAATGATTACTAAACATAATCGCCTTCCGAAAGTTCCGTGTTTAGAAAATTAATGTATGTACACAGGGTTTTGCCGAAACACTCTTAATCTAATTGGCTGTTGCGACCTTCCTTTTTCTTAAAGAGTTTTTTGCCAAGTTCAACAATTAAAAATACGATAAAACCAACGACCAAGCCGACCAAAAGCTCTGTAATGATAGCGGGGAAGGAAGGGAAGAGGTGATGGAAGAAATCTAGATTATGCACGAAAATCCCTCCGGATACCAGTAGAAGGGCTATTGTGCCTATCAACCCCATGGCTTTGATGATTTTGGGAAGTGCGTTTACAAGCACTAGTCCAACCTTGTCTGAGAAGCTGTCTTCTTGCTTATTCATTGCTATCAACTTGTAGCCAAATTCGTCCATTCGTACTATTAGGGCTACTATTCCATATACGCCTGCGGTGGCTAAGAGAGCGATGACAGACACCACTATGATTTGTTCTAGAATAGGTTCGTTCACCACAGTGCCCAAAGCAATGATTACAATCTCTACAGATAAAATAAAATCAGTTACCACGGCGGATTTTATTTTTTCTTTTTCACATCGAAGTAATTCTTCTTCAGAGACATCCTCATCTATTACCGCTATTTTGGTATGCTCATGAGGCACAATGTATTCGTAGATTTTTTCTGCCCCCTCGTATGCGAGATAGAGCCCGCCAAGTATCAAAATAATTGTAACTACGGTAGGAACAAAAGCACTGAGCAAAAAAGCAAAAGGGAGAATTATTGCTTTGTTGAGTAGAGAACCCTTGGTGATGGCCCAAAGCACAGGTATTTCCCGATCAGAGACGAATCCCGAGGCTTTCTCAGCATTCACAGCCAGATCATCACCCAATATTCCGGCTGTTTTCTTAGCCGCTACTTTACTCATTACCGCTACATCGTCCATCAGTGTGGCGATATCGTCTAGCAATGCAAATATTCCTGAAGCCATTTTGTTTTATTGAAAACTTTTGAAAATTCCTTTCACTACATCGCAATCGGGAGTGAATGTACTCTGCTCCTGTTGTGCTTACAAATAAAGATTATGCCTATGGGAAAATTAGCATAATGCCCTAAATTTTTCCTGATTATTGGAGGGTATCTCCGGTACTAAACCACTAATCAAGTCATGATTCAGGCTGGTTTAGTTCACTTCAAGAGTATTCGTTTACTACTGGACTCCAGAAATGATTAAGACACTTTGGGCATGGATTTGAGAAGATGGCGACACATAATTTCTTATAGGAAAAGAGTTGATTTGAGGCTTAAGAAGACAAAATCAAATTAGATTTGTGCGCAAATTGAAAACACCCTTAATACCGGGTATTTAGAACCATATTATTAACACATGTCCTATTTAATCAGAAAAGCCAATTTTGCTGACCTGAGTCCTTTGGTGGAAATGGCTAGGACCTCATTTGTCCAAGCTTTTACCGAAGGAAATAAAATCGAAAATGTAAACGCTTATTTGGAAGAGGCATTTACGGAGGAACAGTTTATGGATGAAATGGAAAATCCGGCATCTGTTTTTTTTCTTCTGGAAGTAGATGGGGTTCTTGTCGGCTATGCTAAAGTGAATTTTGTTCCTGCCCAAACGGATCTTCAAGATAATTCAAGCTTGGAAGTGGCTCGGTTATATCTTCTTGCAGAGTATATAGGCATGGGACTGGGCACGGTGTTGCTTACTCATACTATCAATTTTGCAAAGCTGAATCGGAAAAAATACCTCTGGCTAGGCGTTTGGGAGAAGAATAGACGAGCGATCAAATTCTACGAAAAGCACGGGTTGAGTGTTTTTAGCTCTCATCCTTTTCCTTTTGGAGATGAGATTCAAACTGATTTTTTGATGCGAATAGATTTTCATTAAAATCCAACTGGATTTAGGTGTATGTTTTGGAGTAAAGACTTGGCTTTGTCTCATTGATTTCCCAAAGAAAAGGCGACCGAACGGTCGCCTTCAGGTATATAGAAAGGGATAATGATGAATTAGTATTCTCCCAATTCCCCTTTTTCAGCCATTTTTTGCATTTTCTTATTAGCATAGATAGCGACTTCCACTCTTCGGTTTTGCTGACGACCTGCCTCGGTATCATTAGTGGCTGTAGGTTGCATTTCACCGTATGCAGTGATTTCCATCCGGTTCTTGGCAATTCCCTGACTTGTCAAATAGTCTTCTACAGAATAAGCTCTCTTTCGTGAAAGCTCCATGTTGTAATCTTCCGCACCGGTATTATCCGTATGGCCTTCCACAAGGATATTGGTCTCCTCATATTTTTTCAATGTTTCGGCTAATTCTTTCAAGTTTTGTTTTGAGCTCTCACTCAAGTCGGATTTGTTTACAGGAAACATCAAGCCTGAGTCGAATGTGATTTTGATGCCTTCCCCCACACGCTCTACATTTGCTCCTTCAAGATCCCGCTGAAGCTCGTCAGCGGCTTTATCCATTCGATTGCCAATAATTGCTCCCGCAGATCCACCGATAGCGGACCCGATCAGGACTCCGACAGCGGTATTGTTTTTTCCTGCGATGACTCCCCCGAGTACTCCGCCTGCCGCTCCACCGATAGCCCCGCCTTTCACGGTGTTACTTGATTTACAGCTCACGGCTCCCAAAGTGGTAGTAGTGATAAGGGCTGCCATTAGAAATTTGTTGGTTGTTTTCATATGATTATAATTTTTTCTTAAAGGCCATATGGAATCTCGCTGGGTTTATAGTTATCCCTTTGTGTGTCGTCTTCGACATGCTCGATTTCATACGTATTGTTTGTTTGATATGCTTGAGAGTTCAATTCATATGCCATTTCAATTTTAAACGTAAAGAAGTTGTTTAGGAGTTGGTGTGAGAAGGAATATATTTCCATGGATTCACAGCATGTGCCAGCAGTTGAGCAGGTAGAAAACGGGTGGTTTTTCTCCGTCTTTTTTGCCAATCATACATAGATCCGTCCAGAAAGGTTATGCATACTTATAAAGCTGAAAACGAACATGCCCTTAAGTTTACCAATCTGTTATAAATGACAGATGGATTGCTTGCCATGAATGCAGCAGGTATTTTTGCGGAAATATTCTCCTCTTAAATCGAGCATGACTCAGAATGTCACATACCGGGATGATAATCAATCATGCGAGATTACATCCCGTTTCCTTCGTCACGGGACAGGTTATGACCATAAAAAATCAATTATAAACAGATGAAAAGATTTTGCCTGCTGTTATTGTCTTTAGTAACATTTCCGACTTTCTCTTTTTCCCAAGGAGCTGCTGAATCAAAGGAACCCATTGTGATTTTGATTTCACTCGATGGGTTTAGATATGATTATGTAGATCGATTTCAGCCTGAAAATTTAAAAAGGTTTATCGCGGAAGGGGTGGAGGCTGAAAGCATGATGCCGTCATTTCCGAGTAAGACTTTTCCCAATCATTATACTATTGCTACAGGACTTAAGCCTGAGCATCATGGCTTGGTGGACAATTCTTTTTACGATCCGGAAAAAGAGCTGACTTACGGAATCGGCAAAAAGGAATTGGTTCAGGATGGGAGCTGGTATGGTGGGACTCCTCTGTGGGTGCTTGCGGAGCAAAATGACATGGTTGCGGCGAGTTATTTTTTCGTAGGTTCGGAAGCGGATATCCAGGGAATTCGGCCTAGCTATTATTACCCGTATGATGGAAGCGTCAGCAATATGACTAGAGTATCAGAGGTGTTCAAATGGCTGGAATTGCCGGAAGCTGAGCGTCCAAGGCTTATTACCATGTACTTTTCTGATATGGATGATATAGGGCATGCATATGGCCCTTCCAACGACGCTCTGCTTGAGCCAAGGCTAAGAAAACTGGATCATGAACTGGGGGCACTTTTTGAAGGATTGAAAAGTTATGATCTTGACATCAATGTGATTATCGTTTCGGATCATGGAATGACGGATATTCCGATAGATAATTTCCTGAATCTTACTATACTGACGAAGGATGTTCCCGGGAGTGTTGTCAATAATGGAGCTTTGGCCCATGTGTATTTGGAAAATAAAAAGGACAAACGTAAGGTGATCAAATCGCTTGAAAATGCCGGTTTTCCGGTCCATATCACTGACGTAGATCACAAGGAGAATTATCAGGATCTGATGTACAAAGACCGGATTGGAGATATTCTGATCATCCCGGATATGGGCTATTACCTTGCAACGGGACCGGCAGTCACTCTGACTAAGCGGCGTGCGAAGAGCATGGGGACTACTGTTTTCGGAGAGCATGGGTTTAGTCCTGCGTACAAAGAAATGCACGCAATCTTTTATGCGAATGGGCCTGCATTTAAGTCAGGACTGAAGATCGAAACCTTTCAGAATGTGCATGTGTATCCAATGATTTGTAAAATCTTGGGTCTACCTATTCCTGATGACATTGATGGCAAATTGGAGGTTTTGGCACTTATTTTAAAAAACTAGTCATGGATAAACTTGATATAAGCTCACGCAAAGAGGTAGATTTTCTGGTTAGGAGATTTTATGATCAGGTACGCAAACATGAGACGCTTGGTCCGATTTTCAATGGTGTGGTGAAAGATTGGGATACGCATCTGGTCCATCTGAGTGATTTTTGGGAGATGATCCTGCTACAGACCGGCCCCGGAGCAGGTAAATTCAACCCGGTCAAAGTGCACAGAACAGTGGATGCTGAAGTGAATAATAGCATAGAGCAGGTGCATTTTGGACATTGGTTGGAGTTGTGGTTTGAGACGCTTGACCGATATTTCGAAGGGGAAAATGCAAATTATGCCAAGGAACATGCAAGAAGAATGGCTCATATGCTTTTTATGAGGATTTGGGAAGCGAGGGTGAAATAATACTACAAGTGGATTGCTGATGAAATACTCTGACTTGAAATAGTGCAGAGCTACTTTTATATCAGCCCTCTATCAAACTTAATTCTTTAAAACTTGTTGTATTGGACTAGATTGATGGGAGAATAACATTACTACGTATCGGATGGCTTGGAAAAAAGAAATGACAGAGGAACAGATATTAGCAGCGCAGCAACGTGAAATAGATAACCAACTCCGTAAATCAAAGTCTAAAAGTGTAGATTCAGCCAAGACGCATGGAGAGATACTTCGCGATCAGATCACCGATGCCATGGAAGTGTATGACAAAAGGGACCGAAGTCTTTTTACAAGTTCGTTGACTGCCGGGTTGGAAATTGGATTTAGCTATTTACTGCTATGTACGTTATACTTCTTCTTAATGGGAAAGATGGATTCTGATTCTATTATCAGAGTGGTGGCATTAGTCTATCCGGTAGGTTTTATTTTGGTGGTAATGGGCCAAAGTATTCTATTCACAGAGCAGACTGCATTGCTGACTTTACCGGTTTTGAATAAAAAGCGATCAATAGGAAGTATGTTAAGGCTTTGGGGAATTGTGATCGCAGGCAACTTGGTAGGCGGGTATATTATCTCGGGAATTTTATTGTGGCTTGGACCTCATTTGGGAATTTTCGATGATGAGGTGGTCGTGATCTTGGCAAAACATTCGCTTCATGCCAAATTCCCGTGATATTTGTAAGTGCCATTGTAGCGGGTTGGCTGATGGGACTGCTTTCCTGGCTGCTGGCCTCCTCACGCGATACGATCAGTAGAATCGTAATGATCTATATGATCACTGCGGTGATGTCATTTACAGGCCTTCATCACAGTATTATCGGGAGTGTTGAGGTATTTTCGGGTATGCTGAGTTCTCCGGATATTTCAGTTTGGGACTACCTGTCATTCCAAAGTACCGCTTTGATGGGTAATGCATTTGGAGGGGCGATTTTTGTGGCTTTGCTGAAGTATAGGGCTTTTGTTTTCAATATTGTTTCGAAGAACTGAGTTTAGGGAAAATTAACTTATGTCTTTAGTTTTTGTTTTTAACTTCAGGGATGAATAGATTTTTACTCCCTCCGGCCTTAGTGGTGTGTTATTTTTCATGTAGTCAGAAAGATGACGTTGTCTCTAAGAAGGTTGGTGATTTTCGCTTAGAAATTGTTGATTCACTACAGATTGATTACTTGGGAAATTTGAGGATACTAGATTACGACTCTGCTAGTCAAAGTTATTTGGCTTTGGGAAACAGGGATAAAGAAGTATTAATCTTGGATAGTAAAGGCAAGATCACTTCAACCTTTGATTTCCCTTCAGATGGACCTCAAGCTTTGCAAGGCAGGATAAATCCACTTGGCTTGAGGGATGGAAATATCGAATTAAATAACTCTAGTGAAGGATTTTTTAGATACAATTACCAAGGAAATCGAATGTGGCAGTATGATTTACCTTTCGATTATTTTTATGTGAATGGATTGAAGGGGGATCCTTTTTATCCTTTGGGACATGAGATCGCATTTATCCGTCCACAACATGGCGAACACGCCAGAGATCAATCAATGAAGAGCGTATTTGAGGGGATTTATGGGAAACCAATTTTAGAAGTAATTGACACCCTTTCTGATGCTAGCCGTGAGACAATGCCATTTCCTCCTAGCTCAATCTATAGTGACGGAAATTTTTATTTTTGGATGTTCCCAACAGTAATTCAATCTGATAGCGAATGGCTGCTTTATTTCAGAAATGAAATGAAATTTTGGATTTACAGGGAAGAGAATGGTGAAATAAATTTACAAAAAGAGGTAAGTCTCGAAGTGAGTGATGCTATCGAACCTACTTGGTGTTCCTTTCGAAAAAGAAGAAGAATATAACGAGTTGACTGCTAATAACTTTCCGGGGACAATTCGGGAAATCTACAAGTCAAAGAATAAAACCTTCGTCATTTACATTAAAGGAATTCAAGAGGAAATCGCTCGACAACTTGATAAGAATGAGGATTCGGGTCGTAGGGAACTGGAGAAGCTAAAAGCTAATTATATTGCTGTTTTCGATGCTGAGTTTAATTTACTTCAAAATGACATTTCTGTCCCAAAAGGTCTGATCTTTTCTACCATACTGACTGAGGGGGATGAAATAATAGCATGGAAACATCCGGATTTTTTTGAAACTGAGGAGGATTATATAGTCTATTATAAGCTGAAACTTTTAAATTAGGTTTATGAAAAAATCTTACCTCTTTTCATTTCTGCTGTTGATGGCACTGAGTTTTTTACAAAGCTGCGGATCCGGTCAAGAGAACATTACCACCCCACAGGAACTAGTGTCTGACGGGCAGCTGATTTCTCTACAAATAGACAGCCAAACTTCGAATGTCAGTGATGGTTTAGTGGCTTTTCAGGACGAAAATGGAGCTTGGTTGTTTAACCTCAATTTTTCCAACAATGAAATCCAACTATACAACCTGGACTCCCAGACACTGAAAAAGAGAATGGTTTTTGAGCTGCAGGGTCCCGGGGGCGTAGGTTTTGTCCAAGGTTTTTATGTGCATAGTATGGACAGTATTTTTCTTTTTGGGTATCCTATGCAAAATCTTCATCTAACGGATACTAGTGCCCATATCAAAGCCAAATTTCACTATGAACCTCCTTTAGGCTATACAAGTGCTTTTATACATAATGCCCACTTCACGTATAAGCCCGTTTTGATTGGGGATAAGTTATTGGTAAATGCAAAATTTGAAGGGAATCTGCGCGAAATTACCGGGGAGGAATTGTCATCCAAAAAATTCGGATATAGTATTGATTTAAAGAATTCCGAAGTGGATCTTTTGCCTATAAGCTGGCCGGCGGATTATAATGCTTCCGGCGCAAAACTTCTGGATTTCAGTATGGCTGCTACGGATGACAGGTTAGTTTATTCACTTGTAGCTGACCATAATCTTTATGTAACAGATTTGCAGGGAAACCTCCTGAAAACTGTAAATTCCAAAAGCCAATTCATGGAGGAAAGCTTCGAGAGTTTCGATAGTACAGATCGCTTCGAAACCATGAAATATGTATTGGCATCTGACCGCTACGAGCGGATCTTGTATGATGAATTTAGGGGCGTATTTTATCGCTTTGTATTTCCCAAAGTAGATGTACAAAATGAAGAGGAAATAGACCAATTGAGGAGATTCCCACGGAAGTTTGCCGTGATGATACTTGATAAGGAATTAAATATCTTGGGAGAAACACTGATGCCTGATACTACCTATTATCCCGGAAATTCCTTTGTGGGCAAGGAAGGTTTATACATTTCTATCAGTCATCCCGACAATCCTGCGCGAATAAGGAAGACTTGATGAGCTTTGAAGTGTTTAAACTGGAGGAAATAGAGTGATTTGCTGAATTGAATTCTAAAGTTCTTGGGTTAAAATAGCCATCACTGCTGTAATACCTTCCTTGTAGTTTCCCAATCTGATATTTTCATTGGGACTATGCTGATTGTTATCAGGATTGACAGTTGGGATAGTTACTGCCGGGATTCCCAGGGCATCCACAAAAGGGGAGATAGGGATAGAACCACCTGAGATCCGGATTTGGACAGGATCCTTGCCATAGGCTCGATTCATAGCAGATCTCAGCCATGCACCAGCCTCAGAATCCATGGGAGTACGGAACGCCTGATAAGAAATAGAGTAGTTCATTTTGACGATTTTAGGATACTTCATCCGCTCCTCATCGCTGGGATCATGATCCGTAATATGGAATCCTTGTCGCGTTATGTGTTTTTTGATGAGGTCAAACAAACGCTCAGGATCAGATTCCGGAACTAGCCTTACATCGATTTCGGCTACCGCAGTGGCAGGCACAATAGTTCTGGCTTCTTTCCCTATCCAGGCAGATTCCATGCCTCTGATATTTAGAGACGGGTACTGGATACTTTCTTGGTAAGTTTCCCCTACCTGATCCGTTCTGCCAATCCCTAATTTTTGACGAATTGCCTCTTCATCATCAGGGACTTGAGCCAAGATCGCCTTTTCTGTTTCAGTCAGTACGATTCCATCATAATAGCCGGGAATTGTAACTTTTCCATTTTCATCTTTCATACCGGCTATAAGCTGAGCCAAAAGAAATCCCGGGTTTGGAGCGTAATTACCGTAGTGACCGCTGTGCTGAGGGAATTTAGGTCCGTAGGTAGTAAGTGTCATTTCAGAGATTCCACGGGCACCATAGCTCAGTGTAGGTTCATTGCTTGTATGGCGCGGGCCATCCATGATCAGCATTAAATCAGCCTCAAGTTTTTCTTTGTAGTTCAACACCGCACTTGGCAAATTGGGGGATCCCTGCTCTTCTTCGAAGTCCAGGATTATTTTGATATTATAATTTGGGGCAATACCGGCTTTCTTAAGTGCATCCCATCCGGTAAGAAACATGGCGATCGGGCCTTTGTCATCCGAAGTGGACCGTGCAAATATTCTCCAATCTGCGTCATATCCCGTTTTAAGATTTTCTGAAAGGATAATTTCCCATTCTCCTGATGAGGTGTTTACTGCTTTAAGCACCGGTACATAGGGATCAGGCTGATTCCACTTACTTCGGTCTACCGCCTGCCCATCCATGTGGAAATAGAAAAGAGCCGTTTTTGAAGCTCCTGCTTGCTTTTTGCTTACTAGAAGCAAGGGAATTCCACTTGTTTCCAGTTTTTCAGAAATCCAACCTCTTTCGCCGAATTCTCTTTCACACCAAGCAATGTTTTCTTCCATTTGATCAGGATGTGCAGCGTCATTTGGCATACTGACTATCTCTTGCAATAGGTTCAGCCCATGCTGCCAATTTTCGTCGGTGAGTTTTTCAAGTACGGATCTGAAAGTAGACTGGGGAAATGCGGTGAAACCATAGATCAAAAAGGGGAGAAGTAAGAGTTTTTTCATAGAGATTGGTTTTAATTCGGTGTTTCAAACTGTCTTTGATCCAGTCCTATTTCAATTTTACCAGTGGATAATTTAGCCCATTTACTTCATTTTTCATCACTTGGTATTTTTTCAAACTTCTAAAGAGCTCTGTCAGATTTCTGAATCCATACGACCTTGGGTCAAAACTTGGATCTATCTTTCGCAGTGAAGCCCCGATTTTTGCGATGTGGATTTCCTCTTCTTCATCTGAGGATATTTCAAAGGCCTTGTCTATTATGCTCAGATCCAGCTCTGCGTTTTCCTTTTCCGGCTGTTCTGCCTTGACTTCTTCCACCAAAACCACATTTTTCCGGGTAGTACTGACCTGGGATTTATCCACTTTCTTCGAAGTGGCTTTCGGCTTTTCCTCGGGCAAAAGATTCTCAGCATAAGTGAAAATCTCGCAGGATTGCACAAAGGCTTTTGGAGTGATTCTACGGCCTATTCCCATCACAAACAAGCCTTCTTCACGGATTCTTTTTGCCAATCCCGTGTAATCAGAATCCGAGGAAACGATACAAAAACCATCTACACTTTTACTGTGGAGTATATCCATTGCATCGATGATCATCGAGCTGTCGGTAGAATTCTTGCCGGTGGTATAGGAGAATTTCTGTATGGGACTGAAGGAGTGAAGATTGATCAATTCCTTCCAGCTGTTCATATGGGGAGTAGTCCAGTCTCCATATATTCTACGGATGGTGGCTTTTCCGTATTTGGAAACTTCTTCCAGTATTTCTTTGATTAGTTTTGCTTGGGCATTGTCACCGTCTATAAGTACGGCGATATTGAATTTATTATCTCTCATATATAAAAATAGAATGTCGTTATCCTAAAGCTAGCAATTAATAAGCCGAGGTGGGGAGTTGGAATGGGAAAATCCGGAAAACCTGCTTCCACCGCCGTGGCTGTCTCATAATCATGTTTTCTTGCCAGACTGAGCAGCCAGTCTGCTGCCACCGTGGTCTGTGTCCTTACTCACCACTTTTTATCGCCGTTGTGAGTGTCCTCACTCACAACCTTCTTCCAGCCATTTAATTTATGCTTTAAAACAACCAATAAGCAAGTGAGTGGAGATACTCACTTGGGCGGAGAAATTCGGGATTAGCCGAAAGTTCGACACCCTCCGGGGTCGTTTGGAATCGTATATTATTCGGTTGTCCATGGGTTGTACCCATGGTTATTGAGAAGTTTGATCCCTTCGGGATCATTCAAATGACATACAAAGTGGGAAACGGTTATTGTTTTAGAAATGAGGCTGTATCACCTTTTTTCAGACAACCTCATTATTCTAGTGGCTCACCCCTGCAAATGAACTTTAAAGAACCCAACCGTCCTTTCCCATGCTAAAGTAGCAGCAGCTTCATCGTATCTAGGGGTAGTGTTATTGTGAAAACCATGGTTGACATCCGGATAGATAAATGCCTGGTATTCTACTCCGTTTTCCTTTAAGACTTCCTCGTAGGCCGGCCAGCCGGCATTTACCCGCTCGTCTAAACTTGCAAAATGCAACATTAATGGTGTATTAACTAGGACAGCTTCTTCCGCTGAAGGTTGACCTCCATAGTAAGGCACTGCCGCGCCAAGTTCCGGGATCCGCACTGCCATCATATTGGCTATCCAGCCCCCGAAACAAAACCCTACTACACCGACCTTGCCATTGCAATTCGGATGTGTTTTCAAATACTCGTAAGCGGCGATAAAATCCTCCAGCATTTCATTCCGGTCTCTTTTGCTTTGCATTTCACGTCCTTGATCATCATTTCCCGGGTAGCCGCCCAGCGGAGTAAGTGCATCCGGAGCCAAAGAGATAAATCCATCTACAGCCGTTCTTCTTCCCACATCCTCGATGTAGGGATTTAATCCGCGGTTTTCGTGGACGACCACCACTCCAGGCACTTTGCCGGTAGTTCCCTGAGGGATGGAGAGCAGTCCTTTGATTTCGCCGCCTCCCTTAGGAGAGTCATAGGTGATGTATTCGGATGCTAAGCGCGGATCATCGGATTTGATGGTGCGGGTATCTTTATAATTTGGCATCATCGCACTCATCAGAGCAGCGACTGTAATTCCACCGACTGCGTAGGCGGAGAGCTTTTCTATAAATTGTCTTCGTTCCAGTTTGTTGTGGGCGTAGGCGTCGTATAGGTCAAAAACTTCTTGGCTGATGTCTTCTTTTCTTAATTCGTTCATGGTTCTGGTTTTATGGGTTCTCCCGTAATTTACTGATTTGCCGGAAGTAAATATATTCGCTCGTGTAATTTCCTAAGCTATTGAGAACTAAATCCCCCTTGCCCCCTTTAAGAAAGGGGGAATTGCCTCAATTCCATTTCTTGTTTTAAAATTAGACGGAGATCTGTAATTATATGAATGCTCCTATTACTTAACTATTCTTGCGAACTTGCAGCCGTAAATCACTCTTCTTACATCTTGGCTTCGAAAGTTCTCTTTATCACTCCGCCTTTTACCCAGCTGAATACACCTTATCCGGCGACTGCCTATCTGAAGGGGTACCTCAATCAAATCGGTGTGGGCTCCAATCAGGTGGATCTGGGGATTGAGGTGATTTTGCAGCTTTTTTCCAAGACTGGCTTAACCAAAATCTTCGAAAAGATAGCATCCAAACAGTCAGAATTGTCTGATAATGCTGCCCGTATTGTACGTCTGAAGGCCAACTATCTACAATCCATAGATCCTGTGATCGCATTTCTGCAGGATAAAAATCCAACGCTTGCCTACAGAATTGCTGAAGGAGATTACCTGCCTGAGGCAAGTCGCTTTGAGCAGCTGGATGAT
This sequence comes from Algoriphagus sp. Y33, assembly GCF_014838715.1. Classification (NCBI taxonomy): domain Bacteria; kingdom Pseudomonadati; phylum Bacteroidota; class Cytophagia; order Cytophagales; family Cyclobacteriaceae; genus Algoriphagus; species Algoriphagus sp. Y33. The sequence goes on along the minus strand of NZ_CP061947.1, from coordinate 4,245,341 downwards.
TTGGAGTGGGCTTTTGGTACGCTTGGAATTCGGGATAAGGCTAGGTATTTTGCCACGCTCTATTTGGAAGATATTGGGGATTTGATCACTGAGCAGATTGATCCGCATTTTGGCTTTAGCAGATATGCAGAGCGGCTGGGGCTTTCTGCCAATTCTTTTGATGAGATGCATCAAGCTTTGCATCAGGATTCCGGCTTAATCGACGGGATGATGTGTGATTTGCTTGAGCAAAAAATCCGGCAGTATCAACCGACTTCCGTGGCTTTTTCAGTGCCTTTCCCGGGAAATCTATACGGCGCTTTCAAATGCGGTCAATACCTCAAAAAACACCATCCCGAACTGGTGCTTTGGATGGGGGGAGGGTATCCCAATACAGAACTTCGTTCTTTGAAAGAACCAAGGGTTTTTGATTACATGGACTTTATTGTGCTTGATGATGGGGAAGCGCCCATTCGCTTATTATTGGATCATCTTGATGGGAAAATCCCAATAACTGATTTGAAAAGAACCTTTGCTAGAATTGATGGGAAAGTGACTTTTTGTAATAGTAATCCTGCCAAGGATGTTCCTCAGCGTGAAGTAGGAACTCCGGATTACAGCGATTTGCTGATCCGCGAATACCTTTCTGTCATAGAAGTAGCCAATCCCATGCATAGACTTTGGTCTGATGGTCGCTGGAATAAGATGACATTGGCACATGGCTGCTATTGGGGTAAGTGTACTTTTTGCGATGTGTCTCTGGATTATATAGGGAGATACGAGCCTATCACCGCTTCAATTTTGTGTGATAGAATAGAAGAAATTATCGCTCAAACCGGAGAGAATGGATTCCACTTTGTAGATGAAGCTGCGCCCCCGGCATTAATGCGGGATTTGGCAATTGAGATTCTCCGCAGACAGCTTTCTGTGACTTGGTGGACCAATATCAGATTTGAAAGCAGCTTCACCGCTGACCTTTGTCGCTTGCTTAGAGCATCGGGTTGCATTGCCGTTTCCGGAGGTTTGGAAGTGGCCTCTGACCGTTTGTTGGCATTGATCAAAAAAGGAGTGACTGTCTCACAGGTAGCTCAGGTGACCAATCACTTTACCCAAGCGGGAATCATGGTTCATGCGTATCTGATGTATGGTTTTCCTACGCAAACCGCCCAAGAGACGATAGATTCGCTGGAAATGGTGAGGCAGCTGATCCAGGCTGGTGTGATCCAGTCCGGTTTCTGGCACCGCTTTGCGATGACGGCGCATAGTCCTGTCGGTCTTGATCCAAAGGCATTTGGTGCGATTAATTTGATGCCTGTCGAAGGTACTTTCGCAAACAATGACCTTCCGCACGATGATCCCACAGGGGCTGACCATGAGCTTTTCGGTGAAGGACTTCGCAAATCACTTTTTAATTACATGCACGGGGTGTGTTTTGAGGTTCCGCTTCAAGACTGGTTTGATTCCAAAGTTCCGAAGACTACAGTCCCGAAGAATTTTATTGCGAATGAAATCAGGAATGAACCTACTCCGGAATATAAAGATCGAAATAGGATCTTGTGGATTGGAGCTCAACCGGAGTTGCAGGTTTTCGAAGAAGATGAGCTCTCAGAATTGATTTTCTCCGGGAAAAAGGAAGATTTTGCAATGGAACTTCCGCTCGATTTGGGGCAGTGGGTATATGAAATGCTGCTTACTGTAAGTTATGGACAAACCCTCAATACGCTAAAACCTATCCGGGAAAGTTATGAATCGGAATTGGGAGACTTTGAGGAATTACTGGAATCGGAAGTTTGGGAAATATTGAGGGAACACGGCTTACTGGTGTTTTAAAAGCTGGAAGACAGAAGACAGAAGGGGGCTCAATTTTAATGTTTGCCAATCCTTAAGTTGCTTTTTTCTGAAAGTCGGGTATTTCCCGCAGATCACCGCAGAAAAATTCGCTGACCTGCCTTGCCGGTAGGCAAGTTATCGCTGATCCTTTTATTTATAAGATTATGATGCTTCTTCTATCTCCGTTTGTGATCATAGGATTCGGAAAACACTAGCGTCAAGGCCACTTCGGTCTTCGGTCTTCCGTCCAATAAAGCAAAGAGAATATTGTTACTGGCATCATTGCGGATAATCACATTTCTTTTAATGCATTTCCGGAAAATCATATAAACAACATCAGGTCAACAGTGACTTTTTCCCAAATTGGGAAATGGCTCTTGTCTCAAATCGGGATTTTCTTACTCAAAGGTTGCTTTGAAAAAGCCAATAATCTTTCTGAAAGCTCGATTTTCTGGGTTTAGCAATGTGTTTGTAAACTGAAAACTGCTATGGCACAACTTGTGGGTCGGAGCCATAGCAATCAATTTAAAACTTAAAATTTCCCGACATGAATAATCTTTTCAAAGGACTAATCGCAGGCTACGGTGCATATAAGCTAGGTGGAGGATGCCTGGGCACTGTCTTGGTTTTTGTGATAATTTTTATGCTTTTGGGACAGTGTAGCTAGGGCATGCTGAAAAACGCCAGTAGTAGATCAAAAGCTATCATTTTGAATGATTAACCCATTTTTGATGCGAACGGTTTTTAAGCAAGTGCAAGCTTATTGAGCACAATAGGTCTTTATCTATGCATCAGAAAATCCCAAAATCGGGATTTTCAAGCTAGCCTCAGGCATACCATCTTCTATGTTGGCCTCATTCGAGGTATAAGCATACATCTTCACTCGGCTGCCTTGAAGCTGGCATACCTGAGACTTTTTCAGCAAGCCCTAGCTAGGCAATGGGTTAGATTACTTTTCCCATCTGCGGATCAGAAATGCTGTCTTTTCCCGTTTCTAACCTGCCTGCATAGGTGATTTGCAGGTGGGGATCCTCTTTAGCGGTAAGACTGAGTTGGTACCAGCCTTGGTGCTTCTTCGTATCTGCTTTCAGGGAGGTTTCTGCTCCGGCTGTGAGCTTGATTTCCTTGTTTAGCTTGAGGTAAACAGCATCCTTGACAAGGATAGTTAAATCGGAAAGGGAAGTATTCTTGATTCTCAATTCAAGTTCATCAGTAATTTTCCCGTTTTTCAAATGTGATTTGGCCTCTACTTCTACAGGTGAAGCGGGAGAAACTCCCTTAAATTCGCGATAGAAGCCATTTGGCCCATAGACCCGAAGGTGGCAAAGCCCATTTTCAAATTCTGAAATTGGCCATTCATAAGAAATGCTGTCTCCGGACTTTACGGCAAACGCCCATGTTTTCACCGCTTCAAACTTCTTGGTTTTCTGATTTAGATAGTTTCCCGGTGCATACACATTGAATCCTGAGCCTAATGACTCTTTACCAAAAAGATCTTGGGAAGCTGAGAAAGTGATGATAAAATTCTTTCCGTCCTTGCTCAGCGTCCCATCTGCATGCAAGTCGTAGTACAGTTTATTGGATGGTTTTGTTCCCGGTTCTTGAGTAGCAAAAACAGCTGAATTATTTCTGTTTTGTGCTTCTTTTTTAGCTTCTTCTTCAGATAGCTTGATGAAGTTGGTCGGGACGTTTTTAAACTTGGCATTATAGATCTGCTTTACGAATTCTTCCTGATCTACCGGCTCAGCATGGGTTATTTTCTCACCATTGTAAGGTCTGAAAACTGAGGTCAAATCTCCGCTTACAGTTCGTCTCCATGAACTGATATTCGTTTCCTCGATCACTTTTCCGGTTTTTTTAGAAAGGAATTTTTCCAGAAACTGAATGGTGGAAGTGATGTCACATACTTCAGAATTGACCCATCCGCCTCTTGACCATGGCGAGGCAATAATCAAAGGAACTCTATATCCTAATCCTACCGGACTCGTTCTTGCTTCTTCGGCATCGAATCCTGCTTTGATTTCTTCTTCGGCAGTCACAAATTCTCCTGCACTGGACAAACCTTCGGACATTTTGCCATTTGGTTCGTGGGGGTGTGGGGGCACGAAAGGTGGAATATGGTCGAAATAGCCATCGTTCTCATCGTAATTGACGATAAAGATTGTTTTCTTCCAGACTTCCGGATCCTCAGTCAAGATATTCATCACTTCGGACGCATACCAGGCACCGTACCAGGGAGCGCTGGGATGATCAGAGAATTTCTGTGGAGCTACAAGCCAAGTGACTGTAGGCAAAGTGCCTTCTCTCACATCTTTGCGGAATTGGTGCAGGATGTCTCCCTTGGGGATCAAAGTTTCCCTGTCTTCACCGTTTTCTTGGTAAGAAAGTTTTTCTGTCTGATGATAATCAGGGTCTCCGGTGTTCGTTTGAAAAGCTTTTTTATGGAGATTTTTTGCGCGATCTGAAAGCTTTTCAAATTCGGCTTCATTCCATTTCTTTAGGTAAGCTTCCAGATATGCCAAGCCATCTTCCTTCTCTTTCAGTTCCTTTTTCAGTCCTTCGGGATTGGCCGGATTGCTTTCTAGTTGTGCTTTTAGGGTTGCTATTTCAGCAGGAAGTCCCTTTTTTCTTTGTTGTAGAAAAAGGTAATGAGCCGGATGGAATCGTACGCCATATTGTGAAAACCATTCCAAATTGTTGTCTGTGAAGTTTGCCAAAAGCGATTCTGCTTCACCTCCCAGTTCGGAGGTAATGCTGAGCTCATTTTGGTAAACTTTCCAAGAGATATCGTTTTCCTCAAGCCGCTCAGGAAAGGTTTTCCAATTCCCCTCCTTATCATAGGTTAACTCCCCGTTTCTGACTTTGGCTTTCTCGCCATCTGCTCCATGGGTTTTTCCCGTCCAGAAGTAACTTCTATTGGTAGTAGTGCCGGTAAGTGCGGCGCAAAAGTGCTGATCACACACCGTAAACGCATCAGCCAGGGCATAGTAGAAAGGTAAGTCTTCTCTACTATAATAACCCATAGTCAAAGGCATGTCATAAAATTCCCCCCCGGGTCTTTTTGCCTCTATCCAATTGTTGTATTTCCCTTCGTTTCTTGCATCCACTTGATTTTCCCATGAATGGGGAGTTCCACTCATCCAGGTGGCTTTAGTATCTTTGATGTCAAAGCGAAAAGGAGCAAACCGGTTGCCATCCTTGTCCGGTTGAAGCCAAACAGGATTTTGGTCGGGAAGAGAAATTGCCCTAGGGTCATTGAATCCGCGAACGCCCTTCATGGTGCCAAAGCAATGGTCAAAAGACCTGTTTTCCTGCATCAACATGACTACATGTTCTGCATCGTAGAAAGTGGTTCCGGGTGCTGCAGGGATAGCCATAGCCCGCTGGACGGCTGAGGGCATTGCACTCCAGATGCTTGCACCACCGGTGACCAAAGCAGCCTTCTTTAAAAATTCTCTTCTCGAATCGTTCATTATATCTTATATCATTTCGGGTTTAAGTATAGCGACTTTTTGGATTTGCCTTACGCTTTCTGGGATTTCCTTTTTGTTATGGTTTTCGTTGAGTGTGCGATTAAAACTTTCTCCGTAAGTTAAAGGTGATTGAGAAATTTATAAAGCTGAAAAAGTACGTTAAAAAATAATTCAAAGTCGTTGTTTTTGCAAAGGATCCGAACCTGTGCTATTGAGATGGGATGATAACCACGGTTTAATAAAGTTTGGTCATTAGTATTATCCCCGTCGACCAATTCATTTTTGTGGTGCAAAAGTCTTCCCGTGCCTCAAGTGTGCTGATTAGCTCTTCAGCTTTTTCGGCGTGACCTTCCGGCCAATTCGGCTGCTCGTCCATATCGTCAATCACATAGATGCCCCCAACTTTTAGCAGCGCCAACGTCTCGTCTAATTCACTGTATTTTCCCGGCCATGCATCGGCAAAAATCAGATCAAAATCATCTCCGCTATAGCTTCTGATCCACTCAGCACCATCTTGGCAAAGAATAGTGACTCTGGAATCCTGGCTGAAAAGTCGACTGACCAGTTCCGTTAGTTTGGGGTCGTTATCTATAGAAATAAGCTTGCCAAAATCATCCATTCCGTCTGCCATCCAAGATAGAGACAAGCCGATGCCGGTGCCTAGTTCGAGGAAATTGCCACTGGGTTTACTTGCTACCAAAGTTTTTAAAAGGGTTCCTATATAAACATCCGATGGCATCGTAAAGCCAATTTCTTGACATTTGGCTTCTATGGTAGCATGTAGTTTGGGCTTTTTCCTGATGTTGGATTGCTTCATTTGAGAAAGCATAGGTTAAATTTTAAATTAGTCAAAAGTAAAATGTCCCAAAAAAAGGCTGTCTCAAAAAATAAGAACAGCCTCTTTTTCCTTCGGAAGGAATCCGGGTTATTACATATATCCCAGAGCTTCATTTATGTTAGGTTAAGGTTTTTTATTGCCAGGTGTACTTTACATACACTCGCTTTTCAATGCGTTGGTCATCAGGATTGATCATTGTAGGCGCAGCATCTGCACTGGAGCGCATCATTTCCATTTTGGCGTATGATTGTATAATTGGCTGTGAATCCAAAGACACTCTCTGAACCCGAATGGATTTAATGTTTAATGTTTGAGCGATTAAAAGTGCTCTACTTTCAGCATTTTTCAATGCCTCGGTAAGCAGTTCATTCTCAAGTGATTTTTGAGTAGCTTCTGAAAGCTGGAAATTTAAGTTAAAACTCATGTCTCCTGCTCCCTGAATTGACTCAATAATTTTTTGCAAGTCTTCATTTTTGCTGTTGGTCACCACGCGAAGAGACTGTCTGGCTACATATCCGGAATCACGTTGTGTCCCTCCTCTGTAAATGCGATTGACATCTACAGAATAATTATCAGCAATTAATTTGTAATCTTTGATTTTGGCTTTTTTCAACGCATTTGAAAGAAGCTCTGTTTTTTTGTTAAGTACTTGTACTGCATCGGTGACTTTCATGGCTTTTTCCTCTAGGTTGATCTGGAAAGCTGCTTCATCAGGAGCAATCTTTCTTTCGCTAACCCCCTCTACTTCAATCAAAGGAACGGTCATGTTATCCTGGGCAAAAACCGGAGCAGCCAATAAGAAGGCTAATAGGACAGTTAAGTAAGTTTTCATGTGTGTTTAGTTAGTTCTACTTTGTGGTTATTCAAAATGGAAGCCGGTTTTGAACAAAAACTGATTTTGTTAAGGGAAATTAAGGAATGAGAGATCAGAGAACCGAAGTGAAAAATCAATGTTCTTATTTGAAATCAGCAATGGTTATTCCCACTCCAGCACTTCCATGTCATTCAGCTCTGGCCCGCCGCCGCGGTTTGCACTTCCGGCAGCTACATACAGTTTGCCTTTGTAGTATATCACACCTGTACCGTGTCTTCCTTGATTCAGATCCGCTAGCCTTGACCACTCACCCGTTCTGGTGTCCAATACTTCCACTTCGGAATGTGATGCTTCCTGCACGGTGCTTTCGCCGTTCATTACAAGTAAATAATGCCCCTTTCCTATAGAAGACGTGCCTCCTCTTGGAGTCGGCAAGCCAGCTTCAACCGTGTTCCAAGAATTGGTTTTAAAATCAAAATAGTCCACTTCAGTAATCACGAGATCCAGAACTTTCCCTATTTCGGCATGGGAAGTCCTGCCGCCCGCAGCGTAAATTTTGTTATCCACGAGTACTGCACCAAAGTGATCCCGTGGTCTTGGGGCATCAGGAAGCACCGTCCATTCACCTGTTTTGGTATCATATTCATCGAGCCAAGGCACAAAATCAGCATAATGACCATCTACAATGCCGCAGACCATATAGATTTTATCACCACGTACCAAAACTCCCGCAGAACCTCTTCGCCTCTCTTCCGGGATTTCCGCCCCTTCCCGCCATGTGTTGGTTTTTGGATTGAAAACCAAGAAATGTGACAAAGGGGTTTCATGAGGATAGCCGCCTGTCAATGCTCCGATCACATAGATTTCATCCTTAAACGAGATGGCTTGGAAATGATGGAATTCTATCGGTGCTTCCGCCAAGGTTTTCCAGGTTTTTGTTTTCGGATTGTATTCTTCAATTGGTTTGATACCTCTTCCGCCCAAAAGGTAAAACTTGCCATCGCATTCTACGAATGAGTTTTCATGTCTGGGTAGCGGGTGATTGGCGGTTTCAGCTGTGGTCCACTGATCAGAAGATTGGGAAAATCCGACTGTGGTTATTAGCAAGATTGCTAGACTGAAAAAGTATTTCATAGAAATGTGTTTAGGTTTAATGAAGTTAATAATAAGGATTTTTGAATTGTTATATTTAAGTAACTGGTAGGAGATAATTCCAATAATTACTTGATAGGGTGTCTTTCTGTTGGATTGGTGATTATTTCGATGCCAGAATGTCGGGAGATTGTCTAGTAGAAAAAATATCAATAATTAGAATACGATTACCCTCTTCCAAATACAGGATTTTGTATTCTCTAACTATAATTCTATAGTATTTTGGATTGATATCGTCCTTCTGATATTGTTTTGCAAAGATAATCTTCTTCGGAGTTTGCAATAGATCAGCCCTTACATTTTTTGCTCCTTGCAACGATTTGTCTTTGTAATAGTCAAAAATTCCCTTTAGAGATTCCTTAGCTTGTTTAGACCAAATGATGCGTAGAGCCGGCATTACCAATTCTCAATTTCCTTTTCTAAATCTTCTTGAGAAAGAAATTCTCCAGAACTTATTTGTTGCTCTGCCTTTTCTAACCGGAGATTATATTCTCTTTTGGTCAATGGGGCACCCGCGGAAGTATAGGCGACAATCAATTCTTCTTCGAGCAGGTTGTCAATTTTTTCCAGCAATGATTCTGTGGAGACATTCATGATTTTTTGAATCACCTCAAGTTTGGCGGTTTTCAGATCCATCTTTCTAAGCTTTTGTACAAATTAACGATTTATCAGAATTATTGGGTTCACCTTCAATGGATTTCTGAATTATGCAGAGTAAAAGTGTGGAAATGGGTGTTTTTTTTAAAAAAAGCAGGCCTCAAAAAAAACGCCACTTGCTACTAAAGCAAATGGCACCTTTTTATGCCGAAATCAAAAATCTGAGAACCGAAGTTACTTTATTTCTCCAGATCCAAAATATCCCGAATCGAATTAATTTCTGTCATTTCTTCTGAAAGCCCTGCTCTATCACTTGCTACAATTTTCTGGCGGAAAGCGGTCAGGTTTGAAATATAACCGTCCAGGGCAGATAGAATATTTTCTTTGTTTTCAGTCAAAATAGGAGCCCACATCGCCGGACTGGATTTAGCCAAGCGTACGGTGGAAGCAAATCCTGATCCCGCCATATCGAAGATGTTCTTCTCGTCTTCCATTTTCTGCAAGACTGTTTTGCCAAGCATAAATGAAGATATATGAGATAAATGAGACACAAATGCCAAGTGACGGTCATGCTCCTCCGGATCCATAAATCTCAACTTTAGATTTAGCGCATCAAAAAGTTTATAAGCCTTTTCTTTCAATTGTAAGTCAGTCTTTTCCAGATCACAGATGATCATCACTTTGCGGTCCAACAACTCTGTAAACGCTGCTTTAGGCCCTGAATACTCGGTTCCCGCAATGGGGTGAGCCGCCAGGTATTGTTTCCTTTTAGGATGCTCTGCTACTAGAGCACAAAGTTTGGCTTTCGTAGATCCCACATCAAAAACCAAGGTGTGTTCACTAATTTGATCAAGAGTTTTTAAAAGCAAATTCCCCAAGGTATCAGCAGGAGTAGCCAGAATGACAATATCCGTGTCCGTGTCGGGGATATCTTTTGTTTCCTGAATGATTCCCAGATTTAGCGCATCCTGAAGATTTTTTTTGTCTGCATCGTTTCCTGTAATCAGAATTTCAGGGAATTTGTTTTTTGCTGCCAAAGCAAATGAGCCTCCAAGAAGTCCCAATCCGACAATGTGTAGTTTGTTCATGTGCTCTTATTTAATGCGGTTGATCGCTTCCAGGATCTTGAATTCCGGCATGCAAAGCGAAAAACGTACATAGCTTTCGCCTTCCGAACCGAAGATCTTACCTGGCGTGATAAATATATTTCTTTCGTATAATAGCTCGTCTACCACTTGATCGGCAGTTTTATCATCAGGGACTTTGCACCAGACAAATAACCCGGCGGCTTTGGTGTCGTACATCAAGTTGAGTTTGTCGGCGAGTTTCCATACCAACTTTCTGCGGTTTTGATAAGTGCTTTCAATGTCCGAAAACCAACTTTCTCCCAGATTCAGTGCAGCGATAGCCCCCTTCTGGATTCCCAAAAACATCCCGGAGTCCATATTGCTTTTCACTTTCAGTACTTTCGAAATCCAGTCCTCCCGTCCGGCAAGCAAACCCACACGCCAGCCGGGCATATTAAACGCCTTACTCAGAGAATTCAGCTCCATTGCTACCTCTTTCGCTTCGGGGATTGACAAAATGCTAATTGGCTCTTTTGTCAAAATATGACTGTACGGATTGTCATGAAGCAATACAATTTCATGTTTTTTGGCAAAGGCCACTAATTCCTGCAAAATAGCCTTGCTACCCGGTGCGCCTGTGGGCATATGCGGATAGTTGATCCACATGACTTTCACCTTGCTTAGATCTTGTTTTTCCAGCTCTTCCAGATTCGGTCGACCGGCTTTAGTCAGATCAATTGTATAGTAAACGGGTTTGGCATCCAGTAAATTGGTGACAGACGTATAGGTGGGATAGCCGGGGTTTGGAATTAACACTTCATCACCCGGATTTAAGAAAGTCATGCTGAGATGCATAATTCCTTCCTTTGAACCCATCATCGGCAGGATTTCCTTATTCGGATCAAGATTGACCCCATATTCCCCGGAGTAGAAATTTGCTATGGAAATCCTCAGTTCAGGAATCCCCTGATAGCTTTGATAGCCATGTGCCTGAGGATTGTCAGCAGTGCTTTTCAGTGCTTCGGTTACTTTTTTGTCCGGAGCCAAATCCGGACTGCCTATTCCTAGATTGATCACCGGTTTTCCGTCAGCTATCATCTGATTTACCTCACGGAGCTTAGCGGAAAAATAATATTCTTCCACACTGCCCACTCTATCTGCAAAGCCTTTCATGTGTGTATTCTTTTGATTTATTAAATGCTTAACAGCGTAAAAGAACCTATGTTCTTGAATTGATGATTGGGGTTCAAATTAGGTAATTCCCCCTTGCTTAAAGGGGGAAAGGGGAATTTCCTTATACTAAAACCCAATAAAATTCTAATAGGATTTCATTGTTTCCGACTCAAGTACTCTCCAAAAATCTTCACTTCACCAAAAGTAATTCGAATTTCTTCAATTGTCCGGGAGAAAATGACATGATCCTCAAATACCAAATCAATAAAAAACGCATACTCCCAAGGTTTTTCGATCACCGGAATAGACTGGATTTTGCTCAAATCAATTCCGTTTTCGGAAATTAAAGTCAGCAGTTTTGCCAGTCCGCCTTGTTGATTTTGTATAGTGACTTTTATTGATGCTTTATTAACTGAATTAGCAGGTTTTACAGCTTCTTTTTGAAGGATTATAAAGCGGGTAAAATTACTTTTCACCGTCTGAATATCCGCTGCAATGATTTCCATGCCGTAGATTTCTGCCGCAATCGTAGATGCTATTGCAGCGACTCCTTTGAGGTTTTCTTTGGCAATATCACGTGCTACTGATGCTGTGTCGGTATCTTCCTTGAGCCGGATATGAGGATGCTGCGCAAAAAAAGCCTTGCATTGCAGGAGTGCCATAGGATGCGAGCGGACTTCGGTAATGTCTTCGATAGTCTGTCCTGGAAGTGCCATCAATTGATGTCCGATAGGCAGGTAATATTCATCCCGAATGCTTAATCCATAGCGGTCTATCAAATCATAATTAGGTAAAATCGCTCCGGCTATGGAATTCTCTATCGCCATCACGGCAAAATCAGCTTCGCCATTTGCAACCGATCGTGCTACCGGCTCGAAGGTGGTGAAATCTAGAATTTCTATGACTTCACCGAAATTACGCAGCGCAACTTGATGGTGGAAAGACCCAAGTACGCCTTGAATGGCTATTTTAAGCTGGTTCATAGATTAGGATTGACTTACGATAGAAATTCCTGCAAGCCGGCAATGCTTCCAAAAGCTCGGATATGATTTATTCACCACGGATGGATCTTCTATGCTCACCCTCGTTTTGGTGATCAAAGGCATAAAAGCCATCGCCATTCTGTGATCTTCATAGGTGTGGATTTTCACTTCTGAAGGCATGGTCACTGATGGAATTACCTGATATACTTCAGGTTCTATTTCCTTTAAATCGGCATTGAATTTTGCAAGCTCCTGTTGCAGGGCATAAATCCTATCTGTCTCCTTTATTTTCAGACTTTCCAGTCCTGTAAAAGTTGCGTTTTGTCCTAAAATGGCGCAAGTCACGGCGATCGTCTGAGCCAAGTCTGGGCAATGGGTAAAATCCCAGGTTTTCAAGCCTTTTACCGGTTGTTTTTGCAATAAAACGCCCCCGTTCTGAAAAGTGCTTTTCACTCCCAATTGATCCATGATTTCCACTACCGCAGAATCTCCCTGCAAGCTGTTTTCTTTCAGACCGGAGAGAAAAAGTTCACCTGAATCAGCGCAAGCCAATAGACTGAACCAATATCCGGCTCCGGACCAGTCGCTTTCTACAGCAAAAGTAGTCGGATGATAGGCTTGATGGGGAACAGAAATTTTATTCCCGGTCCAGGTGTAGGTGATTCCGAATTGAGACATGGAATCCAATGTCATTTCTATATAGGAGCGGGAACCGACTTTGCCTTCCAATTCAACTTCCAATCCCTTTGGTAGCAAAGGGGCGATCATAAGCATCGCCGAAATGTATTGACTGGAAACGTCTCCCCTGATTTTTACTTTATCACTTTTCTGCTCCGGAAGGCCATGGATCGCAATTGGAGGATAACCTTCCACACCCAAGTAATGAATTTCTGCACCCACTGTCCTTAGCGCATCCACCAAAATCCCAATCGGACGTTCGCACATTCTTGGCGTTCCCGTCATCACCTTTTTCTGATTGGTGATCGCAGTATAAGCAGTCAAAAAACGCATGGTCGTCCCTGCGTCCAGCACGTCATATACAGGCGGGTTTTTCTTCAGCAGACTGATCATAGTCTGGGTGTCACGTGCTTCGGCAAGATTGCTCAGCTCATTTTTGCCTTCAGTCAATGCATCTATAATAAGTACACGGTTGGATTCACTTTTGGAAGAAGGAAGTGGGATATGGGTGGCCGAAAAATCTGATTTTTGAGCCAGATGAATCGTTTCTAGGATTTCAGTATTCACAATATATGGAGTTAGGTTTGAGGTAAATTTTGGTAGTAATGGATCGCTTCACGGATTTCTTCCCTGGTAACAGGAATGTTATAGGTACAATCACCAATGGAGTTGAGCAAAGAAAACATCAATTCTTTGCCTTCATTCTTTTTGTCTTGGAGGCAAAAATCCAGAACCGCCGGAATATCAGTTTCCAGAATTTCTATTTTGCCGTACACTTTCAAGAAGGCAGATTGAATTTGCTTCACTTCTGCCATCGAAAGGTTTGATTTTTTGTATGAAAGCCATGCTTCGCAGATCATGCCTACGGCAATGGCTTCTCCATGCAATAGATGTCGGGGTCCGTCCAAAAAGTAAGTTTCGAATGCATGGCCTATCGTGTGTCCAAAATTCAATATTTTTCGTAAACCGGCTTCTTTCGGATCTTCTTTGACAACAGCTTTTTTGATTTCCACAGAATGGTGAATTAGCGGTGTCCAGTAGGACTTCTTCCAGTGGTCAAAATCCAAACTCTCGAAATAGGTCTTGTCCCGGATCAGCCCGTGCTTTATGATCTCGGCATAGCCTGATCTAAGTTGTAACTCGGGTAAAGTCTTTAGGAATTCGGATGCTACAATAACCGTTTCAGGTTCGTTGAATACCCCAAGGTGGTTTTTCAGCCCTTCAAAATCCACTCCCAGTTTTCCGCCTACACTCGCATCCACTTGGCTCAGAAGGGTAGTAGGCATATTGATAAAGCGGATTCCTCTTTTGTAAATGCTGGCACAAAATCCACCCATATCGCCGAGCACCCCTCCTCCAATATTGATGAAAAGCGCTTTTCTGTCGAGTTGGGCTTCGGTCATCGCTGCCCAGATTTCCATGCAAGTGGCGATTGTCTTGTTCTTCTCCCCGGAATCTATCGTAAGAAAGGTGCTGTTGGAAGGGAAAACTTCTTCCACCAAGGGCAGACAATGCTCTTTGGTGTTTTCATCAGTTAGAATAAAAAGACCGGAGAATTTGAGCTCGCTGAGTACAGCAGTCAAATCAACAGACGCATTTTCAGAAAAGATAATTGAGTTCACGAAAACGAGAGTTTACTGAGTCTGAAACTAGAGTAAAAATCTGAGGAGAAACGTTCTCCTCAGATTTACAATAAGCTCAGTGATTATGAATTTACTTTTTTACGGGATCAGCTTCTCTAAGCTGCTTTTCCTGGCGCTTTACTGATTCTTCATGGATACAATAAAGTAACTCCCGCATAAATTTCTCGCTAAGGTTTTTCTGAACTCCCTTTGCGGTACGTCCCTCCATTACTTCTTTCCAGCGGTCAGACTGAAATACGGACAGGTGATGCTCTCTTTTATGTGCGCCGATTTGGTCGATCACGGCGAATCTCTCCTGAAGGATATCTAATAACTGATCATCCAAGTGATCCACAGCTCTTCTCAGATCATTGAGACGCTCACTCGGCTGCTCGGATTCTAGCGGTTTTTTGAAATCAATAGCATCCAAAATCTCTTTCAGACGGGCCGGAGTTACTTGCTGCTTTGCATCAGACCATGCTTTGTCAGGATCGTGGTGAGTTTCGATCATCAAGCCATCCAAACCAAAGTTCATAGCCTTCTGGGATATTTCCAGAATGCCATCTCTTTTTCCAACGATATGAGAAGGATCATTGATTACTTCCATTCCAGTCCATACGCGCTTCAAATGCATAGGCATTGACCAGTTTGGTTTGTTTCTGTATCGCTTGTCATATGCATCAGAGAATCCTCTGTGAATAGCTGCCAGTTTAGTGAGACCCACCGCGTGGAATCTTTCCAAAGCTCCCATCCAAAGATCAAGATCAGGATTCATCGGGTTTTTTACCATTACAGGGATATCTGATCCTCTCAAGGCATCAGCAATTTCCTGTACTGCAAAAGGATTTACTGTAGTTCTTGCACCTACCCAAACCACGTCCACATTATTTCTAAGGGCGATTTCTGCGTGGGCTGCATTCCCCACTTCCACAGTGATCGGGATATTCAGATGATGACGGACGATCTCCATCCACTTTAATCCTTCTTCACCTATCCCTTCGAAGCTTCCCGGTCTGGTTCTCGGCTTCCAGATGCCTGCACGAAACATGGATGGGATTACATTGTTTTCCTTCATCTCGATGCAGATCTGCTCGATTTGCTCCGGAGTCTCTGCAGAGCAGGGGCCTGCGATGATAGTTGGGCCTGTCAATCCTAGGCCCCAGTCTTTGATTTGCTTGTGTTCTTTCATACTACTGAGCTTTAAATGAAAAAAGCCCGACTCTTTCGAATCGGGCTTTATGTGTTATATTTTCTTTTTAGTTTAGGCTAGGCAATACACAACTCCGATTCGATTTTGTCTTCGAAAGTAAAAGTAAAAGAAGCTAAAATATGTCGCTGCTGTGTTTAACATGTGCCAAATGTAAAGTGGTGATTTTTAAAATCAAAATTAATTTTCTGCTGCCTATAGTATTTAATCCCCAACACTTCAGGAAATTTCCTGAAAACTTCTGCTTTCCAATAATAATGCGGCTATTTTCGGAATAATATCCTGTTTTTATGACAATATTCTGTTTTTCTGATTGTAAAATATTTTTTGGAATATGAGTATCCACATGAATGCACGTACCTGGTTTTATATGGAACCTCGCATTGACATGCCGCTATGTTTTACTTGCTTCATACCTAAAGGCGGTAGTCAGGCATGATTTCAACTCCCTATTCCTCACCTGAATTATCCCAACAAAAGGAAAGCAAAAGCAGTTTTTTTAATATCTTTGCAGCTTTATTTCCGGAATATGCCCGCCAAACCCACTATTTCTTTTGAGAATTTAAAGGTTGCCTTTGCATCAAAAAGTGATTCAGAACTCAGAAAAATGTACATGGTTTTTGCCATGTTGAACAATAAATTTGTCTCCAATCTCGGAATTGCCCTGACTAATTTGGGCTTTAGGCTTCATTTGCCTATAAAAGGGATTATGAAGCGGACGATGTTCGGGCATTTTTGTGGAGGAGAGACGATAGCGGAAAGCACATCGGCCGCACAGAAATTAGCCGAATACGGAGTGGAAAGCACACTCGATTATTCGGTAGAGGGAGAAGGGGATGAAGCAAGTTATGATCAGACTTGCGCCGAGATCTTGAAAACTATTGAGAAAGCGGAGAATCAATCGTCTTTGCCATTTGCTGTATTTAAGGTGACAGGGCTTGGTGATTATCAGATCATGACTAAGATGCAAGCGGGGGAGATGCTTTCAAAGGAAGAAAGCCTTGCGTTTGACCGAATGAAAAAGCGGGTAGATCAATTGTGCAGTACAGCTTTCCAAAAGGGAATAAAAATATTGGTTGATGCAGAGGAGTCTTGGTTTCAGGATGTGATTGATGAGTTGGCGTACGAAGCCATGGAGAAGTACAATCTAAAAACCTGCATTGTATACAATACTTATCAGATGTACAGACATGATATGCTGGCCCGTCTGAAAGCAGCTGAAGCGGTAGCAAAAGCTAAAGGCTACTTATTGGGAGCAAAGTTGGTACGTGGCGCATATATGGAAAAAGAGGCAGAACGTGCAGCTGAAATGGGCTATCAAAGTCCGATTCAGCCTAGCAAATCAGCAACGGATAAAGACTATGATCTGGGGGTGGGGTTCTGCATCGAACATGGTGTGTATCTGGTCAGCGGCTCGCACAATGAAGCGAGTAACCACCTGGTGGTAAAACTGATCGAGAAGCATGGTATAGATAAAAATTCAGATCGGGTATTCTTTGCGCAGCTCTATGGAATGAGTGACAATATTTCCTTCAATCTAGCTGATGCAGGATACCGAGTCTTGAAATATGTGCCATATGGTCCTGTGGAAAAAGTGATGCCATATCTAATCCGTAGAGCTTCTGAAAATTCCAGTATTGCAGGACAAAGCAGTAGGGAGTTTTCGTTGATAAAGCGTGAGATCACAAGACGGAAGTCGGAAGACCGAAGACCGTAGAAACCGACTTCGGTTTCCAGACTGCGGTCTTCCTGCCATAACAAACAAGAACTTAAAAATTCAAAACAATACAATGCAACTTTTGAGCGAACAGGAAATAGAAAGACGTAAGGATCGGGAAGAACTGATGAAGCTGGGGATCAATCCCTATCCAGCTGAGTCATTTCCAATCAATGTCACTGCGGAGGATATTCATCGTAACTATGAAAATCGCAAGAATGACTATAAGAGCATTTCGATAGCAGGCCGTTTGATGAGCCGTAGAATCATGGGTTCGGCCTCCTTTGGCGAGATTCAGGATGCTACCGGTAGGCTGCAATTCTATGTCCGCCGTGATGATATCTGTGAAGGCGAAGACAAGACGTTATATAATTCCGTTTTCAAAAAGCTCTTGGGAATCGGTGATTTCCTAGGCTTGAAAGGTTATATTTTTACAACTCAAACAGGTGAGATATCTCTTCACGTAACTGAGTTGACAGTGCTTTCCAAATCAGTAAAGCCACTTCCTGTGGTGAAAAGAGACGAAGATGGAAATGTACACGATGGATTTACAGATCCGGAGTTGAGATACCGTCAGCGCTACGTAGATATGACGGTAAATCCGGAGGTGAAGAAGACTTTTATCACCCGCTCCAGAATCATCACTCAGATGCGTCGCTATTTCGACGATCATGGATGGCTGGAAGTGGAGACTCCTATCCTTCAGGCTGTACACGGAGGAGCTGCGGCAAGCCCTTTCAAAACCCATCACAATAGCTTGGATATGCCGCTTTTCCTGAGAATTGCGAATGAACTATACCTGAAGCGGTTGATTGTAGGTGGATTTGATGGGGTGTATGAGTTTGGGAAAATGTTCCGAAATGAAGGCATGGACCGCACGCACAACCCTGAATTCACTTCCATGGAAATCTATGTAGCATATAAAGACTACATCTGGATGATGGAAATGGTGGAGGAAATGATCGAACAGGTGACTGAATCGATTCACGGCAAAACCAAAATAACGGTCGGTAAAAATGAAATCGAATTTGCTGGACCTTATAGAAGATTGACCATGTACGATTCCATCAAAGAATATGCTGGTATCGACGTCAGCAAGCTGGATGAGGAAGGCCTTCGTCAAGTCTGCGCTGATTTGGGCATAGAGACTGATGCGACTATGGGCAAGGGCAAACTAGTGGATGAGATCTTCTCTGAGAAGGTGGAAGCCAACCTGATCCAGCCAACCTACATCACGGATTATCCTATAGAGATGACGCCTTTGGCGAAAAAACATAGAACCGAGCCAGGTTTGGTGGAGCGTTTTGAGTTGTTTGTGAATGGAAAAGAAATCGGGAATGCCTATACCGAACTAAACGATCCTATCGATCAGCGTGAGCGCTTCGAGGATCAGTTGAAACTGGCAGAGCGTGGGGATGACGAAGCAATGGCGATGGATGAGGATTTCCTTCGTGCCTTGGAATACGGGATGCCTCCAACCTCAGGTTTAGGAATCGGTATAGACCGTCTGACTATGCTAATGACAAATAACACCACGATCCAAGAAGTACTATTCTTCCCTCAGATGAGACCAGAGAAAAAGCAGGTGGAAATGACTGAGGAGGAGAAAGGAATCTTTGAATTGCTTAAAGCAGAATCTCCAGTGGCAATCGCCGACTTGAAAGGGAAAGCTGGATTAAGTGGTAAAAAATGGGATGTAGCAATGAAAGGCCTTACAGGCAAGGGAGTTGCTAAAGTGACGAAGGAAGGTGATGAAATAAGCGTATCGCTAGTCGATTAATTCCTGAATGATATAAAAGTGTAAACCGGGCTGAGAGGCTCGGTTTTTTTGTTTTTAGCTACGAAGAAAGCGCAAAGACTTTTGCCGCTGTGGGTGTCTTCACTCACAGCTAACTGATATGGGTTTTATAATCTTTGGTCGGAATTTCATTTAATTCGGTAGTGAAATAATTGAGTGCTTCCTAATTCATGGATAAAGCAATTTATTTTGAGTATTGAACACGTGAGTGGAGACACTCACGTGGGCGTAGGCTAACTGATCCATCCATCTCATGGGTGGCTATTCAGTGTTCGACTGCTTCGCAGTCATTCCTTTATGGACATTTTCATGGGACAGAACATTGTAGAGTTCGCTGGACGCTTCTAATAAAATGTTTATCAAAAGTCTAGTATGAACTTAAGCGAAGATCTCTATAAACCCGGTTTTACTAATAATGATGTCTACACTGAGCAATCTCCAATGGGTCGTCTTTGACTCGGTACACCAGCCGATGCTCCCGGTCAATTCTTCGTGACCATGCACCGGATAGCTCGTGCTTCAGTGGTTCGGGTTTGCCAATTCCTGAAAAAGGAGTGCGTTGACATTCTTTGATCAACGAATTAATTTTCTTGAAGATCTTTTTATCTGTAGCATTCCAATAGAGGTAATCCTCCCAAGCTCGATTTGAAAAAATAATGTTCATCTGCTGGAAGTGCTATTCATCTATTTCAATTAGGTCTCTTTTAATTCCTCCTCCTTCATCCAATTCTTTGAGTGCTTCCATCAATCGTTCAGCATTTTTTGGGCTTCTCATCAGATAGTAGGTTTCCTGTAGTCCTTCATAGTCGGATTTGGATAGGACAACGACATCTTCGCCATTGGCTCGGGTGACATACAAGGCTTTCTGGTCGTTGACCACATCGTCGAGATGGGACTTCAGATTCTGGCGAAAATTAGAGTAGGTAGTGACATCCATGATTTTCAGGTTTTTACAAAGATAGAAAATTGTACGTGATGTTGTACAAGATGTTTTTTCTAGTATAGAAATACTCTTAGATCACCCTATTCATGCCTAAGCAATTTCGCGGGATTAATCAGGGAGGCTTTAATAATCTGGAAGCTTATGGTAAAGCAGGTAATCAGTAAAATCATGGCTATTGGAAGCATATAGATCCACCAGGAAATTTCAACCCGATAAGGGTAGTTTGCCAGCCATTGCTCCATAGTAAACTTAATAATCGGAACGGAAAGCACCCCTGCCACTAGAACTAAGACCATGAATTGCTTCGAAAGTAAAGAGACTATCTGGGAGACTGAGGCGCCCATGATTTTCCGTAATCCCACTTCTTTAATCCGCTGAGATACAGTAAGGAGGGTGATTCCGTAAAGCCCTAAACCAGCCACTATAATTGCTAGAAAAGTAAAGGCACTCAGCAGCTGCCCAAATTTCTGGTCGGCTTGGTATTGACTGTTGAAAAAATCATCCAAAAAGAAAAATTCAAACGGCTGATCGGGAAAAACTGAATTCCAACTATTCTGGATCATCGCTACATGCTCTGCTGCGTTTGCTCCATTGATCTCATCAAATTTGACAGAGACATATTTGTAAGGAAAGAAAGTAGAGGTGTAAGCCACGGGATAGTTAGATTCTTTATACGAAACTGCCCTGAAATCCACGACCCCTACAATTTCAGCTTTCGCCAGATTTTCATTTCCCCAATTGACTCCATGGCCTATGGCTTCTTCAGGATTTTCAAATCCTAAAACCTGAACAGCTTCCATGTTTAATATTATCGAGGACCGATTGTCTACACCCTCAATAAAATTCCTTCCGGCAATTAAATCGACATTAAATGTTGGAATAAAATCATAGTCCATACGGGTGAAGTAAAGGGTTACAAGTTCATCCGTATTTTTAAAATGTCTAAAATTTGGCATCATACTCAGGTGTTCTTTTCCCGGGATATCATGCGAAGCTGTTATTCCTTTCACCCCCTTATTTGCATTCAGTTTATCTCTAAAGGTATTCAGTCTGCTGGTAAAGACAGAATCAGATCCTGGAGGGCCAAAAGTCTTTTGGGTATTGACGACCATAGTGCTTTTGATGTCGATGCCCAAGCTGCTGTTTTTCATTAAGCTGAGTTGTCGGTAAGCAACAGTAGAAGCGGCAATCAACCCAATGGAAATCATAAACTGAAATACAATCAGACCATGTTTCAGACTGAAAAGTGATCCCTTGTGATGATTTGTGTAGCCACCTTTCAGCGCAAGTACAGGCTTAAAGGAAGAGGTGACAAATGCAGGGTACATTCCGGCCAATGCACTGCCAATGAGTATAAGCAATATAATTCCTATGAGAAAATCAGTACTGGAAAAAAGTGAAAGAGCTGATCCTCCACCGATGAAAGATGAAATATATGGGTCAAGTAAATACAAGAAAATGCATGAAAGGGAAATTGCCAGTAGGTTCATTACAAGCGATTCAGTTAGGAACTGCTTTATAAGCTGCAATCTGCTGGATCCGATGACTTTTCGGACTCCAACTTCCTTCGATCTTTCCAGTGATCTGGAGATTGATAAATTGATAAAGTTGATCCAGGCAATGATCATCACAAAAACAGCTATAGCCAATAAGGCATAGACGATTTTTGCCTCACTGTTGGGTTCTGCCTCAGCCAGTAAGTTGGAATTTAGATGAATGGATGTCAGCGGCTGAAGTGAGAATGCCGAATTGATGCTGGCATTTACATTGCTTGCTTTATATTTTTCTACAAATGATGGGAATTTCCCCTCCAATACTGGAATATCAGCATCAGGAGTTAACAAAAGATAGGTGTAGAACCCGTCCCATCTCCAGTTTTCATTATCACCTCCATCACTTGATACTTCCTGCCAAGCAAAGAGGAAGTCAAATTTCATATGTGCATTCCCGGGAACATCCTCAAAAACACCTATTATCTCATAATTTTCCGCATAATTATGACTGATTATTTTTCCGATAGCAGATTCGTTTCCAAAATATTTAGATGCAGTGGATTGGGAAACCAAGACCGTCTTTGGCTCCAACTGTTTGATTTCTGAATTCCCTTCTATGATGGGAAAGGAAAAGACTTCAAAGAAATTTCCTTTCACGTGGTAAACTTCCTTTTCGGGGAACCTTAACATTTCACCATCATCTGCCAAATGGGTCATGACTATATCTGATTCCGCACTGATTCTGAACATGGTGGTGTAATCTTCCACCTCAGGATATTCATTCATCATTGCTTCACCTGTAGGTATAAATGCCTGAGCTTTTTGATATTGGAGTTCCCCGTCGGAATATCGGTCATGTTGGACTCTGTAGATTCGGTCAGACTTTTCGTGAAAACGGTCATAACTCAATTCAAATCTGACATACTGCAATATGATCAGGCATGCGGTCATTCCCAGTGCAAGACCGAGTAGGTTGATGGTGCTAAAAATTTTATGCTTGAGAAGATTCCGATAAGCTATGCGTAAGTAGTTTTTCCACATTTTCTTTGGAGCTTGGTTGAAAGTGCCAATGTAATTACTGTTATCGTGCCAGAAAAAGAAAGGTGAAAGGGTTGATAAACAGATATTTTTCTTTAATTGAAGTGGGTTTTCGAACAAAAATGCTCGTTTACGGACGAAAGTCAACTAGAATGAAGACTAATTTTGAATTATATGCAAGCTTATGTCAACCACCTTTTAGAGGATATAGCGGAAGGGCATCGCCCATCAGACTATTTCCGAAAAACAAAGAAAAACACTGAAGAAGAGGATTTGGAAGAAGCACTTGAAGAATCTGAGAAATTTGTTAGTCAGGAGCCAATGCCTGGATTTTCACGTTATTGCGGATTAAAGAGAGAAAGCTTTCCTCCTAAAGAAAAGCTCTCTGAAAGTCAATTGGCTCAAGTGACAACGGCTTTTGTAGCAATGATGAAATCGTGGAATTTAGAGGTAGCATTTCCGGATGACCTTCCGCAACAGCGCAGATATGAATTGCTCATGGAGATTTTGGTCGGCCCGGTTATGATTTTCAAACATGGATATTATTGTTTTGACTTTTGTACTGGGAATTCTGACGGTTGTCAGCTAGGCGAGTATTGCTCTTGTTTGAAGAGTGAATAGTTTAATCCTTGAAAAAAATGGGTTGGTTTGATTACTCTTCCAAAGTTCAAAACTTTGGAAAAGCTTGCTTTAATGTGTTTGTCAATGTGGACGGGCTGACTTTTGTAAGTGTTAAATAGTGACAGTTGTTGAAATCAGCAAAGCTATTTACTGCTGCTATAAAGGGGGCTAGCCATGCTTCAATGTCGATAGTTGTATTTTCAATGTGTAAGTGTATTAGCTCGAGTTGTTTCTCTTTTCGATGCGTTTTGCAATCCACTCTGCCTATAAATGTGTCTCCGAATAAAATAGGTAAACAGAAGTATCCGTACTGTCTTTTTTCTCTTGGTGTGTAGCATTCAAGACGAAAATCAAAACCAAAAAGCTGTTTGATGCGGTCACGATGAATAATTGAATTGTCAAACGGTGAGAGAAGCCGGACACTAGGAGTTGGTTTTCTATATATTTTATCGACTAAATCACTTTGTACAAAAACAGAAGGCATGCCTTCAATAGGGACTTGTTGTACGGTGCCTTGCTGCAGCATTGAATTTAAAACTTCAGTTACATTCTTTTTTAACAATTCTCCCTTCCTCAGATGTGTAATTTGTTTTAGTGTAGTAAATCCATAGGCAAGTAGATATGTTTTTGCCAAATATTCAGCAAACTCCATTGGAGTTGGTTCCGTCGTGTCAATGTTGTCCGGAAGCACTCTTTCGCTGATGTCATAGGTTTTTTGCATACCGCTTCGCCCGCAAATCATTAAATCTCCTTGCATAAAAAGCCTTTCCAGAGCCAGTTTGGTTGGTTTCCAACTCCACCAATTCCCCGGTTTTTTACTTATACTTTCAAAATCTCTTGATTTTTTTGGCCCTTCCCAGCGGATTGTATCCATTACATAGCGCATGACTTTTGGATCTGCATTATAATAGTGGGATTTATTTCGTTTCACATCCAGCATTTGGGGTAGTGCGTAGCGAAAGTCTTTCATTGGAAGATATGAAGCAGCGTGAAACCAATACTCAAATACTTTGCGCTCCGATACTAACTCTTCCAGATATCCGGGTTTATAGTCTGGGATTCTTGTCCATAGTGTATGGTGATGTGCACGTTCGACTATTGATAATGTATCTATTTGTATATACCCAAGGTGTTCCAAAGCGTTAAGCACTGCGATTTTGCCATTTCCAAATGGAGATACTTGCGTTAATCGTTGACTTTTTAATGTTGCACGCTGAAGTTGTTGTAATGTCAATGCTTCTTTAATTTTTGCGTAACAGATATGTTTTATTAAGGAGAGATAGAGAAGGATTCCGATGCAAGCAAGGCGATGACTTTAACGTTCAGCCAGAAAAGGTTGATTCAGCCACTGTTCTGACATTTTTAGGACGTTGCTTTACCCGAAGTGTATTAATGATCATCCCATTTAAGCCATACATTGGCGACTGATTGATGAACTTCAGTGTTCAATACAACAGCGAGATTTTCATCGGTGAGCTTGTCTTCATGTTTTTCTAATGCTCTCCATAGTTTAGCAAACACATCTCCGCCGCCTGAATTGTAAATATCTGCTGCTGCCGAATGAAGTCTGCTTTGATACCATCCGTAGTTTTTGGGGTGTCTTCTGGCAATTTCATCATATTTAGCCTCAAAGTCGCTTAAGGTAGTAAATTGAAATTCAGAATCGGTAGCAGCTATTACCATCTGTGGGAAAACAGTAAGAGCCGGTAATAGGATGGGTTCTTTCTCAGCAATGTAGGTGTGTAGAAAAATGTTTGCAAATAATTCGGTCATCCAATGTCTCTGCATTGTGAGTTCTCCCTGATTGTGAAAAGCGTGACCTAGCTCATGAATTGCCAGCAAGTCAAAAAAAGGCTGCATCGTTGGATTGCCGTCTTTGTCAACATAGATTCGGGATATTTCTTCTGCAAGTTGTTGTGGGAGCTTGTCTATTGGCGGCAAAAAACTTTTCCAAAGACCATTGTTCTGGGAAGCTATGACTAGTGTGTTGTCGCTTTTGTAATGAGGAACTCCATAAGGTGCACCTGTTAGAGCAAACTTGGTCCAATCGTCAGGATCAAGGATTAACAATTTCACACCTGTCGGGTTGAAATTTATAGTTGATTCGTAGAAAGAATAAACGCTGTCACAACGAATGGCAATTTCATTCACCCTTTGTGAGCTGCCTAGGCCTTGACTATAGTAAACTTGAAGTTTGTGTCCGTCAAGCTGATCCAAGCCATCATATGTTTGTGCAAACATATCAAAAGACAACAGTATACCGGCTAACGTCAAATACTTTAGTATTTCTTTAAAGTGAATATGTATTCGAGGCATACTGTTTTTTGATGGTGTTTCATTCAGTTTATTGCTTACGTCTCGTCGCTTTTCCAATACAGTAAGGTATAGTGAATATAGACCAAAAAGATGATCGTTGCAATGGATAAATGATTGTGCATATGGCTATTTATGTCTCATGAATTTTGAAATGAAGCCGGTAAAATTTTGGATTTGTGATTTTGCCTTTCACCTCTTGATTTATACAGATTGGTTATGCTTACTCCCGGTTGTGCCGGGAGTAAATTTGGATCAAGGAGTGAGAGGAGGGTGAGGAGCTTGATGTAGACTGATGATATAAATAAAGCAAAGGATGGAATAGTAATTACCGTCAGATTAAGGCGTACTTTTGCGCCCGCAAAGAAATACGATATGAAGCGCATCAATGAATATAAGAAGCTCTTTGGAGTGGAAAAGCAAATCGATTTGAAGACCTTGAAAAAGAGTTATAGGGATTTAGTGAAGGAATGGCACCCTGACAAATTTCAAAATGGAGATCCTTTACATGCAGAAGCAGAAATACAAAGCCGAAGGATTATTGATGGTTACCATTTTTTGGTAAGTATAGCACCGGAAACCATAGAAGCTAATTTGGCCGCCTATACAGAAACGATTAACAACGCGGGGATTGCAGATTATCACCACAAGGGATTGCTGCTTGAAATCACGTTTCTTGACGGTACTACCTATGAGTACTTTGGTGTCACACCGAATGTTTATCGAAAAATGATCAATAGCGATAAGCTAAACCGTTTTGCCAAGCGGGCTATTTACCCCAATTATACCTATAGAAAGACTAAGAAAAGTTTGGAGCAGGTTTAAGGTTATCCTAATCGTGTTTGTTCCCCTTTCTAACTGTAGTTTGTGTCTACAGACGACAACATGTTTATTGTTTACTTGTGGAAAACAGACTAAGTAAGCTGGTCATCTGAACCAAAAACTTGGTTCTTTTCTGCTATTCTTGTTTTAAACTAAAAAAATAATAAACACAAGTCTGCTGTTTTTTACATGTATATATCCGCTTTTTTACCACTAAAGAGATTAAAGCATCCAAGGATTTGGTGAGCTTTATCTTTTAGGCCATTTCGGCCTGCCTCGCCGAGACGGGTCACCCGTCCTCGCCAGCCCGACGTGGACGGGGTCATCCAGCCAGTAAAAAAAATGTGGGGCTACTGGCATCATCCGATCACGGATGCGGATAATCACTTACATTAATCCTCTAAACAAAAATCCTTATTCATGGGAGAATTTTTTCTAAATCAACGATATACCAGTTCCGGAGAACCTGAACTCGGAGTGGGCATAGTGACAGAAGTCAGTAAAGGCAAGGTGAGGATATTCTTTCCGGTGCCAGACGAAGTGAGACTGTATTCAATAGAAAGTGCTCCTTTGCTCCGAACTATTTTTAAACCAGGACATACCATCGTAGATCAGCAAGGACATGCGATGTTGATTGAAGAAGTTAAATTTGAAAATGGGCTGTATGTGTACTTTGGGGGCAACAGAGCGTTGGGTGAGTCCGAACTTGGAGATGTATCTATCTCGCATACGGTGGATGATCGGCTATTTGCGGGAGATATTGATTCGCCAGAATTTTTTGCGCTGCGCAGAGAAACGCTCGATCATAATTATCAAAGAAGAATTTCTCCGGTACATGGATTTGTTGGGGGTAAAATTGATTTGATTCCTCATCAACTATACATAGCCCATGAGGTGAGTTCGCGGTTTGCGCCCCGTGTTTTGCTATCCGATCAGGTTGGACTGGGAAAAACTATTGAGGCTTGCCTTATTCTTCACCGCTTATTGGTGACTGGTAGAATATCAAGGGTACTTATCCTTGTTCCCGAATCCTTGATCCACCAGTGGTTTGTGGAAGTATTGAGAAAGTTTAATCTCTGGTTTAACATTTTCGATGAAGAACGTTGTTCGGCTCTTGAAAAAGGTGCGCCAGAGGTAAATCCATTTCTCGATGATCAGCTTGTTATTTGTAGCATCGAATTTTTGGCAGGTTCAAAAAAACGCACCCAACAGGCCATTTCTGCCAGCTGGGACATGCTGGTTGTTGACGAAGCCCATCATCTTGAGTGGTCAGTTGACGAGGTAAGCCCAGACTATGGTATTGTAGAATTGCTGAGTAAGGTGGCAAAAGGGTTACTACTCCTTACTGCTACGCCGGAGCAATTAGGGGTAGAAAGTCATTTTGCACGACTTAGGTTACTTGACCCCAACAGGTATAACAATTACGATGATTTTATCCACGAATCTGACGGAAATAAAGATATTGCTGCTATCGTCGAAAAGCTCTCGTCAGGAAAAGACTTAAAAGCTAAAGACCTCAGGCTGTTAGAATCCATTTTCTCTAAAGAAAGAATCGCCTTGCTAGCCAATAAAGATGAACTTACAACGCACAACCTAATTGAAGATTTGCTCGATCAGTATGGTCCGGGTAGGGTTCTATTTCGAAATACCCGATTGGCTATGAGCGGATTCCCCGAGCGTATTGCCCAGCTGATTCCCCTTCAGGAAAGAGAAAATCATAGCCTTTGGATCGAGCGCTTAACAAGAGAGTTTTCCTTGGATATGGAAAGGGAATCCGAAACAAAACCTGAACAGGAATTGTGGTTTGAAGAAGATCCGCGAGTGGAGTGGCTGGTTGGGAAAATGGAGGAAATGCATCCTGAAAAGATGCTCTTAATATGCACCTCCAAAGAAAAAGTACTGGCATTAGAATCGGCTTTAAGTAATTTCCCGGAATTTACAGCAAGCGTTTTTCACGAAGACCTCACACTTGTACAGCGGGATAGAAACGCTGCATGGTTTGCTGAGCCTGATGGGGCGCAAATACTCCTCTGCTCAGAAATAGGGAGTGAAGGCCGGAATTTTCAATTCGCCCATCACCTCATTCTTTTTGACATGCCCTTCCATCCCGAATTGCTGGAGCAGCGAATAGGCCGCCTTGACCGAATAGGACAGAAGAAGGACATTACTATACATATTCCGTATCTACTTGGCAGTCCACAAGAGCTCATTGTCAGGTGGTTCCATGAAGGACTGGATGCTTTTAATAGAAATCTTGAGGGAGGCAATCTTATTTCTAAATTGTTCAGTGAGCGATTACTCAACATTACCAAAATACCATCATTCGAAGGGGCTCAGAAGGAACTGGAAATATTGATTACAGAAACAGCTGAATATCAAATAGAACTCAAGAAAGCCCTTGCTGAGGGACGCGATAAATTGCTGGAAATGAACTCATTTCGTCCGAAAATAGCAAAAAGATTGATTGAGCAAATCCAGGCGGAAGATAATGATCCCACATTAGAAACATATCTAACGAAAGTCTTCAGGCATTTTGACATAGAGATGGAAGACCTTGCGTCAAGGACGTACCTGTTGCATCCGGCTTCATTTAGCGCAGAAGTGTTTCCGTCCATCCCGCGGGAAGGCATCCAGGTGACCTTTGATAGAAAACGGGCGCTCAGCAGGGAGGATGTAAGCTTTCTTACCTGGGATCATCCCATGGCAACCGGTGCTATTGATAAGGTGCTAGGCTCGACCTTGGGAACTGCCAGCTGTGGATTGATTCGGGGAACTGGCAATCCAGGCCTATTACTTGAATTAATCTTTGTCCTTGAAACAGCCGGCAAGAAAAGTACTGATATAGACCGGTTCCTTCCCGATACACCGCTTAGAATTGTAGTAGACCATACAGCTAAAGAAGTAACAGATAGCTATTCGGTAGCAATGCTAAACAAAAACTTAGTACCCGGTAGAATAGAACCCTTACTAGAAAATGAAGCATTTGTAGATACCCTACTGCCGAATATGATTTTATCCGCTACAGAAATCGCTGAGCAAATGGGTGAACAAGAAATTAAAAAGGGTTTAGAGCGGATGAAATTAACTTTGGATCATGAAATCAATCGGCTTACCGCCTTGCAAAAAAAGAACAAAGATATTAGGGCGGATGAAATTCAGGCAGGGCTGGAAGAGCGTAATACCTTATCCGCCCTGATAAAAAAAGCAAGAGTTCGATTGGATGCTGTGCAGCTGATTAGGAAGGAATAGGAGGTGATGTGTTTATTAATTAGGGTACAAAACCTAACCGTGATTTGCGCGCTCACTGAACACATACCTACCCATTGTTTCGGTCTGTGTCACACAGACCGAGGAAGCTGAACGATGGGGTAGGGTACAGCTAATATGGAGGAATAGCTTTCGGAGCTGTTAAGTGATGTAAGAAAGAAGTCAATGATAATCAATGACTGAAATCATATTAAGGGACTCTTTTCAGATGTAATTTTAAGTTTTAAGAATCACACTTAAAAACCTGATTATTGCGTGAATTTTCTAATCTTTAGCATACTCAAATGAATAGAGGATAGCAATATGGCCCTAGATTACCCTTCAATTTTGTTTTTTTTAGCGCTCAATAATTTATTCATTATTGCCTTATTCATCTATCAGTATTATTACCATCACAAGCGATGGTATTTGCTAATAGTTGCACTAGGAATTGCGTTTCAGGTATTCGCTATCGTTTTGTTTAATTTTAGAGATCATCTTCCTCCTTTATTTTCATTCAGGATAAGCAATTTCCTTATGATTTCCAGTTTTGCACTGACTTCATTTGGCCTTCTTTCTTTCGATGGTAAAATTCGAAAAAAGCTCATGTGGGGTTTCATTACTGCCGTTTTTCTGGTTTTTTCCTGCATTTTAGTCGTCGAAGAAAACAACACAATTCTCAATGTAATACGGATAGCATCCTCTTCATTTTTCTTTGGCGTTGGCTCCTATTATCTTTTTACCAATAAGAATAAGTACAAATCCGCTTTACTGATAAGTGGAGTGCTTTTGATCTATTCTGTGTTCCAGCTGATCAGGGCATTTTATATTTACCAATTAGATCAATCCTATATCTATACGACTAATTCAACGATTGGTAATTGGTTTCTGATAATTTCACTTTTTGTCATAAGTGGTTCCTGTATAGGTTTCATTATGCTTTTAAAGGAGATTGATGAAAAAACGATACTTGAAAAAAATATTATAATACAACAGAGTAAGCTTAAACTAGAAGAATTACACCTAACCCAGAATAAGTTATTTTCCATCATTGCACATGATCTAAGAAATCCATTCAACAATATTATAGGCCTTTCTGAGCTCCTCAAAGAAAACGGTATGAGTGAAGTAGAATCTGTAGAATATATTGATCTAATTAATTCTACTGCCAAAAACACCCTTAATTTGCTTGATAACTTGTTGAATTGGGCAAAATCACAAACGGGGCAATTAAGTTTTATCCCAGAGAAAATCATACTGTCCAGGTTCATAACTGAGATACTCTGGCTTAAAGAATCGCGTGCAAAGACTAAGAATATTTCTTTAAAATATGCACCAACGAGTGATATCGTATTATATACAGACAGAAATATTTTAGGAACTATTTTGCGAAATCTAATTTCTAATGCAATAAAATTCACAAATCAAGGAGGGTGTATTGATATCTTAACGACAACAAGCGACAATGAGGTGGAGATTTCTATTTGCGACAATGGAGTAGGAATGAGCGAAGAGACCATTCGTAAGATTTTTGACCCATCCACTACCATGACATCCCTAGGTACTAATAGCGAAGGTGGCTCTGGCCTAGGTTTGGCACTTTGCAGAGAGTTTGTGAAAGGGCTTGATGGGCATCTTTGGGTTGAAAGTGAAGTAGGGCAAGGAAGTAATTTCAAGTTTATCCTACCTTTAGCAAGTGAGGTTCTTCCGTCTCCCATCTCCTTAAACAAAGAAATTTAGGTGTCCGGCGTAATTGCATTCAATCATTATTTGAACATTGGCAGACTTGCGGTCAATTATAAACTATCTACATATGCTTACAACAGAAGAAATCGAATTTTTGGATAGCTATGGTTATCTTGATTTAGGGCAATTGTTGACTGCAGAGCAAGTGAAGAAAGTGAATGACAGAATTGACGAGTTGATGTGGTCGGAAGGTGAAAATGCGGGGGCAGAATTGGCAGAATCAAAATATATCCGTCATCCGAAAGAAGAAGGGGCGGATCGCTTGGCTAATTTGGTCAATAAAGGCTCCATTTTCGATGTTTTTTATACGCATCCTCGTGTGCTGGCGGGTATTGAAGCCGTTTTAGGGAAAGCGTACAAATTATCGTCGCTCAACTATCGGGCAGCAAAACCCAATCAAGGACTTCAAAAACTCCATGTGGACTGGAAAAATACGGTCGTGAATGACTCATACAAAGTTTGCAACAGTATTTGGCTGTTGGACGATTTTACAGCCACAAATGGGTCTACCCGAATCGTACCCAAATCACATAGATTAAGCACCTTGCCCGATGAAGTGATGGCAGACCCGTATGACAAACATCCCGACGAAATCCGGATTATAGCTCCCGCAGGATCGGTGTTTATTTTTAACTCGCACGTTTGGCATGGTGGTACTACTAATCAAACTGACCGCGTGCGAAGAAGTATCCATAGTTATTTTTGCAGCAGAGAGCAACCTCAGCAGATTGACCAAAGAAAGTATATAACGGTAGAAACTTCACAGCGGATAGGGGAAAAGGGCAGGCATATTTTGGATGTTTAAGGCATACAATAGATTTGCATCTGTAGGGTTGAAAAACGTAGTCCCTCGACGCTTGTTATACGCTCAGTATTAGCCTCGCCCTCTCGACGGTATCTTGTAGCGGCGAGTTGGTTTTTTTATTGAGGAAATCGTATTGATTAGTTTATGATTTCTGTCTTCGGATCCCCCCGTAATTTTTTCAGATTTTCTTGCCATTTCTTGAGTTCTTCGGGTGGTAGACGGACCCAATCGGTTACTTCGCCAATGATTTTTAGGGGCTCTTTGCTACGATAAGAACGGGTCGGATTGCCCGGGAATTTTTTGTCGGTGACATTGGGATCATTTTCAAAATGTCCCGTCGGTTCTACACTATATATACGTGGAGGCTCATCGCCGGGAGCCAGTTCAGCGGCAAGACCTGCCCCCTAGACCAGGGCAGTGAAATAAATATGATTCATAATCACATCCGGGCGGTAATTGGATCTAAATCCCGATGTCAGCAAGTCGCCAACTTTCAAATCTGCCTTCGTTCCATGATAAAAGGGGCCCTGATCTAGAACTGCTAAAGAATCTTTTTCTTTCATGCGTTTATAATTTGTTTTTCAATGACTACCCCGAATAGTAGGGACAGGTTATGGAATCTCGTGCGGTGTATAATCATGCCTCTGTGTGTTCCTTTAACCGTATTTTTTTAAGTTGTCAGCCTCTGACTCAATAATCTAAAAATTTAGAAATGTGATTATATTCAATTGATTTCGGGAAGCATTATTGGTGGATTGGTTCATTATACCAATTTCTGTTCTCATGTTAGAAAATCTGTATCCAAGTCCTCCATAAAGTCTGTTTCTGTCAAAAAATGTCTGTTCTGTATTCATGAAAACCTCATTGTATGTAGAAAAATAGAGTGTATTGTCAGTCATTTGTTTTTTGCTAAGAGCCACATTTAGAGAAAGAAAATATCTTAGCCTAAGTATAAAGTCATCATCGAAAAATCGTTGTTCAAATCTGTAGCGGTGTTGTAGTGCGAAACGTCCAAACGCTTGTCGTGTAATGAACTGTTGATAAATACGGTGTTCGTTAAACTTGGTTTTTTCATCCGTGTTCTGAATGTAAGGTTCACTATAGACAAAACTATAACCCACAAGGATGTTATTGTTGTTTTCCGAAAGGTCATACCCCAAGCCCGTCCTCAAGAGCAGTTGCTCTGTGTCGCCTATAAAATTGAAGTTACGATACTGAACCTCGTGATGCCAGTTGAATTTGTCATTGATTTTTTTGTTGCCAAAATAAATCAGCCAATTGCCAAAATCACTGGTTTGAGCAAATAGCGATAGTGGTGCAAATAATAGGATGAGCAGAATTCTTTTCATTTTCGATTGTGTTGTGTCCCCTTGATCAGTGTCCTCACCGACCATGCTTACGGGATATTCCGTTGACTGGGGAATTGGAGTGTATGCAGAATTGATGTTGAATTCCCGTGTAATAAGTGTCTACTGTCAGTATCAATTTCTTTCCTGTTGATAAGATAGAGAGGTGTAATTGCTTTCGATTACTTTATACCTCTCCTCTTCCAACGTGATTCTTTGTTCAGTGATGACTTTAGATCAGTTTTAATAACGCAATCAGAATTCCAACCAAACCTCCGACCACCGCTCCATTTAAACGGATATATTGCAGGTCACTGCCAACTTTCTCCTCAATTTGAGCTACTAATTCTTTGTCATCCAATTTGCGGAGACTGTTTCGAACCATATTCCCGATTTCTCCATGAAATTGGGTTATTAATCGGGAAACTGTTTCTTTTATCCAATGATTTATTTTGCTCTGAGCTTCGGGATCATTTTCCAAATCAGATATCACCTTGTTCGATTTGGAAATCACAAACTGCATAAGTGGAGTGTCATTAGTTGAAAGTTGCTGTCTAAGTGTTTCTTTGAAACCTTCCAGCAGGTTGTTAATAATCTTTTCAGCATCTGAGTGCTGTGTAAACCCTTGAATAAAATTAGCTATCATTTTTCGGCTGTCTGCGTCTCCTGAAGCTAGTTGACGGGCAAACTCCAACAGCCAATTATCAAATTTGGAACGAATCGGATGGGAAGGATTTGCTTTGGCTTCAGCCAAAAATTCCTCTGCTTTGTTGAGAAGATCATCAGCAAGTACATTCAGATCAATTCCTCCAACAGATTTTGCAAGGGAAATGGTAAGTCCTTTTATTAAACTTTTGTCTCCATATTCAGCGGCGGCATATTCTAATTTGTCGAGCAGAAGTTTTCGGGTGTCAGGGCTGTGAATCGCTGTGGAACTTGCCTCAATCATCAACTCCCAAAGCTGGTTGTGATCACCGTTTGTAATCGATTTTTCCAGCCATTCCCCTAGGGTCGATGCCAAATCCAGCTCGTTGATTTGCTCATTTAGCATAGCTTTAAGAGCTGATGCCATTCTTGGATTGTCCAATTCGTCTGCCAACTTCATCACGATTTTTTTTGCCACGGCAATAGTTTTTTGTTGGTTTTTCTGAGTTTTCAGAAAGGATAAAATAGCCTTTGCGGGATCCATTTCATTCATTTTTCCGGAAATGACTTCCGGAGAGAGCCATTGGTTAGTCACCAAATCGACAATGCCTTCGGTCAGCTTTCCCCTGTTTTTGGCAATGATATCGGTGTGTCTTTTGATATACGGAATGGGAATCTCACGGAACAAGGCGCTTACAGCAAACCAATCTGCAAATCCTCCGATCGCTGCTGCCTCAAAACCTGCCAATACCACTTTCCAACCCTGATGTGAAAGAATCCCCAAACGCAACATCGCTTCAAAAAACACCAATCCGATAAGTGCAACGGCTAGAGAGATTGTTCCAATTCTGTTTTTCATGTGGTTATACTTGTTTTTCTATAGTCATTCCGATTAATCGGGGCAGGCTATGGAACCCCGTACCTTTCCATAAAAAAGGTGCTTCAGTTACTAGGTAAGCTTTTTTTGGCTTAGCCACAAAGAAGGGGATTAAAGAAACCGTTAAGCAATCCTGATTTGAAACATTTCAAAGGAAATCGTTTAATAACCAGTTTGATTTATACTGGATAAAGATTATAGCTTAAGACGAATATCAAGATCAATTTTTAATTGATTCAATGACGGTGTTCCGATTGTAAATTGACTATGAAGGAATAATGATATTTACACTTGGCTCAATGCCTAATTTAAGCTCAGAGTGGGCTTTTTAACTTTCATCCGTTATCCTGATAATTGCATTTCCACTGAATTCAAAGGAGGATTTTCCATTCAATTCAAGCGTGTCTCCACGCTTCAGACCATTAGGTAAGTCCTTGTCCAAAGTAGCTTCATAAGCTATGTCAACTAAAACTATTGAGTTATTGAATTGCCAATTTTGAACCGTTTGCTTTCTTTTTCTGAAGTACTGTTTTGCAGTTTCTGCCTGTCCCTTAAACGCTTCCAATCCTTCCGTTCGCATATTCACTTTCCCATTTGATATGTTTTCAAACACAATATTTTCTCCTAAGTCTTTTATCATACCATTTACATCGAAAGCATTGTATGAGGAAATATAGTCCTGGATTTTTTTCTTTTGTTGGTCTTTCATCGTCTTTTCAGTTTGACAGGCTGTTATAACGAAAAAGCATGCAATAAAGATTGATGTTTTCATTTTTCCATAAATCGTATGTTCTTAATCCGACATGGGACAATTGTCAAAACCACCTACTTCAGACAAGTTTCAAATGAGAAATTCGAAGTTTAAGAGCAGCATCTATCAGCTCAGTGCAGCCCGATAGCAGGTAGGACTGGGTTGGGGTTGAGTTTTACTCTTGGACAGAGGAGCTATAGCTTTTATAAACCAATAGTGCTGCTGCAAGGTCTTCGATAGCCAAGCCTGCAGACTTGAAAAGAGTGATCTCTTCACGCGAAGTTCTTCCAGGGTGAATGCCTTTGATTAATTCAACGATATCAGCTTTAACGTCCTTTTCTGTAATGATTCCATCAGCAATAGGCAGTGCAAGTTCACCGGTTTCATGTAATGCTCCTTCACGCGAATCGACAAAGATGGAGCTCTTACGAATGGCATCATTGTCCGTTTCCCGGGTAGTCGGTTTATGAGAGCCGATCATGTCTAAATGTGTTCCGGGTTGTATCCATTTTCCTTTAATAATTGGAGTTTTGGAAAGCGTGGCACAGGAGATAAGATCTGCATGACCGACCGATTCTTCTAAATTAGTAACCGCTTCGGTATGAATTCCCTGAATGTTTAAGCTGGTAACGAATTCTTTCATTTTGGCAGTGTTTCGCATCCATACACTGATTTTTTTGAATTTTCTTACAGCCAAATGAGCCTGGACCAAATGTTTAGCCACAGATCCGCCGCCTATTACAAGTAAATTTTCTGCGTCTTTCCTACACAGGTATGAAGCTGCAAGTGCTGAGGTACAGGCCGTTCTCCGGGCGGTTAGCTCAGTGGCATTCATTATAGCCAAAGGTTGTCCCGTTTTGGAATCGCTAAGAATATACTGCGCAAAAATAGAAGGTATATTACCTTTGGTATTTGCCGGTGCTACAGTTACCTGCTTCATGCCCATGTATTCGCTGTTCCAAACCGGCATTAGAATCAATGTGTTGTCATCTCCCTGAGGTGTTTTATAAAAATGATGGTGCCTCAATGGCATGGTATAGTCAGACTGGAAAATTTCTCGAAGCGCTCCAATCAGTTCTGTATAATCTAAATATCCACTGATTTTCTCTTCAGGTATAATTAACATAGTGGTTTGTTGGGTTAGTCCAAGGCTCAAAGGTCGGGAAATTCTTAACAAAACAGTCAGACGGGGGCGATTACGACTAAGACGGCAATTTCTATTTGCGCTGAAAATGATCCGGATGCTGTATGAGTTTGTAACTGAGCTTAGCTCTTATCTTATATCGCCCGTCCCTCTGGGACTTTGCCGGATCATTCTGTCATCAATTTTTTCAGCCGTTGAAACGGCTGGCAAGAAGATGGGTCGTCCCGCTGAGGGGCGAGCGTTAAAGATTTGTCCACTGGACAAATCTAGCGAGCAGCCAGCCTGTAGGGTGGGTTAAGTTTGATTAATTTGCCGGACTTACAAATTTTATGATATTTATGATCTGTGTTCTGGGAATTGGCAAGAATGAGAGATTTCGTTCTAATAAATGCCGTAGGCATGATCGATTCTATAGCCAGTCATTTCAATGGCTGGTAAAATGATAAACCCGTGATTTGAAAATGCCTTTAGGCATGGCCGATATTAAAAATACCCCACAAACCATATAGTCATTCTTCTCAACCTTTTCAGCTAAACACATTGCTTAGACCTCATGACATTAGCTTAGAGCAGTACAAGTACAGCTGCGGAGTTCGACCGCCTTCGGGGTCGTGGGGTATGATACATTTGCCCTCATAGCCATGGGTTTCACCCATGGTTATTCATGGTTCGATCCCGTTGGGATCATGAATAGTTGAGATTTTCACATAATTCTATTTCGATATCCGACCACGAAGTGGTCAAACAATAAATACCTGTGCGCCGAGGCGTAGCCCCGTATGAAATGCGGGGTATATAGAATCGACGTTGGGAAATGTCAACCCTGAAGCTATAGTCCAATGAGCGAAGCGATTTCAGGGGGGAAACTAGTGAAGTAGAAGGATTACAAATCCAGAAATATAAATGTTGTCACAATCTACGCTCAGTTGGGGACGATTTGGTGGTATTTAAAATTCCATATTATGATCACAAAATCAGTAGATTAAAATACCATAGTTTTGTGCTACTTTTCCTATAAAATCCAAGACTTATGAAATCAATAACCATCATCATTTTATTTCTATGTATGGTATCAGGCTGTTCAAGTAGTGAAGAGCCACAAGTTACAGATCCTGATGAAGTCCAGTTGGAATTTTCCAATATCGGAGAATTCCCCTCCTCTGGAAGAACAGGTGCATTTTCTTTCACCATAGGAAACAAAATTTATGTTGGAACAGGCTACGGCTCTAATGCTACCTATTATGGAGATTTTTGGGAATATGATATAAACTCAGCCACTTGGAAGGAAAAAGCTTCATTTCCTTTGGGACCTTTCATTGGAGGTGAAGTCTTGGTATATAATGAAAAAGGCTACGTGTTTGTAGGCGGTACCTTAAGCTGTCCGGAATTAAATGTTGCATGCGATCATATCGAATACACTGCGGTTCATGCTTATGATCCAGTCTCCGATAGTTGGGAAAAAGTGGCCGACTTACCTGCATTTAGAGGTATGAATTATGGTGATATTGAAGTAAATGGTGATAAAGCAATACTTTTTTGGGGTAGGAAAACATACGAAATCAGTTTAATTGATTTCCAATTCATTCAAAAAACTAGTGCTCCAGCATCTATTGTTTATTCAGCCAACTTCAGAGTCGGAAATAAGGTCTATTTCACGTGCCGTATGGATAGTGGAAAAGGGACCAAATCAAACTATAGTTATGATCTCGTTACAGATCAATGGGAAGTTCTTCCAGATTTCCCGGGCATTAAGAGATACGATGCAACTGGTTTTGCACAGAATGGATTTGGATATATCCTTGGAGGCAAAGAAAGTGATTATCAGGGTGAAGAGGAGCAATTTAAAGAGATATGGCAGTTTAATCCCGCTGAAGAAAGTTGGAAAATGGTTGGGGAATATCCTGGTAATGCTTACACAGGACAAGTTTTAGAAATAGTAGGAAATGATATCTTTATAGGTTTTGGTGACACTAGAAGCTACATCACATTTGAGAAGGATTGGTGGAGGCTTAAAATCAATTAGACAACTAAACTCACCTAGTTTGCTAATTGAATGTACACTAAGTATGGCTAGAAGGGGTTCGATATATACTTTTCCCAGTCTACGAGCGATTTTACTGCACCTAGAGTAGGATTGACTTCTCGCATCTTTGTGCCTTTTTGACAAACGAAATCTCAATCCTTACTCACCCATCCCGACACCTTTTGTCTGGATTTATCAGGCAATACCTCGGATTCCTTGCTGATCTCATCCCTAAGGAATAAATTAGTCCAAGGACTTTGGGCAGATTTTCTTAATTTCCCTTTCTAATACTTCAGATTATGAACGAAAAAATCCACCACGGCAGGAATATCAAGCGTTTTCGTGAGATGATGGGCATCAAGCAGGAGTCACTGGCCTTCGAACTCGGGCCTGACTGGTCCCAGAAGAAAATCAGCCTGCTGGAGCAAAAGGAAGAAGTGGAGGAAGACCTCTTGCGTCAGGTGGCTGAGATTTTAAAGGTTCCGGCGGAAGCGATTAAGAGTTTTAATGAGGAATCGGCCATCAACTTTTTTAATTCTTCATTCAATGGTCAATTCAGCGGTGTGAATTATCATACAACCTTTAATGTAAATCCGATAGAGAAGTGGGTTGAGGCACTTGAAGAAAACAAAAAGCTTTATGAGCGACTTCTGGAATCCGAGCGGGAAAAGGTGGAGTTGTTGAAGAAAATGATGGAGAAATAGGTAAAATACTTTTCTAATTAGGTCGAAAGAATGAATTCTGAACATTTTCATTATGCATGGTATAAATTGAATTGGATTTGGGTTCTTTCATTTATGACTAGTATTGGTGGTATTTTGATTATTTCTATAAATTCTGAGAACCCAGAATTTTTCTCATACGGCTATGAACTAGGTGTGTTTTTTATGCCAGTTTTTTCATCCTTAATTGTCTCAATTCCTATAATTTTTTTCACATCTCATATGAACTCTGCTATCCGTGAATTTCAAGCTTTTGCCAAGTTTGAAGCATATCGTCTTACCGTAATTGATATTTTAAAAATTTTTCATGAAGTATTTGGAGACAAAGAATATGTCCCAAATTTTAATGAAAGCGATCTTAGTGAAAATTACTCGGTTATTATTAGCGAGGAGGCTATTCAAAAGGAAATATTTAGCTCTACCTATAGCTGTAATCTCAAGTTATATGATCTTTTAACTAGGGATGTAGAAACTTCAATGATGATAATTAAATCCAAAGAATTTTCAGATTTGAATTCAACCCTATACGACTGTATTATTTATTATACAAGGGCTAAAGAGTTACTTGTTAGTGAAAAAGATTATAATGCTTTTCTCTTTAACTTGAAGCATATTTTAGGTTTGATAAATATTCAAATTTCTGAAAACGATGATTATCAATTTTACTTTAAAATCGTTTTTGGGAAAATCTGGACTGGTGGAAAATTATTGAAAAGAGTTGTAATTAATGCTTGAATTTAATTTTCTATTGGGCTGTAAAATTGCGCTCAGATGGGTGGAAAGCAAGGGGTAGGTGAAAAATATTTGTTTATTTTTATAGTATGGATGAAAATAGATTTAATTGCGATAGCTTTAGAACATTGCTTCAAAGCCACCCATTATATAAAAAAGAGCGTATCAATGGAGAGTTTGCTGAAATTCCATTGGGGCTAGAAAATTTTGGTTTTCCATTTTTATGTATCTGCCAAGCCGAGCAGCAAACTCATCTTTTGAAATTTGAGGAAGAAACGTTGCGGAAAATGGAAATTCATGCCGCAAATAATAATCGATTACTTGTTTCAAAAAGAGTTAGGTACGCTTTTTATGAAATCAATGGACTGAAGGGTCAGAAATTTACAGAGAAAGTATATGGCGAATGTCAAAATTGTAAGAGAAAAAGGGCGGTTTTTCTTATTGAATTTTTCACTGAATTACATGAGGAAAATTATTATTTCTATGCAAAGAAAATAGGGCAAGACCCTCCATTTTCTATAAACGTTGATGGATTTGCGAAAAAAATCCTTAATCCTGAAAATCTAGATCTTTATAAAAAAGCATTGATGAACCTATCATCCAATTTTGGAATTGGAGCATTCGCCTATTTCAGAAGAATTGTAGAAAATGAAATACTTCATTTACTTACTGAGGTAGCTGAAATCAATACACCTGAAAGCATGGAATTAAAAAAATTGTTGGAAAGGCATGAAAGTGAACATGCTCTATCACAACTGATAGATGAAATTTTTAAATATTTGCCTGATTCGTTGAAGGGTTTGGGGCATAACCCTTTTAGGTTATTATACGGGACACTCTCAGTTGGAATCCATCAATTATCTGAAGATGAATGTTTTGAAAAAGCAACAAGTTTAAAGTTCGTTTTGGAATTTGTATTAAAGAAAATCTATGAGGAAAAAACTGAAGTTTCTAAAGTGAGAGATCACATCAAAAACTTATCATAATTCTTTAGTTCTTAAAGATGATACCTTGGGTTATAATTTGGGGTATTTTTCTAAAATCCCTCAGATTTCTCTAAGGGATTTATAAGTTTCGAGGTTCTTAATTTTTCAATCTTTCAATATTCCAATTTTTCAATCAGAAGAATATCGAATGATGAACATCCAATAATGAATATCGGAGGTTTAAGAAGTATGTTCTTCAACCCATACTCTCGCATTCACAAAAGCCTCCATCCAAGGTGTAAAGTCATCATTTCTATCAGCAGGGTAGTGAGCCCAGTTCCAAGGCTTCAGACTTCGCTCGATATGCGGCATAATGGCTAAGTGACGACCGTCTGCTGAGGCGATACCTGCAGTAGCGTGATCGGAACCGTTTGGATTGCCTGGGTAGGCCTCGTAGCTGTATTTCATCGCGAAGTTGTAGTCACTTTCTGCCTGAGGCAGATGGAATTTGCCTTCTCCGTGGGCTACCCATACACCTAGTCTCTGACCGCTAAGTGAGCCTAACATCACAGACTCATTTTGTGGGATGGTTACATTCACGAAAGTGGATTCAAACTTATGGGATGCATTGTGTAGCATCTTTGGTTTGTCGGCATGATCAGGAGTGACCAGGCCAAGTTCTACCATCAGTTGGCAACCGTTACATACGCCCAAACTCAAGGTGTCAGGTCTTGCGTAGAAGTTGTCCAGCGCCTGCTTAGCCTTCGGATTGTAGAGGAATGCACCTGCCCAACCTTTGGCCGAACCTAGTACATCGGAGTTGGAGAATCCACCCACGAATACGATTAGCTGTACATCTTCCAGGTTTTCACGACCTGCGATCAGATCGGTCATGTGAATGTCCTTCACTTCGAATCCAGCCAGCCAAAGGGAGTAAGCCATCTCACGATCTCCATTCACCCCTTTTTCACGGATGATTGCTGCTTTCGCCTTGCCTTTCGTAGTGCGGAAAGGATCAAGTCCCGCTGCCGCAAAGTTACCTTTCCAGCCTTCTGCAAACTCAAATGCCAGCGGTTGATTTTTATAGTTGTCAAAGCGGTCTTTGGCTAGTTGCTCCCCGCTTTGCTTTCTGTCCAATAGATAGGAAGATCTGAACCATACATCACGAAGCTCAGTGATGTCCAGCGTCAGGTCTTTTCCTGCAAATTCAATATTTCCGGAATCAGTCACTTTGGCCAACTCCACGTAGTCCACATCCGCTTCTGCCAATAAGGCTTCTACTGCATGCTCATCAGCCACCTGAATGAGGATTCCTGGATTTTCGGCAAACAATGCTTTTACCATGTCCGGCTCATGCAAGCGATCTAGTTTCACTTTCAATCCAATATTCTGTACAGGGAAACACATTTCCAACAGGGCTGTGACTAATCCGCCTGAGGAGATATCATGACCTGCAAGCACCCAAGTCTGATCGATGAGGTCCTGTACAGCTGTAAATGCCTGTGCAAAATACTGCGGATTTTTAACGTCAGGTGTTTCTGTTCCTACTTTGTTCAGCGCCTGATAGAAGCTGGAGCCAGC
Organism: Algoriphagus sp. Y33; assembly: GCF_014838715.1. Classification (NCBI taxonomy): domain Bacteria; kingdom Pseudomonadati; phylum Bacteroidota; class Cytophagia; order Cytophagales; family Cyclobacteriaceae; genus Algoriphagus; species Algoriphagus sp. Y33. The sequence continues at coordinate 4,202,639 of NZ_CP061947.1, read as the reverse complement.
CAGTTTGAAGTCGTCCTTGGAAAAATCTATGTAGAGGATTCTACTTCCTTTGATTGGTTTCAGAGCAGTTTTCACCGTCTTCTTCACATCCGAGCATTCTCCCACTGTGGAGATAATCACCGTTCCGGGAGAATAAACCGTTTTTCCGTCAGGGTATTTCTGAGTCATGGAGAGGGAGTCTTTTCCTGTAGGAATATTCACTCCCAAATCAATGGCAAATTTCGAAACTGCTTCTACCGCTCTGTATAATCTATCGTTTTCACCTTTGTTTTTGGCAGGCCACATCCAGTTGGCAGAAAGGGAAATCCCCTGCAAACCATCCTGAATAGGTGCGAAAATCAAGTTGGTCATCGCCTCTGCGATTGCCAACCGGCTTCCCGCCTCAGGGTCTGCCAATGCTGCCACAGGTGCATGACCGATGGAGGTGGCGATACCTTTGTTTCCGGTAAAGTCCAAGGCCATCACAGCCACGTCATTCAGGGGAAGTTGAATCTCACCGACAGTTTGCTGAGTTGCCACACGACCGGTTACGGATCTATCGACTTTGTTGGTCAACCAGTCTTTACAAGCCACAGCCTCCAGTTGCAGTACGTCGCGGATATATCCTTGGATCAGATCTGCTTCATAAGTTGCTTCCGAAAAAGAGGCGTTGGTGGTTTTATCTTCCAAAATGGTTTTTGGGGAAGAGCCGAACATGTAGCTCAGGTTCCAGTCCACCGGCTTTTCACCGGTTTTTCCATTTTCGAATTTGAAATGCATATCTCCGGTAGTCTCGCCCACCACATAGAATGGTGCGCGCTCACGGTCGGAAATCTGATGCAAGGTGTCAACGTCCGCTTTGCCGATTACCAACCCCATGCGCTCCTGGGATTCGTTTCCGATGATTTCCTTAGCGGAAAGGGTAGGGTCTCCCACCGGTAATTTGTCAATATGAATCGTGCCTCCGGTGTTTTCTACCAGTTCAGAAAGGCAGTTTAAGTGTCCGCCTGCTCCGTGATCGTGTATGGAGATGATCGGATTGTTTTCGTTCTCAGCCATAGCGCGGATCACGTTGGATACACGTTTCTGCATCTCAGGATTGGAGCGTTGTATGGCGTTCAGTTCGATGGCATTGGAAAGTTCTCCGGTATTCAATGAAGAAACCGCCGAACCGCCCATTCCGATTCTATAGTTGTCGCCGCCCATGATCACAATCTGATCACCGGCTTTTGGTTCGTTTTTCTTGGTGTATTTGGCATTGGTGAATCCCACACCACCGGCCAGCATAATTACCTTGTCAAATCCGTGATGCTTCCCATCCTCCTCGTGCTCGAAAGTCAAAAGGGATCCGGAGATCAACGGTTGACCAAATTTATTTCCGAAATCAGACGCTCCATTGGAAGCTTTGATCAGGATGTCCATCGGTGTTTGGTATAGCCAAGGGCGTTCAGCTAGCTTACTTTCCCAGCTTCTTCCTTTCTCCGATCTAGGATAAGAGGTCATGTATACCGCGGTTCCCGCCAAAGGAATGGATGCCGTGCCTCCTGCGAGACGGTCTCTGATTTCTCCTCCGGCTCCGGTTGCCGCGCCATTGAAAGGCTCCACGGTAGTAGGGAAGTTGTGTGTTTCAGCCTTTAGGGAAATAACCGTGTCGATTTCACGGGTTTCGAAGAAGTCCGCTTGATGTGCTGTTTTCGGTGCGAATTGCTGTGCTTTTGGTCCTCCGACAAATGCCACATTGTCTTTATATGCAGAAGCGATTCTATTTGGGTGCTTCTTGGAAGTTTCTTTGATGAGCTGAAAAAGTGTCTGCGGTTTTTCTACACCGTCGATGATAAAGGTGCCGTTGAAAATCTTGTGACGGCAGTGCTCAGAGTTTACTTGGGAAAAGCCAAAGACTTCAGAATCCGTCAGAGGACGGGCCAATTGCTTGGCGACGTTGTCCAGGTAATCCACTTCTTCTTGGCTAAGTGCCAACCCATGCTCCTTATTATATGCCGCGATGTCGCTTACTTCTATGACCGCTTCGGGCTGCAGGTGAATATCAAAAATCTCCTGATCCAGCCCTTCAAATGCATGCTGAAGCATTGGGTCAATGCTGTCTCCTTCATTTAGCGGGAAGAACTCTTCAATTCGGATAATGCCGGGGATTCCCATGTTTGCGGTGATTTCCACTGCGTTGGTAGACCATGGAGTGATCATTTCCTTGCGGGGTCCTGAGTATTTACCGGAAAGTGAAGGTGCAGTAATAGCTGTTGCTCCGCCAAAAAGCCAAGTCAGCTTTTCTAGGTCTTCGGGCGCGAAAGGGTGTGGAGATTGTACAGCGTAAACGGTTTTTTGAGGGGATTCAAAGAAGAAAATCATGTCCTTTGGCTGGTAAGCTGCAAAGGTACGGAATTGAGCGTTAGATTGAAAGATTGAAAAATGAAATAACTTGTCCGCTGTGGCGGATTTGAAAATTTGGTGCCACGTCATTGCGAGGAGGCACGACGAAGCAATCTTTTATGATACGATGAGATTGCTTCGGTCATTCTTCCCTCGCAATGACGTCGAAGATCAATCTTGACTCTAGGTTATAAGACCTGATTGATTAGCGCAAGACTTTAGTCTTGTGCTTATGATAATGCAGTCTTCAGACTGCAGAGGTTAAATAACCTTACAATCACAGAAAAGCAGTCTAAAGACTGCAATACTTAGGGTCCAAGTCAATAGACTTGAACCAGTAGAGATTGGCGCAAGTCTTCAGACTTGTGCCTTGCTAATAAATGCAGTCTTCAGACTGCTGTGGTTATATAAATTGACGATTACTGAAAGGCAGTCTAAAGACTGCAATATTTTGGGTCCAAGTATGAAGACTTGAACCGGACTTAGACTTGAACCAGACTGCCTGATTTTTAACTAATCCATGAAAAATCATTTCACTTTTAAGTAACTTACTATTAGTAATCTAATGACTTTTTAAATGAGCAGAAAATACAAAATCAGAGATCAGGAGAGACTATATTTCGTGACTTTTACAATTGTAGAATGGATTGATCTCTTCACGCGAAAACATTACAGAGATATTCTGGTAGATTCTTTAAAATACTGCCAAAATAATAAAGGCTTGGACTTATGCGCCTTTTGCATCATGTCAAGCCATATTCATTTGATCATTGGCAGAAATAGTGAGCCAACAATCGAGTCAATTATCCGGGATTTCAAAAAATTTACTTCGACAGAAATAGTTAAATCTATCCAGACAAGCCAGGATGAAAGCAGAAAAGAATTTTTGCTTAATCACTTTAGGAAAGCCGGAGCAAAGAACTCAAACAACACGGTTTTTCAATTATGGCAGCAACATAATCATCCAATTGAGCTAAATACAAATGAAAAGATCAGTAGATGTCTCAATTACATACATCAGAATCCAGTAGTTGCCGGATTGGTGTATTCAGCAGAGGATTATATTTATAGCAGTGCATCCAACTATGCAGGATTACCGGAAAAGATGATTGATGTGATTCTTATTGAATAGTTTACTAATTTTTTCTTCTTGGTTAAGTGCAGTCGGGAGACTGCAGCAAGTTAAGTCCAAGTCTGAAGACTTGAACTAGAGCATCCAGCGCAATTGGCGCAAGTCTTCGGACCTTGTGCCTTATTCAATGCAGTCTTCAGACTGCTATGGTTAAATAAATTTACGATCATTGAAAAGCAGTCTGAAGACTGCAGTACTTCGGGTCCAAGTCTGAAGACTTAGACCAGTGCATTTGGACCAGTGCAGAGTTCAAATTTTAAACGATGGCTGCATTTGCCAAGAGAAATTTGGTCTGTAAGTTTAAGGCAAATGAAAAAGGAGCAATAAGATGTTAACTCATGGCTCCTTCTCAATCAAGTCGGGGTGACAGGATTTGAACCTGCGACCTCACGCCCCCCAGACGTGTACGCTAACCGGGCTGCGCTACACCCCGAGTGAATGCGAAAATAGTAATTTGATTTTTTTTTTGTAAAACCATTGCCTGTTTTTTTTGAAAAACCTTAGTTGGCGCAAGTCTCCTGACTTGCCTTGCTAAATGAAGTCTTCAGACTGCTCTATTTTGAAATTGCAGTCTGAAGACTGCAATATTTTGGGTCCAAGTCATGAGACTTGAACCAGACGTAGCCGTTCGAGACTTTGAATCAGTAATGAGGTTTTCCTACTTACCACTAGCTCCGTCAATTTAAAATTCTAAAAACTAGCTGTACTGTTCATTTTCGCACGGTTTTATATGTTATTTTTTTGTTAATGCCGAATATTGTTCGTTTTTGATACGTAGGAAACTTTTGACGGGATGAAAGTTTCTGTAATTTTGCCATGTAAAAATATTGGAGAATAGAGAGAAATGAGAGATAAGATTCTGGGGGTAGCACAAGAGCAGTTCAGTCAGTACGGGATCCGTGCCATAACTATGGAAGATATCGCCCGATTGGCAGGAGTTTCGAAGAAGACAATTTATCAGGAGTTTAGTGATAAAAAGCAGCTAGTAAAGGAAGCTTTTGCCGTGGCCTTGAATGAAGATCAACAGTCGCTCAAAAAGATAATGAATGGGGAGGACGGGGTTATTGAGCATTTGGTACATATGTCCAAAATGGTAAGAGAACGTTTGGCCACTTTAAATCCCATGGTTTTGCTGGAGATCCAGAAGTACTTTCCGGAAGTGTGGGAGATGTTCAATGAGTTTAAAGATGAAATTATTGTGACAGATATCGTCAACGTGATTGAAAAAGGCAAGAGGCTTGGCTACTTTCGACCTGAAATCAATGCCAAGATTTTGGCAAATATGAGAGTTGACCAAATTAGGTCTGCCATGAATCCTTCAACTTTCGATAGGACAGACTTCGGTCTAGTGGCACTTCACATGGAGATGCTGGATCATTTCTTACATGGCATATTTACCGAAAAAGGCAGGGAAGCTTATTTTGAAAAGCGTAATTCGAATTAATCGATCGAAGGCATAAAGTCTTCAAAAATTAACAATTAATAGACAACAGATCCTTTTTAGAATAACATTATGTTTAGATCGAAGATTTATTTAACACTGCTGATAGTTTTGGGCTTAGTTAAGCTTGAGGCTACTGCACAAGAAGCACCTAAAGTGGATGAGGTACAGCTCAATCTCAAAGAGGCATTGGAGTTTGCGCTGGAAAATAATGTAGATGCAAAAAATGCCAGGCTGGAGATTTTGGTTTCAAAGGGAGTTGTAGGAGAAAACAGAGCCGCCGGTCTGCCTCAAATCACCAGCACACTGGAGATGACCAAAAACGTACAGCCCCCGTTAATCATCTTGCCTGCTGAAGCAGGAGGAATTATTCCTGACGACGGTTCGGGCGGTGGGTCGGCGGATACTCCCGATGATATAACCGTTATACCGTTTGCCGTAAACTATCAGTCTTCATTAAGTATCAATGTGGAGCAGATGATTTTTAACGGATCTTATTTTGTGGGGTTGAAGGCAGCTAAAACGCTTAAAACCCTAACTGAATTTGATAAAGTAAAGACAGAGAATGATGTTGTCGAAAATGTGAAAAAGGCATATTTCACTGTACTGGTAAACAATGAAAGGAGAAAATTAGTAGAGGCTAACCTTACTCAGACAGATGCTTTGTTGAAAGAAACAGAAGCGATGTATGAAGCGGGGTTTGTAGAAAAGTTGGATGTGAGCAGGATCAAGGTTCAGTCTAATAACCTAAAGACTGAGCTTGAGAAAAACGAGGTAGCTGTAGCCGTGAGCAAGGAATTGCTAAAACTTCATATGGGATTGCCCGAAACTATTGAGATAGAGCTGACGCAAGATCTGTCGTCACTTAATGATGAAGCAGAAATCATGAATTTGCTTGATCAAGCCGGCTCCAATAGGGTAGAGGTTGACCAGGTGATTACCAATAGGGATCTTGCACTACTGGATTTAAAAAATAATCAGATTCAATATATGCCTCAAATTACTGCGTTTGGAACTTTTCAGAGAGTGTCGGGTGCAGAAAATTTGGGCAGTGTTTTTCAGGCAGACAGATGGTTTTCAACATCTTTTGTGGGGTTGAGGATGTCTATTCCTATTTTCGATGGACTCAATAAGCATTATAGAATACAGCAAAGCCGGTTGAAAGTGAATCAACTGGAAAATCAGTTGATGTATATGGAGCAGAATGTAGCATTGGAGTTGTTTGAGGCGAGAAAAACGCTCCAGAATAGTCTCCGTACACTGGTGGTCCAAGAGGAAAATATGGAGCTGGCAAGAGAGGTGTTTGAGATGACCAAGATTAAATATAACGAAGGTGTCGGATCGAATCTCGAGGTGGTGGAAGCAAATGCGACACTGGAAGAGGCTGAGTCCAATTATTTTTCAGCGCTTTACGATGCTCTGGTGGCTAAAGTGGATCTGGAGAAGGCACTTGGTATTTTACAGGAAGGACTGGACAACTAATCCAATCCGCCCCGGCGGGCAAGTTATTTTCTTTTACAGAGGAAGGCATAAACAAAGATATTATCTAAAAATCATGAAACTAATCAATAAATTTTTACCCCTAATTGCGCTGGCTTTTGTAGCTGTTTCCTGTGCTTCGGAAGAAAGTGTGGATGCCAAAAAAGCTGAACTGGAAAAGCTCAAAGCTGAATCCCATGAAATCGATACCCGGATTAGAGCGTTGGAGGCTGAGCTGATCGAACTGGATCCCGAATTTGCAAAGCAAAACCAAAAGTCGTTGCTGATCACTACAGCGAAAGTAAAAAAGGGAGAATTCGATCATTATGTAGAAGTGACCGGATCAGTGCTTTCCAAGAAGAATGTAATGATCAGCGCGGAGGCTGCAGGGCGTATTCTAGAGGTGCCCGTGAGTGAAGGGCAGACCGTGGCTAAAGGAGCTGTGCTTGCAACAATCGATGCAGAGTCTATCCAGCGGAATATTGATGAGTTGGAGAATACGTTGAGTCTGGCTACCACATTATTTGAGAAACAAGAACGTCTCTGGAACCAGCAGATCGGTACAGAAGTACAATTTCTGGAAGCGAAGAATAGGAAAGAGGGGCTGGAGCGGAATCTTGCCACTGCCAAAACCCAGCTAGATAAGGCCACTGTAAGAGCACCCTTTTCGGGGACGATCGAATCGGTAGAGGTAAGACTGGGAGAATTGGTCCAGCCAGGTGTCTCTATGTTTCAATTTGTCGGAAAAAGTGACTTGTTTATTGAAGCAGATATATCGGAAAGTTATGTAGGGGTGCTGGACAAGGGTGATTCGGTAAACGTGAATTTCCCGTCGATAGGCAAAGAACTCCGTACCAGAGTGTCATCTGTGGGAGCGATTATCAACCCTGACAACCGTACGTTCAAGATAGAGGTTTTTTTACCTAGCATGGCCATGGTGAAGCCCAATATGATCTCGGTCTTGAAGATTCGGGATTATGAAAATCCCGAGGCTATAATCGTACCGAGTTATTTGATTTTAAGTGATAACAGAGGCGATTACTTATTTACGGTAGTAGATGGGAAGGCCAAGAAAACCTATGTCAAGCGGGGCAAAACCTTTGATAGGGAATCAGAAATACTAGAGGGACTGACCGGTTCGGAGACCTTGGTGGATAAAGGATTTCGGGAAGTGGGGGATAATTTCAATGTGAATATAGCTCAGTAGTAAGAACATGTCAGATATTCAAAAGGACCAAAAAACGAGAGAATTTGGATTGTCCAGCATGTCGGTGGACAACTCCACTTCTGTGGTAATACTTACGCTGATTATCACTGTACTCGGCTTAAGTGCTTATCGCAACATGCCGAAGGAAAGTTTCCCGGAAATAGTGATCCCTACGGTGTATGTAGGAACGCCTTATCCGGGCAACTCTCCCGTGGATATGGAAAACCTGATCACCAGGCCTATAGAAAAAGAACTGAAGTCTATCAACGATGTGAAAGATATCACTTCCACTTCAGTTCAGGATTTTTCTTCCATCGTGGTGGAATTCAATCCCGGAGTAGAGATATCCAAGGCTATTCAGGATGTAAAAGATGCTGTGGACAAATCTAAAAGTGAGCTGCCTACAGACTTGGATCAGGATCCCAATGTATTGGAGGTAAACACTTCTGATTTTCCCATAATGAATGTAAATATTTCGGGAGATTACTCTGAGGCGGAGTTAAAGAAGTTTGGGGAGTATCTGGAGGATGAGATTGAGAAGCTCTCGGAGATCTCAAAGGCTGATCTGGCAGGCACGGTAGAGCGGGAAATCCAGATCAATGCCGATCCCTATAGGATGGAATCCACCGGTGTGACTTTCAATGATATCGCCCAGGCGGTGCAAACTGAAAATGTCACGATATCGGGAGGCAATATCCGGGCGGGAGAATTTCAGCGTACCCTACGGGTGGATGGTGAGTTCACCGATCCGATGGAATTGCTCAATATCATAGTCAAAACGGATAATCAAAAGATTGTCTATCTACGGGATGTGGCGGAAGTAAAAGACACTTACAAGGAAAGAACCAGCTATGCCCGGAGCAAAAACCTACCGGTGGTGACGATCAACGTCGTAAAAAGAAGTGGGGAAAACTTGTTGTATGCTGCAGATAAAATCAAAGAGATTATAGACAAGACCAAGGCAAACCGCTTTCCTCCTGACCTTGAGATTACCATTACCAACGATCAATCCAAGGCAACCAGACTTCAGGTCAGTGATTTGGAGAACTCGATCATTTTTGGGGTCATTCTGGTTGTATTGGTATTGATGTTCTTTTTAGGCTTTAGGAATGCGCTTTTTGTAGGTATTGCCATACCGCTTTCCATGTTCATTTCCTTCTTGATTTTGAACGCCTTCGGCATTACGCTAAACTTGATGGTGCTCTTCTCGCTGATCCTTGCTCTGGGAATGCTGGTAGATAATGGGATCGTGGTAGTAGAAAATATATACCGACTGATGTCCGAAGGGAAAGACGCAGTACAAGCAGCTAAAGAAGGCGTAGGCGAAGTAGCATGGCCTATTATTACTTCTACTGCTACCACACTTGCGGCGTTTCTTCCACTTGCTTTCTGGCAGGGTATAGTCGGAGAATTCATGAAATTTCTTCCGATTACACTTATCATCGTGCTTTCTTCCTCACTCTTTGTGGCTTTGGTGATCAATCCTGTGTTGACTTCCATTTTTATGAAAGTGGAAGATATAAGCAGGAACAAGCCTAAACAGAAATCAATAATTGTGGCGGGGGTGTTCCTTGTTTTATCCGCTATATTTTACTTGGCAGGTGCTACAGCTTTTGGGACATTGATGCTGGTAGGTTGTCTGCTTACGGTCTTCAACACCTTTGTTTTGAGGAAAGCCATCCGGTGGTTCCAGACGGTTTTTTTGGTGAAGTTGGAAAATGGCTACGAATCGACACTGAAGTACGCTTTGGATGGCAGAAGACCTTATGCGTTTTTGGGAGGGACAGTTTTACTTCTGGTGTTTTCTTTGGTATTGCTTGGTATAAGAGCTCCGAAAGTGTTGTTCTTTCCGGATAATCAGCCTCAGCTGATCAATGTTTTTATAGAATTTCCAATAGGTACAGACATAGAGGCTACCAATGAGTTTGTGGATGGGATGGAAGATGAATTGATGGTGGCACTGGAGGATTATCAGAATATTTTAGAATCTGTCATTACCCAGGTAGGAGAGGGTACCGGAGATCCGATGGAAGGGCCAAGTAATCAGCCGACTCCCAATAAGGCAAAAATCACGATCGGATTTGTGGATTACATTGATAGACAAGGAATAAACACCAACGGAGCGATGGAGGAAATTCGTCAGCTGGTCGAGAAGTATCCCGGAGTGCTGATTACCGTGGATAAGGAAAGAAACGGCCCGCCGACGGGACGGGCTGTGAATTTGGAGTTTTCAGGAGAGGATTATGAGCAATTGATTGCTTTTGTGAACCAGACAAGGGAATACCTGGTGAATCAAAATATCGGAGGTATAGAGGAATTGAAATCTGATTTGTCCTTGGGTAATCCTGAGGTTATTCTGGATATTGATCGCGAGAAAGCCAGAAGATTTGGACTTTCTACCTCGGAGATAGCGACAGATTTGAGAACAGCTCTTTTTGGATTGGAAGTGTCTAAATACAAGGAAGGTGAAGATGATTATCCTATTCAGCTACGTCTAAACGAAGGCTTCAGATATGATATCAATACCTTGGTAAATAAGAAGATCGGGTTCAGAGACAAGTTTGGGACTAAGCGGGAGGTGCCTATATCTGCTGTTGCTGATGTGAAATACGGGTCTACTTATGGCTCGGTGAAGAGAAAGGACCTTGAGAAAGCTATCACGGTCTATTCCAATGTTCTTGATGGCTACAATCCTACTGAGGTAAATACCCAAATCCAACAGGCATTGCAATCTTGGGAAGTTCCTGATGGAATCTCTGTGAAATATACGGGAGAACAGGAAGAGCAAAACAAATCCATGGAATTTCTAATAGGAGCCTTGGGAGTTGCGGTAGCCATGATATTCTTAATTATCGTAGCTCAGTTTAACTCAGTGACCACGCCATTTATCATTATGGCTTCTGTGGTTTTGAGTACAATTGGCGTATTCTTGGGGCTTGTGATTTTCAATATGGATTTTGTCGTGATTATGACGGGTATCGGGATTATTTCCCTTGCAGGGGTGGTGGTAAACAATGCGATTGTCCTTATTGATTATACCAATCTAGTTCGTGAGCGGAAGAGAGATGAACTGGGGATGGGGCCAAAAGATCATTTGCCTTTCCCTCTGATGATAGCAAGTATAGTGGAGTCAGGGAAAACCAGACTTCGACCGGTACTGCTTACTGCGATTACCACAGTTCTTGGGTTGATTCCTTTGGCGATAGGTATGAACATTAATTTCGGGACACTATTGAGTTCTTTTGACCCACAATTTTATGTGGGAGGGGATAATGCCGCTTTCTGGGGACCGATGGCCTGGACGGTAATATTTGGGTTAACCTTTGCGACATTCCTTACGTTAGTCATCGTACCAGTCATGTATTTGTTAGCAGATAAACTCTCATTGAGGATCAGCAAACTTAAGTCTTGATTGGATTAAGGTTGGTGGTTTTTTTTGTTAAAACCTCTGGGGCAATGTCTCAGAGGTTTTTTTTAAATATGATGAACCGCTTTTCCACTATAGGATTTGGTAAAATCCTAAGCTTGGGCTATTTCGCCCTGCTTCTCCTTACCGGGCTTTTGTCCGGTAAAACAAAGAGAATATAGCTACGGGCATTATTATAAATAATCATATTTAAATATTTATTTTTCTATTTCCAGTACGGAATTTGTAAGTTCGCCATCCCGAAATTATACGAGTAGAATGGAAGAATTAAAGTGGTTTGTGATGTACACAACCTCACGATCTGAGAAGAAAGTGGCTGACCGGCTGAAAGAAAAAGGAGTGGAAATTTACTTGCCAATGATAGAGGAGCTACGCCAATGGTCTGACCGTAAAAAGAAAGTGCAGCGTGCCATGTTCAACGGGTATGTTTTTGTGAAAACCCACCGCAATCAACTTTGGGAATGTCTTCAAGTTCCGGGTGCGGTTAAGTTTGTTAATTTTTCGGGACAGCATGCCACTGTTCGGGAGGAAGATCTTGATATCATCAAGCGGGTAATAGAAACAGGAGTAGGAGTAGAATCTGATGGATCGACTATTGACCCTGGTGAAAAAGTGCGTGTGATCGGAGGACCTCTCCAGAATATGACAGGTGAAGTGATTGAAAAAGGGAATAAAGATTATTTCCTAATACGGATTCCGGGAATCTATCAGAACCTGCTGATCAATGTTCCTAGGAAATTTCTGGAGGTTACAAATGAATCTTAATCGTTAAACTTGGAAAAAAAGTATCTTCTAAAGACAATCTGACCTTGGACTAGGTGGTCGCCAAATTTGTTGAAACCTATATTTCCATCAAGATTATCGGTGAACGTAGCGAGCATGGTGCCTTCCAGTGCGATATCAGAGAATGGGCCGAGTGTGTAGCTAAGTCCGGCTCGGATTGGGACATAACCCGTGGTTATTTTTTTACGCTGGGGTACTTCTTCCTCACCGAAGGATTTGGCTTGATCGGTAATTGTATGCATTACTCCCAGCCCTAATCCACCGTAAAGATTGAACATACTTCTATTCATATGGTTTACAAAAGGAATGGAGTACATGCTTGGCATTACATCAAAATAGTAAGCTCTACCAACGGCGGTAAATGAGGAGTTGTTGGCAGCCCACATATTTGTGACTTCGGAGACCGGGTTTCCCCCACTGGAAATCCACTGCACGCCACCGGTGGCCCTGAGCTCAAATCGATCAGTCAGTCTTTTGGTCAAAGAAGCAGAAACAGACGGCTTTATTTCGAATTTTAAGGATCTATACTGTCCGCCGTTGTCCATGTAAGAGAAGGAAGGGCCTACACCTATGCTAAAGATATTGTCTCTTGCCTGTTTCTCTTTATAAAAGTTCTGGGCAAACAGATCCATGCTTGCTAGAAGAAAGAAAATTACGATAGGGAATTTGGGAATTTTTGACATAACATTGAATCCTATATAAAGAATCAGAGCTTTAGGCAGGATTTTTTTTCAATTTTGGCAACAAATATGCCAATCTTCTCCCTAAAAGTATGTTTTAAACAGAGAAATACAAATATTGGTATGTCAAAGGCAAAAAATTATGCTCCTTCAAAAGCTTTTTTTATGTCATCTTCAGTGGTTTTTAATTTACTTCTACAGGCTTTTACCAGTTTAGAGGCTTCCCTGACTAGCTCAGAAAGCTCATCCACACTTTTTTTTCCTTCTTCCAGCTCTGTTAAGATTGTCTCCAATCGTTTCATTGCTTCATTATATTTTAGATCGTTCATTTTTCCTCAATTTGTGTAATTGTGCTGCTGATTTTTTGTTTGGAGGTATGGGTATGTAGTTCATCCCCAATTTGGATTTTTGTGGCATTTACAGGCTTACCGTTAAGTTCCGTCCTAGTATAACCTCTGGCTAGTATAGTGTGGGGATTCAATTGGCGCAGGAGTAGTTCTTTGGCGTCTACGTCTTGCTTTTGCTTGTGCAAAAAACCAACCAGTCCCCGTACTACATTTTTTTCCATAGAAACTAAACTGTTTTCCTGAATCTGTAGGATGTTTTTGCAAGAGATCCGGATTCGATTAGCAGAGGAGTTCAATTTCTCGGCTTCAAGTTTTAAACGGTTATGCGAAAATGCTTTTATCTGATGCGCTACCTGATTTATTTTTGATTGCTCTTCATTGAGCATTTGACGGGTTGCCCGATCCAGTCTCAGTATCGCCAATCCTAAATTTTCCTCAAATTCCCGAAAACCTGAAAGCAGAAATTCGGCCACGGCTGTAGGGGTTTTCAATTGGGTATGCGCTACAATGTCGGCGATGCTTTCATCCCGTTCATGTCCTATTCCGGTGAGCAGAGGAAGGGAGTAATTTGCGATTTTGACAGCGAGGTTGTATTCATCAAAGCAGTCTAAATCCAATTGGGCTCCTCCTCCCCGTATCATTACTACAGCCTCAATTCCCAGCTCATCTTTCACCGACTCGATCTGTTCCAGACTTCTGATGAGGGAAGCTACAGCTTCATTTCCCTGCATTGAAGAGGGGAAAAGCTTGTGATAAACTTGATATCCGTATGTGTTGTTTTCCAGCTGATTGGTAAAATCACCATAACCTGCCGCTGTGGGACTACTGATTATGGCAATTTTCTGGATAACTGCCGGAAGCAGATGTCTGGCATTCAGCCGCAATAAACCTTCCCTTGTCAGTCTATCAATGGTTTCTTGGCGGATACGCGCCCGCTCTCCCAAAGAAAACGAAGGGTCGATGTCCTTCACATTGATACTCAGCCCATAGACAGGATGGAAGTTAACGGCAACCTGTGCGAGCACTTTCATGCCGTTTTTGATGGTGGATCCTGTAATGGATTCAAATCTCGCAGCCACAGTCCTATAGGCAAATGACCAAAGATTTGCTTTTATTTTTGCCTGAACCTGATTCCCTTGCTTTTCTACCAATTCAAAATAAGCATGTCCCTGAGGTGCCAGACGGAAATCTGCGATTTCACCGATCACCCAGATCACCGGATCCAGTTCCGTCTCCAGGGCTTGTTGGATCAGCCGGTTGAGTTCGGATATGGATCTGGCATCTTGCATACTTACTTGAGTTTTTGGAATTCAGCTTTGATCTTTTGGCTCAGGCCTAGGCTAGCGCGAAGCATGGGTAGTCTTACCTGATCGTCGCATATTCCCATGTGACTAAGTAGGTTTTTGATGCCTACAGGATTGCTTTCGGCATACATTAGACTGTTCAGCGACAGTAGTGAAAATGCAGCTTGTAGACTTTCTTCTTCTGTACCATGACATAGTGCTTTGAAAGTTGCAGGCAATGCATTTGCCATGACAGAAATAATACCCGATCCGCCAATGCTATACAATGCCTTGGTCATTAGATCATCACCGGAAATCAGCAAGAAATCGTTTGGCATTTTCGCAGCGATCTGCATGCATTGCTCCAGGTTTCCACTAGCCTCTTTCATCCCGATGATATTAGAGTGTTCAGCAAGACTTAGCGTGGTTTCCGCTGTGATATTAGACATAGTCCTACCGGGAATATTGTACAAAATAACCGGTACAGGGCAGGCATCTGCAACCGCTTTGTAATGAGCGATAATCCCGGCTTGGGTTGGCTTGTTGTAATATGGGCTCACTGAAAGAATAGCCGTGATGCCGGTGAAATCTGTGTTTGAAATATCACTCAATACTGACATGGTATTGTTGCCACCAATGCCATAAACTACGGGTACCCGTCCGGCATTATATTCCAAGCAGGCATTAAGAACCTGTTTTTTCTCAGAAGATGAAAGAGTCACTGCCTCCCCTGTCGTACCCAAAACCACCAAATAATCCACCCCACCATCGATTACATGGTCAATCAATCGTTTGAGACCGTCGAAATCTATAGAGTAATCATCGTGAAATGGGGTGACAAGGGCTACGCCGGTTCCTTTAAATTGGTTCATTGTTATTAGGTTTGGGAGGCTAAAGATAATGGGATGATAGGAATTGGCATTCTGTTTTTGGAAAAAATGGGTTGAGATATAGTGATCAGTCTCAGTTACCACCAACTGTTTACTGCGACTGAACACTGTAAACTCTAATCACCTATCATCTTCAAAAACTCTTCTTCTGAAATCATCGGGACGCCCAGTTTCTGGGCTTTTTCTTTTTTGCTGGGTCCCATGTCTTCTCCTTCGATGATGAAGTCCAGATTTTTGGAAACGGATGAAATATACTGTCCGCCATGGGCGATCACGGTGTCTTTGATCTCATCCCGCTTGAAATGGGTCAGTTTCCCACTGGCCAAAATCCGCTTACCTTCCAGTGAATTGCCAAGCTGCTTTGATTCGCTTTTCTCTATCTCAAATTTCAATCCGAAGCTTTTCAATCGGGCGATGATCTCTTGGTTTTTCGACTGTTCAAAAAAATCATGGATGCTGTAAACAAGCGTTTCGCCCACGCCATTGATATCCAGTAATTGTTCAGAAGTGGCAGCTTCGAGCTTTTCAATAGAACCAAAATGTCTTGCCAGCAATTGAGCCGTGTTTTCTCCAATGTTTCTAATTCCCAGCGCAAAAAGCACTTTTTCGAAAGGCTGGTTTTTAGATGCTGCGATTCCTTCCATCATGTTTTTGATGACACCGTCTTGGAACGTATTCGCCTTTAGTTTCTTGATGCGGTCGGTGGTTTCCGGTGTCAAATCCAGATTAAGCTTGAGCAGGATTCCATGCACTGTGCCTTCGGTTTTACTGGCCTGAAGGATCGTGTCAAAATCAATTCTTCTACCTAACAGAATCTCTAAAACCACAGCGACGGGCACGTAGTCTTCCAGCTTGGGAAGGTTGTGATCTTTGAGGTGATTGATTAGGTATTCTATCATACCCACATTGGCAGAAGCTTTGGTTTTCCATTTTCTGATTTGATCCTGAAAAGCTCTCAGTGTTTCTGCGAAAGGAATGTCGGTTTTTTCAATTAGGAAATCAGAAATCTGTTTGAACTTAAGTCCCTCAGTCAAGGCGTAAAGTGCTTTTTCCAAGGTGATATAAAGCAATCCGTCACCTTCAGTTTCGTATTGATCTTGGGACATTTCCAAACCCAAAAGTTCATCCTTCCTAGCTTCCAATTCATAAATATCAGCCGGATTGGCAATGAATCCCTGATCGATCAATGCCCTGATCCGTTCCGTTCCCATGGAATCGATATCCATAGCCCGCTTATGCACAAAGTGCTCAATTCTTCCCAGTACCTGGGGAGGACAGGATTCAGCATTGGGACAGTAATGCTTGGCTTCACTTTCTTTTCGTTCCAGTTCAGTTCCGCATTCTGGGCAATGGGTGATATAGGTGAGAGGCTTTGCTTCGGGAGTTCTCCGTTCCGGGTTTACGGCGGTGATTTTAGGGATGATTTCTCCGCCTTTTTCCACAAACACAAAATCACCTTCATGCAGATCCAAGCGTTCAATTTCATTGGCATTGTGTAGGGAGGCCCGCTTCACAGTCGTACCTGCCAAGCTTACGGGGGAAAGGTTTGCCACCGGTGTGATAGCGCCTGTCCGTCCTACCTGGTACGTCACAGACAATAATTCTGTCTCAGCACTTTCAGCTTTGTACTTATATGCAATTGCCCATCGGGGATTTTTGGCTGTAAAACCCAGCTCCTCACGTTGATCGTAGTTATTGACTTTCAAAACTACCCCGTCAGTATCTACAGGCAGCGAAAATCGCTTTTCCTTCCAATCTTCTATGTATTGAATTACTTCTTGGATGTTTTCTACTTTTCTATAGGTTTGGGAGACATTGAATCCCCATGTTTCTAAAAGGGACATGGACTCAGAATGTGTGTTGACACTGAGTTCGTCTCCCAGCAACTGATAGAAATAGCAGTTCAATCTACGCTTGGCGACGACGGAAGAATCTTGCATTTTTAGAGTTCCCGAAGCTGCATTTCTGGGATTGGCGAGAAGTGCATCACCGGCTTCTTCGCGTGTGGCATTGATTTTCAGGAATTCCCTAAGCGGTAAAAATATCTCTCCACGCACTTCGAATCTGTCTGGAATATTGTCTCCTTTTACTTCTAGGGGGATATTTCGGATTGTTCGCACATTGGCAGTGACATCATCTCCGCGGTTTCCGTCCCCGCGCGTTACAGCCCGTACAAAACGCCCGTTCTCATAGACCAAACTGATGGCAACTCCGTCAAATTTCATTTCACAGAAATATTCGTAATCCGTATGCCCAAGACCTTTTGCGACACGCTCATCGAAGGCAATAAGCTCTTCTACAGAATAGGTGTTGCCCAGAGACAGCATGCGGGTCGAGTGCTGTACGGTGAGGAATTCCTTGGTGATTGTCCCGCCCACACGCTGGCTTGGGCTGTCAGGGTCGAGCAAATCCGGAAATGCAGTCTCCAATCGGATCAGTTCCTCCAGCAATTGATCGAACTCGTAGTCAGAGATTTCGGGATTGCTTTCCTGATAATACAGGTTGTTGTGGTGGTTGATTTCTTGACTTAGCTGGGCAATTCGCTTTTCGGCTTCCTGTGGGTTCATGTTTTTGTGGAAAAATTAGGGCTTGTAAAAATAATAGATACTGACCGCAAAGCCACAGAGATCGCAAAGAAAGGGGCCAAGGTTTTTGGAGAAACTGCGTTCTGCGTTCGCACAGACCGTAAGTTTTTTAGGAATAGTAATATTGATTTGGGATTATCCGCAATGATGCCAGTAACCATATTTTCTTTGCTTTACTGGACGGAAGACCCGCTACAGTGGGGGGGGCGAAGACGGGTGACCGACGTGACCTTGACACTAGTGTTTTCCGAATCCTATGATGCTTTTACTGGCAGAAAAGCGGATATACATATATTGATTTATATAAAGTCAGATATGCTGTCCCACTTTTTACATAAAACTGCACCTTAGGGCCTTAGCGGGATCATTTCCAAGACAAAATCTTTGAGGTCAGAAAAAGATCTCAACTGTCATCTCAATGATACACCTTCCGTCTTCGGTCTTCCGTCTATTTTTTTCTGGTATATCCTACCATTATTTTAAATCTTTACCTTCCCTATTTAACTAAATGCATATGAGTAAGAAAGCAAGTGCTGAAAGCAAGATTCTGGATGCGGCCTACAAACTTTTTCTAGAAAAGGGGTATCGCCAAGCTACCATGGACGATATCGCCCAAGTGCTGGGAATGAGTAAAAAAACGCTATATAAATACTATCCAGGTAAACTGGACTTGCTTGCTGCTTCGTTTGAAGTCACAAAAACCAAACTGACAGCCAAAGTGGAAGCAATAGTGGAAAACAGATACATTTCTTTTCCGCTCAAACTGAAGTCCGCGCTGACAGTGATGGCTTCAGTGCTTGGCCCTATCAACCCGGAGCTTTTCGAAGATCTTAGGGAACATGCCCCTGAAATTTGGGAGGATTTGGCACATTATATCCAAGAGTCTGCCCATGTCCGGTTTAAGAAATTGCTGGAGCAGGGAATCGGCGAGGGTATGGTCAAGCCATCTATAAACATCAACCTGGTGGTGATGCTTTATGCGGCTTCCGTACAATCACTTATGGATCCCAAATTTAGGGGGCAATTTCCCGAGCCTATTCAAAAGGGGATGAAAATACCTCCTGCTGATATTTATGATCAGGCGATCACTATTATTTACAATGGAATCATGACTGATAAAGCACGCAATGAATTTGCAAGTGCGTAAGAAAGGCTTTGGCTGATTTTCCTATCTTTGTGCTCTAGTCATAAAAGAAATGAGCAATCCATTATATGAGTTAAAAAAAGATGATTGGAACCGATTTTTTCCAATTCATCTTGAGAGCCACAATCCTCGGTGGAGTGCTGTTTTCCAGAAGGAAAAAGAGTTGATTTTTTCCCAAATTAAAACCTTTGAGCCTATCCTAATTGAGCATGTAGGTAGTACTTCCATCCCCGGAATAAAGGCAAAACCTTACATAGATATCCTAATAGTAATTGGAGAAGAATTGCTTTTTAATGAAGATATAATATCAGCGCTGACTGCCATTGGTTATACTTATTTTTTTGTGCCGAAAAGAGAGAATATTGAGGCTTACATGTCTTTTGGTAAAGGATATAATTTAGAAGGAAAGCCTGAGCAAATCTTCCATATCCATATGTGCCCGGAAAATAACATCACGGTGAAGCAGCGGGAATTCCGTGATTTTCTCAGAGCTAACCCTGAACAAGCAAAAGCTTATGAAAAGTTAAAATTAGAATCCGCTGAGAAATTTAAAAATGACAGAGGAGCCTATGTGCTGTCAAAAAATGAGTTTGTCCGACAAGTATTAGCTTTGGCTGGCAGTTAAAATAAGAATAATAAGAAAGGTCAATTGGGAAAACCATTTTCCTGATTTGATACATGAGAAATAAACTATGAGCAGCAAGAATTTCAAAAAATATACCATTACTTCCGCACTTCCCTATGCCAATGGGCCACTTCACATAGGTCATCTGGCGGGATGCTATATTCCATCAGACATTTATGTGCGTTATCTACGAAGTCTAGGCAAGGATGTCGCATACATTTGTGGTTCGGATGAGCATGGTGTGGCGATTACCATTAAAGCTAAAAAGGAAGGCAAAACCCCTCAGGAAGTGGTGGATCACTACCATGAGATTATGAAGGGAAGTTTTGCTGAATTTGGGATCAGTTTTGACCATTATTCCAGAACTTCTGCCAAAATACATCATGAGACAGCACAGGGGTTTTTCAAGGATCTTTATGAAAAGGGAGAATTTCTGGAGCAAAGCACTGAGCAGTATTTCGATGAAGAGGCAGGACAGTTTTTGGCTGACAGATATATCGAAGGAACTTGTCCTAAATGTGGCAATGAGCATGCGTATGGTGACCAATGTGAAAAATGCGGCAGCTCGCTGAGCCCTACTGAACTGATCAACCCGAAATCAAAACTCAGTGGAAGAACGCCTGTTTTGAAAGAAACAAAACATTGGTTTTTGGATTTGGCCAAATACCAGAATTTCCTGAAGAAATGGATTCTGGAAGACCATGCAACTGACTGGAAAAACAACGTGTTGGGACAATGCCGTTCCTGGCTAGAAGCCGGGGAAGGGCTGCAGGCAAGATCGATGACACGTGACTTGGACTGGGGGATAAAAGTTCCTTTGCAGGATGCGGAAGGCAAAGTCCTTTATGTATGGTTTGATGCGCCGATAGGCTACATCTCTTCGACCAAAGAATGGGCTGCGGAAAAAGGAATTGACTGGGAGCCGTACTGGAAAGATAAGGATACCAAACTGGTACACTTTATCGGGAAAGATAATATCGTGTTTCACTGCATTATTTTTCCTGCAATCTTAAAAACCCACGGGGAATACATACTTCCTGACAATGTGCCTGCCAACGAGTTTTTGAATCTGGAAGGAGACAAAATTTCCACATCTAGAAATTGGGCTGTCTGGCTTCATGAGTATTTGGAAGAATTTCCCGGTAAGCAGGATGTGTTGCGCTACGTGCTTACGGCAAATGCTCCCGAGACTAAGGATAATGATTTTACCTGGAAGGATTTCCAGACAAGAAATAACTCAGAGCTGGTTGCCATTTACGGGAATTTCGTGAATCGTGCAGTGGTTCTGACTCATAAATATTATCAGGGAATTATCCCTCGGCGAGGTGAATTGACGGGGTATGACCAGGAGGTGTTGGATGCCGTGGCAGAGTTTCCGGAGAAAATAGCAGCTTCTATCGAGCGCTACAGATTCCGTGAAGCGCTGAGCATAGTGATGGATCTGGCTCGTCTGGGAAATAAATATTTGGCGGATACTGAGCCGTGGAAAGTGATCAAAACCGATGAACCCCGTACGGGAACCATTTTGAATATTGCACTGAATATCGCTGCTAATCTTGCGATAGTTTCTGAGCCATTTTTGCCTTTTACTGCAGGCAAACTGGTAAATCTTTTCGGGATGGGAAAAATTGATTGGAATGAAGCCGGTCAGAAAGAACTTATGAAAGCGGGGACTTCGCTGGGGGAGATGGGATTGTTGTTTGAGAAAATCGAAGATGAGACTGTTGAAAAACAAGTACAAAAACTACTAGAAGCCAAAAAAATGAATGAAGCAGAAAATACACAGGTACCTGTGATGAAAGATACTATTACCTACGATGATTTCGCAAAACTGGATATGCGTGTGGTTACCATTCTGGAAGCAGAGAAAATGCCGAAGTCCAAGAAATTACTCAAACTGAAAGTGGATACGGGGCTTGGAAACCGTACGGTGTTGAGCGGCGTGGCGGAGCATTTCGAGCCTGAATATTTGATTGGAAAGCAAGTGACTATGCTGATCAATCTAGCCCCGAGAAAAATGATGGGCATCGATAGTGAAGGTATGATTCTAATGGCTGAAGACAAAGACGGAAAGTTGAAGCTGATGATGCCACATGAAGGTACTGCGAATGGCTCGGCGATATCTTAAGTAGCGAGTAGCAGGTGTTAAGTAGCTAGAGCACAGATTCTAGATTCAAGAGCCAGAGAATTCAGTAGCAACAGGTGCTGAATTTTCTGGCTCTTTGTCTTTGGTCTTGATTCTACTCTATTGATTCTAGTGTTTAGCGTCTTGATACTAGGATCTAGCTTCTAATGACTAATGAAGCGGTCTTTTCTTGATCATCCCTCCCTTGGTATCCTTTATGGGGTACTGGATTACAAAGGCTTTTGAGTCGATTTTCTCGATTTCCAGCAGCATTTTGGTGACTTCTAGGCGGGTAATCACACAGAATAGGACTTTTCTGTCTGGAAGTAGGTTGGCTTTGTCACCGTAGCCTCCATCGGATTTCAGTACAGTCACACCCCGTCCTAAGTCATAAGAGATCATCTGCTTGATATCTTCGGCTTGCTGGGACATGATCATCACGCCAAGGTATTCTTCCACTCCGTTAATGATGAAGTCTACTGTTTTCGAGGCTGAGAAATAGGTCAGCATAGAGTACATGGCTGTTTCCAGATCGACGAATATTGCTGCGACGATAAATAGGCAAACATTGAAAACGGTGATAAAATCACCCACGGTCAAGCTTGATGTTCTGCTTACAGAGATCGCCAGTACTTCTGTACCATCGATCACAGCTCCTCCACGGATGGCAAATCCTATCCCGGAGCCCAGGAAAAAACCGCCAAAAACTGCAATTAACAATTTGTCCGCAGTGATGGCGGGAACTTCTATGTAATGCACCAGAAGAGCCAATCCGAATATCGCAAGTGTGCTTTTGATGGCAAACGGCACTGAAACCTGCTTGGCTCCCAAAACGATGAAAGGCATATTGACCAGAATAATCAATACAGAAAGGTTGACAGGGGTGAGCATTTCCAACAGCAGGGACATTCCCATGGCTCCGCCATCGAAAAATCCGTTTGGCAGTAAAAATCCCTTCAAACCTATACTTGCCATCAGTACACCTATGGCGATAAATAACCCGTCCTTGATTTGTCTCCAAATCGTAATTCTCTTAACGAGTTTGTTGTCCTGAAATTTTAATAGCCGTTTCACCATAATTCGAAAATAGAGTTTTTTAACCAACCCTTCTGTTTAAAAATGCATATCGCGAAGGAATAATTACCTATCTTAAGTCAAAATAAAAGGCAAACTCTTTGAGTCGTTTAAATGAGAGATTGGTAATAAATGGGTTAGTTTGTTGATAAAACGTGATTGGAATAGTGATTGTAGTAAATATTTTAACCTATTTCATTATTTTTTTTGACAATTACTCTTTTTCATCTATCTTTTTGAAGCTTGTTTTATTTAGATAGAATTATGAAAACCGAAGGTTACAACGCAGGGGAACATTATGATGAGATGATTTCCGCAGATGGGGAGATCAGAGAACATTACAACGAATTTTATCATCATCTGAAAAAGACTAGCTCTCGGAAGATGAATCATCTTCAGCATTCTGCCAATCAGACACAGCGGTCGATGGGAATGACCTTCAATGTCTACCACGACAATCAGGGCATGGAGAAAATTCTGCATCTGGATATTATTCCCAGAATAATTCCCAATTCTGAATGGCAGAAACTTGAGGCTGGGTTAAAGCAGCGGACTCAGGCACTTAATCTTTTTTTGCAGGATATTTACAATGACCGGAATATTCTAAATGATGGAATTGTTCCTGCGGATTTGATTCTCAAGAGTAAGGATTACCTTGAGCCATGTATAGGGCTTACTCCTCCAAAAGGCATCTGGTGCCATATTACAGGTACAGATCTGGTAAAAAGTAAAGATGGGGAGTACTATATATTAGAAGATAATCTCCGATGTCCTTCAGGAGTGTCATACATGCTGGAGAGCAGGGAGATCATCAAACGGGTGTACCCGGATATTTTCAATCAGAAAGGCGTTATGCCTGTGTCCAATTATCCTACAAAACTGCTGCGAATGCTTCAGAATCTTTCTGACAAACCAAAGCCGGTGGTTGGGGTTTTGACACCGGGGATTTATAATTCAGCATATTACGAACATTCGTACTTGGCTTTGCAGATGGGAGTGGAGCTGGTCAACGGGGTTGATTTGATTGTGGAAAATAAGAGGGTGTATATGCAGACCACAAAGGGACTGCAGCAAATCGATGTGCTTTACCGCAGGATCGATGACACTTTTCTTGATCCCGAAACCTTTAATCCTGATTCCATGCTTGGGGTTCCGGGACTTTTTGAAGCCTATAAAGCCGGAAATATTGCCCTGGCGAATGCTCCGGGAACGGGTGTTGCAGACGATAAAGCTGTCTATGCTTATGTGCCAAAAATCATTAAGTATTACCTGGGCGAGGAGCCTATTCTGAACAATGTGCCCACTTATCTGTGTAGGGAGGAAGAGGATAGAAAATACGTGCTGGACCATATTGAGGAATTAGTGGTGAAGGAAACCAATGCGGCGGGAGGCTATGGAATGCTGATCGGCCCCAAAGCCATTCCGGAAGAGCATGCTAAGTTCAGAGAATTGGTCAGAAATAATCCGACAAACTATATAGCCCAGCCTACGCTGTCACTCTCCACTGTTCCTACATTGACTGAGGAAGGGATCAGTGGCAGGCATGTGGATCTAAGACCATACATATTATTCGGGCAGGAGATAGAAGTAATTCCGGGTGCATTGACCCGGGTGGCTCTCAAGAAGGGGTCACTCGTGGTAAACAGCTCCCAAGGTGGGGGAAGTAAGGATACTTGGGTTTTATATTAATAAAGAGATAGAATATGCTAAGCAGAGTAGCGAATAGTATTTATTGGCTGGGAAGATACCTGGAGCGTGCGGAGAATTACGCGAGATTTATAGATGTGAATTTCAATCTGATGCAAGATCTGCCTGTAGATTTGAAAGAACAGTGGCATCCGCTGATCGCAGCCACCGGAGACTTAGAGCTTTATGAGTCAAGGTTCAAGGGCTATGAGAGAAATCAGGTGCTGTTTTTCTTGGGATTCGATGCTGAGAACCCCAACTCTATGCTTTCCACAATAAAGAATGCGAGGGAAAATGCACGGATTATCCGTGAAAATCTGAACAAGGAGACGTGGGAAAAAGCCAACGAGCTTTACTATATGATGCAGGAAGGTTTGGAAAGAAAGGTTTGGAAAAAAGAAGACCCCAGGCCGTTTTTCGAGAAAGTAAAAAACCAGATTTTGCTGATCTATGGTATCGCAGATAGCAGTGTGGCGAGGATCGAAGGTTGGTATTTCAGGCAACTTGGTCAATACCTGGAGCGAGCGGATAAGACTTCCAGGATATTGGATGTGAAATACCACATCTTATTGCCCTCGGATCAGGAAGTGGGCACGCCTCTTGATTTTCTGCATTGGATGGCTTTGCTGAAATCAGTTACCGCATTCAATACCTACCGCAGGTTGTACGGGAATATTGACTCATCTTGCGTGGTGGAGTTTCTGGTATTGAACAAGTATTTCCCCAGATCTATATATTACTGTATCAAAGAAGCTGAAAAATGCCTCCACAATATCTCCGGAAATATGGGAGGTGGATATATGAACTCGGCAGAAAAGGCTATGGGTGAGCTTCGGTCAAGGTTGGAGTTTGCCGAAGTAAGTGAAATTATAGGTTTTGGACTACACGAATATCTCGATAATCTTCAGATGAAGATCAATGGGATTTCTAATCTGGTGGACTCTAATTTCTTCACGATCAGGGATAATCATACCGTTCAGACCCAAAGTCAAACCCAGAATTAACGGGTTGGAATTTTTACCGGGTTAGTCTGCGAAAACTCCATTTGTAGGTTTGTCAAAAATCTCTGAATCAAACTCTTCTTCCAGAAGTAAGGCATCGGCAAAAGTGACTTGATATCTTATGTTCTTGGTAGAGTCGTTTTCAAAAGTGTACCCGGTAAGGATTCTCGGGAAGTAAACTCCGTCAGCATTGCGGTAATCCTCATATTTCAGTGCATTGAGCGGTGGACTTTCATCACCGAAATAGGTGACGTTATAGAGAAGGTACTCAAGTCGGTTGGTTTCCGGGTTGATCAGCATGAAATATTGGTCTTTCGGGCTATAGCCCGTGCTTGGCTCAAACTTGGCTTGAAAAGTCGGATACTTTTTACCATTAAGGGATTTGTCGGCTATTTTCTCCACCGTCACACCGGGATCTGTAAATACATAGGGAATATTGAAAAAATAGAAGTACAAATTGTGATAAAACTTAACGGATTTTCCTTTGTAGGCTTCTCTGTTTGGGCTAATCCAAGTCTGTTTCCCGTCAAAACCAATCTCAAATTCTGTAGTTGATAGCCGTATTTTCCTACTGTCCAGATTGATGAATGCATTTTCCTCAGTCATAACTCCCTCATGGATCATGGCATAGCTTTCAGCTTTGGCGTTGCGCCATTTTCGCCAGTCACCGTGAGCATCCAGAATTGTCGTAAATTCCTGAGAAAGCTCAGGAAGGTTTTTTTCCACTTTGTTTTGGCAAGAAACACTAGTGAAAAGGATGATTAAATTGGCAAGAGCCAGACTGAGTTTGCGCATGTCGTGTTGTGTTTGGAGATTCAATTTAAAAGGAAATTGATATATACCCAATCGAATAATTTCAATACATTTTTCAACTTGTCCGTGAATTGTCCCAAGCTTGTGATAAGTGTAAAGCAATAGGCGCCCTTTTCAAAACCCGCAGGAATTGTGCGTTTGGGGTCAGCTTTTGGGCATACAATAAATTGCATCAAAAAAGCCCAAGCAAAGCTCGGGCATTTTCATTTGATCAGACCTATCGGATATATTCTATTAACCCAACTTGTGTTACTCCGCTGAGCTGTCTTTCAGTACTTTTTCTCTAACTGAGTCAAAGCTGAAATCGGAGCTCTTGATCAATTGTATGGCTTTTGGCAATAAAGCTGCTCCTACTAGTAATGCGCCAATTGATAATACGTGAAGAGGGGATGTGAAATAGCTGCCGGAAGTGAATACCCCTAGCACCAGTAAGGTGCTGAAGGGCATGGATACAGCCAGCACATTGATCCCCAATTCAAGATCAAAGGTTGGATTGTTCTTCTGGACTTCATTTTCATATTCAAACTTTCTGATAGCCGACATATGGGCAAATGGCCAAAAACTCACTGCGCTCTGCGGGAATACCACAGCAAGTAATACGGCGGCCTCCGAGGGCATAGGTACCAGCCAGATAAAGAGACCACTTAGCAGAAATGTAAATCCTGCTCTGAAAGTGAGTATGGAGGTAATCATACGTAATTGATCCCATTTGAAAATCACAGCTACTCCTATGAAAATCAAAACCAAAGGAGTCATCATGTCCTTCATCATAAGGATGGACTCGCCAAGAAATGCCGGCATACTTTCCATGTTGAATCCGAAGCTGAGTAGAACTATAGCGACTAGAATAACGAGATTGATAGGCTCGCTTACCATGGTTATCAGCAATTCTTTGACCTTTTGTCCATTAGACCTAGCTTCCAGCTTTTGGTTTTTGTAATACCAAGACATGGCGAGCAAATAGGCTAAAACCAATACAAATAGCTTATTTCCAATGTCTGCAAGCGCTGCCCAGGCCAGCACGTCATCGCCCAGATATTCTACTATGAATGGGAAACATGTCAGTCCCGGAGCCAGAGAAGGGAGAAGCAGCATCAGTGTTCGCATAGCCGGAGTATTTGCCTTGATGCCAAAAAACGGCAAGGAATACTTGGTAAGGAAAATCATCACGATATTGAAGATTAAAGCCAAAACGGGAAGAATCAGCAGATCCGGATTGATTTCGATTTTCAACAACGCAACAAAAATCATTGCCGGTAAGGCGATGTTTAGAATTATAGTCTTTAACCCCTTTTTCTGATCCTCATTTTGTAGTTTTTTCTGGAGAAATATCCCGATAACTATTAACAGGAGCAGCGATAGGGTCTTCTGAAGTGCAATACTCATAGTTGGTTATACTCTTAGGCAGTTACTTTTTTGAAAGCATCGACGAAAATTTCCATTTCGCCCATGGTTCCCATACTTACTCTACACCACGGTTTGTTGTCAATATTGAATACTCTGATGCCTACGCCGCTGTCGTACATGCCTTTCATAAATGGCTGTCCGTCCATGCGAAGCGGGAAAATCATAAAACTTGTATGTGAAGGGATGATATCGTATCCAAGGGAAGCGATTTCGCCTTTGGTGTATTCTCTGCATTCGGTATTCATGCTTCTACATTTTGAGAGGAAGCCAGGGTCTTTCATGCTTGCAATAGCACCGTTTAATGAGGTGACGCAAAGTCCCATAGTGCTTCTCACTTTAGAAGTGATGCTTTCAATCCGCTCTGGAAGTGCAACTAAATATCCGATTCGGAGTCCCGCCATTCCGTGGACTTTGGAGAATGTTCTGGCAATCATTACGTCTTTGCCCTCGGCCACAAGCCCCACCATAGAGCTTTCTTCGGGTTTTTCCAGAAATTCCAGATAGGCTTCATCTACGAATACAGGTGTTTTCTCGGATACGGAAGAGCAAAATGCTCTGAGTTTCTTGGCATCGGTGATAGATCCTGTAGGGTTGTTTGGATTACAGATGTATACCAGGTTGGTCTCCGAGTCCACAGCTTTGGCCATACCATCCAGATCATGCTGATAATCTCCAGTCAATAAAACAGGCTTCCAGGTTGCCCCAAGTTTTTGGGCAGTATTCATCAAGGACATGTAGGAAGGATCCGCTGATACTACATTGCCTCCGTTCATGAATTGCACAAACGCTGTCTTTTCAAGTATGTCTGATGATCCGGGAGATAACATAATATGATCTGGACTTACACCTTCTTTTTCGGCGATCATATCAATAAGTACCTTAGCCTCGCCATGGCCATACCGGTTACCCAAAGTGATAGAGTCCGTAATGGCTTTGATCACTTTAGGAGATGGACCGTATGGATTCTCATTTGCATTTAGTTTCGCAACAAGCCGGGCCTCGTCGTATCGGAAAGTTGGGATGTGCTCATTAAGAATAGAGTCTGGCTGATAAGCAGCCAGTGCTTTGTTTTTTGGAAGGGCGAAAGCCGGGGCTACAGCCATTGTTCCCACAGCCATAAGGCTGGATTTGATCCAATTTCTTCTGTTAATAGAGTGGTTCATAGCTTTTTTTAATGAGTTTGTGGAAAGATTTGTAGGAATGAATTTTTGGTTTTATGAATAGTATATTAGTTGACTCTTACTGTATGATACTTCCTGAATGCTACGTTTTTGTAAGTCCCTGTGAATTCCAATCGAACCTGGTTGCCACTTTTGGCTTCCGCCAACCCCAGATCAGCCCAGGAAATGATCAGTTCGGCACTGCCGCTTGTGTCGGTGATCAGTTTGGCTATTTCATCGGTGTTATTGATGAAGACAGCGATATCAAGGTTGGGGACAGGAATGGAGTCTATACCCTTGGTGTGGTCGAGGATGTTGGTTTTGTCAAGTTCCAAGAATTTGGAACCAACAGTCACAGGAGATTCTGCGTCGAAGGAAGTTCCTTCAAGCAGAACCAAAACAGGTGCGGCCACATTTGGGGTCACCAAATCTTCAGCTTCCACACAGGACTGGGTGAAAGCAATAGTGGCAAAAGCTGCCAGTACTAAATATATGTTGAATGACTTTTTCATATAGATTTTAATAAGTGTAGATCGATTTGGATTATTCTACCCACCAGAGCGGGGTTCTCATGTTATCGGCACCACCTAGTTTGCTTACACCCTCGTCGAGATTTGCTTTGTTGAGAGAGTATTCTGAAGTAGGGTATTCTATTCTTGTGGGAAGCACTCCGTCGTTGGAAAACACTGAGTTTGGGTGGGGAGCAGGCATCACAGGATAGCCTGTGCGGCGGTATTCATTCCATGCTTCGACTCCTTGTCCGAAAAGTGCAATCCACTTTTGGGTCATGATGCTTTCTTTTGTTACCCCGCCTATGCGGCTCATGTAATCGTCTGGCATAGTAAGTCCTTGTTGATTAAAGGATGCTTTGATCGCACTTTCAAGAAATTGGGCAGCGTCTCCCTCTATATCTCCGTCCAGAGCTGCCTCTGCTTTGATAAACTCCACTTCTGCATAAGTCATCAAGACGCTGGGGGCAGTAGGATCCAGGTATTTAAGTCCAATTCTGGAGGCATTGAAGTTGCCGGCTGCCGCATCGGTCAGCCCGTTGGGAAGACCTGCATAGGTGCCGTCTTCCAATGGCTGTGCATATACCGTGATCCTCTCGTCATCAAGAGCAAGTAGTTCGTCAATTAGCGTAGTACTGATGTTCCAATCCGAACGGGTGGAGAACACATCAAACATCTTGTTTCTGCTGCCGATTACATCGAAGTGAATTAATTCCGCTGTCTGAGAATTACTTTCTATAATCGGGTATTTTGCAGGGTCAGCCAGTATTCGAGTCATGATTTCCTTTGATTCTGCGGGCTTTTTGACCGCTTGTCTATTGGCGATTCTCAACGCAAGTGAATTGGCGAAACGCTTCCATTTCATGATGTCTCCATTAAACATGATGTCTCCGACTACTGCCGGACCAGAAGTAGAGAGATGGTCATTTGCTTCAGTCAAATCGGCTAGAATGCCTGCATATACTTCCTCCATGGAATCATATTTTGGAGAATTTATGGCTTCTTCTGCCGTACCTTTCAATGCTTCTGAGTAGGGGATAGGTCCAAATACATCAGTTAAATATGCATAGGTAAATGCCTGCATGACCATAGCAATGCCCACATAGTTGGTGTTTTCGTAGGACCCGCCCGGTCCTGACAATGTTTTGACCTTTTCAAAATTGATCAGGGATTCTCTGTAAAGATTGTTCCAAGTTCCTGAAGAGATAGTGAGGGGTATTTCATAGCTATCTCCCTCGGCATTGATGTAAATATTCCTTGAGAGATGCTGGATCCAGCACATGGCCGCGTCGATATTTAACCTTTCGTATCGGGTGCTATGTCCCCAGTACCTGTCCACTACTATTTGAATAGCATTGGGTAAAAGCAAGGATGGGGATACAGAAATGGGATCGTTAGGGTTTGTATTGATTTCTTCAAAATCCCCGGTACAAGAAGATATTGTGCCGAACGTTAACAGAAGTATTGCGATGGAGGAGATGTATAGTCTTTTCATGATAAGTTCTTAATAAGTAGAAGATTAGGTCAGAATGTCACATTAAGATTGAATCCCATATTACGTGTAGTGGGCATTTGTCCATAAGCGAATCCCTGTCCATTGCCGCCTTTCATATCTACTTCCGGATCCATATGCGGATGGTTTTTATAAAGAATAGCCAGATTTCGACCCACAAAGGAGAGTTTCATGGTTTGGATGAACTTATTACCCATGAAATTTTTAGGGAATACATAGCCAAGAGAGAGTTCACGAAGCTTGATAAAGGAGCCGTCAAAAATGCCAGCTTCGTGGTAGGTTCGTGGATTCTGTGAATTCCAGAAAGTAGTAGCATTTGCGATTACGTCGTTTGCTACATACACAGGCTCCTCTGAAGTTCCTATGTTCTTTACCCCCTGTCCGATTACTCCCTCTTCACGTCCAGCGGTTGTTTCGGCGTATTGACCTGTTTTTCTTGCGAGTCCGGTACCCACGTCAAATATATCCCCGCCCATTTTCACATCGATTAGGGTGTTGATTTCAAGGCCTTTGTATGTAAATGAGTTGGTCCAGCCCCCAATCCAATCAGGTTGGATATTTCCCAAAACAAAAGTCCCTTCTTCCAAAATAGGTAGGCCATTGTTGTAAATGAGTTCTCCTCCTGGGCTTCTTAAATACCTTCTTCCATAGAGCGAGCCATAAGGCTGACCTACACGAGCTTCAGATGTCAAAGAGTTTTGCGAAGCCAAAATTAAATTTTCCAGTCCTTCGGCTAGCTCTTCTACTTTGTTACGGTTTCTAGCAAAATTCAATGCTGTGTACCAACTGAACCCTGATGCAGTTCTGATAGGAGTTGCATTAATTGTTAGTTCAATTCCTTGGTTTGTGATAAGGCCTGCATTTAGTATCTGATTGCTATAACCAGATGCTGAAGAAATGGCCACTGCTAGGATCTGATTGAATGTGGATTGATGGTAATAAGTGAAATCCAATCCTACTTTTCCTTCAAAAAACCTCAAGTCTAAACCCACTTCTTTTCCATTTGTAGTTTCCGGCTTTAGCGTCCTATTTGCAATTTCATTTGATTCAGCATACATAGGAGTAGTTCCGGCCCAAAGACCTTCGGAAGTATATACTTGCTGCACTTTGTAAGGGTCCGCATCGCTACCAACCTGAGCAAGGCTGGCTCTGACTTTTGCAAATGAAAGGAAGTCAGATTGTACATTGAAAATATCTGTCAGTACAGCACTTAAAGCTACTGATGGATAGAAGAATGAAAGGTTTGATTTTGGAAGTGTACTTGACCAGTCATTTCTTCCGGTTACATCCAGAAACAAATAATTGTTGTATCCGAATTGTGCTGAGCCAAATGCACTGTTCACAACTCTTTTTCTAATCAAACTTGAAGGATCTACCGGGCTAGCATAATTACCCAAGTTGTATAGTCCATCAACGGTAAGCTGACCTACACTGACTCCGGTGCTTTTATAGTTATTGACCCTGTGTATTCCTCCAGCTTGTATTTTCAAAGAAAGCCTTTGTGTCAGATTTTTGTTAAAAGTCAAAATCAGATCACTATTTGTCTCTTGACTGGTCAATACTGATTCTGAGTACGACCCAAATCTTTTGACATTGTTTTTGAAACTTTCTGCGCTATTGATATTTATTCGGGTATCGCTCCAGTAGTCGGTTCCAGACCTGGCCATGATGCTGAAATGCTCACTTATATCATAGTTAAGCGCAATACTTCCCACCAAACGGTCTTTTTCGTTCGAATTGGGTAAATATTTTTGGTTGAAAAATGGATTGGAAAAGTATTCATGCTGCCAGTTGGCATAGGGGTAATCATCTCCAGGCCGGAAAGTTTGCCTTTGTACTTCGTAGTAATCCTCCCAGTTTTTCAATTTGGTATAATCTGTATGTCTATGAGCCCAAATAAAGTCTTGACTGCCTGTAAATCCCCTGTTGTCTGAACCTGATTTGACGTACTCGGCGTTCACACTCATCTGGAGTTTGGGGATGAATTTATAAGAAGTATTTAGTTTGAAGTTGTTTCTGTAATAATCATTATCTGCCATAATACTGGTCTGATCCAATCTGCCTATGGCCAGACGGAAACTTCCCTGCTCATTTCCTCCGGAAAGTGCGACGGTATTGGAGAAGCTTTGGCCTGTTTCCCAAAAATCCTCCCAGTTGTTTGGCTGGGGAAGTAACGCTACTCTCTCAGGAGCGGAATACCAAAGCGGTACCAGTCTCCCGTCCATGGGAGCACCCCAGCTTTCATCCACTCCGGCGGTTCCCCTGATGCCGTCTGCGTCGAATCCATTTCTTCCATCTACATACCAAGTTCTATAGCCGGCACCGCCACCGTAAATGTTCTGGAAATCCGGCTTAACTAGCGGGTTGTCAAAAGTCATATTGCTGTTGAACTCAATGCCCAGCCCTTTGGTCCCTGCCCCGTTTTTGGTGGTAACCATAATGACTCCATTGGCCGCACGAGAACCGTATAAAGCAGCAGCTGTGGGGCCTTTCAGAATGCTCATTTCTTTGATATTGTCCGGGCTTATTTCAGAGAGGCCGTTTCCATATTGCCTGCTTGAGCTTTGTTCCAACGGAACCCCATCCACCACCACCAATGGTTCGTTATTTCCACCTACTGAGGATGATCCTCTAATTACAATATGGGCTCCACTGCCCGGCATGGAATTTCCGGTTACCTGCACGCCTGCTACCCGTCCTGAGAGACTGTTTGCCACGTTAGTGGGACGAGATTCTGTAAGGGCATTTCCATCTACACTTTGTGTGGAATATCCCAGGGCTTTTTTGTCCCGTTCGAGGCCGAAGGCCGTGACGACTACTTCATTTAATGCCAAATCTGATGATTCTAGCGTGATAGTGAACATGGAAGTGGTTCCGACTTTTACCTCCTGGGTAGTGAATCCTATGAAGGAAACCGTCAGAATTGCATCAGGATTATCGTCTGCCAGTGTCAGAGAGAATTTTCCGTCTATGTCGGTTACTACACCATTCATGGTGCCTTTGATCAAGATACTTGCGCCGGGAATAGGCATTTGGTCATCGTCGAGCACCACTCCCTGGATGGTGCGCTCTGTTTTTCGTAGAGTATTGGTAGGTAGCTGATTGGAGAAGCCTGTTGTGATAGGTGCTGTCCCTTCTTCATCTGCTGTTTGTTCAAGCATATAAAAGTTTCCGGCGCCTTTCCTAAAGTGAAGCTTACTTCCTTTTAGAATGCGTTGCAGGTTTTCCTCGGCTGTAAGCTTGGAGTTAATGGCGGCGGGAATCTTTGTTTCTGAATCTATCAGGGAGGAAGGGTATGCTATCGATATAGCATACAGATCTTCGAGCTCCTTTAGCGTTGATTCCATGTTTTTTCTGTCCGACTTCTGGTCGAAAGTTGGGCCTTTGGCAGATTGGGTGAGATTTTGGCCTTTTGTGGAGATTGGGAGTGCCAGCACTCCCGTCACCCCTGCAACCAACAGGTAGCGGGTAAATTTGATGAGCATAGATTAACAGGTTAGTGGTTAGAATGATAACTCGTATTTATTTTGGGTCAATTGCTAATCATTCATAGAACTGAATAGGATAGTTATCCAGCTCTCACTAGTGTGATTTTAGCTGTAGGTCTTCACCAAAGCTTTTGCTCGAACTAATTTTGACTGTGGTTAAAGTTGATGCTTGCGATCCGGCCGAAAGGCAAGCAGTAATCTATTGTACTCTTAATGAATTCTGTTCTAGGGTGATTTTAGTATCGAAAAGCACTTGAATATTTTCGATCACCTCGTTTGGATTGTCTGTTAGTGGTAAGCTTCCTGAAATAAGTTGGGTGGTTGGTGGTATTTTTTGATCATGTAATTCGATGTCGTACAATTCTGTCACTATGCGGAGCACATCTTCTAAGCTCTCATCTTGCATCCGCAGCCTTCTGTCTTGCCATGCTAGAAGCCTTATTGGATCAGCTACTTTTTTAGTTTCAATTTGATGATTTTCTATGTTCAATTTTATTGTCTCTCCAGGGGCTACCATACGGTTGGTGTTACCCTCTTCACTTTGGTAGCCAAGTTTGACGCTTCCCTCTATAAGTGTCAGTTTATGGATGGGGTGCTGGTTTTTGAAGTTGAATTCAGTCCCAAAGACTTCCACTTCCATGAGCTCTCCTTCATTGATTACAAATCGTTTGGAGTCCGTGTCTTTTGCAATGTCAAAGTAGGCTTCTCCTGTCAGCTTGACTTTCCTGTCAAAACCCAAAGCCCAGGAATAGGAATAGGTTAGCAATGAATTGGAGTTCATAAAGACCGTAGACCCATCAGGAAGTTCGGTTTCCAGGGTCTCATTTGCGCCGGTTTTGTAGGTTTGTGTTTCCTGTTTCAGTGCCAGCCAAAGCCCTATGTTTGCCGCAACCAGAAGCAGGATAGAGGCGGCTATTTTAGTTTTATGAAGAATTCGCTTTTTGACTTTAATCTTTACCTCGTGCTTTCTGATTCCTGACTTTATTTCCCCAAATATTTTTTTCTTCAAAGCCTGTTGGTCTTCCGCCTTCAATTGACCTACAAAGTCAGGGACAATAGGATCTTCAGACCCCGGAAGAAATTCTGAGTTCTTGTCTTGAAATAGATGGAGATTGGTTTTTGTCATAACTTCTGTGTTATACTATATATGTCAATTCAGACATGAATATCCTCTATTGTGAATAGAATAAAAACCAATATTTTTTGAATTGACATTTTATTTGATTGAAAAGGTCAATTTTTAACCCTCATTTATTTTTTTACAAAAAATCGGGATTTGTGTGACATGTGAATCTCTCCGGGTATGCAAGGGATTAAGCTAGTGTCGTTATTGATGCCGAAAAACCGGAGTGAGGCAGGTGATATATTCCTAGAAGAAATGGAAATATGAAAAGATTTGACCAAAGAGTACTTATGAAAATGCAATTAAGCTGACTTCCAGGTGGTATTTCGACCCATTGCCTTTGTCTGCGAAGTACCTGCTTCAATGATAAAATATACTTAACTGAACACCGGGAATGATACGGCATCCAATAGTTTGAAAAGAGAATCGGATCCCACGCATGCCAGTGAGGAAAGTGTGAGTTCTCTTAGACTGACCCGAATATCCTTTAACGCACGCATCAGGTGTTTTTCGACCGTGCTTACTGATATTTCCATGCTTTGGGCGATTTCTATATAACTTAGTCCTTTGTTAAAACGAAGTTGATAGACTTTTTTGCGCTGTGGGGGGAATTCCCTCACGACCTTTTTGATGTTTGATTTCAGGTCGTTGAAGAGGATTTTTTCTTCGGTGGAAGCGCTGTTCTGTTCTCCTTTGGATTTTTCCTCCTCCGAATATTTGTCTCTAATACTTTGGGATTTGTACTTGTTGATGATTTTGTAATTCACAGAAGTGAATAGATACGAGGAGAGGGAGGTGTGAATTTCAAGTTTAGCCCGTTTGGTCCAAAGATCAATAAATACCTCCTGTACAATTCCTTCCACAATCTCTTTCTTGCTGAGCTTTTTATAGCCGAAATTGAACAGTTGCTTCCAGTAAAGGTCATATACTTCAATGAATGCTGACTCATCGCCGCTTTTGATTCTTTCTAGGGTTTCCTGTTGGTTTAACACTTTTTCGAGCATGGGGTCTTTTACTTGATGATTTGGTTGTTGATTGTGTTATTTTAGTAAAAGCTGGTTTAAAAATTTCTGATAAATTGAACATTTTTCGTTAAAATATCAAATAATGGGTTTAAATTAAACATTGTGATGAGGTATTTGCTTCAAATTTTAAAAATGGGGTTTAAAATCACTTCTTAATAAGCGGTTTTTTGGGTATTTTTTGTTAACTGATTGATTATTAAATACTTGTTTTTAATAAAGAGCGTTTAGTAAGTCAATCTTCTGTCTAACCGGTTGAAGTAGCTCTCTTTAGGCAGATTACGATTTTTTCAATTCTTTATTAGATTAAATCTAAATAATTAAATTCTTCCTTATTTTTGTCCTTTGGATTAATTTTCACCTCCTTTAAACTGACCATTGTATGCAGCCAAAAAAGTCTACCGCCTGGAAAAGTATCCGAAATATTTTTGACCAAATTCATTTATATGCTGGCTTGATTTCCGGTCTGGTGGTTATTGCTGTCTGTCTCAGCGGAACTGTCTATGTGTACAATACGGAGATCAGAGAGTTTATGGATTCGGAACTTTATTTCGTGGAGGAAACTGGACCTCGTATGACGGCCGACGAACTGAGGAGTTCACTGGAGCAAAGTGCCGAGTCGAAGGTGGTAGGTCTGATGTGGAATGAAGAGTCTGATCGTAGTGTTCAGTTTACGTTGAAAAAAGAAGGGGAAGAGGGAAGGGGCACCACCTATTATGTAAATCCATATTCGGCAGAAATTTTAGGCAATACATCTGATCGTACGCAGACAGCTGAATTTATGGGGTATATGTTTAGCCTTCACAGGTGGTTGCTTCTGGACCAGATCGAAGAACCAATATTGGAAAGTATGGGCAACCGTGACCTGGGAAGATTTATCAACGGAGTGGCTACGCTTCTGTTTCTTTTGGGGGTGATTACGGGGATTGTGATTTGGGTGCCCAATAAAGTAAAAAGCTGGAAACAAGGATTGAAAGTGAAATGGTCAGCTAACTGGAAGCGGGTGAATCATGACCTCCATAATACATTGGCTTTTTACTCTTTGATATTTCTTTTTATAATGGGAGCGACAGGGCCATTCTGGTCCTACTCTTGGTATAGAGAAGGATGGCAAAAGACTTGGGATACCTATCAGGAGAGCCCGGGGCCCAGAGGCGGAAATGCAGAGGGACCTAGAAGAGGAGGAGCAAAGCCCGAAATAGCTGATACAGAAGCTTCAGTTCCAATGCTTTCCCTTGAGGATGTTTTTGCAAAAACCAATGCGGAGCTTCCTTACGAGGGGAATATCAGAGTTTCAATTCCTTCCAAAGCGTCTGATCCGGTAAGTGTAAGTAAGTATAGAACAGGTTTTTTTGCCAGAGCCGGTGCTGATCAGCTGACCTTGTCTTCAACGGACCTATCTGTGACTGAGGCTAATTTATTTTCGGATTTACCTTTTCGCCAGCAGATCGGTAGGTCGGTAAAGTCTTTGCATGTAGGGGATATTTTTGGTCAGTTCTCCAAATTTCTTTGGTTTGTGGCCTGTTTGATTGCCACTTCATTGCCGATTACGGGAACCTTGATCTGGTGGAATAAGCGGAAGAAAAAACCGGCTAAGAAAAAGCCTATTGCTCGTCAGGTGGCAGAAATGGCATAAAGCATTTAAGAGACCTTCTGATTTCGGAAGGTCTTTTTTTTTCATCACGGTGGTCACGGTGGTCTGCACAGGTAGCGCAGAATATAATTTGGTCCAAGCCTTCAGATTTTGGTTCTTCATTTTGGTAAGTGCTCCCAAACAATGGCATTGTCTCTTCTGTAGTACTGCTTCTCCAGAAGCTGGATGTGAGTATGTGTTTTTTTTTCTCACATACTGAGTTCGTTGAGTGTTTTTCTGTTTTCTGTAAGCTCACTTTAAGATTCATTCAAAACTTTAAGAGAATCTTAAGCTGTAGGATTACGGGGCTTGGGTTGA
Source organism: Algoriphagus sp. Y33 (assembly GCF_014838715.1). Lineage (NCBI taxonomy): Bacteria > Pseudomonadati > Bacteroidota > Cytophagia > Cytophagales > Cyclobacteriaceae > Algoriphagus > Algoriphagus sp. Y33. Next base: position 4,164,380 of record NZ_CP061947.1, on the reverse strand, counting down.
ATTGTTAACTTTTGGGCAGCAAAAATCAATTACAACTGAGACCTTTAGGGCAATGAGAAAAAATGTACGACTTTTCTTTACAGTTAGGCAACATAACAGGGACCTTTGCGTGACCTTTGAGCTCTCTGTGGTTAAAAAAGAGCAATCATGCGAATTCTAGTTGTAGAAGATGAGCCGGGGATTTCCGGATTTTTAAAGCAAGGATTGGAAGAGGAATCCTATCATGTGGATATCGCTGAAAATGGTCAAACAGGTCTTCAGATGTCGCTTAGTGGCGTGTATGATCTTTTGCTATTGGACTGGATGCTTCCGGTCATAAGTGGATTGGAGCTATGCATAGATTTCCGAAAGCAATTTCCGAATACTCCGGTCATTTTTCTTACTGCAAAAGATACCGTGGAAGAAACAATCACAGGATTACAGTCCGGCGCAAATGATTACATCAAAAAGCCTTTTCACTTTGAAGAATTATTGGAGCGGATCCGGGTGCAGTTGCGGGCCAGGGATATTTCGGAAGAGAAATATACTCTTGGGCCTATTACTCTCTACACCGGCAGGCATCTGGTGCTCAGGGGTGAAGAAGAAGTACAGCTTACCCAAAAAGAGTTTGCACTGCTGGAATACCTGATGAAAAACAAAAATCAAGTATGTAGACGGACCCAGATTATCGAGAAAGTGTGGGATATTCACTTTGATTACAATACGGGTGTGATTGATGTTTTTATGAATTCACTGAGGAAAAAGCTAAACTTCAATACCAATGAAGATTACATACAGACGGTACGGGGAATAGGTTATGTAGCCAAGGATTTATGAATATTTCCTACAAAGAACGGATAGCACGGAGACTGACGCTGGTCACGGCATTGATTGTATTGGTTGTGTTTGCCATTATTTATTTAGTGGTGAACTATACTGTCGTTCAGAGCATAGACAGGGAGCTTAAACTGGAAACTGATAAGCATGTCGGCCAGATTTTTTTGGTACATGGGGAGATAAGATTTGTACATAAGGACGAATGGCTGGAGCAGGAGCATAGCCAGATTCAGCTCAATCCTATCTTTATAGAAATAGTGGATATGCAGGGGAATTCCATGGATAGGTCCCCAAATCTCGGAGAGCATCACTTGAGTTTTTATCCCGGACGGGGAGAAAACAACGAGGCGTGGACACTGAAGACCGGCGACAGAGAAGTGCGCCAAATGCAGATTCCATTGAATCATGCTGGAAAGCAAGAAGGATATATGCTGGTGGCGAAGTCATTTGAAGATGCCCGAGAACTGCTGACCAATCTGAGGAATATATTGATGATTCTCTATCCGGGCATTCTTATTTCCCTATTCTTGGCCATGAGATATTTGGCGGGCCAAAGTATTCAGCCTATTCAGAAGATCATTCAGAAAACTAATCTGATCTCCCAGAGCAATCTCAATGAGCGGATCCCTGTAGCCGATCCAAATGATGAAATAGCCCAGCTCACCCGTTCAATTAATGAGCTGCTAGCCCGGTTGGAACAAGCCCTGACCCGGGAGAAGCAATTCACTTCTGATGCCTCTCATGAGTTGAGGACTCCTCTGGCCATTTTACGAGGTACACTGGAAGTGTTGATCCGCAAACCGAGAACACCCGGGGAATATGTGGATAAGATCAGAATGGCTTTGGGAAGTATAGACCGTATGTCAGAGATGATTGATCAGTTACTTTCCCTCGCCAGAGTTGGCAAAGGGAAAATGAGCAGGGAAGAAGTGGAGTTGATTTCTTTTGTGCAGGATTTTGTGCAACAGGCAGAGTTGGATTCGGGCAGGGAAATCACGGTGGAAACCAATCTTTCCACTCCGCTTTTTACACTGGTCAATGAGAAGTCCCTGCAGATGATCTTGACTAACCTCACCCAAAATGCCATCAAATATTCTTCTCCTACTACGATAGTCCGGTTTCAGGTAGGGAGTCATGAAGGGGCACCTTACCTCTTGATCAGGGATGAGGGAAAGGGGATAGCCAAGGAGTCATTGGACAAGATTTTTGATTCTTTTTATAGAGAGGCAAATGATGTGGGAAATCCTGTTCAAGGTACTGGGCTTGGACTTGCTATCGTGAAGAAGCTGGCGACGGAATCCGGTATCCGGGTGGAGGTAGAAAGCGAAAAGGGGAAGGGCAGTACATTTCGATTGATTTTTAACACTGAGATTTAAGACAATCTTAAGGAGATTTTTCAGGGGTTGAGAAGCCATTGGTCCATTTTTGCATTTCATTCAAACGGATAACTGTTTTGACTGCTATTGAGGTGAAACTAAGATAGGGGATGTCTAAAGCTGTCTATGAAGACCACTTCGGTCTTCGGCCGCCTGTCTTCCTGCTATTTCCTGTCAAAGTGCCCCAATTGGCTTCATTACAGAAATTAATATTCAACTACAATCTCTCACATGTTAGATAGAATTATACAATGGAGTATTGGGCATAAACTGATCATTTTCATTTTTATAGCAGCGTGGATAGGTTTTGGGGTTTTTGCATTAAGCAATCTGCCAATAGGAGCAGTACCGGATATCACTACTAACCAGATTCAGGTCATCACTACTTCCCGGAATCTGGCGACGGAAGATGTGGAAAAATACCTGACTTATCCGGTGGAGCTGGAAATGGCAAATCTTCCCGGGGTGATCGAAATCCGTTCTGTTTCCAAATTTGGGCTTTCGGTAGTGACTATAGTTTTTGAGGATGATATGGGAACCTATCTTCCCCGGCAGCTGATTGCAGAGCGCATCAAAATAGCAGAAGAAAGTATCCCCGCAGGATTCGGTTCTCCTGTGATGGGGCCGATTTCCACCGGTCTTGGGGAGATTTTCCAATATGTGATCGATGTAGAACCGGGCTATGAAAGCAACTATGATATTACTGATCTGCGTACCATTCAGGACTGGGTAGTCAGAAGACAGCTTTCTGGAATAGAAGGAGTGGTGGAAGTAAATACCTGGGGAGGTTTTCTAAAGCAATATGAGGTCGCCATTAACCCTGAGCGATTGAAGGGGATGCAGATCGATATTGCCGAGGTGTATCACGCTTTGGAAAAGAATAATTCTATTGCAGGCGGAGGGTATATCGAAAAGACTAACGAAAGCTATTTCATCCGTGGAGAAGGATTGGTAGCTGGTTTGGACGATATTGGGAATATAGTTGTAGAAGTAAGGAATGGAGCCCCGGTGTATATTCGGGATATCGCGGAAGTAGGCTTTGGTCATGCGAATAGATTTGGGGCGATCACCGCAAATGGTGAAGGTGAAAAAGTGCTGGGGCAGGTGATGATGCTGAAAGGAGCGGATTCCAAAGGGACAATAGACCGGGTGAAGGAGCGATTGGAAGAAATGAAAACCTCTCTTCCGGAAGGAATTGTCATCAACGGATTTTTGGATAGATCTGAATTGATTGGTAAAACTACCTTTACGATTGCCGAAAACCTGATATTGGGTTGCCTGATCGTGGTTTTTGTGGTGGTGTTACTTCTGGGGAACTTACGCTCCGGATTGGTGGTCGCTTCAGTGATTCCGCTGAGTTTGCTTTTTGCGCTTTCCATGATGTACATCTTTGAAGTCGATGCCAATCTGATGAGTTTGGGTGCGATTGACTTTGGGATTATTATCGATGGCGCAGTGATTATTGTAGAGTTTATTGCCTTCCAATTCACCAGAGCAGATCATCAGTTGGCCGGATTGTCTAGGGCTCAACGACAGGCTAAGAAGGATGAAATTTCTTTTATAGGAGCATCCAAAATGATGCACTCGGCAGTTTTTGGACAAATCATTATCATCATTGTTTTTATCCCTATTTTATCCCTGACAGGTGTAGAGGGTAAGATGTTTCGCCCGATGGCTGAAGTTTTTTCCTTTGCCTTGATCGGGGCAATGATTCTGGGGTTGACTTACGTTCCTGTAGTTTCAGCGCTTTTTCTCAAGACCACTCCTCCGGGGCCAAAAAATATATCCACAAGAATCATCAATGGCTTAAATAAAATTTACGGTCCGGCGATTACTTGGGCATTAGATCATACTAGGGCGGTGATCGCTACGGCTTTTGGCTTGTTGGTCGGAGCTATTTTGATTTTCTCTACGATGGGCTCCGAGTTTGTGCCTACACTGGATGAGGGGGATTTTGTAATTCAGCCTTTTTTGAAAACAGGAACTACGCTGACCAATACAGTGGAAACTGTCACGGAGATAGAGAAAATCTTAAAAGAATTTCCGGAAGTAAACCAAGTAGTGACCCGAATCGGTGCCGCCGAGATTCCCACAGATCCCATGTCCATGGAAGAGAGTGATGTGATCGTGACACTGAAACCCCGCTCAGAATGGACTACTGTGGAAACCAAGGATGAACTTGCTGATAAATTCAAAGAAGCTCTGGAAGTCATTCCTGGGATGGAATATGAATTTACCCAACCTATAGAAATGCGCTTTAATGAATTGATTACCGGTGTACGTGCCGATTTAGCTATCAAAGTGTTCGGTGAGGATCTGGACGTGCTACTGAAAACAGCTCAGGAAATCGAAGCTGCCATACAGGGTGTAGAAGGTGCTGCGGATATTATTTTGGAAAAAGTAGACGGGCTTCCGCAGATGAAAATTGAATACAACCGTGGCAAAATAGCCAAGTTCGGGTTGAATATTTCTGATCTGAACGAGGTCGTGACCATGGGGTTTGCAGGGATGACTGCAGGGACTGTCTTTGAAGGAGAGAAGCAATTTGATTTGGTGGTGAGATTTGCCGAGCCTTTCCGCAAGGATATCAGACATCTGGAGCAGGCTTCAATCCAGCTTCCCAATGGAGGTTCGGTGCCACTGTCGGAATTGGCAACCATCAGTTACACTAAAGGGCCTGCAAAGATATCCAGAGACAATACTAACCGCAGGGTAGTGATCGGGGTGAACGTGAGAAATCGTGATTTACAGTCTGTGGTAGATGATATTCAGGGAATCATTGCCAGCCAAATTGATCTTCCGGAAGGCTATAGAGTAGATTATGGAGGGCAGTTTGAGAATCTCCAAAAGGCCAGAAACAGGCTGATGATCGCAGTTCCGATTGCCTTATTTCTGATTTTCGTACTGCTTTATTTTGCATTTTCTTCTACCCGGGATGCACTGATGATTTACTCTGCAATTCCGCTTTCGGCGATAGGGGGGATAGTGCTGCTTTGGATCAGGGATATGCCGTTTAGTATTTCCGCCGGTGTGGGATTTATTGCGCTTTTTGGTATAGCCGTGCTGAACGGAATCGTACTGATAGAACATTTCAAATCTATGGAGTCCCATTACATCAATATCAAGGATTTAGTGATAAAAGGTGCGAAGGAACGTTTGAGACCTGTACTGCTCACTGCTTCTGCGGCTGCATTGGGCTTTTTGCCAATGGCAATTTCTAATTCCGCAGGGGCTGAAGTGCAGCGGCCACTTGCCACGGTGGTGGTTGGAGGGTTGATTTCCGCCACGTTCCTGACCTTGATCGTGCTTCCGGTGCTCTATGTTTTGTTTAAGACCAAATCCGGGTCGTCTCCTTCATCCAAAAAAGTACTGGCCTCTTTGGTGCTGCTTTCCATGTGCACTTTTAACATGCAGGCACAGGAGTTTCCGCTTACACTTGAGCAGGCGGTAGAGCTGGGATTGGAGAGAAATCTCACAATAAAGACAGCCGACAAGTCGCTTGAGATAGCCAATGCCAAAATTGGCCAAGGCTGGAATCTGGACAAGACGAGTATTTATTATGCGGAGGACAAAAATGATCTCGCCGAAAATGGGGTCTACAATAGGAGATGGGGGCTAAGCCAGAGTTTTGCTTTTCCGACGCTTTATGGAGCGCAGAAAAATGCCTTGGAAGCCGGCGCAGAAATGCAACTCAGTCAGTTTGAACTGCAGAAGAGAAAGCTGGAAGGCGAGATTAGTAAGGGATTTATTACAGTCAAATATTGGCAGGAACTGATAGAAAACTATGGGTATCTCGATTCACTCTATGCTGAATTTACCCATGCAGCTACCCGTAAGTTTGAAACAGGGGAAAGTAATTACCTGGAGAAATTGACGGCAGCAGGGAAGCGGCAGGAAATCAGTCTCAAGAGTAGTGAGGCCAGTGAAAATTATCTGATGGCTCTGGATCAGTTGAAATTATTGCTGAATTGGGAAGGAGATCTAGTGCTTTCAGAAGAGGATGTTTCACTGGCCCCTTCTTTACAGGAAGATTGGTCCGCCCATCCCGGTGTGGAATATTATGAAAATGCTGTCAGTCAGTCTGCATATCAGATTCAGACTGAAAAGAGAAAACTCCTCCCGGATTTCAATTTGGATGTGTTTCGTGGGACTAATCCCGGAGCAAATGCAAAGGTTTATCCGGGATTTCAGGCGGGAATAGCGGTGCCTCTATTTTTTGGAGCTCAAAAATCCCATATCAGAACCGGCGAATACCAACAGCAGAAAATCCAACTGGAAGCAGAGCACTATAGAAATCAGCTGGAAAGCCGGGCGCAGCAGCTGCACCGACAACTTGATCAGAATATCCGCGTCATAAATTATTATGAAGCCGAAGGCAAAACGCTTTCGGGGCAAATACTGGAACAGGCCCGGCGGTCCTATCAGGAAGGAGAAATCGATTTTCTCCAATACGTGCAGCTGATGGAGAATTCCCGAACAATTACCCTACAGTACCTGCAAAGCAAATTTGCCTATCAACAAACTATTTTGGACATCAACTACCTTCTAAACTGATGAAGAATTTCCCTATAAAATCAATCCTTAATGTCTCCCTTTTGGTGGGCAGTCTGTTGTTCTTTCAATGCAACGGACCGGACACCTCTGAAAATGGGGGAGTGGAAGTGGAGACAGGAACGTCTTCCGGACCGTTTATTATGGTTTCCCAGAAGCAGTTTGAGACGATGAAGATGACTTGGGGAAGTCCAAAACTGGAGGGATTTTCGGAAGGCCTGTCCGTGCAGGGAATGGTGAAAGTTCCCGTGGAGGGAGTTCAGGAGATTTCGGCATTTTTTGGTGGCTATGTCAGTGGCTTGAATAAGCTGGAAGGCGAGCCTGTAAAGAAAGGTGAGGTGCTTTTCTATCTGGAAAATCCTGATTTCATCCGATTGCAACAGGATTTCTTGGAGACAAGTAGCCAGTTGGGCTATTTGAAAGCGGAATATGAGCGTCAAAAGACCTTATACGGAGAACAGATATCCGCACAAAAAATCTACTTGAAAGCAGAGGCGGATTATCAGGGAACCAAGGCCAGAGCAGAGAGTTTGAAGCGTCAATTGGCGCTGATTAATATCAATGCAGATCAGTTGAAGCCGGAGAATATCCGCTCAAAAGTTCCTGTACTTTCGCCAATTGCCGGTTTCGTAGATGGAATTCATCTGGTGCAGGGCTCGTTTTTGACAGTTGGGGGAAAGGCTATGACGATCATTAGCAAAGAGCATTTGCATATAGAGTTGGTGATATTCGAGAAGGATGCGGGGAATATCCATAAGGGACAGAAAGTGCAGGTTTCCATTCCTGATCTTCCCGGGAGAACCTTTGAGGCCGAAGTGTTTGTGGTTGGCCAGTCGATCAATAATGAGCGCCAGATCAATGTGCATGCACATTTGCCGGATGAAAAAGAGGGGGAAATGCTTGTGCCGGGGATGTTTTTGGAAGCGAAACTGATTCAGGACCCCAAAGAAGCCTGGGTAGTTCCGGTGACTTCTGTGGTGGTATCCGAGGGAGAAAGCTATGTGCTGGTGCAGCGGGAAAAAACTGAGAACGGATTCAAACTGGAGAAGGTGGTAGTGAAGACAGGTTTGGAAAGTGAAGGGGTGATAGAGCTATTGCCGAATGGGGAATTGGGTGAGGATACTGTGATCTTGACTTACGGCGGATTTAATTTATTGCCTTAGGTTGTTTTAATTGCTGAGAGTCGTTCGTGATGACACGAACGACGGCGAAAGGGAGAAAGCTATGTGCTGGTGCAGCGGGAAAAAGCCGAGACTGGGTTTAAATTGGAGAAAGTCGCGGTACAGACGGGTTTGGAAAGCGATGGAATGATAGAGCTCTTGCCAAATGAAATGCTTGATGAGAGCACGGTTATTCTGACTCACGGAGGCTTCAATTTGCTGCCTTAGGTTGTTTTAATCGCTGAGAGTCGTTCGTGATGACACGAACGACGGCGGAAGCGCCAAAATTATTGCAGTCTCCTGACTGCTGTTTTGTTAGCAAAAAGCCGTTCGTGAGCATGAACGGCGGCGAAAAGATATTTCCCATACCAACGAATACGGCGAAAATGGTTACCGGCTCCATCATCAATAGGTAAAAAAGACAAAAGTGCTTCCCTACGTACTTTTTCACCAAATGTCAGATTATATTTTGCTCTAATTATTAATCTAAGTCCAATTAATATCTTAATAATCATAGTGTTGTGTTCAAACAGTTCAGTCTAAAAGGATCAAAGAAATACCTTCATCATTTAGTTTTGATATTTTAGTTTTTCATTTTATATTTAGTAAACCTAATTTTTATAGTTATGAAATCGAGCATGTCGAAGACGACACACATAACATAGGGATGATTATAAACCCAGCGAGATTCCATATGACCTTTAAGAAGAAAATTATAATTATATGAAAAGTAGCCTTTCTCCTTTATACCCTGCTTTACTACTGATTTTTACTATGTGTACTGCCTGTGACCTGAATCTATTCTGGAAAGAAAGCAAGCCAAAATCTGAATTGGAGAAACTTCCGCCGATTACCCTAACCGGAGAAAACACATTTGGTTGTTTGATCAACGGAGAAGCAATGGTTGCCAATAATTCGTTATATGTTACTGCGATATATCAGGGCGGGGGAGTTCAGATCTCTGGCAGGATGGATACCAAAGGCTTAAATCAAATTGTTGGATTTACCGTTCTGGATCCTTTTGAGATAAATAAAGAGTATGATTTGACCAATCTACCCAAGGTGAGGGCAAGATCAATGAAATATTTGGGAATTGAAAACTGCACCTATGCGGCAGAAGATATTATTGAAGGAAAAATTAACTTTTCAAGAATAGACAGAACCAATTTCGTGATTTCCGGAACATTTGAATTTTCAGCTTCTAATGAAGCTTGCGATACTGTTAGAATGACAAATGGACGTTTTGATATTCAGTACATACCTTAAGGCTCAATTTATCACTTTTATTAGATTAGCGAAATATGAGAAAAACAATACTTTTCCTGCTTTTTCTGGGTGTTTTCATTAACACATATGCTCAAACCACCAATTACTATAACAGAATGGAGCATGTGTTTGGTGCGATAGATAAAAGCAAGGTCAATACTGGGCTTTTAAAGGAATTCGGTGTCAAATTCAATAATATTGAAGCTTTTAACGGTGTTCTTACGGATAGTAGCTGGGTTAGTTTAAGTGAGTGGGAGGCATTCTATAATTCGGTGTATTCAATGAGGATAGGAAGTGCTACAACCATGACTGTACCGTCATCAGTTTTCAGTCATTTTAGTACTCAGCAAGATGCCAACCCGGGTGTGATTTTACTTGCCGCCGGCCATTTCAACTACCAGCAATACAAGGCCAATGCCTACACAAACGGGGATGTAACTGTAACTAACGAAAAAATATATGATGTGGCGGGAAGAAACCCCTATGAAATAAAAACATCTTTTGCTGTAGCTCCCCTTCAAAATGAAATTCAGGGTAACACATTTGCTTTTAGACTCCAAAGCAACATGGTTTATAAAAATATAACCAATTCATTAAGCTCAATACAAATCGATTTTGGCAATGGCCAAGGGTATCAAACAGTTAGTTTAAATAGTAATAAAAACGTCACATACACTTCCGGAGGCGAAAAAGAGCTGAAATTTAAATTTTCATACAGTGGTGGCATTACTAGGTATAGCCATTCCAAAATCTGGCTTGATTATATACCACCAAGCTCTTCCCCCAATGGGCGGTTTAACGGGTCTGGTGCAAGTACGCAAGTTATTACCGGTAATGCATGGCAGGGTGCGTCAGCTATTGGTGATATTACAATTGAGACTTCCGGGACAGATGGGGTTTTGGATAAGCCATTTATCGTGGTGGAAGGTTTTGATCCAAATAATGATTTTGATTATTTAAGTTTTGTAAACAATGACGATATAGGGGGAATAAATGTTTCAGTTGATAATAGCACTGGTCAAACGCTAAATGAGGCTATTGAAGCAAATGGATATGATTTAGTTTTTGTCAACTTTCGAAATGGAACTGACTACATCCAGCGTAATGCCTATATGGTTGAAAAGGTGATTGAATGGGTCAATAACAACAAAACCGGTAATGAAAAAAATGTTGTGATGGGAATGAGTATGGGCGGGTTGGTAGCCCGTTATGCATTGAGGCATATGGAGCAAACTAGTCGACTTCATAAAACAAAATTGTACATTAGTCATGACACACCCCATCAAGGTGCGAATGTACCATTGGCATTTCAGGCATTTATCAGACATTTAATAGGGGAGTCCATCAGTATTCCGGTCTTCTATAGTCTTTTTAATATAAATGTTGTAGATCTGGACAATGCATTTCCTGACCTGCAGCAAGGGCTTGATTTATTAGAGACTCCTGCAGCCCAACAAATGCTAATTTATCAACTTTCCGGAGTAGGAGCTTCCTTGACCCATACCACTAATGCACTGAGGACAAATTTTCTGAATGAGTATAAAAATATGGGATATCCGTCTCAGGACGGCATTCGCAATATCTCTATCTCAAATGGTTCTGAGTGCGGAACTCCATTAGACTTTGCTCCTAATGCAACGATAGCCCAAATCAATGAAACTGTAGTTGATCTTCCCTTTTTCGTTCATAACGTTGTTTTCAGCATTATTAATTCTCTATCTGTTAATCCGATTAAGACAATGACGTCCGCATTGTCAACGAATACTGATGTCAAGGCTTTATTTGTAATGAAAGCTTTACCAAATCAACAGGTCAAAGAAATCTATAAGGGGAAAATTTTTATTAAGAAAAAGGTTCTGGGATTTATCAATATAGAAGAACAATTGATAAATCAAAAAACGCTGAATTCAACTTCTTCTATGCTACCCCTAGACAATTCTAATGGCGGAATATATAATATCGATAAATTTGTTACTCTTCCCCCAGAAATGTCAGGGTATATCTTAGAACCGAGGTTTAATTTTGTTCCAACTTATAGTAGTTTGGATATAAGCAGTGGGAATCAAACTATCAGTTATACTGATCTTACCAGAAGCTACTCTCCATTATCACCTCCTCCAGCTCCAAAATCAGTTCCTTTTGATAATTTTTTCACAAATCCACAAATAAGTGAAGATCATACCCAATTTACCCTCAATAATGGAAATTGGTTGCTGGATGAACTGGAAGGAACTCCTTCACTCTTTTCATGTTTAGGGACATGTGGATCTTCTAATCCCATTACGGTTTCAGGGCCGAATACGATTTGTTCATCAGGCACATTTAGTTTAAACAATGTGTCTAATAGCGCTGTAATTATCTGGTCATCAAGCAATTCTTCTGGACTGAGTATCAATTCTTCATCAGGGGTAGCGACCAGAAAAAATAATTTTGACGGAGAAATAACAGTGACTGCAAAAATAAATAGTAACTGTGGCTTGGTTAATTTAACCAGAAAAGTATGGGTAGGGAGGCCTAAAGCAAGCTTTATAGGTTTCACTAATAGTGTTGACGGATTTTCATATTTTTGTTCTAATGCTAGCGGTAATTCATTTGAAGTGGAATCTTCTGCCCCTGGTGTTACTTGGAACGCCCGATTATTAAATTGGCCAAACCTAACAGTTAAGTACACCTCATCAACGCCCTATTCCGGAAATGGACCTCATGCATGGACATATGTCCCTAGCCCAATTGGGTATTATGTTTTTGAAGTGAGGGGAACCAATGCATGTGGGACTTCTTCGTGGCTTCCCGGCTATGAGGTGGAATATCTGGATTGTGGGCAATTTAATGAAGGACTATTTTCAGTTTATCCCAACCCAACCTCCTATGAGCTTAACATAGAAAGATTTGGTAAACAAAGTAAAAGCTCCATATTAAATAGCAATGAAAATATAAAGGTTGAATTAATTAATAATGTAGGTAAGGTTGTAATTACTAAAGAATTTATCGATAATGGTAACAACTCAATTGATGTTTCCTCGTTGTCTGGTGGACTTTACCTTTTAAAGGTATATACAATAAACAATGTGGAGACACACAGGATAAGAATTGATCATTGAGAGCAGGGCTGATTTATACTTTCACGCTGTGCTGCTTCTCCAGAAGCCGAACTTAGCACTTAGCCGTTTAAAGCCTGCCTCCCTTCAGGCAGGTCTGGATCCAACACAATGCAGTCTCCTGCCTGATGTTGCAAATTAGAAGAAGTCGTTCGTGGAGACGCGATCGACGGCGGAAATTATTGGTCGCAATAACTTTTACGCCGTGGCGTAGAAATACTAATGCATAATGGGGGTTTAACCACGAAGTACGCAGAGGTTTTCGCAGAGGGCGCAGCTGGTTATCGTTGTTATCTTACTAGCTGTGCTGCTTCTCCAGAAGCAGCACCTAGCACTTACTTGACCCCAACACAATGCAGTCTCCCGATTGCTGTTTTGTTAGCAAAAAGCCGTTCGTGGGGACACGAACGGCGGCGGAACCGATGCTAGGATAATGGCAAGTTCTTAATGCTTCTGGCAATTTCCTCTCCTATAGTTAATAGAGCATCACTTTCTGACTTGGTGAAATCATAGGGTTCCGGCTTGGCAATGCCTAAGGTTCCATACAATTCCCCATCCTGCATCATCGGAACGGCGATAGATCCTTCCACTTTGGTTTCTTTGGCGGCGGGACGCGCTACCCCGGACTCATCCGTCTGTAAGTTGCACATTTCTACAGGAGCCTTCCGTTCGGCTGCGATTCCTGCCATTCCCTTTCCGATAGGGATGGAAGACATTTTCGGCAATAGGAAGTCGGGAATTCCTTTTTGGGATTTGAGTACCAATAGATTGGTGGTAGGGTCTAGTGCGTGGATAGTACCTGTGGTGCAATCAAAGGATGAAATAATGCTTTCCAGCAATTCTTGCCAGTTGGGCTCGCCTGATGTTTTTTTGATGGAATCGATGATGAAGTCGGTATTGTTCATGGTTACAATTGAATATATGAAATGGTTTTATCAATCGGTTTTCGATTTCCAAAGATAGTTTTTTGTGCTTCTTGGGTTTACCTTGAACGGAATAAACCCAACTCAAATGAAGAAGTCGATTTCATTCATCCTGCTTTTATTTTCTTTTTTGTCTCTTCAGGCTCAGGAAAAAACCTGGATGCTGGGGCCTTTTCTTAGACCTGAAGGAGCCATGCCCATTATTGTTCCTCAGAATACGACCGGTTTTGTAGATCCCATGACCGGTAAAACCGTAGCTTGGGAATCCATGGCTACCTTCAATCCTGCTGCTATCGTCCGGGACGGAAGTATATATGTGCTCTATCGTGCAGAAGAAAAATTGGGGGAAAAAGAAATCGGTGGACATACCTCCAGAATAGGTTTGGCTACATCAGCAGACGGTTTTGCTTTTGAGCGGGAGGATGAACCGATCTTTTATCCGAAAGAAGACAATCAAAAGAAATTTGAATGGACAGGCGGGACTGAGGATCCCCGGATCGTCGAGACCACTGAGGGACTGTATGTGCTGACCTATACCCAGTGGAACAGGGATGTGCCAAGATTAGCTGTGGCCACATCAAGAGATCTGCGAAACTGGGAAAAACATGGACCGATTTTCAAAGAGTGGAAGGATGGGAAATACCATAATGTGGAATCCAAATCCGGTGCTATTGTCACTGAACTGAAAGATGGGAAGTTGACAGCCGCTAAAATAGATGGGAAATATTGGATGTATTATGGGGTTCCCCACATTTGGCTGGCTACTTCGGAAGACTTGGTCCATTGGCAGCCCGTAGAAAATCACGAAGGAAACCGGGTTCCGGTGCTTAGTCCACGGCCGGGATATTTTGATTCTTGGCTGGTAGAGGCAGGCCCTCCTCCGGTGCTGACCAAAGATGGGATAGTAGTGCTCTACAATGCGGGCAACTCACAACAGGTGGGAGTGAAAGATCTGGGAAATCGGGTATATACCGGTGGACAGGCACTCTTCTCTGCTACGGAACCTTGGAAATTGATCGATCGGGTAGAAACACCTTTTATTCAGCCTACACTGGCATTTGAAAAATCAGGGCAATACCCTGAGGGAACCACCTTTCTGGAAGGCTTGGTTTATTTCGAAGGCAAGTGGTTGCTTTACTATGGCACAGCAGATAGTATGGTGGGGGTGGTATCTGCCGAGGGTAAGTAGGTAGGATTTTTACTTTTGAGAGGTAATTGCCTAGGGAGGATAGAATCTTTCTTTTACAATTGAATTTCACTGACTATTACTTTTATTTGAGTTGGAAGTAAATGGTTTGAACATCCAAATCCCTATCACAAATTGAACATACGAAAAGCTATAGTTGAAGATTCTGAGGCGATTGCTGCACTGCTAATGCTTGCTACAGGAGAGGTGATGTACAAATTCATCGGAGAGCAGGATTACGATAAAGCCAAAGACTTTTTGCTACACTTTGTAAAAAGTGAAGACAACCAATATTCTTTTCAGAATTGCTATGTCGCGGACGAAGAAGGGGAGGTTTTAGCCGCTGTTCTCGTGTATGATGGAGCGAAACTAGGGGAGTTAAGAAAGCCGGTTTTGGAATACGTTCACAAGCATTTTGACTCAAATCTGAAAGTAGAAGATGAGACTAAGGAAGGAGAGTTTTACATAGATTCTCTTGGAGTAGCGAGCACCCAACAGGGGAAGGGACTTGGGTCAACCTTACTTAGTTTTCTTATTGATGAGATCGTACGCAAGATGGGAAAAACGCTGGGTTTGCTTGTGGATAAAACTAACCCGGGAGCAAAGAAACTGTACTTGAAATTGGGTTTTAAGCCCATAGGTGAGAAGAAATTGCTCGATCTTTCGCTTGAACATCTTCAGTTGAAATAGAAATTTAATCTAGTGTTATGTTAAGTGTAAAAAGAACCTGATAAACCTGTCAGGTTTTGCTTTTAGAACCGTAAAAACCTACTTATTTATCAAAAATTGATGGTGTTAACCTGACAGGTTTCGGTTAACACTACACTAGTCTAACGTAACCTGTGTCTCCTGACTACTAACTAACTAACTAACTACTTTCGGTCTGTGGGACACGTGAAAGCATAAAATCCACTTTTATTTGTTGACCCTGACTTGTGTAGCGTCGACCGGTAAAAGAAATAAAGTTTCCTGTCGTACTGACACAACTTGGATAGGATGATTTCTCCAAAACTTGTTAGTTTTAACACAAAATAATCTTAACCCATTTTTCTGATGAGTAGTACCAATAATCATATCAATTACATAGAGTTCAAAGCGAAAGACCTTGTCGAAATCAAGAAGTTTTATACACAGGTTTTTGGCTGGGATTTTACAGATTATGGCCCCAGTTACACTGCTTTTTCAGAGAGTGGGATATCGGGTGGCTTTGAAAAGATAGATGGGGAGATAGTAAATGGAGCATTGATTGTGTTATACCATAGTGATTTGGAACATGCAAAAAGCGAGGTAATCAAGGCAAACGGTAAGATTTCAGTGGATATTTTTTCTTTTCCAGGTGGACGTAGATTCCATTTCCTTGATCCATCCGGAAACGAACTTGCAGTTTGGGCAGAGGTTTAATAGGTGGAATGAGGTGAATTTTCTCAGTATTTCCCCATTTTTGCATCCCGGTAAAAGGGTTGGTTCGTATGGTCTGATGCCAAATCAAATTACCTGTAGAACCAAAACACGCAAGATTAAACCAACATGGATAGAATAGCACATATTGAGCAGGAGATCTCAGCATTGAGAGAGGAACTTAAGCATCATTCACTTTATGAAAACCTTCGGAATCTGGGTGATATCCGAGTTTTTATGAAAAGTCATGCCTTTGCCGTCTGGGATTTTATGTCCTTGCTGAAAGCGCTTCAAGTCCGACTGACTAATGTGCAGATCCCTTGGACTCCAAGCCCAAACCCTACACTGGCACGTTTTATCAATGAGATTGTCCATGGGGAGGAGAGTGATATCAATGAACTCGGTGAGCCCAAGAGCCACTATGAAATGTACCTGGATGCCATGGATCAGATCGGTGCCGATACCGATCAGATTTCGGGTTTTGTCCGGCTGATAAAGCAAGGGAAATCAATTGACGAAGCCTTTGGACAGATTGAAATAGATCGAAATGTGGAAGCCTTTGTGAAGTTTTCCTTTCAGGTTATCGCCACCCAAAAACCGCATTTAATTGCCTCTGCATTTACATTCGGTAGGGAGGATGTGATTCCGGATATGTTTATTTCTATCCTAAAGCAGGCCGATGCAGAAAATGTGCAGTACAATAAACTGCGGTATTATCTGGAAAGGCATATTGAATTGGACGGTGATGAGCACGGGCCGTTATCACTCAAAATGATCTCCGAGCTATGCGGCGACGATAAGCAGAAATGGGAGGAAACGTTAGAGGTGGCCAAGCAAGCACTTCAGCAAAGAATCTCGCTTTGGGATTGCATTGCAGAGCAATTGGGAAAGAAAGAATTGGTTTAGGTTTTTCAGAATATACTAGGAATGGATTTACGAAAGAATGACTATGTAATCTCAACGGACAAGGATAAATTGGACAGAGCGATGATCCATCGCTTTTTAAGTACGGAATCCGGTTGGGCAAATGGGATAAGTTTTGAAACGGTAAATAGGAGTATAGAAAATTGTCTGAACTTTGGAATCTATCACCAGAAGGAGCAGATCGGGTATGCCAAGGTGATTTCTGATTTTGCTACCATAGCCTATTTGGGCGATGTTTTTATTCTGGACAAATTCCGTGGCCTTGGTCTGAGCAAGTGGCTGATGGAGTGCATTACCTCGCATGGAGAACTGCAAAATCTGAGGCGCTGGATTCTGTTGACCAATACTGCTCCTTGGTTATATGAGAAATTTGGTTTCTCCAAGTTGGCCAACCCTGGCTTCTATATGGAGCGGCACAATCCCAAAGTCTATGAAGTATAAAATTACCGAAATTACCCCATCCGAATATCAGGAAGTAGTAGAACTGTGGGAAGCCTCCGTGCGGGCCACACACGATTTTCTGCAGGAGGAAGATATCATGTTTTTCAAGCCGTTGATTTTGAATGAGTATTTGAAAGCAGTAGAATTGAGCTGTGTGCGAGCTGACTCAGGTAAGATTTTGGGTTTTTCCGGGGTGGCCGAAGGGAATCTGGAAATGCTTTTTGTCCATCCTGATCAGGCAGGAAAGGGAATTGGGAAAGCCTTGCTTAGCAACTCCATCAGCACTCAGCACGTCACGAAAGTAGATGTCAATGAGCAAAATCCTAAATCACTGGAATTCTACCTCAAAAATGGCTTTGAAATCATCAGCAGATCGGAATTAGATGCTATCGGAAAACCTTATCCGATTTTGCATATGGAATTGGTGAAATGACCTTTTCCTGTAGCTTTTAGTTTTATTACTTTTAATCTAACCCTTATATTAGTATTCAACTATTTGGTATGTGATGAAGCTAATAAAAGCAGTTATTTTTGATTTGGATGGCACAGTGGCTAACACCCTGCCTCTTTGTATTTCCGCATTCCGCCAATCCATAGAGCCTTTGATTAATCGTTACGTCTCAGACGAGGAAATTATCGAAACATTTGGTCCTTCAGAAGAAGGAACGATAATGGCTTTGGCACCGGATCATTACGATAAGGGAGTAGCAGATTATCTCCTTCATTATGAATCCTCCCATTACATGTGCCCGACACCGTTTCCGGGTATAGCAGAGCTATTAGACTTCTTGAAGAAAAAAGGTGTACATGTTTCCA
Source organism: Algoriphagus sp. Y33 (assembly GCF_014838715.1). Taxonomy (NCBI): domain Bacteria; kingdom Pseudomonadati; phylum Bacteroidota; class Cytophagia; order Cytophagales; family Cyclobacteriaceae; genus Algoriphagus; species Algoriphagus sp. Y33. The sequence continues at coordinate 4,146,425 of NZ_CP061947.1, read as the reverse complement.
TGGTAACCGGAAAGGGGAGAAAAAGTGCCATGATTTCTTTAAAGCAATTTCAGTTTGAGAACGTGTTCGAAATTCTGGAAGCTGGATCGTCTGCTGGGTCTCGAAAGACGGAGGGTATTCAGTTGATTCTAGAGAAGTTGCCGGATATTTCCAAGGATGAAGTGGTCTATGTAGGTGATGTTCCAAGCGATATAGTGGTAAGCAGGAAAGCCGGCATAGTCTCAATAGCTGCTGCCTGGGCAGAAACTGCGGAACCCGAAAAACTGCTAGCCTTAAAGCCTGATGAGATATTCTACTCCGTTGAAGATTTCTTTGATTGGCTGAAGGGAAAAATTGCAGATTCTTAAACTCAATTATGTGTATAAGCTTAACTGTACGCATGTATCTTGGATTAATGCTAGAAGTTCAAATTTGGCAATTCCCTCCATCGGGGCAGAGGGCGGGAGCCTGTCCCGACGACTGTCGTGGAGAGATTTTTTCAGGCTAGAACCAGAAATAGTTCTGATACGTGCATTCATGCGGATACACATAAACTCAATATATAGTAAGCATATTTGTAATATATTTAAGGATATAAACTAAATCACAAATAACTTAAAACATGAACATTACATTAGAACAAGCATCAACGGCACTAGATAGTGCTAAGAAAAAAGCCGAGAAACTAGATACCAAAATGAACATAGCAGTAGTAGATGCCGGGGCAAACCTTGTCGCTTTTGCGCGTATGGATGGTGCTTGGTTGGGTTCTCTGGATATCTCCATCAAAAAGGCAAAAACCGCTCGTTATTTTGATATGGATACAGGGATCATTGGTAGTCTTTCTCAGCCGGGAGGTTCGCTGTACAATATAGAACATTCAAATGGCGGTTTGATCACCTTTCCCGGAGGTATTCCAATCAAAGACGCAGAAGGAAATATCATAGGTGCAATCGGCGTAAGTGGAAGCACTGTAGAAAATGACCATGAGGTAGCTAAAGCCGGAGCAACACCTGTCTAAGTATCCATTACATTAATTTAATTCTCTGATGCCAAGAAGAAAAGCTGAAATGTTCCTTCTTGGCTTCTTCAATTTGGGTAGTATTCGAATTGTAAAACTTTTTGAAAATGAAAATTAGAGCCAGTACAAATCCATTTTAACTACTTAGTAGTCATTACATTAAATGAAAATTTATATTCCGGTTTTTCTCCTGCTGTTTTTAAATTCTTTCTTTTCAAAAGGACAGAATGATAAGGCGCACTATTCCGCATTGGTATCTGAAATTGATGCTATAATCGAGGAAAGCAACTTCAATGGTGTAGTGCTTTTCACTGAAGGGACTTCCACTATTTTCCATAAGGCTAAAGGCTACGCCAATTTTGAAGATAGAGTACTGATTGAAAAAGCCGACCAGTTTGTCATCGGATCAATAAGTAAGCAAATAACCGCCGTAATGGTCCTTCGGGAATATGAGAAAGGAAATCTTAATCTGGATGATGAAATTGGAAAGTACCTTCCTTTGATTGATCAAAGCTGGTCTAAAAGTGTGACGATTCATCACCTGATGACGCATACTCATGGGATAGTGGATGTAAACCAACAGTTGGAATTTGAGCCTGGCTCCCGATTTCATTATTCCCAGCTGGGCTATGAATTGCTGGCGCAGATTCTTGAAAACATAACCGGAAATTCATTCGAGGAATTATCAACCCAACTTTTTTTGGAGTATGGTTTATCCAATACGTTTCATCCTGATAATAAGGGGTACAAGTCTCTTGTGAAAGGATATGAAGAATCAGAAAATGCGACATTGGAATATGTGACAAACAGTTTGGATATTTATGTGGCCGCAGGTGCATTTATCTCAAATGCAGAAGATTTGAGTAGATGGAATTACTTACTTTATTCAGGTAAACTTGTCACTAAAGAAACCCTGAAACTGATGAAAATGCGGTATGCGACAAGAATCCATCCCATTTTTGGACAAATAGAATATGGTTACGGTCTACTTTTTAATAGGGGAGAAGAAAATATTCAAATTGGAGCATTGGGCTATGCGCCGGGGTTTGCTTCCGCTTGTTACTATTATCCTCGGGCTGATTTGAGTATACTAGTGTTGGAAAATGCACCAAGACACATGGATGATATCAAAAAGACTTTTAGAATACATACCCAATTAATGGAAGCGGTAAAGAGTGAAAGCCTATTAATTCAAAATCCCAATAATTAAAAATGAATCCTAAAACTGACTTTTTTTTCGATAAACCTACTCAATGGCAAGAAGAGTATAGGCAATTGAGGAGACTGGTTCTTGACTGTGGACTGACTGAAGAGCTGAAATGGGGTGTGCCTTGCTATACATTCCAAGGAAGCAATGTGGTGCTGATACATGGCTTTAAGGAATACTGTGCGCTTTTGTTTCACAAAGGTGCCTTGCTTCAGGATGCTGAGCATATTATGATCCAACAGACAGAGAATGTGCAAGGAGCAAGACAGATTCGATTTGCTGACGTTAAGGGAATCGTAGAGATGAAGCCTGTGTTGAAAAGCTATATATATGAGGCTATTGAAGTAGAGAAAGCGGGTTTGAAAGTAGCTTTGAAAAAGACGAAGGAGTATGCTGTCCCTGAGGAATTTCAGGTGAAACTGGATGAAAATGCTGCGTTGAAAAGTGCTTTTGAAGCACTCACACCTGGGAGACAGCGTGGATATCTACTGCATTTTTCCGCTGCTAAACAAGCCAAAACTAGAGAAGCGAGAATAGAAAAGTTGATTCCGCAGATTCTTGCAGGAAAGGGATTGAATGATTAATTGATGGGAGTCAAAGAGATCTGATGGGTTTCTCCACATTACCCTTCTCCATGCTCTTTTTGGGCGAAATATTCATAGTCCAAAATCAGCTGATCAATAAATGCAAGAGGTTTTGTATCATAGTTGACCTGAAGCATTTGACTTGTTTTTTCGGCCAATTTGTTGATCAATTCAAAATCATGGGATTTTAGGGCTTCCAGTCTTATACTTTTGATCTTCATGATTTGAGAGTCGTTCAAATTAACTACTTGGGGATATTTTGGCTCGTGATCGGATTTAACCTGAGTCAACAGATCCTCTCGTTTTATAGCTTCTTGTTTTAGGGAAATGACTGTCGTCCCGGCAGCTATATCGCCAAGTCTTTGGCCTTTGCCACCCATAAGTATGCTCAAGACAGCAATTCCACCGGAGCTGATTGTGATGTCCACAGGTCGGAGTAACCATCGAATCAGGTAACTGCTCACTGTAGCCTTGGTTCCATCAAGCTGAACTACCCGGATCTCCATGGCAAACTTTCCAATGGATTGGCCATTCATGAATATTTCAAACAACAGATGATAGACCAAAAAAGGTAAAACGAACATGGTAATCACAGCAACCGAATTGTCTTCAACCTTCATGATTCCAAAAACGGTGATCGAAACCAAGATAATATAGATTCCCATGACAAAGCCATCGATCAATTGCGCCAATATTCTGGATGCCAAAGTTGCCGGACGCTGTCTGATTTGGATATGCTGGGCAGTTTCGAAATAAATTCCTTCCATCTTCTATGTGCTGTTCTGCTCTTGAAATAAAGTTATCAGGAAAAATACCCATCTCATGTCATATAATAAAATAATTTAATAGTTTTAGGTGGGGCCTATTTTATTTAATATGTATATCTGCTTTCTTCTAGTGAAGAGCCTTAAGCATCATAAAATTTGGTCAACAAAAGCATTGAGGCTACTTCGGTCACCTGTCATCGGTCTGCCAGCAAGCCAAAGAAAATGAGGCTACTGGCATGATTGCGGATAATTATATAATTTAATGAGAGAATCACTTTTTATCAAGAAAAATCAGACGAAGTGGAGCAGTTTGGAACAGCATTTATCCAAGAAAACTGAGCTTCCACCATCTGATTTAGCAGACTTGTACTTGGAGATTTCGGATGATCTCAATTATGCACGGACGTTTTATCCGGAAGGAAAAGCTATTGTCTACCTCAATCACTTAGTCTCCCAATATCATCGTGAAGTTTATCGGGATAAAAAAGTGGGGCTCAAAGGAGTGTTGGATTTTTATACAAAGGATTTTCCGCTGATGTTTTACAAATACCTTCCCCAACTAGCGATCTCTTTCTTTGTGTTTGTCCTATTTGCGGTGATGGGAGCTTATTCTACCCAAACCGATATTTCCTTTGTGCGTTCTATTCTGGGCGATAGCTACGTGAATCAAACCCTGGCCAATATCGACTCGGGTGATCCGATGGCCGTTTACAAGAAAATGAACCGGATGGATATGTTTATGGGCATTACTGTCAATAACATCCGGGTAGCCATTACCGCTTTCGTAGCAGGAATCTTTCTGGGCGTCGGCACTCTGCTCGTGCTTATGTATAATGGGGTGATGCTGGGTTCATTCCAATATTTCTTCCATGCTAAAGATCTCCTTTGGGAATCTGCCCGTACGATCTGGATTCATGGAACACTAGAGATTTCTGTTATAGTTATTGCCGGTTGTGCGGGCTTGGTGTTGGGCAATGGAATCCTTTTTCCCGGAACATTCAGCCGCTTGCATTCCTTTCGTCGTGGGATGAAAGATGGTGTGAAAATTCTCATCAGCACAATCCCATTCTTTGTGATTGCGGGTTTTTTGGAATCTTTTGTCACCCGACTTACCCAAATGCCGGATGCACTCAGCATCCTAATCATCTTGGGCTCTTTGACTCTGATCGTTTTTTATTATGTTTATTTACCTATCAAACTATTCAAAAAGTCCAACCTATGCATCCTTATCTTGAATTAAGAACCAGGAGGGAATTAGGAACCATTCTTTCTGATTCATTCACCTTTATTAGAATCAATATCACCCCGCTTTGGAATATCCTATTAAAGACCTCGGGAGTATTCTTTGTGCTGACAGTGTTGTTATCGGGGCTTTATCAATATGCCAATACAGCCTTTTGGATTACTACCGATCCACTATACTTTGTTTTAGTGTTCCTTCTCATGATGTTGGGTAGTGTGCTTTTTTATGCTTCGGTGTCTGCTGCGATTTATGCTTTTATGCAGAACTATATTGACACCAAGGGAAATGTACAAGAGGAGGTTGTCATACAGAATGCCCGCGCAAAAATTGGGCATCTGGTCTTACTATCAGTAATGTGCTATCTACTCATTATTCTCGGATTTATGTTTTTCATTATTCCCGGAATTTATTTTATGGTGCCTGTATCTATGGTTTTTCCGGTGTTTTGCTTTCTGGGAATGGGGAAAATTGACAGTATCCGTGAGGCATTCAAATTGGTTTCGGGATATTGGTGGGTTACTTTCGGGACTATTTTGGTGCTGTTCATCGTGATGGGAATCATATCCTTCGTGTTTCAACTTCCGGGCACAGTCTATCTAGGTACTAAGACGTTCTTTTCGGTGATTGAGGGAAATGAAGAACTTTCAGGCGACTTTATCTATTTGCTTCTAGCTACCTTAGGTTCTGCTGCGAGTAATCTGATTTCTATAGTTATGGTTGTTGCATTTGGCCTGATTTATTTTGATTTGGATGAAGAAAAAAACAGAACCGGAATTAAGGCGAAACTTGAGGACCTTGGCTAGAATAGGACTGATAGCTCTTCTGTTTTTTTTATCCCCATACCGGCCGGTGATGGCTAAGCAGGATATTCTGCATGCCCAAGACAGCCTGGGTACAAGATTGGACTCACCAAGCTTTACTTATCACAAGGCTTGGTCATTTGAGGCGGGTTATGAAGATGGCTACCTCTCTCAGGCGGAATACGATTATGAGGAAATCCGACAGGAGAAAAACTGGCTTCACCGGGTAAAGTTGTGGTTTACAAATGCATGGAATAAATTTTTGGATAGAATATTGGGAGGATCGGCTCTTTCCGGTTTTTGGCAGGTGTTTTTTCAATTGGCACCTTACCTCTTGCTCATGATGCTGATGAGTCTGCTCGTCTGGCTCGTCATGAAATACAGCTCAGGTGCTAGCCAAGATGGTAAAACCGCACTGTCTTCTCTGAGTGCGGACGAAGCTCTGCTCAAAAGTGATAATCTAAAAGAACTTGAAGAAGAAGCACTGAGAAATCAGGACTTCCGACTTGCCTTGAGATACCGTTACCTTTCGGTATTGCAGCACCTTATCCGGAGCAAACTGATCGTGTGGAAATCTTCCAAAACTAACTTTGACTACCAAAAGGAACTGGAGGAAACCCCATTTCTTGCACCTTTCACCGAAGTGACCAGAATCTATAACTTCGTTTGGTATGGGCATTTTGACTTAGATGCCACCGCTTACGGGGAGCTGGAAGGAGCTTTTAGCAATCTAGACCAGCTGTCATGAGCCAAGGCCAAAAGATTCTGCTGATGCTGCTCTCCTTACTGATTTTGGGAGTGCTTTTGCTGATCCATTCCAGCCCTCCTCCCGTGGACTGGTCTCCCAGTTATGAGCAGCATGACAGTCGTCCTTTGGGGGCCAAGGTATTCTATGATCTGGTGAAAAAGGAATCAGGAGATTGGAGAGCTATTTATACACCGCCATTCGAGGCGATTGGAGAAATGCCGGAAGTGGGTACTTATGTGATTATTAATCAGTATTTCTCTACAGATCCCGACGAATGTGAGCTATTGTTGGATTGGGTGCGTAGCGGCGGTCATTTGTTTGTGTCGTCCTCAAATATATCTACTGTGCTACTGGATAGCCTTGGACTCAGTGAGGATGTTTTTCCTGAAAATTTTGAAGCGGAGCGACTATTTACCTTGAGTTTGGAAGCACCTATGGACTTGGTCGAATCCATCACCTACGATCAATTTCATTTTGGCGAGTATTTCCAATGGGGAGATTCCGTGCAAGTACAAACATTGGGAAAGATCAGGGACCAAAGTATTCTGGACACGGTAGGAGCGCAACCGAATTTTATCCAACTCAGGCAAGGAAAGGGGCTCGTCACACTCCACGCTTTTCCGGAGGCTTTTTCCAATTATTTTCTCTTGGACAAAACCAATAAATCTTATACAGAACAGGTTTTGGGAACTTGGGATTTGAATTACCCCGTGCTGCTGGATCATTACATCAAAGAAGGCAAGGTTACCCCTTCTTCGCCTTTGTATTTAGTCTTGGGCAATCCTTCCCTGAAAGCTGCGTATTTTACTTGCTGGATTTTACTGGCTCTATGGGTGGTGTTCGAGGGGAAACGCAGGCAAAAAGCCATTAGAATCATCACACCTCCCCAAAATCAATCCCTGGAATTTGCCAAAACAATCTCCTCAATTTACCTCAACCGCAAGGATATGACAGAGCTGGGACAGCTCCAACTTAAGCTGTTTTGGGATTATTGCAGAAGAACCTTCCACTTGCAGACAGGGGAGGATCAGGAGGAAATTGCCCTTTCATTGGCCAACAAAAGCGGAGTTCATCCGGATCATACCCGGGCTTTGGTCAGGCAGCTGAGCGTATTGGAAGCAAAAAAGCTGCTGAGCTCTGAAGATATTTTGCAGCTATATCATTTAATTGAAGACTTTAAATCAAAACTACAACATGGAAGAAATCTCCAACCCGCAGGATAGCGGCATGCCCTTCGGCAACCGCTTACCGGTGGAACATATCGCAGAGGGAATAGAGAAAATCCGCAGGGAAATCAAAAAAACGATCGTTGGCCAGAATGAAATGATTGAGCTTATGATCGTGGCATTACTCAGTAAAGGACATATCCTGCTTGAAGGTGTTCCCGGCATTGCAAAAACCCTAACAAGTAAATTGTTTGCCAAGTCAGTCGATACCGGATTTAGCCGGATTCAATTTACTCCTGACCTGATGCCTGCGGATGTATTGGGTACTTCTGTTTTTAATTCCGGAGAATTTGAATTCAGAAAAGGTCCCATCTTTTCCAATATAGTCCTGATTGACGAGATCAACCGTGCTCCCGCCAAGACCCAATCGGCGATGTTTGAGGTGATGGAGGAGCGTCAGGTGACAATGGATGGGCACACGTACCCGATGGCTACTCCCTTTATGGTTTTGGCGACACAGAATCCCATTGACTCCGAAGGGACCTATCGCTTGCCAGAGGCACAAATGGACAGATTTCTGTTCAAAATCCACCTTGGATTGCCTAACCTTGAGGAAGAAATTTTGATCCTCAAAAACAGGGGATCCGAAACAGAAAGTGAACCGAATGTGGTTCCTGCAATTTCAGGAGAGGAGGTTTTGAGGTTTCAGGAATGGACTTCTGCCGTAAGGGTTGAAGAAAAGCTGCTCCACTACATCGCCACTATGGTGGTCAAAACAAGAAATCATCCCAGCCTGTATGCAGGTGCTTCACCGAGAGCTTCTTTGGCGATCTTTCGTGCGTCCCAAGCGCTGGCTGCAATGGATGGGAGGGACTTTGTCATTCCTGAAGATATCAAAAGAGCGGCTATCCCGGCCATGCGACATCGGATCATTCTCAATCCGGAGAAGGAAATGGAAGGCATTTCCCCTGATTTGATTTTGGAAGGAATCATTCAATCCATAGAAATCCCCCGCTGATTTGTTCACGTTGTTTAAACAGTTGTTTCTGGGAAAAAGGCTATATGCGGGACTGGCGATAGTAGCCGTAGTCTTCTTTTTGTCCTATTGGTTTTGGGTGCTTTACCCCATTGCCCTCTTTTTTGTAGCCATGCTGTTGGTACTGTTTGTGGTGGATTTTTTATTGATTTTTGGAAAAAAGGCGGGGATCACAGCCGATAGAAAGCTTCCGGAGAAGTTTTCCAACAGTGATGAAAACGAAGTGGAAATCACCATCGCCAATCAGTACCGATTTCCTGTCCGCCTGTTTGTTTTGGACGAAATACCGGAACAGTTTCAAAAAAGGGACTTTGGATATTACACAAACTTGGCTTCAGACGAAAACCGGACGAGTTCTTATGTCCTCACACCTAAGCAACGGGGGGAATACCGATTTGGGAGTCTTCACTTGGTTGCTTATGGGCCTTTGGGGCTGGTTGCAAAACGCTATAGTTTTGATGACGGCAAAATGGTCAAGGTATACCCCTCCTTTTTGCAAATGAGGAAATACGAGTTTTTGGCATTCAATGCACTGAAGCGGGAGCATGGTCTCAAAAAGCTTCGGAAGTTTGGACAAAGCAGGGAATTCGAGCAAATCAAGCCCTACGTCACCGGAGATAGCCTTCGCAATCTCAATTGGAAAGCGGCTGCCAAATCAGGGAAATTGATGACCAATCACTATCAGGAAGAAAAAGCCCAGCCGGTGTACTCCATCATTGACTTAGGACGGGTGATGAAAATGCCCTTCGAAGGCCTCAGCCTGCTGGATTATGCGATCAACAGTAGTTTGGTTTTTACCAACATAGCGCTTAAAAACGGGGATAAAGCAGGTTTGGCCACTTTTTCAGATCAGATAGGCCTCACCTGTGAAGCCTATCACCGGCCTACCCAGCTCCTGACCGTGATGGAATTGCTGTATAATATCAAGACGGGTTTTCCCGAATCGGATTTTGGTAAGCTGTACAGTTGGGCAAGGAAAAAGCTGGGGCAAAAATGCTTGCTGATGATTTATACCAATTTTGAGCATGCGGGAGCCATGAGGCGGCAATTACCATTTCTGAAAGCCCTAGCCAAGCATCATTTGGTTCTAGTAGTGATTTTTGAGAATCACTTGCTGGAGGAATTCTCTGTCCAGCCGGCAGAATCTCTTTCGGGAATTGTGGAAAAAACCATCGCTGCCAAGTTTGTTTATGACAAAAGACTTATTGCCAAGGAACTGAATCGGCATGGAATTCAAACGATCCTCTGTGCTCCACAAGATCTAAGTATGCAGGCCGTCAATAAATACATGGAGATAAAAGCTAAAGGGTTGATTTGAAAATCCGGTTTTAGGTGGTTTTATGCCCCACTTTTATTATTTTATTGCCTCAACCCCAATAACCTATGCGCATTCCATCTAAGTCTCTACTAGTGGCAATATTTCTGACGCTGATATTTTTCTCATGCCAACCTACCAAAACAGAAACGGTCACCGAAACTCTTGGAGAGTCCAAAAAGCCAAGGACAATAGTCACTACCGATGGAGAGATTGATGATGTGGATTCTTTTATCCGCATGCTGCTTTATGCCAATGAGTTTCAGATCGAAGGCTTGATTTATTCCTCGTCCATGTGGCATTACAAAGGCGATGGGAAAGGGACGCTTTTCACTTCGGAGATGGAAATGACCAAAACTATGTATGGAGCAATTCCTGATTTGCGCTGGCCGGGGGTGGAATGGATGAATCCGCTTTTGGATTCTTATGAAGAAATTTACCCAAAGTTAAGTCAGCATGCCGATGGTTTTCCTACAGCTGATTATCTGAGAAGCCTGGTGAAAGTAGGGAATATTGATTTTGAAGGAGAGATGGAGGAGGATACGGAAGGTTCGGACTTTATCAAAGAAAAACTGCTTGATGATAATATGGAGCCGCTTTACTTGCAGGTTTGGGGTGGTACGAATACCATTGCCCGTGCTTTAAAATCCATTGAGGAGGATTATAAAGGCACCGACGAATGGGAAAGTGTTTACAAGAAAGTGACAGACAAAGCCATACTGTATGCGATACTGGATCAGGATGCTACCTACAGAAAATACATTGCTCCCAACTGGCCTGATCTGAAGATTTTCTATAATTCAAGTCAGTTTTGGTGCTTTGCCTATGCGTGGAAAAGTGCTGTGCCTGAGCCACAGCATTACCTTTTTGAAGGGGAATTCATAGGAAATGAGATTATAAACAACCATGGTCCATTGCTAAAGCACTATTACAGCTATGGCGATGGACAAAAGCAAGAAGGGGATGATGAGCATATTCATGGAGATTCCACCAAACTGGAAAATGCACAATGGGGGACTTTTGGTGTTTATGATTTTATTTCTGAAGGAGACTCCCCTGCATACCTTCATCTAATCAATGTGGGTTTGGATAATTTGGATAATCCCCAATGGGGTGGCTGGGGAGGCCGGTTGGTTCAGTCGGAAGAGCAGCCCAACCGATGGGAAGACGGGAAAAATGTCATGGATTTCAATCCTTTTACGGATACACTAGACGCTACCTATCCCCAGATTCGCTGGGTGGAGGGAATTCAGGAGGACTTTGCAGCACGGGCAGATTGGTGTGTGATGGATTATGCAGATGCAAATCATCCTCCGGTAGTGAAAGCGGTCGGAACGCACTCGCCTTCGGCAAAGGCAGGTGAGAGTCTTGCCCTTTCTGTGGAAACTTCCGATCCGGACGGAGATAAGTTGGAAACCAAATTTTGGGTATATAAGGAAGTAGGAACCTACTCCGGTGAAGTGAAACTAATGGCAGAAGGGAATAATCTTCAGGTTCAGCTTGATTCAAGCGCAAAAGGCCAACTTCACATAATCGCCGAAGTCAAAGACAATGGAGCACATCCAATGACGAGGTATCAGCGGTTTGTGATTAAGGTTGATTGAAAGATTGGGAAATCAGGCCCTAAGCGGATCAGGTTTACAGATTTTATTCTTATATGTTGATCTGATTTCTATCCTAAAAGAGATTAAAGTACTAAGGATTGGTTAACATTTAAGTCATGCTTCGGTCTACCGTCATCGGTCTTCCGGCCAGATTAACAAAGAGATTAAGGCGCTGGCATCATTAGAGATATTCAGAGAATTTAACTATATAGGCCTTAAAGCCTCATCCTCAAATTTGATCCCTTCCCAACCTGACTGCATAAAATTCCGGATGTTTTGGTGATCCGTTCCGTCGGGATTTTGCAAAACGTCTTTTAGGTAAAAGTCTCCAAAAAGTGACAAAGTTTCTATCGGAGTTAAGTTTTGAAGTTTTGCGAAGGAAAAGATTTTGCAACTCCCATTGTTTTGACCTGCTTCGTTTACTGTTGTTCCATTCAAAAATCTGGTGGGTGTAAATTCATAGTGGGAATCTATGTGCGCAATCACCTCCGAAAAAGAAATAGCGGCAGGGGCGTTTTTGATCTGATCTAAAATATTCATAAAATTCAATATTTACCGCAAGATGGGGATTTTTTGGAAAATGCCATTTATACTCCTCCGAACTGTAGATCATGGGTAGAATAGAGAAAATAATGAAATTGCGCCTTTGCACCTTAGTGGGAGATGCTTAATTCTCAGGCCTGCCCAGATTCTCAAAAACCACCAATCCATCTTTACCGGCTACGACAATATCTTTCCAGCCATCTGAGTTGAGGTCAGCAATCGAAAAATAGAGCCCGCTTCCCTTGCCCTCGCCAAGTGGTCCATAGCTGATTATATTTTTGGTAAATGAAGTTCCGTTCCATTTGAAATAATATAATCCTGCATAATCTTTTCCACCCGGATCTTTGCCGTTGTGCGCACGGTAACGCTTGCCGGTGACCAGTTCATTTTGACCGTCATTGTCTATATCCACCCATTCCATGGTGTGATACTGGGATTGGAATGGGTCTATTTCATGTTTGACAAAGCTTATTTTGTCTCCTTCTTTCTTTTGCTTCAGCCAAAACAATCCGAATCCATGTGCCTGCCCGACGATGATATCGTTCAATCCATCTTGATTCACATCTGCGACGGTCATTGGGATACTTGCATCGCCCAGATCAAAATCCGCATGATGAATCCATGTTCCTGTTTTCAGGTCTGCAGGGGCCTCTAGCCAGCCGTCGGAAATAATCAGATCTCCCCGCCCATCTCCATTGATGTCTCCAAAGCCCAATCCATGGCCTTGGGTGTCATGGACCGGGAATTTTTCAAATTGATTTGGCCCGGTCTTTTTATAGTAGGCGAGTGCCTTGCGTGGAGTATTTGGAACAATCTCCAATAGTCCATCCCCATCGATGTCAAAGCCCCTGCTGGTTTCTATATTTCCGGTATTGGCGATTTCATGCACAGGCCATTCGCTTCCATCTCCCGGGTTTTCTTTCCAGACCAAAGTACCTTCAAACCAGCCTCCGGTGATAAAATCCATTTTCCCATCTTCATTCACATCCATGGGAATGGTGGAAAAGTCCTCGTAATATTCTCCGTAGCGTTTGACTTGTCCGATCAAAAAGCGGTCGAGGAATTTCGGGCCTTTATACCAATAGCTTCCCGATACCAAATCCAATGTGCCATCATTATCTACATCAAATACTCCGACAGATTCCGTGCTTTCGTAGGCGACCATTTGTTTTTCGAAGTTGATATTTTTGGATTGAGAAAAAGCAGGGACAGTTCTCAGGAGAGCAAAAATGGCAATTGGCAGGTAGAGTAATTTCATGTGTTTATAATTGTTTTTTAACGGTCACATGGAATCTCGCATGGTAAATAATCATCCCAGTGTGTGAGGTTTTGCCTCATGCTCGATTTCATATGATTATAATTTGATTTTTAGAGGTTATATGACATGCTATGATTTCGTAGAAAGTAAATTGGAGGAAATAAACAATACGAAACAAGGATGGTCGGCCTAATTTTGGCAAAAAAACAAAGTGAGCTGTCCTGCTCTCTTTGTTTTTCGAATTGGGATTTTGGTATTCGCTTTATTACTCCTAATCTTTAGCAAATTTTGAGACACATGGATGTTTTGGCAGACCAAAAATACAGGGCTTTTTTCGCAGTTCCCATACAGGTTCAATTGTTGGATTTGAGTGGGCCTGTCCATGTGTTTTATGAAGCCAAATGTCTAAATTCTGCAGTGTCTTCTTATTTCATTTCATTGGAGGGAAATAGGGAAGTTGATTCTTGTGCTGGTCTTAGCCTCACAAATCTGCAGAATTTCAACGATTTTGAACTTTGCTCATCAGATTGGTTAATTATTCCCGGATTGGAGTCTGAAGTGTTTTTCGGGCAGCAGTTTTTTCAAAAAATCCAACCCTTTTTGGATTGGGTTAAAATCCAGGCTGATCGGGGTGCGAAAGTTTGCTCGGTTTGTACCGGTACATTTCTCCTGGCAAAGTCAGGAGTCCTGGAGGGGAAATCCTGTGCGACACATTGGAAATATTCCAAGGTTTTTCAACAGCAGTTTCCTAAATCCAAACTGCTTGCTGACAGGCTCTTTGTCAAAGACGGAAACATCTATTCTAGCGCGGGAGTGGCTTCGGGGATTGACCTATCGCTTTATCTGCTGGAAGAGGTTTTTGGGTCACTGTTTGCGATTCAGGTGGCCAAGGAGATGGTTATATATCTGCGTCGGACATCTGACGATCCTCAGTTGAGCATTTTTTTACAGTTTCGGAACCACCTCGAAAACCGCATCCATGAGGTTCAAGATTTACTCTCAAATCGTCTGGATCAAACAAATTCTTTGGAGGATTTGGCAGAAAAAGTAAATATGAGTTCCCGCAACTTGAGCAGGCTTTTCAAGAAAACCACAGGAATCACTTTGGGTGAATACAGGGACAAGCTCCGCTTGGAAAAGGCCGTCCAACTCCTTGCAAGAGGCGAGAAAGTGGAATTAATCGCACTGGGTTGCGGACTTAAAAGCCCCAATCAGCTCCGTGCTTTGCTCAAAAAACACAAAGGAGTTCTTCCTCGGCAATTGTCCTGATCTTGCGCACGGTTGTCCTTTTATGGAGGAGTACTTGACTCTAATTTTGAAAAAAAAATCAAGATATGACACGGCTTTTCTATTCGATATTAATCTGCATGATGATTCAATCTTCTCTTTTGGCACAAAGCATAAGTGATGCACCAGACTATGTCTGTCCCCCCTGCGGCAGCTCATGCGACTCTGAGATTTTTTCAAAGCCTGGGACTTGCCCACATTGTAATATGACTTTGGTAAAAAAGAACCAGATCAAAAAGATTGCTTTTTACCTGCAGGACGGCGTAGAGGTGCTGGACTTTGCCGGGCCTATGGAGGTGTTCTCCTATGCGGGTTACGAGGTGTTTACCGTTTCCAAAACCAAGGACCTTATCAAGTCTCAAGGGATCTTGAACGTGACTCCTGACTATTCGATTGATGACGCACCCAAAGCTGATATTTTGGCTTTTTTTGGGGGGAATGCCGTGGTGGCTTATCAGGATTCGGCGGTGATCGATTGGATCAAAGACCAAACGGAAGTAGAATATCACTTTTCCGTTTGCACGGGAGCTTTTATGTTGGCTGAGGCGGGAATATTGGATGGAAAGACAGCGACAACTTTTCATAATTCTTTGAATAGTCTGGAAGAAAACTATCCAGAAATTGAAGTGCTACGGGAAGTCCGTTTTGTGGATAATGGAAAGGTGATTACCACTGCCGGAATCTCGGCTGGTATCGACGGGGCCCTGCATCTGGTGGCCAAGTTTCAGGGTTTGAATGCGGCGAGAAGAACTGCTTTTTACATGGAGTATGACAATTGGGTGCCTGGCGACGGATTAGTTCTTTCAGGTGACAGCCCCTACCGCATTGCTTACTCTAGCCCAGAATTGATCGATTTTGTAGGAACTTATTCGCATAAGGGAAGCACAACCTTTGAACTGACTTTTAATCCGAATGACCAAACACTCTATGCCAAAATCCGTGGGGTAAACTATCCTATATTCCACGAATATGAGGACGTGTTCAGCGATGTTGAGGGAGGGGATGCGATCTACTTTCAGAGGGGAGAGAAGGGAGAAGTCATTGGCTATAAGGTAGAGAAAAATGGAGAGGTCTTTAGTAAGATAAATTGTTGTACGCAATTAGAAAAATGATCAATCAAATAAATTAAAAACTATGGAGTCAAAATTTTTATTCGGGCTTATTTTATTCGGGCTTATTTCTTGTAAAGAACAAGTAGGAGAGTATGTATGCAAACCTTGTGATTTACCTTGTGACGAATTGAATTTCAATGAATCTGGAATTTGTCCCCATTGTAAAATGGATCTTATTAAAAAAAGTGCTTTAATTCCTGAAAAGGAACTAATTGTAAATGAAATAAAGATTCAAGACGGAAGTGGGGAATTTTTAATTGATGGAGGTTTACAAGAAGGAAAACAAATAGTCATTCATTATTATAAACCACGGAATCTGAAATCCGAATCGCCTGTTTTGATGGTTTTGCCAGGTGCTGGACGAGATGGAGATGAATATAGAAACGCTTGGATTGGAAATGCAGAAAAATATAATATTCTGGTTCTTTCACCTGAATACCCTGAAAGATATTACCCTGGATTTTGGAGTTACAATCTTGCAGGAATGATTACAGCCGTTGAAATAAATGACGAAAGAACAGCTATGGCAAGTTTTAAAATCGTTAAAAATCCAAATGAATGGATTTTTAACGATTTTGACAGAATTTTCAACTTAACAAAAAACAAGCTTAATCTGAAAACAGATACTTACGATTTGTTCGGTCATTCTGCTGGTGGACAAATTTTACATCGACTTGCAATTTTTAAATCAGATAATAAAGCCAATAGAATTTTATCATCAAATTCTGGGTGGTACACTATTCCAACAGATATAGAGGATTTTCCATATGGACTTAAAAACAGTTATAAATCCGGAAAGGACTTAGATTTTAGCAAGAATCTTGTTTTATTTCTTGGAGAAAAAGATGATGCTAATGAAACAAGAGGAGATTTAAGGAGTTCAGCAGAAGTTGATAAACAAGGTCTTCATCGATTAGAAAGAGGGGCGTATTTTTATAATGAATCAAAGAAAATCGCATCGAAACTACACTCTGAATTCAATTGGAAATTAGAAATCATTTCAAATATCGGCCACGACTTTAGAGAAATGAGTAAGGCAGCTGCTGATTACTTATATAACGTGGAAAAGTAACTGCGGAGATCACCTATACGCAAGCAGGGGTTCCCCTCTTCTTAGGACTGGAAAGGGCTAAATTGAGAGCTTAGTTCTTCGTAGGAAGTTGAGCGGTTAAAATCCCTGTCTGGGCATAGCTGAGAAACGAAGTACGAGGCTTTTTCTGGAGTTTAGGGTCGTCGTCGCAGAATCAATCATGCAACAATTGGAGGCAAGCCATTTTAAAGCTTTACCTACTTCGGGTTTTCGAATAAAAAAGACTTCGACTCCGCTCAATCTGTCATCGGTGTCGCCCTGAGCGGAGTTGAAAGGTTCCCGATCATCCAATATATCAATAACCAATAACCCAAATTTCGAACATCGAATCAAATCAGTCATCCAGCAACGGACAAAATTCCTATTTCTCCATCGGATGCGCTTTCAACAATTCGGCTGGTTGGAAGAATCCCGTATGGTCTTTGACTTCTTCCCTTACTTTCTTCACCAGATCGGGAGAAATGGCCGAAGCGGAATTTCCAAAGGAGTTTCTCACGAAAGTCAAAACGGCTGCCACTTCAGAGTCGTCCAGCATACCTTCGAAAGGTGTCATCGGCACCTGTCCCGGATAGTCTTTCCCAAGTACTGTAATAGGCCCCATCATGCCTTTTAGAACAATTTTGATCAATCGCTCTTCACTTCCTGTTACCCAAGGAGTGCCTGCAAGTGGAGGAAAGCCTGATGCGGAAAGGCCTTGTCCATCCGGCTGGTGGCAAGTACTGCAGAATCCTTCTCTTGCATAAATTTCTTTACCCAGTAAAAATAGCTCTCTGTCTGAACCAGTCAAGGAAGACTTGATGTCTTCTTCTTTTTTCTCCTTTACAGAAAGCCCGGAAATATGAGCCACCGCAGTTTCATAAGCTGGTGTAATCCATTCTTCCATCTCCGTACCTTCAGCAGCTGAAAGCACCTCAAGACCTTCTTCACGTGGCATCCAGGAAGCCGCCACAATTGCTTCAAGTCGTACCCGGCCATTTTTGTCTTTGATTGCTTCGGCCATCAATTCTTTTTGATTGGATACCTGATGGCCTGTGTAGCGAAGGACTCTCACGGCCGCTGCCCTGGCCCTGTAATCTTTGGCTTTTAGTAACTGTTCCAGTAGTTCTTGATTCACCTTATTGATCCCCCAACTTACCCAAAGTGCCTCCAAAAGATGATGTTCATATCTTGGATCATTCTTGTCCAGCTTACTTGCCCAATCGGCCACAGCTTTCGAAACTTCTGTCTGGTCTCTTCCACGTAGTTCCCTGCGTGTTCTGTAGCGAGATCTGTACTCAGGCAGTTTTAGATTTTCCATCAACTCCGGAATGCTTGCTCCGTCGATTTTAGCCGGAGTTACCAATGGTCTGGATGGATAGGTGATTCTATAAATTCTTCCATGCTGATGATCCCGCAGAGGATCGCGGGCATTATGCTGCATGTGACCAATCAGAATATTGTGCCAATCTACTACGTACAATGAACCGTCAGGTGCAATTTCCATATCTACAGGACGGAAATTTCTGTCTGTGGACGTAAGCAGATCCTGTCTCCACTTGGTCGAAAATCCGATTTCCTCATCTATCATTTGGTGCTGCTTAGTCCCAAGAAACCCGATGGTATTATTGATAATCATGTCGCCCTGCACCTCATCAGGAAAATGTCTGCTGGAAATAAATTCCAAGCCGGAAGTGGGTCTTACCATCTGATCTTTTTGGATAAGGTTTGCGCCTTTATTCGTGGCATTTCCATAGCGCGGCAAGACGGATCCGGGTTGCATCCAGTTTACATTCGGTCCGGAAGTCTCCGCGTAGAAGTTTTGTCCCCACTCATCAAAAGCTATTCCCCAAGGGTTGGGAATACTTACCTGGGCTACGCGTTCCAGTTTATGTCTGCTTGGGGTGTATCGGTAGAAACCGCCATTTGTCGCACGGACAGTACCGTAGGAAGTTTCCACGTTACTGTGAAGGAATACCCCCTCTGCCATATAAATCGCTCCGGATTCATCGGTGGTAAATGCTGAAATCGCATGATGCGTGTCATGATCGTCAAACCCGCTTAGTAAAATCTCCTTGCGATCGGCTTTATCATCCTTATTGTCGTCGTAGAGAATGATGAGGTTGTTTCCCTGAGACACATATACGCCTTCCGGAGCCAATTCAAATCCTACCGGAATGTGAAGGTCATCCGAAAAAACCGTTTCCTTGTCTGCTTTGCCGTCATTGTTGGTGTCTTCATAGATCAACAGCTTATCCGCCGGTCTGGAATCTCCCGGCCTGTAATGTGGGTAGCTTGGCATGGTGGCCACCCAAAGTCGTCCTTTGTTGTCAAATGAAAGCTGAACGGGATTTGCCAGATTTGGCCAGTCCTCCTCGGAGGCGAAAAGCTCGATTTTATATCCTGGAGCTACTTTTAACTTGGCTAGGGCTTCTTCTCCGTATAGATATTCCAAACTGCCGTTTTGCTCCGGATTGTAATTGGTTTTCACTTCGGGGAGTTTCTTGGTTTTGGCATCGGCAGCCACAAGATCTTTCCTTTCTCCTTTATTCGCCATCCATATTGCGGTGTCTCTGATAGCGGTCAACTCACGGATTTTTTCCAATTCAAAAGGGTAATTGTCCGGTCCGAAAGGATCGTATCTTCTGCCAAAGACGTGAACACCGTTTGGTATTTTGTAGTCATTTCTCCAAAACCAGTTTTTCTCCTGCACGGCCTCATGAACCAGCTTCCTATTTGCTTCATTCTTGATTTTTTGCTTCCCAAAAATCTCATCTGCCAGCAGTACAGCCAGTTTCTGATATCCTGCCTCATTAAGTTGTGAGCCATCGATGGTCAAATCTTCTTCCGTTTCCAGATACCATTGCTTGCTTGGAGTATAAGCATCCACAAATATCACTTGGTTTTTTTCTGCAATCTCCCGCATGGCTACCGTGTAGAGATTTAGGTTTTCATTTTCTGTTTTCCCGTTAGGCACATCTATCTTTTCGGACAAGTCTTCGAAAGCAATGGGAGAGACGATGACTAATTGGGGAGAAAGTGTGTCGTGGTATTTCTGGCGCAGCGTATGCTTGATGAACGCATCAAGTTCTGCCTTGTAATTCTCCAACCCGTCTACTCCCTGAAATGATTCATTGTATCCAAAGAACGAAATAATAATGTCTATTTGCAGTCTGGTCAGCCATTCGTCAGGTTTTTCCAGATGGCCTTCGCTGCCTGAAAGGGTGGCGTATTCATCCTGAAAAGCGTCCGCTCCGGGGAAAGCCCAAGGATCATTGGTTCCGGATCTAGGCCTAAAGCCGGGAGTGTCTCCTGGATCGGAAAGATTTCGGATATACAGATTTTTGTCCGGATTTCTGAGTTGCATCTCAGTCTCAAAACTCCCGTAATCCATCATTCTAGAGCCCAGATTGTTTCCGATCAGGGCGATTCGGGCGTTGGGCTTTAATTCAATGGTCTCTTTTTGGGTGCATTGAACGGTGAGAACTCCTAGAATAAGTAGGGAGAGAAGTGAGAAGGGATATTTTTTAAGCATGATACAAGTGGTTGTCACTTTTTTAGTGTTGATTTGGATGTGTTAATCCAGAGAATTCAGAGGGTTTTGGAAAAGCCTGCAATAAGGTTGCTGCCATATATTCCGGTTGAAATACATACAATGATATTATGCCCTTTTTGTGGAAGTACAAAGTTTATTTTGATTGTAGCGTTTTTTTGCAAAGCAAACGGTCGGATTAATTCTTATGTCCGTTAATAAATTATTCTTTTTGCCGGTATTCATTATCATCTTCGGGGAAATTATCGTGTGTTTTTCCGCATTCATTTGTTTCCCGGACTGTAGGAGGGTTTTGGCAGATAAGTCAAAACCTTCCTTTTAAGTACAGCCTGCCGGATTATAGGAAAACAGCCTTGAGCATGCTTTTTAAAAGAAATCCCAATTGATGGAATTGCCTTTTACAGTTCATTAATAGCCGGGGTTTTGGACAAGATTCTTATTGTTCCTAATCTCAGCAGTAGGGATAGGGAACAGTAATTCACGTTCTTTTAGCGTAGGTCCGTATACAAATTGGTGGCCTACATAGTCCTCAAATTCCAATGTTTTGACATTAAATCCTTTTCGGATTCTCACCATGTCAAACCAAGTTTTATTCTCATAAGACAGTTCATGGAATTTCTCCCTCCAAATAGCTTCCCGTAAAGCTTCTTTTGAAAGCCCACTTAAAGGAGCTAATTCAGCCCGATCTCTGATTTTATTGACCGCATTGTAAGCCTCGCCGTTAGGCCCGTCAGCTTCATTGGAGGCTTCTGCAAAAATCAAAAGTACCTCAGCAAATCTCAATATTGGCCAGTTCATGCCGCTACTTGTCGTGTTTGTTTGGGCTACTTCATCAAAATGCTTGTAGAT
Organism: Algoriphagus sp. Y33; assembly: GCF_014838715.1. Taxonomy (NCBI): domain Bacteria; kingdom Pseudomonadati; phylum Bacteroidota; class Cytophagia; order Cytophagales; family Cyclobacteriaceae; genus Algoriphagus; species Algoriphagus sp. Y33. Next base: position 4,125,287 of record NZ_CP061947.1, on the reverse strand, counting down.
GTAATAATCGCCCAGCTCCAGAGTTTGGGTTCTGTCATCTCTAAGTGAATAACTGGTGTAATAAAACGCTTTCTCAGAAGTTCTTTTGTCACCGGTTTCGTAAGATTTCACAAATTCTTCCTGAGCAAAAATACCCCCAGTCTCAGCACTGTAATTTGAGATGCCTCTGTTGTAAGGAATAATAGATACTTGCCAGCTAGAAGGTAAAATATATGCAGCAAACTGAGCCATAAAGATGTTTTCGCCCAGGTTTTTCATCGATGGATCATGTAGCTCATCATAGGAGGTAAACAAGGAGAATTCGCCTGAGTCTATTACTTCCTTCGATTTAGCTGCTGCCAACGAATAATGTCCGGAGCCTTTCTGAAGCGGATAACCAGCCATGGTCAGATAGACAGATGATAGCAGTGATTTGACGGCTCCCAAGGATACTCGTCCGCTGGCATCTCTCATGGGAAGTCCGGAATCTTCGGCATCCTGCAGATCCGATACAATTTGATTATATACATCTTCTGTGGCAGCCGGAGGGGCAAAAAGACCCTCCGAAGTCAGGTCTATAGGCTCTAGAGTCAATGGGATATTGCCAAAGATCCGTACCAAATTAAAGTAATAGTATGCTCTCAGGTACTTTGCTTCCCCGATTAGTTTCTGTTTCTCGGTTTCATCCATTGTGATTTCAGGAATTCTGGCGATAGCAATATTCGCATTGGCAATACCTTTGTAGAAGCTGGTCCAAATGGTTTGGCCATACTCATTGTCAGAATTGTTTACCAAGTCTTTTACGAAAAGACTATTCTGTGCTTGGCCTAATTCCGTGTCAGCGAGGCCGGTGGCAAATTCTACCATCATCCATGGGCCTCCACCAAATCCGCTGGACATGATAGGCTGTAAACTCTCATAAATGGAGTTGACTACGCTTTTTGCATGTTCAGGTTTCGTGAAATAGCTGTCCAAGGTGAAGTTTGATTTATCGCTTTCATCCAGAAAATCAGCGCAACCGGCTGCTGAAACCAATAAGGCGGCTAGGGATATTTTTTTTATATATAGTTCTAAGCGTTTCATAATTTGTGGATTAAAATTTACAATGTGATACTTACACCAAGCATAAACACTCTAGGCTTAGGGTAGGCATAGAGATCAACTCCTTGATCAAATGCAGCACCCGATGTGGAGACTTCAGGATCATATCCGTCGTACTTGGTAGAGAGAAAGAAATTCTGTACAGACAAGTAGGCTCTCATTCGTGCCACGTTGATTTTTTCCAAAGTCTGAGGGAGGAAGTTGTACGAAAGCATCAGGTTTCTTCCGCGGACAAATGAGCCGTCCTGAACACGGTCAGAATCATTGTTTGTGTTATATCCTGCAGTCAGTGGTCGGATTTGAGCGATGTTTGTTTCCTGATTTTCCGGAGTCCAAGCATTTAGCACTGTTTTGAAACTGTTGGCAATTCCTGTTCTGTCCTCGGCAGAATGCTTGCTTCTAAATAATACGTCATTGCCATAAGTGTACTGTATATCCACCAGCAATTCGAAGTTTTTATAAGTAAATGTGTTGGCGAGTGTTCCAAAGCCGTCAGGAATACCTTTGCCTATCACGACTCTATCGGAATCATTGATGATACCATCTTCATTCACATCCCTATACTTGATGTCACCTGGACGCTTGTTGTATTGTGCTGCAGTGGATTCTTCACTTAAATTCCAAGTGCCGTCATGGATAAACCCGAAGAATGAGCCTACCGATTCACCTTTTCTGACAATGGTGGAGCCAAGAAAAATATCCGAGCCACCGGCAAGTTCCAGCACTTCATTCTTATTGTACGAAAAGTTAAAATTCGTGCTCCAGGAGAAATTGGCTTTTTCATAATTGACAGTACTTACACCTATTTCAACACCTTTGTTTATCATACTGCCTATATTCTGGCTTACTACCGTATAGCCGCTGCTCGATGGCACCGGAGCACTTAGAAGCATATCGTCAGTGACTTTTCTATACAGATCGACCTCAAACATTACACGGTTTTGAAACAATCCCAATTCAGCTCCTATATCAACTTGTGTTGTTTTCTCCCAGCGTAGATCCGGATTGGCCAATCTGCTGATGCCAATTCCGATTTCCCTTTGGTCGTTGAATATTACTGAATAATTGCCCATGCCTGCAAGTGCCTGATAAGCCGTAATTTCGGAGTTACCTGTGACTCCCACACTGGATCTTAATTTCAGATTTGAGATCACGGGGCTGTTTATCAGGAAATTTTCGTCTGAAGCTCTCCAGGCAAATGCCGCAGACGGAAAAAATGCATATTGGTTGGACTCTCCAAATTTGGAAGAACCATCCACCCTGCCTGTAAACGTAAATAGGTACTTGTCTTTTAGGGTGTAATTCAATCGGGAAAAGTAAGAATTAAGCCCGTATGCTACGCTACCTGATTGGGGTTGGATCGCATTTGCTCCGGCCCCCAGATTATTGAACATAAAATAATCATCCTGAAAATTTTGTGCCCTGGCTGTGGAATTAAACCTGTCCACATGCTGCCATGAAATGCCGACCATTCCGTTGAATGCATGGTCTTCGTTAAGGGCTTTAACGTAAGTAAGGTAATTCTCAAATTGCCAGGAGTTGAGTCTGTCATTAGAGATAGAGGCATCTCCACCCTGATTTCTTGCGATATAATTCAACTCTCTCCCACCATAGTAGTCAACCCGTTGATTCACAATATTGGCTGAAATATTTGATCGCAGCTCAAGGCCTTTTGCAAGGAAAAAATTGGCGTAAATATTACCCAATACGGTTTGTGTATTCACTAGATAAACCCGCTCTTTTGCAACATGAAGAGGGTTGTTTCCTCCTTCCATTCCCGGATAATCTGCATTTCCTGCCCAATTGCCGTCAGGGTATCTTACAGGAATGATCGGCAGGGCTTCCAGTACTTGGCGCATGGCTATAATCCCCCCATTTCCCAATGGGTCTACCTGACTTTCTTTTTGGTCGTTATAGCTCAATCCACCGCCTACTGTCACCCAGTTCTTCAGCTTACTGTCAAAGACAAACCTGCCTGAAAATCTTTTCATCCATGACTCTTTCATCAGTCCGTCTTCATTTCGGTAACCTAAATATGCTCCGTAACTATCGTCTTGATTCCCGCCGGTTAAGCTTAGCTGGTGGTTTTGGGTGAAGGCTTGCTGAAATGATTCGTCTTGCCAGTCTGTATCATAAAGCGGGTTTCCATTGGCATCAAAAAGGTTTGGGTCAGTTCTTTTTAGCTTCGGGTCTTTATAGATTCCATTTGCCCATCCTGTTGGGTCATATTTTTGTGCGTTTTGGTACGCCAGATCCTCGGTGGCTAGAAATTCTGCAGAATTTAAAAGCGGGATTTTTTTAGGAAGGATACCTATGCTGAAGTTTCCGTCATAAGTAATTGTCCCGCCTATTTTGCTGCCTCTTTTTGTACTTACTAAGATTACGCCGTTTGCTCCCCGCGCTCCGTAAATTGCCGTTGCAGAAGCATCCTTAAGCACTTCTATTGAAGCGATGTCATTTGGGTTGATGTAATCAATCGGTGTACTTCCATTTGCCAAGCCGGCAGAATGTAATATTACCCCATCAATGACATAAAGCGGATCATTCGCAATACTCACGGAAGTATTGCCTCGTATTCTGATATTTGCCCGACCTCCCGGTCTTCCTGAATTCACAGAGACATTTACCCCTTGTACTCTTCCGGAGAGATTCTGTGTCAGAGAAGCAGACGGTCTGTCTTTTAGATCCTTTTCGCCTACTGAGCCTACCGCTCCTGTCAAATCTGACTTCTTTTGGGTTCCATACCCGATGACTATTACTTCATCCAGTTCAGCTTCGTCCACTTGAAGGGAAACGTTCATTACTTCCGAAGTATTTTCTATCAAAATCTCCCGGGTGGTATAGCCTATAAAACTAACTACCAATGTTTCAGAAGAATTTGCATCAATGCTGAATGTTCCGTCATTTTCAGTGACCGTTCCCCGTTGTGTTCCTTTTACTACGATAAGTGCCCCGGGAATAGGCTCCTGTGAACCTTGTTCTGTTACTTTTCCTTTTAATGGGGCGGTTTGGCTGTAGCCAAGTCCCGCTAGGGAAAACAGGATCAAAAGGAGCCCTGTCCTAAGAATCCCTCTTAAGTAGATAGTGTGTTTTAGCATTATAGTGAGGTTTATTGATTTTACAATATCATTTTATGTAATACCTTCTCTGTCCTGCCGAATCCTGATTTATGGATTCTTAATATAAGGTTATTGTTTTTTATTTATATTATTTTATAAGTGTTAGATTTTATGTTGTATTATTTCTAGGTATGGATAATTAATTATTGATTTTATCAAGGTGAAAAAAGTATTCATGTGGATATAGGAATGAGCTTTTTTTTATTTTTAAATGTTTTATTGGATGTAACTGTCCTGTGCTATGCTGAATAATTTCTTTTTATTATAAAGTTGTATAAGGGGGTGTTGTTCAGGATGGTGCAGGATAGAATTTATATTTTATGCAGGTTTATTGTGAAAGATTTTGTTCAATTACATTAAGCCCATTTCTATGCTAAATTATTATCAAAAGAATGCAAGAATCCGATTTATAGGGTTTTTGCTGGCCTTTATCGTGTCTGTGTCGTCAGCGTTTTCGCAGTCTATAACTGTGAAAGGGACTGTGGTCTCCGAAGGAGACAATGAACCCATTCCAGGGGCCTTAGTTTCAATCAAAGGCACACAGAACGGAACTGTGACAGACATTGACGGTGGATTTACGATTCAGGCGGCAGTAGGCCAGACGTTGGTGGTTAGCTTTATCGGATTCACTACAAGTGAGGTGGCGGTGACAGCAGCTTCCACTCCTATTCAAGTTACGCTGGGCTATTCTACCTCAGACCTCTCCGAAGTGGTGGTCGTAGGATACGGTAGTCAGGTGAAGCGTGAAGTGACCGGGGCGGTGCAGTCTGTAAGCCAGGAGGAGTTAAAAGATCTACCGGTGTCCTCAGTAGCCCAAAAGCTTCAGGGACGTCTTGCCGGTGTGCAGATCAACCAAACGACAGGTAAGCCCGGTCAGGGAATGAACGTTCGGATCCGTGGGCAGCTTTCTGTGTCAGGCGGTAGTTCTCCTTTGTATGTAGTGGATGGATTTCCTATTACAGGAGATATCAACTCAATCAATCCGGACGAGATTCAGGAAATTACTGTATTGAAAGATGCAGCGTCCACTTCTCTATATGGTTCTCGGGCTGCCAACGGTGTCGTATTGATCACTACCAAAAAAGGTAAAGTTGGTCAGACGAATGTTAACTTAAATGTTTTCACCGGACTCCAGAATGTGCCTGATAGAGGCCGTTTGGAAATGATGGATGCGGAAGCTTTTGCTACATTCAAAAAGGAACATTATGAAGCATCAAATCAAGAGGTACCTGATATTTTTCAAAATCCTTCGGAGTACAGGGGGAAATCGAATGATTGGTATGATGCGATGCTCCGAACTGCATCGATATCCTCGTACAATTTGACTGTCACCTCTAACAAAGAAAAAGTCAATACGGCAATCGTGGCGGGGTTTTTTGATCAGGAAGGAGTAGTTGTAGGTTCTGATTATCAGAGGTTTTCATTACGGATGAATACCGATTATCAGTTGTCTGATAAGGTTACTGTAGGGGTGAATGTTGCGCCAAACTATGTGGTGGATAACACCCCGAGAACAGATGGGACTAGGGGAACGGGTATTTTATTTAACGCCCTGCACACTTGGCCTATTATGCCGATCTATGAAGAAAATGGTGAATTGACTTCCTTTAACCAACTCCCCGCCAGTACAGGTAATATCTATGCCTATCCTAACTGGGTGAGATCAGCTCAAGAGATCACTAATGAGACCAAACAAATGAATGTCTTGGCAAATACCTATGTAGAGTGGAAACCAATTGAGGGGCTTTCGCTCAAATCTACATTTAATGCTGAGATTCGAAATTCTAAGTATTTCTGGTTTAACCCATCTACCGCAACCGCAAATATAAATGTTTCTATACCGACAGTGGCTGTTTCCATCAGAGAGAACAGAGAGAATCTTTCTTGGTTGAACGAAAATATAGCTACTTATACCAAGAGCTTTGGAGACCATAATTTTCAGCTCCTGGGAGGATTCTCCAATCAGAAGTTCAGAATGGATCGCACACGTATACAGGCTGATACCTATGCGGATGATAGGCTTCCCACGGTACAGGGGGCTTTAAATATAAATCGTAACGGAACCACTACCGGTGTGGAAGAATGGTCTTTGACTTCCTTGTTTTCGAGATTGACTTATAATTTCAAAGGCAGGTATCTTCTAACAGCTTCCGTAAGGGGTGATGGCTCATCCAGATTTGGATCAGAGAATCGTTGGGGTGTCTTCCCTTCCACTTCTGTGGGATGGGTGCTTTCTGATGAGGGTTTTCTAAATACCAGTTCTACTATTTCCTTTGCAAAATTACGTGCGAGCTATGGGGTGACAGGTAACAATAATATCGGAAATTACACCTCTTATGCGTTGGTAAACAATACGATCAATGCAGTTTTTGGTGAGACTGTAGTGCCTGGTGCAGCAGTTACTACTCTTAATAATAATAACCTGGGTTGGGAGACTACAGCACAGTTAGACTTGGGTTTGGAAGTGGGGCTTTGGGATGACAGAGTACTATTTACCTATGATTACTATACTAAGAATACCACTAATCTCCTTTATGCAGTTCAGGTTCCTCAAGAGTCAGGCTTTACCAATTTCAATGACAACATCGGTGAGATACATTTTTGGGGACATGAATTTTCGATAAATACAATAAACACTACCGGGGCATTCAGATGGAGTACCAATGCCAACCTGTCTATTAATCGAAACAAAGTCCTAGAGCTTGCGGATGGCATAGATCGGGTATATGGTACGTTTCACATTACCCAAGTGGGTCAGCCTTTCGGGCAGTTTTATGGCTTGATCAAAGAAGGGAATTACATGAATCAGCAAGACCTCGATAACTCTCCCATCATTCCGGGAAGATCTACAGTGGGAAGTATTAAGATAAAAGATGTAAATGGTGACGGGGTTATCACCTATGGCGGGGACAATGACGATAGAGCGATTATGGGGAATCCATTCCCGGACTTTACGTATGGTTTGATCAACAATTTCAACTGGAAAAACTGGGATGCAAGTATAACTGCCTCAGGGTCTCAGGGCAATGAGCTTTATATGAGGCATTTGTATTCTACTGCCAATTTGGATGGAGTATTTAATATGGTCGCAAAGGTGTCTAATCGATTCAAATCTCCTGATGATCCGGGAGATGGGATCTTTGGTACTTCTGTAGGTGGAGGGAATGTGACCGGAGTGGAGCGTGATTGGAACAACAGCAATTTCGTCTGGGATGCTTCTTACTTTACGATCAGGAATATTACCCTTGGCTACACTTTCACCAAGTTGCCAAAGTCTATTAAGTCTTTGAGACTTTATGCTTCCGGACAGAATATGTGGGTGTTTACCAAGTATTGGGGAGGGTCAAATCCGGAAGTGAGTATGCAGGACAATGGAGATGGAGACGGAGGCAACCTGAGCCCCGGTGTAGATCTATCAGCTTATCCGGTTCCCCGCACGATCACATTTGGGGCAAATATCAATTTCTGATTTAGCCGGATCTGAACTTACATATTCACATAAACTGAATTAAAAATGAAAAAATATATAATTGTATTACTAGCTGCCACTTTGGGACTTTCAGGCTGTGATGATTTTCTCACAGTAGTGCCTGAGACTGAATTGAGCTCCACTACGTTCTTCAAAACGGAGACTGACTTTGTGCAGGCAGTGAATGCGGCTTATGCTCCGTTGAGGAGTATTGTGAACGACAGAGCCTATAGACTTGCTGAAATGCATTCTGATAATACCTATTATGGAAGAAATGAGCTGTTTGGAGCCGTAGATCCCCAGGAGGATTTGGCGGATTTTTCCGTGGCTGAGGCAAATGGTGTCACTGCAAATGATAATATTCTTCAGCAATGGAGGCTTGACTACCGTATTATTTCGAGAACCAATCAGATTTTGGCGTTGATTGATGAGGTGGAATTTGATCAGGATTCAAAAGACAATGTTAAAGGACAGGCATTGTTTTTAAGAGCTTATGCATATTTTGAGTTGGTGCGTTATTTCGGAAAAGTCCCATTGCATCTAACTCCCGTGGACACTCGGGAAGAGGCTGCTCTACCGCTTTCTGAAGAAGCAGATGTCTATGCACAGATAGTGGCTGATCTGAAAACTGCAGTGCCTTTATTACCTCCAAAATCCCAACAGGAAGCAGGAAGAGTGACATCCGGAGCAGCTCGTACATTGCTGGCAAATGTTTACATCAATCAGGAGCAATGGCTGGATGCTGAGGAGATATTGAAACCGGTAGTCAACAGCGGTGAATATAGTCTGATACCTAATTATGCTATGGCCTTCTCTGATAATGCCGGTAATAAAAATAATGCAGAATCGGTGTTTGAAGTACAGTTTTTAGAAGGTGCTGCAGGCCTTAACGGTAATTTTATTTATCAGATGATGCCTAGGCCGCTGTTGGCAGAAGAATTAGTGGAGATTACAGGAACCGGCAATCCCCAGGATTTGGACGGTGAAGGAAATAATATCCCTACCCCCGATATTATTGCTGCCTATGAGGAAGGGGATGAAAGAGAAGAGGCCTCCATTGGGTATGTGTTTTTGTCCAATAGCGCAAGAGATGATAAGACTTACCCTTACATTAAGAAATACGCCAAAAAACACTCCCAGCATAATAATACAGGCACGAACTTCCCGATTTACCGCTATTCAGAAGTATTGCTTTTTATGGCAGAAGCACTTAATGAGCAGGGGAAAGACGGGGAAGCACGCACTTACCTGAACCAAGTGAGAGACCGCGCCGGGCTCGGTCCGGTGAATAGTAGTGGTACAGATTTGGGAGAGGCGATTTTCAGAGAGAGGAGAGTGGAGTTAGCCTTTGAAAATAAGCGCTGGTTTGATATCCAAAGAACTGACCGTATTCAGGAAATTATTGTTCCTTATGGCCAACGGATTGTAGCTAATCCTTTGGATTATTACTATCCTTCAACTGAGACGGGTAAGCCCCGTCCACAGGTATTTACGAATCTTAATAAGTTCTATGCATTGCCGGCGGCAGAGTCTGACCTTAGTCCTTATTTCTAATAAATAAGAGTAAATGACCCGACATCAGCTGTATTGAGAATGCTTTGATGTCGGGTAGTTTTATTTGCAGCTGGGAATAATGTCTTACTGTAAAAATCATTTTGCAAAAAGACATAATATTTCATGAGTGGTTTTATTATAGCAGAATTAATCACCAATTTAAAATTCTAACTATTGCTATCCAATAACATTAGCCCTATGCGCCTCAAAAATTCAATAAGAAATTTATTTCTTTTCTCTGTGGCTGTGCTTGTAACAGTATCCTGTTCCACAGAGGATAAGGATGAAAACAAACGAAAATTAACCGGCAATCCCAAGTTGGATAAGCTTACGTTACCCGATGGTTTTGTAGCCGAACATCTCTTGAGCCCTGGAGAAAAGGATGAAGGATCATGGGTTGCTATGACTTTCGATGACAAAAACAGATTGATTACGGCTGATCAATATGGGTTTCTATATAGGCTGGAGATCCCTGAAATAGGGGCTGACTCCATAGTTCCTAAAGTAGAAAAACTCATTGTAGGAAATGTGTCGGAACCTCAAGTAGGGATGGGATATGCGCAAGGCTTGCTGTATGCATTCAATAGTCTCTATGTCATGGTAAACCATCATGGAAATGAGACATTTGCCGAAAGTACAGGACTCTACCGGATTCAGGATTTAGATGGAGACGATCAGTATGAGTCCGTAACGAAGATCAAAGGATTTACCGGGCAGCCAGGCGAACATGGACCACATAGTATCAAGCTTTCACCCGATGGACAGTCACTTTATATAGTAGCGGGAAATCATACAGATGTACCTGAAATGGATGCTTACAGACTTCCGAATGTATGGCAGGAAGACAACCTGTTTCCTGAGATAAAAGATCCAAGGGGACACGCAAATGATAGAATGGCTCCGGGAGGATGGGTAGCAAACATAGACCCCGAAGGAAAGCACTGGGAGCTGATCTCTGCAGGGTACAGAAATCCTTTTGACATTGCGTTTAATGAGGTTGGTGATTTGTTTACTTACGATTCAGACATGGAGTGGGATTTTGGAATGCCTTGGTATAGACCTACCAGAATCTGTCATGTGACTTCGGGAAGTGAGTATGGGTGGAGAACGGGCAACCAAAAATGGTCTCCAAATTATCCGGATAATTTACCGGCGATTTTAAACATTGGACAAGGGTCACCTACGAATGTGATGTTTGGTACAGAAGCAAACTTCCCGGAGAAGTATAGAACATCCCTTTTTGCATTTGACTGGAGCTTTGGGATTATTTATTCTATGACATTGACTCCAAAAGGAGGCACCTATGAAGCCAAAGCCGAAGAGTTTATTTCCGGTTCTCCGCTTCCTTTGACTGATGGAATAATAGGCCCGGATGGTGCGATGTATTTTATGACTGGTGGCAGAAGATTGGAGTCAGATCTTTATCGGGTATACTATGATGGTGATGTAAAGGAGTCCGATAAAAAACCGCTTCAAATAGATGATTTGCCTGATGAAGCAAAGTTGAGAAGACAATTGGAGGCTCTTCATGTAGCTGATGCCCCGGCTTCCGGACTTGATCTGGCTTGGGAGAACCTGAAAAATGGGGATAGATACGTGCAGTATGCAGCTAGAATTGCCTTGGAGCATCAGCCTGTGAGTTTATGGAAAGCCAAGGCTCTTGGAGAAAAGGATCCTGTGACTTTGACACAAGCAATGATAGCTTTGTCCCGTCACTCAGACAAAGGGGCGGGAGCACCTATGGTCCAGGCGTTGATAGGAATTGACTTTAGGTCTTTGGATGAGAAAGGTAAGCAAGACTTATTGAGAGCTTTTGAGCTGATCCTGGCTAGGCAGGGAGAGCCCTCAGGTTCTCTGAAAACCGATTTGATAGCTTATCTGGATGATAATTTCCCTGCTAATAATAACAACCTTGATCGTGCTTTGGCGGTGCTTCTTGTTTATTTGGATGCGCCTAATGCGGTAGAAAAGACTTTGGCTTTACTGGAAAATGCCAAAGATGATCCGGATTATCAGAAGACGTTTACTTCTTCTTCTGATCTGATTATGAGAAATCCCCAGTACGGATTGGACATCGCAAATATGCTGGCAAATGTGCCACCTGCCCAACAGACGTATCTTGCTACAGTTCTCGGTGGAGCTGAAGCGGGGTGGACCCCAGAATTACATGAGAAATATTTCAGTTGGATTCAGGATGCTTTCAAATACAAGGGGGGGCGCAGCTATGTTGGCTTTATAGACCGAGCTAGAAAAATGGCATTATCCCATGTTCCAAAAAGTGATTTTGATAAATACAATGAACTCTCAGGTGCAGCTTTGCTCACGGGGAATGGAAATGACTTGGTGAATTCAGACATTCAGCCGGAGGGACCGGGGAGAAGATGGACTGTGGAAGAAGCTGATTCGCTGATGAGAGATTTAAGTGGCAGAGATTTGGCCAAAGGTAAAGCGATGTTTGCGGCTTCTCAGTGCTTGTCCTGCCATACACTAGGCGGAGAGGGCGGAATCATAGGTCCTGATTTGACCCAGTTAGGAACCCGTTTCTCTCCAAAAGATATTCTGGAAGCTACGATCAACCCTAGCGATGAGATTTCTGAGCAATATGTAGCTAGCGTACTTGAGTTAAATGACGGAAGCTCTGTGATGGGAAGAATCGTGAACGAAGATGAAACCAGCTATTCTGTTTCCCAAAACCCTTTCTCTCCAGATGTGCTTCGCAAAGTGGAAAAGAATAAGGTGTCCACGGTCAAGGATTCGAAGATTTCTGTAATGATGCCGGGGTTGATCAACAGATTAAACGAGGAAGAATTGAAAGATTTGATGGCTTACCTGATCTCTGGAGGCAAGGCAAATCATAAAGTATACCAAACTAAAGCCCAAACAGAAGAATGAAAGATCTATTAAAATCAAAATGGCTGAGAATAGAGGCACTTAGTGTAGGGGCAATGATGGTAATCGGTTTTGTGAATTGCCAACAACCTTCGGATAGTAATGTGTCTACTATAGTCCCAATAAGTTCAACAGATGCTGGTTTCGAATCAATTTTTGATGGACAGACTCTTGAAGGTTGGGAGGGAGATCCTGTTTATTGGTCTGTGAAGGGGGGAGCGATCACAGGCGAAATCACTCCTGAGACATTACTGAAAGCCAATACTTTTCTGATTTGGAAAGGAGGACAGCCCGGGGATTTTGAGCTAAAAGCAGAATTTAAGATTTCTGAAGGCGGAAATTCCGGGATTAACTATAGGAGTGAGATGGTAGAGGACGTGCCATTCGCCCTGAAAGGCTATCAAGCTGATATAGACGGAAAGAACAATTATACCGGTCAAAACTACGAGGAGAGAAAGCGTACTACACTAGCTTACAGAGGTCAAAAAACTAAGATTCTGTCACAGCCTGATGGTGTGGAAATGAGGGAATACATAGAGCGAAACGCCTGGAAGGGGCTTAGGGTAGAGCAGGAAATCGGTGATCGGGCTGAGCTGGGGGCTATGGTCAAAGCCGGTGAATGGAACAGTGTCCATATCATTGCGAAGGGGAATGTGCTACAGCATTATGTAAATGGACAGCTTATGAGCGAAGTGCATGATGAGGATCCTAAAAACAGAATGGAATCAGGTTACTTGGGGGTGCAGGTGCACGTAGGACCTCCGATGGAAGTTCAGTTTAAGGATGTTCTGCTGAAGCAGTAGACAGCTCGTTAGAATAGGTCATGAAATGCCCTTGTTGAAAAGCAAGGGCTTTTTTATTGGCATTTATCCAAGTCCTGAGATTTCGATGCACAAACATTAACAAATATAAATCTGACAATAAACCTAGTTTCGGAGGACTTAAGAAGCCTTTTTGTGATTCTAAGCTTTAGGTTGTGTTCTTAATACTTCCTTGCTCGAACGCTAATTGTAGAATGTCCGTTATAAAATCAAGAGTACGGTAAGCTAGCGGAGCTTTTTCCTACAGGCTCTTTGTTAGCAAATAGCTACACAATTCTATAAAAACTAAAACCACTAATTATGAATTACCATATCATTATCAACAAAGTCAACACCGTAGATGAATTGCTGGAAAGTTGGAGCAACCAAGATTTAATAGCATTGCTTGATCGTTTTGGTTTTCCAGATGCTGCAAAATCCAACCCGGCTGAGTTGAGAGAGCTTCTTACTATGGCGATTTCTGATTTCGAACCGGCTGAAGCTGCAGCAATCCTGCTTGATTATAGACTTTCGGATAAACTCAATGAAGGTCAGATTGAGCAGATTTCCCATGATATGCTATTGGACAAGATCTCCGAGGAGTACCCTGTCATTAGCCTCCATCACCAGCTTTTCAATATCAATCAGTTATTGCACAAGGCCTACAATGGCAAATTCCCAAATGCAAAAGCCACAATTGCTGAATTTGAAATCAGCAGTGTCGATGCCGCTGCAGAAGAGGTCAGCAAGGAAATTGTGCTTAAAGCTTTGCAGTTTACTTTAAATGATAGCAATTTGATCAAGCGGCTATTTGCAGATCATCTCCTGGGTAAAGTCAAGTTTGAAGAAGCAGATTCGATAATTTGGGAGTTAAGCAATTTGGGTGAAAATCAGTACAGATTGATCACTTCAGAATACTGGATAGCGAGGGATGAGTTTGTGGAGGCAGAATTTGATGCGGAAGTAACCGTTTTTCAAGAGGCAGAGGAAGAGTAGCTTTGGGTTGGGTTCTAGTGCCCTGGCTCCCAACTACTAAGCTTCGAGGTTTCCGAAATCTCGAAGGTTTTTTGAGTTAAACTACTTTCGCACCCTAGTTCAAGTCTTCAGACTTGGACTTACTTTGCTGCAGTCTCCCGACTGCATTTAATTAAGAAGAATCCTGCTCATTTTAGAAAAGTGTAAATGTTCGGATTTTAAGATGCTCTTAACTCTTAAAGAGAGTTGACTTTTGCCAAATTAGGAGAAAAATAAGGCAGTCTGAAGACTGCAATGATCTAGGTCCAAGTCATGAGACTTGAACCAATTTCGCACCCTAGTTCAAGTCTTCAGACTTGGACTTACTTTGTTGCAGTCTTCCAACTGCATTTAACTAAGAAGAATCCTGCTTATTTTAGAAAAGTGTGAATGTTTTGATCTTAAGATGCTCTTAAAGAGAGTTGACTTTTGACAATTATTAAGAAAATAGGGCATTCTGAAGACTGCAATGATATGGGTCCAAGTCGGGAGACTTGAACCAATTGCGTGCCCTAGTTCAAGTCTTCAGACTTGGACTTATTTTGCTGCAGTCTCCCGATTGCATTTAATTAAGAAGAATCCTGCTCATTTTAGAAAAGTGTAAATGTTCGGATTTTAAGATGCTCTTAACTCTTAAAGAGAGTTGACTTTTGCCAAATTAGGAGAAAAATAAGGTAGTCTGAAGACTGCAATGATCTAGGTCCAAGTCATGAGACTTGAACCAATTTCGCACCCTAGTTCAAGTCTTCAGACTTGGACTTACTTTGCTGCAGTCTCCCGACTGCATTTAATTAAGAAGAATCCTGCTCATTTTAGAAAAGTGTAAATGTTCGGATTTTAAGATGCTCTTAACTCTTAAAGAGAGTTGACTTTTGCCAAATTAGGAGAAAAATAAGGCAGTCTGAAGACTGCAATGATCTAGGTCCAAGTCATGAGACTTGAACCAATTTCGCACCCTAGTTCAAGTCTTCAGACTTGGACTTACTTTGTTGCAGTCTTCCAACTGCATTTAACTAAGAAGAATCCTGCTTATTTTAGAAAAGTGTGAATGTTTTGATCTTAAGATGCTCTTAAAGAGAGTTGACTTTTGACAATTATTAAGAAAATAGGGCATTCTGAAGACTGCAATGATATGGGTCCAAGTCGGGAGACTTGAACCAATTGCGTGCCCTAGTTCAAGTCTTCAGACTTGGACTTATTTTGCTGCAGTCTCCCGATTGCATTTAATTAAGAAGAATCCTGCTCATTTTAGAAAAGTGTAAATGTTCGGATTTTAAGATGCTCTTAACTCTTAAAGAGAGTTGACTTTTGCCAAATTAGGAGAAAAATAAGGTAGTCTGAAGACTGCAATGATCTAGGTCCAAGTCATGAGACTTGAACCAATTTCGCACCCTAGTTCAAGTCTTCAGACTTGGACTTACTTTGCTGCAGTCTCCTGACTGCATTTAATTAAGAAGAATCCTGCTCATTTTAGAAAAGTGTAAATGTTCGGATTTTAAGATGCTCTTAACTCTTAAAGAGAGTTGACTTTTGCCAAATTAGGAGAAAAATAAGGCAGTCTGAAGACTGCAATGATCTAGGTCCAAGTCATGAGACTTGAACCAATTTCGCACCCTAGTTCAAGTCTTCAGACTTGGACTTACTTTGTTGCAGTCTTCCAACTGCATTTAACTAAGAAGAATCCTGCTTATTTTAGAAAAGTGTGAATGTTTTGATCTTAAGATGCTCTTAAAGAGAGTTGACTTTTGACAATTATTAAGAAAATAGGGCATTCTGAAGACTGCAATGATCTAGGTCCAGGACAGGAGAATTGAACCAATTTTGTGCCCTAGTTGAAGTCTTCAGACTTGGACTTACTTTGCTGCAGTCCCCCCGACTGCATTTAATCGAGATGAATCCCGCTCATTTGAAAAAGTGTAATTTCCTGATCGTAAGATATTTTTTGATCAGCGGCAAAGTTCCAACACCCGGATTTTATAACTTATTCCCGGGCTTTTACTTCCAACCCATATAGGGCAGGACAGTGTCAGGAGCCCTTTTTAATAGATTACAGACTAGTTCAAAACTTCAGAATGAACCTATCAGATCCATCCAATTGGAAAGATAAATTATCCAATTTCCACCAGCTTGGCGGAATAGAAACATCTATACTTGATAATGGCTCAGGTCGCGGTACCCGCATCGCTTGGATTAATACAGGCACCGGACTTCGGTTTAAAGTCGTTTTGGACCGCGGAATGGATATTTTGGATGCATTTCACAATGAGCATAGCTTGGCTTGGATTAGCAATGCAGGTCATGTGGCTGCGCAGCCTTTTTCCAATCAGGGAATAGATTGGCTGCGTACTTTCGGAGGAGGACTGTTGACCACCTGCGGGATTTCTTCGATGGGTCCACCCAATGAGGATGAAAATGGGAGTCGTGGTTTGCATGGGAATTATAGCAATACTCCTGCGGAACTGATTTCTGTCAAGCAGCCTGATATATATTCCGGAAACTTAGATTTTGAAATTGTAGGTGTAATTCGTGAGACAACGACGTTTGGGCCAAGTCTGGAACTGAAAAGAACAATCTCAGGCACTATTGGAAATACTGCTATCCGCATCAAAGACGAGGTGAGCAATCGGGGAAATTCTCCCGCACCGCACATGGTACTCTATCATGTCAATTGTGGTTGGCCGCTAATAGATGAAGGAACGAGAATAGTGTGGAAAGGTGAAATACAGCCAAGGGAAGCTGATGCTACACTTTCATCTTTCAACAAAGAGTACAAATTCACAAGATGTGCAGGGCCATTGGATGAACACACTTCATTTGGAGAAGATGTGGCTTTCATAGACCCAAAAGCGGGAGAGAATGAGCAAGTTACTTGTGGTTATATGAATGACCGACTTGAGCTTGGGCTCAGTATTTCATTTTCCAAAAAACAGATGCCATGGTTAATCAACTGGCAACACTGGGGCAAAAATGAATATGTCACCGCGCTCGAACCGGCTACCAATCCACCGATAGGTCAGGCTGCTGCGCGTAAAAATGGAACTTTGATTTTATTGAAGCCGGCAGAAAGCAGAACTTATGAAATCAAACTGGAAGTTCTCACAAGGGAAGCAGTCAAGGAATTTAAAATGTAAATTTAGGAATGGGGAATTGTGACTATAGAGAAGCTGAAATAATTTTCCAATCTTTCAATTTTCCAATTTAATCTCAAGTTAGAAATCTCAAATCTCAAAATAATCAATAAACCCATGAGTTTAGCAAAAAAAGCCCTAGAGCAGGGAGAAGGAATTTTAAGATTAACACCAACCTGGGTACCTCGTTCGTTCTGTGTACCGGGAAGAAGAATTAAACTTCATCCTGATGATTATTATTGTCTGGGGGGCAACCGCGGAGGCATAGATGAACGTTGGTTTTCATCGACTACGCCTGCCGAAAATGGCCCCCTCACAAGCAAAAATGAAGGACTGAGCCATATTGCCTATGAAGATGGGAGCAAGACGGAGCTTTTTCTTTTGAAAGACGCGATTGATGAGCTGGGTGGAGAAATCATCGGAGGTCGGCTCTGGGACAAGTACAAGTCCTGGCCTATGTACTCCAAGTTTTTTGACAATATGGGGCCGCTTCCACACCACATTCACCCAAGCGATGAATATGGAAAACTGACCGGTCAGAATGGCAAACCTGAAGCGTATTATTATCCTCCGCAATTGAACAATCACGGTGGAGATTTTCCGTACACATTCTTCGGAATAGCTCCGGGAACGACCAAAGAACAGATCAAAGAATGCCTGATGAACTTTAATAAAGGCGATAACAAGATCACTAATTATTCGCAGGCATTTAAGCTTCAGCCGGGAACCGGTTGGGATGTGCCTCCGGGGATGCTCCATGCTCCAGGCTCACTTTGTACCTACGAGCCGCAGAAGGCATCGGATATTTTTGCGATGTATCAGTCTCTTGTAAATGAGGCGATTATTCCTGATGAATTGCTCTGGAATGCCACTCCAAAGGATAGAGTAGGGGATTACGACTTATTGGTTGAGATGATTGATTGGGAACTGAATGTCAATCCTAATCTTTTGGAAACCCGTTTTATGGAGCCGATTCCTGTGCAAAATGAAGAAGAAATGCACGCAGTGGGATATCATGACAGCTGGATCTGCTATAGATCCCATGACTACAGCGCAAAGGAGTTGACGGTCTATCCAGGCCAGACAGTGACGATCAAAGATGCTGCCGCCTACGGAATGATCATGATGCAGGGATATGGTAAAATGAATGAGTGGGATATAGAGACACCTGCGTTGATCCGCTTTGGTCAGCTGACACATGATGAGTATTTTGTCAGTGAGAAAGCTGCGAAAGCTGGTGTGAAAATCACGAATCATTCCAAAACCGATCCTATCGTGATGCTGAAGCACTTTGGTCCGGATAACCCTGATCTGAAAGTGTGGGAGTGATTTTAGATGCTAGATAAAAGACACACGAATCAAGACAAAAGAAGTAATTAAGAATATCCAATGCTGAATACCGAAGTAGGTGAGTTTGAGGTTCTGTCTTCGGTCTTCCTCCTTCACACTTTAATAACTATTAACCCATAATATCATGAGTTCTAATAACTATCCAAAACTACATAATGCCACTTGGCCTGGGATAGTAGGCAAAGGAGCCGATTCTGAGCCTGTAATTCCATTTGATTCCCTTCTGGCGATGACTGCAGCAGCTGAAGTGGACGGAGTGAAATTTGACGGTCTTGATCTAGGCTTGCTTGAGCCCCACTTCACACTCAATGATCCGGATGAGACTAAGATTTTGGCAGAAAAACTTCAGAAACATAACCTTGTAGCAGGTTCTTTTGTTGCTCCGATCTGGGCTGGATCAGCGATGGGCTCCGCGGATCAGCGGAAAACTTTTGTAGAAATGGTTAGAAAGGCATGCGAATTTGGCAAGCAGCTTAATGATCTTGGCGTTCGCCACTATGGCGTAGTCAGGATAGACTCTGCTGCCGGAGTGGAAGACTGGGCAAAAGACCCTTTAGGAAACACAAAAATCATTGCAGATACGTTCCGTGAGGCCTGTGATGTGGCAGCAGGATATGGAGAGAAATTGGCAGCGGAAGGTGAAATCTGCTGGGGAGCCATGCACAGTTGGAAGCATATGGTGGAGTTACTGGAGCTGGTGGATAGGCCGAATATTGGCTTCCAGGCAGATATGTCCCATACCTTTCTTTATACCATGGGGTATAATGCGCCAGAGCATAGAATACTCCCGAAAGACGCAGATCTTAAAGACCGTGAGGCTGTCAAAGCTGCACTGAAAACGGTGACAGATGCGCTTCGCCCTTGGACGATTGACTTCCATGTAGCACAAAATGACGGCTCAGTCTTCGGTTCCGGTTCTCACGATAAGACGGGTAGACACTGCCAAGCGACTGATCCCAACGGAGTCTTGGATATCACGCATGATGCAGGTTATTGGCTTCGGGATGAAAAAGGTGAGCTGACCAAAGCGTTCAAGCATATTTGCTGGGATGGATGCATGTTCCCCAATGAGGTCATGAACAACCAACAAACCTGGAATGATATCCTTGCTGCACTCGTGAAAGTAAGGAATGCCCATGGATGGTAATAGTGGTTTTCACGTTGCTGCGAGCGAAGGAATGATGTGAAGCAGTCTCTAATTTAATTAAGATTGCTTCTCCGCCTGTGGCAGATCGCAATGACGAAAATTTAAATTTTCAACTCTTGTCCCGATAACTATCGGGATTCAAATTCAAAGTAGAATGAAAGAAAAAAAACATATAAGAATAGGTCTCATCGGTACAGGATTGATGGGCCGAATACATACCAATGGTTACAAAAGAGTGCCTGATTTTTTTCCGGAGTACGAATATGTTCCGGTGTTGCAGGCATGCTGCTCCAGAAGAGCCGATAAAGCGCAGGCTTTCGCAGATCAGTGGGGCTACAAATCTGTGGAGACAGATTGGAGAGAACTACTGAAAAGAGACGACATAGATGCAGTGGATATCTGTACTCCAAACGATACTCATTCGGAAATTGCGATAGCAGCTGCTGAAGCGGGTAAAATGATTCTATGTGAAAAGCCTTTGGCAAGAACAGTTGCGGAAGCTGAAGGTATGGTGAAGGCAGTGGAAAAAGCAGGAGTAAAAAATACTGTTTGGTATAATTACAGAAGAGTGCCCGCAGTGACTTTGGCGAAGCAAATCGTAACTTCGGGGAAGCTGGGCAAGATTTTTCATTACCGTGCAAATTTTCTCCAGGATTGGACAATTAGTCCGGAATTGCCTCAAGGAGGTGATGCACTGTGGAGGCTGGATGCTGATGCTGCAGGCTCAGGTGTGACCGGAGATTTGCTGGCGCATTGTATCGATACCGCTATGTGGCTGAACGGTGGCATCAAAGATGTCTCGGCCATGACGGAGACATTTATCAAAGAGCGCGTTCATCAGGGCACAGGTGAAAAGAAAAAAGTAACTATCGACGATGCCTGTGTATTCCATTGCCACTTTGATAACGGCTCTTTGGGCTTATTTGAAGCGACTCGATACGCAAGAGGGCATAAGGCACTTTATACCTTTGAGATCAATGGAGAGCATGCTTCGATTCGCTGGGATTTACATGATTTGACACGTCTGGAGTACTTCGATCACAATGATGAAGGTCAAGTCCGCGGCTGGAGATCTATTCACGTGACAGACGGGGATCATCCGTATATGGACAGATGGTGGATTCCGGGAACTTCCATCGGCTATGAGCATTCCTTCATTCATCAGGTAGCTGATTTCTTCCATAGTTTGGAGACAGGTGAGGCTTGTCATCCTACTTTCAGAGATGCTTTTGAGACTCAGAAAGTTTGTGAAGCTGTAATCAATTCTGCCAATGAGCGTGCTTGGAAAGATACGGGAGTGGATTGGATAGAGAAGGTTTGAACGGCAGAAGTACAAAGTTAGAAGTATGAAAAATATAAAAAGCAGGAAGAAATACCCTTCCTGCTTTCGTATCAGCTATAGTTAATTCTATCAAAAAAACTGCTTCATTTTTTTTAGTCCGGTATTCGCTACTTCCTGTGCATCCTGAGCCCAATAGGTTTCGTTAAAAAGTTCCAACGAAACGAATTTTGTGCCTCCCATAGCTTTTAGTAAAGTAGCTACTTCTTTCAATGGAGCTATGCCATCCCCCGGATATATTCTGTCGCTGTCATTTTGCTCCAGTCTTGGTTTTGTGTCAGTGAAATCATTCAAGTGAAAAACTTCGATGGCATTTCCATTGACCATTTTCAATCCCTCAAATCCTGATCCTCCCCTGAACAGATGGTATATGTCAGGGAGAATTCTTGCATCTGCATCGTTTGCAGCCGCAGCCGTAGCCAAGGCTTGACCCAGATGATGGAAGGGAGGAAATGCTCCCCAGAATTCCAATTGCGGCATCACTCCGGTTTTCCTTCCGACTGTTAAAAGCTTGGCGTACTGCTCACCGGCAGCCAGTAAATCTACAGGATCTGTAGCACCGATAGCAGGAGCAGCTATTCGTTTACAACCAATCTCAGCAAGCATGCCCATTTCTTTTTCCATTTGGTCAAAGCCCACTTTACTTTTGGTCTCATCCTGCGCCATCCAAGGAGCAAATCCAATGGCATTTACCGGGATTATTTTAGCATCCTCCAACAATTTTTTAAGAGATGCCAAAGATTTGCCGGTGCTGAGGTAGGTCTCCAACTCTGATATCCAAAGTTCGATCCCATCATACCCTGATTTGGCTGCAATCTCAATAATTTGGCGTAAATTGAGTTTTTGACCGCGTAAAGTGCTAGTATTAAGGGAGAATTGTATCGTTGCTTCCTTTTTCTGCGTAGTAGAAGCAAGTACAGGTGCCAACGGAAGAACGGTGGCACCAAGAGCAATAGATTTGAGTAAATTTCTTCTTTTCATCTTAGGTTTATTTATAACTTGAGAGAGACCCATTCAGACACTATATTTACCGTTCAAATTATTGTATGTAAAAGAGAGTTTAATCTGATCTAGTATAGTACCGAACATATGCTAAAAATAAACTTTTTCACACCTTTTCTGCTGATTTTTATAGTAACTGCCAATGCTTTTGCACAGTCACAATCTTATTTGTCCTTATATAAGGAGCAGTTGCCATATTTTCAGGAAATAATCACAGGCGGTCAATACAAAGAACCTCCCTTCAACTACGAGGGAGATCCTTACTACATGGATAGGAAGTTCGGAGAGGGAATGCTGTCCATCAATAAAATCACCTATACCGAAGTTCCTCTTTTATACGATGAACATGCGGATGTAGTGATCACATTCCATCCGATCTACCGTCAGAAGATTCTGATTAAACCTGAAAAAATTGAAGAATTTCAACTTGTCGATGGAAGTCTATTTAGAAAATTCTTGGGAAATGATTCATACGCTCTCAACAAGAATGGATTTTATAAAGTGATTCAGGATGGTGAGCTCAAAGTACTTATGAAATATTATAAGTACACGGAACTAACGGGGGAGCTGGGGAAATACACACACAGATTTGTAGAAAACACAGACTACTTCTATTGGCATTCTGGCGATTTTGTACTTATCAGGAAGAAAAAGCAGGCATTTAAAAGCCTGGGACTGAAAAAGAGAGATGTGAAAAAACACATGAAGGGAAAGTCTCTTTATTTCTCTACGGACAAGGAAAAGTATATTATAGAATTGGTTTCCCTCAAGGAAAGCATGGTAGAGGAATTTAATGGATTTGTCGAATGAAAAGAATTCTATCCCTTTTTGTACTTGTTCTCTTTTTCGCAGAAACAAATGCCCAGACGACTACCACAAAGCTGTCCGGTATGTACTTGGGAATGACATTTGAACGGTTTGCTGAAAGAATAGAATCCGAAACTGAGTTTAAATTTTATTATAAGAAGAAAGACGTAGAAAATATTCAAGTCAACCTTCAGGCTACTGATTCGGACCTCAAGATGATATTGAATCAAGTATTTGAGAATACAGGTTTGATTTATTCCATAGACGCTTCCAAGAGAATTTGGGTAAGCAAAGGCCAACGAATACAAGTTGATTTTCCGAAGGATTATTTTTTAGTTCAGGAGAGACAGGATAATCTGGCAAATGCGGGTGATTCACTTGGCGCATACGATAAGAACAAACGCTTTGTGATCGGGAAAACAGCGGATAATCCTCAGTCCAAAACAGCAATTTTGAGTGGTGTTGTGACCAGCATAGAGTCCGGGAAGCCAATGAACGGAGCAATCGTTTTGGAAAAAACAGACTATAACCAAGTAGCTACTGATGCAAGTGGCAAGTATCAGCTGACTCTTCCAAAGGGGAGACACACCATCTGGGTACAGAATATAGGAGGCTATCAAGAGCAGCGTCAGATTGACCTGAAAGGCGATGGAGTTCTCAATATGAGTATTGAAGAGACGATACTTTCCTTGGATGAAGTAGTAGTAAGTTCGGGAGCCTTATCTAATGTCAATAAACTCGACATGGGTGTACAGGCTATCAGTATTGCCGAAGTGAAGAGACTACCTGCGGTGATGGGTGAGGTGGATGTACTGAAAGGCATCTTGATCATGCCTGGAGTGAATACCGTTGGAGAGGCTACTTCCGGCTTTAATGTACGTGGCGGTGCTGCTGATCAGAATTTGATCCTGTATGGGAATTCCACGATTTTCAACCCTACCCATGCGTTCGGTTTTTTCTCTGCATTCAATGCAGACATTGTAAATGGGGTAGAACTTTACAAAGGCTCTATTCCGGTAAATTATGGAGGAAGACTGTCTTCGGTGCTTCAGGTGGATCCGAAGTTTGGCAGATCTGAAAAAATAGGTGGCTCGGGAGGAATAGGAATTTTGACAAGTAGGCTGAGTTTGGATGGGCCGATTGGTGACAAAACAACCTTTATGCTGGGAGGGAGGACAACCTATTCTGACTGGGCACTGGATCTGCTGGACGATGAGGCGGATTTAAACGACAGTAAGATTACTTTTTACGACATCAATGCGAATATCAGGCATACTATCGATGAAAAGAACGCACTGGAGTTGACAGCTTATTTGAGTCAAGATGATTTTCGGTTTGATGCGGATACCACCTATTCCTACCAAAACATAAATCTTGCTTTGGGCTGGAAGCATTTTTTCAATGACGAACTTGAAGCTAGGTTTTCAGTGGGTAGCGATAGTTACCGATTTGGCATTGTGGGTCAGGACAATCCCTTGAACTCCTTCAATTTCAGCTTCGATGTTCATCAGTTTTTTCTAAAGGCAGATTTTGAATACAGAATGAACGAGAAGCATATCATGACTTTTGGAGTGCATGGGATTCAGTATTCTTTAAATCCGGGAAGAAATAGGCCGTATGGTTCTGAATCAATTGTGATAGAAAAGGAGCTGGATGAGGAAAATGCCCGGGAGATTTCTCTTTACTTCGGAGATGAATTTAGTGTGTCTGAAAAGTTTTCAGTGAGCTACGGTGGTAGGTACATGTTATATCAATTGCAGGGGCCAATGATTGTAAATCAATATGTTCCTGGAGCTCCTATAACTGAGAGCAATGTAATCGGAGAAGAGATAATTGGAGAGGGAAATACGGTTAAAACGTACCATGGCCCTGAATTTCGGGTTTCGGGGAGATATATATTGGACAACAAGTCTTCGGTCAAAGCTGGGTTTAATACCATGAGACAGAATATACACTTACTCTCAAACACCTCCTCTATTTCTCCGACAGACTCTTGGAAATTGAGTGATTCCTACATTCGACCGCAGACAGGAGGACAAGCCTCGGTGGGGTATTATCGTAACCTTGCAAAAAACAAACTCGAATTTTCCACGGAGGTATACTATAGATACATGGCAAATCTGCTTGATTACCGTTCGGGAGCAAATATTGTCCTTAATGAAAACATAGAACAAGACGTGTTGAATTCAGACGGAAAGGCCTACGGGGTGGAACTGCTACTGAAGAAAAGCACAGGATTGCTCCAAGGTTCCTTGGCTTACACATATTCCCGGTCTTTGATGAAAACTTCCGACGATCCGAGCATCGAGAAGATCAACGACGGAGACTTTTATTCCAGTAATTTTGACCAGCCGCACCATGTGGTTCTCACGGCGAATTATGAATTGAGTAAGCGGATAAATACGTCGCTAAATGTAAACTATAGTACAGGAAGACCTATTACTTTACCGATTTCAAAGTTTGACTATGCCGGATCCGAGCGTGTTTATTTCTCCGAACGGAATGCCTACAGAATCCCCGATTATTTCAGAGTAGATTTTTCTGTTAATCTGGAGGGAAGTCATAAGGTTAAGAAACTGGCCCACTCTTCCTGGTCATTGGGAGTTTACAACCTGCTGGGTAGAAGCAATCCGTATTCAGTATATTACACTCCTGTGGAAGGTCGATTAAGAGGGTATCAACTGTCTATTTTTGCCCAGCCGATTCCGTTTATTACTTATAATTTCCGATTCTGATGAATAGATTAGCTGCTCTTATATTTTTATGTGCACTGCTCACCACCGGTTGTAGGGAACCATTCGATCCGGATATAGCACCTGCGGATCTTTCTGTGTTAGTGGTGGAGGGATATTTGGATACGGAGGGCTTGCCAAGTATGCTAAAGCTAAGTTACACTAGAAACATCCAAACAGATGATTCGTATTCGCCAAGTTATCCTGATGGAACAGTCTCTCTTAGGTCAGAATCCGGCACAGAGTACGCTCTGACCGCGATGGGATCTGGGGAGTTTGAATTTGCACATGATATCCCTGAAGATGAGAATTACAGACTATACATTTCAACGAATGATGGGAAAAGCTATACATCAGAGCTGATGAAACCCATTCTTACTCCTGATATTATCGATGTGGGTTTTGAGAGAAATGAAGAAGGTGCAGAGATATATTTGACGACTAAGGGGAATGAAAATGCAGATGATTTTCTATGGACCTATGAAGAAATGTATGCGTTTCGTCCAAAAATCACCTCTGTATTTAAATATGATGAAGAGACTGGAGATATAGTGATCAGAAAGCCTGAGGAGCGAACTGACTTGTGCTATAGAGGATCTGTTAGTGCCGATTTGATTTTAGAGACTTCATCCCGATTTGAAGATCAGTTTGTATTTAGGCAGTCTATCAAGCAGATTTTACAAGATGATGAGCGGTTGTCAGTTCGTTATAGTATTCTGATTTCCCAGAAGGCCTTGGATTCCAAAGCGTCTGAGTTTTGGGAAATTCTACGCAAAAACACCGACGATATTGGCTCCATATTTAGCCCACTGCCTTCAAATATTGGAGGAAATATCAAGAATGATCAGAATCCTGATGCCCCTGTGGTGGGCTATGTAAGCTTGGGAACGGTAAAACAACAGCGTTTTTTTATCGATGTAAGAGATGTGGCTCCGTGGAGAGCGGTAGAACCTGATTACTACAGTTGTTTTATCGAGCCTGACACGGTGATGAAGGAAGATTATGGGAGATCATTCAGTAATGGTAGCTTTGTGCCTGTCATACCTGTTATTCCAGAGAGAGCGCCTGAGCCAATCGGCTATCAAGGAGCAATTCGCCGCTGTACAGACTGTACCTTGAGAGGGACAAATGTGAAACCTGATTTCTGGGAGGATTAATATGAGCTTATTACATAAAATTTCTATATTTCTCTTTTTAGGTTTTAGCTTTTCCCAAGGTGTATCCGGTCAGGGAAATGGGAGAGAAGCAGTGGCTTTTTCTATTCCCAAGACGATCTATTTTGGAGGAGAGCGGATATGGATAGCGAGCGAGGCTATGCAGGGTAATTCTCCTGTGGAGTCAAAGATTATCTACGCAGAGCTTGTCAATCGATACAATGAGTCAGTGGCTATTGCCAAAATGCCTTTGGAGGAAGGAAAGAGCTTTAACTTTCTGCAGCTTCCAACTAACCTTCCTTCTGACAATTACCTCCTTCGTGTGTTTACCAGGGTAAGTCCCTACCAAAACTTAGAAGAAGGATTGGTGCAGCGGTTTATTACGGTATTTAATAGGAATGTCCCACCTACGGTTGTCTCTGAGCGAAAGGCACTTTCTCTAAATCATGACTCCCGGGAAATAGTATTGTCCAGAGAAGTGAACGCTCCTGGATCCAAGTTGAAAATAGAGTTGCCTGAGACAGTTGAAATAGAAGAAGTAAGTATAGCTGCTGAGAATCCGTTTTTGACTGATGAGGGGATGATTTCCTCAGCAAAGGCCTATGAGTCAATTCAGCAACATAATTTGCTCCCCGAGCTTTTTGGGCATATTATCGAAGCTCAAGTTGAGAGTGCATCTGTCGATACCACGAAATTGTATTATCTGTCTCTGCATGGTGAAAAGTCAGCACTTTTTACAGATCGTCCCAATGCTGAGGGGAGTATGTTTTTCGATGCTGGAGGAATGAAAAATTGGAAATATCTGGTGGCACAGGCGAGTAATAACGAGAGCTTGCTTGATTTTGGGATTGTTTCTCCGGGACCTGTAACTCAATTCAAAAGCGATTTCATTTTTCCGGAGCTTGAAATAAGCCCTGCGGATCAAGACCTTCTTCAAGAATTGCTAAAAGGCGGCCAGGTGGAAAGCTATTTTGTAAATGAATTTGATGCAAGCCTATTTCCTGTGGTAACTGGGTTTACGGAAGATCGAACGTACCTGTTGGATGATTATACAAGGTTTGAAACTGTAGGGACAGTTATCAAAGAATATGTGCCTGAAATACGTATAAAAACTACCAAGAAGAAAAAGGAGTTTCGTGTCTTAGATGATGTGATGGATGCGGGTTTTGATTCCAATCCGCTTATGCTTATCGATGCATTACCCGTTTTTGACTCGGATTTATTGGCAGCATTTGACCCAAAGGGTTTTAAGAGGCTTGAAGTATTGACCCGTGCGTTTTACCTAAATGAAGAGAAGTTTCCCGGAGTGCTGAGTTTCAGTTCTTACAAGAATGACTTTGGTGGATTCCCTATTCCTTCCAATGGTATTTACCTCGACTATGAAGGAATCCAGCCCAAGGTAGTATCAGCTTCTTCTCTTTTTGAAGCACCGGAGCCAAGTCAGGGTATCATGGACTGGCGTACGGTACTGTTTTGGTCAGAAATCCCTGAAAAACTTCCTATAGGCAATGTTGTTGAAATCCAAGTTCCGGACGTTAAAGGGAAATACCTCATTACAATTAAGACTGGAGCTAATGGGGGGGGAGTCAAAGTGTATAAGAGGACTTTTGAGATAAAGTAAATGTCTTTATGTGTTTTGGGGAGGGTAGTAAGAAGGCACAGCAAAAACAGAAATTTACCCGTTTCCTATCATTCATGCGATCATTTGGGGTTCCAATTTTCTTTAGCAGAGATATTAGAGTCAATTAAGGTGATAGCCAATCGCTTTGGTTATTCTTTTGTGTGTTTCAACTCCCTTTGGACAAACTCGGTCACTTTTGCTTCGTATCCCCCATTGTATTGGGGAACAAGCGTTTTCTTTTCAGGGAAGGATTCCATATGCAAGGTCTGCGTAGGGAATGCAAAGCGTACTCCTATTGAATTGGCGAGCTTCACGATCTGTAACAATATTTCGTGCCTGGACTGGAGTTCTTCTGCCCAGGTAGGTACCTCGAAAAAGATATAGAACATAATGTCTTGGCTGAATGAGGACAGATTGTTGAAATAGACATGATAACCATCCTTTCTGGTCTTGGGATGGGCAAGTACGATTTGACGGAGTCCTTTTACGAATTCGTCGATTAGATCAGGAGGAGTGTCGTAGGTAATTGTCAATGTAGTATAAAACCTTCTGTATTGACGTAAGCCATGGTTATCGAGAATAGCGTCTGCAATTTTCCCATTTGGCACATACATCAGAGAATTTCGGAATGTACGGATTCGGGTAGATCTAAACCCGACTTCTTCTACAGTCCCATCGATGTCACCTGAGGTAATCCAATCACCTACCTGAAAAGGCTTGTCGATGAAAATCATGACGGATCCGAAGAAGTTTTTGATCGTGTCTTGGGCAGCTAAAGCAATCGCTACACCACCTATGGAAAGACCTGTCAGGAATGGAATAATGTCAAGATTCAGACCATCCCGGAGAATAAACAAAGTCCCTACCAGAATCACAAATGCCTTCAGTGTTTTACGCATCAAAGGCACCAGTTGGTCATCAAGTGTGGATTCGGTCTTGGTGGCTAATCTGGCAAAATAGGCCGCTATCACATCTGCCAACTTGTAAAAAATGATAGTGATTAGGAATGGTTTAAGGGTTCGTAGTACGATCAGTATCCATGACCAAATCTCTATTGGTAGCTGGAGAACACGGATGAAAAGTGACAGCAAAACCACAATTAAGTAGAAGCTGATGATCCGTGCCACCGGTAGGATGTAGTCTTCTCCCACCTTCCCGTAGCCGTATCTATTGAAAAGATAAAGCATCAGTTTGTCCACTACTAAAGTGAAAATCCAATGCGAAAGGAAAATCAAAAGCAGCAGAATAAACAAGCCAACCAATTGCCAAAGATGGAGTCCCAAGTATTCCTCATTTCCAATCTTGGGTAAGACGTTTAGAAGCTTGGCTGTCCCGTAAGGATAGGTTTCTGAGTGGAGTTCATCTATTTGGCTGACGCTGAAGGCAGAATATTTCCAGCTATCACCGCTCTTTTCCAGAAAGATCCCAGGGAGCTTTTTTTTGTCAAAATAGTAGATGTTTTCATTGGAAGCCGAGGTGCTGTCAAAGTAATTTTGCTCGTTTGGTATTTCATTGGTTCGGATTAATATCCCCTTCCCCTCAAAAATCTGCTTTAATTTTACGGCAAGACGCTGCCCATTTTGATCCTTACTACCGGAAAGATCAAGTGTCATGGCTGCTTTTTCAGGCTGGTAATGCCCTTCTTCCAGATTGTAGAAAAATGATAAGGTAGTGTGATAGGGAGAGCTAAGATTGACTGAGTTGCCTATTTTGTAAGTGTCCTCTTTTCCGGATATCAACTGGGCAAAAGCCTGAGTATTGATCCAAATAAGTAGGGGGAATAGAATGTAATACTTCTTCAGCATTAGTCGGTTTAGTGATTTTTTGCAAGTTAGCCAATCGTGATAGGAAGCCCAAGAGAAACCGGATATGCCTAATTTGCCAATTGAAATTCTGTAAGCGTACTCCCGCTCACAGTTCTGATCAAATATTGGCCTAAGGAAGACTGGTAGGTGATCTGGATTGGACCGGTACTTTCCAATGGCATGGTAGTCTGCAGGTTTCCTTTTAAATCATACAGATAGCAAAATTCTTGATTGAGATCTGTTATTGCGAATAATTGTCTGTTTGATCCGAAATCAAAATATTGATAAACTAGGTGTTCGTCCGAAACCCGGGTATTGAATAGAGGTTTTTCATTTCGGTCAAGCACACTTACTTCATTAAACTGACGGGAGATAAAAACGAAGTCATTTTTTTTCTGATCAGCGACCAACAGGAATTCGCTGTCTCTATCATTTTTGATCAGTTGGTTTCTATAGCTTATTTCCCCATTGAAGTTAGAGTGGATCACTTCCCCATTTTTGGTAATGCCTACAAGTTGGGTAGATCGGGATCTGGGATCTCTCCAAGCTATCAAGCCGGTATTGAAGGACTCTCCGAGTTTCACTGAAGAACCTGACTGGCTTTCCCCTCTTCTATTGAAAAGTTGAAGTCTTCCGTCTTCTGTCAAAGAAGCCATAAAGTCCCCTTTGCCGGGTACCCTGTAATGCGCCGGTGCGCCGGTAGTTTTAGCCCCTATTCTATTAGGGTTCCAGCCCTCAAGTTTTTCCCCCGTCTTATCTAGTAAGTATAAGTTGCCTTCTTCAGTGCTGGTGAAATAGCGGTAATCTTTTGTGTTGCTATAATCTACGAGGTTGAAATGCCTGATTTTTTCGCCATTTACTTCGAATGGATACCCCGGGAGAGGATTTCCAAGTCTATCTATTCCATAAATTCCTTCCGCGGTTGCTATCAGCAGCTGTAGTTTTCCATTTTTGTAATAATCAATTTGGAAAGCTTCCGACACGATCGGGCCGGTAAGTTGCTGGGAATACACTTCCTGGCCTGCAGAATTGATCAAGTGGAGGACGTTATTTTGATCCTGTACCAGCAGATCTTCTGTATTGTCTTGATAATTGACAATGGATTTTGGACCATAAATTAGTTGCTGACTAAAGGATATCCTATTGCTTGGCTTCAACAATATAGCATCCGTGGTTTTAATTTTTGGCTTGGAATCTCCATCATAAGGGAAGCTCAACGTTGCTTCAGTTCTGTCCTGAAGTTGGTTGATTTTGAAAGAAACCCAAGAAAAAGAGCGAAAGGCTTCGGAGTATTTCTGAAGGAAAGAACTCCAGGACGGATTGGCTTTTTTAGTCCAGGAATCCCAAATGTAGTCCGTCAAATACATCCGGCTAAAACCCGAAGTAGGACTTAAATCTTTTTTCGCCTTAGGTGCTCTTGACGATTTTCCCCAAGTGTTGCCAGAAGTGATATCGTCTATAATGAGCTTCATTCCTTGCTGGGAATTGGCGAAAATCAGCACGTCGTTTTCTGAGGTGATAAAGGTCTGTCCAAAGCCGTGGAATTTGCCTTCCAATAAATGTGCTGGGAAATCCTCCTCAGACAGGTATAAAATTTCATGTCCCAGATAGAAATCAGAACTCTCATCACTTTCTATTTCCTGAAATTCTTTGAGTTGCTGAATAGCCAGCTCTGTATTTCTAGTTCTTGCCAAGAGTGCCAGATTTTGATCTACTCCTCCCGCATTTTCGAGATCAAGCAAATACAGTTCACCGGTAAAGCTATCCAAGAACCCCCTGTCTAAGAGTTTGCGTTGAATTTCCCCGCTAAAAGTGGCTCTAGCTGTAAATGCGCGGTTGGCAATTTTTTGTGTTTCGTAAATGCTTTCCAGATTGATCTGAGTAAGAGCAAGGGTTCGATTGGGAATGATCTCTTCGATAGTTGCAAGATTGGCTTGGATGGATGGTGTGAAGTCAACATCCTCATCATAGCTCATGGATCCTTTGAATACCATCCTGTTTTCTTCCAGATTTAAGTCTAATGCCACCACCCCGGGCATAATCTCCAAAGCGGCAATTGTAGTGCTTTCCCTTTGCCCACCAATTCCTTTAAGAAGACTACCAAGTCCCTTACCTGCAAGCAATAGTCTTCCTTGAGCATCTGAGTTGTATGGAATTGACTTTACCAGCGTTAAAAAGCTTTGTTGATCTTCGTTTACATAGAACCGTATTGCTTCTTCCACCAAGAAGGAAGATGAGGAAATCACAGCCAAGTCACCAAGCAGTGATATGCTCCAGAGTCTGTTGTTTTCAGAATCGTAATACTCTAGCACCTCTTTGTCAGAGTATTTTCGGGGTTGAAATCTTGATCCTAAAGGGATTCGGGATTTGACTTCGTCTATAAAATCCACTGCTGTCTTGGGGGGTAGATTTACGGTAAAAAGTAAATCGAAGGTCTCAATGCCTGTAGAATGAAGGCTGATCGTGGCTTGCTGACCATTAATGGATTTTGCGATTTCCCCGGAGCCGCCGTTGAGACTGTCTAGTGCGATTAGTTGATCGGATAATCTTTGAAATGCGGGAAAGGTTTTTAAAATTTCCCAAACGGGATCATTGACTAAAGCATTCCATTGATCAGCACCCTCGTATGTTTCAAAAACAAAGACTGCGTTTTGGCTAATTACTTCTAGACTATTGACGTGACGGGATGAAAAGTAGGTTTTGTAGATCCAGAATCCACCTACGGCAAGGAGTACGGTAATAAAAAGAATAAGTAAGCTTTTCCAGATCTTCACAGGCTCAAGGATGATTCAGATGGCATATTACAAAAATCAGACCTAAGAAACCCCTACATAAGCAAGGGAATCTCAGGTCTGATATATAAATCTGCCGGGATTATTTGCCCAGCTTGTTCAAAACTTCCATTACTTCTTTCACATGGCCTCTAGAAGTCTCAAGAAGCGCTTTTTCTTCGGCATTTAGGTCGAGTTCCAAAACTTTTTCAACTCCGTTTTTGCCTAGAATTACCGGCACGCCAAGGTAGCAATCGTCGATTCCGTATTCGCCTTCAAGCTTGATGCAGACAGGGAATACTCTTCTTTGATTTTTCAAGATTGCTTCTACCATTTGAGCTGCTGCTGATCCCGGAGCATACCAGGCAGAAGTACCCATTAGCTTCACTAGCTCGCCGCCGCCGAACTTAGTTCTCTCAATGATTGCATCCAGTTTGTCTTTCGCTACCAATTCAGTCACCGGAATACCTGCTACTGTAGTGTAGCGTGGAAGGGGTACCATGGTGTCGCCATGGCCACCCATGAGGATTGCCTGGATTTCTTTTGGGGATACATTCAGTTCTTCAGCAAGGAAAGCCCTGTAACGCGCCGTGTCCAAGATACCTGCCATACCGATTACTTTGTTCCTGGAGATACCTGCAGTGATGTGTGCCTGGTAAGTCATTACGTCAAGTGGATTGGAAACCACAATGATAATTGCATTGGGAGAGTGCTTAATCACATTTTCAGTCACGGACTTCACTATACCTGCATTGGTTTCGATCAAGTCGTCACGAGTCATTCCCGGTTTGCGGGGAAGGCCGGAAGTGATGACCACTACATCAGAATTAGCGGTCTTGCTGTAATCATTCGTGCTTCCTGTTGTGCGGCTGTCGTACTGATTGATGGGAGCTTTCTGGAAAATGTCAAGTGCTTTGCCTTCTGCTACACCTTCTTTGATGTCAACTAATACAATTTCCTCGGCGATTTCGCGATAAGCCAATACATCAGCACAGGTTGCGCCTACGTTACCAGCTCCTACTACGGTTACTTTGCTCATTAGATTTATAGATTATTATATATGAATATAGTGCGTTAAAAAGCGGCGCTAAGTTATTAAACAATGCCTAGGATTCGAAACAGAGCCCGGAATACTTTGGAAGTAATTAAGTTTTTTTGACATATAGGAAATGCTATGCCTGAACTATGGTTATTCAAACATTTGACGGAGGCTGAAGAAGCCGAATGATTCTCGGTAGGAGCGGAAAAGCCGCTGATTGTTTTGATTGTAATACTCGGTAAGCGAAGTCATCATTTTTGCTTTGATTTTCGGGTTGCTGTCAAAAATCTCCTGTATTGCAAAGTGAGGGATTACAATCAATTCAGCTTCCTCAGATTCTATTAGCGCAGTGTACGTTCTCTTTGCATTTTCGAGTAGGGAGTTTTCCCCAAAAGCTTCTCCTTTTTTGATTTCAATAATAGTCTCGAAACTGTCTTTAATATCGATGGTGAGGCTAATAGCTCCACTTTTGACCAAATAAAAAGCCTGACTGGGATCTTTACTGAAAAATACCACTTC
Source organism: Algoriphagus sp. Y33 (assembly GCF_014838715.1). Classification (NCBI taxonomy): domain Bacteria; kingdom Pseudomonadati; phylum Bacteroidota; class Cytophagia; order Cytophagales; family Cyclobacteriaceae; genus Algoriphagus; species Algoriphagus sp. Y33. The sequence goes on along the minus strand of NZ_CP061947.1, from coordinate 4,090,948 downwards.
ATCTTTGACATACTTTCGGTGATGCATGGCAGGGATGAATCGTGCCATTTCCTTGTTTTTCAAGCTTTCAAAAAATTTAATCTGTCCAAGAAAACGGAACATTTGTTCCTCTGCCTCTGTGTATGTTTTAGAAAATGGATTGCGCATTGCCTATCGTTTTTTTAGATAAAGTAGCTTTCTGGTGGCTGCTGTCGATTTAGCCCAGTCAGCTATTCTGTAGCCGATCACCCAAGCTATTTGGTCTTCTGAAAGTAACACTTTTACCGCATGTTTTTTCACTACAGGAACCTTCAAATCTATCAGGAAGTCAGAGATCTTTTTGGGGTTTTTCATTCCAAGGGGAATAAACCGGTCACCCTCTTGCCAAGTTCTGATTTCTAAGGGAAAGCTGAGCCGTTCCAGATCAAGCATGGCATTTTGCCTGGTTTTGTCAAGACTTTCCTTGCCTTCCAGTTTGAGGATTTCATAATTGCCTTCAGGCAATTGAAACCCAATGGCATCTTCGGATACTGAGATAGAATCAAATTCGCCCGGTGTAGATGCCAAAATCAACTGCCCCCTATCAAAATTGAGCAAATGGGTAGGGCTCTCAAAGAGTTTTCCGGAATCTCCGACATGACAGGCTTCTAGAATATCCTGTGCCTGGTCGGAATTGAAACCATACGGACGAAGCCAGAAGTACAGAAGAGAAGCCGCACCGGCGGTTCTCAGAATATCAGTTGAAGAAAGGATCTGCATCCCGTCAGATTCTTCTATTTTTTCATTCTTCCAGTTTTCAAAAAGGGAGGTGAAGGCTTTTCCTGTGTCCTTCAGTCTGGCAAAACTATTCAGTAGGTTTGTTTTTGCATCATCAGCCACATCATAGAGTGCAGGCAAACTGATATGGCGGATTTTATTGCGCTTGTAATCGGTTTTATCATTAGAACTGTCTTCTCTCCATTCGATTTGATTTTCAGTGATATAGTTATGGATTTCTTTTCTTCCAAAAGGTAGCAAGGGACGGATCAGCCAGCCTCTGCGCTCTGCCATCCCGTAGATTCCTTCGATACCTGTGCCTCGTAGAAGATTCAGGAAAATAGTCTCAATCTGATCGTCTTCATGATGAGCCAGAACTATTCCGTCCAGTTTTCGTTCTGCCCGTAATTTCTCAAACCAATCGTACCGAATCTCCCGGGCTGCCATTTGGGTCGAAATGTTTCTCTCGGTAGCGTATTTATACGTGTCTGCGTAATGCACATGAATGATTTTGCCTTGAGAAAGTGCCCATTTTCTTAGAAAGCTTTCATCCCCATCACTTTCCTCTGCACGTAGTTGGAAATTGACGTGGGCTATTTCAAATGGGATTCCTGCTTTGGTAAGAAGATTGCCTAAACACATACTGTCCATTCCACCGCTGCTTGCCAATAGATAGGTTTTGGAGGGATCCAAAATTGATTTGTTCCGGATATGCCGGATAAAAGCTTCAACCATTGACCAAAAATATCATTTTCTGCTAATTTTGCCCACATTTGTGCTGCTATGACTTCATCTCTCTTACGTGTTTTCTTTTTCCTTCAGGCTTTTTGGGGTTTTTCAATTTATTCCTATGCTCAACAACCTTCCACGTTGGAGATTATCCAAGCTGATAAACTGATCGGTGCTAAGGGCTTTGATAGGCTATTGGGGGCAGCGCAGATGAGACATCAGAAAACATTGATTTATTGTGATTCTGCACATTTTTTTAGAGAGGAAAATAAAGCCAGACTCTTCGGGAATGTAAGAATAGTGGATGAGGTAGATCCTGTCAGGACTACTAGTAGATATGCAGAATATGATGGGAATACGCAGATGGCAAAGCTTCGAAATAATGTAGTGTTCACCAATGATAAAACTACGCTGAATACTGAATACTTGGATTATGATCGTGCGGGTAATATTGCTTATTACTATAATGACGGAAAAGTAGTGGACTCTGTAAACGTTCTGACGAGCGAGCGCGGCAAGTATGAGGTGAATATAGAACGGATCACTTTTCAGAATAACGTGGTGCTGGTCAATCCTGACTATACCATGAAAACCAACGATTTGGTTTATATGACAATACCCAAAACCGCGGAAACAAAAGGGTTGACGAATTTGATCTCAAAGGATGGCAATACGCTTGATGCCCAAAAAGGGAGTTTTTATGATACTCAGGGAAAAAAATTCAGGTTTTATGATGGGGTGGTAGAGTCAGAAACGAGCAGGATTAAAGCAAAAGAGCTATACTATAGTGAGCTGGAGGCATATTATGAAGGGATTGAAAATGTAAGTGTGCTCAATAAAGAGCGGCAAGTGGAGGTATTTGGTGATATAGGCGAGTATTGGGAAGAGCGGAAGTACAGTCAGGTTTATGGCAATGCTTTGGTTAGAAGGTATTTTGAAAAAGACACCTTGTATATGGCCTCAGATTCCTTGATTTCTCAAGACGGTGAGGCGGATTCAATGAAATATTTGCTTGCTTTCAGAGCTGTAAAATTAGTAAAGACCGATTTGTCCAGCGTCGCAGATTCATTGGTTTACAATTATTCTGATTCATCTATCCAGCTGTTCAAAGACCCGGTTATGTGGAACCAAAAAAGCCAGATTACAGCGGATAGCATGGTTTTTTACATAGCCAATGAGGAACTGGATCGTGTGTTTATGAAAGACAAAGTATTCGTGATCACGCAGGATACAATAAAGAACTTCAATCAAATGAAGGGCAGAACGATGGTCGGCTATTTTGAAGAGGGGCAAATGGACAGAATCGACATAGAGGGAAATGGTGAATCACTGTACTTCGCACTGCAGGCAGACACAATTTCTCAGGGGATCAATAAAACGCTGAGTGCCAATATCAAACTCAGATTTAAAGAAGGGGCGATTCAGCGGGTAACTTACGGGATCAAACCCGACGGGAAGTTTACCCCGTTTCAGCTCATCAGTGAAGATAATTCTAGACTGGAGGGTTTCACCTGGAGGTTTGAAGAGAAGCCGACCATGGCGGATATTGATGCTTGGAGAAAACCTGAAGAAGTAGATCTGAAAGCAGAAAATTTATTTAATGATCCTGAGGTAAAATTGATTTTGCCCACTGATGAAGAGATTCTGAAATCACTGGAAAAACGTGGATGGAAGCCCGTGAAAAAGGATCTATAATAATTTTTGAAAGAACGGGCAGAAGCGTAACGTGCCCGGGCAGAAAAAATTTTAAAAGGGTTAACAGATTTTAACCGCATTTTTCTCCAAATACATAACCATTGGCTTAATTTTGTCCGTATATTGAATACAGTTACAACACTGAAAGGCGTATCGATAGAAACTCTACATGAAACTATTACTCATATTTTTTACATGGCTCTGGCTGCTGGTTCCCTTGTTGGCGGAGGCACAACAGGTACGCGTGTTGAGTGAAGGGATTGAATTTCGTGGAGATTTGGGGTCAACCCAGCGCCGGACGGTGATTTTGCAGAACGAGACAGGCCAGGTCAAATCATATCTTCTCAAGAATCTTAGGGGGAATATTGGTTCTTCACAGAAAGTGAGGATCTGTATAGGAGATCAATGCTATGATCCCAAAAAAGATCTGGCAAAAATCAAAATAACATTGGGACCGGGGGAATTGTTGACGGATCTATATTTGGATTTTGACATGGGAATAGCTGAAACCCGCGGTTCTTTCGATTTATCGTTTGTGAACGAAAACAATTTGAGGGACTTGTTTGTCGTTGAAGCTAGGTATGAAGTAGATGATCCTGCTATCAAAGTGGACGAGTTTGACTATAAGGATATCATTCTTAGTGATGTATACCCAAATCCCAGCGTGAGAATTGCTCAGTTTGATTATACTTTCAAAAATCAGTCTGTAAAGGCAAGGATTGCGATAAATAGTTTCATTGGCAACCCTGTTGCTGAATATGAACTTGATCCCGAGAGGAATACGTTGCCAATTAACGTGTCTGATTACAATCCCGGGATTTACTTCTACACCCTTTTCTTGAACAATAAGAATATTGTGACCAAGAAGCTCGTTGTCAAGAAGTAAGACTTGACTGTCCTGCTATCATCCATTTGAATCCCAATAATTATCCCGTATATTTGCGGTCTTGAAAATGAAAATGCGCATACAATCCATCCTATTTCTGATTATCATACTAGCTGCAAGTTCCTGTGGCCCATTCAACAAGCTTGAGAAAAGCACGAACTGGGAAGATATTTATGCAGGGGCAAACAAATATTATCAGGAAGGTGAATATAACAAAGCTATTATCCTCTACGACAAGGTTCTGCCTGTGATCAGAGGAAGTGAAAAGGCTGAGTTGGCAGATTATAATTATGCCAATTGTCATTTCAAGACAAAACGATACATTGAGGCTGCGGGCTATTTCAGTGGTTTTTATAGAACCTACAACAGAAGCCCTTTGGCGGAAGAGGCGCTGTTTATGAATGCATATGCACTGTATCTTGATGCTCCTGATGCTAATTTGGATCAGCAAAGTTCTCAGGAAGCTGTAGCTGCAATTCAGCAGTTTGTCTCCAAGTTTCCGGCTTCCGCCAGTTATGAGCGCGCTATGGATATGCTGGTTGATTTGCAAGGACGGTTTGAACAGAAAGCATATATGGAGTCATCTATGTATTACCGTCTCAAGGACGGTCTATATCCGGGAGATTTCTACCGTGCATGCATCATTAATTTCCAGAACTTTACGAAAAATTATCCTGAGAGCAAACACAATGAAGAACTTGCTTATAAACTAGTGGAAGTGGGGACAGGATATGCGGAGAATAGTACCTTCCTTAAAAAGGAGGAAAGATTGAAAGATGCACTGGGTTTTGCAACTTCATTTTACCGCAAATATCCAAACAGTGCTTATACAGGGAAAGTTAAGGAGTTTGAAGAGAAAGCTAAAGATGAGCTGAAAGCGCACGCTGTTCTGCAGAAGGAATACGCAGAGCGATTGGCTGAGCAAAAAACTAAGGAGTTTGAGAGCAAGTCTTTGGAAGAGAAAAAAGAAGAAAATAAATAGAACTATAATCCAATTAAGAATATGGCAGTTAATCCATCCATCATTACAAGAGATCTTGATAAAATAGCCGATAAAACCGGAAATATCTATGAATCTCTTCATGTAGTAGGGCAGCGGGCAAAGCAAATATCAAACACCTTGAAGGAGGAGCTGAATATTAAGCTTTCTGAGTTTGCTTCTACTGTCGATAATTTGGAAGAAGTATTTGAAAACAAAGAACAGATCGAAATTTCCAAGTTCTACGAAAGAATGCCAAAACCGAGCACACTTGCCATGGAGGAATTCATGGAGGGCAAAATATACAGCAGGCTTCCGGAAGAACCGACAGCTGAATAATTTTATGAATCTAAAGGGTAAGAAAATCATATTGGGCGTGACGGGAAGCATTGCAGCTTACAAGTCCGCGGTTCTTACTCGATTGTTAATTAAAGCAGGAGCAGAAGTGCAGATTATTATGAGCACTTCTGCTTTTGATTTTATCACCCCGCTCACATTAGCCACACTTTCCAAAAGACCGGTTTTAAGTCAATTTCAGAAAGATGAAACCGGTATATGGAACAATCATGTGGAGCTGGGGCTTTGGGCTGATTTATTTTTGGTGGCACCTATCAGTGCGAATACGTTGGCGAAATTTGCACATGGCATATGTGATAATCTGCTTTCAGCTACTTACTTGTCTGCGAGATGTCCTGTGATGATAGCTCCTGCTATGGATCTGGATATGTATCAGCATCCTGCGGTGCAGTCAAATATTAACACGTTGGAATCTTTTGGCAATATCATTCTGCATGCCGAATCGGGAGAATTGGCAAGTGGGTTATCAGGTCAGGGTAGGATGATGGAACCGGAGCATATTTTGTCGAGGGTTGAAGATTTTTTCGCGTTAAAGTCTGACTTCACAGGAAAGAAAGTCTTGATCACTATGGGCCCCACTCAAGAGGCACTAGATCCTGTGAGGTATATTAGCAATCACTCAAGTGGGAAAATGGGACTTGCTTTGGCTAATGCTTTTCTTTCCAGAGGAGCTGAAGTTTTTGTGGTTTCAGGCCCGATTTCACTGAGTCCTAATAAGGATAGTTTTCATTGGAAAGATGTGAAATCAGCAAAAGAAATGTACGAAGCTGCTTCTGATCTCCACAGCCAAATGGATATATGCGTGTTTGCGGCTGCAGTAGCCGACTATGCTCCTGCGGAAGTTGCTCTAGAGAAAATAAAAAAAAGCGATGCTAATCTTTCTATAGATTTAGTGAAAAATGTGGACATCGCAGCAACTTTGGGAAGCAAGAAAAAACAACATCAGAAACATATAGGCTTTGCTTTAGAGACAGAGCATGGAGTCCAACATGCTCAACAGAAGCTTTCGAAGAAAAATTTCGATGTTATTGTGCTCAATTCCATGAAGGAATCAGGGGCAGGATTTCAGTTGGACACGAATAAAGTTCACATTTTTCATGCTTCAGGACTGTCCATAGAGTCTGAGGTTATGCCAAAAAGCCAAATCGCTAATCTGATCGTTGATCAAATCAAAAATATCCCAGTTACAGTTTGAACTTGGATATTTCCTTATTTTTAAGATTATGAAAAAAGGAATTCTCCTGACACTCTTCTTTTGCTATTCAACCATGGGGTTTTCGCAGGAGCTTAATTTTACTGTGACTATCAACAGTGAACGTGCGAGGATCCAGAATACAGATGTGTTTTCCCAGATGAAGACCAGCTTTGAGCAATTTCTCAATGGGAGATCTTGGACTACTGACGAATTTCGCCCCGAAGAGCGAATCAAAGGGAATTTGCTTATTACGATTAATGATGTTCCTCAAGTAGGATCCTACAACGCAACTGTGCAGATTCAGACAGTAAGACCTGTGTATGGGACGAACTACGAAAGTTTGATCTTTAATTTTGCTGATAGAAACTGGAGTTTTGATTATATAGAATCGCAACCTTTAGAGTTTAATCGATTTACCTATTTGAACAGCATTAGTTCATTGCTGGCATTCTACGCACATATTGCTTTGGGGTTGGATTACGATTCCTTCGAAAGCAGAGGGGGGGACGAATTCTTTGCTGCGGCAAATGATATCGTAAATAATGCGCAACAATCAGGCAGGCAGGGTTGGGCGCAAAGTAGCTCTGACCGTCGAAACCGATATGCTTTGAATAATGATATTTATACATCCTCGGTCTTTTCGGTAATTCGGGATGCCTATTACTTGTACCATCGTCAAGGCCTGGATATTCTCCAGATCCGCCCGGAGGAGGCCTACGCCAATATACTGGAAGCAATTCGGATTTTGGCGGAGGCTAACAAAACCCAGCCTAATGGAATATTTACAATTACATTTATGGATGCCAAAAGTGATGAGATTGCCTCCGTTATGAAAAATGCTTCTTTAGAGATTCGGTCAGAAATTGTTGAATTATTACTGGAAGTTGATCCTAATAATGCTAGAAAGTATAACGAGCTACTGAAAAGCTAAGCTCGATTTTTTAGTTTTGCCCAAACCAACTCTTTACCCATGCTCAAATCTCTCAGCATTTCCAATTATGCGCTGATCGACCAACTGCACATGCAGCCAAGTCCCGGACTCAGTATGATTACCGGCGAAACAGGAGCTGGGAAATCCATTATGCTGGGTGCTGTCGGCTTGCTTCTTGGCAATAGATCTGATACCAAGGTCTTACTTCATGAAGATAAAAAGTGTGTAATAGAAGGAGTGTTTGACGTGGCTGATTACGGGTTGAAAGATTTCTTTGATCAGGCTGAGCTAGACTATGAGCCTGTCTGTATCATCAGAAGAGAGATAAGCCCGGCAGGCAAATCCCGTTCTTTTGTAAATGATACCCCGGTGCTTTTGGATGCGCTGAGGTCTCTAGGGGGTTTTTTGATGGATATCCATTCCCAGCATGATACCTTACAATTGGGCGAAGGAAGCTACCAGCTAAGCCTGGTAGATGCATTTGCACAGACTCAGCAGGAGGTCAAAAAGTATAAAGCTGATTTTATAGCTTTTCAGAAAGCGCAAAAGATTTTTAAAGAATTGAATAAAAAGGCAGTTGAGTTGCAAAAAGAAGCTGATTTCAACCAATTCCAATTGGAAGAATTGAGTAGTTTGGGATTGAAGGAATACGAGCAGGATGAGCTGGAGTCTACACAGGAAATTCTTGAGAATGCTGAAGAAATTAAATTGAAAATCAATGAGATGCTGAATCTTTTCCAAGATGAGCAATTTGGGATTATGCAGGGAATGTCACAAGTGCAGCATGGAATGCAGTCCTTAGAGCGGTTGGCACATGCGTTTGCTTCTTTGAAGGATCGTTTTCAGGCAGTCACGATCGAATTGAAGGATATAGAGGAGACGCTTGGTGATGAGGAGAGTAGAGTTGAAGTAGACTTTGAGCGATTGGATGAAATAAGGGATAGGCTGAGTAAGATTTACCAGCTTCAGAAGAAGCATGGCGTAACTTCTGTGAAGGAGTTGATGGAGTTGGAGAGAGAGCTGGTAGATAAAGTGTTTCAGGTTCAGAACCTGGATGAAACGCTGGAAAAGGCTAAACATGAATTGGAGGAAAGTAGGGAGCAAGTAGCAGATTCAGGCATGTCACTTCGCAAAAAACGACAGGGAAGCTTCAAGGATTTTCAAAACTCTCTGGAGAATTTGCTTGCCGGCTTAGGGATGGAGAATTCCAAAGTTGTCATGGAGCATAAGTCTATTGAGCCATCGGCGAATGGAATGGACGAAATCGAATTGCTTTTCTCTGCGAATAAAGGATCCTCTCCCCAGCCATTGAAGAAAGTAGCTTCAGGAGGTGAGTTTTCCAGATTACTGTTTGCCATCAAATACCTTATGGCGGATAAAATGGCAATGCCTACTTTGATTTTTGATGAGATTGACACAGGTATATCCGGTGAAGTGGCCCTAAAGATGGTTGGAATGATGCAGGATATTTCAAGGAAGCATCAGGTAATATGCATTACCCATTTACCTCAGGTAGCAGGCCAGGGAGACCTTCATTATTTTGTTTACAAGGATAATTCGTCAGAGAAGACTGTAAGTAAAATAAAGCTCTTGGACCAAGAAGAGCGTGTGCTTGAGCTGGCAAAAATGATTTCAGGAGCTTCGCCGTCTGCATCTGCTATAGAAAGTGCCAGGGAGCTGCTCCGACGCTAATTCCTTCAACGCATGTATTTAGGGGCTTGAATGATTATTTTTTCCTATTTTTGGGCAATATTTTTGAAAATAACCCCCTAGCTATATGCCAGATAATTTGCTAAAAGGAAAACTTGGAATCATTACAGGTGCTCTAGATGAGAATTCAATTGCTTGGAAAACAGCGCTTAAGGCGAAAGAACAAGGTGCGAGATTTGTCTTGACGAATGCGCCTATTGCGATGCGTATGGGTGCTATCAACGACCTTGCAAAGGAATGCGATACCATCGTGATTCCTGCGGACGCTACGAGCACAGAAGATATAGAAAAACTCTATACGGAAGCCAAAGAGTATCTTGGAGGTAACTTTGACTTTCTTTTGCACTCCATCGGAATGTCTCCAAACATCAGAAAGGGCAGATCCTATGGGGATCTTAACTATGATTGGGCGATGAAATCTTATGATGTGTCTGCTGTTTCTTTTCATAAGATGATGCAGGTGGCAGAGAAGCAAGACGTGATGAATGAGTGGGGATCAATCATTGGCCTATCCTACATCGCAGCGCAAAAAGTTTTTCCTTTCTACACTGATATGGCAGATGCAAAAGCTTTGCTGGAAAGTATAGCCCGGGGGTATGGATATAGGTTCGGGAAATTGAAAAAAGTAAGAGTAAATACCATCTCTCAGTCACCTACTAAAACTACAGCAGGAACAGGAATTGGTGGATTTGATTCATTTTACAATTTTGCGGAATCTCTTTCTCCACTAGGAAATGCTTCGGCAGAAGCCTGTGCAGAATATATCGTTACGATGTTCTCTGATTACACTAGATTGGTTACGATGCAAAACCTCTTCCACGATGGAGGATATTCCTTTACCGGGATCTCTGAAGATATCATGGAGAAGTTTAAAGATTTATAACAGGTAGAAATTGAGCATGTCGAAACCGGCACACAGAGGGATGGCTATCCAACTTGCGAGATTCTCCCGAAGGAAAACCGGGACAGGCTATGTGACCATTCAAAATCAAATTATAAACAGATAAAATCACACTAAAAAAGCCCTATGGAAATCCCTTAGGGCTTTTTTATAGCTATAGTTCTTTGGTTTTTGTTTTTTGTTGTGTCTATTTGGCTTAACTTATCAGGCTTAATCAGACTGTCGTATATGAACAAAAGACTTTTACTCCTTGCTGTTTTTGGCTTATGTCTTTCTTTTCCTTCTTTTTCCCAAATAGAACCTGCTCCAGACCGGGAAGAGGGGGACGGCCAGTATGGGAGGCTGATTTTGAGAGGAGTGATTCTCATTGATGGGACAGGAGCACCACCTGTGGGACCTGTGGATATTGTGGTGGAAAAGAATAGAATCGCCCAAATCCGGGTGGTCGGATATCCCGGAATGCCTATAGATGAAGAACGAAGGCCAAAAGCCGGTTCCGGGGATAAAGTGTATGAGTTGGAAGGACATTATTTACTTCCTGGATTTATTGATTCTCATGCGCACATAGGCGGTAGAGGTCAAGGCACCCCTGCGGAATATGTCTTTAAGCTTTGGATGGCACATGGTGTCACTACCATTCGTGATCCTTCGGCTGGAAACGGACTTGATTGGGTCTTGGACCAAAAGAAAAGGTCTGCCGTAAATGAAATCACAGCACCTAGGATTTTGGCATACACCAGTTTTGGGCAAGGGGCCAAGGCTCCGATCACCACAGCAGAGCAGGCAAAAGCCTGGGTGAAAGAGAATGCGGAAAAAGGAGCTGATGGGATTAAATTTTTTGGTGCAAATCCTGAAGTGATGGAGGCTGCAATCACGGAGAATAAGAGAATTGGGCTCCGCTCAGCGATGCATCATCAACAATTGGATGTGGCTCGCTGGAATGTGTTGAGTTCTGCCAAAGCCGGCCTTACATCTATGGAGCATTGGTATGGATTGCCTGAAGCCTTGTTCGAAGATCGTACGATTCAGGATTTCAGACTGGATTACAACTATCAAAATGAACAACACCGGTTTGGTGAGGCCGGTAAACTTTGGAAGCAGGCTGCGGCGCCGGGGTCTGAGCATTGGAATAAAGTAATGGATGAATTGCTTGAATTGGATTTCACTCTTGACCCTACATTTAATATCTATGAAGCTAATCGCGATATGATGAGGGCAAGAACCGCTGAGTGGCATAGTGTTTATACTTTGCCTTCACTTTGGGAGTTTTATGCCCCAAGTCGACAGTCTCACGGTTCCTATTGGTTTGACTGGACTACAGAGGAGGAGATTCAGTGGAAAGAAAACTATAGACGTTGGATGACTTTTGTGAATGAATACAAAAACAAAGGAGGAAGAGTGACTGCTGGATCTGATTCAGGATTTATCTATCAGCTTTATGGATTTGCATATATCCGTGAATTGGAACTGCTGAGAGAAGCCGGTTTTCATCCTCTGGAAGTTCTTCGTTCTGCCACCCTAAACGGTGCTGAATTACTTGGAATGGAAAATGAAATTGGTACTGTAGAAGTTGGCAAACTGGCAGATTTTGTCATTCTTGAGGAGAATCCTCTTCAAAACCTAAAGGTGCTTTATGGAACTGGAGCTATTAGAATTGATGAAAATAATAAACCGATACGGGTGGGCGGCGTAAAATATACGGTGAAGGATGGTATAGTGTATGATGCCAAAAAGCTCTTGGAAGATGTGAAAGAGATCGTGGACAGGCAAAAAGCTGAGCGGAAGTATAGCATCACCCAACCTGGCTTAGATTGGTAAACAGAAATTGAATTTAGTATGAGGTGATCTCGGTCAATACGTGGTTTCTATTGACAGATTGCGCTAAAACAAATTGACTAATGCCCCAAATCAATGTAAACGGAGTTGACATTTTCTATACGGATCAAGGAAATGGGGAGGAAACGATTGTCTTTTCGCATGGTTTGCTTTGGAGCCATAAGATGTTTGGTGATCAGATTGAATTTCTGCAATCCCGTTTTCGCGTGATTGCATATGATCATAGAGGGCAGGGTCAAAGTGAGGTGAAGGGGCCATTTGATATGGACACACTGACTGATGATGCTGCGGAATTGATCAGGGGGTTGTGTGTTGGGTCTGTACACTTTGCAGGTCTTTCCATGGGAGGTTTTATAGGTATGAGACTTGCTTCTCGGTTTCCTGAGCTGATTAAAAGCCTGATTCTCTTAGAGACATCGGCAAATTCGGAGCCAGTGGAAAATCTCCCTAAATACAAAACATTGAACGGGATAGTGAAATGGCTAGGTGTAGTGCCTCCCGTCACCCGTAAAGTGATGAAGATTATGTTTGCCGAGAGCTGGCTTAATGATCCGCTCAATTCTGAGAAAATCAATTACTGGAGATCAGAACTGAAAGCGAACAAGAGGAATATCTCAGGAGCAGTAGATGGGGTCATTTATAGAAAGGGGATTGAAAGCGAACTTGTAGGAATCATCTGCCCCACGATGATTATAGTGGGGGATGAAGATGTAGCAACCACTCCTGTGAAGGCCAAGTTTATCCATATGGGTATCCGTAAGTCAATATTGCACCTAATTCCGGGTGCAGGCCATAGCAGTTCCATAGAAAAGCCGAAAGAAATCAATAGACTGATAGGTGATTGGTTGATTGAGAGAAGTTGATGGTATAGTGTCGTGTATTCTTCTAAGCTAGAAAAATCTGTGTATCTGATTGTTTGCCGGTAAAGAGACAAAAGCTTTATAGGATTTGTGACACTTCCTCCTGCCATGGGGGCTTTCCTGCTTGAGGAGCAGAGAAACTAAGGCAATTGGTATCATTGGAGATAGACATATTTTTATTTTTTTTTCCGCAAATGAAACCTTTTCCTATATTTGTATGTATATACATTAAATACAACAACAAAAGATATGGGGAGTTTAGAAGATGCAATAAAGCAGAAGGAGTTTAAAGACCCATACAATAAGTTAGTGGTCAATCTTCTTTATACGCATAGCTACTTGGTGTCAGCTCAGAATGGTGTCTTAAAACCCTTTGACCTTTCTCCTGAGCAGTACAATGTGCTTAGGATACTAAGAGGACAGAATGGAGTGCCTATTACAGTTTCTTCCATTCAGGATAGAATGCTCAACAAAATGTCCAATGCCAGTAGGCTGGTAGACAAATTAAAGGTAAAGCAGTTGGTAGAGCGGAGTGAGTGCCCAAATGATCGTCGGCAAGTGGATATTATGATTACCGAAAAAGGTCTTCAGATATTGGACGATTTGCAAGTTCGAATGGAAGGATTCAATAATCAAGTGATTAATCTCACCAAAGGAGAAGTTGACACCATGAATGAACTACTGGATAAATTGAGAGGTTAAAAAATTTTACACTTATTCATGTGTATACATTAAATATCAATACAAACAAAAATTTAACTAAAAAACAAGAAAATTATGAGTACTACAAAATGGATTATCGACCCTACACACTCTGAAGTGTCTTTCAAAGTAAAACACTTGGTGATTTCTACAGTGACAGGCTATTTCAAGGAATTCGAAGGTGAGGTAGAAAGTGCTTCTGAAGATTTTGACGGTTCAAGTGTATCATTCTCTACCTCAATCGACAGCATCAGTACCAATCAGACTGACAGGGATAATCACTTGAAGTCAGCAGATTTCTTTGATGCAGAGAATCATCCTAAATTGAGCTTTGCCGGTAAAATTGTAAATGAAGGTGGAGATTATAAATTAGTCGGTGATTTGACGATAAAAGGAAACACAAAGCCACTAACGCTGGATGTGGAATTTGGTGGTGTCGCCGGAGATCCTTATGGACAGACTAAGGCAGGATTTGAGATTGAAGGTAAAATCAGCCGTAAAGAGTACGGTTTGACTTGGTCACCCGTGACTGAGGCTGGAAGTGTAGTAGTAAGTGATCAGGTTCGTTTGATCCTGAGCGTTCAGCTTGTGAAACAGGCGTAATGTTTTAACCTTCGAGGTCTTTCAAGGCCTTGAAGGTTTCTTTATACAATCCTTGCGTCCTCAGCAGACCTGAAATTGCGCAAGATAATAGTAACCATTTTCCCCGATAGTCATGAAACCATTAATCACTGGAATCCATCACATTACTGCAATTGCAGGCAATCCACAGGCAAATATTGATTTCTACACCGGAATTCTTGGATTAAGATTGGTGAAGAAAACGATTAATTTCGATGCCCCGGGTGTTTATCATTTCTATTTTGGAGATGAGTTGGGAAGACCGGGTACAGTGTTCACCACCTTTCCATTTACCGGTGCGCGTAGAGGAAGCAAAGGGGCTGGTGAGGTTACCTACACGGCCTTTTCTATCCCGTCCTCATCGTTAAACTATTGGATAGAGCGGTTGAAGAAATATGGGATTTCCGTATCTGATATTTTAACCCGTTTTGGTGATCGGCTGATTCGCTTTGAAGATCATGACAGTATGGGAATTGAGCTGGTAGCCAATGACCAAGATGATAGAATAGGTTGGTCCTATGGTCAGGTGCCAATAGAACATTCTATCAAAGGGTTTTATGGAGCTACCTTAAATCTACGGGCCAAAGAATTGACGGAAAAGCTGCTGACAGAACACATGGATTACCACTTCATCGGTGAGGAAAATGGCAGATTTCGTTACGGTACTGCCGGCAAACCGGGAGATATTGTGGACATCATACTTGATAAATCGGGAAATAGAGGTTCACAAAGTGCCGGAACGGTGCATCACATTGCATTCAGAACAGAGAATGCCGCCTCACAGCTTCAGGTGCAGGAACTCTTGATGCGGAATGGATATCAGGTGACAGAAGTGAAAGACCGGAATTATTTCACCTCCATTTATTTCCGCGAACCGGGAGGAGTGCTATTTGAAGTAGCAACGGAT
Organism: Algoriphagus sp. Y33; assembly: GCF_014838715.1. Lineage (NCBI taxonomy): Bacteria > Pseudomonadati > Bacteroidota > Cytophagia > Cytophagales > Cyclobacteriaceae > Algoriphagus > Algoriphagus sp. Y33. Next base: position 4,075,904 of record NZ_CP061947.1, on the reverse strand, counting down.
GAGCCAGGCTTTGCTATAGACGAGGATGAAGCACACTTGGGTGAATTGATCAAATTACCCGAATGGGCTGAACCAAATCGAGCCAAATTTGAAGAGAGTCTAGTGCCGGTAAAGTTAAATGTGGAAGCTTATGACTAAGATAAAAGTAACGGGTGTTCCGTTGGCTGAGGCAAAGAAAGCAGCGATATTAATTCATGGTAGAGGTGCAAATGCAGAGAGTATACTTTCGCTTTCGCAATACCTTACCCTTGATGAGTATGTGCTTTTGGCACCGGAAGCCGATGGAGGTACTTGGTATCCCTATAGTTTTATGGCCCCTGACGAGGCTAATCGAGCTGCTTTGACCAAATCGCTGGAGCGTATAAAAGCAGCATGGAACCAAATCGCTCAAGCAGATATACCTCCGGAGAATGTTGTGCTGATTGGCTTTTCCCAGGGAGCTTGTCTGAGTCTTGAGTTCGCGGCACAACATGCCAAGAAGCTAGGGGGAGTTATAGCTTTTACCGGCGGATTGATAGGAGAGAAAATTCAGGAAGAGAAATATCCTGGAGACTTTGAGGGTACAAAAATTTTCATTGGAAGCAGTGAAAAAGATATGCATGTACCACTATCCAGAATAAAAGATTCAGAAACCCTACTGAGCAGGATGGGTGCAAAAGTGAAGTTGTTGATTTTCAAGGATTCCAATCACACTATCCGCAAGGAAGAAATTGATTGGGTTAATGAGAATATATTGTAAATAGGTTTTCTTAATTCAAAAAATCCTCTGGCAGTCGTCAGAGGATTTTTTTTTGTGAAAATTTTAACCGCATAGGATGCGGAGATTTTCTCAGAGGCAATAGTTTAGAGATAATTTTCCGGCAACCTAGCCTCCTATAGGACGGAAGTCCAAGTTTGTACGACAGAAAGCCTGGCTGCCGCAGAGCGGAAAGTCAAAGCCTTGTTTCCCAAATGCATTGTCATCCCTGGATGTGCCCATATCTGTTATTTCCTGTTGAGTATGGATGAATATTCTTTAAAAATTATCTTGTAACTAACTGATAGTAAAATTAATATGATATATTTTTTAAAATTACTCATTATATTGAGTAATTTTACTTAGGTTAAAGAGTAAAAAGAATGAGCTATCAGAGAGCAGAGAAAGACCAGATACAGAAACGTCTTTGCGATGAGCCTAGAATGTTCATCCAAGTAATCTATGGTCCTCGTCAGGTCGGTAAAACGACACTTGTGCGTCAGATCATGAAGGATATCAATTGGCCACATACACTGGTCGCTGCTGATGCGGTTCCGGCTACTGATAGGATATGGATAGCCCAGCAATGGGAAAGTGCCCGGATGAAGACCGCTGGAAGAACTATGTGCGGGATGCGCTGTTAGAGACCAGTATCTCTAAGGATATCCTAATGCTTACCCGTGTAGACAAGCCGGCGCTTATGAAGCGGCTATTTGAGATTGGTTCATCCTATTCGGGGCAGGTTCTCAGCTTCACCAAAGTCATGGGGCAGCTTGCTGATGCCGGAAACACCACCACACTTGCTCATTACTTGGAGCTTTTGAATGAGGCTGGTTTGCTAAGTGGGCTCGAAAAGTACAGTCCTAACCTCGTTAGGAAGCGATCTTCCAGTCCCAAATTCATGGTGCATAATACTGCGATCATGTCAGGTATTTCCAATGAAACCATGGAAACTCTCCAAGCGGATCATCGTGCGTGGGGGAGATGGGTGGAGTCTGCAGTAGGAGCCCATCTGGTAAATGAGACTTTCAAAGAGAGAAAGGTGCACGTCTACTATTGGAGAGAAGGGAATAATGAGGTTGACTTTGTGGTAGCGTACAAGAAACGAATAATAGCCTTGGAAGTGAAGACTTCAAAAGTCGGTGGATTGACCGGCTTGAATTCCTTCACGAGTGCTTATCATCCGGAAAGATCGCTTGTTGTGGGGACGGGTGGAATTCCCTTGGAGGACTTCTTGCAGATGGATCTGTTAGATTTATATAATTAAAAAGGCAGTCCAATGGCTGTCTTTTTTGTGGAAGTTTGTTTAACCACGAAGGAGGCAGAGCTTTTCATTCAGGGCGTAGATTAGAACCCTTTTTATCTCATCCACTTTTGAGCAAAGTGCCTGAAGATGCTAAATTATGCACTCCTATTCACTTAATTTGCTCTTAAAATTATTTTATAATCCATTGATTTTCAATGAATAATTCTTTTTTTTATATTTTACTCAACATAATGAGTAAATTTACTCAGTATAATAAGTAAAAAATCTGATTTAAAACGAGTAACTCACCTGAGATCCCCGCTCAGGATCGAGTTCCACATTGGCGAAGACACCGATTTCCTGCTGCAGATCTTCTACATGACTGATGATTCCCACTATCCGGTTTTCATGACGAAGTGATTTGAGGGTCTCGAAGACTACCCGCAGGGCATTTCTGTCCAAGGCTCCAAATCCCTCATCCATAAAGAAGAAACTTTGATCTGCCTGGTTAAGTGCTTTTACTTTCTCTGCCAAAGCCAAAGCCAGACAAAGTGAAGCCTGAAATGTCTGTCCCCCCGACAGGGTTTTGAGAAGTCGCTTTTTGCCTCCGTTCAGATAATCAATCACCCAAAATGTATTGTTGTCGTCTATCTCCAGACTGAGCTGGTTTTTGCAAAGCTTCATGAACCTCACGTTGGCAGTGTTGCAGAGTTCCTTTAGGTAGATAGAGCTCACAAACTTTATAAATCCACTTCCACGGAACATGTTTTCCAGTTCCTTGAGATAGCTTTCCCGTATCTCCAGCTTGGCAAAATCTGCCTGAAGAATCTTCTTTTCTGCTAGTTTAGCCGTAGTTTCTTGGATTTCTTTGTCGAGTAAATGAACCTGCTTTTGATAGGACTCTGCATTGGTTTTTAAATTCTCGAAGGATATGACTAATTCCTGAAATGCATTTTCTTGAAAATCAGCCACTCCATTTTCAGCTTCAAGTTCCTGAATTCTACTCTCCGCTATATCGCGTTTGCGGTCAAAATCCGCGATTTCACGGGCTATTTTTTCCGCATCAATTGAATGCCGGAATAAGCGGATCAATTGTTCCTCATCCCTGAATCCATGCTGTACTTTCAGCGATTCAAATTCTGAGGTGAGTCTTTCAAGCTTAGCTTGGCTTTGCTCCCGCAACCGGATGAAATTTTCTAAATCTGCCAGATTTATATCTCTTTTGCTTCTTTGGTCGCGAAGATGCCTTTGCTTTCCTTCGAGCAATTGTAGTGCTTCTTCTATGTCCTTCTCCACTTTGTCAATAGTGACTTGGATTTGATCGGGCTCTTTGGTGAAAAACTGCTTGCAGAAGGCCATATCCCGGATTTCTTCTTTCTTGGAAGAAATATTGGACTGCACAGATTGCAGTTTCAACTGCGCTTGCTGAAGTTCTTTCTCTGACTGAGTGATCAGTTCCCGATCAGCTTCCCAGTTTTTTCGAAGTGTTTTCACTTCTTTGAGAAGTCGCTCCCTGGCCTGACTGCTGTGTTCTATAGCGCTTATTTTGGCCTGCAGACTCTCCTGAGAATCTATCCCATGATGAGCGAGTCCGGTTTTTAATGCGGTAAAATTCTGTGTTAGGAGATGAATTTCATCGTTCTTGGCACCTAGGGTTCTTTGATGGTTTTCGAGTTTGTAGAGCAATTCATTTTGCGTAGAAGCTAAAACTTGAGTTTTCTCAAGTAGAGATTTGGCTTCATGGATCTCATGGGATTTCAGCTCCAGCTCATTTCCTCCATCAACATCCAAGGGATCCGGGTGCTCCAAGGCACCGCAAAGTGGACAAGCCTCACCTTGATGGAGTAAATGAACGTGAGCGGCAAGCCCTTGCTTTTGCATAAGCAGATCCCGCTGTTCTTCCAAATTACTTATGCTGTTTTTTTGTAGAACAACCCATGTTTCGAAAGAATCGGCTACATCAGGAATTCTATGCTTAAGTTCATTTAGTTTGAGCTGAATTTCTTCCGCTTCTCTTTTTGCCTCCTCTGCTTCAAGCTGAACTTTGTTTAATTGGTTTGTTGTGTGCTGCCAGTCTTTTGCAGAACTTAAGAGTTGAGCTAAAGATGTACTGTCTACGGTATTTACCTTTTCTGCCTGATTCTCCAGATCAGCGATTTTTGTTTCTAACTCTTTTTGGGTTTGCTTTTTGGTCTCTATAGCCGGTGACAGTTTCACCAAAGTTGAATTTACGTCCTCGCGCTGAGTTTCCAGCTTTTGAATCTCGATGACTTTCTTCAGGTCCCTGATTTTACTTTCCCGCAGAGGTCTTTCCTGATTCTTCTTCTTTAGCTCTTCTTCTTCTTTTTCGAGGTCAGAGACTTCCTTGGCAAATTCAATTTTGAAGCGTTCGCAGTCAATGACACTTACTTTATACTTTTCAAAGTCTGATTTGGTATCCCTGATCTGTTCCCATACCGGTCGCAGATAAGTGGTGGCAGTAATGAATTCTGAGTGAAGCTGACGCTGTTTTTCTATTTCCGGCAGTTGAATATTCAAGTTCTCCCGCTCAGTTCTGAACTTCAGCAATTGGAGATATTTGTCCCGGAGGTTTTGCTGAGTTCGGATTTCTATTTCCGCAGTTTTCAGCTTGAGAGAAGCTTCGGTTGCTTGGCTTTTCAATACTGAAAATAGCGCTTGTTTTTCAGTGAATATTTCTTCTGTGATCTCCTCCAGTCCCTGTAATTGAGTTTCAAGTCGGATTTTCTGTTCTTTGACGGTTTTTAGTAGAATTCCGGTCTTGAATGAAAGGTCAAATCTCTCCAAGCCAAAAAGCTCCTTCATCATCTTTGCCTGGTCTGTGGGTTTTTGATCGATGAATTCACGGAATTTTCCCTGGGGAATAATGACAGTCTGCTTGAAGTGCTCCTTACGCATACCGATTATCTCCTCGGCTCTGGCTGTAATTGGTTGCCAATTCCCATCTGTTTTTTCATAGAAGGTGTGTTCGGCGGGTTTGATGTCGTCAAAGTTTTTGGTATTCCTCTTTGCCGCATAGCGGGCCAGGTAAGTTTTGGCATTGTTTCTTCCTGAGCTGAATTCGAAGTTTATGAGCAACTGGTCACTTTGCAGATTGACCATGCTAGTCTTTTCTCCGCGATCAGAAAGACGCTCAGTACTACCGTAAAGTGCCAAAAGTACCGCCTCCAGAATGGATGATTTCCCGCTGCCTACCGCACCAAAAATCCCGAACAGTCCGGCAGCCGTGAGTTTGTCAAATTCTATGGTCTGTTTTTCTTTATAGGAATATAATCCCTGAATATCGAGTTTGATAGGAATCATATTTCTTCGTTTTGGCTGATGACTTCTTTGAAGATTGCGAGTAGTTCTTCGTTTGGCTTCTGGCCTTTGTTGCTTTCGTAGAAAAGTTTGAAGAGGCTTTCCATGTCTTTTCCCAGATCTTCCACTTGCAAACTTTGATTTTCCCTGCCCAAAGGGTTTTTGATTTGTGGGATTAGATTGACGATGCCGTCGTGGGCTTTCATAATAGCTTTTCTGGTTGCTGCTTCAATAGAATTTTCGGTAGCATAGGTCAATTCTACGTAGCAATAAGGGTTTTCTTCCAGCCAAGACAAGGCGTAGGACAAATTGTCGAAGGTTTTGCGATAAAGAGGCCGTCCTTCTTTGAGTCCAATGGGCTGGAATCGAACATGTTTTCCTGGTTCTGCTTCGATGATCACCACTTGCTTCTGCTGGTCTGCTTCGCTGAAAGAGTAGGCTAGTGGCGAGCTGGAATAGACTGCCGGGCAGTGCTCATGTCCCAACGCATGATAGCGATGTAAATGCCCCAGAGCAGCGTATTGGATCTGATGGGGGATATTTCCGGTAAACAGTGCCTGGGTTCCTCCTACATGAAGTATTGGGCGCTCGGACTCAGGTTCAGGCTCAGGTTTTTCTCCCTCCTTCATGAAGAAAAAGTGCCCGACAAAGAGATTTACTCCTTGGTCATCGCAATACTGATCGGCTATTTTCTTCCAGTTTTCGCCCATCAAATTTCGGAATTCCTCCTCTCTATCTCCTTCTCCCAAATAGGTTTTCATCGAAACTTCATTAGCGTATGGAGCCAAAATGATTCTGACCGGAAAGCTAAATTGCGGGAGTTTCATTTCTACGAACCCCATGGCAGATTGGGTGATTTCTATGCCGTTGTCAAGTTTTCCATTCGGAATTACTGTGTCATATTTTCCATAGAAAAAGATTCCCATTTCTCTGGCCAAGGGATCGGGAGCTTCAACGAACTGTGTACTGTCATGATTTCCGGAGATGACAACAATCGGACGCTTCCCCCCATTGGTAAGTCTTCGAAGTGATTTGTAAAGTAATTCTACCGCTTCATGACTGGGATTGAATGTGTCAAAAATATCACCTGCCAAAAGAATTAAATCGACATTTTCGCGATCTGCTATAATTCTGATTTCCTCCAAAACCAATTTTTGTTCCTCCAGTCTTGAAAATTCCTGAAGCTTTTTTCCCAAATGCCAATCTGCGGTGTGAAGGATTTTGATCATATTCGTAGTCTAAAAATAAATGAAGAACCAAATTACTTAAGCGAATGACTAGCTGCAAGCCATTTGATACAAATCACATGATTTGGCATCTTTATTGAAAAGACAGAGCGTAATTCATGAATAGTCTATGTGGAACTGGTTTTTGATTTTGATAGCAGCACTGTCGTCTGAACATTCCCAGCCCTCATTGCCACCGGATGCTTTATTGATTCAGGAAGGTACAGCCAGTTTTTACGGTCGGAGATTTCACCTGAGACGGACCTCCAATGGGGAGGTTTTTCACATGGACAGTTTAACGGCCGCCCACAAGACTTTGCCTTTCGACACGAGGGTAAAAGTGACAAGAGTGGATACAGGAGAGTTCGTTTGGGTGAGGATTAATGATAGGTTGCCCAGAGTTTCCAAGCGTACGATAGATTTGTCACGTAAAGCAGGTACCCGGCTGGGACTTCTCCATGATGGTATTACCGACGTACGGATTGAAGTAGAAACCCCTGCGGACATAAATCGGCTGATTGAGTATTTTGGAGATGATCCGCCTTCCTCTATGCGGTTACGCCCTGTGGAGGAGCCTGTTATAGTTCCTGATGGAGGATTGGATTTTTCTATTGATAGACGCTAGGTTTAAAATAATTTGATATTCTACTGTCTTAATCCATAATTATTGTGAAAAGGAGAGCTGCGGGTACGTAAAAAAGTTAGACTTCGGGAAATTTATCCCTACAAATTGTTGGGTGAGGTAGAAGGCAATTCACTTTTTTTAACTGTATTCAGGCAATAAATATTTTGACATTGAAGAATTAGTTGGTTTCTTAATAGCTGAAACTACTATTTAAATGAAAAACTCTCCTCTAGTACTTTTCGGTTTTTTGATATTCCTATCCTCTGCCTGTCAAGAAGATAAGGAAAAGGTCGAAGAAGCCCCGACAGAATCCTTTCGAAATGAAGTTGCCGCCACAGAAGTAAAAGTTGCCACTGCGGAGCGAAAAAGCTTCGATTATCTGATCAATGCTCCCGGCAAACTCGAAGCCGGATCTGAAGTCTTGGCTGTGATAGAACAGGCAGGTTATCTACTCGAAGTACATGTGCGGGAAGGACAGTCGGTAAATAAAGGTGAAGTCATTGCCCAGCTGGATCCTACCGAGCCGGAATTTAGATTGGAAAAAGCCAAAATTGCCCTTCGAAATGCGAATGCGGAGTATGAGTCTGCCAAGATGGGCTTCGAGGCTTTATTTGCATCAGACAACACGGAACAGCAAGCGGTCGTGGATGAGCAGCTTAGGGCAAAAAGCGGTGTTTTTTTATCAGAATTGGAGCTTAAGGAAGCTCAGATGAGCTTCGATAGAAGTGTGGTAAGGGCTCCTATCTCAGGGCAGGTGGCTGACCTGAAATTCAAAGCGGGTAGCTTGGTAGGTGCCAATGAGGTGCTTTGCCAGATTTTGGGAACCAGCCAGTTTATTCTAAAAGTTAAGGTGTTGGAATCTGACATCAGCTTTATTTCCATTAATCAGAAAGCAGAGGTTTATCCTATATCAAATACACAAACAGCCTTGGAAGGAAGGGTGACCGGTATCAATCCAAAGGTAGATGAAAGTGGATTGGTGCAGGTTTCTATCACACTGGCAGCCAATAAGGCTTTGCTGCCTGGAATGAATGCCAGGGCTATTATCCGCTCTCCTCAAAACAATTCTCTGGTGGTACCGAAGGATGCGCTGGTCTATAGGTCTGGCCGGGCGGTGGTCTTTACCATAGAAAATAAGGAGTCCAAATGGAACTATGTGGAAGTGGGCAAAGACAATGGGGAGGAAGTGGAGATTTTGGAAGGAATAGAAGAAAACAGCACGGTAATCACCACCAACAACCTTCAACTTGCGCATCAAGCACCAGTTCAAATCATAAAAGAATAAGCCATGGTTAGATTTTTACTGGCCCGGCCGATAGCAGTTTTTATGACTTTTGTGGCACTGATGGTATTCGCTTTTATCGTGCTGCGTACACTGCCTATTTCGCTTTTGCCACCGATAGATGTGCCGCAGATCGTGGTGAAAGTCAATTATCCCAATGCCTCTCCGGAAGCTATTGAGCAAAATGTTTTGAGCCCAATCCGGGAAGGACTGATCACCCTCAATGGATTGGAGGCAATGGATTCCAAAGCAGGTTCTGAGGTGGGAACAATCCGATTGACCTTTGACTACAACACCAAAATGGAGTTGGCCTATATCGACGTCAATGAAAAGATAGACAGATTGACAAATGGACTTCCGGAAGATCTGGGGCGTCCGGAAGTCATCCGGATCAATACCTCCGATATTCCGGTGGCCCGGGTACAGGTGGTCCCATCAGCCGGGGTAGATGAGGTAGAGGTAAGCCTTCTTACGGAAAATGTACTGAAAAAACGAATAGAACAATTGCCGGGGGTGTCGCTCGTGGATATCAACGGAAAAAAGGAACGTATTATCACGGTAGAGCCAAATGAGGAAGCATTGGCTGCTCTCGGGATGACTCAGCAAAACGTGATTTCTGCGATTGAATCAGGAAACCGGGAACTTCCGGGGATCTCTGTGAAAGACGGCCAATTCCGGTATTATCTACGGCTTGCTACAAGGGTGGATACGCCCAAGGATATAGAGAGTCTTCCCGTGGCGGCTACTTCGGGGGTAATTGTTCCTTTGGGGAAACTGGCTAAGGTGAGGTATGAAACCCAGGAAACATTGGGGTATCATCTTTTTGGAACAAAGGAAAGTCTGGTGATTACTGTGCATAAGCAGGCTTCCGCCAAAATGAATGAGTTGATCCCGGAGTTGAAAAAATCGTTGGAATTGTTTAGGAAGGATTATCCTCAGGTAGAATTTGAACTTACCCAAGATCAGTCAAATCTCCTGAATGCTGCGATTTCCAACTTGGAAACGTCCCTGCTTTTTGGAGGTGTTTTTGCATTTGCTGTGCTTTTCCTCTTTATGAAGGATTACAGGCTTCCGTTGATAATTGGAGTGAGTTTGCCGTCTTCCTTGCTGATCAGTTTCTTGATTTTTTACTTTTTTGGTCTTTCTATCAATATCATTTCTCTTTCTGGGTTGGCACTGGGAATCGGAATGCTTATCGATAATGCGATCATTGTCTTGGATAACATCACCCGCAAGCGGGAAGGTGGTTTGCCGCTTTTCGAAGCATGTGTGGAAGGAGTAGACGAAGTAATGGGAGCACTGGTTAGTTCTGTACTTACTACACTGGCAGTATTTGTGCCGCTGGTATTTTTGAGCGGTATTTCCGGTGCGCTGTTCTTTGATCAGGCAGTAGCTGTGACAGCGATTCTGTCGGTATCTCTTGCAGTGGCTTTTATTCTATTGCCAATGCTCTATTTCCTGATGTTTTCCCGTAGCAAAAAAGCCTATGATAATAGAGAAAGTGTGTTTTTCAGCAGGGTGTTAGGCTTGTATGAATTTGGCTATCGCAAAGTGACCCAAAACCGAAAAACGGCTATACTGGCGTTTTTACTTTTGATTCCACTTATGCTGGCCGTCAGTTTGATGCTGAAAACAAGCGGTCTGCCTGAGATCGAAAAACTGGATGCTACATTGGAAGTAGACTGGAGTGAACCGATCTCTGCGGCTGAAAACAGAGATCGTGTGGTTACGATTTTGAAAAGTTTGGAAGGGAGCTATTCCCAGGTAGAGGCGGATGTCGGGGTGAAACAATTTTTGCTATTTGACGGGGAAAATTCCATACAGCAATCTTTACTTTACTTTCTTTTCCCTACGGTGGCTGAAAAAGAAACCGCTATAAAGAAACTTGAAGCGACACTGAGAAAGAATTATCCAGAAGCGGCTTTTACTCTTGGCGATGCACCAAATGCTTTCGATCAATTGTTTAATTCCGCCATGCCTTTTTACGAAGTTAGATGGAAAGACCTGGGATCAAAAGAACCGGTCCCGGAGATTAAGATGGATCCTTGGCTAAGTCAATTCCCTACGCAAGAATGGGAGCGAGGTCCGGGTTTGCAGAAAGAATCTTCGGTGGTCTTTACATTGCGGGCTGATAAAATGGCTACCTACCGGATTCCTGTCGATGTGGTGCAAACACAGATTTCCAGGCTTTTTGGAAGCTTCACCATCACAGATATCAGACGATTTGGCCAGATCACCCCCATTCGTCTTAAAGAAGCCAATGCACGGTTTGAAGATATATTGCGGACCACCAGAGTAGTTGCTTCAGACACGACTTCTTATATTTTGGGGGAATTTGTGGAATATCAATATGAGGATCATTACAAATATGTGACCGCTGACAAAGGCGGTATTTATCAATCGCTGAATGTGACCGCGGAGAATCCTGATATAAATGCGAGTGAATACATTCGATGGGGTCAGGACAAAAATCTGGGGGTATCTATGGTTGGTCAATATTTCAAAGACAAAGAAAATATTCGACAGCTCATTGGGATTTTGATGATTTCAGTGTTGCTTTTGTACTTTATTTTGGCTGCCCAGTTTGAGAGTTTTATCCAGCCTTTGATTGTGGTGTTTACTCTTCCTTTGGGAATTGGAGGTGCATTTTTGGTGCTTTTACTATTTGGTGCTTCGCTGAATGTGATGTCTGCCATTGGATTGGTGGTGATGCTGGGAATCATGGTGAACGATGCCATTCTGAAGATCGATACGATCAACCGGCTTCGCTTAGAATATGTGGAATCTGATACTGTTTCAGCTGCTGAAGCATTGGAAATGGCACTTCATAAAGCAGGGCAGATTCGTCTCAAGCCAATTCTGATGACTTCAATTACGACGATCTTAGCATTGATACCTATTGTGTTTAGCAGTGGCTTGGGAGCAGATTTGCAGCGCCCGTTGGTCTTTGCCGTGATCGGAGGTTTGACGATAGGTACACTTACGGCCCTGTACTTTGTGCCTCTGGCTTATTGGTTTACTGTTTCCAAGAAATCTCTGAAAGCTATTTGATATGACTTCCTTCAGAATACTGATTGTTTTTGTGGTGGCATCTATTTTAGGTTTGGCGGTGATTCCCATGCTTTCCGTAGACTTGAATCCCAAGGAGAAATCCGCAGTTTTATCTGTAAGTTTTGGAATCAACAATGCGTCTCCTGAAATAGTAGAAAAGCTCGCAACATCTCCATTGGAGGGAGCTTTTTCCAGACTTTCTGAGCTGAAGGAAATCACCTCAACTTCCAATTATAACGGCGGATATATCACCCTTACGTTTGACAAGAAGGCGGATATGGAAATGAAGAAGTTTGAAATCTCTTCTATGATCCGACAGATTTATCCTCAGATGGATCAGCGGGTTGGGTATCCGATGGTTACTCGGTCATCCCAAGCTAGAACAGACGAGAAGACACCGATTTTGACCTACAGTGTGAATGGTCCTTTTGCTTCTTTTGAGATCAAGAAAATAGCTGAGGATATTCTAAAACCAGCACTGACTCGCTACGAAGAAGTGGAGGAAGTGACTGTGCGTGGGGCAAATGACCTTCAGCTTTTCGTGACCTATGATATTCAGAAGATGCAGGCTTTTGGTATCACCAGAAGTCAGGTGGAATCCAGTGTAAGAAGTGCCTTTGGATTGACATTTCCCGGTGCGGTGATGAACAGTCAGGGCAAAACGCTTTTTGTCCAAGTGGATCGCTCGCTGAAGGAAAAGGACCAGCTGGAGAACTTGGCCGTAAGCGAAATGGATGGGATGGAGGTGCGACTTAGGGATGTGGCTAGTTTGACCTTGGAAGAGGCTGAACCTGAAAGATACTTTAGAATCAACGGCAATAATTCAGTGACGCTTTCGGTATATAACCGTGATGGAGTAAACAAAGTCTTGCTGGCGCAAAATCTAAAACTTGCCATACAGAATGCGGGAGAATTACTTCCTGCCGGCTTTGAAGTGAGGTTGGAAAATGACGACACCGAATTTCTGGAAAAAGAATTGAATAAAATCTACAAGCGATCAGGGCTGTCAATTCTGATTTTGGTGGTTTTTATCTTTCTGATCAATAGAAATATAAAATACCTCAGCATTCTCTTTTTTGGGATTTTGGCAAATCTCAGCCTTTGTACCATTGTGCTGTATTTCCTCAAAATAGATATACACATGTATTCTTTGGCAGGATTGACGATTAGTTTCGGTCTGATCGTGGATAATGCGATTGTGATGATTGATCACCTGCATAAGCACAAAAACCGCCGGGTTTTTTTGGCACTTTTGGCAGCTTCACTCACAACCATTATGGCGTTGATGATCGTTTTTTTCCTGCCTGAGGAAGAGCGAAAAAACTTGACTGAATTTTCTATTGTCGTTTCGGTAATGCTGGGAATATCGCTTTTGATTGCACTGGTTTTTACCCCGGCTTTTTACCGGGTGATGTTCAAAGAATCGGTAAGACAGGGTAGGAAATTGACCATTCCAAAGTTGCGCAAACGGGTCAGGGCATTGCGAAGCTATGAAAGAGCGATTGGATGGACGGCGAGATACAGGAAGACATTCATTACATTATTGATCCTGCTTTTTGGCTTACCTGTGTTTTTCCTCCCGGCCAAGTGGGAAGACCACGAATGGTATAATAAGACGGTAGGAAATACATTCTATCAGGAGGAGATTCGGCCTTACGTGGACAAGGCTTTAGGCGGTTCCATGCGCATGTTTACACGGGGAGTTTATGAGAAAAGTGGTTATCGGGAAGCAGCAAAGACCAGACTTTATGTTTATTGCCGGTTGCCGTTTGGGAACACACTGGAGCAGATGGATTTTATCATGCGCGAGTTTGAGATGTATCTGAAGGGCGTGGAAGGCATAGATCAGTTTGTGACCACAGTCAATTCCGGACAAAGTGCCATGATAGCCATTACGTTTAAAGAAGCGTATGAAAATGGTGCTCTACCCTATCAGCTTAAGGGGAAATTATCCGTAAAATCCACGGATTGGAGTGGAGCTCAGTGGAATATCTATGGGGTAGGACAAGGGTTTTATACCGGGGGATCCAGCGATCAGATTCCAAGCTATCGGGTGAAAATGATGGGCTACAATTTTGATGAATTGGAACGACAGGCAAATGTACTGGCAGAGAAGCTTTTGGTGCATAAGCGGATACAGGAAGTGAAAACCAATGAACGGATGGGCTATGGCGAGCAGAAAACGGAAGAGTATGTCCTTCGTCTGGACCAGAACAAAATCGCACTTGGACAGACCAACCAAAACGAAGTGATCACGGCCATGCAGGATATGTCCAAGCCGACGCGGGCTTCTACCATGCTGACGCTGGAAAACAAAAACTACGGTCTTGTAGTCCGTGAACGCAAGTCGGGGGATTTCAGTAAGTTTGATCTGGAGAAAAAAGGCCTGATCGGAGGAGAAAACAGGGTTTTTAAAATTTCAGATTATGGCACACTGACAAAGGAGACTACAACCAATTCCCTTAACAAGGAAAATAGGCAGTACATCCGTATAGTTGCTTTTGAATACATGGGGTCTGCAAAATTTGGCAATGAGTATCTCGAAGAAGTACTGGAAGATATGAAGAAGACCATGCCGATAGGATACGAAGCCAAAAAGGAATCATATTCTTGGAATTACGATCAGCAAAAACGTCAATATTCTCTCTTGGGACTGTTGATTATCGGGGTTTTTATGATTTGCTCAGTGTTGTTTGAAAACCTGAAGCAGCCCGTGTATATCATTGCGATCATACCCATTAGTTTTATAGGGTTGTTCTTGATTTTTTCACTCTTTGATTTTTACTTTGATCAGGGAGGTTATGCTGCTTTTGTCATGCTGGGAGGGCTGGCCGTAAATGCTGGGATTTTTATTGTGAATGACCTGAACAATCGAGGACAAGGGCTTTACAACCGAAATGTGTTAAAGTCTGTGGCGGGAAAAGCAATTCCTATTCTATTGACCATTATGTCCACTTGCTTTGGGTTAATTCCATTTATCATGGAAGGACAAAATGAAATTTTCTGGTTTTCGCTGGCCATTGGGACAATAGGCGGATTGGTGTTCAGTATGCTCGGAGTGTTTTGGGTGTTGCCGGTGTTGCTGTGGAAAAAAACTCAGAATCTCGCAACGGCGTAACGATTTACCTCCCGCAAAGGCGACAAGACGCAAAGGATTCTTTCGGATTCTCTCAAGGCGACGAGGCGGCGCAACGGATTTGGATAACCTTTGAGGTCTTTTTTTGACCTCGAAGGTTTTGAGTAGAAGATTGAATCTCTCGAAAGGCACTACGTCGCAACATTAGGTAATCTTGTGGATGTAGCTCTTAGCAGCCTGTCCGCCTCGGCCAGGCGAAGGATGCAGGTTGTTAGGCAGAAATCACTTGGATGAAATGAGTAAGGCCAACCACCTGTATATTTTTTGCCATTGGGTAATTTTCTTCTCTGGGGATAACGACATGCAAAAGCTCGATTCCTAAATCTTCTACTGCAGTATATGTTCCTTTGGTAAGTGTTGGATTTACGCTGAATTTGATCTCCGCAGCAGCTAGCCATAGGTTATTACGTCTAATTAAAAGGTCGATTTCTGCGCCGTCCTGAGTTCGGTAAAAATACATTTCGTCATCACTTTTTAATACTGTAGAGACTTGATTTATGACAAATGCCTCCCATGAGCTTCCCAGTACGATATTGCCATATATGGTTTCCATACTTTTGATTCCGAGCAAATAATGTAACATACCTGTATCTCGGTAAAATAACTTTGGTGATTTAACAAGTCTTTTTCTTGTGTTAGCTGACCATGCCGGTAATTCTCTGAGAAGGAAAGCCTCCAATAGGAAGCCAAGATATTTCTTGATTGTGGGGACGGATAATCCTAAAGATTTGGCATAGGTGGAGTAGTTGAGAACTCCTCCATGTGCAGAGGCTATCATCATTAACAACTGCCTTGTCACACGGGGATCTGCAGGCAGCCCATATTGAGGCAAATCCCGATGAATGTAACTTGTCGTGAAGTTTCTATACCAATCTTGGACGAACTCAGGATCTAAGGAAAGTGCTGGTTCGGGAAATCCACCATATATCCACAGATTTTCTATTGATACTTGACTATTAGTTTCTAAAATGGAAAGAGGAGCCATTTCCAAATAGTTGATACGACCGGCCAAACTTTCAGAACTCTGCCGAAGTAGGGAAGGGGAGGCCGATCCAAGAATTACAAATCGACCTGGTTTTCGGTTCTCGTCGATTACTGCTCTTAGCAACGGGAAAATAGAAGGCTGATGCTGGATTTCATCCAGTATAATAGTTCTATTCTGATTTTGTAAGAAAAATAGTTCAGGATCCTTCAGTTTATTGATGTCTGAATTTTTTTCCAAATCAAGATAAATAGCATTGATATCAGTTAAGGCATGTTTTGCCAAGGTAGTTTTACCAACTTGCCTAGGGCCAACGATCCCGGTAACAGAAAATTGGGATACTGATTTGAGAAATATTTTTTCTATTGCTCTTCTAATCATCCCTGCAAATTTAAATATTTTATTTAAATTTGCAGGGATGATTCATTTTGTCTTAGAGCGGTTATCGAGTTATTTTCCTTGTACCTCAAATTGGTGATTAGGCTCCCTCGAAAGTGTCAAGGAGCAAAGAGTGTAGTCTACAATCCTTTAATTTTTTTGAGTGATGGTATATTTATCCAACCGTTCTTGTCCTATAAATCCCCTCCTTCCCGACTAACTGTAAATTCATTACTATGAACAAATCCTTTCTTTTTGTATTTATTGCTTTTATTTCATTTACACTTTTTTCCTGCTCCAAAAAAGAGTCCACTACAGCCTCTCTTGATCCAATCCGTGAACTTCAGTTTGAAGTGGTCGATTCGATCATGGTAGATGTGCTGGAAGACTTGGTTATTTTAGATTATCAGGAGGAGCTGGATCAGTTTATGATGAAAGAGCGTCGTGGGGGGAAAGTTTTGCTGGTTAGTGGTGAAGGGGATGTGATCGGGGAAGTAGAGCTGGCGGGAGAAGGCCCAAATCAAGTTTCGATGATTTTGGAAGGTAGATTTTTGGGGAAGGACCGCTTTGTTTTTAAAGAGATATCAGCGAATATGGATTTCCATTTGTTTGATCGGGATTTCCAAAAAATCGAAAAAATAAAAGGCCCGGCTATTGGGTTAAATGCGATTTTTATTTCTTTTTTTAGACAGACGTTTACTGCTTGGGTAGAGGATGAAAATGACGTCATCCTGGGAGAGGAAGTGAATTCATATAATCCGGGAGATGCGGATCCTGAAAAAATCGGAGGCGAATTTTATAATCAGGTAAAGACAGGGTTCTTATATGATTTGCGGCAAGATTCCATCAAGTATTTGAATTTGTACCCCGAATCATGGGGGCCTCGAAAGACCACCCGTTGGATTGGTCAGAGTTTCCCTTTTTTGACAGTTGACTTAGCTAGAAAGAAGGCTGCAATTCTTCCTCCGATAGGAGATCATCTTTTCCTGTATGATTTTGATGGGAAATCATTGGCAAATGAAATATCGGTGGCACTCTCTCACCCTGAAAGAAATCAGGAAATCCCTGATGTATCCCGCGAAAATTTACTGTATCCTTCCTTTAGCGATGTGAAGAGTTTCGGAGAATATCAGCTGGTGATTTTTTATACGGCAGTTCCGGAAGATGTATTCAATGAGTTTCGGGCAAAAGGAGAGGATTACCGGCAAGATCCGGAATGGAGGAAAGCACAGGCTAAGTACAGAAATCCGCATTACATTATCGTAAAGGGAGATCAGCAAATCGGAGTCTTAAATAAACTTCCTGTAGAAGGCAATGTGAACTTGGGACTTTCGGATGGAACGCTAATAGTGAAAGCTGCAGATGGGGAAGTGGAGCGGGATTATAATCTGTTTTATAAGCTTAGATTGGTGGAGAAATAGCTGCTGTTTATTGATTAGCAATGGATTATAGATCCAACTAATGATTTTAATTTTTTTCAAAAAAATAGTTTGATTTACTTGCATTTTTCTAGTCGGGGGGGGTATATTGAAAATGAAATTTCAAGATTATCGGTAATGGAGAGTTTTAAGGGTTGTTTTTTCCTGCCCTGCATAGTGCGAAAAGGATTGTTTTAATTCTCTAGAAATTATGAAATTGAAAGTATTCAGTATTATTCTATCTGTGTTTGGAGTATTCATTTTTGTTGCAGGTGTTCAGCCTGTATCCGCACAGGAAAATATGACTTGTAGGCTAATTGCTGGTAGTGAAGTGTATGATCCCGGATCAGGGATGCACTGTGCTTTGTATAATTGTCCTAATGGGGAGCAAGTACAATCCTGTCACGTTCATTAAATGAATTAACGATGAGAAAATAAAACAGAGCTTCTGCTCTGTTTTTTTACTATGGCTAAACATTATTTGTTTTTTCTTTTAGGAGTCTTAACTATTTCTTGCAATGGTAAATCAGGACAGGATCTTTCTCTAGAAATAGTGGGATTTGATACCACTTTTTTAGAAGGAGGGAATTTTAAATATGTTGGGACAAAGTACAGAATGTCCGATCAAAATAATTACTTACTGATCCATCAAGGAGTAGAAATTTATTGGTTTGATGTGAAGAAGGATTCAATCGTAAAGTCTATAAATCTGGATACTACGAATTTGATCCTGCCTCAGGTAAGTATGCTTCAGGCTCATTATCAAGAAACTGATAGTTCTTTGGTTCTCTTCTTTCCTCAGCGGAACAAAATTATCCATTTGAGTTTTGATTTAAAAATAGAAAAAGAAGTGAATCTAAGTGGCATTCAAGAGATAAATCACATGTTTATGCCTTATGGTCAGGTCTTTCACTATGATAATAAACAGAGACAATATTATATAGGGATGATGAGCAGCAAACTAGGAGCCTATAAGCCCTTTTTAACTGAGACGAGATTTGTAGGAGTTTTTGATGGAAATTCAGGAAAGCTTAATTCCTCTTTTGGAGAATTTGGAGAAGATAGAAAGAAAGTAGAATCGTATGTTAGTAGTGAGGGGCTTATTAATTTTGGAACTTTAAATGATAGGTTTTACATCCGTGAGAAAGTTGGGTCTTCACAAATTCTAGAATATGATAGAGTAGGTAATTTGGAAAAAACATATGATATAGGATCATTTTATCTCTCATATAAATTAGATTTAAATCAAGGAGATTTTGAAGAATCCCATTCTTTCAATGATCATAATTATGGGATGGCTATCGCTAGTGCTAGTCGAATAGTTTCTCTAGGAGTCAAATTCAAGGACGATAGTAAGAATATTTTAAGGCACTATGGTATATTGTTTGTTGAGGATCTTGAGAATGGGATATGCTATTCCACTCCTATTGACCCATTTCAAAAGATTCTTTGGGCAAATGATTCAGAAATTTATTTGATTAGGATTCATCCTGAGACAGAGGATATGATTTTAGTGAAGATTAGGTATAAACTAGAGAGTTAGAGGAAGACTAATACATAGATTTTTTAAATTAAACTAATTTTGGATTTGTAAGTATTCTACCATCTACCTAAACACATCATACAACACTATTCCCACTGAAGCGTCGATAAGCTGCAATGGGCTTTGTCTGGGGTTGTATTCAAATTCCCCATCCCCTTTGTCCGATAGAAAATTGGTGTCTCCTTTTGTAAGAAATCGGGCTGTACTTCCATCTTGGTAAAGTAACCTGAACTCCAGTTTGCCTCCGTCAAATCCCGGAAGCGGCAATTGGATGCCTCCTCCGATTTTATATCCAAAAGACCAGTCCTGCATATCCATTCCTGTTTCTATAGTGTCTTCGAATAGTGAGGGGCGTATGGTAAATCTGGAATATAGGAAATTGGTGCCTGTCTGGATTTCTACAAAGGGAATTATTTTGCCCGAAACCACTGGTAGATAGCGGAAAACAGCCATCCCCGAAGTGTAGTTATTGTTTCGCCTGAGTCTGTATTCGTCCGAAAATCCCGGATATAGGTCGGTTCTCTTTTCCAGCTTCGTCCCATAGATGCCAAAACTCAGCTCTAATCCCACCTGAACAGGATAATCCCGAAATTCATATAAGGCTATTCCTGAAATGGAAGGAAAAATCAAACCGTCTACTTCCATTTTCAACCTTGATACCGGCATACCGCCACTTATATGCCCACCCGCAATAAAGAACTGTGCATAGACATAAGAAGATGTGAATAGAAAGAGGAGAAGAAGAATAGATTTTCGCATGATGTATTGTTAGAATAACATACGGAAGAGGGGGAGACCTTTGTTTAGTTGATCTGAAAAAATATTTTGCCCGAGGATAATTTTCCTTGGATTAACGGTTGAGCTGGTAGGCTTTATTATCTTAAGGTATTCAAACCTACAATAACCCATGAATACCTCAGACTCCCGCAGGGATTTTCTTAAGAAATCTGCTTTGCTCGGCACAGGACTTTGCTTGGCTAGCAGTACTGCATTTCCAGCTTTTGCCGATGTAGCCAATTCCAAAAACAAACTTCCCGCTTGGAAAGGTTTTAATCTGCTTGATTTTTTCTCCCATGATCCGAATGGAGGCAGACCTACTAAGCTTGAGTATATCCAGTGGATAGCGGATTGGGGGTTTGATTTCGTGCGGATTCCTATTTCCTACCCCAGTTACCTGAATATAGATCGCTCACGTTCTATTCGTCCGGATGAGGTTTTGAATTTTGATGAGAGTCGTTTGGAGAAGGTGGATGAACTAGTTCAGCGTTGTATCGATCATGGCCTGCATGTGAGTTTGAATCTCCATCGAGTCCCTGGGTTTTGTATCAACGCCGGCTTCGTTGAGCCCTACAACCTGTGGAAAGATCAGGAAGCACAGGATGCTTTCTGTGCACATTGGAAGATGTGGGCCACCCGATACAAAGGGATTTCCAAGAAGAAACTAAGCTTTGATCTGGTGAATGAGCCCTATCAGCGTCTCGACCCCAATGATCAGCATAGTCCGGGTGGGCCGGTGGATATACAGGATTATTATCGTGTAGCTGAAGCTGCTTTAGATACCATCAAATCCGTGAAAAAATCCAGATTGGTCATAGCCGACGGGAATGGAGGAGGAGGTACGGCTATGCCTGAATTTGCAGACCTGGACCTAGCACAGAGCTGTAGGGGGTACCATCCATTTCCAATTTCACATTACAAAGCAAGTTGGGTCTACAAGGATCCATCTTCTGTCCCACCGGTGAATTGGCCATTGACTCAAGATGGAAATGTCTTGGGAATTGACAGTATTCGCGAGTACTATGCGCCATGGAAAGCTTTGGTAGATCGGGGAATTGGGATTCACTGTGGGGAATGCGGATGCTATAATGAAACTCCTCATGATGTTTTTCTCAGCTGGTTTGGTGATGTGCTGACCGTACTGAAGGAGAATGGAATTGGATTTGGGATTTGGGAATTTTCAGGAAGTTTTGGAGTGCTGAATTCTGGCCGAAAAGATGTGGAGTATGAAGATTGGTACGGGGAGAAGCTGGATAGGAAGTTTTTGGAATTACTTAGGGCTCAGATCTAAATGTGTTCTTCTATAAAAGGTCAAAACAGGAAGTAGTCTGGGGCGATCTGAAAGAAGGCGGGAAACAACACATTGTAAAAGTGCCGGACTACAGGGGGGGCTATAAGACAAAAGTTGCCAACCTTGTTGATCGATATTGGAGTTCTTTCGCTGTTTCGGAAAATGGGAGAATACCGGCTTACGGATTAAGAACTTCGGCATTGAACCCCTCAGATTGCCAATAGGAGGTAATTCCATTGTCGAGATACACGAAAAGGGCTTCAACACCTTCCAGATTTTCAATCATTAGCTTTCCCTCTTCCTCACCCATTATCATGCAGGCTGTGGCCAAGGCATCTGCGGTGAGGCAATCCTGCGCTTTTACCGTTGCACTGATCAGGTGATGCTGGATGGGATAGCCAGTCCGGGGATCCAGAAGGTGAGATTGCCTACGTCCTAAGCTATCTAATATAAAATGACGGTAGCTGCCAGAGCTTCCCAAAGCTTCGTCTTGTAAGGCAATGATTGCATAGAGATGATCAGCTGCGCCTTTTTTGGAAATTGGGTTTTCTATACCGATTTTCCATGAAATTCCTTTGGGACTTAGTCCTTTGCAAAGAACCTCACCGCCTATTTCAACTTTGAAATCTTTGATTCCCTCTTTTTCCAAGAAATCACCGATCATGTCAATTCCATACCCTTCTCCCAAGAAATTAAGGTCCAGCGTCACTCCATCTTTTAAAGTGGTTAACATACTGTCGTTTGGAATTATCGCTGAAAAATCTGTGAACTTCAGAAGTGAGTCAACTGCAGCACTGTCTAGCTTTTGAGGATCGGATGAGCCAAATCCCCAAGCTTCAATTAGTGGCATAAGAGTGGGGTTAAGTGCACCATTCGAAAGACCATTAAAATGTTTCGCACTTACGATCAAATCTTTTAAATACGGGGATCTGAAGATTACTTTTCCGGTTTGGTTAAATTCAGAAAGCTCCGATTCGGGTTCATATTTGCTCACTGCTTTCCCATACACATCCAGGAGATTTTCTATGGCTGCGCGATGATCTTCAGTAGCCTTGTAGTGAATGGAATAATATGTTCCAAATACATCGCCTTGCAGTTCAGTGAATTGGCTTCTGGGAGAGTCGCAGGAGAAAAGGAGTAGGAGAGGAAAATAGCGGATTTTCATGAGTTTATAATTGTTTCTTAAAGGTCACAAGGAAACTTTGACGATTAAAATAATCATTGCCCTGTGAATTTTAATGATGATTTTAATCACGTCGACTTCATCTGTTAAATTTAAAATCTAACTATTCCCCCAACTAATAGAAGCTAAATGAAATTACGTCAGATCCGTAGACCGTTCCTTTTGCCAAGGATTTGCAATATAGTATATGGGCTCAGACAGCGCTCTGAAAAAGTATGTGCAGGGAATATTTACTTGTGTCTTTAAAGACCGAAAGAATTTTATTTCTGATTTATTTAATATGCTATGGTTTTCTCTTGTCTTATAAAAGTGCTAATTTCAAAGCAACCCAAGTACCCAACCTATTTTACTATGAAATTCACTTTCTCTAGCCTTTTGGTTTTGTCCCTTTTGGCTTTTTCCTCTTGTAAAAAAGAGACTACGCTGTTCGAACTTATCCCTGCGAGCAAGACAGGAATCGATTTTAATAATGCTATCGTAGAATCCGATTCATTCAATATTCTCACTGATGAATATATTTTCAATGGAGGAGGAGTGGCAGTTGCTGATTTTGATAATGATGGATTACCTGATTTGTTTTTTACAGGCAATCAAGTTTCTAATAAGCTTTACTTGAATTCGGGAGAATTCAATTTCGAAGACATAACTGAATATGCCGGTGTAGCTGCCCCTAGCCAATGGTGTACAGGCGCAGTTGCTGTAGATATTAATGGAGATGGCTGGATGGATATCTATGTCACCTCTGCTATGAAACTTGGCCCGGGAGAGCGGGACAATTTGCTTTTTGTCAATCAAGGGAAAAACTCCTCAGGTAAAATTACTTTCAAAGAAATGGCTTCCGAATATGGGATCGCTGATTCGGGAAATACCATGTGGGGGGCTTTTATTGACTATGATTTGGATGGTGATTTGGATCTGTACGTACTGAATAATGAGCAAAGCAGAAGTGTCCCGAGCAATTACCGTCAGAAAATTATTGATGGATCTGCGATCAATAATGACAGGTTCTATCGAAATAATGGGGATGGTACCTTTACAGATGTGACCATCGAGGCAGGCATTGCCATTGAAGGCTATGGTTTGGGCGTTTTGATTTCTGATTTGAATAATGATGGTTGGCCTGATATCCATGTCAGCAATGACTATGTCACCAATGATATTCTTTATATCAACAACCAAGATGGAACGTTTTCAAATCAATCCAGCGAGATACTGAGACATCAGAGTCAGTTTTCTATGGGAGCTGATATTTCTGATTTTAACAATGATGCCAGACCGGATATCATCACGCTGGATATGCTGGGTGAAGATAATTACCGAAAGAAAACGACCATCGGAAACAATTCATACCAAGTTTATATAAGTAATGAGCAGTGGGGGTATGAATACCAATACGTCCGAAATATGCTCCATATGAATAATGGTGAAGATGTACCATTCAGTGAGATAGGGATGATGGCAGGGATATACCAAACGGACTGGAGCTGGGCACCTTTATTTGCAGATGTGGACAATGATGGATTAAGGGATCTCTTGGTGACAAATGGATTCCCACGGGATATCACGGATAAGGACTTTGCCAACTATCGGGCTGATGTGGGGAATATAGCATCAAAACGACAGTTGCTGGATTCTATTCCGATCGTGAAAATCCCAAATTATGCATTTAGGAATAAAGGAGATTTGACTTTTTCCGATGAAGGAAATGCTTGGGGATTGAACAAACCTTCCTTTTCTAATGGAGCAGCTTTTGTGGACTTGGATAATGACGGAGACTTGGATTATGTGGTTAATAATATAAACGATCCTGCATTTGTCTTTGAAAATACCCTAAATACTAAGGGGCAAAAGAATGGTTATATCAGACTTAAGCTTCGCGGAACAGCGCTTAATCCCCAGGGATTGGGAGCAAAAGTTCTTATCACACTTCCTGACAGCAGTCAACTCTACCAAGAGCAGCAGGTCGTGAGAGGCTATATGTCGTCAATTGATGAAGTAATGCATTTCGGAGTAGGAGAAGTGTCTGAAATCTCATCTATTCAGGTCATTTGGCCTGATGGAAAGGAAAGCTTTCAGGCAACTGTAAAACCGAACCAGCAGCTTGAATTTGTCTATGCAGATGCTAAACAAGGGAAAAGCAAAGTAGCCATAACTCCTTTCAAAGAGTCAAACGCACTTTACACCGAGGTTTCATCAGATAGGGGAGTGGAATACATCCATGAAGAAGTGGACAAGATCGACTTCAATATTCAACGGGTAATTCCACACAAGCTGACTCAATACGGCCCGAGCCTAGCTGTAGGTGATGTGAATGGAGATGGACTTGAAGATCTAGTCATTGGGTCAGCTTCAGGCTTTGCTCCACGGGTATTTATTCAGGATATTGAAGGAAAATTCTCGGCAAAAAATCTTATTCCGGAAGAGGGTAATTTCTTTGAGGAGATGGGAATACTCCTTTTTGATATTGATAATGATTCCGATTTGGATATGTATCTGGTGGGAGGGAGTAATGAGTTTTTGGGAGATGCCACAGAGTACACAGATCGGGTGTTTTTGAATGATGGAAAAGGGAATTTTACGCTTGATCAAAACTTCTCAGGCGTGAAAGCGAGTGGGTCAACAGTGCGGGGAGCGGATTTCGATGGGGATGGGTTTATGGATTTATTCGTGGGAGGCAGAACTCCTGTTGCTCAATATCCTTTTCCCGATAAAAGCTATCTTCTACGAAATGTCAACGGTCAACTTCAGGATGTAACGGATGAAATTGCCCCGGGCCTGCGTAAAGTCGGAATGGTGACAGATGCTATCTGGTCAGACGTGGACGCTGATGGGCTTGTGGACTTGGTGGTAGTTGGAGAATTGATGGAGATATCAATTTTCAAAAATTTGGGAGATCGGTTTAAAAAGCTTGAAAATACCGGGTTGGAAAATTACCTGGGTTGGTGGAATTCCATCACAGCCGGTGATTTTGATCTGGATGGAGACACAGATTTTGTGGTAGGGAACCTGGGTGAAAATAATTCTCATCACCCAACAGATCAAAGACCTGTGAAGATTTACGGAAAGGATTTTGATAATAACGGCAGTGTGGATCCAATCACTTTCGCTTATTACAAGGATAGTGAAGGCAATTACAATTCTTTCCCAAGCCATTTTTGGGGAGACCTCTATGGACAAAGCCCTATGTTCAGAAGGAAGTTTGAACGCTATAAACTGTATGCATTAAGTACTGAACGGTCTCTGTTTACTGAGCAGGAGAGAGAAGATGCCCTTATTCTCAAGGGGAATTACGATAAGAGTGCTTACATCGAAAATCTTGGTAACGGGAAATTCAAGGTGAAAAGACTACCAACTTTGGCACAGATTGCACCTGTGAATGGATTGATAACCGAGGATGTAAATGGAGACGGGTTTCTTGATGTAGTTATGATAGGAAATGACTACGGAAATGAAATCTTTATCGGCCGTCTGGATGCCCATTTGGGACTGGTTTTATTGGGAGATGGAAAAGGCGGGTTTACACCGATCAGCCCCCAAGAAAGTGGATTTATGGTTCCTGGGGACGGAAAGGCATTGGTAAAAATAGCTTCAGCACAAGGTGAGCAGCTTCTGGTAGCGTCCCAGAACCGGGGGAAGCTGCTGATGTTCCAAAAGCAAAACCCACAGTCAAGTCGTTCAATTACGCCCGGTCAGGAAATAATGGCAGTGATTTTGGAATTGGAAAACGGTAAGAAGCAGCGAATAGAAACCGGCTTTGGGTCTGGATTTCTCTCCCAGTCGGGACGGGAAATCAACTTGCCTAAAGGAGTGAAGGGAATTCAGTTGCAGGATTATAAAGGGAATATCAAGGAGGTTGATATGGGGTCTTTGGACTAGATATTTCAAAATAACCTATTATTTATAAACATCTGTGGGGGCGAATCAAGAAGTTATGTAACCTTTTGAATAACAAAAAATGACAACTCAAGAGATAATTTCAGCAATTGGGCTGATTGGGTTAGGAGGACTTCTTAAAGGTGTTCTTGACTTTTTTATTGCTGACCGAAAGAGAAAATCAGAGACAAAACATCAATTTAAGGAGATCAGATATAAGTCTATCATACTCCTTTGTTACGCATATATCAACTTTAATAAAGAAGTAACTACTCTCGTAGTTCATAGGCCTGATATCAATTCAAGAGAAAGATTGTTCAATGAATTGTTGGACAAAGGCTTAAAAGTATGGAAAGAAATTATGTCTGGTTCTAGCCTGAAAAAATCCCCCTTGCCCCCTTTTAGAAAGGGGGAATTGCCAAATTTGAACTTCCGGCATTAAGTACATAGGTGCAGATAAGCGGATACACATAAAGGAAATAAACCAATTGTTAGCATATTACTCATATAGCTCTCCAGGCTTAGCCTTGCAGATATCCACCATAAGTCCAGCAACTTTATCCGTTACGTCTTCAAAATATTTTCTCCCTTTTTCGGATGAGGATTTCTTTGGATTACCTATCCCGGTGTCTTGGGATACTTCGGACCATTTCCGCTCGGCCCAAGCCCATTTTTCCTGTATACCCTTGATTTTAGACTTTTTTTCAGTCCCATTTCCTGCCTGCTCGAGTGGCATAACCAATTCGGGATGCAGGTGCATGATAATGGAAGTCTCCATTTCATCCGCATGGTCACCCGTTTCCTCAAAATACTTGGTCTTGTCAAGTGCCTGAAACCAATTGCAGGTGAAAAGCATCATGTCAGGAAACTTCAGTCCGAGTTCACGGAGCATGGTCTTGAAATCATTTCCTCCATGACTATTTACAATCAAAAGTTTCTTTGTTCCCTGCCGATCTAGAACAGTGATGATATCCTGAAGAATCATCAGCTGCGTACTTGGGTTTAGATTGATATCCAGATAAATATCGGATTGCCCTGTGTTCACTCCAAAAGGAATCGTTGGCATCACCGTGACATTGGCACCTTTGTCCCATGCTTTTCGCCCTGCTTCGCCGGCTACTGCATCTGCTTCATATATGTCAGTACCATAG
The DNA here is from genome assembly GCF_014838715.1 of Algoriphagus sp. Y33. Classification (NCBI taxonomy): domain Bacteria; kingdom Pseudomonadati; phylum Bacteroidota; class Cytophagia; order Cytophagales; family Cyclobacteriaceae; genus Algoriphagus; species Algoriphagus sp. Y33. The sequence goes on along the minus strand of NZ_CP061947.1, from coordinate 4,048,688 downwards.
GGCAGGTGATAATTATGGGCTTCGGTTGCTCCCCATGGCAAAACTGCCAATTCAAAGCGATGGTTTTCCAGTGTTTTCCAGTTGGATTCTGCTAGTAAATAGGGTTTCATGAGTATATAGTCGTTTCTCGTAATTAAATGAAATTCTTACTGTAGTCAAGGTTGAGAATCCGTGTGATTCAAAAGGAAATGAAGAAAGGTAAGTCTAAATATCCCCATTTTTAATAATTTGAGGCCTGATTCTAAATTAACTCGAATGTCACAAAGAAGAAAATTTATAAAGCAATCCCTGATGGGGTCTGCGCTTTTTATACCGGGAGTTTCCACCATTGCTGAAGCAAAGTCACCTCCTCTTTTCAAAGGAGAAAAACCTCTTATCCTATCCACCTGGAATCATGGATTGCCGGCTAATGCTGCCGCTGTAGAAAAACTAAAATTGGGAGGGAGTATTGTGGATGCGGTAGAAACAGGAGTGAGAGATACTGAGTTGGATCTGACTAACTTGTCTGTAGGGTTACAGGGATTGCCTGATCGTGAAGGGATTACTACGTTGGATGCCTCGATAATGTCAGGGGACGGTTCCTGCGGGTCGGTAGCTTTTGTCAGACAGGTAAAGCATCCTATTTCCTTAGCACGGGTAGTGATGGAAAAGACACCACATGTGATGATCGTGGGCGAGGGAGCCAGGCAATTGGCAATAGCAGAAGGATTTCCTATAGAAGAAGAGGAGTTAAGCCCAAATGCGAAAAAAGCTTATGATGAATGGAAAGTTACCAGCCAATATAAGCCAATCATCAATATAGAAAATCACGATACCATTGGCATGATAGGGATGGATGCTAAGGGAAATATGGCAGGAAGTTGTACTACTAGTGGTCTTTCTTACAAAATGCATGGGAGGGTTGGTGATAGCCCAATCATAGGAGCGGGATTGTTTGTGGATAATGAAGTGGGAGCTGCTACGGCTACCGGGCTTGGAGAATCTATTATCCGTATTTGTGGAAGCTTTTTGATTGTGGAATTGATGCGTCAGGGCCGTACTCCGCAGGAAGCCTGTGAAGAGGCAGTGAAGCGCTTAATTGCAAAAAATAAGGATATTAAAGATATCCAGGCAGGATTTCTTGCTATGAACAAAGATGGTGAAGTAGGTGCCTATGCGGTACACCCGGGGTTTAACTTTGCGCAGGCAACCCTGCAAAAGAATGTGATGATAGATTCCAATTCGCATTTCAAAGGATGGGCAAAATAATATTAGAATCTCCTGTTTTCAATGTGGAAGCGGCTATGGATGCAGCTGACTATGGTGTAGATCGTTTAGAACTTTGTGCAAATTTTCCTGAGGGGGGAGAGACTCCAAGTGCGGGTATGCTCAAATTTCTAAAAACTGAAATTGACATTCCTGTATTTGTGATGATCCGGCCAAGAGGCGGCGATTTTGCCTATTCTCAGAAGGAATTGATGGTGATGAAGCGGGATATAGAATTGTTGGGTGAATTGGGAGCGGATGGATTTGTGTTTGGAGCACTGGATAATCAAGGGTTTGTAGATACCGATTCTTGCAAATCACTCTTACGGGTAGCTTCCGGAAAGCCCTGTACATTTCATCGTGCATTTGATGCTTCAGCTGATTACTTTGATTCCTTGGAGAGAATTATCGCTTGTGGTTTTGATCGTATTTTGACCTCAGGTGGTAAGAATTCTGTCACCGAAGGTCTGGATACTCTTAGGGAATTACTGGGGAAAGCCGAAGATAGAATTAGTATTATGCCAGGGGGAGGAACTAAGCCCGAGCATGTTTTGGAGCTGAAAAAAACAGGTTTCTTAACAGAAATCCATGCTTCCTGCAAGATTTGGAAACCTTCTTCAAATTTATATTTAAATTCGGATGTATCGTTTTCGGATGACCCAAAATCCTTCACCCATCACCTTCGGATAGATCAAGGTCTAGTTAATCAGTTTTTGGAGGTAATCGAAGAATGAAGTTTACAGGGCCGATTGTTTTAATATTAGCGGTGTTATCTTATTCCTGCAGCCAGATTTCGGAACGGAAACAGCCACCGCCCACATTGGAGCAGTTGGCTACTATGGATTTGAATCTAACCGGTGAGCAGCTTGCAAATGCCTATTGTGCAAGCTGTCATTTGAAACCAGACCCTGAAATTTTGGATAAAAGGACTTGGGGAGAAAAAGTGCTTCCTGATATGCGGAAACGGATGGGACTTTTTTTGCCTGAGGATTTTGGGCAACTACTACCGGAAGACCTAGGCATTCCTCCAGGAGTTTATTCCAAAGCACAACTGATCAAAAGAGAGGATTGGGAGAAAATTCTTGACTATTACTTGGATCATGCACCTGATTCCCTCTTGCCTCAGGCAAGAAAGTCGGCTCCAACTCTTGGCATTCCTGGTTTTCAAGCTTCACGTCCGGACTTGCACAGAATAAAAGGAAATCTATCCACAATGCTTCAAATTCATCCGGAGACCGGGGATTTATGGCTCGGTGATCGTTTGAAGATGATTTATATTCTAGACCCCAAGAATGGTTTTCAAATCAAAGATTCTATTCCTACCGAAGTTGCTCCGGTGGATATAAACTGGAATTATGATGGCAGCTTCGATTTACTGACTATGGGGCGAATGGATCCTTCAAATGATTCCTTGGGAATGGTGTCTAAGTTTTGGCTAGAAGCTCAAGAATGGCAAAGCAAGGAGCTTTTGGGCGGGTTAATCCGTCCTGTTGATCTTGCTGTTGCCGATTGGAATGGTGATGGAGAGCAGGACCGGGTAGTTTCCCAGTTTGGAAATCACTTTGGGAAAATGAGCCTCTACCTCTCAGGATCTAAGAATCCTACTGAAGTGATTTTACGTGCTGAACCCGGTGCGAGACGGGCAATTGCTGTGGATTTTGATGGAGATGGGAATTTGGATGTGTTGGGGCTTATGACTCAGGCTCAGGAAGGGATTTATGTTTGGTTAAACAAAGGAGCAAATCAGTATAAGGAAAAGGCCATCCTTCGATTCCAGCCGGCATTTGGCGCAAGTGACTTCCGGTTTGAAGATGTGAATGGAGACGGTCACAAAGATATTATTGTGGTGAATGGGGATAATGCGGATTTGTCCCAAGTACTCAAAAACTACCACGGGGTGCATGTGTTTTTGAATGATGGGGAAAATAAATTTGAAGAATTATGGTTCTATCCCATGTATGGAGCTAGCGGAATTGAAGTGGGGGATTTTGATGACGATGGCGATCTGGATTTTTTCGTCCTGTCATTCTTTCCTGATGATTTGCAGGTTCCAAAACAAAACTTGGTGTATTTCAGGCAAAATGAAAAAGGTGAATTTGATCCGTATGTTTTGAGTGAAAATGTAGAGGGAAATTTGCTTACTATAGCAGTGGGCGACACTGATTCTGACGGTGATCTGGATGTTGTAGTGGGAGCCTTTGAGTTTAATGATCTTTATAAGGGGGCGAGTAAGAGTTGGAAGCCCTTTGTTTTTCTTGAAAATAAAAACAAGTGATATTTTGTGTGAATGGTTTTTTTTAAATTATAGTATCGAAATATAGGGTTTTTTAAGTTATAATTTTTAATTGTTACTAATTATCGATAATTTATTCTTTCATCCTTAAATTTTAACCTATGGTAAAAAGTTTTCAAGGGGTTAGAATGGCAGAACCCAAAAAAGCCCCAATTCCGCAAATTCTAGTAAAAGAGTACATGAGTACAAGCTTGATTACTTTCAAGCCGGATGATACTATTGATCAGGTAATGGAAGTGCTCACCAAACGAAAGATATCCGGTGCACCGGTGATAGATGCTTCAGGCGCATTAATAGGTATTATTTCGGAAGTGGATTGCCTAAAAGAGATTATTAAAGGAAAATACACCAACACGCCGAAATTCCCGGCAAAAGTAAGCGAGCATATGTCTAGGGATGTTCTTACGCTTTCTCCGGATTTATCAATATTCGATGCTGCATCACAATTTTTAGAGCATAAAATCCGAAGATTCCCGGTGATGAAAGATGGAGTCCTGTTGGGACAGATTAGTCTGAGTGATATAATTCGGGCCTTTCCTACCTTGCGGCAAACCACTTGGTAGAAGTGAGGCTTAAAAAATGAATGCCCTCAAAAGAATAACATCCTTTTTGAGGGCATTTTTGTATTCAACCTGCTTTTATCTTACAAAGACTGGCAGCAATGCTAGTCGTTTTACTTTGATAAGTCAATCGCTCTTTCTACATCCTGAATTATGTCTTCGTAGTGCTCCAGACCTACAGATAGTCGTACCAGTCCATCCGAAATCCCAACCTGTGCTCTTTCGTCAACAGAAAGTTTGCTGTGCGTAGTAGAGGCAGGATGTGTGACAATACTTCGACTGTCACCCAGATTAGCAGTGATGGAGATCATCTGAAGCTGATCGATGAAGCGTTGGGCACGCTGAACTCCGCCTTTCAGATCTAAGGTAACTATCCCACCACCCTGACTCATTTGTTTTTTTGCGATTTCGTATTGGGGATGTGATTTTAGGAATGGATATTTTACTGCAAGTAACTCAGAATTACCTTCGAAATACTCAGCTACTTTCAGCGCATTGCTGCAGTGTCTATCCATTCTTACACCAAGTGTTTCCATGCTTTTCGCAAGTATCCATGCATTGAATGGAGATATGGCAGGCCCTGTATGTCTCGCAAAAAACTGTACTTCCTGCATCAAGTTAGCTTTGCCCAAAATCAAGCCTCCCAGCACTCGTCCTTGTCCGTCGATGTATTTGGTAGCACTGTGGGTCACAATATGAGCTCCCCACTTAGCAGGCTGTTGTAAATAAGGCGAGGCGAAGCAATTATCCACTACCAGAATCAGGTTGTGAGCTGCCGCAAATTTACCCGCCCATTCCAGATCGATTATTTCCAAGCCCGGATTGGATGGGGTTTCGATGAAAAGCATTTTGGTGTTGGGTTGTATGAGTTTTTCCCAATTCAAATAATCAAAAATATCCCCGTAAGTAGAGGTGATCCCCCACTTAGGAAATACTTTAGTAAGTAGCTGATGAGTAGATCCGAAAAGTGACCGTGCGGCAAGTACATGATCTCCTTGCTGCAGTAGTGCGGCAATACTCCCAAACATTGCGGCCATCCCTGATGCAGTAGCAAATCCATCTTCAGTGCCTTCGGCAGCACAGACTTTTTCTATCAGATCACTGGAATTTGGGTTGGCATACCGGGAGTAGATATTCCCTTCTATTTCATCAGCAAAAGTAGCTCGGGCTTCTTCCGCTGAGTCGAATGTAAAGCTGGATGTAAGGTAAATAGGAGCGGAGTGCTCCCGCTGGCTGGACTTGGAAGGGGAGATCCTTACAGAGTTCGTTTCAAAGTGCTTACTCATTTATTGATCAGTTTAGATTTTGATAAGACTAATCAAGCAGATTTGAGAAAATCAAACCCAATGAGGGGAACGAAATAAAAGGGATTATTTGTGAAGTAAGCCAATCTATAGTTCCCGCATAGGGTAGGATTTGGCACCGTTCTCCGTTTCGGGATGGTTGCCAGAGGGTCGTTGAGCCTAATCTCTCGCCTCTTCTTTATAAATCAGTTGCCTGAAGTGATGCAAAGAAAGATCGATATTTGGGGAATTCCAAATCTTATTTCATGTGTTTGTGTTTTTTTAAAAGGCCACATGGAATCTCGCTTGCATTATAGCCATATAACCATTACAGTGTGTGACGCTTTAGTTATGCTCGATTTCATCAATCGTTGAATTGATTCATGGTGCGTTCTATGCCAATTGTACAAAAACTGAGGGTCATTTCTATTGCTTTATCCATTATGGTAGGGATTTCGGCAAATTCCTGCTGTGTGAAATTTCCCAAAACAAAATCAACTTGCCTACCCTTAGGAAAGTCATCGCCTATGCCCATTCTCAGTCTTGGGTAGTTCTGACCTCCTGTGAGCTCTTCTATGTTTTTCAGCCCGTTGTGACCGGCTGCGCTTCCTTTGGGTTTCATGCGGAGTTTGCCAAAAGGAATGGCCACATCATCTACGATCACCAGCGTATTCTCTTTGCTTACCTGAAGTTCTTTCATCCAGTAATTCATTGCCTTGCCACTAAGGTTCATGTAAGTAGTAGGCTTAATCATATGGATTGTTCTGCCTTTGTGCTTGAATTCTGTTTTGAATGCAAGTCTGTCACTCTTCCAGGTGCAGTCCTTCGAGTCGGCAAGCCTGTCCACTGTCAAAAAGCCAATGTTGTGTCTGGTGAGTTCATATTCTGGGCCAATATTCCCAAGGCCTATGATTAGGTGTTTCATGTGTTTATAATTTGTTTTTCAGCTGTCATATGGAATCATGAATGCATTATAATCACCTGGTGTGTGACTTTGGAGCCAGGCCTGTCTGCTTCAGGCAGGCTCGATTTTCATTTTACAGCAGCTATCGGGTTTGAAAATAAAAAATCCCACCCGGATATGGGCAGGATTTTAAATGAATAGTGTAATAGAGACTGAATTTACTCTTCTCCGCCTTTCTTACCTCTAAGAGCTCTTGGTACACCAATAGTCACGATAGAAACGTTCGGATTTGTTAGGATTTCGAAGCCTTCCACTTTGACATCTTCCACTTTGAATGATTTACCCAAGTCAAGCTCAGAAATATCGATAGGAATAACATCAGGGAAGTCTTTTGCAAGACCTTTAACTTTCAATACTCTCGTTTTCAATTCTAGTTTACCACCTTTTGCAAGACCAGGAGAGCTTCCTTCTACTTTCACAGGGATTTCAAACTTGATAGGTTTGTCTTCGGCAAAAGCCACAAAGTCTGCATGAAGAAGAGTCTCACTTACCGGATGGAATTGTGCGTCCTTCAATACTGCCTTGATAATGGTTCCTTCGATATTCAATTCAACCATGTGTACTTCAGGAGTATAAATCAAGTCTCTGAAAAGGATGATTGGTGAGTAGAAGTGGATCTGCTCTTTGATACCAGGTCCGTAAACCACACAGGGAACATTACCTGATTCTCTCAATTCAGAAAGACTGGCACTGTCGAGATTTGCTCTTTTAAACCCTATAATCTCTAAATTTTTCATATGTTATTATTGATTATTAATTGTCATATGGAATCTCGCAATATGGATTTCATCCCTCTTTGAGATGCTTTTCCAAGCTCGATTTCATATTGTATTTGTATTAAAATTGATTCTTAGATAAACAAAGAACTGATAGAAGTATTTCCTGTAACGGCGTGAATAGCCTTTGCGAATAGGTCTGCGACTGTCAAAACTTTGATTTTGGATGATTGTTGTTTCGGAGTGATGGTGTCAGTGATGACCAATTCTTCCAGTACTGAGTTTTCGATATTTTCGTAAGCTTTTCCGGAGAGTACACCATGGGTTGCTATAGCTCTTACTGAAGTAGCTCCTTTTTCCATGACGATTTGTGCAGCCTTACAGAGCGTACCTGCGGTATCCACCAAATCATCTACTAGAATCACATCCTTACCCTCTACATCCCCGATTACTTGCATGGAAGCAATCTCGTTGGCTCTTTTTCTGTGCTTGTCACAGACCACCATTTCTACTTCAAAATGCTTGGCGTAAGCCCTTGCTCTCGCTACTCCTCCTACATCCGGGGATGCAAAAATCATATTCGGAAGCCTCAGCGAATTCAAATAGGGCACAAAGATAGCTGATCCATTCAAATGATCCAAAGGTATGTCGAAAAAACCTTGAATTTGTCCTGCGTGAAGGTCACATGTCATGATTCTGTCTGCTCCTGCAGAGGTGATCATATTGGCGATTGCCTTAGCGGCGATGGATACTCTTGGCCTATCTTTCCGGTCTTGCCTGGCGTATCCAAAATAAGGAATCACTGCGCATACCTTATATGCACTGGCTCTTTTGGCTGCATCAATCATCAAACAAAGCTCCAAAAGATTGTCACTCGGCGGGGTGGTGCTTTGAACCAAAAAGACGGTACAGCCTCTGATGGATTCATTGAAGCTCGGGGACAATTCGCCATCACTGAACTTGGACAGCGTAAGATCGCCCAGCTTTTTGCCGTAGTTTTTGGCGATTTTCTCTGCAAGTGACTGGCTATTGGTGCCTGAAAAGATTTTAACCTCGGACATGGGTATTCGTTTTTCGGAAAGATTTGGAATGGATTTAAGAGCAAAAATAGTAATTTTTGAATGGATGACTAAGGTGTTTGAAATTCATATGGAAGATAATTTTGAGTTCAAACAGGATCAGGCAATTTCCTGAAATCTATTGGGCTAAATATAAGCAGGCGTGAGTAAGGCAACAGGAGTTAGTTTAAGGTAATTGTAATTTCAAACTATATAAAGGCTTAGTTGAACTGTAGGGATTCGATTATTGATTAGTTTATTGCTTCTATTTTCCAATCCTGTAAAATCCCGATAAAAGAGGCTTGTGATCACTGGTCGCCTATTTTTTCGTGCTATTTTAGTCAGAAAATAAACCAACCCATATGCTTATGAGATTAAGAACTACACTGCTTATTCTGTTTATATCCTTTTCATTAGGAGTATTTGCCCAGAATGTGCCCACGCCAAAAGCTCATTTTGGCTTTGATATAGGAGATGATTACAAGCTGGCAAATTTCACTCAGACGGAAGCTTACTTCAAGAAAGTAGCCGAAGTGAGTGACCGGGTGAGGATGGTGGAAATCGGCAAAACCGAGTATGGAAGATCTCAGCCGATGATGATCGTGACTGCACCTGATAATTTTGCTAAGCTAGATGAATACAAAGAAATCTCCCAGAAGCTCGCCCATGCCGAAATTACCAGAGAAGAGGCAGAAAAGCTCTCGGTAGAAGGCAAGCCCGTTGTGTGGATAGACGGCGGATTACATGCTAATGAAGTGGTAGGGCCTCATCAGCTGATAGAAACCTTGTATCAATTAGCTTCAAAGAATGATGCTGAGACACTGAAAATCCTCGATAATGTAATCATTCTTCTTGTGCATGCCAACCCTGATGGAATGGAAATCATGTCAGACTGGTACATGAGAAAGGATGATCCGGCAGCCCGTGATCAGAACATCCCGATTCTCTATCAAAAGTATGTAGGGCATGACAATAACCGTGACTTCTACATGAATAACATGAGTGAAGCTGCAAATATGTCTCTTCAGCAATATGTAGAGTGGATTCCGCAAATTATTTACAATCACCATCAGACGGCTCCTGCTGGCGCAGTAGTGGCAGGGCCGCCTTACCGTGATCCTTTCAATCACGTGTTTGATCCGCTGATCATCACCAGTTTGGATGCTGTGGGTGCAGCAATGATCAATAGAATGCATCAGGAAGATAAACCCGGCTATACAAGATTGGACGGCTCCGTGTTCTCAACTTGGTGGAATGGTGGCTTAAGAACCACCCCGTATTACCATAATATAATCGGTATTTTGACAGAAATCATCGGGAATCCTACTCCATACAACGTGCCTTTGGTGCCTGAACGATTGATTCCAAACAATGGAACCCCGTATCCGGTGACTCCTCAGGAGTGGCATTTTAGGAGATCTATAGACTATTCGGTGTCTTTGAATTACGCAATCTTCAATCATGCTGTGCGACATGGGGATGAATTACTTCTTAATATTTACCTGATGGGTAGAAAATCCATCGAAAAGGGGAGTCAGGATAATTGGACAATGTATCCAAAGTATGCTCAGGCGGTACAAGAAGCATTTGATAATTCCCGGAAGAGTGAGGACGGTGAAACTAATCCCAGATCAGGGTTGCCAACCCAGTTTTATGACTCTATATATACAGATCCTGTGAATAGAGATCCCAGAGCTTATATTCTTTCAGCCGGTCAGCCAGACTTTCCGACGGCTGTGAAATTCATGAATGCATTAATCAAGTCGGGGATTTTGGTAGAGAAAGCTACGGCTGATTTTACTGTCAATGGCAAAAACTATCCTGCCAATTCTTTTATTGTCAAAACAGCACAGGCTTTTCGTCCACATGTGATAGATATGTTTGAACCACAGGATCACCCGAATGATTTTCTTTACCCGGGTGGGCCTCCGATCAGACCGTATGATGCGGCAGGATGGACTTTGGCATTGCAAATGGGTGTGGAAGTGGATAGAATGTATGAAGGTATTGATGGACCCTTCGAGCGTATTCCGTACGGAGAGATCCAGTCTCCGCCGGCAAAAACTCTTGCAAATGGCTCAGGCTACCTGCTTGATGCGAGAAACAACAACAGTTTCATGGCGGTGAATGATTTGCTGAAAGCAAACCTGAAGGTTTATAGAACGACTGCTGTGGTAGACGGATTGCCTGCGGGATCCTTTTACGTAAGTGGAGGGAAAAAAGAATTGGAACTGGCAGCGAAAGAATACGGGGTGTATCCGGTTCCGGCTTCTATGCCAAAAGGGGTCACTCAGATACATCCAGCCCGTGTTGCCTTGTATGACTACTATGGTGGATCCATGCCTTCGGGCTGGGTGAGATGGATGCTCGAGCAGTTCCATTTTGAATACCAACTCGTATTTCCTAAGGAGATAGATGCCGGTAATTTGAAGGATAAGTACGATGTGATGCTGTTTATTGGGCCTGGTATTCCCGGTGCAGACTCTCGCGGTTATTCCAGAGCGCAACCAAAACCTGAAGAAATTGATGAGAAATATCATCATATGTTGGGCAGTTTTACTGCCGCAGAATCAGTTCCCCGGCTAAAGAAATTCATAGAGGATGGAGGAGAGGTCATATCGGTGGGGGCTGCCACCGAGCTGGCATACCACTTTGGCCTTCCCGTGGAAGATGCGCTGGTAGAGATTGGGGCTGATGGAAAACCCAAGCCTCTAAGCGGCGAGAAATACTATGTGCCGGGCTCAGTTTTGGAAATGCATGTAGATAATTCTTTTCCGATTAACTATGGTATGAGAGATGAAGCCTACATCATGTTCAACAGAAGTCCAGTTTTCAAATTGTCACCTTCTGCAGGAAATAAGGGGGTGAAACCGATTGCATGGTTTGGAGATGAAGAGCCGCTGAGAAGTGGTTGGGCATGGGGCCAGTCTTACCTGAAAAACGGGGTGACGGCTTTTGAAGCTCAACTGGGTAAAGGGAAATTCTACGCCTTTGGTCCGGAGATTACCTTTAGAGCCCAGTCGCATGGGACATTCAAAATGCTGTTTAACGGGCTTTACAAATAAGTAGTCAGTTCTTTGTTTATTGAAAACCGCCTTGAGAAGGGCGGTTTTTTTTATAGGAATTTATAACCAGAACGATCACGGATTTTTGCAATGTACTTTACCGTTTCTGTTCTTGCCTCACGAACAGTGGCATTTGAAGTTGTCCTGCTTCTCTAGAAGCCGGACTTTATACAAAGCCCTAATTCGTAAATCTTTTTTATCTTAAACGTATACATTCTTCGAACCCTTCCTTATTTACTGCATTATGGATGACATCAACTCAACTTTTATCTCAGGAATATATAATTGGTGCGATCGATGGTGTGAACGCTGTGCTTTTACCACAAGATGTAGGGTTTTTGAGAGGGAGAAAGAGAGGGATTTGAAAGAACCGGAAGACTTTTGGAATGCATTATCCGAGAACTTTAAAGAGACTTTGGATATGCTTCATATAATGGCAGAGAAGCTTGGTATTGACCTGGACCAAATCGCAAAGGATAGTGCGGCTGACATTTCCTTGGAAGAAGAGGATAGAAGGCTGGAAGGGCATCCCTTGAGCGTCATTACAAATCAGTATTTGCTTGAGGGGAAGGATTGGATTGAGTCGTCCAAATTAAAAGACTATTGTGAAGAATTAACCCAGCAAGTAGACTTGGGAATTAGGCAAGTATCTGAGGTCAATAATCAGATTTCTAAAATTGAAGATGCACTTGAAGTGATTCAGTGGTATTTGTTTTTTATCCATGTAAAATCAAAAAGAGTGCTTAATGATCTTTCAGATGACTTTTGGGAAGAGTTTCCGGAAGAAGAGAAAAGTTATAACGGGTCTGCGAAGATCGCGATGATATCAATTGAACGAAGTATGCAGGCTTGGAAAATACTGCTTGACGCACTGGGAACTGAGCAGGATTCGATTTTGAGTTTATTGATCCTTTTGGATAAATCCAGAAAACTCCTGGCGGAATTGGTTCCGAACTATGCTCAATTTATTAGGCCAGGATTTGATGAATGATTTAGGGAATAAGTACAGTTTGGCAACTCGTAATTTATTCGATACGATTTTTGCCAAATACCCTGAAGGAAATAGAGGGAGAATTTTAAAAACTGACTAAGACTGAACTATATGGTTAGAGAATCAATAAATAGGCTTGAATATCTTACACAAGCAATTCCCAGACTGTTGAGAGAAATTGAAGACGAACAATTTTCTTTAAAATTAACATCAAGTAAATGGAGATGATAATTTGACATTGGGATTTCTGATAGTTGATTATGTAGCGCATTTAGAACATCATTTACAACAAGTAGTAGACTATTGAAAACGAAATCCGTTTGATAGTATCGCAAACTAAATTTATTTTATGGACGCCTATTTACATTATGCCCATGCTGAGCTTGCTCTTTGGCAATATGAAATGAAGAAAAAGCCAAGCCTAGGAGGACGCCTAACCCATGGAGTTCAGAGCAAAATCAATAGCTGGATCCCGGAAAAGGTTCATAAGGCTATTACTCTAGCAATAGAAAACATGGTCAAAGTGGTGATCACCGGTTCAAGTTGGATTGTTCCCAGGCCACATGAAAGCCTGACATTCAAACAACGGGAATTTAAAGTACGAAGTAGGATTAAATGGTACCGCAATACGGCTTCTGTAGAAGGAGCAGTCACCGGTGCAGGAGGAATTCTTATGGGGTTTGCGGATTTTCCTGCTTTTCTGACCATCAAAATGAAAATGCTTTTTGACATCGCGGCACTCTATGGCTTTGATACCAAGGATTTTCATGAGCGACTCTTTCTGCTTTACGTTTTTCAGCTTAGTTTTTCCAGTCAGCAGAGGCGGAATGACTTGGTAGGGCTTGTGGAAAATTGGGAAGAATACAGAGACAGCTTGCCCAAGGATCTGAAAGAGTTTGACTGGAAGACCTTTCAGTTGGATTACAGGGACTATATCGACTTGGCGAAACTGGCACAACTGATTCCGATTATAGGGGCGGGAGTGGGTGCGATTGCAAATTATCGACTTACCGAGCATTTAGGCAAATACGCAATGAACGCTTATCGATTACGTGTGTTAGAATGATGTAATCTTCAATCAATAATTTTACACTTCGCAAATTGAACTAAATTATAGTTTATGGATTCTCAGAAACACCTATTTAATCTTGATCAGGATATTCATTACCTCAATTGTGGTTCCAAATCTCCACTGTTGAAGTCGGCTGAGGCTGCTGCCATAGCAGCACTTATTCAGGCTAGAAATCCTTTTCAAATTACACCTGAAGATTTTTTCGCATTGCCCAAAGAAGTGAAAGCACGATTTGCAGAGTTGATAAACTGTGATCCGCTTCAGGTTGCTTTGATTCCTTCAAGTTCTTACGGCTTTGCAACGGCATTGGGTAATGTTTCTTGTGCTCCTGGGCAGCATGCCATCGTTTTGGAAGATGAATTTCCCAGCGGGTATTTTTCACTGAAATCATGGTGTCATAAAAATCAAGCTGAACTTAAAGTAGTCGGGCCTGACAAAGAAGCTCTAACGCAGGGAGAAAGCTGGAATAAAAATCTGCTGGATAGCATCACCCCGGAGACCGCCGTGGTGCTGATGTCATCCATTCACTGGATGAATGGACTGAAATTCGATCTGGAGAGTATAGGCCAGAAATGTAAAACCGTGGGAGCGATTTTTATTGTGGATGGTACCCAGTCCGTGGGAGCTGTTGAGATGGATGTCAAGCGATTTAAAATTGATGCCTTGATCTGTGCGAGTTACAAATGGCTTTTTGGTTCTTATGGAATAGGGATTTCCTATTTCGGTCATGCTTTTGACGGAGGGCAACCATTGGAAGAATCGTGGATGAACCGCACCAATTCACAGGATTTTGGAAATTTGACCAACTACGATCATGAGTATACGGAGGATTCCGGGCGTTACAATGTGGGGGAGATGAGTAATTTTATTCTTTTGCCTATGCTTAATGAGGGCCTGAAACAGATTAATGAATGGACTGTCGTGGAAATAGAACGTTATTGTCGTGAGCTGACCATACCACTTTATGAGTATTTGAAAAGCCGGAATGTAGTGCTTGAAAAGGAGTCGTATACTTCCCATCATCTCTTCGGGTTAAAATTGCCGGAGGATATTGATGCTGAACTTTTGATGGATAATCTGCAGAAAAACAGAGTCTTTGTTTCTAATCGTGGAGAAAATCTGCGGGTTTCTGTCAATGTTTTTAATACAGAAGCAGATATTGACAAGCTGATTCAGGTGTTGGAGGCAAGTAGAGCATCGTAAGTTGCGTAATAAAAAATTGTATGCTAAGTGACCATCGTGGTTAATTTTAAAAACACAAAAAAAGCTCTTTCTGATAAGAAAGAGCTTTTGCAATGTACCCAGAGCCGGAGTCGAACCGGCACGTCCGAAGACATTGGTGTTTGAGACCAACGCGTCTACCAATTCCGCCATCTGGGCTTTTGGTAAGTCGGATTTTACACCTGACTTGACTACATCACTTGCGTAACGGGATGCAAATATGAGGAAAGAATTTTTTTTCTACAAATTCATTTTTCCACTTCTTCCAGTTTTTTTGAACTGAAAGCTTGAGGCTTTTCTGAAAAGAGTGCTTTGGTAAATGCCCACACAGATTTAAAAAGCTCAGAGTCACGGTATTGATTTAGTTTTTCCTCGCTTTCCCAATGGCTACAGGTTAGGAAAATATTTTTCTCGTTTTCATCCTGCCAGAGTTCCAAGTGATGGCAACCGGCGAAATTTCGAATGGAATTCTTGTTGGAGTGGAAGTATTGCAAGAAAAGATCTACCGCATCAGGTTTGAACGTCATCCGAACAATTCTAATCAGCATTAGGAAAGGAACGTTATGTAGACTACACTGTCGTATTTCAATCCGAGCAAATCACTTCCGTGACCGTGATTGATCCCAATTTCAAGTAAATCCAGGCTGTTGAAAAACGCAAAACAGTCTCCCGGTTCTACCTGATCGTAGCCTTTGTGTAGTTTGTTGACAGATTCCCTACCAAATTCTATGGTGAATTTGCCTGGATTCAACTTGTCGAAAACGGCCCTGTTGATATTTGTGATCAGATTGCCATAGCGATCCACGCGAAGCACATGCCCGATGATATGCTCACGGGTAGCTTTTGGATGGCGGGACATGAGTTTTCGGAAGTTTGCCAGGGGTCCGCCAAAATCATGAATTGCTGCACCGCTGGCCACTTTTGCGGCTATAGGGGCTAAGATATCCTTAGTAGGGAATGTGGAGTCTTTCAAATGTATGTCGGCAAACTGAACCATAATTCCCGGCTCATGATCAGCCAGCAGACTTAAGATCCCGTTGTTCGGACCGATGAAAATATGTTCTTCGAGCTTTACACCGATATACCCATGGGTAATGCTTCCGGTGGTATTTATAGAAACCAAATGCACGGTGCCCTTTGGGAAATCCCTGAAAGTAGAACGTAGCACAAATGCAGCATGGGCAATATCAAACGTCTCGATATTGTGCGAAATATCGATGATGTTTAATTGTGGATTTACGGCAAGCATTTTAGCTTTTACTGCCGGTACGTAGTAATCTTTGTCCCCAAAATCTGAGAGGAATGTCACCAATGCCATAGAAGCAAGTCAATTAAAATTTATGTACTTTTGTTAAGGAGGGCTGCGGACAAAAATAGAAATTTTATTCTTCTGCCTTCAAGGAAAATCTAATCAATAGCGCTAATCAACAGAAAAGTTTGGTCGAAAAAGTAATCACATTAGAAAATGTCCCCTTGGCAGAATTTTTAGGCGAAGCCAATGAGAATATCCGTCAAATTGCCGCTGCCTTTCCCCAGAGCAAGATTATTTCCCGGGGCAATGAGATCAGAATTCAGGGCGGAGCTCCTGAAATCTTGAGGATTAATGATGTCCTTAATCTTTTGCTTGAGCATATTGACCGGTTTGGTCACATCTCGCCGGAGAATGTAAAAGACTACCTGGATGTGGAAGGCGTACCTTTCGAGGAAGCGAATCGGGATCAGGTAATTGTCTTTGGCAACAAGGGACTGGTGATCAAGCCAAAGTCTGCCAACCAGCGGAAATTGGTTGTGTCGGCAATGGAGAATGATCTGGTGTTTGCCTTGGGACCGGCGGGTACGGGCAAAACCTATATTGCAGTTGCCTTGGCTGTCCGTGCATTGAAGAACCGTGAGGTCAAGCGGATCATTATTACCAGACCGGCCGTGGAAGCGGGAGAAAATCTTGGATTTTTGCCAGGCGATCTTCAAGAGAAACTGGATCCATATTTAAGACCGATTTATGATGCGCTTCAGGATATGGTACCACCGGAAAAACTTAAGTACTATCAAGAAACCCGTGTTATAGAAATTGCTCCGTTGGCATATATGCGTGGACGAACGCTCCATGATGCATTTGTTTTGCTGGATGAAGCACAGAACACTACCAATGAGCAGATTAAGATGTTCTTGACCCGGATGGGGCCAAATTCCAAAGTGATCATCACCGGAGATCAGACACAGGTGGATTTGCCTATAAGGCAAAAAAGCGGATTGACGGAGGCCCTTAAGATCCTAAAAGACGTAAAGGGAATTGGTATTGTAAATCTTAGTGGAAAAGATGTAATCAGGCATAGGCTGGTAAAATCCATTATAGAAGCTTACGAAAAAGATCATTATTATAAAGAACAGGAAAAAAATGAGTCTCAAAGTAGAAAAAATCACCCGTGACGATCAGTTGAAATCTGCATTTTGGATAAGAGAGCAGGTGTTTGTGATTGAGCAAGAGGTGGATCCCAAAGAGGAATACGACGAGTTTGAAAGCATTTCTAAACATTTTCTCGCTTGTCTTGATGATAAACCCGTAGGTACGGCCCGTTGGAGAATTACATCGAATGGAGTGAAGCTTGAGCGTTTTGCCGTAATGAAAGATGCCCGCGGAAAGGGAGTGGGGCAGGCTTTGGTGGCAGCAGTTTTGTCGGATATCAAAGAAAATCCTGATACTCAAGGGAGAAAAAAATACCTTCATGCTCAGCTCACTGCTGTTCCCCTCTATTCAAAATTTGGTTTTGAGAAAGAGGGAGATATGTTTGAAGAGTGTAATATTTTGCATTATAAAATGCAATTGGCTTAAGTATTGATGTTAATTTCTCCAAAAAAGATAGGAATATGAAAAAGTCAATTTTTACGCTAGTGTTTGCGCTTGCTTTTGTAGGATTAGGATTCTCACAAGCAGTTTTATCCAGTAGTGATTCGTACAGTGGAGGCTATTCAAATGAGATTCATGCCAATTTCCTTACCTTAATTTGGTTTGGATCTGTAGAAATAGGATACGAACGCTATTTGAGTGATGATCATTCTTTAGAATTCAAGGGTTTTATAAACGACCGCTTTGGCTTTAATTCAGAATCAGACGGTAAACAGTACAAGACCAATTCTATACAAGCATCAATGAATTTTTATTTTGGTAATGGCAGTAGTGGGCGGTTTTTCTTGTTTCCGCTTGCTAAAATCCGCTTTGGGGATTTTGAAGAGCCTTCAAATGGAGGAAGAAGTACTACCGATATGACTGCATTTATTTTAGGTGCAGGTGCCGGTTATAAGTGGGAGCTTTCTAAAAACTTTGCCTTTGGCCCGTTCTTAAATATTGGGAGAAACTTCAACGATGACGTAGCTGATCGTTTTTCGGCTATCGAATTGAATGGGGGCTTCAACTTGGGCTATAGATTCTAATAATATATCAAAACATACTTTCACAAAAGAGCCTTGCGGGGCTCTTTTTTTCGTTCTAGGAATTAAGCGACCCAGTTGCACTTTTTTCTAATATATTGTAAATTAAATCTTTAATTTTTTTCGGATGAGATTTGCAGACTTTCCGTTTTTAAGGTACATGCCCTTTATATTACTTGGGGTTTTTATGGGGCAATCAAGTTGGTCTCCAGGCGCTCACATACTGCTATTGATTTTGAGCATAATTTGGGTTGGATATCTGATACTGGTCCTTTTCCGATCACCAAGTAATTGGCTCTTTCAGCCTAGCCACTTGGCCTATACCGCTTTGGTCGCTTTTGGTTCCCTGCTTGTTCAATATACAAAAGATCAACTTTCTGCCGATTTGGACTTAGCCCGATCAGAATCTTATCTGGGAGAAGTGACTAGGTATGATCTGCAAAAACTAAATTCATTTGAGAATTTGCTTGAGGTGAAATCAGCGTTCATCGAGGGAGAATGGATGGATCTTGGAGGGAAAATCTTGATATATCATCAGCGTGAAGAACCTTTAAAACCCGGAGAGATACTTTTGGTAAAGAAAAAACCCGAAAAAATAGGTGGACCACTTAACCCCCATGAGTTTGATTACAAGGAGTACTTGGCTAGAAAGGGAATTTATTACCGGCAGTTTGTAGGGAATGATTTTCAGGTGATTTCATCTGGGACTGATAGGGGTTTCCTTTACTTTTTGATACATCTCAGGCATGCCATTGGGCAAATGCTCACCGCAAAAATCCCTGACGAAAACTCCGCCCAAATTGCATTGGCTTTACTTTTGGGACAGAAAAAAGAACTTGACCCGACTATACGGGAAGCCTATACCCAGGCAGGAGTAATGCATATTTTGGCAGTTTCTGGACTTCATGTGGGCATTATTTATGCGCTTTTTATTTTGATGTTGAGGCCTTTAAAGCTGAAGATAGGAAAGGCTAGGATGTACCTTTTCTGTGTTGTTTTGGTGATTTGGCTTTATGCTTTCCTTACCGGCTTATCTTCTTCGGTGGTTCGGGCGGCCACTATGTTTTCATTGCTTACTTTTGGACAAATGCGCGAACGCCGTCCGTCCATCTATAATATCTTGGCGTTCTCGGCGATTCTGATGATTACGTTCAATCCGTACGTGATTTATGAAGTTGGCTTTCAATTGTCTTATTTGGCCGTGTTGGGAATTGTGACGATCCAGCCGTTGATTTTGAACTTATGGCTGCCTAAATATAAAGTGCTTGAATATATCTGGCAATTAATCTCGGTGAGCCTTGCCGCTCAACTGGTCACTTTTCCCCTGTCACTGTATTATTTCCATGTATTTCCGACGTACTTTTTATTGGGTAATTTATTGATTCTTCCTCTGGCCTTTTTGATTATGCAAGTAGGAGTTCCTTTGATGATTTTTGGGTGGGTTCCTATTTTGGGAGAGGTATTAGGGTGGATTTTGAGCCGGTTGATTTGGACTCAAAATTGGCTAGCGGAGGCCATTCGGTTTATTCCGGGTGGTAAGTTGGACCGTCTGACCATGGATTTTTCAGGTATGACTTTGGTGTGGGGAATGTTATTGATCATACTGGCATGGGATTTTGGTTCAAAGAGGAAATTGACTTGGCTGGGGCTCAGCCTTACCTTGCTCTGGTCTGGATTTCAACTGTATTCAGAAGTGATAATTCCTCACAAAGAATTAATCGTATATCAGGGAAAGAAAT
This sequence comes from Algoriphagus sp. Y33, assembly GCF_014838715.1. Lineage (NCBI taxonomy): Bacteria > Pseudomonadati > Bacteroidota > Cytophagia > Cytophagales > Cyclobacteriaceae > Algoriphagus > Algoriphagus sp. Y33. The sequence goes on along the minus strand of NZ_CP061947.1, from coordinate 4,029,055 downwards.
CCCTGCTTCTGGATTTCTATACTTATGGTGGTGTTTATTCTTGGAATCAAGGACTGGATGCCGGCGAAATCAGCTATTCTGTAGAGCCGAACCGGATCCGGAAACATTGGCCGCAGATTCCGAAATCATTAATGGCTGCCCGGGAAGATTCGGATACCATACAGTTTGTTGGAGCTGAATTCACTTTTTATCCAAAAGACAATAAAATACAATTTCTGAGTACTCCTAAATCGATCCATTTTTGGTCAGAAGGAAGATGGGTGCCCAAGCCTGTAAGGGATTCACTTGTTGCTGATTCTTTAGCTTACCGAATACTTTTCTGACTTTGATTTTGCAAAGCCTGCTATTGAAAGTAACTTGATCCCAAACCCAAATCGAAAATCAAATGAGTGCTGTACTTACTGAGGTCGTGGATAGAATAGGTATCATCACATTGAATAGGCCTGAGAAGCGTAATGCGCTTAATCCTGAGATGATTGCCGGATTGCATAGTGCTTTTGAGGATATGAATTCTGATGGTAAGGTGAAAGTTATTGTCCTTCGATCCACTGGAAAGACATTTTGCGCAGGGGCTGACTTGGCCTACTTGCAGCAGCTTCAGGGTTTTTCGCAGGAAGAGAATCTGAAAGATAGTCTTCGGCTGATGAGCTTGTTCAATTTGGTTTATTGCCTTCCCAAAGTCGTGATTGCGGAAATTCATGGGCATGCATTGGCAGGAGGATGCGGATTGGCTACGGTCTGTGATTTTGCTTTTTCGGTACCGGATGCGCTATTTGGTTATACGGAAGTGAGGATAGGTTTTGTTCCTGCATTGGTATCGGTCTTTTTGCAAGAGCAAATTGGAGCTGCTAAAACTCAGGAACTGTTACTTTCCGGAGAGTTTATCTCTGCCAGCAAAGCTTCAGAATTAGGATTGATCACGGGAGTGGAGGCTTCCGAATTTCTAAGGAGATCAGTGGAAGAATTTGCGCTTAAGCTGGTTTCTCAGAATTCGGCCTTTTCGATGGGGAAAACTAAGACGCTTTTGCGTCAGCTTAATGAAATAGAACGTATCAAATCCCTACAGCTGGCAGCAGAGGTGAATTCCGAGGCTCGGGCTCATGAAGACTGCAAAAAAGGGATTGCTGCCTTCCTCAACAAAACCTCGCCGGATTGGTAAATGCTTATTAGGGCTACAGAAATCCTCCATCAAATCTTTGGGCATGCTGATTTTAGGCCTGTACAGAAAGAAATAATCGAGTCAGTCTTGGCTGGGAAGGACACGCTTGCGCTATTGCCTACGGGCGGAGGTAAGTCCCTATGCTACCAAATTCCAGCTCTGGCTCAAGAGGGGATTTGTCTGGTAGTGAGTCCACTTATTGCTTTGATGAAAGATCAGGTGGATACGTTAAAGTCAAAAGGCATCAAAGCTGCTGCGATCTATTCGGGGATGAGCTACCGGGAGATTGACCGCACCCTGGATAATTGCATCTACGGAGACTATAAATTCCTATACGTCTCCCCCGAGCGGTTGAAGGCCGAACTTTTTGTGGAGCGTTTTCGGCAGATGAAAATCAATTTGATAGCGGTGGATGAGGCACATTGTATTTCTCAGTGGGGGTATGATTTTCGTCCTCCTTATTTGGAGATCGCCCTGATTCGTCCATATCATTTGAAAGTCCCTGTTTTGGCATTGACAGCCTCCGCAACGCCGCAGGTCTGTGTGGATATTATGGAGAGGCTTGAGATGAAAAAGGCCGCCGGGTTCCGTCAGAGTTTCGCCAGGAAAAATCTAAGTTACAGCGTGCGTCATGTGGAAAACAAACTTGAGAAGGGGCTGGAGATACTCAGTAGGATCGATGGGACTGCGATCTGGTACGTGAGAAATCGGCAGAGCACACATCAAATAGCCAAAGCATTGGGACAACTGGGGATAGCTGCTTCTGCTTATCATGCAGGCTTGTCCATGCAAGAGCGTTCCCAGCGCCAGGAGGCCTGGATGAACAATGAAGTGCGTGTGATGGTGAGCACGAATGCTTTTGGGATGGGGATTGACAAGCCGAATGTTCGGGTGGTGATTCACAATGAATTGCCTGAGAATTTAGAGAATTATTATCAGGAAGCCGGGCGTGCAGGTCGGGATGGAGAGAAGGCTTATGGAGTGCTATTGGCAAATAAGCAGGATTTTGAAACTGTTTTGACGCGTGCAGAGTTGGTTTATCCAAAGCTGGATTTTGTAAGGCGAGTATACCAATGTCTAGCCAACTACTACAGAATAGCGGTCGGCAGCAATATGCTGAGCAGTTTTGATTTTGAATGGAACGAATTTGCAAATACCTACGAATTGGGAGTGCTGGAGTCGTTTTATGCATTGAAATTGTTGGAGGAAGAAGGTTTTATAGGATTGAGTGAAAGTTATTATTCTCCTTCCAAAATTCATTTTACTGTGGATCCTTCCCGACTGTATGAGATTCAGATTGCTTACGCAAAGCTGGATCCTGTAGTGAAAATCATCATGCGGACCTATGGAGGGAATGTTTTTTCGGAATACATCAAGATACAGGAAAGTAAACTTGCCAAATCCCTGAACATCTATGAAAACGAACTGATCAAATTACTGAAGCAACTGGAGCAGTTGGAAGTGATGGTGTATGATCAGCGCAAGGATAAGCCCCAGATTACCTTTTTGACACCACGATACGATGCAGGAAAACTGCCTCTTAATTTTAGACGGATAGAACTTCGAAGGGCGTTGACACTTGAAAAGGCCCAAAGTATGGTAAGGTACGGGCAGCAATCCCAGCTATGCCGCACCCAGTTTATCCAGGAGTATTTCGGGGAAAATACAGATGAACAATGTGGCGTTTGTGATGTCTGTATCATGCAACGCAAAGCAAATAACCCGGAAAAGGCAGAAAATAGGCTTAGAAATAAGATTATCGAAACTTTAACCACTTCGGGTGAGTTGACAGAGAAGCAGATTTTCGATAGCATTAGATTACCTTCTTCTGAAAAAAACCTTCGGATGTTACGCTTAATGCAGGATCAGGGATATATTACACTTCTGCCTTCAGGCAACTACGCAATTACAGCCCATGAATAATTTTCTGGATGATTTATTCAACAAAGTGTTCAAGCCTTCGGAAAAAAAACCGATGACTCATAAGGAGAATATTGTGTTTAAGGAGTTGGAAATAGCCAAAGCAAAGAAGTGGATGAATTCAAAGCAAGGGAAAGAACTCATTTCCATAATTTCCAAGTCATACCACTTCAAAACCATTCAGATCGAAGAACGTCCTCAAATTCATATTTTGGATTCCAAGTATGCCAGAGGTTTTGCGATTACTTATGACGATCCTTTGGATGAAGAAACATTTTACCTGCTTTTCTTGGCATTTGCGCAGCGAGTTTTAGCTTTGGGATATAGACAGGTGAGCTTGGATAGAAAAATGGAGGAAGTAAACGAGCTGGTGAAAGTCACTGACAAGTTCTACTTCAAACCTCCGCTCAAGGCACTTGCAGAAAATGAATTGATTTCTCAGTTATTCGGCAGGATTACCATTGAGAAAATCACTGTAAATAACCAGCCCAATTACCTCAAGGTACTAGCGACGTTTTATTCGGATAGGCTGTACCGGGATCCAGAACCTTTCGATCAATTTCTTGATCACATATTTGAAGTAACCAATGATGGACAGAATTAATTTAAGAGAGCAGTTAGGAAGATATCGTACGCCCTACGAGGAGGAAGCAGATTTTATTCAGGATTTTATGGATTTGACGGAAGATTCCCTTGCTTACGGGAGAGAGCGGCTGGAAGGGCATTTTACGGCTTCGGCTTGGATTGTCAATCGGAAGCGTACACACACCTTACTTACTCTTCACCGCAAACTTGGCAGATGGTTGCAGCTTGGAGGGCATGCTGACGGTAATGAGGATTTGCTCGAAGTAGCTATGCAAGAGGCAAATGAAGAGAGCGGATTGAAGAGTTTGGCATTTGTGGACAAGACTATTTTTGATCTGGACAAGCATATTATTCCGCAGAGACCGCATGTTCCTGAGCATTTTCACTACGATGTACGCTACATCTTGGAAGCGGATCTTCAGGAACCGTTGATCAAAAGTCATGAGAGTATTTCATTGGCTTGGGTAGCTTTTGATTCTGTACAGGATGTGATTGGATACAATCCATCCATTCTTCGTATGCTTGAGAAAACCAGTAAATCAGAAATTCTTCTCTGATGTGATATCAAGGACGTATTTCTTATCTTTGGGCAAAAATTAAGCTGTGAAAAAACTTTGGATAATTACCTTCCTGATAGCAGGAATGATGGGATGTAGCCCTAGTGAAGAGGAATTGTTTCAGGCTGGAATTCAGAAGATGGATTCCCAAAACTGGAAGGAGGCGATTTCACTTTTTGATAGAGCACTGGAGATCAATTCTGGAAATGCCCAGGTTTTAAATGCCAAAGGTGCCGCACTCTTCCAACAAGAAAAATTTCAAGAAGCTGTTCCTGTTTTTGCAGCTGCTATTGAGGCAGACTCCAGTAGTTATAAAGCTTGGTTCAATCGGGGAAATGCCAACTTGAAGTTGGAGAACTTCAAAAACGCTGTCTCTGATTACAACATGGCAAGCTTGCTTGATCCGTCGCAAACAGATATTTATTACAACCGTGGCTTGTCATTGCTCGGCTTGGAAGAATACGAAGATGCTTTGTTGGATTTTGACAAAGCACTACAAGTGGAACCAAACCAAGCACTCGTTCACTTCAATCGTGGTAAAGCACAACTCGGAAATAATGACCCCGCAGGTGCGATGCAGTCACTTACCGAAGCCATCAATCTGGATGGTAAAAACGGTGCCGCTTATTACCTGCTGGGCGTGACAAGAATGTCTGCTTTGGGTGATGCCGAAAAAGAAGAAGGCTGTGCTGATCTGAAGATGGCACTTCAGCTGGGATATACCGAAGCCAAAACGTGGATAGACGACTTCTGTAAGTAAAATGGCAGTGATAGGGCAGGACATAGGGCTGGCAAAAAGAGTTCTGGAAGTAGGTCAATTGGTTGGTATTCCTACCGAGACCGTTTATGGGTTGGCGGGAAATGCGCTGAATTCTGTAGCTGTAGCTTCTATTTTTGAGACAAAAAACCGTCCTAGTTTTGATCCTATGATCATTCATGTGCCGTCACTTTTGGAAGCGGAAAACTACGTGAATGATATTCCTACCCCGCTCCGCAAACTTGCCGAACAATTTTGGCCTGGACCACTGACATTGCTGCTCCCCAAGAAAAAAAACATACCTGATATTGTCACTTCAGGTTTGGATCGAGTGGCTGTACGAGTTCCTGATCATCCGCTGACGTTGGAGTTGCTCGCTCAGATAGACTTTCCTCTGGCAGCCCCTAGTGCCAATCCATTTGGCTACATCAGTCCCACATCTCCTCAGCATGTGGATGCCCAATTGGGAGAAAAGATCCCTTATATTCTGGATGGTGGAGCTTGTAAAGTAGGTTTGGAAAGCACGATCATTGGGATGGAAGGTGATGAAATAGTGGTTTATCGACTTGGTGGACTGGAGATCTCCGAGGTTGAAAGTATCGTGGGACAAGCAAAAGTAAAAAGCCATAGCTCATCGAATCCACAGGCTCCGGGCCTATTGGAAAGCCACTATGCTCCGTCCAAGCCTTTTATAATCGGCGGCTTGGATAAGTTGATTTCAGAGTATCAAAGTAGCGGAATTGATTTTGCAGTGCTTTCCTTAGATCGATTATATCAGTCTGTTCCCTCAGAAAATCAAATTGCTTTAAGTACTAGTGGAAATTTGAAAGAAGCAGCTACCCGTCTTTTTGCAGCCATGAGAACGTTGGATGAATCTAGTGCTACCGTGATTTTGGCTGAGTTAATGCCTGAAACCGGCCTTGGACGGGCGATTAATGATCGCTTGAAACGGGCTGCGACGAAAGGGTGAAAATTTCTTACTTTTCATTTTTAGCAAATTGATCATCCCCGAAAGTCGATTTTTGCCATAATCTTTGATAAATTCACCCAGATTTTTACCAATCAATTTTATCAATAGCTATTAACCTTGCTTATGAATCCTAGAATCAAAAATGTAGATAACCTCAGTTTTGAGGGGAAAAAGGCCTTAGTCAGAGTAGATTTCAATGTTCCTTTGGATGATCAATTGAATGTGACTGACGATACCAGAATTCAGGCGGCTTTGCCGACTATCAATAAAATCTTAAAAGATGGTGGATCTGCCATTCTAATGTCCCATCTGGGTCGTCCTAAAGGCGGGCCTGAGGATAAATATTCTCTTAAAAACATCGTAGTAGCACTGGAGAAAGTACTGGAAAGGCCGGTGAAATTTGCGCAAGACTGTATAGGTAAAGAAGCAGAGGTGCTTGCTGAAGGCTTGAAGCCAGGTGAAGTGTTGCTTCTTGAGAATCTTAGGTTTCACAAGGAAGAAGAAAAAGGAGATAAGGATTTTGCCGAAAAGCTTGCTAAACTTGGTGATGTCTATGTGAATGATGCTTTCGGGACTGCACATAGAGCGCATGCGTCCACAGCTGTGATCGCACAGTTTTTCAATGATAAGGTTTGTGGTTACTTGATGCTTTCTGAATTGAAAAATGCAGATAAAGTGCTGGGGAATGCTGAAAGACCTTACACTGCTATCATGGGTGGTGCGAAGATCGCCGATAAGATTTTGATTATTGAGCAATTGCTGAACAAAGTAGATACGCTGATTATCGGTGGAGGGATGTCTTATACTTTTGCCAAAGCACAGGGTGGAACAATCGGTGATTCTCTTTTGGAGGAGGACAAGCTTGATTTCGTGTTGGAATTGATGGAAACTGCCAAAGCGAAAGGAGTGAACTTGATTCTACCTGTAGATACGGTTATATCAAAAGCTTTTGCAAATGATGCCGAGCAGGGAATGGCTAATAAAGGTGAGATTCCTGATGGCTGGATGGGATTAGACATCGGACCTAAAACCGCCGAGCTTTTTGCGGAAGAAATCCTAAAGTCAAAGACTATACTTTGGAATGGTCCGATGGGCGTGTTTGAAATGTCTTCTTTCGACAAAGGAACAAAAGCTATTGCAGAAGCAGTAGTTGCTGCTACCAAAGCAGGTGCATTCTCGCTGATCGGCGGTGGAGACTCTGCTGCAGCTGTCAATAAGTTTGGCTTTGCGGATGATGTGTCCTTCGTGTCTACCGGCGGAGGAGCATTGCTAGAGCATATGGAAGGTAAAGTGCTTCCGGGAGTTGCGGCATTGGTTCCTTGATGATGTGGGATCGTAATTAATGGAAAGGCTGGCAGATATAGAATTTGCCAGCCTTTTTTATTGAAGAATCCCATAAATTTCTCCTATCGTGAGCCAGGCTGCATCACTTTTCGAAAGTCTTGCATACGAGGTCAGACTTTTTATTACAGATTTTTATTTACGACCAGTTCGTAGAAAAAGTCCTTGTAGCTGGCACCTATTAAAATAAACTCCTCCTTGGTCTTCATCTTAACCCGGTTTCTACTGATGTTTTCGATTTTGTCTATGGAAATAATGTGTCGCTTATGTACTCTGACAAACCCCTTGGAAAAGAGTGATGTTTCGTAATGCTTGATGCTGCTCAGCGTCAGAATTGGCTTCAACTCGTTCAGCAAGTGGATTTTGACATAGTCTTTATAGCTTTCCAAAACTACAATGTCTTTCAGATTGATTTTGATGGATGAATATTCAGATTTCACAAAAATGTAATCCTGCGAATCATTCAAGGTGAAATTTGACGAAGAATGGGGAATAGGCATATTTATTCCGGCAGCCATAAGCTTATTTACAGCCATGAAAAACCTTTCGAAACTGAAAGGCTTCACTAGATAGTCAACGGCATTGATTTCAAATCCCTTCACGGCAAAATCACTGTACGCTGTGGTGAAGATTACTTTAGGTTTCAAAGGCAGATTTTCATAAAATGAAATCCCGTTGATATCAGGCATGTTGATATCCAAGAAGACCAAATCCACAGACTGTGTCAAAATCGTTTGTATCGCCTTCAGAGGGGAGTCGAAGGTGCCTATCAGTTCCAAATTTGGAAATTTGGTAATGTAATCTTCTACGACATCTATGGCGAGTGCTTCATCATCGATCACTATACACTTGTAGTTCATTTTTTGATAGTCAGAAAGCTTTTGAATAGGTTGTTTTCCCGTTTTTGCCGGAAGGAATATTTTCCCGGATAGATCAGTTCCATCTGGTTTTCCAGATTTTTGATTCCCAGTCCCACATGTCTTTTTTTCGCAGGGTCTTCAAACTTCTTCGTGATGCTGTTGATTACTGAGAACTTCAATTCACGTTCATTTTCCTCCAATGAGATGAGGATAAATGAAGGACTTAAATAGCTGACCCCATGTTTGAAGGCATTCTCTACCAAAGTCATCAGTATAAGAGGCTCGATAAGTAAGTTTACGTTTCTTATTTTGACATTGAAATTAATATTCGGTGTGTTTTCTTCAGTGAATTTCAACTTCTCCATTTTGATGTAATTGTGAATGAAGTCTATTTCCTGTTTGATAGAAATTTTGTTTTTGCCAGCTTCATACAGGACATGTCTCAGAATATCAGAAAGCAACAAAATTGCATTGGTAGTGTCCTCCGATTTTTTCCGTGCCAAAGCATAAATGTTGTTTAAAGCATTTAGGAGGAAATGCGGGTTTAGCTGGGTTTTCAGGAAATTAAGTTCTCCGATGGCCTTTTGCTTCTCCATTTCATCATTTCTTGTGCGCTCCTTGTCGAAAAGTAGAAGTACTTCGAATGCTGTGCCCAGTCCTAAAAGCAAAAAGTACCGGAAAGTGAAGAATATGGTCCGGAAGAAAAAAGGGTTGAGCGGAAATAGGAAGCCTTGTGGCTTTGGGGAGGGCTCTATTTCTATTTCTTCAAACTGATTCCTCTTTATACTGATCATGTGATAAGGATCCCAAAGGTAATAATCAATCAAGTGATGGATACTAAGTGAGGCCAATAATAGAATAAGAACACTAAGGAAGTACCTGCGATAGGAGCGTTTCTCAATGTATTTAGGTATTAATATCGCAATGTTAAGAATGTAAAAAAGCACCAGATTGATATTCGTCAGACTGATGTTGATCACATTTCCTCCGGGAATTGGTCTTGAGAAAGATGGGATTGATTGGGAAAGTAACACCCCGATAATCAGGAGATGTACAATCCCTTTCAATAATTTCCTGTGTTCCATGTGGGGAGAGGTTGAATCAAGTTGCAAATGAAACAGAGTCAGGCCTTTCCGTAACAACATGACGAAATGTTTTAAGAAAAATTAAACCTTGAGACTAGTGCACTGTTAACCAAAACCTGTCAGGTTTGCACCATGGATTTTTGATAAATAAGTAGGTTCTTACGGTGCTGATAGCAAAAGCTGACAGGTTCGTCCTATACTTTTTGCACTTAACATAACACTAGGTTTAATCATCGTCGTCTGATTCTTCAAACGGAAGGAATTCCCAGATGTCATCAAACCGGATCGAAGAACTTCTGCCGAGTAGAACAAAAGCTCTGTTTCCATCGGAGAATACGGATGCCCCACTTCTGGCAGTGCCTTCGAAGTCCGTTTTATCATCCCATACATCCAGATTCGGATTATATTGCCAAGTGGTATTGGTCAATGAGCCTACCGATCCGGTAGTGATATATCCCAGCGCACCTACGCTGAACCCCACCCCTTCACTTCTGGCAATAGTATAATCATCGTCTTCATCAAGGTCTTCTTTTTGTGTCCATGTCTCGGTCGTGCCATCTAAAGCCCAGAAGTCATATTCATACAAGCCATTATTGACACCGCCACCGATGTAGGCTACGTCATTGATTGTAAATACAAATGCATTGGAACGTTTTGCACCACCCATACTGATGAAGGAATTCCAGGAGTCTGTTTCCGGCTGGTACTGCCAGAAATCCTTCTGCTCACTGCCGTCAAATCCGGTACCTATATAGCCTTTTCCGGCTACAGAAAAACCTATTGCCCCATATCTTGCTGTCCCGGGAAAAGAGCTCACTTCAGTCCAGGTATCGGAGTTGGGGTCATAAGACCAAAAATCACCAAGTCTGTTTCTTCCATCGTAGCCCGTGCCATAGTAACCTTTGGAATTTATGGCAAAAGCCACAGCATTGGAACGGGCGGTTCCCGGGAAGTCAGCTCTTCTGGTCCATGCGTCCAAGACAGCATCATATTCCCATAGGTCACGGGTATATTCATCTCCTGTATAGCCACCTACAACGAAATAGCGGCTTCCCACAGTAAAAGAGGAGGCGTTTGAGCGGTTGCTGCCTTCGAAGTAGGATTTTCGTACCCAGTTGCCTTCTGTGGATGTATCATCTGAGTCCTGACAGGAGTAGAGTGGGACTAGCATAATCAGTGTTGCCAGAGCTGATAAAAGCCGGTTTACTTTTTTCATAATCTTAGTTTAAAGGGATAATTGTGATTTCTAATTTTGATTTGTATTGGGTGTTGTTTTCGCCGACCACCAAATAGCCCATATTGAAAGAAGTGGTGGAGGTCACATCGATCCAGAGGCCATCAGTTTGCCGACTACCGGAAATTTGACTGTCAACAAAGTCTTTGACGGGGATTTTGAAATAGGTTGCCTCTTGGAAAATCTCATCAAAAGATGTCAAGGTTGCCTGAGTCAGGTAGGATTTGATGTTATTGTTTTTATCCATCACATACACATCGAATTCCTGCAGCGGAGGATTGAGTTTGCCATTGTAGGTACCTTTTTTGACAGGCATGTAGAGGTAAGCTTCCGAGATGTAATAGTCGTAAGCTACATCTCCAATATAGGTGAGATCACCCAGGTCAATCCGGATTCCGCCAAATCCCAGTTCATCGGCAAGAACCAGATCTTGACTTTCTTCTGAAGGAAGAGAGGCGTAATTCTGTGCCGCTGAGAAAGGAGTGTTTGATCTGTCTACATTTAATTGGGTGTAGCCTAAGGAATATTCACCGATGGGGATTTGGTATTCCTCATCGTCTTCTCGAAGTTCTAAAGGGACCTTGTGATAGATTGAGATGTAGGATTCTTTAGAGACTAGCATCAGTGGGCTCTGACCTGTGACTTCTAGCATAAACCCGGGGAAAAAGTCCAGGAAATCTTCATTGTTCCCAAAAATTTTGTCTGAGCCTTTGGCTTTTTCCATTAGCTCCATTCCAAATTCCATCGGTAAAGTGATTCTGATTGAATCCTTTGAGGGAAGATATTGGACTTTGGTCGTGATCAATGGATTGCTATAGGTGGAGAAGGTCTCAAAGTCATAAAACACATCATCGTCGTTTTGATATTCCAGCCGCTGGGAGAGCTGATAGATGTTAAGGTCAAACTCAGGTAAGGTATCGAAGTGTGAGCCATCTATTTTTAAGACAAGTACAATAGAATCCAATATGGTGTCATCCTCAAACCCGGTGACTGTGCTGCTCAATTCAAACTCGAAATATGGACTTGCTTTGACCGTTCCTCTGTAAGGATCCGTATTATTTCCCAACAAAAAACTCTCTTGTACACTGGTGACCATACTGTCTTGAAAATAGCTGGAATAGGAAATGTCGGTAAATTCTATTTTACGGATGGAGAAATCATCTTCAATATCTACTTCTGGTATTTCCTCCAGAAAGCTATTTTCGTAGCAGGAGCTTAGGATTAAAACCAGCAGGCTGAAAGCAATTCCGGACTTCATTTTTTTTTGTTCCAAAGCTATCGCCTCTGCTGTAGGCATATTGAGAAAGTAGAACAACGGTCTTATTGTCTAGAGGAAAGAGGATATCCTATCTATCAAATGAGAGTAGATGAGTTTGACGCAGTATGCTTATTCATCTGGAGAATTTACTGTTTGATCTATTAAAATTGGTCGTTCCTCTAGATTCCGCTATGCGCTTACTTGTTGTCTATAGCTTGCATACAAAAATGTAGAGATGATTAAATACTTTCCAGGCTTGTTGATTTGTTTTTGGCTTATGTCCGCAACTTCAGGCATGGCTCAGCGCGGCCATGGGTCATTATATTCCACTGTAGGATTAGGCTTGCCTACATACGACAGTTATGGTTTGGCCAAGAGATTGGGGGGAGTTGGAGCTGGGGTGAGATCCCCGTATTTTCTAAACACCATTAATCCTGCTTCACAAACGAGTATTGGCTTATCTCATACCTTTATCCTTGATGTAGATGTTTCCTACAATCAGCAAAAAATCACTACGGGAAACGAGACAATTTCAAACAACTTTTCTAACCTCAATTACTTCAATATGTGGTTTCGGTTTTCTCCGAAATCCACGGTTTCATTGGGGTTAAGTCCGGTTACAATACAAGACTTCAGTTATTCGGATACCTATTACTTTGAAGGAATGGCCGATAGATATATACGGGTATTTAAGGGCTGGGGAAATATCAATAAAGCATATCTTAATTTTGCTACTAGTCTCAGCCCACGGATTTCGGTGGGCATTAGACCATCGTTTCTATTTGGGAATTTCCAAAAAGAAACCACTTACCTAGATCAATATGGAGCTGGCTTTTTATATGCCAGAAATAATTCCTATACCGGATTGGGTGCGGAAGGAGGTGTTCAGGTCAATATACTACAAAATGAAAAGCGTGTTCTCACCTTTGGAACTTCCGGGCAGTGGTATTCCAAACTTGCGGGGACTGGGATCTCTCGGGTGGAAGATTATCTAGCACAGGAAGTTCTGTATGAAGCTGATGAAGTTGAATTGGAATATCAGCTTGGCAGCACTGTTCGTTCCGGGCTTTCTTTCCAAAACAAATCCTGGACAATCGGTGCGGATGTTCTCTATGGATTTTCTTCTGCAGATGAAGATTATAGCATAGCCAACCAAGTATATAGTATAGGAGCTGAATTTATTCCCAATTATTTCGACTCGGAATTTATCAAACAAATGAGTTTCTCACTTGGAGCCAATTACGATACAGGATCGATTATGATCGAAGGAGCCAAAGTTTCCTCCTACGAAGTGAGTTCCGCCGTCGGTATACCACTCAATAGATCAAGTAGACTAGCCATTGGCTATAAGTATAGAAATATGGGTGATGTCGATATTATTTCCAAAGAATCCCTTAACACAATTACACTCAATTTCACTTTTGGTGATACTTGGTTTTTCCGTAGAAAATTTGAATGACCCCGATGAAAAAAAAAATAGTAGTGCTGCTCATGCTGGTTGCGAATAGCTCAATTGCCCAAGAAGTGGATGGAGAAAAAGTATCCGGTTTTTTCCATTTGTCCGTTGAGAACCTGATGGGTATCCTAGATTTCAATCTGGAAGAAGTTGCAAGGCGGCTGCATTTGAAAAGGCAATCTTCCGAATACAAAAAAAAAGCTCATATTATCTCTTGGTATCAGGTTAAAACGGATAGTATCTATAATGCGAACAAACCGCAGTTGGTAGCTATTGAAAATTCCTATTGGGAAAAAGTGGCAGCAATAGATGACAGGAATGACTTTGACAGGGTGTTTGCTGTGGTGAAGGAATACACAGAAGCGGTAAAGCCTTACAGTCCGCCGATTCAAGCTGTGGAACTGGAGATAGGTAATTGGATCTCTACATTTTTGAGTGACAGACAATATGCTAAATGGGAAACGTATCTCACTAAAAAGCATAAAAAAAATCATCCAAAAACTCCTATGCTTATGAGCGGACCGCCTAAAGAACTATTATAAAATAAAGCAAAGGGATGAATGGATTTTCATACCCTTGCTTTACAGTATGATTACTTCCACTCAATTTCTACCAGCACCGGAAAATGATCCGAAGGGTATTTCTTACCGTAGTTGTCTGTAAGTATACCATGACGTATTACTTTTAGATCTCCTTTAACAAAGACATGATCTATGATGCCATCAGGCATTTTCTCCCAGTTGAAACCTGTGAATGAACCTGCCGGCCCGTAAGCAGGAATCTCAGAGATCATTCTGGCATCTTGCCATTCAGGATTCTCGGTGATGGTGGTATATGCACCGTTCTGGGGGGTAACATTGAAATCTCCCATTAAAAGGGCAGGAGCATTTTCTGTATTGATTTTTGATACTTGAGTCATCACCAATTTGCTGCTTTCCTCACGCGCTTCCTGACCTATGTGATCATAGTGGATATTGAATACATAGAATATTTTTTCATCCTTATCCTTGAATTTTCCCCATGTACAAATTCTGTTCAGCGAAGCATCCCAGCCTTTACTTGGTTTGTCGGGAGTGGGAGAGAGCCAGAAAGTCCCTTCGTCAAGGATCTTAAACTTCTCAGGATCGTATAGAATTGCAGCATATTCACCTTTTTCGGTTCCGTCATCACGGCCAACTCCGATAAATGAATAACCGAGTTCAGTACTTAAATCCAGAAGCTGCTTATTTAATGCTTCTTGTACCCCAACTAATTCGATCCGGTGAAATCGGATCAGCCCTGTCACATGCGGTAGTCGGTCTTCCCATAGATTTCCAACGTCATTTTGATTGGCATATCGGATGTTGAATGTGGCAAAATTATGTGTTTGTGCTATAGCAAGGGAATTTACCCCTAGCGTTACGGCAATCAAAAACACACTTGTTTTTAGGATACTTCTAAGCATTCTAGTCATGATTTCAGAACTTATTCTTGAAAAATAGTTTTAGTAATTCGAATTGATGTTCAATTTATGAATATCCAAAATCTTGTCAGCAGTCAGTACAATCTATCAATAAAGCCGGAAGACCTTTGCCCTGACGGCAAGAGGGGATGACGGAAGACCGAAGTTATCTCAAACTTAGCTTATGACAAACCTTATAGCAGTTTCTTCACAAAAGCATCATGTCAGCGGATTTATCTATTTTATTTCAGTATGGTACTTGCACGAAGATGAAATTGTTGATAAGATTAAGACTGGGTAAGGACTGCTTTTCTGTCTTTCGGCCTATTTGCCTAAATTCGACCTATCTACTCACTCTATGTAGTCCTCAATTAATGTCGTCAAATGAAAACCTTTTATCCCAAAGACCTCTCTACGCTTGAATTTTATGGATTGCTGCAAGGAGCGGTGGCTCCGAGGCCAATTGCATTTGTAAGTTCAATCGACAAAGCTGGCAATGTAAATCTAAGTCCTTTCAGTTTTTTCAATTTGTTCAGTTCCCAGCCTCCTATATTGATTTTTTCTCCACTCAGGCGAATGCGTGATAATACCACTAAGCATACGCTGGACAATGTGCTGGAAGTTCCTGAAGTGGTTATTCACGTGGTGCACTTTGGCATGGTGGAGCAGATGTCGTTGGCTAGTACGGAATATGAAAAAGGTGTGAATGAATTTGAAAAAGCAGGATTTACCCAAGTAAAATCAACAGAAGTGAAGCCTCCCCGAATCAAAGAAGCTCATGTGGCCTTTGAATGTAAGGTGAATGAGGTGAAATCGCTGGGAGATAGTGGAGGAGCCGGAAACTTGGTGATTTGTGAGGTTTTGGCAGCGCATGTGAATGAACATGTTCTGGATGAAGCTGGCGTGATCGATCCTAGGAAATTGGACGCAGTAGCCAGATTAGGAGGCAATTGGTATAGTCGTGCCAGTGGGGCATCTCTTTTTGAGATTCCTAAGCCTCTGCGTACAATGGGTATGGGGGTAGACCGGATTCCGAAAGGAGTGAGAAACAGTACTATTTTAAGTGGGAATAATTTAGGGAGATTGGGGAATGTTGCCGCATTCCCGAGTGAAGCTACGGTAGCTGAGTTTGGGCTAAGCCAAGAGATCCAAGAAATGAAAATCCGTTTTCAGAATGATCCGGACTCGATGATTGATCATTTGCATTTGCTGGCCAAGGAAGCACTGGATGAAGATAATGTGGAACGGGCGTGGTTGATATTGTTGCAGGGAGGATTCAGTGAATAGTATTCAGTCGCAGTATTCAGTTTTCAGAGGTAAGATGGAGATGCTGCGTAAAAAACGCTGCCCAGATGGTTAAAAAAAGCGGCCTGAGCCGAATGCTGTTCGGGCTTTGTAAGCTAGAACTTTGATCAGTTGAGCTGAAGAAATACTACGTTCTCTGCGAAAGGCTCTGCGTAGGCTACGGTAAAAAAGGTATAAAATAAAAAAAGCGGCCTTAGCCGCTTTCCCTTTACCATGTTACTACCTAAATAAGACTGCTTACCTTATTTTATGATAATATCCTGAGGCATTCGTACTTGAATACCCTCGTAGGATTTTAATTTTTCGACCTGCTTGAAAATCGTGTAGTTTGAGCCTAATTCGTTTTTGAGTAGTTTGATTTGAACATTTTCCCCCAAGTCTTCCATAATAGTTTCGAACCATGGCTTTTTGGTAGGGTAATAAATCACACGATAATCATCTGAGGCACCGATTCTGGCTGCAGCAAGCTCAATGGTGGTATTCAGCCCTCCCAAGACATCTACCAAACCTCTTTCTTTAGCTTGATTTCCTGTCCAAACTCTTCCGGATGCTACTTCCTTTACAGCTTCAGCAGACATTCCCCTGCCCTCAGAGACTCTGGATATAAAGGTTTCATAGCCATCTTCCACTGTTCCTTGAATGATTGTTCTCTCTACTTCTGTTAATGGTCTGGTTACATTCATGAAGTCGGACAGCTCACCTGTTTTTACCACATCTGTAGTAATGCCAAGCTTGTCATTTAATAATTCCTGCGCATTGAACATCATTCCGAATATACCGATTGACCCTGTGATGGTATTGGGCTGAGCTACGATAGTGTCTGCAGGTGCAGAGATGTAGTATCCCCCGGAGGCTGCTACCTCTCCCATTGATACATATAGAGGCTTTGCCTTTTTGGCTTCAGCCATTTCTCTCCAGATGACTTCCGAAGCTACCACAGAACCTCCCGGTGAATTCACGCGAAGGACGATCGCTTTGATATTGTCGTCTTTACGGGCTTTTCGGATTTCCTTGGCAAACTTTTCTGAACTGATCACGCCGTCAGCCTTTCCACCTACGATCTCACCTTCAGCTATGATTACAGCAATCCTATTAGAAGAGGTGATGTTTTTGGATTTTACTACTTTAGTTAGATCCGTGGCATTGATTGTTTTGATGTCATCGTCTTCATCGATGCCAACTTTTTCTTTTAGTTTGGAAAGCACTTGGTCAAAATAGAGTAAATCCGTAGCCAAGCCATATGTCACTGCATCTTGAGGTTTGCGGACCAACATCAAATCATTGATTTTCTTCAAGCTATCATAAGCAATTCCTCTTGATTCCGACACGCCATGGAGAGCAAACTGATTCATATCATCCAAAAAAGACTGGGTCTGCAATCTTGCCTCGGGGCTGTTTTTCTCTAGGATAAAAGGTTCGACGGCGGATTTGAATTCCCCAACCCTAAAAATTTCAGGTTTCACTCCTATTTTTTCGAAAAGGCCTTTGAAGAACACACCTTCGGAGGAGAATCCGTTAAAATCAATTCCTCCCAAGGGATTAAGATATATTTCATCCGCTACCGAAGCGACAAAATATCCGCCTTCAGTATAGGCTTCGTCGTAAGCAACAATAAATTTTCCTGAAGTTTTGAAATCGACTAAAGCTTCACGAAGCTCAAGCAGGCTAGCCTGTCCGGCGAACACTAAGCCGGTATTTAGGTAGATTCCTTTGATGTTGTCATTGCTTTTTGCTTCAGCAATTGCTTTTTTAAGGTTGATAAGCCCCGCATTAAATTCTTGGCCGAAGGGGTTTCCAAATATGGAAAGATCCAAATCATCCTCGGAAGTACGCTCCACGAGTGTTCTACCGTTAAGATCCAAGTGCAATACGGTATTCTCACTTACGGTTACTTCTTTGTTTCCTGTAGCGGCTAGCATACCGATCAGGCCAAACATAAGAAGCACGCTAAGTATGCTGAAAACAAAAAGCCCGACGATTACCGCCAGCACATTTCCCAAGAATTTCATAAGCTAAATTATTTGAAGCCCAAAATAACCTAATTTGGGGCATGTTTACAAAAGCAATTATACGAGGAGAATGTTTGAGAAGATAGTGTTGATATTAGGAGGAAATAAAGGAGACAGAATTTCATTGCTCAATTCCGCATTGAAATCTATTTCTGAATTGGGGGAAGTGACGAAAAAATCAAAGATTTATGAAACTGAAGCGTGGGGAGGAGTCGCTAAAGGGCCTTTTTTGAATCAGGTGGTGGAAATTAAAACTGCGTATTCTCCTAGCGAGATCTTGGCTTTTATCCAACAAACCGAAGCAGATCTTGGAAGAAAGAGGGATGAACATTGGGGGGATCGCACAATGGATATTGATATTATTTATTTTGGTACTAGTATAATTGATACTCCTAAACTTCAGATTCCCCATCCTTTTCTTGCGGAGAGGAAATTTGTTTTGGTTCCGTTGGTAGAGATTTTGCCCGATTATATTCATCCGGCTACGGGGAAAACCAACCGGCAGATGCTGATGGAATGTGAGGATAGGAGTGACGTGAAGGGACTGTAATGGGTATGGTCGTAAAGTTTGTAACCGGTGAAAAGTGTCAAGTAAAATCAGAAATTGGCAATAATTTTTGAGATTTTAAGTCCAGATCGTAATCCTGATTTAATAAGGAGGAAAGGCATCTTAATTTAAGCGATCTCAGAGAAAAAATCAACTCTAGAATCAATAGATATTTATTCCAAGATATCTCCAGCTTGACAAGCTAACACCTCACATATTGCTTCCATTGTGCTAAAATGGAGGCTTTTGCTTTTCCTGTTTTCAGAAGGGAGTGGTAGGACAGCGTCATGCCTACTTTTTCGGAAACTCATTCTGTTTGAAAAACAAAACCCGCCTTGTGAGCGGGTTTGAGTATTATAGGCCTGACACTTCAGCTTCAGGATGGATTTTTTTGACAAGGCCTTGGAGGACTTTCCCAGGCCCGCATTCTACAAATTCTGTTGCCCCGTCAGCCACCATGTTTTGCACGGATTGAGTCCATTTTACCGGAGCAGTGAGTTGTGCGATCAAATTGGCTTTGATTTCGGCTACATCTGTCACCGCCGTGGTACTTACATTTTGATAAACTGGACAGCTAGGCGTATGAAAAGCTGTCGCCTCGATCGCTGTCTGCAATTTTTCCCGTGCAGGTTCCATTAGGGGAGAGTGGAAGGCACCTCCCACCGGTAGCAGTACTGCCCGTTTGGCGCCCGCTTCTTTCATCTTTTCGCATGCGATCTGCACTCCTTTATTTGAACCTGAAATCACCAATTGGCCTGGGCAATTATAGTTTGCGGGTACCACAACTTCATCGGTGATTCCTGCACAGATTTCTTCTACTTTTTCATCTGCCAGTCCCAAAATAGCAGCCATGGTAGACGGGTTGATCTCACAGGCTTCCTGCATGGCAAGTGCTCGCTGATATACCAGCTTAAGGCCATCTTCGAAAGCAAGGGTGCCGTTGGCAACTAGGGCTGAAAGCTCACCCAATGAGTGGCCTGCGACCATGTCGGGTGCGAAATTAGGTGTTGTTTTAGCCAAGATAACTGAATGAAGAAATACAGCAGGTTGAGTTACATTTGTTTGCTTTAATTCCTCAGCGGTTCCTTCAAACATGATGTCTGTGATACGGAATCCCAAGATTTCATTAGCCCGCTCAAATAATTCTTTTGCTTGGGTATTTTCTTCATAAAGTGCTTTTCCCATTCCTGGGAACTGGGCGCCTTGGCCCGGAAAAACAAATGCCTTCATTAACTAGTGTTTTTTTTTTTGTTCGGCGCAAATATAAGCCTTTTCCCAAAGGCAGCCCGCAATTAAGAAATCAGGGAACTGGTTTGAATGCCGTTTGGGAAAGTGTCTCTGCAGAAAGAAATTTTGCTTTTTCGGCTGGAGAAGGGAGACGGCAGGTACTTTTCTTGCCAAACCAGCGGTAGCGATTACTGCCTATCCAATTGTAAATAGGATCTCTAAAGAACTTTGGAAGGAGAATAAAAGCATACAATGCAGGCCATAGCCCTGTTAGATTTCTGGCTATTTTAAGCGCAGCAGTGCTTTTGTAGTAGATCTTCCCTTTCTCCAAAAGTACAAGGGAGTCGAGGTAATCTTCTCTGACTTCAAATTGGGAGAGGATTTTTCTGCTCAAACCCTCTTGCAATGCCCCCATTAAGAAGTGATCTTTTTTATCTCTTCGGATCACAAAATCAATGGAAGCATTACAGAGGTTGCAAACCCCATCAAAGAAAATGATGGATTTGGTTTGGGTCATTTGAGCAGTTGGATCGTGCCTTTTAAGCTTTGTTCTTTCTGCGCAGGATCGAGCATGTCAAATAATACTGTGCCGGAATAATAATAAGTGCCTGCGGGCAATTCGTTGCCACTTTTATCTTTTCCATCCCATCGGATGTAGATGTCATTTTCAGAAGTTTCGAGACTGTTGTATGAGAATACTTCCACTCCCCAGCGATTAACAATAAATAGCTCAACTCCCAAGACGAATCGCGGGCATTGTACATAAGGATTGTCAAAGGCCATAAAGGTCTCGTTTATCCCATCACCATTTGGAGTAAAGGCATTGGGAAGATTGTAGCTAGGGCAATTCTCTACACAGACGATATTACTTGCATCAGATTCGTTGCCTGATCTGTCAATGGCAGTAATGTAATAGCATCCACGGTAGGTTGTAAGATTGCGAATGGTAGTAGACAGATCCAACGAAGAAAGCTCTGCGATCAATTCAAACTGGCTATCCTCGCCATCAGCGGTATAGTATAGCTTGTATCCTGCAAGCTCATCATCGCATTCTCCTGATACATCAGGTGTCCAGCTCAAGTCATGTTCGTAGCTTGTATTGTTGCATGGGACTTCAGCAACATATGCGGCACATTCAGGACCTTCGAATGTCAATACGGGAGGGCATGGCAAGCGATTGTCATCAGGTTTGGCGCATATGATTTGAGATTTGTTTTCCAGTGGATACACGAGCCCTGCTACGTTGTAGGAACCTTTGGTGATTACGTAATAGCAATATTCAATCTCTTTTTGGAGCGGTGCGCCATTGAAGCTGCCATCGTCCAAATAGCTAAATCCTTCTGTGGTAACATCCACCTCGGCTATTTTTACAAAGTTGTCTTCATCAGCAGCGGCGGCATCAGTTCTGTTTCTATAAACTTCATGCCTGTATTCGCTGATTGAATTATTCCAAGGAACAGTGAATTGCCAATTCAGCTCAATTGCTTCATTGATAATTGTAGGCTCTGCCCAGACTGAAGAAGCTTTGGAAGAAGTATCGATTTTAGTGTTTCTATCCAGTAGTACCACTTCATAATTGTACACGGTATTCAGAGTATTCAGACCTGTATCGGTGAATAGCGTGTCAGAAGTAATTCCCAGTGATACCCGGTTTGCATTTCCTGTGAAACCCGTACTTCTAAGCAACTCATACCTATAAGGTCCGGGGAATTGTACTTTGTCAATATCATATGGAGGAGTCCATTTTACAAAAATCTCGCCCTCAGTAGGGTCAGTTTCCTCCACACTTACATTGGTGATGATAGGTACATCCACATCTATGGTGACGCAAATCTCATCAGAGACTATGCTTTCGCCAAGTCTAGGTTCAGGGTAGGCGGCCACCAGTCTATAGCAATAGGTGTTGCCCGGAGCCAAGCCTTCTCCGCCATTCGTATCGACGAAATCCAGCGTTTGCATGTTGGTAGTTCCTATCAGTTCATAACCCGCCCTGATTCCTGTTTCGCAGCTATCAGGTTGATAAGGATCAGAATTAATTCTTCTCCAGATTTGCATTTCATTTGAGGAATTGGCACAAACATAAGGATCCCAGTTTAGCTCAACAGACCTGCCTGGCAGTTGTTCTATTTCATCGAAAACCGGGGACGGACCCACTACCTTGATTCTCCATGTTTTGATATCTACCAAGGCGGGGCCCGAACTAGGCTGATCGGTAATCCTTACCCGCACTTCATATTCTCTGGCGCGTACATGATTACAGACAGTTTGCCAGTCGAAATTGACTATGCCGGGGCTAGGTTGAAATTCAGTTTCAGGGGAATAGGTAGCTGGAGAACTTATTATCTCAACGGGCTCGCCAAATACTTCTATTTTGATAGGGTCACCATCAGGATCTTGTCCCTGGATGATTTCTTCTATTTTGGTGCCCGCTTCTACACAGAGATCAGGCGGCAAAATTAATTCGGGTCGCCTATTATTCGAATTTTCGATAATAATCTGCATATCGCGGACCACACTGCCAATGAGCTCCCATTTACCATTAAGCTTTCGATATTCATTGATTCTAAAAGCGACGTTAAACTGTCCCGCGGTGCCCGGTGCATCCCAAATCAAATCTCCTGTGATCGGGTCCAGAGTCAAAGTAGCAGGTGTACTTCCATCTTCCTTGCTGAAGCTGAATTCCGGAGACGCAGGACTCCTGTAGTTGTTTACAGGGCGTTGAAATTGTTGCTTAGGCACATCCATTTCGTAGGCAAGACTATCGCCATCGGGATCATATGCGCCCGGATTGTGAATGTATCTTACATTTACGGCACCATTATCAACTGGCGGAATCGTCAGAACAGGAGAGTTGTTTACCCCTATAAATGGATCAATGGTAATGGTGGTTTCCACATAGAAAGGAGTATCCACTGAGTTGTCCATATTCAGTGTTTTGTCGTTTCGATTCTGTTCCAGAAAACGGATTGTGTACGTTCCGGGTCCCTGAAAAGTATGTCTAATGACGAAGGTGTTTTTTTCGATTAAATTGCCAAGTGATTCTACAAGCTCAAACTCATTTTCAGTATTCAATCCTTCCACCACTCGTCCATCCCCAAAGTCAATTTCACCAGGCCCAAAGATTACATTTGATCTTGTGTCCGTGTAGCCTACCACAGTAATAATATACACTAAGGACTGAGGAGATTCGCGCTCAGCAGTTATTTCACCTGCTCTAATGTGTGTGGCCCAGGCCTCAGAAATTCCGGCAACCAGAAAGATTAGAAAAAGTCCCAGGGTGATTTTCAGCTTCATATTGGTCAAGTTCATTTGTTGGGAAAAATATAATGTACGAATTTATCCTCTTTTAAGGTTTTAACACACATTTTCTTCCTATACGAAATAAATGGAAGTAAGGAGAAAATCTCCGTAAAATCAAACATTAAATCTGCTCAAATAGTTAATCAGGCTATAAAGGCAGCTGCTGCTGTTTTTATTTAGAAAGACTTAAAATAAGACAAGTGTTTTTGAATGGATTGTTTGCTAGTTGATCCGCATGTAAATTTGACACTAATAATCAAAGATTTCGTTTTAATCTAATCGCAAAAATTGTATGAGCTGGGTTACAAAAACCTTGAGTAGCACAATAGGCAGGAAATTGATCATGGCACTGACCGGACTTTTCCTGATCCTGTTTTTGACAGGCCACGTTTCGGGTAATTTACTGTTGTTTAAGAATGATGGGGGTGAGGCATTTAATATTTATGCCAAGTTTATGACTACCAATCCAGCAGTAAAGCTTCTTTCTTGGCTGACGTACATTTCCATCATCGGACATGTGATTTTCTCTATCTGGCTTACTAAAAGAAATAAGTCAGCGCGTCCTGTAGGTTATGGTGTGTCTACACCTCCTTCTACCACTTTTTCTTCTCGCAATATGGGGATTTTGGGGACTATCATTTTGATTTTCATCGTGGTTCATATGCAGAGCTTTTGGGCTCAGATGCATTGGGGGGATCTTCCTGTAGTAAATTATGATGGAGAAGAGTACAAGGACCTGTTTAGCATAGTCACTTTTGCTTTTCAAAATGAACTGATGGTCATAGGCTATGTAGTAGCGATGGCATTCTTGGCATTTCACCTTTCCCATGGATTTGCAAGTGCATTTCAGACTTTGGGTCTGAACCACAAGAAATACTCTCCAGCCATTCTCGTGATCGGAAAAATCTATTGCATTCTGGTACCGATTCTATTCGCCAGCATGCCTGTTTACATCTATTTTACATCACAGAGCTAATCAATAGTCACCTATGATACTAGATTCCAAATCCCCAATTGGCCCATTGGCCGAAAAGTGGACTAAGCATAAGTTTAACAGTAAGCTGGTAAATCCGGCGAACAAGAGAAAATACGAGGTAATTGTGGTGGGAACCGGGCTTGCGGGAGCTTCTGCTGCTGCCTCACTTGCAGAACTTGGTTACAAAGTAAAAGCATTCTGCTTTCAAGATAGCCCTCGCCGTGCACACTCTATCGCTGCGCAAGGCGGTATCAATGCTGCGAAAAATTACCAAAATGACGGTGATTCCGTTTTTAGACTTTTCTACGACACCATCAAAGGCGGTGATTACCGTTCCCGTGAATCGAATGTGTACCGATTGGCGGAAGTTTCTGTAAATATCATTGACCAGTGCGTGGCGCAGGGAGTTCCTTTTGCCAGAGAATATGGAGGATTGCTTGCCAATCGCTCATTTGGTGGTGCGCAGGTGTCCAGAACCTTCTATGCAAGAGGCCAAACGGGACAGCAATTGCTTTTGGGGGCTTACTCTGCACTCAGCCGACAGGTGGCCAATGGTAAGGTGAAGCTTTATCCACGTACAGAAATGATGGATGTAGTCACTATCGACGGCCATGCAAGAGGTATTGTGACCAGAAACCTGATCACGGGAGCTATCGAAACCCACGCTGCCCATGCAGTACTACTTTGCACAGGGGGTTACGGAAACGTGTTTTTCCTTTCTACCAATGCAATGGGATCTAATGTGACTGCAGCTTGGAGAGCACATAAGAAAGGTGCATACTTTGCCAACCCTTGCTACACGCAGATTCACCCTACTTGTATTCCTGTGTCCGGGGATCATCAGTCCAAATTGACGCTGATGTCTGAGTCACTGAGAAATGACGGACGTGTATGGGTTCCAAAAACAAAAGAGATGGCCGAGAAGCTCCGCAAAGGAGAAATTAAGCCTAAAGATATTAAGGACGAGGAAAGAGATTATTATTTGGAGAGAAAATATCCTTCTTTCGGTAACCTCGTGCCTCGTGATGTGGCTTCCAGAAACGCCAAAGACGTGTGTGACGAAGGGCGCGGCGTAAATGAAACCGGGCAGGCTGTTTTCCTTGACTTCCGTGATGCCATCAATCGTGACAGCGAAGATGCGATCCGTGCGAGATACGGCAACTTGTTTGACATGTATCAGCAGATTACCGGTGAAAACCCTTATCAAACCCCAATGATGATTTATCCGGCCGTTCACTATACCATGGGCGGACTTTGGGTTGATTACAATTTGATGACAACAGTTCCAGGGCTTTATTCGCTGGGAGAAGCCAACTTCTCTGATCACGGAGCAAACCGTTTGGGAGCTTCTGCCCTGATGCAGGGTTTGGCTGACGGATACTTTGTGGTCCCTTATACTATTGGTGATTATTTGGCGCAGATAGGACCAAGTCCGGTGGATATAAACCATCCCGAATTCGCCAAGGCTGAGAAGGGGGTGAAGGATGCCATCCAGCAACTTTTGAGTATCAATGGTAGCAAGACAGTGGATTACTTCCATAAGAAACTGGGACATATCATGTGGGAATACTGTGGTATGGCCAGGAACGAAGAGGGCTTGAAAAAGGCCAAAGGAATGATTCAGGAGCTTAGAAAGGAATTCTGGGCTGATGTGAAAGTGCTCGGAGCCAATGAAGAATTGAACCAGACTTTAGAGAAAGCCAGCCGTGTAGCTGATTTCTTGGAGCTTGGAGAATTGATGGTGGACGATGCTCTGAACAGATCTGAATCTTGTGGGGGACACTTCAGACTAGAATCTCAGACTCCGGATGGAGAAGCACTTAGAGATGACGAGAACTTTGCTTACGTGGCAGCTTGGGAGTTTATGGCAGAAAATGCTCCTGAGACATTGCACAAAGAGCCGTTGGTTTTCGAAAACGTGAAGCTGACCCAGAGATCTTACAAATAATTTCTAGACATTAATTCATAACTATTATGAAATCGAGCAAGACGCAAGCAACACACATTGATTATCGGTCAAGCGAGATTCCATACGGCCTTTAAAGGACAAATCGTAAACATATGAAACTGACATTAAAAATATGGAGACAAAAGAACGCCGGTGATAAGGGCGGGTTTGTCACCTATCCCATAGATGGAATTTCCACTGACATGTCATTCCTGGAGATGATGGATGTCTTGAATGAGGAACTTGCAGAAAAAGGAGAAGATCCCGTACACTTTGACCACGATTGTCGCGAAGGCATCTGTGGCATGTGTTCCCTTTATATCAATGGCCATCCCCATGGCCCTAAGCAGACTACTACTTGCCAACTACACATGCGTTCGTTCTCTGATGGAGATACTATCACGATTGAGCCTTGGAGAGCAGCGGCTTTTCCGGTAGTGAAGGATTTGGTGGTGGATCGCGGTTCATTCGATAGAATTATCCAGGCGGGTGGTTATGTATCCGTGAATACAGGAGGTGTACCTGACGCAAATGAGATTCCTATTCCAAAGAGAATCGCTGATGAAGCCTTTGACTCGGCTACTTGCATAGGCTGCGGAGCTTGTGTGGCAGCGTGTAAAAATGCTTCTGCGATGCTGTTCACTTCTGCGAAAATCTCTCAGTTGGCCATGCTGCCGCAGGGTCAAGTCGAAAGAATGACCAGAGCAGAGAAGATGGTTGCCCAGATGGATGCGGAAGGATTCGGTGCATGTACCAATACTGGTGCCTGCGAAGCAGAATGCCCTAAAGGGATCAGTCTAACAAATATCGCCAGAATGAACAGAGAGTATTTCTCAGCTTCAGTGAAAAGCGAAAATGTGTAATTGAATCGCTGAATTCATGTAAAACCAAAAAAGCCGGCCGAAGTCGGCTTTTTTGTACCTTGTAAGCTTTCCAACATTGGGGTAAATGTCCGCTTAGGTGAAAAATTGTAAACAAATCTAAGTGATGAGGCCTACTGTGAATTAGGATACTATAGAGGAATACCCTAAGGCAGAACGTCGATATTCTTTAAGGTATTGTACTTTCAATTAAATCATGCCATGACATTATATCTATAGTTTGGTTCTTTTCAGATTTTCTGGCTACTAGCACTAAGTTTCCTTTGGTGATGATAGTTTTTGCAAGCTTGTCCATGGGATAAATAGAAGATAAATCCTCAGATTTTTCAAAAAGGGAATAGCTGTATTCAAGAGAATTGGTTAGGGGGGCTTGTTTAGAGATACCAACAATTAGTGTGAAATGCTCCGGGGCTCCGGTTCCTCCTATTATCCGTATATTGCCATCTTCAAGGGCAGATTTAATTGTCTCTTCAACTGCTCCCTGTCCTTCAGTAAAGGTTAATTTTTCAGTGTAAAAATTAGAATCAGAGATTTTGTTTCCGCTTTTGTCATAGAATGTAAAGTATGCCTCTGAAGGATCGATGATGAAAAAGTGGTCTTTCGCAATATGGGTGGCAATGGACTTACTTGTGTGCCTAAATTCACCAGTAGCCATAAGTTTACTTTCACCGGTTTCCATATTTAAACTTTGAATTTGAAATTTTCCCGTTTGTCGTGAAAGATTGACAATGGCTAATGTTTCATTATTAGAAGAGCCAAAATCATATAGGTTAAGGAAAAAATCTTCTTCCAATGAGGGGATGTTGATTCTTTTTAGAAAAGTAGAGTCAAGCAGAGAAATTGACTCCAAATATTTTTCGCTAGCATATTGAATGTAGAGGACTTGGTTAAAATAAGTAATTTGGGACATCTTCCCCTTAGGGTATTGATATGGTTTTCCAAGTGGGTCAAGGTCTACTTTATCTGACCAGATTAAATCCAGCTCTCCTGACGGAGTTACTTTAAAAATCTGATTGTAATTGTTTAATATAAACAGATCAGATTGATCAAAATGGAAATCCATGATGATTGATTTTTCCGGGAAAGTGGAGGATAAAACTATAGGATAACTGAATGCTGTCTTGTCTGCCTTTTTAGGATTGGAGTGGCAGGAAACAAGTAGAGACAGGATTAGGATGCTAAGTATAGCAGAATGGTTATTGACCAGGGTTTTTTGGAGGTAAAATGACCAAGGAATCATATGAATTTCCGTTTTTCCTGTAAAATACTGGGAAGCTCTCTATTAAATTTAACCGCTTACTGATAAAGTCTTTATCTAGCTTAAGATTAGGAAAGTCTCCACCAATAAATAGTTTAGCTTTCTTAGAGTTTTTTGAAGCAATGACTACTGAGCCTGAGTCAAGGTGTTTTCGTGCAATATCTTTATAAATTACTTGGCACGAAGGACATTCATCTAATAATACTACTAAAAAATTATCTGTACTTATATTTAAGGTCTCTTTGGTTAAATTAACTCTGTCGGCCAAAAAGGTATCATCTTGCTGTTTCGGTGAGCATGATGCAAGAATTAGTATAAAACAGCATATTTTTTTGTGTAGACTCATTATTAGATGGGCTTAGAAAGATCAAAAGTCTCCACGACTAGTCTATCTTCAGAGACTGTTTCATCGAAGATATTGTTTCTGAAAAGCATTAACCCTGCTTTGCTGGGGATAATTAAATAAGGTGAATACTGGTTTCCAGGAAAATCAACCTCATGGATGATTTCAAAGTTCTGGCTCATCACGATAATTGAAAAGTTCTGTTCGTTCACAGCAGGCCATGCTGTCTTGTTTTTATAATCTTTCAAGGGGTGACGGACAATTCTATAAATGAGCTTGTTGTACCAGTCGTAGTGAACATCGCCATAGCGATAGTTGCTCAGTACAAGTTCATTGTCCTGTTCTTCATTGGGTTTTATTTTAAAGTCTTGTGGGTTACTCTTAAAGTACTTGCTTTTCGCTGAAATATGATCTAGGGTATTGCTTGATTTGTTAAATAGAATCAGAGAGTCCATCAAAGGCCATGAAACCAGGTATTTCGTAGCTGAAATTGCACTTCTCGAATAGTCAGTGTCAGAAAACGGCCATATTTTATCTAGATATAAGTCTGGGTATGTGTTCATTGAATCAAAGGAAAGCTCGTTTGATTCAATGTCATATTCCAAAGTAATGGGGAATTTTTTATTAAGCTCTGACGGATTATAAAGATCCCCTAGGCTATATCGGACAAAATGAAGTTTATTGCCTGCTTTGAACGTTGGGTTGGGGACGGTTGAAACATGATTGATAAGACCATGATCTATTAATTTGTTTCTATCAGGACTTAATTTATGAACAAAATTGCCATCTTCATCTATACAAATGCTGCCATTGATATTTCCCCTAACGAATACAAATATAGAATCAGGAGAGCTGTAGGTTAGTCCTTGCAAGACATTACCTGTAATTCCTTCCGGTCCACCCATGGGGATATTTATACGCTTGACCATTTCACCTGAGTTAAGTGAATACTTGTCAACGGTGTAAGTTAACGTGTTAAGCGTTATCAGATATTCCTCTGAATCATCTTGAAAATACTGAGTGTAATGAAACTCATTGGATGTGGAATCATCCAACTCAAGTGAAATTTTTTTTATCAGGTAGTTGGCGTGGAATGTGTTTTCTTCTTCGACCTTCTTGCTTCGATTACAAGAAGCTGAAAATATTATTAGTAATAATACGATTATAGGTACTGATGGGAAATACCTAGGTAATTGGTTTATGTTTTGAAATGATAAAAAATAAATGATAAGGTCATTTTTCAGTAAACAGTTTACTTTGGCTTAAAAGAATATCTGCAATTCAATTCGCAAAGCACGGAAGCTAAATTTTACATAAAATTTACAGCCGTAATTTCACAAATTAATTAAGTGGAGAGCTGGTTTGCAAATAGTTAGAGTTGCGGATAATCCTTGTGACTGTATCTAATTAATGTAGATTACACAGCCTCCACAGCCTCTACAGGCACCGCTTCCAGCAGATTTGGATAGCACATAAGTTCCGTTAGCATCTTCAAACAGTAACTCTTGACCTTGTGGGTTGGTGCAGGCTGCATTGAGCTCCGCAAATGGGGACAATCCCAAAAATCCTAAACCAAGAATTAAAACAATTTTTTTCATAATTATTTGATTTTAGAAGTGTGAAAATGATTTAATGAAAGTCAATCAAAAAAAAAATGAGATTGCCAAATTTTTTAAGATTAAATAATTGAGTTTAGTTTGACTTTTCCGAAGATTTCTAGCCGTCACTATCCAACTACTAATGCTAAGATAGGATTTAACAAAACCTAGAAGAAATAGCAATACGCCTTCTTGCCTTGAATAAGTAATAGACTTACGGACGCAATGTGGTTGTGGATAATCTTTTTTTATACTATTCCAATCTAAAATTGCACTGAAAGATCAAATTCCGCCTTTAAACCAATTAAAATTTTGAATGCGAGGCTTATTGCTTAACTTTGAAAAATTATATTTCAGGAGGATTTTGTTACAAATAGAAAATAGATATGAGTTATTTAGATCTGGGGATCTTTGTGGCCTACATGCTGGCTATGCTGGGTGTGGGATTTTTTTATATGAAAAAGAATTCAGGTCAGGAGGATTACTATGTGGGAGGAAGGAGTATCGGACACTGGCATATTGGCCTGTCCGTTGTAGCGACTGACGTAGGAGGAGGTTTTTCCATTGGCTTGGGCGGTTTGGGCTTTGTGATGGGCTTGTCCGGGTCCTGGATGCTTTTCACCGGACTTTTAGGCGCTTGGTTAGCTGCGGTGGTTTTGATTCCCAGAGTAAAGTCTGATCCGGCTTTTGCTAAGTTTTTTACATTTCCTCAGATCATAGGGCATCTGTATAATTCCACCACTGCGAAAGTA
This sequence comes from Algoriphagus sp. Y33, assembly GCF_014838715.1. Taxonomy (NCBI): domain Bacteria; kingdom Pseudomonadati; phylum Bacteroidota; class Cytophagia; order Cytophagales; family Cyclobacteriaceae; genus Algoriphagus; species Algoriphagus sp. Y33. The sequence continues at coordinate 3,998,288 of NZ_CP061947.1, read as the reverse complement.
GCCGCGGTGATCTGTTTTTTAGGATACTTAGGTTTTACTTCTTCCCAATTATTGGCTGGGGCAAAGCTTGCTTCAGGTACTTTCAAAGAGCTTGATCTTTCGTATGCACTTTTGATAATGGGAGCTGTGGCCGTGATTTATACCGTGATGGGTGGATTGAAAGCTGTAATCTACACCGATACCATACAATGGATTGTTTTGATGGCGGGATTGATGTTTATCGGAATTCCGATTTCCTATAATTACGTTGGTGGCTGGGAAGGAATACAGAGCACTTTGCCTCAGGAATTTTTCTCTTTTTCCAATCTTACTTGGCAGGATCTTGCCAACTGGGGAATTACTATAATTCCAATTTGGTTTGTGGGAATGACACTTTATCAGCGAATTTTTGCTGCCAGGGATGTGAAGTCGGCCAAGAAGGCTTGGTTTATAGCAGGGCTGTTCGAATGGCCGATCATGGCACTTTTAGGGGTTTCTTTGGGTTTACTATCCAGAGTGGCAGTGGAGCAGGGGGCATTGGAGGGCTTCACAACAGCTATGGATCCTGAGATGGGGCTTCCCGTGTTACTCAGCCAAATCTTGCCTGCGGGTATTTTGGGATTAATGATGTCGGCTTATTTCTCGGCGGTTCTTTCTACGGCGGATTCTTGCCTGATGGCGGCTTCCGGAAATATGACTACAGATATTTTAGGGAAATTCTTCACAAGCAAATCTCTGAAGGAGGAGATGAGAATCTCTCAGTTGCTGACGTTGGGGATAGGCGTGATGGCAATTATTATTGCTTGGCAGATGACGGAAGTCCTCAGTTTGATGCTATATTCCTATGCATTTATGGTTTCGGGCTTATTAATTCCCGTGGTGGCGGGTTTATTCTTCGGGCAGAATAGTGCCAGGGCAGCCACTTCATCCATGATCACCGGCGGGTCTTTGACTGCTGGATTAATTATTTCCGAAGTAGCTCTTCCGTTCGGCTTGGATGCCAATCTATTTGGGCTCACGCTCTCTTTGCTGACGTTTTTGTCAGTAATCTATTATGAAAAAAATCACAGTTCAAAGTTAAAATCTATATGATCAAACTAGAAACGCTATCCACTATTGATTCTGCTACTTATTTGCAGAAAAATGAAATCGCAGACTTCCTGTTTGTTCATCTGGGGCAATATGGTGATCCAAAGGAAGATATTATGAAATGCTTGGATTATGCTCTGGACCAAAGCCTCCATGCGGGAGGTTTTGTGGTGATGGCCCGGGAAGAGGGTAAGCTTCTCGGTGTGCTTGTCATGAACAAAACAGGAATGTCAGGTTATATTCCGGAAAATATTCTCGTTTATATAGCAGTAGATGCCGAACAGCGAGGAAAAGGCATCGGCGGGAAACTTATGGAAATGGCTATCAAGATGGCTAATGGTTCTATAGCCCTGCACGTAGAGCCTGATAATCCTGCCAAGAAACTTTACGAAAGAATAGGCTTTACCAACAAGTATCTCGAAATGAGGTTGACTAAGTGAGATGGCATATCTGACATTAAATAGAGCTAAGCTCAAGGAGAACTTTGAGTTTCTCAAAAAGACCTTTAAGGCAAATGAAATTTCTTGGGGAGTTGTGTCAAAACTGCTCTGCGGAAACAAGCTTTTCCTTCAAGAACTTATAGACCTGGGAGTGAAAGAGGTTCATGACAGTAGGATTTCCAATCTGGCCATGGTCAAGTCCCTTTATCCTGAAGTTCAGACTGTGTACATCAAACCGGTTTCTAAAAGAAATATTGCCAAAATGGTGCAGTTTGCGGATGTCAGCTTGAACAGTGAATTGGAAACCATCCGATGGATTAGCAAGGAGGCTGTGGAGCTTGGCAAAAAACATAAGATTATCATTATGGTGGAGACAGGGGATCTTCGGGAGGGTGTGATGGGAGAACAGTTGGTGGAATTTTATTCCCAAATCTTCCAGCTTCCAAACATCGAAGTGATAGGGTTGGGTACAAATCTAAATTGTCTCAATGGCGTAATGCCCTCTACGGACAAGCTTATTCAGCTGTCTCTGTACAAGCAAATCATCGAGTTGAAGTTCAACAAGAAAATTCCTTGGGTATCTGCCGGGACATCAGTTACGATTCCTTTGATGCTGACTCATCAGCTTCCAAAGGGAATCAACCATTTTCGAGTGGGGGAAACCTTGTATTTTGGACTTGACTTATTTGAAGAAAAAGTGATAGAAGGCATGAATGGCGATGTGTTTGAACTGCATGCGGAGATTATCGAAATGCAGGAAAAGCCGCTCCTACCCGTTGGGAATCTAGCTGCTAATCCTCAAGGAGAAACTGCTGAAATTGACGAGTCCCTCTATGGACAAAGCTCTTTTAGAGCCATCATTGATATCGGACTTTTGGATGTAGATCCGAAATATTTGATACCGAGTGATGAGAAATATGAAATACTTGGAGCCAGTTCGGATATGCTGATTATTAATCTAGGTAAAAATCCCAACAACTATAAAGTAGGCGATACATTGAATTTCGATATGAAATATATGGGCGCTCTGAGTTTGTTGAATTCGAATTATATTGACAAAAAAGTAATTGAGAATTTAGACTGAGTAGTTGCTCTTTGGCATGGTCATGGGAATACAGTGGTATAACCAATTAGTATTTGACTATGAAAAAAGTATTGTTAATTCTTGCCCTTGGCCTGGGAGCAGTCCAACTGTCTCAAGCTCAATCATCTGATAAACCCGGAGGATTCGGTGTTCGGGGCGGTGCCAGTCTTTTCAATTTTGGAGGGGATGATGTTTCGGAAAACTCTTACACAAATAGGGTAGGTTTTCACGTTGGGGGTTATGCCATGCTATTTATGACGGACCGTTTGGCGTTAGAGCCCGGAGTATACTACGCTGTGAAAGGAACCCAAAACGATGATTTTGTAGACAGTAGAGCAATTTTGAATTATGTGGATGTTCCCGTGCTGTTCAGATTGTATCCTGCGGAGGGGTTTAATGTTTTCGCAGGGCCTCAGATCTCCTTTCTGGCAAATTCTAAGTTTGAAGGTGATTTCTTCGGCAATACGATTTCTTATGATTCAGACGCGATAAAAGAAACAGACTTCGGATTAGTATTGGGACTTGGATATAATCTGCCAAAAGGTTTTAACGTCCAGGCATCTTATGATTATGGATTTACCCCGATTTTCAAAGACAGTGATGCTGATGTGTATAACAGAGGCTTTAAGCTATCTGCCGGTTATACTTTCTAAAGGAATTCAATAGTGAATTAGAGGCTCCGTCTCGATTGCGGAGCCTTTTTTATTTCATGCTGTTGATCCAGTCCCTGATTAGCTCAACACCCTCATTATGGACTGTTGTTCTTCCGAGCTCCGGCATGGCTATCCCTACTTCTGTGGAATTCATATGATGCGTGAGTATGGATTCATCAGCTTTCCCCGGCATGACGTCAAAGTCAAAAGTTCCCGCTCCATTTCCTGCCGCTACCGGGATTTTATTTACACCTAATTTTCTCAGATCAGTCTGATCATAGGTGAGAAAAAGGGCTGAAGTACTTGCAGGTCCCTCGGCACTAGGGCAATGTGAGCAGTTGATGTCAAGATAAGCCATTGCCCGTTCATCTAAGCGTAGATTATTGTCTTCATAATTAATCTCGCAGGGTGTGATTTTTCGCCTTCAAATCCTTGCAATTTATCCGATTCAGTCCAATACGATAATTGGTTAGCTTTGCCGGACGCATATTTAAGCTCGTTGTTTAAGTAGTGAACTTTCACCCCAATCGGAACTAGCAATTCATTTTTGTTAAAAAAAATGAAATAATCATGGGTTAACTATTAGAATATAGGGTGAATATTTTAATCTTTAAAAGCTTGGCAAGTTATTATATGTCTGTCTGTACTGTTTCGGGTATGTTTTTGGAATTAATTGCAATGAGGATAGATGAGCCATTCCCTCCGTGGGAGCGGAGGGAATGGGGTTTAGTTGATCTATACCAACCACTAGTGGGTTATAGGTATGATTTCCTGACTCTTTATTTTCAAGTCATAAGCCTCTCGACAAACCAAAAAAAAGCGCAGCTACTGTTATCCGGAGATGCTAAAACTCTTCATCTATCAATTCTTTATTAGATGCAACTCCGGCCATAGCACCGGTAGATACTGCATATGATACTGACCGAAACGGGGTGGTGCTATCCCCACAGGCATATACTCCGGGAATATTGGTTTTCTGCATAAGGTCAACTTTAATATGACCATGATCAGTCAACTCTATTTCCAGAGTGGATGGGATTGCAGTGCTTTGTACAAAATCAACTTTTGAATAAAACGCATTCAGCGGAAATTTCGAGTTATCCTTTAGCACTAGATATTCTAGTTTTCCAACCGTATGGCGGATGCTCATAATTTCCGTTTCGATGACATGAACACCTTTTGTAGCTAATTTGTCGGCCTGCTCCTGAGATAACGTTGATTTTCCGTTGGTGAATAATGTAAGATCTTTCGTCCAATTAGTGATCATTTTGCCGAATTCAAATGCAAAATCGCCATTTGCCAAAATTCCGGTTTTTTCATTCCGTACTTCGTAACCATGGCAGTAGGGACAGTGAATCACAGAAATTCCCCAGCACTCGGAAAAGCCTGGGATTTCAGGCATGATGTCTTTAACTCCAGTGGCTAAAATTAGCTTTTTACCTTCAAAGACTTTATCGTCTTCGGTTTTGATTTCGAAGCCCGAATTGGTCTTTTTTGCATCCACGGCAAATCCTGAAAGGAAAGTGACCGTGTCATACTTCTCCACTTGCTTTCGTCCTATTGAAGCTATTTCTGCAGGAGTTTTTCCATCTTGAGTCAAAAAATTGTGGGAATGGGGAGTTTGTCTATTGCAGGGTTTTCCCGCATCGATTACCAGAACCTTACGCAATGATCTTCCTAATGCCATGGCGGCAGATAATCCGGCATAGCTTCCTCCAATGATGATTACTTCAAACTTACTTTTTTCCATAGGTGTATTTTTAGACTGATATGACAGAAGAAACAGTTATTAATGCAATAAAGTTGCATTAATAACTGTTTTAAAATGCCAAAAAACCTACGGATTTGTAGACCAAAGTCCTACATCCTTGACCAATGCTCTCTTGGGTAGCTTCAAGTGAGCCACAAGCAACTCCGCAAAATCCTCCGGTTGCAATACGTTGTCCGGATTTCCGTCTGTCAAGTTATTGCCAATAGCCAAATCTGTCGCAATCGTACTCGGACTCATGCTAAAGACACGGATGTCTGATTTGCGTACCTCCTGCATTAGCGATTCTGTCAGCCCGTTTAATCCGAATTTGGACGCACTGTATGCACTGGTCATCGCATTTCCTTTTTGGCCGGCAGTAGAAGATACATTTACAATGTCGCCGGATTTGCGGGCGAGCATGCCGGGAAGTACTTCGTGGATTACATAATACACGCCCAGCAAGTTGACTTTGATGATATTTTCCCATTCACCCACTTCCAGATCGAGGAATTTACCAAACTTCCCGATTCCTGCATTATTGACCAGAATATCAGGTACTCCAGTTTCAGAGATCAATGAAGCGATTGCATTTTTAATGCTGGGGAAGTCAGACTGATCTGCAACGGCGATGCTTACTTTCAGAGAAGCATCTATTTCTGCTACTATTTTCTTGACAGCTAGCAAGTCAGCTTCCGTTCTGGATAGCAATGCGAGATGAACGCCTTCTTTGGCCAATGCCTCAGCAATCGCTTTGCCTAATCCTTTTCCTGCGCCAGTAATCAGCGCAGTTTTTCCTTGTAGTGATTCCATTGTTACTTGTTGATCATTTGAAGAAGAAAAATAACAATAGTTTATTTGAGTTCCAGTTGGAATTAGTTTTTACCCATAGATTTCCACAAGGCTAAGGAGAAGGAGTTGAACAATAAGGTGCGTTAGTTATCAAACCGTTGATTAATTGAGGTGGTTTCTGATTCAGCCACTCCTTCTGTGTTTGATTCGCTCGATTTTTTGGTAATCCCCGCACTTGATAAATAAAGATGAGAGAAATCAGAGAGCGTCAGCGGGTGAGCTTCTATTAAATCTTGTGGAAGGGTCATAGAAAAGGTAGTAGCAGGGCCATTTATACTCCAGCTGAAAGAGGTGGAAGTTGGTCGCCCGTCAAAAACATGCTTTGTAGAAAGAAAGCCTACACTATAATACTCAGCGTCTTCCACTGTTGTTTCAAATTGAAAATCAGAGATGGAGTTTTTAGCAATTTTTATTTCTTCTATATCCAAAAATGTTATCTGAGATGGAGGATTTCCTGTTTTCGAGTAAGTATAGGACACTTTTTCATTGGATGCTTTATTGGCAGTGACAAGAGTCCAATAATTCTTAATGTCACTAACATACCCTAGTTTATAAGTTCCGTCTCTCTCATTATAAAACCCCATGTTTCCAAGTATATAATTTGAGAAATTCAGTCCATTTCTCTTTTCCATGCTGCGAATTTCGTAGCTAAAAAATAAGTAGTCTGATTTTGGGACTTCAAATATGAAGTCAAACGCCTTCATTTGCGTATACTTAAGTGTATAGGTTTTGTCTTTCTGAGGATTATCGATATAGGAATATCGTCTTCCGGAAGCCCCGCTTGCTACCACCATATATCGTGTCACTCCAGAGAACAATTTTGCATTCTCGTCATATAGGTTTGTATAAGGAGAATAATCAGACATCCAACCTTCAGCTGTTACATAAGCTCCCACTGGCTCGTCATCTGTAACTATTACTTTGAAAGTACCAGTCTGAGGTGGTGTAGTTGATGAGTCCTTTTGTAAAACCATGCCGAAAGTTAAATCTTGATCAGTAAATGTGCTCATGTATTCCTGATGACCATATTCACCTTTCAAGATCGTATAGATGCTTACGAAATATTTTTTGCTTTTGTCTACCAAGAATTCGACAGTCTCTCCATTATTAATTGCACTATACTCTAGTGCCGTCCCGATTGAATCATGTAGGATGACATACATTATTTGATTTTCTTGGATGTAGTCAACAGATGTAACTTTGAATTTGTCAGGTGTTTGGGAATCTGGCTTCTCATCTTCCACACAGGATAGGAGCGTTAAAAAACAAATAACTAATGGTAGTATTCTTTTCATCCCGCTAAAATATGGGTTTGTTTGATTTTAATGAGACTGTTGACTTATGAAAGGTTAGGAACAGAATACTTTGCTGTGTGCTATCTCTTAATAATATCTTAACCTCCTCGATTCCACTTTGGTCCTGATCCCGATTAATTTTGAGGACACCCCGATTCAGGATTATGTCCGCTTTTCAGAATTCAGCACATTTCGAACAGGTTTTCAAGGACAATTGGGAATTGATGTACCAATCTGCGTACTGCAAAATCGGTAATCAATCCGTCGTTGAGGATATGCTACAGGAGATTTTTATAGATATCTGGCAAAGGCGTGAGTCGTTGGAAATCAAATCCGGGATCAAAGGATACCTACTCACAGCAGTAAAATATCAGGTGATGAAGTATTTTGATGAGTTGACAAAAACCCGATCCGGCAGTGCCAATACTTTTCCTGAATCCTTTTATGAAGAGGATGTTTTTGGATTTGAAGAACTGTATAAAGAGATAGAGATTGCGGTGGAAATGCTTCCCCCAAGAGCCCAACTGGTCTTTCGCATGAGTAGACTGGAAGGGTATTCAGTCGACGAAATCGCCGACAAGCTAAATATTTCTCCCCAGACCGTTCATAATCAACTCACCAAATCGCTTAAAATCATGCGTGGGGAGTTGAAACATTTGGCTCCGGTATTGGCTGTTTATTTCGTGGCTTAGGTGTTTCTTTGTTATCCTGAGATTATTTTTTCCAGCCTATTATTCATGATTAGATAATCAAAATGAGTGGTAGTCAAGTGGACGTTTTGACACTTAATAAGTGAAAGACAACTACACATGAGACTATCATCTGTCCTTTCGGACATCGTTTCTAAAACCCTTCGGGGAAAAGCTTCCAAAGAAGAAATCCAAAAATTCAACTCCTGGTATGACAAGGGAATTGACTCTTCATGCCACATTCAGGATTTTAAGAAGCGGGACAAAGCTCAGATAGAATCTGAAATGCTTAAGAACATTCAGAAAGCTACTCATTATCAGCTTCCAAATACTTTACCGAAACAAGGGTTTTTGCGATGGAAGGTTGCCGCATCACTAATTTTACTCGTTGGAATTGGACTTCTGGCTATGAATAAATTGACACCCGGTTCACAGGAAAGTCAAGAAACTGCCTTTTTGACTTTTGAGAATTCAAAAGGAATGATCAAAAAGGTAAAACTCCCGGATGGGTCAATAGTGAGTTTATTTCATAACACTCATATCAAAGTTGCCGAAAACTTCTCCGAAAACAGATTTGTGAAACTTTCCGGCGAGGCATTTTTCGAAGTAAAACGCGATACGCTGCATCCTTTCCTTGTAGAGTCCGCAAATCTTACCACCGAAGTACTTGGGACATCATTTCTCATCAAAAATCTAGTAGGCCGGCAGGAAGTAGTCGCTGTGAAAACCGGCTTGGTCAAGGTGTCTGATCAAGTTGATTCCACGTTTATGCTCACCCCCAATCTTCGGCTTGATTATACCAATCAGACGGGTTTTGTCTCGACAATGCTTGAAAATGACCCACTATTAGCATGGACTCAGGACATCATAGTCTTCAAGAACACTCCAATGAATGAGATGATCACGACGCTGGAAGATTGGTATGGAGTGAAAATGACACATGACCTAAAAGCATCTAATACTTGCCAAATCTCAGGGACTTACGAGAAACAAAGTTTGGAAAATCTACTTCAGCTCATCCAATATTCTATACCGATAACCTATCAATTAGATGGAAAAAAAGTAACCATATCCTTTAAAAATTGCCCTTAAAATACGAATGGATCCGCGCCAACGGATCCATTCAGTTCGAGTAAAAAACGATTCAGACATTTTATCACATGAACAAATCAAATTTATGAAAAAAAAGTTACCACCAGCCTTAAAAACCTTGGTTATGAGATTATTTACGGCTTGTCTACTCAGTTGCTGGATGCATTCAATGGTGCTTGCCAGTGACGTAAATGCCCAAAAACTGGAAGAGACTATCGTCACTTTCAATGCAGTTGAACTGGTGCTTTCGGAATCTTTTAACCAGATAGAGAAGCAATCCGGATTCAAGTTTTCCTATGAGACGGGATTGGACCTTACTACTAAAGTGAGCTATTCTAAGCGGAAAATGGATCTTCAATCTATTCTTGAAGAAATCTCCCGCCAGTCTAGTCTGAAGTTTAAGCAGATCAATAATACAATAGCAGTAAGTACCAAAGTGAAACCGGCACTACAGGAGAATTTGGTGGATAAGGTGAGAATTTCAGGGATTGTGGTAGATGAAGAAACCGGTGAAACGCTGCCTGGAGTGAATATTATCATCAAAGGTACTGCGACGGGCACTACTACAGATCTCGATGGTAAATTTTCGATCTCTGTGGAAGAAGGCGCAATGTTGGTCTTCTCTTATGTAGGATATGATAAACAGGAAGTACAGGCGGCAAATCAGACTGATCTTACTATAAGATTGAGGCTGGACGGCGATGTGCTCGGTGAAGTAGTGGTGACAGCCTTGGGGATCAAAAGAGATGAGAAAGCGCTTGGCTACGCTACCCAAAAAGTAGATTCTGAAGAGCTGCTTGATGCGAGGTCAAACAACTGGTCTGATGCGCTAAGAGGTAAGGTAGCAGGTCTAAATGTGCTTTCGGCTGGATCAGGACCTATGAATTCCTCGCAAATCAGCCTTCGGGGAGATAATTCTCTTAATCCTAATGGCAATTTTGCCTTGATCGTAGTAGATGGAGTTCCTATGAATTCGGGATTGACTTCATCAGGGGTTAGCAATGCATATGGTGCTGGATCAGGAAATGATGTGCCTGTGGATTTTGGAAATGGAATAGCAGATCTCAATCCTGATGATATAGAAAATATTACTGTGCTGAAGGGAGCAAGTGCCACGGCACTTTATGGCAGCCGGGCTGCAAATGGTGCATTGATCGTGACCACAAAAAGCGGTTCTAGAAAAAACAAGGGACTCGGAGTGACGATCAATTCCAATTTCAGTTTTCAGAATGTATTGAACTGGCCTGACAGACAGTATGAATACGGGCAGGGAACAGGTAAATCTTTCAATGCAGACGGTGATCCTTACTACTCTTATGGCGTATCTGAAGATGGATCCAGTACAGGGGGTACCAGTAGTGCATTTGGGCCGAAGTTCGACGGGCAGTATTATTTTCAATACGATCCTACACTGGAAGGGCAGTCAGCTGAGCGCCAGCTTTGGAGGCCTTATGAGGACAATGTGACAGGTTTCTGGAAGACAGGTTTCAACATGGTCAACAGTGTTTCACTCGAAGGAGCAAATGATGGTGGCTCCTTGAGGGCTTCTATCACCCATACCAAGAACGAGTGGATCATGCCCAATACAGGTTTTGAGCGACTGGTAGCTTCGCTATCGGCATCACAACAGGTCAGCAAACGGTTAAAGCTGAATGCCAAAGTAAATTACACCAACAAGAACTCTGATAATCTTCCCGCTACCGGTTATAATAATCAGTCCATTGCCTACTTTATGATCTTCCAAAATCCAAGCATAGACTTGGAATGGTATCGGCCGATTTGGAGAAAAGGATTGGAAAATGTAGAGCAGGTTCATCCGTTTAGCTCTTTTATAGACAATCCGTATTTGATCGCATATGAGATGACCAACGCTGTGAATAATAACTCCGTGTTTGGAAATCTGTCTGCTAACTACACCTTCAGCGATCATTTTGAGTTGATGGTAAGAACCAGTTTGGCTATGAGTCAAGAAGAACGTCAGCAACAGCGGCCTTACAGTACGGCAAATTTCCAAAGAGGTTATTTCAAGGAACAGAGCATCACCAATTATGAGCAAAACTCAGATTTCTTGTTCACTTATAAAGGGAAACTAGCTCAGAAAATTTCTTTGAGGGCAAGCATAGGTGCCAATCACATGTCCAGAAAATTCCGCATGATGTCTGCCTATGTCGATGGTCTGGTGATTCCGGGAGTGTACAAACTCGCAAACGGTATCAACAATCCGGTGTTTTCTACCAATGATAATAACCGGGTGATCAATTCTCTTTATGGATTGGTAACATTGGATTTTGACGAAAAAGTATTCGTGGACATCACGGGAAGAAATGACTGGTCTAGTACGCTCCCTATTCAAAATAACAGCTTCTTCTATCCTTCTGTAAGTACCAGTTTTGTGCTATCAGATATTTTTGTCTTGCCGGCCGGGATTTCCTTTGCGAAGCTAAGAGTGTCGGGAGCCCAGGTAGGAAACGATACAGATCCATACCGAACATCCAAGTATTATGGTCAAAGTGAGTTCCCCGGCTCAGCATCTGTACCGTCTACACTTTATAATACTAGTTTCAAGCCGGAGATCACTACCAGTTTTGAGACCGGATTGGAGATGATTTTCTTCAATAGGAGACTTGGCTTTGATGTCAATTTTTACATCTCAGAGACTAAAAACCAGATTCTTCAAGTTCCGGTAGATATCACCACTGGGTATTCAAGCGCAATTCTAAATGCAGGAAAGGTACAAAACAGGGGAATCGAGTTGGTACTTAACGGCAGTCCTGTCAAAACGAATAATTTCCAGTGGAATTCTTTTGTGACTTGGGCAAAAAATGAAAATGAAGTGCTCTCTCTTCCTGACGAGGTAGATGGAAGTCAGGTAATAGGAAATGGAGGAAATGCGTCCATTATAGCCAAAGTTGGAGGTACCACTGGAGATATCTACGGGTTTGGCTTTGTAAGATCTCCAGAAGGAGAAATCGTGTATGGGAGCAATGGTCTTCCTACCAGACCTTCGGAAATAGAATACCAAGGAAATGCCTATGCAAAGTGGAAAGGTGGATTCAGAAATGAATTTGTCTACAAGAATCTTAGAATGAGTGTTCTTTTTGACGGGCAATATGGAGGGATTGTATATTCCCAGACTCATCATAAGATGACAGAGCAGGGTAAGCTAACTCATACACTGGAAGGCAGAGAGACAGGAATGATCGTAGGCAAAGGTGTGGTGGACAATGGTGACGGTACTTTCTCTCCAAATACCACAGAGGTCAATACCGCTGATTATTATAAGGAAGCTTACCGTAGGGCAAATGTTGAATCCAACTCCTTTGATGCATCATTTCTCAAACTTCGTGAAATGAGGTTGGAATATGGAATTCCTGCCAAACTCCTTCAGAAAACAAGTATACGCCAAGCTTCCATCGCACTGTATGGAAGAGATCTGGCGATGTGGACCAAGTTCCCAATGTTTGATCCGGAAACGGCAGCTTTGAATGGTGGAACATTGCTTCCGGGAATCGAAATGGGACAGTTGCCAAGTACCAGAAATATGGGAGTGAACCTTACACTTAAGTTTTAATTGATGGAAAACATGAAAAAATTTATCGCAACACTAGCATTGTCATTATTGGTGTGGGCTTTTACTTCCTGTACCAATGATTTTGAGGAAATCAACACCGATCCAAACAGGATTGACCAGATCAGTCCTGGGACTTTGTTGAATCCAATTATTTATGGCTTGTCGAGTTTTGGGACGGATAGGGCAGATGCCTATACCTTCCAGGTCATGCAGGTGGCATTGCCATTTCCCAGTGCGAATGGTGGAATTCACCGCTATGATATCTCAGAAGCTGCGGGGAATTCCACTTGGAACACCTATTATAGATGGCTGATCAATATCAAGGAAATGGAAGTTTCCGCGATTGCCAATTCTGCCGTGAATTATGAAGCAATCGCACTTACGCTGAGAGCTTATAGTCTGAGTCAATTGACCGATAGCTTTGGGGATATTCCGATGGTGGAAGCGAGCCGTGCAGAGGAGGGGGTTTTTCAGCCACAGTTTGATACACAGGAGGCTGTCTATTCGCAGGTTTTTCAAGATCTAGAGCGGGCTAATTCATTATACGATGATACGCAGACAATGATTTACGGAGATGATATTCTCTTTCACAATGATGTAAAGAAATGGAGAAAATTCACCAACTCACTTCACCTGAGATTGCTTCTGAGGGTTTCCAATAGATCAGAGATAAACTCCTTTGCCAAGCTTGCTACGATGATCAATAATCCGGATCAGTATCCGGTTTTTGAAAATACGGCTGAATCTGCAATTCTTCAGATTACGGGAGTGACACCGAATCTTTCTCCTTGGGGAAGGGCGATTGACTTCACGACTTTTCGTTCGATGTCGGAGTTTTTTGCAGATAATCTTAATGTATTGGAAGATCCGAGAAGAGAACGGTTCATGACTCGGGCCAGAGCAATGGATGGAACGACTGACATTGGATATAAGGGGATTCCCAGTGGTTTTGACGGAAATGAAAACCAGTTCCAGTTTATTCCAAGCAATCATAATAGGGCATTGGTAGAGGCTCCGATGATTTCTTTGATTCTGACCTATTCGGAAGTGGAATTTATCAAAGCGGAATTGGCACAGCGTGGAGTGATAGACTCAGATGCAGCGACTCATTATGAAAACGGTATAAGAGCTGCCATGGAGCAGTGGGAAGTGGAATTTCCTGAGAAATATTTCGAGAATCCGGAAGCCGCTTACGATGGAACCTTAGAGCGAATTATGCTTCAGAAGTATTTGGGGCTGTACTTCAATGATTACCAGCAGTGGTTTGAATACCGAAGAACTGGTTTTCCGGTACTTCCGAAGAATGAAGGCATGTTAAATAATCAGCAGGCTCCGGTGCGGTTCCGCTATCCTGTGAGCGTGCAGATCAACAATCCTGAAAATTACAGTGCCGCTGTAGCCAGAATGGGTGCAGATGATATCAATACAAAAGTATGGTGGGAAAAATGAAAAAAATTATGCAAATGGGGCTGGCAGCTGCCCTGATCCTTACAAATCTGACAGCCTTTTCCCAAGAATTGGCAAAGGGCTATGTTTATCATGATGCAAATGGAGATGGAAAGAAACAGCGGCGTGAAAGGGGACTTCCGGCAGTCAGCATATCCAATGGTCAAGAGGTAGTCCAGACAGATGAAAAAGGCTATTACGAAATAAGCCTAGAAGATGGTCAGCTGCTATTTCTGATCAAGCCAAGTGGTTTTACAGTTGCGCTGGACTCCTTGAACAAACCTCAGTTCTATTACATCCATAAGCCAACCGGCTCGCCTGAACTAAAATATGCAGGTTCTGCCCCAACGGGAGAGTTGCCAAGGGAAATCAACTTTGCGATGACTGCCACGGAGGAACCTGATGATTTTACTGCGTTGATTTTCGGTGATCCGCAGCCTTACACGCTGGAAGAAGTGGATTTCTTCGCTCGGGGTATAGTGAGTGAAGTGGAAGGGATCCAGGATGCAGCGTTCGGTTTATCCTTAGGGGATTTGGTGGGAGACGATCTGGATTTATTTATTCCGTATGCCAAGGCTGTGGCTAAAGTCGGCCTTCCTTGGTACAATGTCATGGGAAATCACGATCAGAATTATGATGTGGATAAAGATGAGTTTGCTGATGAAACTTTCGAAGCCCATTTTGGCCCAAGTGCTTATGCGTACAATGTAGGTAAGGTTCATTTTATCGTAGTTGACGATATCTTGTGGCCGGATCCGAGAGATAAGCAAGGTTATTGGGGAGGTTTGCGTCCGGACCAGCTGGATTTCCTGAGAAATGATTTGAAGTTTGTCCCCAAAGACCATCTGGTTGTGATTGCAATGCATATTCCTCTGGCAGAGGAGGGAGATTCCTTCCGCGATGAGGATAGGCAGGAGATTTTTGATTTATTGGCTGATTTCCCTCATACCCTTTCTTTGTCTGCCCACACCCATTTGCAGAAGCAGGATTTATTTTACACAAAGGATGGTTGGAAGCAGGATAAGCCGCATCATCATTACAATGTGGGAACTACTTCAGGGGATTGGTACAAGGGGACGTTGGATGAAAAAGGAGTTCCTGTATCCACCATGCGTGACGGTACTCCAAAAGGTTATGCGCTGATTCATTTTGAAGGAAATCAATACAAAATCCGCTATCAGGTAGCCGGTAAGTCCAGCGATTATCAGATGGAAATATTTGCTCCGAAAGTTTTGGAAAAAGACAAGAGAACTACAGCTGGGATTTTTGTAAACTTCTTCATGGGTGGAGAAGGGGATGAGGTGCTGATTAAGTTTGATGGGGGAGAATGGAAGGCTGCCGCTAAAGTGTCCGACTACGACCCTTCCTATTTGATAGACTTGTTCGAGTGGGATGTGACAGAAGAATTGATCGAAGGAAAAAGACCTTCCAATCCCGCCCGGAGCCAGCACCTTTGGAGGGGAGCAATTCCTAATGGATTGAAAGCCGGTGAGCATAAGATTAGCGTGCAAGCTACGGATCGGTTTGGGCAAGTACATATCGGAGAAGCGACTATACGGGTTATTGGTTATTGAGAAAAAGTAAACTAGTGAAAGCCCTTGCGGATATCTGCAAGGGCTTTTTTGTGAATTATCCGCTTAAACATATCTGAAAGTTATCCTGCTTCTCCAGAAGCTGGATTTTACTTAGGGTAAGTGAAATTTTTTCATGCTAGCACCAGAAATAGTTCTAGTACGTGCTTTCATACGGATTAATCAGAAAAATCAATTATAAACAGATAAAAAGTAAGCTCTAATTGAAAGATTTGATGGTTAAAAAGGCTATTTTAAGAGTTTCAATACTCACTCACTCACCCTAACCGCAGCTGCCTTGTATCCATCTTGGATTGATTTTAGATTTTTTTGGATTCAAGCAAAAACAGAAGCTGCCAAGGATTTGGTGCCTGAGGATTCTACTAATGAGGTAGCCTTGGCACTGGTACTCGGGTTGATACCTGTGGTTTTGGCTTTTTCATTTATCATATTTGTGATTTATCGGTCCCGAAGAGAATCTGATTTTAAGCGTAAAGAAACGGAATTACGATTGAGTAAGGCAGAGGGTGAGCTAAAAGCACTTAGAGCACAAATCAATCCCCATTTTATCTTCAACTGCTTGAATTCCATTCATCATTTTATCCAAAAACAAGAACCGGGAGAAGCCAGTGAATATCTGATCAAGTTTTCAAAACTCATCCGCTATGTACTGGAAAGTTCGGCCCGGAAATGGGTGACCCTTCAGGAGGAATTTGAAGCAAATGAGCTTTACCTAGAGCTTGAGCAGTTGAGGATGGAGCATACGTTTGAATTTGAGTTTAAGAGTGATGAATCTCTTTCTAAGGGAAACACCTATATTCCTCCCATGCTGATACAGCCTTTTTTGGAGAATGCTGTTTGGCATGGATTGAGCCAAGGCGGGAGGATTTCCTTGAAAATAAGACGAAAGACCGATGCTATGCTGATCTGTGAAATAAGTGATGAAGGTGAGTCAAGACACAATAAGCCTGATTTTGATCTCAGTAATTTGGTGAAGAAGAGTAGTATGGGGATTCATTTGATGGAGGAGCGATTTGCAACGCTGAATGAATGGTCGGGAGTAGAGGCCGGATATATCTATAGTGAAAATTCCCAAGGCGGAAGATTGGTCACCTTGACAATTCCATTTGAAGAAGAATGAAAAAGATATACACAGTAGTACTGATAGAAGATGAGCGGCAGGCGAGGGAGGAACTGAAACATTTGCTTGCCGGATACCCAGAAATTCAGGTCATAGGTGAGGCGGGAGATCTTGATGAAGCCGATAGGCTATGTAAGCAGCTGCATCCCGATTTGGTTTTTTGCGACGTAATGCTGCCGGGAGGGACGTCTTTTGACTGGCTCACAAGTCTTGATACGATTGATTTTGAGCTGATATTCATCACTTCATTTCAAGACTTTGCGATCCGTGCTTTTCGGCTTGCGGCATTGGATTATTTACTCAAACCTATTTACCCGAAAGAGTTTAAGGCTGCAATAGAGCGGTTCTTGGAGAAAAATGAAGACCAGACACCAAACCTCAAACAGCTAATTTACAATCTCCAGTCTCCCAAGGACAAAGCGAAGATCGCCTTGCCTACGCTTCACGGCTATCTTTTTGTGGAAATAAAGGAGGTGATACGCTGTGAATCAGACAATACGTACACTACGTTTTTTCTACAAGACAAGCGCAAAATATTGGTTTCCAAAACACTCAAGGATGTTGAAACCATGCTGGAGCATCATGGCTTTTGCCGTGTGCATAATTCGCATTTGATCAACCTGGATTATGTCACCGAATATTTGAAAGGAGAAGGCGGGCAGGTAAAGCTTAGCGATGGAAGTGTGGTGGACGTGTCTCGAAGAAGGAAGGAGGAGTTTTTGGGGAAGGTGAGGGGTCAATGATCAATGACCAATTTGCAATGGACAATATACAATGACCGATTATCAGTCGTGGCAATCCTTGAACATTGAGTTTGAGCATTGTTTCGCCAAATTCTAGCTCAGAGTTACCGAAATCTGTTTTCCGCTTCTTTAGAAGAAAGAAAAAAAAGAGCTTAGCATACTTTAAAAAAGAGATAGAAATATCTGGTGATATGAAAATCCTGCCGGACCAAGGGAAACTTAATGAGGTGATTAAACAATTTTCTGGAGTTATATTTCTTGGGTTATCTCTTATGATTAAAAATTCGGTTAGTGTTCAAAATTAAATTATAGAATGTTATGTTTAAAATTTCATTATCAGATGCGAATAGTTTAGTTGATTGTTTTCTTAAAGAATTTCAAGGATCAAAGTTTCAAACTATAGGAGGGGTTATCAATAAAAGCTCTTTCATAAATATGCCGTTCGTCCCATTTAAAGGAACTATGTGTTGGTTTGGGCTCGAAGGAGAAAATAAATTAAAATTATTTTTTGAACCAAATGTAGATTATATTCCTACGGATGTACCTTTTTATCCGATTTCGGAAGATTTGTGGGACCCTTTTTTTCTTTTAGACCAGTCAATGATTTCAGCTCCCGGAGGAGGAAATCCAATAAATAATATAAAGTTTACTATTAGTCAGGGAGTTGGTGATACTATTATTTCTAGAAAGAATTGCCTGAATCATATTGCCGATTTTTCGTGGAAATTTCCTAAAAATGGTATCGAAAGATATAATAATTATTCTTTAGGTTTCTTTGAAACAAACAACTTCCCGGAAGTTTCTGGTTTCCTCAACAGTTCAGAAGTTCATTATATAGCATATTTTTTTGGACTGGATATGTCCCCACATTATAAGGGGAGCAATAGAATAAGGATCATTTTAGTAGGATTGGACTCTAAAGGCAATATGTTGCTTCCTGCTAAAAATGATTCAATTGAAGAACCATATTTACTCCAATACTCCTGGCCACCTAAACCTTAATGGATTTATAGCAAATGCTTAACCGGATTCCTATTCAGGAAATTTCAACTCTGGCCATATTGATTCCTTTGATACTGGCGGGGTGGAGACTCAAGACAGGCGATTTAAA
The DNA here is from genome assembly GCF_014838715.1 of Algoriphagus sp. Y33. Taxonomy (NCBI): domain Bacteria; kingdom Pseudomonadati; phylum Bacteroidota; class Cytophagia; order Cytophagales; family Cyclobacteriaceae; genus Algoriphagus; species Algoriphagus sp. Y33. The sequence goes on along the minus strand of NZ_CP061947.1, from coordinate 3,979,785 downwards.
ACTTTGCCTGTTTTTTGCGTTTCTTCTTTTTGGGGCACTGGTGGATGGATTGGGATGGTTTTTATATTTGAATGGATATAGTTTTTATATTCATGCTTTTTTCCAGTTTTTATATCTCTGGTTTGAGGCCATATTTTTTGTCTGGTTGGCATTTGAATTTCTGTCATTTGAGAATAACAAATTTTGGAAAAGTCTGATCCTATTTGCATTAAACTTACTTTTTGTCTGCGATGGCTTTATTCGCTTCATTCTAGACCATGCAGGCGGTAATTTGAGAGGTTTTATTTATGCCCTTATGCTGGTTATCAGTTCATTTTTAATTGCGTTTGCTCTTCTACGGATAGCAGAAAGTCGCGAGGATATCATGCAATACCCTTGGTTCTGGATCTTGTCCGGTATTTTTTTCTATTGTTTTGGTAGTTTTTTTATAGATATGCTTTCCTACACGGACTTTGGGTCACAGCTTTGGGGTTTCCGCAATGTGGTCAATATCCTACAGTATGGGTTTTTTGTGGTGGGTTTGGTGCGGATGGGGAAGTTTTAGTGTGAGTCGAATTCTAATTCAACCGCTTTCCCCGACTGATCATGCCCGCCCGTCCCTTTTGTTTCCTGAAAATCTCCTGTGAAATTGTACTATTCTCTTTCTGCAAACATCCGCTGTATCATGGAGTGAAGCTTACGGATCTTATTAAAGAGCCTTTTCAAAAGTAAGAATGATTTCCGTACCGCCTTCAGCTGGGCTTTGAAGGTTAAGTTTTCCTCGATTTAGTTCTAAAAACTGCTTCACCAAGAGCATTCCCAGACCGGTCCCCTTCTCCTGAATAGTTCCAGTCTCAGAAGATATAATTGATTTTTGGTTCAATATTTTCTGGATTTTATCAGGTGAGATGCCTATTCCTTCATCTTTGATTTTCAAAATAACAGCTCTTTCCTTTCCCGAGATTTCTAAAAAAATCCTTCCGCCCGGATAGGAGAATTTGATTGCGTTTTGAAGGCAGTTTTGGATAATTATCTTTATTTGGGTGCGGTCCGCGAGGATTTGGAGTGCTGGGTTTTCAGGGGAAAATATAACCTGAAGTCCCTTGTTAATTGTCAAAAGTTCGTTTTGGGCGATACATTCCGCAACCAGATGCTTCAGGGAAACTGGCAATCGGTCGGTGACTATGCCATCCATTTGCGCAATTGACCAATGAATCAGTTCATCCATCATCAGGTCTGTTTGAATGACCTGCTTAAGTAGGAGTTGGTTGATGTGTTTTTTTTCGTTTTCGTCGAACAGATTGGCGTTTTGTACCTCCAGGATCTGTTTGATTGAATTGATGGGGGTTCTTAAATCATGGGTAAGCACGGAAAATAGTTTGTTTTTTTCCTCATTCAGGGATTGAAGGGCGTTGTTTTGGTGAAGAATTTCATGTTGCTTTTCAAGCAAGAGTTTATTGAGATGTACTTTTTCTTTAAGCCACTTTCTGTGGAAAAGCAGCAAAGTGATCAGCATGACCATGGTAATGCCAAGACCCAAAACTGTCTTTTGACTAAACTCAGCAGCTTGTTTATTCAATTGTCGCTCCTTATCAAGCGACTCGTTGTCTGCCTCCGCCAACTGGAGTTGTAAGTAGCTAATTTCAGCATTTTTGTTTTCGTTGTAGAGGCTATCGGAATAGCTTTTGTTGAGTCGGGAATACTCAAGTGCCTCCTGATGCATACCTAGTTTTTCGTAAGCGCTGGATACTAGGGAGGTGGCCCGTTCTTTGTCCCAGAAGGCATTGACAAGTTCTGCATATTGATATGCTTTCAGACCATAATCCAGTGCTTCTTGTGGTCTTGTTTCGGCAAGGGCGATTAAACCCAGACCTGTGTTGGAAAAAGTCTTTTCCCAATTGTTTGGGGTCGGATTTTCCCTTATTACCTGCAGAAATAGTTTTTTAGCTTCCTCCAAATTTCCCAGATCAAACTGGATTTGACCTTGCCTGTTGAGATTCATGAACCGGGTGGGTGTTTCCGGATAAGAGGCGGTTACATGGATGCCAAGCTTGAGGCTTTCCAATGCTTCTTGGAATCTTCCGGATTCCGACAGCGAAATTCCCTTGTTCAGATAGTTGGCTCCCAGTGCTAAACTATCGCCCAGCTGACTGTTGATTTCGATACATTTTTGGAAAATCTCCACTGCTTGACCATAGCTGTGTTGACTGAGATAGATCAGACCACGGCCGTTCAGTGCTAAAACCTTCTGGGTGAGGTCATTTTCCGACTTGAGCATGGTGATCGCAAGGGTGTAATTTCTCAGAGAAGCGGCATAGTCACCTTTGATGTAATATAGTGCACCAAGCTGATTGGCGACCATGGCCAGCTGTAAGTTGGTCAAATCGGGAAGGTTTTCGGCCCGGTTGACCAGAGCCTTGGCACTGTCCCAGTTCACATATCGTAGCTGCCATGCCTTATTGATGAGGGTATCAAATACTTCTTTCCCGTTGGAATTTAATTTTTGAGAATAGATCGTGGAATTCATCCCAAGCCAGAACAAGATAGTCAGGACAAGCTGAACACGATGAAAATTGGAAATCAAGGTTAAAGCGTTTTAAGAGTCACATGAAAGATAGATGGCTATGGATTAAAATAAAAGACCTGAAAACTGTTTTTTTTTTCGGGTTATGATATTGGCAGGGGATGCTGAAAGGAGATTGGAATGAAAGACTGGAATGACTATTCCTCATTACTGCTAACTCATCCAAAGTTTAAAATTTTGGATGAGTTTACTTCTACGGGCAACTGGATTTTAGTTTATGGGACTGGACCTGATAGGTTTTCAAAACCTATCAGGTCTTTTAGTTAAGATAAAGTTGGAAAGACGCTGGGTGACCGAATTCTAGGGGAAAGTGACCGAAATCTAGGTTTTGGTTCTTTAATAATAAATTTTTGAGCAGATTTAGTTAAGCTTTTAAACAATATAATTATGGACTTAGCGAAAAAGTATGTAAAATCTATCTCTCGCAAATTTCAAAAACTTCCCATTTACTATCCGGGAACCAAAGTAGAAGTTGGGGATATAATCTCATTTGGTAAAAACATTGGAGGTGGTCCAAAAAAACCATTTGGAGAAAATGTTGGGATTTTTGGGAACGTAGTTAAAGACACAGAATTTGGTAATCAGATTGAAGTAGAGTATGGAGCATTAGATCGATTTTATCAATTTGTGTCGGAGAACGAAGTAAGTGTTCAAGCTGGAGGTACTGCTGAACTACCTGATTTAGCAAAAGGGGAGTTTAAATTTTCCTTTAATAAGGAAGGTGCAATAGTTATCATTGCCAGCGGAGTTGAATTAGTTAGGATGAGTAATTTATCTCAGCTTAAGCGAGTGATTAATGAAGCTACTGAATTGTTAAATTGGAGAGAATATTACATAGTCTCAGGAGTGGAAATAGCTGGGACTGCTATAGTTTACCAATCACAGTCTAAAAGCGGAGAGCTTGTATTAAAAGCCAATACGGAGAATATTGAACTTTTTGGCGAAGATATAGCTGGCATCGATGCAGGAATGGATATTCAAATTAAATGGAGTACTGATAACTCATTTGTTATACCTGACGCTAAGAATATGACATTATTTATGAAGCTAATCAGAGTGAAAAGCAATGGTGCGTTAGTTGGGTTTAACAAAGCCAAAGGATTAGGAGGCGTTGATGGAGGTGAATTAGAGTTAGAAGAATTCAATATAGAGGATTTGTAACTACTCAGGTACTTTTTACTTAACCACGGTTTTTAGGTGTTTCCATTTCGGAAAAGTTTAAAATCTCTATGAATTTGCCTATAGCAACTTCAAGCAAAATAGCTATTCCTGATACTTTCCAGATTGGCATCTAAATAATTCCAAGTAAAAATTGATGATATTCATATACAATATCAATCCAGAATCATGCCCCAGTCTCGGATGGGCATGGTTCATTTTTAAGATTTCCTTGACTAACTTTTCTAAAGTTCGAAACTTTGGAAAAGTTAGTCAGTTAGATAAAGACAAAAACCTGGTAGGTCTTCTTTTCAATCTTTCCCCCTAAACATCTCCTCCGTATAGTCCAACAACTCGATCCCCCCAATTTTCCCATGACCTGGTATGACTATGGCTGTTTCAGGAAATGTTGTTTTTACTTTTCTGACGGTACTCGACCAAGCAGCGACATTGGCATCTCCAAGGTAGCCATTGCCAGCGCCAAGTTCCTTGATCATACATCCGCCGAACAACACATGGTCTGAAGAAACATATGCCACGAAATTATCCTTGGTATGCCCTTCCCCTAAAAATTTGTTGATCACCGTAGTAGTTCCGGCCTGCAGCTTCATTTTCTTTTTGAAGCCATTTTCAGGAGTGGGGTACCCTGCGGTTTTTGCCAATTTAATCGTCTTGTAGGAGGCGTAGGAAGGTATTCCCTTAGCATGAAATTCATTCAGCCCGCCTAGACAGTCCCAGTGGAAGTGTGTAGCCACCACTCCTTTTACGCTTGTTTGTTGATCGTTCTCAAGCCAATCCAGCAGTTCCGCACTAGCCTCCTCATTTGCCGGAGTGTCAAAAACCAATGCTTCTCCATCATTGATAACTATCATGCCATTGCAACTCACTTTTCCAAAATCATCTGTATTCAGGTAGCTGATATGGACGAAGGTATTTGGACTGATTTGCTCGATCTGTAAAGTTTCGGAATTGTACACCAATTCAATTTCTTGGCTTAAGGCTGAGTGGTGTTGGATAGTGAAAAAAAGTAAGGTGATAAATGCAAAGGGTTTCATGGAATGTGATGTTGGAAAGAAGAGATATTAATGGTCTTTCCTTCAAAACAAAATCCCGGCCTATTTTCATAAACCGGGATTTCTAGTTGTCTTTTATTGAAAAAAATTATATGATTATCCGCTTTTCTACAAGTAAGGAAGCAAAAGCGACATAAGCTTTGGTAAACTTTAGTGATGAAGGCTACTTCGGTTATCCGTCATTGGTCTTCCAGCCAATAAAGCAAGGGAAATATGGCTACTGGAATCATTGCGGATAATCACAAATAATTATTTTCTCAACGTCTCCAGATAGCTAACCAGATCTACCAATTCAGTTTCCGATAGCGGGAATTTTGGCATCAGGGATTCATCTAGCTGGGTTACGCTTTCTACATCCACCAATTTGTAGATCTTTTGCTCGGCAGTGCCTACTAACTTCACTACGAGATCATTCTCTGTCTTGGAGTTTACGATACAGGTGAATTCAGTACCGTCTTTCATTTTTACAAGCTGAGTTTCGTAGCCAAAGCCCATGCCTTCCGATGGGTTGATGATAGCATTGAAGAGTCCTTCTTTGGAAAGTTTATCACCGATTTCAGTTAGTCCGGGTCCAAAATCAATGCCTTTGTCTCCTATCTTGTGACAGGCGAGACAGTAGCTATTCGCAAGGATAAGCCCTTTCTCCACATCTCCCTGCAGATTGAGAAGCTTAGGCAAATCAACGGTTGAGTCTTGCGTAGCATTGCCAAATTTCTCGTTTGCCTCGGCCCGGATGTTTCCATTCCAAGAAGAAAGAAGAATTTTTTGGGCAATGGGTAGCATGTCTGCGGGGATTTTATCTGCTTTTGTGAGTTCCCATAGGTAGGGCTCAGAATTGTAACCCTTAGCAGCTTCCATGGCGGCAGTTCTTACTTCCAGAGATTTGGATTCGTCCAGATAGATCCCTGACAGCGATTTTGCCATGGTTTCATTGTCAATGGTTCCAAATTTCCTGATAGCCAGAATTGATTTTTCCTGATCAGGATTCCCAAAAGATTTCTCTATGTCAGTCATCCCGTATAGGGAAGCATAGATGTTTGCGGCCATCTGGGAATACTGATTGTCTTCCGATTGGTAAACAAGCTTTTGAATTCTGTCTTTTTGGTCTACCAAACCGTATTTGCTTACGATATCCATGAAATCCCTATCATCAGCAATACTTCCTGCAGTTTGCCTTGCCAGCGAAAGTATTTGCTGATCCGGATTCTCAGGATCAAAGTTGATCTGTCTCAATATGATTAGCTGATCTTCTTCGGGAGCATTTGCCAGTAGCGATTTTAAGGTTTCATTCTTTGAAGCAGGAGATTGGAAGTCCAAAGCTCTGTAGTAAGCCTGATTGTTCCTTCCCGGTTGAGTAAGGATGATTTTGCCAAGCAATTCAGCTGTATTTGATGCACGGGATCTCCATACGATGTCTTTGGCTTCTTGCGAGCTGATCCAGTTTTGTCCTTGGGTTTCTAGGTATTTTGGCAAATACTCGTCCCAGAAGCCTTCTGCTGCAATTCCCAAAGCTTCCAAGTACCAGCGGTCTCCACTTTCGTATCCGGCTGCAAGTTTCAGCCATACTTCAGGGGTAACTTTATACCTCATAGCCAAAGCTACTTCTCTGCGAACTTGAGCCGATTCGTCACCTGCCATTTCCAGCAAGGAAGAGACATCACTCATCTTATTGTTTCTGTAAGCACGTATAGCAGCCACCCGGATATTTTCATCGGTATCAGAGGCTGCGGTTTTGATGTATTCATTGCCATTGGGCAGTTTTGTCAGTACCCAGAATGCCCTAGCTCTCATGCGGCTGTCTCCTTCAGTGTAGAGTTGTTCCAGTGCATCTTTTGCTTCGTTGCCTTTATTTACCAATGCCATAAATGCCTTGAAATGTGTGGCACGATTTGGGTTTTGAAGTAAATTGATCAAAGAAGAAATACTGGAATAATCGGGCTTGCTTGGGTTGTAATCAACCCCTTTTGGTGCAAGTCGATAAACTCTTCCCTTGTCCAGATCCCCCATCGCATGGCCACCAACTCCCGGATCATACCAGTCGGAAATAAATAAAGAGCCATCAGGAGCAACTGTAACATCGGAGGGTCTAAACCAATTGTCCCGCGGGTTTCCATCAAGAAGATTGATGATTTTCGCATTGAATCCTGCCCCAGAAGGAATCGTAGGATAAGCTCTCACGATATTTGGACCAGCGTCCGAATGGATAACTTGGTTCTGATATTCCTCAGGAAGTAATTTTCCTTCATATACTAAAATACCTGTAGGCGATCCTGCGTAAGTTTGGAGTAAGTTTGGAACTACTCCGGGATCATTCAAGTGCCAATGTTGCTCATAGACTGAGTCCTCCATGTTGATCCTTCTGGCTCTCCAGTCGGCTCCTGTCATTTCATCTTTGAAGCCATAGTTACCATAATCCATCACATAGTTGATTCTTGTACTTCGATTGCCATCGTCATCGTTGTCAGATTGCCACATTCTGCCATAGCTATCGGTTGCTACTTCGTAGTTGTTTCTAAAATTCCAAGCCAAGACTTCTGTATCCGAGCCGTCCGGATTCATGCGAAAAACCATCCCTTCACGATAGGGCTGCGTCTCACTATTTACAGGTCTGCCGAGTGGATCCAATATCGGAGATCCGTCGGCATGGCGGATGCCTTTTCCTTCATTTCCATAATTAAAATACAGTTTCCCATCCGGGCCAAAAGTAAATGCATGCATGCCGTGATCATGTTGGACTCCACCAACTCCTTCGAATAGAATTTCTTTCTTCTCGGGGATATCATCTCCATCCCTATCGGTAAATACATATACGTAAGGACTTACAGATACATATATTTTATCGCCAAAGACAGCGATACCCAATGCCGCATTGATATCATTTCCCTGATAGAAAACTTTGGATTCATCGGCAACTCCATCGCCGTCGGTGTCTTCCATGATTAGGATTCTGTCTCCTTCCGCTTTAGTGGGGTTGCGGGGGTTAAGTGATGTTCTGTAATTGTATGCTTCCACGATCCATACACGTCCCCGGTCATCTATGTCCATATTGGTAGGATTTGACATCATGGGTTCGGAGGCAAAAAGTGTAAGCTCCAGTCGATCGTCTGTTACGATTATTCCATCCAAGGCATGTTCAGGGGCTCTTTTTTGCTCATCACTGAGTTTGGCGTATTCTTCATCTGTGAGCAGTTCAGGTTTTTTCTCACAGGAAAAAAGTAAAAATCCCAGCAAACTGAGAAGCGTAAATTTCTTAAACATAGGAAGAGAGGTTAATAGGGTTTGAAAAACTAACCATCAAATTAAGAAAAAGTCTGGGAAAGTGGTGTAGATGTTGGGGGTGAAACAGGGAAATCGTCTCTAAAAATCCAATTACCCTGATCCTTCAAGAGTTCATCCCTCAGTTGTTTAGTTGGTTTATGGCCGGTTTCCTTGCGAACTATTGAAGGGTTGGAGCAGAAGTAATTTTCCTGAGCTATGAAATTGCTGGAATTGACTGGTTGCTATCCCAATAGTTAACGTGGAAGAATTGCTGGTTTCGAAGTTTTAAATGCAAAAAAAAGCAGCCTGCAGGCTGCTTTTTTTAGATTAATGTGCTGCGGCAACAGCTGGTTTTTTACCTTTCTGCCAAAAGTAGAATATCGTGAATAGCACGATTAAAATAATTGGAAACAGCATCATTTTTTGAAGAGTGTCCTGTCCTGTAGCAAGTTGTAATGCTTCGCCAGTAAGTCCTTTTGCTGTGTTTTCAATTGTCGAATTATCAATCCAGTTTCCAATAACAGGTTGGAAAAAACCAGATGAGAACATTCCTACTGCACCGATGACAGACATCCCTAATGCACTGCTCAATGGAACCCGCTGAGCAACGGCTCCGACCATGACTGGCCAGAAATAAGCATATCCCAAAGCATAGATAATGGCTGCTGCGTAGGCAACCGGCCCGGTCACTACACTGAATAAATAAATACCTAAAGCTGCAAAAATAGCTCCGAATAGTAGAACCCCTGTTTGACCAAGCCTAGAGACGACTGGTCCTGCGAAAAATCTTAAAACTGTTACCAAACCAGCTGTTAGAGCCAAAATAATCATAGGATCGGCTCCACTGCTGCCAAGAATAACTTCAACCCACTGCCCTGGACCAAACTCTGAAATAGCGGTAAGAGCCATGCAAACAATTAGGAAGACGTAAAGAGGTGACATCATCGCTTTTAGATTGCTACCCAAAGACGTTGCTTCTTTAGCACTTGGTTCTGGGAACTTTTTGCCTAGAAATAAAACAAAATAGGTGATGGCTGGAATCATAATTACGCCCATTTGAGCTTGCCATCCCAAATCCAAATTAGTCATTAACTTTGAAATTAATGCCCCCATCACAATCCCTCCAGGGAACCACATGTGGAATCTGTTAAGCATTTTATCCATCTTTTCTCCAGAAAACATATCAGCAATCATTGGGTTGCAAGCTGCTTCTGTACAGCCCGTCCCCAGACCTATGCATAACATGGAAATGAGTAGTCCCACATAGCCGCCTGCGAAAATAGTTAGTAGTACACCAAGAGTATGGGCAACGAAAGCAACCTTCATTATGTTTTTTGGGCCAATTGAATGGTAAAATAATCCCCCAATGATCATTGAAATAGGAAAACCGTAGAACCACATAGAATTTATGTGTCCAAGCTGCTCACCTGATAAATCGAATTCGGATCCAAGTTGCGAAAGAATCCCAGCTCTGATAGAGAAGGATAATCCAGTGGTAATCAATGCAAAGCAGCTTCCGTTGAAGAGCGCACTTTTGTTAATGGTTTGAGTCATATGGATAGGTTTTTGAATTTTGGGTTGTGAATGAATAATTCCAAAGGTGGAAAAATAGGAAAAATATCGCATTCAACTTTCCCGCTGATAAAAAATGTTCTGCGGAATTACCCGTTTATTCCAAAACCAAAAGGGATCCGGTGACTTTTTCATCCAAACCATATTCAGGGTTTTTCAAAATTAGAACCACAGCATAGGTTCCTTGCGGAACAGGTTTTCCGTTAATTGCTCCATCCCAGATTAGTATAGGGGATTGAAAGCCTATTTCAGTTTCTAGGTCATGATGAATCAACTCTCCTGTTGAGTTGAACACATACAGTTCGGCCTCGGATACTCCTTCACTGACAGTTACCCTAAAATCCCGGTTTTGATCACCGACTATCATTGCATTTGGAAATACGTAATCAACATCGCAAACATCATAGACCCTGAATTCCTCAGTGTAAATACATCCTTCCACAGAAAGCACGGTCAATTCATAACGTCCTGCTTGGGATGGATTGAAAGTTTGGTCAGTGCCCACTATTACATCCCCCGTAAGGTAACGCCAGGTGTAAGACTCATACTCTCCTGCGCCAATTGCAGGAATCCCGTTTCCTTTTGAACAAAATGGGTAAGAGTCTTCCATATCCGGTCTAGGGGTAGATACGCTAGCTTCAATGGGAATATGGACACGTGCGATTTCACAGCGGTCACCCGATTGCTTGTCGCGATAAAGTATCGCTTCATAAATCCCTTCACGATCATCAGATAGTTCATATAGACCGGTCCCCTCAGCCAATTTTTCATTACTCCCGTCTTCCAAAAATAAAAACCACTCAATCCATGTAACTTGATCTTCATTTTCGGAAACCTCCAGGTTTAGGAAATATACGCCGCACTCCTCTTCAGAACTCAGTTCGGCAGGCACGTTTAAAATGGGCTGGGTAAACTGAATGTCGAGCGGGGCAGGGTGACACGCAGCCATTCCCCTAGGCTGGACTGTCAACTGATATACTTCCCCAAATTCAGCCGGAAGAAATTCCTGTGAACGTCCCACAATTTCACCGGAGGAGCTGTTATACCATCGGAATATGGCATCTTCACTACTTAGGTTTTCCACTGTTGCGCTCCATCTTTGACCTCCTGCACAGTTTTCTTCTACAACTTCGTAATCAAAGATCACCTGACTGTCCAGTACATCAAGGGTGAATTCTCTGACCACAGCACAGTAATCGCTATCTGGATCTATAGGTTCAATATATAAGCTATGTAGGCCTTCTTGAGAGACAGCAAGTGATCCTCCGGAACTTGCCGTAAGGTCTGTTCCGTCTGGTTGAGTTAATGTGAAGATAAGACCTATGTCGGATTGTAAATCCAAGTCATAGGTCTCACAAATATTAATGACTTCAGGAAGGTAGAAAGGAACATCTCTTCGCCTATCTATTTGAAAGGTTTTGATCAGAGGATGGCATTCATTGCCATCATGCTCGAAATCAAAGAAATAGATTCCACCAGGGAGATCGTCGACAGTAAGGAAATCGCCATCCTCTATTCTCCCATAAATAGAAATGCCGCTATTTCCGGAAAGTATTCGATATTCTCCGGTGACATCCCCATTTGGAAAAGTGATTTCTACTTTCCCCACATTGGTGCCGTTCAAAATGCATTCTTCTTTGTAAGGTACTATTTCTGTTTCGTCAAGTGAGGCCGAAAGGTTCAATGCATGGAAAGAAAATCCCTCACATTCAGTATTAGCAGCTTCAATGGTATAGACTCCAGCTTCAAGATCAGGGACGGTGATTTCTGCTCCCGCAGGCTGTGCCCCCAAATCGAGATTTAGTTCTGAAACCCTCAAAGCGATCAAATCTTTCTCCACTATAATTTTAAAAGATCCGTCATTTGCTCCACACACTGTAGGACGTATTATGTCCGCCGTTTCTAATTTAGGGCCTTCCTTTACCCTTACTGTAGTGATCCTTTCAGAAGGGCATGAGTAATCCGGGTCGTTTGCGATAAAGCCTATTTCATAGACGCCGGACTCAGTGAATTGTGTATTGCCAAGGGTAACTGCATAGCTGCTTCCTAACTCTATTTTATCAGCCTCTCCCTGAAGTCTATACCACCATCTTCCACTGATGGGCGTATCCAGTCCTATCCTGACAGTTTCTTCTTCACAGATTTCTTCGTTGTTTTGGACAAACCGAAAATCTACCGGCGGACCAACATAAGTAGAGGCAGTTGCTTGACAAACTGCATTTGAACCCGTTGGTGTTAGTCTAACGTAATAAAATCCTTCATCATTTGGAATAAACTCATTTCCCGTACTGCCCACGCCTACCTTTACGACAGATGAAAATTCCTCATCTCTTGCCCAAGTGAATTCATATTTCCCTAGGTCAGAATCAGAAGAATCCATGGCCTGCAAAGTGGGGATGTTTTCCCCACATACAAGGTAATCAGGTTTAAGGATAATAGTTGGTCCCGAGGACACTTCTACTGCAATACTAGTTGTCGTGGGTGGGGCTGTCGGATTAAGCCGTTCTTCCAAGATTACTTGGTAGGTGCCTGTCTTAGTATATCTAATCTGAATCGTGCTTATACTGCCTGCTCCTCCCTTGGCTACGGTGGTGGTATTCCCATCAGGCTCCTGTAGTAGCCATGTATATTCTCCTGACGACGGAGAAGAGATGCTATAATCACCGATTGCTAAGCCTAGAACAAGACATAGGTCAGTAGGGCCGGTGAATTCCGCGGCGTTAATTGTAGAATAGGTAGTTTCGGGTTTAATTGGGTTTTTTACATACCCCCAGGTGAGCAGTGGGGGAAGAGTAAAGAAAATCCAACTCAAAATCATCCAAATATTCCTTTTGGGAAATTGGCAATAGGGTTTCAATGAAATCAAATTAGGGTGCGTACAAAGATAACAATACCTGTCGTCAATGGATTGGTATTAGGACGGTCGGTCAAAAAATGTTCCAAACCAGTTTGGTATTTGTCTAGGCTGCTAATCTATGATCAGTATCGAGCCAAATTCGGACTTAGAGATGTTTTTGGAATGATTCTTATAGTTCACCCGTAGTGCATAGCTTCCATTGGGGATAGTTTTTCCATTATATGTTCCATCCCAGGTACAAGTGTATTCTTCAGAGATTAGATTGCTTTGACTGCATTGGAAAATCACTTGGCCCCATTTGTTGAGTATTACCAAGTCTAGTTCATCAATAAGATAATTAGTGTAAATCAAAAATTCTTTGTCAGGATTTCCGGGCTGAACAGCATTGGGATATATTACCTTAAGGTCACATTCTTCCTCAGTGGTGAAATCCGCCTGATAAGCACAGCCTTCTTCACTGAAAACTATTAGCCGATAATCTCCCACCGAAAGTGGCTTGAACCCGGGGGCGGTAGATATAAGTTGGTTTTCAAAATACCACTCGTAGACAGAAAAAGAGCCTGGATTAATCGTGGGAGCTATTTCGTATTTAGGACAGATCTGATAGGTTTCCTCTACACTGGGACGGAGGGTGTCAGCGCTTCTTAGAAGGAGTACTTTATCCAGACCAAGGCTGCATGGGATTTGGTTGAATAAGCGTACTTCATACGTGCCTTCGTTGACGGCTGAAATTTCTTCTTTATTACGTTCTTCTACCAATTCTGATTGCCTACCCTCAGGAGAGGTATACCACCATTCTATTGTAGCGACAGAGCTGAAGTCAGCCTCGGCGCGAATATTAGCAGAGGGAGCATCCGGACATAGAGGGTCTGCTATCAATGTTACATCCACAGCAAATACAGGCGGTGCTATTTCAAAAGGAATTGGACTGATGTGACAGGGGATGACACCTGAAGGTTGCACCTCCAATGTATACACTCCCGGAATAGTTACGGTCAAAAACTCTCCACTTCCCACTTCATTTCCTTGTTCGTCTTTCCACGAAATTTCTACTTCTTCTAGGGGATAATTACTGATCGATGCTTGATATATTTTACTGCCATCGCAAAATTCTTCAGTGAGTATTGGTTGAAAATCAACAGCATCAGCCAATGTGACGGTAAGTTCTTTTTGCTCGGGACAATAAGTGGGTGGGCTATTTGTGTCAAAGGCCAGAAAAGTATAAATCCCAGCTTGGTCTAGGGTGATGGGTTGCCCTGAAGACCTTTCCAAAACATCCCCCGATGGGGTTGTTATAAAAAACTCCAGCTCCCGGTCGGTATCCGGTGTGAGCTCGTGAAAGTCGCAAATATTCAGTAACTCAGGGATATCAAAGGCAACTTTCTCAGGGGTCAGATCCAGATGGAAAGTAACTCTTCCAAGCTCACAATTCTTGTTGATAGCAGTGTTGACATTATACACTGAAGCCTCATAAATCCCTCCGATTCTTGTGGTTATTTCCCATTGGTTATCAAAATCCAATTCCACTATTTCTCCGGCGGCATTAAATCTCCGCCATTTAATAGTCGTAACTGCTTCAGGGGAAGTGGTGGTTAATTCAACAATGGCTTCAGGGCCAAATTCACAAAGCAAAGTGGATGTAATTGACGCCTCAACGGAAAGTACCGGGGGATCTACTTTAAATCCCTTAGGACTTATAGGGCATGCTTCGCTTTCTTTTGGCTGTACCTCCAATGAGAAAGTGCCTACTGAGGTAGGGGCGAGGAGCAATTGGCTTCCCGTTCCGATAAGGTCTCCCTGTTCATTTCTCCAATAATAGTTGACTGATGAGGGATCCGCATTGCTGATTTCCGCTCCGTATATCCTGTTGCCGATGATACAATCTTCGTCTTGGAGAACAGGTTCGAATAAAACCGGTTCTGTTGTTTTTATTTCAAATGTCTTTAGGCGGGGGCATATCTCATTTTGATCGGGAAGAATGCCAATTATGGTATACTCACCCGCTTCCGTAATGGTGAATGATTCTCCTGCATTTTTTATTGTTTTTTCTCCGGAAGGAGCTGTGAGTGTGAATAAAAGGTTTTCTTCAGTTTCAGGTATAAAATTGAAAGTTTGGCATATCGTCAATTCTTCAGGAACAGAAAAGTTTGTCTGGGGAATGGCAGGAATTTCTATGAAACTACTGCTGGGAAGGTCACAATCATTTTCATTTCTGATTTCAAAGAAATATTTTCCCCCGCCAAGTTCAATTGTGAAGGGGTTTTGGGAAGGCAATTCCGTATTTCTGATTTCATCACCACGCTCATTTAAGATGCGGTAAAATCCTGTGGTTGCTCCATTCAGTAGGTTTACATCAAAAAAACCGGGTTGTTTTCCGGTATCAGTACACGATTCAGGAATTATATTTTCTATAGAGAATTCCAAAGCTGATGGAGGATTTTGTAAGGGAACTACAGTTCCCATAGAGCTTACACATCCATTTAAGATGGTGGATAAGGTATACGCTCCTGACTTTAACCCGGGAATAACGATGGTTTCTCCGGAATTGTATGGACCGAAACTTAGCCCTAGACTTTCTATGCTCAGTTGTTCTATGTCGGTTTCGGCTAAGAGTGTTAATTCGCCATCAGGTACAAGGCATTCGCTCGCATTTGTGGTAGCGATTAGGGATAGTTTCGGTTCTGCATAAAAGTCAAAAAAGGCCGACAGTTCTGGAGAACAAGAAGGATTTCCGGCGTTGTTTATGATTAATGTTACTTCATAGGTTCCGTACATGCTGAGGTCCATTTGGGGAATAACGGTCAAATCAGAGCCTGTTGTTATCGGAGTTGGGTCCGTTGCTCCCGGAAATGTAAGAAACCATTGACCTGAGGTCGGTGGGACTGTCTCAAATATAATTTCACTGTCATAGCAGAGAACAGAAGAACTTTGGGAAAGTGATATAGATCCCTGAATAGATACTTCGGTGTCAAAAGAAGTTTCACATCCCCGAACCCCTTCAGAATCAGTGAAATAAAATTTCACGGTGTATTTACCTGCAGAATCTACTGTTAAATCATTGGCGGAACCGATAATATTTCCTGATTCATCTGTCCATTCAAATGTGTAACCGGAAAAATCCGGGCTGGATGGAGAAATAGCCTGTAAATCCAATGTCTGCTCACCGCAGAGCTGATAGTTCCTTTCTAAAGTAAGGATAGGGCCTTGGATTACTGCTACTTCCTTTTCAATAGATCCCTGAGAAATTCCACCCCGTTGTATCTCAAGTTGGATCTTATGAACTCCCAATAATTCGAAAGTGTACTCGATTGTCGGGAAATCTCCAAAGGCTCTTGTAAAAAGTTCGCGGCCATCAGGGGCTATGATCGTCCATTTGTAGACATCTCTTCCCGGCTCTCCTGCTCCTGAGAAAGTTCCCCTTACACTCCCAAAAACATTGCAAAGCCTATCCGGACCAATTAGATCTGGCTCATTTGGTGATAACCGCGTATCAACTGAAGTATACGTATTCCTGTAAATGTGATCCAATGATGCATCAGCAACAAAAAACACAAATAAGAACAGCATGGCTACTGCCACTGTTTTTAGTGAAGCTGGGGTCAAAATAGGCGTTATAAACTTTTATTAACTACCCCTAAGTTACAATTTTATATAGGTGAAAAAACAGTTCTTTTGTTTAAGTCCCAGTGAACAAGTGGTTTGTGCTATCACCTCACGAAAACCCAATTGTTTTCATCACTTAATTTCTCGGAATATTCATATCCGGCCTCATTGAATGTCTTTAATTGTAAAGGATCTGTAATTTTATTTTTGATGGCGAAATTGCTCATCATGCCTCTGGCTTGCTTGGCAAAGAAGCCAATTATTTTGTAGCTATCGTCTTTAAATTCCTTGAATTCGATGTTGATCAACGGAGTTTTTAAGGTTTTCAGATGAACAGCCTTGAAGTATTCTTGAGAAGCAAGGTTGATTATGGGTTGGTTATTTGCTGCCTCATTGATGGCTTTTGCGATTTTCTTATCCCAAAATTCATAGAGGTTCTTACCTTTTCTGTTTTTCAGTTTGATGCCCATTTCAAGACGGTAAGGTTGGATCAAATCCAAAGGTTTCAGCAATCCATATAAGCCTGAGAGGATTCTTAGGTGGTTCTGGGCAAAATCAAAATCCTCCTTTGAATAGGCATCTACATCAATTTTGGTATATACGTCTCCTTTGAAGGCCAAGATGGCTTGTTTTGCATTTTCGCTCGTAAAATCCTTTTGAAAATTCTTAAAGCGCTCATCATTCAACTCAGCCAAATTATCAGAGATATGCATCAGTTCACTGATTTCCTTGGCAGACTTCTTTTTCATGATTCTTACCAGCGTATGCGTGTCATTCTGGAAGTCAGGTTGGGTAGATTCTGCGAAATTTGGGGTGCTGTAATCCAGCGTTTTCGCCGGTGAAATAAGGATTAGCATGAGGAGATTTTCTTTTGAAAGTAGTTTGTGTTCGCTCGTGACTTCGTTGGGCCTAGCAAAGGAAGGAAAGTCAAGATTACGTTTTCAAGAGCATGGCGTATGACTACTGAATTACTGTAATTGCTTTGGTTAATTTCTCTCTTTTGTTTTGGTTTTCACTGGTAAACTTCACTACTACGGCATATGTTCCATTTGGCACAAATTCTCCTCTAACTTGACCATCCCAAGGACAAAAGGCTTGATTGGGTTCAATGTTTTCATGGGTACAATAGAAGATGAGCTCACCCCAGCGGTTATAGATATAGACTTCGATATCATCTATGTATTCGTTTGCATAGAGGATAAAATTCCTGTTTGGGTCATTTAATACCACACCATTCGGGAAGATGATTTTCAAGGAACAATCCTCCACCACCTCAATAGTTGAAATGTATTCGCAGCCCAAATTATCAGAAACAGTGAGTTCATAGATTCCCCCTTCATTTGGAGTGAATACAGACTCTTGTGATACTTCCACACCATTTAATTTCCAGGAATAATTATCGTAGGTACCTGGATTTATGGACTGAGTGACTCCTTCAATAGCACATATAGTGAAACCTTCAGGCACTACTGGTGGGATTATGATGGATTTGGCCACCACACCGTTGGCACGGCCAAGATCACAGCCAGCACTACTTCTCAGCAGTACTTCGTAAGTTCCTTCCTGCGACACTTCGATAATAGGCCCATTAAAAGATGGAATTCGTGTTCGCGTGCCATTTACCACAGAATACCATTCGAAATCAGCTACATTGGTCAGATCCGCATCTACCGTAATCGTCGTGCTTGTCTGATCTACGCAGAATGGAACAATATCAAGACTGACATCAACCCGCTCTGAGATGATTTCAGCTGTAAATTCCTTTTTGTCCACCGGGCATAGCCCACCCGCTAAAGGCTGAACTTCCAAGGTATAATCTCCTGCTATGCTTGGAACAAAAGTTTGTCTTCTTCCCACGATTATCCCTTGTTCATTTTTCCAAAGGAAAAGCACATCAGCAGGATCTGCGTTGTCTAGAATTGCTTCATATTGCACTCCTACCTGACAATCTACGATGGGAGGTGATACTTCGAAATCTATGGACTGTGTAATGTTTGCATTAATGATGATTTCCCGTGGGCAGTTCTCTCCGGTTGGATCCATTCCCCGTACTGTGTAAGTGTCAGATTCAGTGATGGTGAATTCTCCATTTGTATCCGGAGTAATGACAGTTCCGGAAGAATTAGCCATTGTGTAATTCAATTCATCAGGAGACGTAGGGGCAAAAGTGAAGTTTCCGCAGGCTGTAAAGTCTGTGGGCACGGAGAAGACCACCTCGAATTTCTGGGCAATGGTGTAAACCGTAGGGGCTGGAATGGCGCAGCCATTAAGATCCGTGACTTCAACAGCATATTCTCCATGAGGAAGAGCTAATTCTACCAGAATTTGGCTATCAAAATCTCTTGAGAAAACCCGTCCGTCGCCTTGTCTTATTGCAGTGAAGGTTCCCGATTGAGGAGAAGAAGTGAAGTTGATAGAAATCAACCCATCTTCTACCCCGGAAGCGCCGCATACCTCATCGGAAGTGGTGACTGTGTATTCAAATCCTGTTGGAGGATCGTTGTTTTCGACAGTTGCGGTTGCCGTATAAAAACAGCCGGTACTATTTTCTGCTTCGATCACGTAAAGACCGGGAAGTAAATCCGGGACGGATAGCACATCCCCTTGATTTACATTAGTAAAGCTTATTCCTTCGTCTAGGACAGTGACAAGACTGGCCTGCGATTGCATCGTGATTTCAAAAGATCCGTCGGCAGTTGCACAATCTTCCGCAGCATTACTTTGAACCGTGAAAAGTGGCAATTCATTGACCAGCAAATCTAATTTTTTCTCAACCGCACACCCATCCAAAATCGGATCTTCCGTAACAAAGATAATTTCATATTGTCCGGGGCCAGGCAACTCATTAATCCAAAGTTCCAATTCAAAGAACTCACCAAGAGGTACTCTATCGGGGTCGCCATTTAACTCATAGAACCATTCGCCACTGATTGGGGTGTCGGGTGCAAAGATTACTGAAGTTTCTTCATAGCACACTTCCTCGGCTGTTTGCGTAAGTTCAAATTCAAATGCAGGTCCCACAAAGATTTCTGCTGTAGCCGGACAGGTTTCGTACAATTCAGCTTCTTCTTCCGACAGACCTTCAGGAAGTCGATAGCTTACAGTTACTGTATATATACTTTCTTCATCTACTGTGATTTCATTTGAATTTTCATCACCAAAAACTTGTCCGGCGGCATTGGTCCATTCAAAATCATATAATCCCTCTGTAGGATCATATCCATCAATGGCAGTAAGGGTAACTGGATTACCCGAACAAAGTGTCGCATCATCGACTAAGGTCAGCTCAGGCGGAGCTTCTACCAAAATCTCAGTGCTTGCCTCAAAATAGGTGGCGTCACCACATCTATCCACACGAAGTTCTACAAGATAGTTGCCTGGACTATTGAAAATCTGATCTAGATTCTGGAATTCTTCTCCGGGTCCGCCAAAGTTGTTTTGGATTACTGTGCCGTCGTCTAAATTGGTAATAGTCCAGAAATAGCTGTCTATATCAGGTTCACCACCACCTTCGAGTAGTGCTCCTGCTCCCGATTCCGGATCTAGACAAAGTCTGGCAGGAGCAGCTAGACTGGGTTCCGGTATGGAGCTTCCGGAATTCTGCACAAAGGATGGAAGTCCCAAATTGGACGTTCCAGGCATGGCATCGACTCCATCCTGCGTGAAGGTACTCTCAGAATTACAACCCGACCCTACATTGATTTGCCCAATTCTATTGTCTCCAACTACGGCCACATAGATTTGACCGTCTGGGCCAATCTGTAGGGCTCCTATGTTAGTAGGGACATTGCTTAGTGTGTTTTTATTGTCGAGTATACAGGTTTCTATCTCCGCTCTGGTACTAGCGTCTTCAAAGCATGAAGGACAGACGGCTGCATCAGGGTCATCACTTTCGCTGGCTTTAATGATAAATTCTTCTATTCCAGGCCCTCCATTTATGTAAGATACCAGAACTCGCTCCCCATCCTCCGAAAACTCCAATCCGTACACTTCTCCATCACAGCCCAAGTCAAGACGGGCATATTCACTCATTTCCCCGGTAGCACTGTCAAAATCGAAGATCTCAACCTTGTTACAGCCACCTTCAGAGATCGTCACTGCCAGTTGGTCTCCATCCGAATTGAATTTCATCGCACCCACACCTGAATTAAATCCATGACCGCTGCCTACTGAGCTGAGCACGGGCTGTCCAATACCATTTTCAGAAACGGGATAAGCCCTGAAGGTATTATTACCCAATTCGTGATACATTACCCAGGTGGTGTCTCCGGCATCCAGTGCTGCAGTATGCTCAGTGGATGGACTGAAGAGGAAATTGTCCTTGGTGACCACATTGCCTACTCCTGTTGGATTTTCGGATTTGATATCAACAAGTGAATACTTAGCTTCATTGTTTCCGTTTGCAGATACTTGCGAAGTAAACAGGTAAAAGAGCGTCTCTTCTCCGGGCACGGGTACGGCGAGCACACTTTGGCTGCTTGAATTGTCTCCGCCAATGTCATTGCCATTCTCCATCAAGTTCTCATTGAGATCCCAGACAGATTGTCCGTCTGTAAAGAAAAGTACCTGTCCGTCCTGCCCGGAAATTGTCGTGGTCCCTGCGGGGATGTTTTGTGGGTGGGGAGAGGCTATAGGCCTTGGAGTAGGGGCGTCGGGGTCATCTGGATCAGGATTGAAGTCGAGCCCGGCACCATCTCCAAAGTACCATATATTATTCGTCTGGTCATCCACATCCCACATTTTTACCCGGATCTCAGCATATGCGTAGCAAGATGAGCCCGGTTCACGGACCAAAGCCCAATATAGTCCAGGGCTACAGACTTGATTTGTCCCTTTTGGTCCCCAGCCTTCATCCCGCTTGTTAGACCAGAAATATTCGTAATTGTCATCTCCTCCCTGGCCTCCACCTACACCGCCTCCACCTCCCGGAGCTCCGCCTTCACCGTCCCCACCTTGATCTTGGGCGGTGAGCAACGGGGCTATATCAAGGCAAGTTTCACAGAGTGTGGTGTCTTGGGGAGAAAAATTTGCTTCTAGATTATTTTCCGTCAACGTGATAGTTTTGTTGACGGTTTTGGTTTCGCCATCTGCAAACGTCACCGTTAAGGTTACATTGACACTTTCACCGGCAGCGGCGTCTGCCGGAATTAAAAAATGTTCCTGAAAATAATCTGCAGGAAGCGCATTCCCCGTAGAGTCAGTGAGCGGAGGATCAAATTCCCAAGCAAAGCTTACAGGTCTATAATTTTCAGGTGTTAATTCGGAAGTAAGCTGAACAGGATTATTGGCGCAAGGTTCTTCGGGAGACCATGTGAAATCGACCGTAGGGTCTATATCCGCATTTGGGGCAAAGGTGGGAAATACCGTGCCGCAGAAATCAGTTCCATTGAATGGATCTTCTTCGACTTCCAATAAATCTGCGTCTTCTTCATCCGGATTCGTAACCCTCCCCAGTAGCTGAGGTCCGCCTGCCACTTCTTCGTATAGGTAATAGAGACTTCCGTCCGGTCCGACTTTGAGGTCATGCACAACGGAAATTCCTGAAGGTGGAGTGCCTGAGCCCTCGATTGGTATTGCTTCCGGAGTGGCTGAAAGATCATCGGTTCGTACTCTAAACAAGTCATTCCCTGCCGAATAGTAGATGTATTCTCCATCCGGTGAAAATTCAGCCCCCCCATAAGCTCCTGCCCCTGTAGATTGGGCGAGGGGAGTAGGTGATCCAAATGTACCTCCACCCGTATCAAAGTCCATGACTAGAATAGGATCGCTTTCAGACTCAGGAACAATAATCAGTTGATTATTTTCTTCATTAAATACAATTTTTTTTGGTGTTCCGGAGATGGTTTGATTGTCAGTATTTGTGAAGTTACCCTCGCCTGAGCCAATACTTCTGGAAACTAAATTTCCATTATCAAAACTTATCAAATAGGAAGGTGAAGCTGAGGTTTTTACAACCAACACTACGCCGGAACCATTTCCGATCACATTGTCCTTGGAGGTGATTTCACCCAAAGGTCTTTCATTTCCGGAAGCTTGCCCGGGAGCATTCATATCCACCACAGCATACTGCAGATCCCCGCCCAAGGAAAGGTAAAAGATGTAGAAGAGTTTAACGCCATCGGGATCATATTCTAAGAATCCCGTCGCAACTTGCTGGAAACCATCGATATTTCCATTCAGCCCTGAGCCTACACCCTGAATGGGATTTTGGCTGAAATCATAAACCAGCTCTCCATTCGTGAGAAAAAAGGGCTGTCCTGTAATAGGATCAATCGCAAGAGCAGAATTGTTTTCTGTGAAGACAATCGAGCCCGGAATTGACTGGACTGTAGCGGTATTGCCTTTACCGAAGGACAGGTAATTGTTTTCAGTCGCTCCGTCACAATAGCCAAAAATCCACTCGTTGTCATTAAATCCTTGAGAATAGACCGAAGAATTAAATACAAAAGTTGTAAATAGTAGGGTAATTGTAAAAATATAGGGTAACCTTATGGAATTAGGGCTGCTTTTCATAATTTTCGAACCGCTTCTTGAACTACATACGATCTGTACCGTTAAGAAGCTACTGAATATTCAAAATTAACGAACAAATACTTGCTACGGTCTCTGGTTTACGTTGTTTTTCTTTGCGTGGTTGGACTATTTTTTGGATCCGGTGCCTATGCGCAGGATCCGCAATATAGCCAATATTATGCTGCACCCCTTTACTTAAACCCGGCTTTTGCAGGATCTGAGTTGACAGGGAGAGTTGGTTTCAATTATAGAAATCAATGGCCGAGCATAGATGCACAATTCACGACATTTTCTGCATACTATGATACGTACCTGAATGATTACAACTCTGGGATTGGGATAATGGTTATGCAAGATACCGAAGGAGCATCCAAGCTTCGCTCTACCACTATTTCAGCCATTTATTCTTACGAGTTGAAATTGGGAGAAAATGCATATTTCCGTCCCGGATTTCAGGCAAGTTATATTCGTAGAGAAATTGGTTTTTATGAAAATTTGATTTTTGCAAATCAAATCAATCCGGATGATCCCTTTGGTCCCATTTTCCCAGGCTCAGATATCCCGGGTTTGGGAGATCCTGTAAACATGCTTTCGCTTTCCTTTGGAGGATTGTTTTTCACAAAGGATTTTTGGATAGGAGGATCTGCACATCATGTGAATCAGCCCAATCAGTCTTTTATTGATGGAGACAGCCCGTTGCCGGTGAAGTTTTCAGCACATGCAGGATACAGAATTTCCTTGGGTGAGGGGGCTATGAGACAGGATTTTACCCACCAGCGTAGACAGCGTTACCTCACACCCACCGTAAACTATAAAAAGCAAGGTCCTTTTGAGCAGCTGGACGTAGGAGCTTATTTTTATGTGGAACCAATTGTTTTTGGACTTTGGTATCGTGGACTTCCTTACAAAAAGGTGGAGGAACAGAGTAACCGTGATGCTATTGTTATGATGGTGGGGCTCAACTTACTTAGTGGGCTCAATGTAGGCTATAGCTTTGACTACACTGTTTCACAGCTGGGGATTCAATCAGGAGGAGCCCATGAATTGAGTTTGTCTTGGACTTTACCAAACAACCAGCAGGGGCAGCCAAGAAGAAGAGATACCTTGCTTCCTTGTCCTAAATTTTAATATAAATCCCGCAAAGGCGCAGCGGCGCAATTGGGACTTTATTACCCCTTGATATTTTTCCGAACATCAGGGCTTTGCTGATTTAGATGTCAGAGAGACTTTAGAATTCCTTTTTGTAACTTTCTGTGCTTTTGAAAAGCTGCGCCTTAGTGACTTTGCGGGAGAAATTACCACTCCGCCCCCACCATAAATGATAACCACAAAAAAGCTGAAACGGTCTCCCATTTCAGCTCTTAACTTCAAACTTGGCGTTTTCTTACAGTGTATAAAACTCTTCCCATCCTTTTCTCGGAACTTCGCCACCTAGCAATTGGTTTGCCAGCGGGTTATTCGTGATTTGCTGAGTTTCCCTATCGAATTTCAACGTTGTATTCAACTGTTGAGCTAGGACGCCGAGACAGAAAACTTGGCTTAGAGGTCCGGCTATTTCAAATCGTGAACGGGTTTCTTCTTCACCTTTACACCCTTTTAAGAAATTTGCAAAGTGATTCGAAGGGCTTTCCGGTACTTCAGGAAGTCTGCTTTCCATGGCTTTGGCTTTTTCCTCCCCTATTATCGAAAGTGTGCTGCCATGAGACCCACCTTTAAAAGTTAGATCTTTGCCGTAAATGATTTTACCGGGATTTAGTTTTGCAGGCTGTATCTGACCCGTGCTGGCAGCAGGTATATCTGCATCCAATTCTGATACGCCGTAGTCTTCAGGCACAGGAGGGATATTGTCCACTCCGTCGTACCATGTCAATGTCAAAGCGGGCATATCTCCACGTTCAGGGAATTTGAAAGCAAGCGTAGAGGACATTGGGAAAAAGAAAGGATTGTGCCCTTTCAACATCACAGGATCTACCTCGTATGGCAATCCCAAATCTAAAAATCTATGTGCAGTATCCATTGTGTGCGCTCCCCAGTCGCCTAAAGCTCCCATTCCGAAATCATACCAGCATCTCCATTGTCCATTGATAAAATCCTTGTTATAGTCGTGCTTACTTCTCGTAGTCAGCCAAGCGTTCCAGTCCAATGTGGAAGGGATAGCTTCTGCTTTAGGAAAGCTTTGCATATTTACATCCCAACCATGCCATCTTCTGGGGCTATTCATATGTGCCGTTACTGCGGTTACATCTTTGATGATACCAGCCTCTTTCCATGCTTTGAATTGGAAATAGTTGGCTTCAGAGTGTCCCTGATTTCCCATTTGGGTGACTACATTATGTCTTTTGGCGCAGTCCATCATGAGTGAGACTTCATTGAAAGTACGGGCCATAGGTTTTTCTGTATAAACATGCTTGCCTTCTGACATCGCCAGCATGGTGATGGGAAAATGCGAGAAATCGGGCGTTCCTACGGTAATTGCTTCGAACCCATTTCCAAACTCATCAAACATTTTTCTAAAGTCCTGGAATCGCTTGGCATTCGGGAATTTGTTCATGATCTCAGTAGTATGCGGAGCTCCCATGTCCACATCACAAAGTGCCACGATATTGCAAAGACCGGTATCATAAAGTGCATTGATGATCTGAGCTCCTCTGTTTCCAATGCCACAGCATGCAAGGTTTACTTTATCACTTGGAGCAACGTGTCCCATGGATTTGCCTAAAACTGATGAGGGAATAATAGAAATCCCACTTAGCCCGAAAGCGGCAAGTGAGCCTGTTTTGAGAAAGTTTCTTCTGTCCTTTTGCATAGTATAAAGATTATTTGGGGAGTACAATTTAATTTTGAGTGATAAAGTAGGGATTTTTTATGGCTAGTCTTTTTATTTTTCTGCTAAACGGTTAAAGAATTAACGGAATCGATACCGAAAGAGAAATTTGACCACAGGACGAAAACCCTTAAAAGTTTTACTATTTTCCGCCTTCATTCTCTAACAACCATGAACAAATACTTCCTTAAGAAAACTGTATTTTTATTGATTTTGATTGTGCTAGGTTTAATCCCTTACGTTTCAGCCCAAAATGGCAAAACCTTCCTACAGTTTGTAGGTGAAGAGGGTTCCGGTAAAGGCAAGCATGTAGTGCTCATCTCCGGGGATGATGAGTATAGATCTGAAGAATCTATGCCGATGATGGCAAAACTCCTTTCAACTCATTATGGATTTAATACCACAGTATTGTTCCCCATCGAGCCGGAAACAGGCGATATTGTTCCAAGCCATCAAACCAATATTCCTGGATTGGAGTTTTTGGAAAATGCTGACTTGGTCATCATGCTGATCCGTTTTCGGGATTTGCCTTTAGAACAGATGAAATATTTGGACAATTATTTTAAATCAGGTAAACCTTTCATTGCTCTTCGTACATCGACCCATCCTTTCTCAATCAAAGACAAAAATTCTCCCTTTGCCAAATGGACTTGGAACAGTGAAGTTCCAGGTTGGGAAGGTGGATTTGGTCAGCAGATCATAGGAGAAACATGGGTAGCGCATCACGGTATCCACAAATCCGAAGGAACGCGCGCTTTGATAGACGGCGTAAACCGTGATGCCGATCATCCGATTTTGCGGGGTGTGGATGATATCTGGGCACCTACGGACGTGTATTCCATCAAAAATTTGCCTGCTGAAGCAAATGTTTTAATATATGGACAATCTACCGCCGGAATGACTCCTGAGGCTCCACTGATGTGGGATAAATCGATTATGCCTATTGCCTGGACGAAGGACTATTCGCTGGATGGTGGTAAAACAGGCAAAGTGTTGGGAAGTACCTTGGGGTCATCGATTGACTTCCAGGTGGAGGATATGCGCCGCCTGGTCGTGAATGCTTCTTTTTGGCTGCTTGATATGCCGGAGTCGGTGACAGCTGACATGAATGTGGATATTGTAGGCGAATATAAGCCTACAATGTTTGGGTTTGATAGCTTTCGAAAAGGAATGAAAGTGAGTGATTTTAAATAAAAAATTCCATAGATGAGAGTCTGCCAAACTTTGATTGGACTGTCCGTCTGTGGTCTGTGAACGAAAAAAATGAACAAAATAGGATTTAACGTGCTGGCATGGTCAGCGGAGATGTCGGAAGAGTTGTTGCCTGTTCTCGATCGCTTGAAAAAGATCGGATACGACGGAGCGGAGTTTTTTATTGGCGGGTCACCTGAGGAATCGTTCAAGTTGGTAGGCAGGCACTGTGCAGACATAGGCCTTGAAGTCACTGCGGTGACGGTGATGGGGGCTGAGCAAAACCCAATTTCTCCCGATGCAAAAATTCGGGCGGCGGCTAGGAAGCAACTTAAATGGGTGATCGACCGGGCGGCGGATTTGAATGCCCAAGTCCTTTGCGGGCCATTCCATTCGGGATTTACGGTTTTTGCATCTCGTGAACCTATGGAAGAAGAGTACAATTGGTCAGCTGAATACCTGCATACGATGGGTGATTACGCCTTGCAAGCAGGAGTTCTGTTGACTCCCGAGGCACTGAACAGATTCGAGTGCTACCTTTGCAATACCATGGAACAACTTTCTTACTTACTGGAGAAAGCAGATCACCCGAATGTCCGGGCAATGTTTGATACGCACCATGCGAATATCGAGGAGAAGAGTCTGGGTGAGGCGATTAAATTTATTGCACCGCAATTGGGACATTTCCATATCTCCGAGAATGACCGTGGGACTCCGGGGTCCGGTCATGTGAATTTTGACGAGACATTCAAAGCACTGGCTGACGTTCAATATAAAGGCTGGTTGACCATTGAAGGCTTTACCAGAAATGATCCCGCATTTGCAAATTCCATAGGTGTGTGGAGAAATTTTTCCGAACCTTGGGATATGGCAGAGAAGGGATATGGGTTGATCCGCTCAATGGGGGAGAAGTATGGATTGTAATAGACACAAGAGTATCAAGAATGGGATAAAAAGAACCATAAACATCAATACAAAAATGGTCTTTGTCCCAGGAAGACCATTTTTATTAATATATATATATCCGCTTTTTTGCCGCTAAAGAGATTAAAGCAAAAAAGGATTTGGTCATCACTAGCATTGAGGCTACTTCGGTCACCCGCCTTCGGTCATCTAACTGGATGAGCAAAGAAATTGTGGCTACTGCCATCATTGCGGATAATCATATTTATTTATCTTAATTCCATGATTACACTCACTCGCACTGATTCTTCCAATCCCGATTTTATGGCCTTGGTAAAGCTTCTGGATGCCTATTTAGCAGAAAAAGACGGGCAAGCCCACGAGTATTACAATCAATTTAATACCATTGATATGCTGAAAAATGTGGTCGTTGGCTATGAAAATGATATTCCCGTGACCTGTGGGGCAATCAAGGAATTTGATTCTGATACCATGGAAGTAAAACGCATGTTTACCAAGCCTGAGTTCAGGGGCAATGGATTGGCTTCAGGAGTGTTGTCGGAACTTGAGGATTGGGCCGCTGAACTAGGTTATGAAAAATGTATACTCGAAACTGGCAAGAGGCAAGTGGAGGCAGTCGCGTTATATAAAAAGAAAGGCTACGCTACTATCCCGAATTATGCACAATACATTGGAATTGAGAATAGTGTGTGTTTTGAAAAAGTTTTGAAATGAGCTGTTGTCCGCAGATTTTCGCAGATCTTTTAAAGAAGTGTAATCCGGATTGGATGATTGAAATCAAAATCGGCGGTAATCAGCGTGGATTTTCAGCGTAAATCAGCGGGAAATTTTTGCTTCAATCAGTGATTTACTCCAAAATCTTAATGCCCACAGCTTCGACACCGGGTAATTGATCTTGGCGCATATACTGTAGAAGCATAACGCTTTTAGTCTTAGTGTCAAATAGGAAAGGAAGTGTATCATAGCGAGTGTATGAGCTTCCAAATCCACCTCCAAGAGGTTCTCCTGATTTAGGGTCAAATAATGTAATGTTTATCAATCGGTTGTCTAAAATTACGCCTGATGAGTCTTTACTAATGATTTTTAGGTAACAGTTGGAGAAGGAGTATTCCTCATTAAACTTTATTGCTACCAGATCAGGAGAATTGATCAGTTTCACATCACTAAGGTCGAAAACAAGACTGTCGTTTATACTCCAATTGTGATTTGGCAGACTGTGAAATTCTTCATAAATCCGCCCATTTGTACATGCCCCGAATAGGAGCGGCAGTAATACAAATAGGCAGTGCTTTACCTTAATCATTTCCGGATTTATTTGGATTTGGGCCTTCGTTTTTCCGTGGCGGAAATTTCTTTTTTCCCTGAGGTTTCGGTTGAGTGTCTCCTGTATTTATATTTCCGTTATTAGTGCCATTGCCTTTTGGTTTTTGAACGTTTTGTCTTTTAGGAGAGCCATTTTGAACTTTTGGGGATTGATTCTGCGGAGAAGAAGCCTGCCCGGCATTTGCTTCTGGATTTCTTGGTTTGTTTCTGTTTTTGTTGTTTCTGCGCTTTTTCGGTTGTTCTCCCGCTGGCCTTTGATTTTGAGGAGTATTTTGCTGAGCCTCAGGTTTATTTTGTTTTTTAGCTGGTTTATTGGTGTCTTGCTGGTTTCTGTTTCCTCCTGCGTTTTTGTTTTGCGGACGAGGTTTTTTCTTACGTTTAGGGCTGGTATTGGCAAATTTCTTATCCAAAAGTTCCAATTCTCTCGTTGACTTGGCGGCCAGATCTTCAATTTCTGAAGCTTCATTATACTGCAGAGTGAAGACCTTTTGGCCTTTTTCATTGATAGCCTGAATCTCTTTCACCCGATCGCAAGTGATACTGTGCCAGTCGTTGTCGTTGTTATAGCTGAACCACATCAGCTTTCGGAAGATATCAGTTTTTTGCAGTTTGGCAGGACCGGATTCTGTCTGAAGCGGACGGTCAACGGACGGGATGTCTTTGATTGCATCCATGTAAGTGTCCAATTCATAATTAAGGCAGCATTTCAGCCTACCGCATTGTCCGCTCAGTTTTCCCGGATTTAGGGAAAGGTTCTGGTATCTGGCTGCGGAAGTACTTACATTTTTGAAGTCTACCAGCCATGTAGAACAACATAACTCTCTTCCACAAACTCCTATTCCTCCAAGTCTTCCCGCTTCTTGGCGGAGGCTGATTTGGCGCATTTCTACTCGGATTCTGAATTCTCCTGCGAGCACCTTGATCAATTCCCGGAAATCAACGCGGTCATCTGCAGAGTAATAAAAAGTAGCTTTGGAATTATCTGCCTGATATTCTATGTCAGACATTTTCATTTTAAGTCCAAGTTCATCTACAATCTGCCGGCATCTATATAGGGTAGGGATTTCTCTGTTTTGAGCCTCTCCCCATTTTTCCATATCCTTTTGATTGGCGATACGGTATATTCTCAGGATTTCATCATCGTCTCTGATTTTTCTTTTCTGCATTTGAAGACGAACGAGTTCACCTTGCAGTGATACATAGCCGATGTGATGTCCACTGGGAACATCCACCACTACGGGATCACCGGTGTTTAGGGAAAGAAAATCCACATTTCTATAGTAATCTTTTCTTCCTCCTTTGAATTTTACTTCCACAATGTCAAAGTTGTCTACCTCGGGAATTCCCATGTGAGATAGCCAGTCGAAGACATTCATTTTATTACAATCACTCGTGCCGCAAGTGCCGTTACTTTGGCAGCCTCCGGTACCTCCTGTGGAGGTCGAGCATGTGCTACATCCAGACATAATATATAGACAGGGCGAGAGCCCCGGATAGTTTTGGGTTTATTTACATTAAGTTGAGGATATCCATCCCGATATCCTTGCGGTAGTACGCTTGATCCCATTGGATCCCTTTCACGGTGGTAAAGGCATTGCTCAATGCTTCTTGCAATGATTCCCCTGTGCCGGTCACGGCGATCACCCGACCTCCTTGATTGACTAGTTCTCCATTTTCATTTCGGCCTGTTCCTGCATGGAAAATTTCAGCACCGATTGAGGAATCGGGTAAGGAAATGATTTTTCCTTTTTCATAAGATCCCGGATATCCCCCGCTGACCATCACTACTGTAGTAGCATAGCCGGGAGAGATTTTTAATTCATAAGAATCCAGTGTTCCTGTTCCTATGCCATAAAGCAACGCCAAGAAATCACTTTCAATTCTAGGAAGAACGGCTTCTGTTTCCGGATCACCCATTCGCACATTGTATTCAATTACTTGAGGTTCGCCGTCCTTATTCATCAGTCCAATGAACAAAAACCCCTTATAAGGAATGCCTTCCTTGGCTAGGCCCTCTACGGTTGGCCTCACCACCTTTTCTTCCACGTTAGCCATAAAGGCCTCATCAGCGAAAATAACGGGGCTCACAGCCCCCATTCCTCCTGTATTCAGTCCTGTGTCGCCTTCTCCTATGCGTTTATAGTCTTTCGCCTCCGGTAAAATCTTATAGTTCTTTCCATCTGTGGCTACGAAAACAGAAAGTTCGATTCCTGTCAGGAATTCTTCGATTACGACTTTGGAGGACGCTTCTCCGAATTTCTGATCCAAAAGCATTTCCTTCAAAGAAGTTTTTGCTTCTTCCAAAGTCAGGCAAATAAGCACTCCTTTACCCGCAGCAAGTCCATCTGCTTTTAATACTATTGGGAGGTTTTGGGTATCCAAATAAGCTAATCCTGCATCCAACTGATCTGCAGTGAAAGTCTCGTAAGCTGCGGTAGGAACGTTGTTCCGCTGCATAAAACGCTTAGAAAAGTCCTTGCTTCCTTCCAAGGTCGCACCAAGCTGAGATGGGCCTACAACAGGAAGATTAGCTGTTTCGGGTTGGGCTTGAAGGAAATCTACGATTCCTTTAACCAAGGGCTCTT
Source organism: Algoriphagus sp. Y33 (assembly GCF_014838715.1). Lineage (NCBI taxonomy): Bacteria > Pseudomonadati > Bacteroidota > Cytophagia > Cytophagales > Cyclobacteriaceae > Algoriphagus > Algoriphagus sp. Y33. The sequence continues at coordinate 3,948,341 of NZ_CP061947.1, read as the reverse complement.
CCGGTCCTATGACTAGCAGGTCGATGCTTTTAGAGATGATAAAGTCATGGATTGCCTCAAAATCAGTGATATTGATCCTGACATTGGTAGCGATGTTTTCTGTGCCGGCATTGCCGGGTGCTACGTATAGATGGGTACAATCTTTACTTTGTACAATTTTCCAGGCGAAAGCATGTTCTCTGCCTCCGCTTCCTAATAAGAGTATATTCATTGACTCAGTTCAAGTTAATTAGCATGCTCTGAGATGAATTTGATTCGATAGACCCGCAATTCATCTTCTGCAAAATCTTCATCCTCCAATTCTTCGAGTGCTGCTTTGATTTGATCACTAGTAGCATTCATGAAATAGTCGTGGAGCATATCCTCCCTTTCTTCATCCATGATGTTTTCTATGTAGTAATCTATATTTAGTTTTGTTCCGCTATAAATGATCTGCTCGATTTCATGAAGCAGTTCACTCATACTCATGTTGAGGTTTTCTGCTACCTCATCCAAGCCTACCTTGCGGTCGATTTGCTGGATTATAGAAATTTTTACTTTAGACCTAGTCCCTGACGATTTCACTACTACGTCTGAGGCGGTCTCGATCTCATTCTCCTCTACGTAGTTTGCAATTAATTTCAGGAATGAAGCCCCGAATTTAATGACTTTTCCCATACCCACGCCAATGATTTGCGCAAGCTCTTCCCGGGAGGTTGGATATACTGTTGCCATTTCTTCCAATGAAGGATCTTGGAAGATAACATAAGGAGGAAGTCCTTTTGAGCGGGCTACCTTTTTCCGTTCGGCTTTTAGCAGCTCAAATAGTTTTTCATCATAAGCGATACCGGTGCTAATATCTATCTCAGTCTGTCCTGTTTGTACTTCTGCGGCGAAATCGTGGTCATGATGGAGCTCAAGTTCAAACGGGGAGCTCAGAAAATCTTTACCCTTAGGCGTGATCTTGAGCACACCGTAGTTTTCGATGTCCTTATCGAGCATGTTCAGAATCATTACCTGGCGGATCACACCTATCCATGTCTTTTCCGAGGTCATTTTACCTTTCCCAAAAACCGGTAATTTATCATGGGAATAGCTCAGTACGTAATCTGTTGATTCTCCTACGATGACTTTCACCAGATGGTCTAGTCCGAAGCGTTGATTGGTTTGTTGGGCCGCTTCCAGAACAGTAAGTACCATGTCCATTCCCTTGAAGGTCTCGCGAACCCGCTTACAGTTGTCGCAAAAGCCACAATCGTCATTCATCGTCTCGCCGAAGTAATTCAGAATAAATTTCCTTCTGCACACACCTGTCTCGGAGTAGGCTGCCATTTCCTGCAAGAGAATTTTGGCATTTTCCCGTTCAGTGACCGGTTTGTCCTTATTGAACTTATCCAACTTTATGATGTCTTCATATCTGTAAAACATGAGACAATGCCCCTCTAATCCATCGCGGCCGGCACGTCCGGTTTCCTGATAGTATCCTTCCAGAGATTTTGGTACATCATAATGGATTACATAACGGACATCCGGTTTATCTATTCCCATTCCAAATGCAATAGTAGCCACAATCACATCCAGTTCTTCATTAAGAAAATCATCCTGCGTCTTGATTCTAACAGAGGAATCCAGCCCCGCATGATATGGGGCGGCATTGACTTGGTTAACCTTCAGTAGTTGTGCTATTTCTTCTACTTTTTTGCGGCTCAGGCAATAGATGATTCCGGATTTTCCCTTGTGCCCTTTGATGAACTTGATCAGATCTTTCTTCGAATCGTTCTTTACTTTCGGGCGGATCTCATAGAAAAGATTGGTTCTGTTGAAGGAGGATTTGAACAGGTCTGCCTCTTCCATCTGGAGATTGCGCTGAATGTCCTGCTGTACTTTTGGAGTAGCGGTGGCGGTCAGTGCTATTATCGGTAGATTGGGAGCGATCTGGGCAATTATCGATTTAATCCTTCTGTATTCCGGCCGGAAATCATGTCCCCATTCGGAGATGCAGTGCGCTTCATCAATTGCCACAAAGCTAAGTTCTGCGGATTTCAGGAACTCGACATTCTCTTCCTTGGTCAAAGATTCAGGTGCTACATATAGAAGTTTCGTTTTCTTGTTGAGCACTTCACTCTTCACTCTTGTAGCCTCCGATTTATTCAAGGTTGAGTTCAGAAAGTGGGCATTGATCCCAAGTGCCTGCAACTGATCCACCTGATTTTTCATCAAAGCTATTAAAGGAGAGATTACTATCGCAGTGCCATCCTTGATTACGGCAGGCAATTGATAGCATAAAGATTTGCCGGCACCCGTAGGCATTATGACGAATGTATTTCGCTTACTAAGCAAATTGTCAACGATCAACTCCTGGTTTCCCCGGAATTGACTGAATCCAAAGATTTTTTTGAGCTCTGCTTTTACTTTTTCTTCCACTTGTTAAGGGGCTAAGAGGGTAACTAAAGCCTGTAAACAGGAATGATTTATTACATTTATACCCAGGTTCAAAATTAGTTATAAACCCAGGTAAAATTGAATTTAGCTAAAAATATTAGAAATACAGCCACAAGGGTATTGCAAAACGAGGCTCAGGCCGTGTTAAATCTTGTGGATTTTTTGGATGGCGATTTTGAAGCCTGTGTAGAGCACATTTTGGTTTCCAAAGGCAGGGTGGTAATTACCGGTGTGGGCAAGAGTGCAATCATTGCCAATAAGATTGTCGCTACCTTAAATTCAACGGGGACTCCAGCATTGTTTATGCACGCAGCGGATGCAATCCACGGTGATTTGGGGATGATATTGGAAGATGATATAGTCATTTGCATTTCCAAGAGTGGCAATACGCCGGAGATTAAGGTTTTGGTTCCGCTGCTCAAAAGATTGGGATCCAAACTTGTGGCTTTGGTGAGTAATACCAAAAGCTTCTTGGCTGAGAATTCGGATTATGTATTGAATGCCACTATCAGTGAGGAGGCATGTCCCAACAATCTGGCACCCACTACAAGCACTACAGCACATTTGGCACTTGGAGATGCCTTAGCAGTTTGCCTTCTTGAAGCAAGAGGATTCACTTCTGAGGATTTTGCCAAGTACCATCCGGGCGGGTCATTGGGCAAGCAGTTGTATCTGAGAGTCGGAGATGTGCTGGGTGGGGGAGAAATACCTCTTGTGGACGAAAACGCAGGATTGGCTGAGGTGATACTTGAAATATCAGGAAAAAGACTAGGTGCTACTTCCGTGGTAGATGCGAAAGGGAAGCTGAAAGGGATTATTACGGATGGAGATTTGCGGAGAATGCTTCAAAAATCACTTGATATTCAATATCTTAAGGCTTCAGATATTATGAGCATAAATCCGAAGTCAATTTCAACCCAAGAATACGCCATTCGCGCATTAAATATGATGAAAAATCATAATATCACTCAACTAGTGGCAATGAATGGGGATAAAATCGCCGGTTTTGTCCATATTCATGAATTGATGAAAGAAGGAATCGTTTAATTTTTGGCATGCACAATAAACCCTATATTCTAATAATGGCCGGTGGTATCGGCTCTCGATTTTGGCCATATAGTCGTAGAAAACGCCCCAAGCAATTTCTGGATATACTAGGTACAGGACGCTCACTCTTGCAAATGACGTTTGATCGGTTCACCGAAATTGCCGAGCCGGAGCAGTTTGTAGTCATTACTTATCGGAAATACCTCGCCCTTGTCAAAGAGCAGCTGCCTGAGCTGAAGGATCATCAGATTCTTACCGAGCCGATGCGGAAAAATACTGCTCCCTGTATTGCATATGCTACCTATAGCATTCATTCCAAAGATCCAAACGCTGTGATTATCGTAACTCCGGCAGATCACCTGATTTTGCAGGAAAAGAAATTTACCAAGACACTTACGAAAGCTATTGAGGCTGCCGATGACGGAAAATTAATCACGCTTGGGATCAAGCCGAATAGGCCCGAGACGGGCTATGGCTACATACAGTATATAGAAACGGCCGAGACTCATGCATTCAGGGTCAAAACATTTATTGAAAAACCAAATCCAAAACTGGCAAGAACATTTTTGGAAAGCGGAGATTTTGTGTGGAATTCAGGGATGTTTGTCTGGAAAGCGGAGAGTCTGATTCAGGCTTTTGAAGAACATATGCCGGACATGGCGGAGTTGTTCGAAGAGGGGAGAGATGTTTTTGGTACAGCAGAAGAAGCCGGGTTTGTGGCCACTGCCTATGCCCAAATGAAAAATATCTCGATTGATTATGGGATCATGGAAAAATCAAGTCAGGTTTATGTGATTCTTGGGGATTTCGGATGGTCAGATTTGGGCTCATGGAATAGCCTATATGATATGAGAGATAAGGATGAAAACAACAATGTGGTGGAGGCAAATGCAATCCTCTACGACACTGAAAGTAGCTACATCAAAGTAAGCGGAAATAAGCTGGTGGTAGTTCAAGGTCTACAGAACTATCTTGTGAATGAGACGGATAATGTGCTGTTGATCTGCAAACTTGACGCTGAGAAAAAATTCCGTGAATTTGTGTCAAACGCAAAAAAGAAAGGAGAAGACTTTATATAATGGTGGCGAGTAGTCGAGAATCCATAGTCCATAGTTAAAAGGCCGCAGACCACGGGCCACCGCTCATTGGCAGTATACCCGGGACTGACCGCACACTCCTTTGGTAAGGTGCATTAAAACTTCTTGCTACCGGCCGGAAGCTTCTTTGGTGAAACACAACAACACACTAACTTGTACGACTGCAACTGACCACCAATCACTATCCGCTAACCCTACGACAACCCTTGTGTTCTCTGCCTGATCGCTTCGTAAATAGCTACACCGGCCGATACAGACACATTGAGGCTTTCAATTCTTCCTGCCATGGGGATTTTGACTTTTTCATCTACAATCCCCATCAGCTCAGTAGAAATCCCATCTTCCTCTGATCCCATTACCATAGCCACAGGAACAGATAAGTCGGTATCATACATTGTTTTGTCTGTCTTTTCGGTGATGGCTACCAAGACCAAGCCCGATTTTTGAAGATCTCTACAGGTGTAAAAAAGGTTTCTTACCCTTACCACAGGAAGGAAATTCAATGCCCCCACAGAAGTTTTGATAGCGTCAGAATTGATCTGGGCACTTCCTTTTTCCGGGATTACTATAGCATCTACGCCTGCGCATTCCGCTGTTCTGGCGATAGCTCCAAAGTTTCTTACATCAGTGATCCTGTCAAGAATCAATATTAGAGGAGCCTTTCCTAAGTTAAAGCAGCTTTCGATCACGTGATCCAAAGACGCATATTCTATGGAAGACATCTGGGCTACTACGCCCTGATGGTTTTTACGCGTGATTCTGTTGAGTTTTGCATCAGGAACGCGGACTACAGGGATTTTTTCGTCTTTGCAAAGCTTGATCAGTTCCTTGATCAAATCATTGTTGATTTCCTTCTGGACCAACACCTTGTCAATGTCTTTGCCTGCGTGGATAGATTCCATCACCGCTCTTGTGCCAAAAATAAAGTCTTTTTCGTGTTCGCCTTTTTCAATCAAAAAGCCATCTTTCCGCTTCTCCATATGGATATGTTTTTGAACCAAACCGGCTGATAAGCCCGCGAGCGGTTCAAGGTGTAATAGTGTGGGCTAAGTATGTTTTTAACCCGTGCAAAGGTAAAGCGAATTCTTGAACTCTCGTTGGTTCCTCCATAACTCCATTCTTCCCGGTCTAAATAAAAATTAACTTCCTCGGGAGGTCCCATCACCACATAGACCATGCCTTTGTCTGTTTTCCAGCCTTCTTTGAAGTCTGTAAATAAAATATTGGCGAATTCTATCTGCCGAAAATACTCGCGGATAAGCTCTTTGGCTGTATCAGGATTTCTGGTAAGCCCGATCCAATAGGCATCCAACGCTTTCTTTTTGTCTTCAGCAGACTTTAGATTTTCGTGTTCTTTTCGTGTAGAAATATAAGTAACCATGTCTACCATTTCGTCCCAGTCTCTTACTTTCGGGAAGGCTTCGTGGGTTGTCCTTAACAAAAGACCTGAGCTGGCTGCGGTATCACTCTGGATGAAATAGTACCCGATTTGGTCAAAGGATTTGGGGATGTTTTCCAAGAAATCGCCTTCATCTATGACTTGTAGCTCTCTGGGAACAGCCGCTGGCTTGGTCTCCATCGGAGGATAGGGCACTTCCAATGTGACAGGGTAATAGAAGCTATGAAGATTTGGCCCCCCGTTTGACTTAAACAGTAATGATTCTCCTACGTTGAGGTAGTTTTGATCAAAGGACACATTGTTTGCATAATAGGCACCGAAGTTTGCTTGATCGAAGATGTAGCTGCTTTTGATGTCCGTGGAATAGTAATATTCGTCACCCTGTCTGGTGTCCAAGGCTGAAAATAATGCGATGGACGTTTCGGTGTTGCCCGGTATCTCAATTGTTTTTTCGAATACCCAATGTCTGTCCGTATCATATTTCAGATCATCCGAGGTCAAAATTGTAGTATTATCTGATAAAATTTCCTCATTGTAACTGCCTAAGATGGAATAGGTAAAGCTAAAGGAATTAAAATCCGGGCTTTCTTCGATTTTTTCTGCCTGAAATTGCAGGGTAAAACTCGTCTCAGATTCTTTGATAGGGATGACTTTAAGTGAAAGTCTAGAGTATCTTGAATAGCGAAGTGTCTGATTTAGACTGCTTAGTGTTTTTTGAGCAAAGATGGGTATTGCAGTTCCTGCAAAGAGAAACAAAAAAATCAGGAGTCGGCTTGTTTTACAGTTCATCGGGTATTGATCTCGGGTTTTCAAAATTAACCTTACTTTTGCCAAAATAGTAAATTTTTGTATGGCTACCTATACAACGGAAATCGCCTCTGACAAGTTGGTCAGTGACAATCCTATTCATCAACGCTTACTGAAAGCATACATTGCTGCTCAGCCTTGGATTTCCGGAAAATTGCTGGAATTAGGCTGTGGCGAGGGCCGTGGAGTGCAGACTCTTTTGCCTTTGGCTGAAAGTTATTTGGGGGTGGATAAAATTCAGGAAGTTATCGACGGGCTGAAAGTGAGATACCCCACAGTTGATTTTCAGCAAGCAGTGATTCCACCATTTAAAGGGATAGCTGACAGCTCATTTGATACGATTGTGAGTTTTCAGGTGATTGAACATATTCCAAATGACCGATTGTTTTTGGAAGAAATCTATCGTGTGCTGAAGCCGGGCGGAAAAGCTGTGATTTCCACCCCGAATATCAACCATACACTTTCTCGAAATCCCTGGCATGAGCGTGAATACACTCCGCAGCAGTTGATTGATTTGTGTTCTTCTATTTTTGACACGGTGGAGGCAAAAGGAGTGGGAGGAAATGAAAAAGTATGGGCTTATCATGAAGCCAACAGAAAATCCGTGCAGAAAATCATGCGCTTTGACATTTTTGATCTGCAGCACAAACTGCCTGCATCAATCCTGAGAATGCCTTATGAGATTCTAAATCGTATGAACAGAAACAAGCTTCATCAGCAGCAAGGCAAAAGCGTGGTAGATATTACGCATGAAGATTACCCAATTGTTGATGATCCTGCCAAAGGGCTGGACTTGTTTTATATTCTGAGGAAGGAATAAGTGTTATGCTAAGCATGAAAAGTGCCTGAAAAACCTAGCAGGGTTTGGGTAAAACACTAAATTCTTTTATTCAAAAAATGCTGCTTTGATCCCTGAGATAATCATGTTGGTGCCGATGATGGCAATGATCAATCCCATGATCTTTCCGATCACCACAATCAGGTTTTTCCCTAATCTCTTCACAATTTGATCCCCCAATTCAAAGGCTATGTGGGTCATTAAACACAACACTGCAAACACGGCGATAACTATTATAATATTAAGGTAATTGCCCTGTGAGGCAAAATTCATCGCAGTTACTATCGTCCCCGGGCCTGCAAGGATAGGGATCGCAAGTGGTGAAATTGCGATATTCTCGTCAGTTTCAGGCTCTTTGATGTGTTTGACGCTTGATTTTTTGGATTGAAGCATCTCGAAGCCCACAAAGAAAATCAATATTCCGCCGGTGATTTTGAACGCAGGAATGGTTATGCCAAAGATTTCAAAAATAAATTTTCCCAAGACCACAAAAACCACCACAATCACAAAAGCCGTAAACGTTGCTCTTTTGCTGATGCTTCTTTTGGTGGCTTTGTCCAGATCATCTGTCAGTGAGGCAAAAATAGGCACGTTTGCAATCGGATTCATGATCGCAAAAAATCCTGTAAAAACTGATAGGGTAAAAGCTAGGAGGTTATCCATGAATAGCTATTAAGCTTTTGAATTAAAGAGGAATTGCGAAGGTATCAAAATCCTCAGCGTGAAAGAAAGGAACCGGTACTTTATCATTTTAAGAACACTCCGCAGATATATACGCTGTTTGCCGTATGGTGCGAAAATAAAGACCAGACTACTTTTGAGCGTATTATTAATCTTCAAGACGATGAAAACTTATTACACTCCGGGTTGCGCTTTGTTTTTGGGAGTAGTGCTTTTTTTTTCTGCATGTAGCTCCGATGAGGACATAGCTCCCCAGTCAACTACTCAATCCAGTCCTATGCCAAATGCTCCGGGGGATGCCAATGCTGTCTTGGCTGCAGTGATCTCTTATTCTGATTTGCCAGACGCCATGCCTAGTGTGCCTGGAGTGGTAGGTTTAGCTATAGATGTGGCTTCGGGCTCATTTTTCAATGGTGCCATAGGCAGCGATCTGGTTAATGTAGGAGAAGTAAAACTCAATTCTAAAGCACTTCAGATACCCGGAGGCAACGCATACATCAATGACCCCACTGATTTTTCTTATTCGCTGGCAGCCGGCCAAACCAACACGTGGCAAGTAGCAGGTGGGAGTGGATTTGATGGATTCACCCATGCTACAGTGAAGAAAATGCCTTCGCAGGTAAAATTTTCATCTTCGGTAGGTACCAGTTTCAGCAAAGGATCGGATGTGACGTTGACGATTGAGGCAGTGACCTCCAATACCGATAATATACTTTGGGTGATTTCTGATGGGAAAACGACCGTTACTAAAGAATCAAAAACTGCCTCTGTAACTTTTTCCTCATCAGAGTTAAGCGGTCTGAATGCAACCTCTACAGGTTTGGTACAGGCAGCAAGCTACAATGCTGAGGAAAAATCTTTTAGCGGAAAAAAAGTTTACTTTATCAACGAGACCGTCCATACTAAAATCATAGAGATTAACTAGCAAATTGTGTGATTGCATATACGGGATGGCTGGCGTGCCAAAAACACCTGAGTCTTGTGAGCTTTAAAAAAACGGTAGGAGATGTTCCACAGGCTTTTTTCTGAAAGTATCTGAGTGGTTCCGCTGACCTAAGTTGATACAGAAAAGCACGTCGATCTCCTATAATGGCTCAATTATTTCATGCCCGCCTGTGAATTCTTAATTCATTATTGGTTTTTATTTCTTCCTTTTCCTAAAAATCCGCTTAAATGGCACTATGGTCTGCCCTATAAAATCCTCAGGAAATTTTTCCTCGTCCGGCAGTCCTACGAGAAGATTTTCATCATCCGAAGGCCAGTAATTTGTCCGAAAAAGGAAATCCCAAAGACTCAGAGAAATCCCGTAATTGAATCCATGTGGGTGACTTTCAGGCAATTCTCTCGCATGGTGCCAAAGGTGCATTTGAGGTCCATTTATGATGTATTTGAAAGGGCCCAGCGGAATTTTCAGATTAGCATGGCCTAGTTGGCCGAGAACGAGCGTAAAGATGTGGACAATGAAAAAGTCCGTGATTCCAAAACCGATCATCGCCAGGGGTATGTATTCAAGTGTACGGTAAAGTATGTTTTCCATCCAGTGATAGCGGAGTAGGGCGGCGAATCCCATCTCACGGGTGCTATGATGGACTTTATGAAATTCCCACATCCACCCTACATGATGATACATGCGATGAATCGCCCACTGCATAAAGTCTCTGACTATGAATATAATCACCAGCTGAACCCATCCCGGAAGCTGATCTACTTTAACGGCAACAGTGTTTGTGATGCCGAATAAGCCAAGAAAGTCGTTGAAAGCTTCCACTGCCACCATAGACAAGGCATTATAGGCGACAAGTGCAAAAAGGAAGTAATTCCAGAAAAGATAGAAGATATCCAGCCAGAAATGCTCTCGAAGTACAGGCTGGTTTTTTCTCCACGGAAAAAGAACCTCCAGCCCATAAATTGCCAAAGAGACTCCCACAAGCCAATAGAAGTAATTGTGCCAACTTGGATTGAGGATTTCTCCAATAAAGTAATTCCAATAGCCGTAATAGCCGTCCGAAATTGCTTTGATGTATTTTTCCATGGGACAAAGATGGAGAATTAGTATTAGTGGGTTCGTGATTTTTGTCGCAATTACTAATGTAAGAAGTATGATACTTACTCTTGCCTTTTGATCAAACGTGTCGACAGGATCATAATATTTTCCAGTGGTCTATCCTGTTGATTGGTTTTGGATTCGGCTATTTTGTCCACGACATCCATACCTGAAATCACCTCGCCAAACACCGTGTAATTCTGATCCAAATGAGCAGCTCCTCCTACTGTTTTATATGCTTCCCGATGTGATTCAGGATAGCTGTATGGAACCATTTGCTTTTGCTCAATTTCTGTTAAGGAATCTAATTTACTTTTAATCCCTTTAATAGCTTCTTTATCAGTTGGATTACGATTTTTCAGTAATTCCTGATACGTAGTGAAAATTGATTTATTTGCAGGATTGTTGATGACATGATTGTAAGCGAGCATGTTATTAATGCGCTTTTCTGCGACTGCTAATGTACTATCTGTGTACGTCCGTCCCTGTACGATGTAGAACTGAATGAAACTTCCGTTTTGCTCTGGGTTCTCGTCATCGCCTTCCCTTGCTGCACCGAGTGCCCCTCTCTTATGAAAATGTGTGTCAGTGATCTCAGCAGGTACTACCTCTGGAAACTCAAGCAGCTTTCTCTTTTTCTTAAATGCGTCTATGTCATTTGCTTCCCCAGCCTGAATCATAAATTTTTCAATCACACGATGAAAAAGTATGCTGTCATTGTCATATATACCTTCTTTGACTAATTTGAGGAAATTATTGCGGCTTAGGGGCGTGTCATCATAGAGTCTCAAAACTATAGATCCCTTATTCGTGACTAGTTCTATGTCTTTCTGTAGGTCTTTTTTGCTCACGTTGGATTTGCTGAGCGAATGGCAGCTGCCCAAAAAGAGAACTAATGAAATTGTGTATAAAGTTTTCTTCATTTGAAGGTGGAATTTGATGGAAATTACTGAATTGTGGATTCGGGCAAAAGTTCACTTCATTTTTTCTAAGTAAATTCCAACTCGAATTTTAAATTAACCCAGATCATATTTTCCCAATGACCCTAGAACATTACCGTGAGTATTGCCTTGCAAAACCTGGAGTGACCGAAGACACGCCTTTTGATCAGGATGCACTTTGCTTTCGGGTAGGCAAGAAGATTTTTTCGATCTGCTCCATTTCAGAGTTTCAGTACATCAATCTCAAATGTGATCCCGAGCGGGCAGTGGAATTAAGAGAACAGTACGATGGAATAACGCCGGGCTATCATATGAACAAGAAGCAATGGAATTCGGTGAGTACAACTGGGAATGTGCCTGATCGATTGATCCTAGAATTGGTGGATCATTCTTACGAACTTATCTTTGGCAGCTTGACCAAAAAACTGCAAGCTGAAATTCGCCCATGAGTTATTTTTCCATCTCCAATGTTTCTAAATCCTACGACGATCTAGCTGCTCTGCATACCTTTTCCTTGGAATTGGCACAGGGTGAATTTCTTGCCATTGTAGGAGAAAGCGGATCAGGGAAAAGTACGCTGCTGAAAATAATGGCCGGACTGGAAGCTCAGGATGCGGGAGAAGTTTTCTTGGAAGGGAACCCTATTTTGAATCCGAACCAGAAAATTGTTTCAGGTTACGATGAAATCAGACTGATTCATCAAAACTTCCATTTGTATCCCAATTCCACTGTGGAGGAGAATATCTCGAGGCAATTGCTTCATTACGAGAAAACCTATGCGAAAAGTAGAGTAGAACACCTACTTCAGCTTCTTGGCCTGAAAGCTTTTCGAGATCGATATCCCCGTCAGCTTTCCGGAGGACAGAAACAAAAAGTGGCAATAGGAAAAGCAATGGCCGTGGAGCCTGATATTTTATTGCTAGACGAGCCCTTTTCTTCACTTGACACCATCCAGACCCATCATTTGATTTCTGAATTGAAAGAAATATTTCTGGACACAGGAACCACAGTGATTTTTGTGACACACGATTTGGACGATGCTCTGAGATTGACAGATAACCTGATTATTCTGCAAAAAGGGAAAGTTGTCCAAAAAGGTACTTCCAGACAGCTCTGTGAGAAGCCCAAAAGTAAGTATGTGGCGCAACTATTTAGCCCTATTAACAAACTTCCCGACCAAAAAAATAGCTATATCAGACCTGCAGATGTGAAGCTGAAGACGAAAGGAGGAATATTGGCCCATGTGATGGATTCCCGTTTTCTGGTACATTATAATTCTCTTCAGGTGAAGCTCAAAGAAAGTGGCATCACTTGGGAAGTAGATGATCCTCATCGAAAATATGAGAAGGGGGACCGTGTTTATCTGAGTTGGGAGGATTCAAGCGTGATGGGTTTTTAACTGCTTTTTTCCGTGTCAAAAAAAAGAAATATACCGCTGACCATTCTCTATGAAATCAAACTGACCATTAACCAGGGAGTGCTTTGGATATGGATCAAGTTGGGTTTAGTAAAGTCGTTGTTGATAATTCCATATGAGGGTTTTGGAAATGAAAAAGAAATACTTTTGGTAGGGAGGGTAATTCGGGATAACAGAATCGGCGCATCGGATCCCGAAGATACTGTCTGGCGGAATATTGGAAGAATGCGTAGGAGATTTATGAGTGTGGTGATCCCGGGAGTGAAAGTGAAAGCAGAATTTCAGGGGGAAGAATATGTTGCAACGACTGATGAAGAAGGCTATTTTGAATTTGAAATTCGACCCAAAAAGCCTATTCAAGCTCATGTCCGATGGCAGCAGGTAGCGTTGACCTTGGTAGATCGGGTGATTGGAAATCAAGGGGATGTCAAAGCTTTTGGCGATGTGTTTTTGCCGGTTGGGAATTTAGATTATGGTATTATATCCGATGTAGACGACACGATTATTCCTACGGGAGCGATGCGGATGATGGAAATGCTTAAAACCACTTTTGCGAAGAATGCTCATACCCGGGTACCATTTCCTGGAGTTGCGGCTTTTTACAAAGCACTGCAAAAAGGTACTGATGGAATCGAGAGTAATCCATTTTTTTACGTGTCCAGCAGTCCATGGAATCTATACGATTTTCTCCATGAGTTGCTTCAGATTCATCATATTCCCAAAGGACCATTGATGCTTCGTGATATCGGTTTGTCCCGGACTCAGCTTATTTCAGGAAGTCACTCTGAACATAAATTGGAACAAATCCGCCATATACTTTCCACTTATTCCGGGTTGCCGTTTATACTTATCGGAGATAGTGGACAAGAAGATCCTGCGATTTACCTTGAGGTAGTCCGTGAGTTTCCGGGAAGGATTTTGATGATTTTTATCCGGGATGTGCATGCATCTAGACATGCTTACGCAGAGAAAATAAGTGAAGAATCGAAGGAGCTGGGAGTGGAAATGCTGCTGGTGAAAGATACACTGGAAGCCTCCAGGTTTGCATTTGGCAAAGGATGGATTTTGGAAGAGGATATGGGGGGAATAGCCGAGGAAAAAGTTAAAAATGAGGCGGATAGTGAAGGAGATTTGCTCAAATTGAGTAACTAGGGCATGCCTAACCGCTGTCGTTACTGAAAGTCCTAAATAGTTTCCGCAGATTAACAAAGAAAGAGACGCGGATCTCCGCAGATTCCTTGCCCATGTAAAGGAAGTTTCCCTTTCATATTCGTTTATAAAGTCTTAATTCGTAAAAGTTTTTTTATGATAAAAGCGGTAAAGAATTAGATTCCTTACCGCTTTCACAGCTTGTTTTTCACTGGTATTTATTCCTCATGCTGTGTACCGCCCTCGCCATGAACGTGACCATGCGAAAGCTCATCTGCGGTAGCCTCCCTGACTTCTTCGACATTTCCCTCAAAATGCAAGTCAAAACCCACCAGAGGATGGTTAAAATCCAGCACGATTTCTTCCCCCAGATCTTTTATGATTTTTGCTTGCATAGGATATCCGTCTTCATCCATCAAAGGCAAAAAGTTGCCTTCTTGGAGCATTTCGGGGTTGAAACCATTTTCTCCTGAAAACTGTGACTTAGGAAGATTGACTATGAGGTCCTCATCCATTGTTCCATAAGCTTCAGCCACTGGGATCACAAAAGAAAAGTCCTCGCCCTGTTCTTTTCCAAGAAGCAATTCCTCAAATTTTCCGGGAAGATCACTTGCCCCAAAGAGAAAGTAAAAAGGATCTTCTGAATCACGGATTTCTACGCTGAATGGTGCTGATTCTATTTCATCAGCCTCTTTGCCTACTTTGAGTTCGTATGTAAGTCCGACGACTGTGTTTTCTGCTATTTTCATATTCTTTTTTATCTGTTTTTTATAATTAAAAGGGGTATCACCATACTAGTGTAGTGTTAACCAAAACCTGTCAGGTTTACACCATCGATTCTTGATGAATAAGTGGGGTTTTACGGTTCTAGTATCAAAACCTGACAGATTTATCCAGCACTTTTTACACTTAACATAACACTAGCGTTCGGTTTTGTTGAAGATTCGCACCGGTCACCTTGCCATTGATTCAAAGAAATTCAGGTTACTGCACTTATTTACGATAATTATATTACTTGGTAATTCTGTATCTTAATCTGATACCAATTCGCTCTTTCAGGATTTTCCAGTTAGTTCTCGGAGTGGATTTTAAGAGTGGTTTTATTGCTCTAAACACAAAGTACTGATAATCTTTCTCTTCGAAAAAAACCGGATAAGTATCCATTCTCTCAAGATAAAAGCCATTGGAAGTGATACTTTTTATCAGGTCACCCGAATCCAATGGCTGATCGATAACCTGTAACTTTTCAGGTTCATTTTCTACCATCCATTGCAAATATCTTGGCGCAGGGATATGGATGAGCATCACCGAGTCTTGATGGGCATGCTTGTGAATAGTGCGAAAAAGGCGGCTATACTGATCTTCAGAGAGGTGTTCCATAATATCAGGAAACACGAAAAAGTCAAAGGTTTTTCCGTGCTTATCAAAATCATACATGTCCGAAACTTCGAATTTCAGATTGGATTGGTCTTTCCAGAGTGCCTTGGCTTTTTTAATGCTTTCAGAAGAAATATCCACAGCAAGTACCTCGCCTTTCTTTACCTGATTGGCAAGCAAATGACTTAGGGTTCCTATCCCACAACCCACTTCCAGAATACTATGACCGGTGTTTAACCCAGCCTGTTTCACTTTGTCCAAGATATTTAAGTAACGGGAATTTATCCCGGACATATCCTGATTCCCGGAGAATTGATCGTAAACACTGAAGATATTATCCTTACTCTCTTCCATTCCTTTCCTTAATCGTGAAAAACACACCTGCAATCAACGACAATACGATTAGGTATTGAAAAATGATCATAGGGGTTTTGGTGGCGGTGTAGCTTTTTGGTTCGAACTTGAAAATGATCTCATGAGTTCCTTCAGGCACTATCAATCCGCGGAGCAGGTAATCTGCCCGTAAGATTTCCGTCTCCTTTCCATCTATGGTGGCAGTCCATCCCACAGGATAATAGATTTCTGAAAAGACTGCCAGCCCTTCTTTGCTTATCTCTGCGATATATTTCAATTCATTGGGAGTATAAGAGGTATGGGTTATTTGACCACTTCCGGCACTCACCTGACCAAATTCCGAAGTGTTCACAGTTGCCTGAGTTTTGGTGTCAATTCTCCCCAATTCATCCATTTCTTCTTGATTGGTCTGCACGGATACTATTTGGGAAGGAACCCAAGCTGGACCGTTGGCTTCCGGGTTTTCAAAAACTGAATTTGCGGCAGTTCCTGCGATAACATATTTTGTATTCATCATATTAATAGTCTGAATACCCTCAAAATCAAAATCGCCTTCCTGTGCTTTTTTTACAAAATCATTTAATTCAAAGTTCAATCTATTGTCCAGTAAATCCTGATACCTACGCATTTTGGCACCATGATATCCGCCAAGGCTATGGAAGCGGTAGGGGGATTTTCCGGATGCTGTCAATGACTCTGTTAGATCAAGTACCCTGAAATAACTTTTATCGTTGGCTATTTCCATGTCTGCGGGAGTTTCGGCGAAATAGCTTCGGGAAGGATTTCCCTGAAAGGAATCATCATTCAAGTAGTGCTTATTTACTGTCCATAGATCAATTGTAACCAAAGAGAAAATTCCTATTCCCAAGATGAAGTCTGAGATTTTGTCTTTCAGGGCAAAGTATATCAAGGCAAAAGATGCTGCCACAAAAGCCAGGCTTCTCCAAGCACTTGCCGAGAGCATGGATTTCCTGTCTTGGCGAATCGCATTGATCAGCCAATCAGGCAAGCCTGCATCAGCTGCTCCTTCAAATCTGAATATGCCTGCACCGATAGCAAGCAAAAACAATAATCCACCTACTACCGCACCGGATATGTAAAGCGGTTTGAAATCCTTGCTTCGATACAGTCTTTCCAAAGATATAGCCGCTAAAGCAGGAATGGCAAATAGCGTCATGCCCAGAGCCATGGACACTGCCCGAAACTTATTATACCCCGGAAGAATGTCAAAAAGCAAGTAGTTGAACCAACTCAGGTTTTTTCCCCAAGAAAGCATAAGGGAAAGAATAATGATAGCTCCGAATGTATAAAGACTCTCTTTTGGCGCAGCCCAGATTCCAATGAATGCTAGGAAAACCAAGATGACTCCCCCGTAAATCGGGCCTCCTGTAAATGGCTGATCGCCCCAATAGGTAGGAGCTCCCTGCAAGAACCCGTTGATTTGAGCCGGGTCGAGTCCATTGCTCCGCAGCGCTTTTTCGGAAGCGGTATTTTTTCCGAGTGGGGTGCTGCTTCCTCCTCCGTAGAAATTTGGAACCAAAAAAGTAAGCGTCTCCAATTTGCCGTTTGACCAGGAGAATGCATAATCCTTGTCCAAGCCTGCTGAGGCAGATTCTAATGTAGCATTGCCCCTAGTCGAATAGGGGGCATATTCCATGGCGGTAGCTATTCTTCCAATATTCCCTCCTACAGCCAATACCGCCCCCAGAATCAAGAAAGCGATCGTTTTACCCAGTTGTGCAACTGATTCTTTTTTCCAGTCAAAGACAATTCTAACAGCGACATAAATCACCGAAATAATCAAAGTGTAGTAGGTGATCTGAACGTGGTTGAATTTCAATTGTAGGAGGAGACCAAGAGCAAGTATTCCCGCTCCAAGCAACCGCTTCTTTTTGAAAGCCAAGTGTATTCCGAGCAAAATCACAGGAATAAGGTTTACTGCCCATATTTTGGCATTATGACCCGCTGCCAAACTGAGGAGATTATAAGAACTCATGGAGAAGGCGACACTGGCTATGATGGCAAATACAGGTCTGACACCAAAAGTGAGCATCAATGCATACATGGCGACCATGCCTAAGAATAGACTGTTTACAGGATGGGGAAGGCCTAGGGTGATAATAGAAAGCAACGATGTGGTGATGTCGCCTGCAAATTCCAAGCTGACAAAATAGGCCGGCATTCCGCCAAAAACACTGTTTGTCCAAAGCGCTTCTTCTCCAGTAGCTTCCCTGTAGTCCAAAGCTTCGGTGGCAGATCCTTCCCATTTTAGGATATCACCCTGCATGATCACCTGGTCCTGAAGTACTACAGGAGCGAAATAAACGACTACGATGGCATAGAAAATAGCAATTCCCACTAAATGGGGGAGTACGTCTTTTTTGAAATTCAGCTGCATGAAAAGAGTTTTTCTTTGGAAAATTGATGGGGATGCAAATTAGGGATTTATGGGCAAACCCCCATCGATAAAAATAGGGAGACTCTGGCTGGAATAGATGCAAGACTCCTTTCTATCACTGATGAAAATCATTACTTTTGCACCAAATAGCCACATAAGGAATGTTTGATAATTTAAGTTTAAAATTGGACCGGGCTTTCAAAACGCTGAAAGGAACCGGGAAAATCACGGAAATAAACGTAGCAACGACTGTCAAAGAGATCAGAAGAGCTTTGATCGATGCCGATGTTAACTATAAAGTAGCCAAAGAAGTCACTGATACCATCAAGACAGAGGCGCTTGGCCGTGATGTCTTAATCTCTGTTTCTCCCGGTCAACTACTGATAAAAATAACCCAGGAAGAGCTGACCAAGCTTATGGGGGGCAAGAAAGAGGATATCAAAATATCCGGCGACCCATCGATTATTTTGATTTCAGGTCTTCAAGGTTCCGGTAAAACCACTTTTACTGGAAAGCTTGGCGCGCACTTAAAGAAGCAAGGAAGGCAGGTATTACTGGTGGCTTGTGATATTTACAGACCTGCGGCGATCGATCAGTTGAAAGTTTTGGGTGAGCAGATCGGCGTAGAAGTATATGCTGAACCTGAGAATAAGAATGCGTTGGATATTGCCAACAATGCGATTGCTTATGCAAAAAAGACCGGCAAGAAAACGGTGGTAGTCGATACAGCAGGGCGTTTGGCGGTGGATGACGTGATGATGAATGAGATCGAGGGGCTGAAAAAAGCCTTGAATCCTTCGGAGACGCTTTTTGTGGTTGATTCCATGACCGGCCAGGATGCGGTGAATACTGCGAAGACCTTCGATGAGCGATTGGATTTTGATGGAGTGGTATTGACCAAACTTGATGGTGATACACGGGGTGGTGCTGCGATTTCTATCCGTCATGTAGTGAATAAGCCGATTAAGTTTATTTCCACTGGGGAAAAAATGGAAGATCTGGACGTGTTTCACCCGGATCGTATGGCTCAGCGAATCCTGGGAATGGGTGACGTGATTTCCTTGGTGGAGAGAGCACAGCAGTCCTTTGACGAGGATGAAGCCAAGCGGATCAATTCCAAGATCCGCTCCAATAATTTTAATTTTGATGATTTTCTTTCTCAGCTGGAACAGGTCAAGAAAATGGGGAATATCAAGGATTTGCTTGGAATGATACCCGGGATGGGCAAGGCAATGAAAGGGTTGGATATTGATGATGATTCTTTTAAACCAATCGAGGCGATCATCAGATCCATGACACCTGCTGAGCGTGAGCATCCTGATCTGATCGATGGAAGTAGAAGAAGGAGACTTGCGGCGGGTTCTGGAAGGACGATCGTGGAGGTCAACAATCTGATGAAGCAATTTGCAGATATGCGCAAGATGATGAAGCAAATGAACAAGATGGGGGGAGCCAAAGCGGCCATGGGCAAGATGCTGCCACAAGGAAAAGGAGGAAGAAGATAGAAATACGAACCCGGTCGCAAGATCGGGTTTTTTTAAGAAGTAATTAACCACGGGAGCATGCAGAATTACGTTTAAGACACAGATTGGCGATAGTTGTCAAACAATTCTTTTAAATTATGTCATCGAGATGTCAGATACTGGTAAAGAGGCTAGTCAAGTTTGGGACTGCAATCACTTTTTATTCAAGTTCGGTTTCGATTAGACCCGCTTCTCCTGAAGCTGGCTTCGGTTTAGCGTCGCCAAACATTTTTTGGAAAACATAAGTCCCTTACAGTAGCGTTTCGAAGATGCCTGACGTAGGGTTTAAGAATTAGTTTTATTCTATTGTTGTTGAAATCGTCAAAATTTTATTTTCACTTTAATTCATTTGTCCTATGAAACCAAAGCTATTACCGTTACTTGCTATTCTTTTGGTGTTTTTTAGCTGCAATGACGTAACGGAAGTCTCTCCTAACATTAGGATCTCGGGAGTATATGAATCCACAAGAGAAGCTGCATTAGGGGATGGAGAAACCAAGTATGATTTGGTGGATAAGTTGATATTCAAGGCAGATGGCACATTTACAGGCGAAAATATCACCCTAAGTGGTGGTACGGATGAAATCTTAGGGTATAGAGCCGTATACAGTGGTACTTACACAGTCTCTGAACAAAAAGTAGCGATTACCTATGAAGACCCTCTTGAAATAAATATGAGGGATATTTATTATATCCCCAAAGATGCTTTGACTCTCATGGAAGGGGTGAGCTATTCTTTGGAATATGCCGTTTCGGATAGTTATTCACGCTTATCTATCATCTGCCCTGAATTTGCTAAGTGTGCACCGCCGGTACCTTATATTAAGGTCGATTAGGCCATTTACTTCGTGTAAGGTTTCGGTTTTCTAAAGCCTGATATAAGTTACTTTTTATAACAAATTCACTTATTTTTGAAAACTAAACTACTAACAATAGTCGCTTTGGCAATACTGATTTTTAGCTTAGAGTTTGATAAGCGTGAGACTAATCAATTCATCCACCTACTCATAAACTCCAGGAAAATATCCTTGTAATTATCGCTTACAGTAATATGATTTTTGCCGATTTGAATTACATTTTTGGACACAGAGTCTATATGGTTCAGTGCCACTATATAAGAACGATGTACCCTCATAAACTTATCTGAAGGAAGCAATTCTTCCATATTTTTTAAGCTGGTCAGAGAGAGAACAGGGTTGGGTTTGGAAAGCAGATGTACCTTGACATAGTCCTTATAGGCTTCCACATAGGCAATATCCTTTAGCATTACTTTGACGAGTTGGTACTCTACCTTTAGAAATATATACTCTTGGGATGTAGGATCTACCGGTATTGGCTCAGGTTTGGTTTGGGCCTGTTTTTCGAAGTATGAAAATGCTTTGGTAGCGGCATTCAAAAAGTCTTCGTAGCTGTAAGGCTTGAGCAGGTAATCGAGGGCTTCTACCTTATATCCTTCGATTGCAAACTGATGGTAGGCTGTCGCAAAAATAATTCGGGTTTTATCGGAATTTTTCTTGCCGTCCAGCACCCTAGCGAGCTCCATCCCTGACAAGTCAGGCATCTGAATATCCATAAAGGCAAGTTGTACCTCATTTTGATTAATAAAGCCCAGAGCTTCAATGGCGTTGGAAAACTTGCCGATTAGATTTAGAAAGGAGGTTTGTTCGATGAACTTACTTAGTAGTTCCAGCGCAAGTGGCTCATCATCTATGGCAACGCAGTTGAGTTTCATGTGATTATATTTTGTCTATCAAAGGCCACATGGAATCTCGCATGCATTATAATCCTCCCAGTGTGTCCCTTGCGTCATGCTCGATTTCATTCCAGATTGATCGTAAGATTTACCCAATACTCCTGTTTGGCTTCGTCTTTACCAAATTTCAGGCGATGTTTATTTGGATAGAGCAGGCTTAGTCTTCGTTGAGTATTGATCAACCCAATCCCGTTTTCCTTTGCTTCGGGACTGTCAGAATATACAGGGAAAATATGGTTGCGAGTTTCGAAGAACACGGTTTTCCCCATGACTTCCAGTTTAATGAGAATTTCACTTTGCTGCTGACTACTTACCCCGTGTTTGAATGTGTTCTCCATAAATGGGAGCAAAAGCATAGGGGCGATCACCAGATCATCTTTTGGTTCGTCTATGTCAATATTGAGCGTGACTTTTTCGGTCAGTCTCATTTTCATCAATTCTATGTAATCATTTATGAAACTGACCTCCCGACTGAGCAGGGTCTCATTTTTCTGATTTTCATATAACACATAGCGCATCATTCGGGATAGCTTCAAAAGTGCCTCTTGCGCTTTTTTCACATCCAAATTTGTTAGTGCGTAGATGTTGTTGAGGGTGTTGAAAAAGAAATGTGGATTAATCTGGGCTTTTAGGTAGGAGAGTTCGGTGTTAATTCTTTGTTGGTCCAGTTCTCTTCTGAGTGTTTCATCTTTTTGCCATTTCTGCACGGAAGCCACCGAGGTGCTAATTCCAATGGTCAGCAGATAAAGCGTCACATTGAAGATATCGCCATAAATTCTCCGTGGCTTTGGAGTATATGGTTCATCAGGATTGAATGCTTTATGTATCAATTCAGGCAGATTTAGAAAGTTTTCGGCATACACGAGTATCCCTACAAAAAGAACTCCACCCAGAGTGATTGTCAATAGATACACGGCGAGTTTTCCCTGCAACAAGACCTTGGGTACAAACCAAAGCATATTTACATAAAATATACACATAAGCAGCACCGCCATGAATACTTGCTTTATCCAGAATTCTATCGGGATGTCAATTCTCCAAGAGAGTGGGGAAAGCAACAGAAGCACCGTGCTTAACATCGCCCAGCCAAGAATATGGACTAGAATTGAAACTCTCCTTTTGGGACTTAGATTGATCATAAATCTGATTTTCAGTATCCAAACTAACGCAAAGCACACCTTTATATGAAATTAAATCTGCGAATAGGGCGATTGTGACTACCAATGTCCTAATCCGGCTGATGTATTGACTCGCCGATCAATTGTAGGATTTAATCCGGTGAAAGAGGGGGTTTGTCGATGAAACTACCCCAGCCGTCTATTTAAGGAAAAACTGCGGAACAAACCCTGTTGCTTTGGGGTATCAAATAGCACGAGGCCTACAAATTCAAATCTGTCGGTGATCAGAAAAGTGACTTCCTGGGTTTAGTGGTCATTTTCCATTCACCAGTCCAAGAGTAACAATCTACTAAAAATGAAAAAATTATTTAACATTATCGCAGTTCTTCTCCTGATTAGCACAAGTGGCGTTATAGCCCAGCAGAATGTAGGGAAAGCGAACAGTACTGCTAAAATCGTGGGTATCGCCAAAGATATGAAGACGGGGGATCCTGTTCCTTACGCTACGGCTGCTCTCTATGTGGCTGGAAGTGACTCCAATGTTGCAGGAGGTGTAGCTGACGGCGACGGACAGTTTTTTATCACGGGAATGGAGCCTGGGACTTATGATTTGAAACTTAGTTTTTTGGGTTTCGAGACTACAGTGATAAAGGATATCCAGATTGTCAGCAAGACAGGGGAAGTTAATATTGGAGAAATCGAAATGACTGACGAGGGTCTGGCTCTGGAAGAAGTCACTGTACAGGGACAGCGTGAATTGATCGAAGAACGTGTGGATCGTACGATCTACAAAGCAGAAAATGACAAGACCACAGCCGGGGGTGACGGAACTGACGTGCTGAGAAGAGTGCCAATGCTATCTGTGGATTTGGACGGCAACGTATCCATGAGAGGGAGTAGTAATATTACCGTTTTGATTGATGGCAGGCCTTCTGCTATCGCGGCAAGCAGCATTACAGATGCTTTGAAGCAGATTCCTGCAGATGAAATTAAATCTGTAGAAGTAATTACTTCCCCTTCCGCAAAGTATGATGCTGAAGGTACCTCTGGGGTGATTAATATCATTACCAAAAAGAATAACTTACAGGGTATGTCTGCCAATATCCGTACAGGGACCGGGTTGAGAGGTTCTGATTTTGGATTAAATGCCAGTGCGAGAAAAGGTAAATTCGGGTTTACGTTGGGTGGTTTTGGGAGAGCTGGATATAATATCAAGGGAAGCTTCGAAAACAAGCAGGTAATTACAAACACAGACGGGAGTAGTTCTACTGTACTTCAGAGTTCAGACACTAAGAGTAACCAACTTTTTGGGAGGTATAATTTTGGAGCTGATTATGAAATTGATCAATACAATTTCTTGACGGCCGCGGTGAATTTTGGCATCAGAAACAGAAGTAGCTTGGAGCAGAACTTCCTTACTCAGACCCTCCGAGAGGGTACTTTATTAAGCAGTTCATTGCAGGATAGAGACACCAAAGACAATTCAAATTCCATAGATATAAGTTTGAACTACACAAAGACTTTTGAAAAGAAAGGTAAAGAGATTGCTTTGTTGACTTTGTATAGTAGAAATAATGGTGAGAACTCTTTCGTAAATACACTTTTTGAAGAAGATATGTCCACTATTGATTCCCGTTTGAAAAACGACAACCCTAGTAAAAATGAAGAATACACGGTGCAACTTGACTTTGTGGAGCCATTAGGGAAAGATGGGAATTCAATTTTGGAATACGGAGCTAAAAACATTTTAAGAAAAGCATACTCTGACTTCACCTATTTTCAGGCGGAAGGAGCAGACGGATCATATGTGGAAAATCCGGATCCTACCTTAAGCAACGAATTCAGTTATGATCAGAATGTAACTGCCGGTTATGTGTCATACACGACGACCCTATTTAAAAATTATACCATCAAGCCCGGTATCAGATACGAATACACAACGATCAACGCTGATTTCAAAACTGAGTCTGCTGTGGATATTCCTTCTTATGGCACGTTCGTTCCAAGTTTAAACTTGAGTAGAAAGCTTGCAAATGGTAATTTGATCAAAGGTTCTTATAACCGGAGAATTTCCCGTCCCTCTCTTAGATACCTGAATCCAAACCTTGATAAATCAAATGGTAATCAACTGACTCAAGGTAACCCGGAACTGGATCCTGAATATACAGATAACTATGAGTTGGGATACAGTACTTTCTTCAAAAGCACTATGATCAGCTTCAGCGGTTTCTTTAGAAATACCACAGGATCTATCCAAGCCGTGAGAACAATTCAAGAGGATGATATTATTTATACCACGTATGACAATATCGGTCATGAGCGAGCTGTGGGTACGAATATCTTTACCAATATCAGCATAAGCAATAAACTCTCATTGAACGGTAGTATGGATTTATATTATTCAATGCTGGATAACGGCCTCACGGATCCCAATTTCGCAGCCTCAAATGAGGGAGTTGTAATCAGTGGCCGTCTATTCGGTAACTATTCACTTCCTAAAGATTGGCAAGTTCAAGTGTTTACTTTTGCCAGAGGCCGCCAAGTTCAGTTACAGGGTTCTTCCGGGGGATTTGCAGCCTATGGGATGGGAATCAATAAGCAGTTTGATGAGAAAAGAGGAACCATAGGATTTGGTGCTGACAACTTCCTTTCCAAAGAGTTTAAAGTTAGAAACGAGATCATTACCCCCACAATCGTGCAGAATAGTACGAATGCAATGAGAAATATGAATTTCAAAATCAACTTCAGCTATAGAATAGGTAAGATGAGCATGGACCAAAAACCTAGAAGGAAAAAATCAGTCACTAACGATGACCTGAAAGAAGGCGGCAGTGAAGCTGAGATGCAACAAAATAAATAATTAAAGTAAATAGTAGATTGGGTTACAAGAGAAAAACCTGTCCTTGTTTGGGGACGGGCTTTTTTTATGCTTTCATTTTTCTACCACAATGATCACAGAGAGTGCTGCTTAAAATCTGCTTTACAGTATAGAATTAACGGGCTGAAAACCTTAACTATCTAAGCCCTGCCCATAATCGACAAGAGGATTCCACTGATTGCCCTGGACCGTGGACATGACACTTGGTTCTTGATTCTCGACTCGAATGTCTTGTATCTGGATACTTGCTGCTACTAATAGAAAAGCCCGGATTCATTTCAATGAATCCGGGCTTTTCTATGACTTAAGAATAATTAATCTTTATAGCAGACTTTCTTGATTGCGTCTACAGTTCTCTTCACATTAGGCAAAGTAGCCTCAATGTAAGCTGGAGAGTAGCTTAACGGAATATCCATAGAATTCACACGGATTATAGGTGAGTCTAGGTAGTCAAACGCATAGCGCTGAAAGTGATAAGTCAATTCAGAAGAAATACCTGCGATAGGATTGGCTTCTTCTACGATCACTACACGGTTGGTTTTCTTCACAGACTCCATACAAGTAGCGTAATCAATAGGTCTCACAGTTCGTAGGTCAATTACCTCAGCTTCTATGCCTTCTTTTGCCATTTCTTCGGCAGCCTGTAGAGCTACTTTCATCATTTTACCGAATGAAATAACAGTGACATCTTTTCCTTTTCTTTTTACATCCGCAACACCGATTGGCAGAAGATATTCTCCTTCAGGTACTTCACCTTTATCAGAATACATTACCTCAGATTCCATGAAGATGATCGGATCAGGATCTCGGATAGCTGCTTTCATCAGGCCTTTGGCATCGTAAGGATTAGAAGGGACGACAACTTTCAGCCCCGGGGTATTTGCAAACCAATTTTCGAAATTAGAAGAGTGGGTAGCTCCCAATTGGCCTGCATTTCCCGTAGGACCTCTGAATACGACAGGAACGCTGTACGCTCCGCCGGACATGGCAAGCATTTTCGCGGCGGAATTGATAATCTGATCTATTGCAACTAAAGAGAAGTTGAAAGTCATGAACTCGACAATGGGCTTGAGGCCGTTCATTGCGGCGCCTACAGCTAATCCGGAAAATCCGAGCTCGGCAATGGGTGTGTCATAGACACGGTCCGGTCCGAATTCATCCAACATTCCTTGGGATACTTTGTAAGCTCCATTATATTCAGCAACTTCTTCGCCCATCAGGAAAACGTCTTTATCACGTCTCATTTCTTCGGACATTGCCTCTCTTAGGGCTTCTCGAAACTGTATTTCTCTCATTAGTTTATGACAAAATTTTGGCTCGTAAAAATAGAAAGGAATTGGCCAAAACCAAAAATTAAGGCCGTTTTATCCCCAATTGATTAATCCAAATATACTGTTTTTGAATTGACGAACTCCAAAATTCCATATCTGCCCAGTTCTCTTCCGAATCCTGTTTTTTCTGTTCCCCCAAAGGGAAGATCGGGATTGGAAGCTACCATGGCATTGATAAGCACGGCTCCACACTTGATTTTCCCGGCAATTTTCTCAGTTTTCTGCATGTCTTCGGTCCAAATGGAAGCTCCTAGACCAAACTCAGAATCATTTGCCAAAGCAATTGCATCCGTTTCGTCGTTTACTCTAAAGAGCGTTGCCGCAGGGCCAATGAACCTGAGCTAAGCTTTTCTTCAATTTCATTTTCCGTTAAAGGATTGTACTCTGCAAGAATTCCCCTCAATAGGGATTGACTGATTTTATTAGTGTCATTTTTCTATGGTTTTCCCAGCTTCTATCCAAGAATCAATTCCACCCTCAAGGGAGTAAATGTGGGTAAATCCTGCCTCCTTCATCAATAGGGATGCGTCGGCGGATCTAATTCCAGCTTTGCAATAGAGCAGGTAAGTTCTGTTTTTGTCAAGTTTTGCAATTTTCCTTTTAAAATTGTCATTTTTAAAATCAATGTTTTGAGCATTTAATATGCTTCCAGCGGCTACTTCCTCCGGTGTGCGAACATCAATTATCCGTACTGCGCCTTTGTTTTTCGCCAGTTCTTCAAACTCCGTTACACTAATTGTATTTGAATCAGAAGATTGGGCTAATACGAAATCAATCTTAATCATAGCCAAACTAAATACCAGAAAAAGAATTTTTTGAAATTTCATGGTTGTGGTGTTTGATGTGAATAATAGCTAATCCATATTGGAATGAAAATTTAGCAAAATTAAGTTCAAATGCCTACCAAGATTGCCCTTATCTCTGATTCTCATAATTATGTTGACCACAAAACGCTCGCCTATCTGGAAGAAGTGGATGAAATCTGGCATGCCGGAGATATCGGAAGTTTTGAAGTGATGGAGGCTTTGCCCTCAGGTAAGCGTATACGGGCAGTTTATGGGAATATTGATGATGTGACTATGCAGCAGTCATATCCGGAATGGCAAGAGTTCACGCTGGAAGGAGTGAAGGTATTAATGACGCACATCGGAGGGAAACCTCCCCGCTACGCCACTGGCATCAAAACCAAAATTAAAGAATCAGCCCCAAATCTTTTCATCTGTGGGCATTCCCATATTTGCAAAGTGGAATTTGATAAGGCAATGAATTGCCTTTATATGAACCCGGGAGCTATCGGGCAGCATGGCTTTCATGTGATGCGGACGATGCTGTTATTTGATTTGGAAGCAGGTCAGGTAAAAAATCTCCGGGTGGTGGAGCTGGGGAAGCGGGGTAAGGTGGGTTGATTTTTACCGCTAAATAGTCAGTTTAATATCTTGTAATAGGTAGAATGTAAAAAGAGTTGCAGTTTTCAGTCTCAGGCAGATTTGGAAATGACCTAAAGGCCGTGGTTTGTGAAGACACAAACCACTTGAATTTTCGATTTTTTTGTAAAAGATTTGGGACTCCAGTGTTCAATCATGAAATCATTTCTAATGTCTTTTCTCTCATGTCTAACATCTCAAAAAACAAACAAAAAAGGCGATCAGATGACCGCCTTCAATGTTTTTACAGAGGTAAAGATTATTTCGAGAAAGACTTCTTAAGCTCTTCAACGTCCACGTTTCTGATTACAGGCTGAGCAGACAATTGCTTGATCTTAATCACACGTGTGGTCTGAGATTGTCTTTTTCTTTTAAGTTTTCTCTTCAGTGTAGTAACTGCCATGGTCGTATATTTTTTTAATAGTATTGTTTCGAAACGAGTTGCAAAAGTAAATAAACATTTCATTTTAGCCTAAATTATTTTGCGATTTAATTCTTTCACACGCACGATATCAGGATGCGTTTCCTTTTTTTTGAATAAATTTGGCAGCTAATCACCAAAAAACAAGCTATGCAAAAGCCAAGTCTGCCAAAAGGAACCCGGGATTTCGGAACTATCCAGATGGCCAGAAGGAATTATATCCTAGATACAATCAAGGACACTTTTCAACTTTTTGGCTATAATCAGATTGAGACTCCGGCGATGGAGAACCTCAGCACGCTAACCGGTAAATATGGGGATGAGGGGGATCAGTTGCTTTTTAAGATTTTGAACAGTGGGGATTTCTTGAAGAATGTAGCTGAAAATGATTTGCAGAATGGCTATAAACAAACCCTTACAAAGGTCTCGGAAAAGGGCCTACGCTATGATTTGACTGTTCCTTTTGCCCGCTTTGTGGTGATGAACAGGAATGAGTTGACTTTTCCGTTCAAGCGCTTTCAGATTCAGCCGGTTTGGCGTGCAGATAGACCTCAGAAGGGAAGATACCGCGAGTTCTATCAGTGTGATGCAGATGTGGTAGGTACAGACAGTCTACTTTGCGAAGCGGAAATTATTCTGATGATCCGATCTGTTTTTGACAAATTGAAGCTGAATGATTTCAGTATCAAGCTGAACAATCGAAAAATTCTCACAGGGATTTCTGAAGCTATAGGGGAGGCTGGGAAAGAAGGCCCTCTATGCGTCGCCATAGATAAACTGGACAAAATCGGCTGGGAGAAAGTAAAAGAAGAATTAGGAGAGCGGGGCTTCGCCTCCGATTCTGTAGAAAAACTAACTCCATTGGTTACTTTGGAAGCTGATCAACTAGGAAAGTTGGCATTTCTTAAAAAGTTCTTGGCCAACAGTGAAATCGGACTTCAGGGGGTAAGCGAACTGGAAGAGGTGCTTCAAATCTTAACGGAAATGGGAGAAGATCTGGATTTTGTAGAGCTGGATATTATGCTGGCCCGTGGATTATCCTATTATACTGGAGCGATCTTCGAAGTAAAAGTAAACCATGTGTCCATTGGATCCGTGAGTGGAGGAGGGCGATATGATAATTTGACGGGAGTTTTTGGGCTTTCGGGAATGTCAGGGGTTGGGTTCTCCTTTGGAGTAGATCGTTTGTACGATGTGCTGGAGGAGTTGGACTTGTTTCCTGAAGACAGCTTTCAGAGCACTAAAATTCTTTTGACGCATTTTGATCAGAAGGCATTTGTATATTCGTTGAGCTTGTTGAAGAAGTTCAGGGCAGTGGGAATCAAAGCGGAACTTTATCCTGATCTCAGTAAAATGAAAAAACAACTGGATTTTGCTTCTAAGAAAGCCATTCCATTTGTAGGTATTTGTGGTGATGCAGAGATTGAGTCTAATGTAATAGCCTTAAAAAATCTGGAAACAGGAGTTCAAGAATCCCTAAGTTTGGAGGAAGTAATTGCGCGTTTAAAGTAAATTAGAAAATGTGTTTGCACTTATGCCAGTAGGGATTTTAAAGCTCCAAAATAGATGGTAAACTTAAGAATTGAGGCTGTTTAGGTCTGCCGCACCTATCGTCAGGCAGGTGGCTTTGATCTCCTTTCCAATCCAGGCAAAGAAAATAACCTCAATTGTAACATCGCAGATAACCATAGTTAAAAATAAAAAGATCTTAATTCGAAATATATGTTTGATATCATGGGCATGATGGGCAAAGTGAAAGAAGCCCAGGCAAAAATTAAAGAGACACAGGCTAAACTTGTACACTTGACGGCGACTGGTGAATCGGGAGCCGGAATGGTGAAAGTTACTGTAAATGGGGATAGAAAAGTCATGAGCATTGAGTTTGATGATTCTCTGCTCTCTCCCAAAGACAAAGAAATGCTGAGCGACTTGATCGTGGCGGCCACCAATATTGCGATGACCGCAATCGAGGTGAAAATCAAAGCTGAGATGAAAGCGGCTACAGAAGGTATGATCCCGAATATCCCGGGGATGGATCTAGGCGGAATGTTTGGATGAAGGCCTGCGCCATCGTCATACTGAATTACAATGGGGAAGAAATGCTAAAGACATTTCTTCCTTCAGTTTGTACGCATAGTAGCTATGACGTCTGGGTGATAGATAATGCAAGTACTGACAGCTCAGTAGATTTTTTGAAAGAGAAATATCCTCGCATTCGGCTGATTGAACTCAGTGGGAATTTTGGCTATGCCGGAGGATACAATAGTGGACTTGCTTATATAAGAGGCGAATACAATTATTATATTCTGCTCAATTCCGATGTAGAAGTGACTGCTGGGTGGGATTCTCTTCTGATCGAATGGATGGAATCCCACCCCGATTATGCTGCGCTTCAGCCTAAGATCCTTTCTTGGAAGCAGAAGAGCTTATTTGACCATGCAGGAGCTGGAGGTGGGTTTTTGGATGCGTATGGGTACCCCTATTGCAGGGGCAGAGTCTGGGATTCTATAGAAGAAGATCTGGGAAATTACAATGATTCCATCGACGTAGATTGGGCTTCGGGTGCATGTATGGTAGTGAATGCTACAGTATTCCATGAATTGTCCGGTTTCGACTCAGCTTTTTTTGCCCATATGGAGGAAATAGACCTCTGTTGGCGGATGCGGAAATCGGGATGGAAAATAGCTTATGAAGGATCAGTGGAGGTATATCATCTCGGTGGAGCTACACTGGATAGAGCTAGTCCTAAGAAAATGTATTTGAATATCAGAAACAGTCTCAGTATGATATATAAAAACGAGACCTCCCCCGGATTTACCCGGATTTTTCTGGTCAAATCTTTGTTGGAGCATTTGGCAGCGTTGAGCTTTGTGATTCAAGGGAAAAAGGAATTTTCGAAGGCAGTATTAGACGCTTATAGAGACTTTAAATCAAAAAAGAGTTCTATTGAGAAATTCCAACCTGAAACGGATGGAAGAGTAGAGGTAAAAAGAAAAGGAAAAGTAGCCTTGGTCTTTTGGAACTGGAAAATATTGGGTAAAAAGAGCTACGATCAGCTTTAGTCAAAAAGTACAGGATTGTTCTTTTTTCTAAAGAACTTTCTGATTTTCATAGTCATTGCCATACTCACGTAGAGGATTACAGGTGAACCCATTGTAACAAAGGAGGCATAAATAAAGAATAAACGGATGCTGTCAATAGGGAAGTTGAGTTTTTCACCTAAGCGTGAGCAAACCCCAAATGCTCTTTCTTCGAAGAATATTTTCAGCTTTTCCATGGTAATAGGCGAGTTTGTTACGGTGAATTTAAGAAAAAAGTCTTTAGAATTAATAAATAATAATGGTAGACCAATTGTTTAAGAAAAAACCTGTTTTGTTTTTTGTCCTGTTATTGCCGCTTATATGCAGCTCAATAATAATGCCCGAGACTGATTTTTTGAATGATTCCAAAGTGATTCCGGGTAAGCTTGAGTTTTACAGAGATTCGGTAAGGTTCGAAGTTACAGGAAGTATTCCTGTAGAGTCAGCGTTTAGCCCGAGGAATCCGAAGATCAACCTGCTTTTAAAATCTTCGGAGAATTCAATACTCTTCGAAGATATCAAGCTGACCAAAAAAGTTGCCGCATATGAATACAAGAAATCTTTTGTGTTGGCTTATGAGCCTTGGATGGAAGGAGCATTTCTGGAGGTCCAGTTTTTCCAAGGAAGAAAAACACAGCTAGTGCCTTCACAGAAAAAGATACTTGCCAGGGGGATTATCACTACTCCTTTGCTGGCGAAAATAGGAAAAGTAAATCCGGATGAGCCGATTCCACAGGTAGGATTATTTATTTCTACAGGAGTTATGGATGCTGATCTTTCCCGAATGGGGGAATTTCTGATCAGATTTGACGAGGGGTCTTCATCTGTGAAAATGGATGCTTCGAATAAGGGGGAAATTGCTGATTTAAAAACATTTTTGACTGAAAATTCGGCTGTAATATCTTTTAGAATAACAGGTACGCAGTCTCCGGAAAGCTCAGAAGGTAAAACAAGCAAATTGGGAATGGACCGGGCAGAAGCGGTAAGGCGTATGCTTGAGGATTCTAATGTTTTACTTCGAGATAGTTTGACAGAAGTAAACTCAAGATGGAATGATTGGTTTGACCTTAGACTACAACTTCGAGAATATGAAAAACTTTCCACCCAAAGAAAAGATCAATATTATGCTGTGTTGGCAGATGGGGCCGACTATCAGTCCCAAACTCAGGCATTGAAAAAGATCCCGGGGTTCAATCAAGTAGCGCGTGATCTATTTCCTAGTCTGAGATCGGTCAAAATCGAAGTGGTGGCAAAGCCTCTCCCAGGTCTTAATCAAGCTCAGGCAGCTTTGCTTCGCCAGGCATTGAATGAAAATACTGCAAGCTCTGATCTTGATATGGCTGACTGGGCTATCGCAGGCGAGGCCTCCCCCAGGCTTGAAGATAAGGCAAAAATCTACAGTAAAATGACTGAGTTGTTTAGATCCGTGGTACCCTACAATAATCTGGCGGTGGTGAAGATGCGGATGGCTCAGCGCACACTTGATCAGGCGACCAAAGATTTGCTATGGAAGGAAGCCAATGAGTTGCTTTATCAGGCATCCAAAATAGCCACTGATCCTTATGTACTGCATAATCAAGGACAGATTCTGGTTTTACAAGGGAAAATGTGGGAGGCTTATAAGAAGCTATCTGACGCTTCTGTACTTACACGGAATCAGGATTTTTTGAAATACAATGAAAGTTTGAGAGGAGCACTGGATATCATGAGAGGTGATTACAAACTGGCAGCACTACGTTTTGATTACCCCTATTCTGAGGCAAAGGATTTTTTCAATAAAGGCTTAGCTTACTTTTTATCCAAGGACTATGCAAATGCCAGCTTGTCATTTGAGGAATCGGTAATGGCCGGAAGGAATTATGGATACGGTTTCTACGGGCTAGCGATGGTGGCTGCCGAAAGCGGCCAAACAGAGATTGCTTTATTGCAATTGGACAAGGCAATTCATGCGAGCGAATTAATTTATCAAAAAGCATTGGTAGATCCGATTTTTGAAGAAATCAGGTCATCTGATGAGTTTTTCCAAATATTTAGATCTTCTGTTAACAGAAATGAAAAATAACCCAGGATTCATTGATTTTTCAAAGAAATTTTAAAGCGAAAAATATTGGATATGAATTGTATGATTTTTGGTAAACCCGTTAATTGCACTAAATTGGCATCGTATTAATGGTTAAAGCTGTGGATTAGTGCAGTGCTTCTTGCAAAATTCGGAATTTTATTTTTGCCTTTGAATTTGAATTTTGTTTGAGAATATTTAACATTGGTGCTTTAGTGCAATTACCGTAACCCAAAATATTTGCCTATGACCTATTCTACTTAGAAGTAGTGTGCCCACCCATCCATGCAGCATCACTTACAGATGCTCTCAAACCTAAAGGTTTCTCAATTAGCTGGTTTTTGAAAAAGCCACGGTATAGTACAGAAGTATCCTGTAGATCAGGAGATTATCTTTTGCTACTAGTTTGAGTAATGTCGCAATCGATTGCGATGACACATTAAGAATGACAAGTTTTGAAATTAATCTTGTTACCCAATCTATCTATATTTATGAAAAATATTTACAAAAATCTAAGTGCATTATTTCTGCTCTTAGTCCTTACCGGTGCGGCTGCCTTTGCGCAAAAAACCGTGACCGGGACAGTGCTGGATGAGTATGATATGGGACTTCCCGGGGTTTCAGTCCTGGTGAAAGGAACTGCTACCGGTACAGCTACAGATATTGACGGGAAGTTCTCCCTCAATGTGCCGAATGATGATGCCGTTCTGGTTTTCTCATTTATCGGCTACAGCAAAATAGAGCAAGCAGTTGGAAATAGGAGCGTCGTTGATATTAAAATGGCTCCTGATGAAAGAACACTAACCGAGATGGTAGTAACGGGTTACTCCATTGACAGTAGAAGAGAGACTACAGGTGCTATAGCCACGGTAGATTCCAAAGATTTGGCAGTAATTCCCACCGGTAACGTGGAACAGGCTCTTCAAGGCCGTGTTTCTGGGGTTACGGTAATTACCAACGGTCAGCCGGGAACAACTTCAATTATTCGAGTGCGTGGTTTTGGAGCCTTTGGAGGTAACGAACCGTTATACGTTGTCGATGGAGTTCCTGTACAATCTACGGATTTCCTTAATCCGGATGACATAGAATCCACTACCGTGTTGAAAGATGCTGCGGCAGCTTCCATCTATGGAGCTAGGGCGGCAAGTGGTGTGATTATCTACACGACCAAGAGGGGTAGAAGAGGAAACCAGAAGCTCAGAGTGGATTACAATGGGATGTATGGTATTACAACGCCCGGTAAAGGAATCGATATGATGAGTCCTCAGGATCAGGCAGAATATACCTGGTTGGCAGAGAGAAATGCAGCAGCGGCTGAAGGAAGGGAAACTAAATTTGACCATCCCCAATTCGGGACTGGTGAAACGCCGGTATTGCCATATTACATTAGAGTTGGGGGAGAAGGTGGAGTTGCAGGTCCATTCTCACCAGATAGACTGGCTGAGGAGGCTGCCAAGTATAATGTAGACTATAGTAAAGGTGATATTTATCAAATAGTTAGAGCAGCTACAGGAGAAGGAACAGATTGGTTTAAAGCGATTACACGAAATGCGCCATTGAATCGCCACTCATTGGGGATCAATGGAGGTTCTGAATTCAGCAGATTCTTTGTAGGATTGGGCATTCAGGATCAGGCAGGTATTTTATTGAACAACACGCTTCGTAGAATAACTTTTAGAGCCAATTCTGAGTTTGATGTGACTAAACGAATCAGAATAGGAGAAAATTTTCAAGCTACTTATAGAAGAGCGCTTGGCATAAGTGGGGGAGTTGGTGGACAAGGTGTGTCAAGGGATGAAAACTCAATTTTAGGGGCCTTTCGTATGTCCACTATAATTC
Organism: Algoriphagus sp. Y33; assembly: GCF_014838715.1. Taxonomy (NCBI): domain Bacteria; kingdom Pseudomonadati; phylum Bacteroidota; class Cytophagia; order Cytophagales; family Cyclobacteriaceae; genus Algoriphagus; species Algoriphagus sp. Y33. The sequence continues at coordinate 3,912,945 of NZ_CP061947.1, read as the reverse complement.
CTGTCTACGATGAGTTTGGCGGATATGCCGGTACAGCTGCCCAAGGGTTTAACAACCCAAGAAATCCAGTGGCAGAGCGTGATGCGTTGAAAGACAACAGAAATTTCAATGCGAATATTTTTGGAAACGTATACCTGGAAGCGGACATTATTGATGATTTGACTTTTAGGACTTCAATTGGAGGTCGTTATGATAACTACTATTCCTATAACTATTCGAGACACCAGTACGAGAATCTAGAGAATAATTCTGCCTTTGGGTATAATGAGGGGTCGGGATATGAGTTTGCATGGACCTTTACGAATACACTAGCTTACAAAAAGACATTTGATAAGCATGCGTTTGATTTCTTGGCTGGAATGGAATCTTTGAATGATGGTTCAGGTAGAAATATGTTGGCTTCGGGTCAGAATCCATTTAGTGAAAATCCAGACTTTATTACAATAACCAATTTACCGGTTTCTAGCAGAATCGTTAACTCAAGTCTGTATAAGGGAGTGAACTTCTATTCAATATTTGGAAGGCTAAATTATACTTACAATGACAAATACTTGTTTAGTGCGGTCGTTAGACGCGATGGATCGTCTAGATTTGGTGTGAATAATAGATACGGTGTGTTCCCTGCATTCTCGGCCGCATGGAGGATTTCGTCGGAAGGATTTATGTCCAACTTCACCTGGATGGACGAATTGAAAATTCGAGGTGGCTGGGGACAAATGGGTAACTCCAATAACGTAGATCCAAATAATCAATATACCCTTTTTGGTGGTAATGTAGGAGCATCCTCCTATGATATCACAGGATCCAATTCTGGGGCTTTGATTGGTTACAGAAGGACTAGGATTGGTAACGCTGATGCGAAATGGGAAACCGCAGTTACTCAAAACATTGGTTTTGATGGTACCTTCTTTAATGGTCGTATGGATGTGATTTTCGACTTATGGCAGAAGGATACTAAGGATTTATTGTTTCAACTTCCACTGCCTTCCACTGCAGGGTATGATGCAGCCCCTCCGGCGATAAATGTAGGTGAAATGGTAAACAAGGGAGTGGATCTTCTAGTAGCTTTTAGAGGAAATCTTACCTCAGACTTCACTTATGATGTCTCTCTTAATGGTTCATTGTTGAAGAATGAAATTGTTTCCTTGGCTCCCGATGTAACAATAATCACCTCTGCGAATCCTGATTTTAGAGGTATTCAGCCAATCCGAAATATGGTTGGTGAATCCCTTTCTTCTTTCTTTGGATATGAGGTAGAAGGGTTATTCAGTTCAGCTGAAGATGTAGCCAATCATGCTACTCAAGACGGGGCTGCTCCTGGTAGATTTAAGTATAGGGATATCAATAACGATGGTGTAATTAATGCAGAAGATAGAAAAACACTTGGTTCCCCAATTCCTACTTTCACAGGCGGAATGAACTTCACTCTTGGATACAAAGGGTTTGATCTTTCAGCTTATGTTTATACTTCTATTGGAAATGAGATTTGGAACCAGTCAAAATGGTTTACTGATTTCTATTCTACGTTTGAAGGGGCGGCAACTTCTGAACGCCTCAAAGATGCCTGGACTCCCCAGAATCTGAATGCCACTATTCCAATCGTAGAAAAGGCGGCAAACTTCTCTACTTCTAGTGTGGGTAATTCATTCTATGTAGAGGACGGTTCATATTTGAGGTTACAGAATGTGACCATCGGTTATACGCTTCCCGCTTCCTTATTAGAAAGATGGAGATTGGAACGTCTGAGAGTATTTGCCTCTGCAAATAACTTATTCACCATTACCGGTTACGAAGGGCTCGATCCTGCAGTGGGTGGTGATGCCGATTTGACCTTTGGTATCGATGTAGGAAACTATCCGGTTACCCGTGGGTATACTTTCGGTGTGAACTTAAGCTTTTAAGCTCACTCGTAGAATTAGAATCGTGTTATAGAAACTATAATTGATTAAAACACATGAAAAATATAAAAATAAAAGTCGGTGCTCTGATTGCCTCCACTATTTTGATGGTAGCGGTGAGCTGTAGCGATGATTTTCTGGAAGTTACTCCAACAGGGGAATTAACCCAACCTCAAGCAACTAGCTTGGCCGGTTTCGAGGCGTCACTAATCGCAGTGTATTCTCAGGTAAATGGTAGAGCCAATAGAATGGCTTCTCCTTCCAACTGGGTTTGGGGTAGTATTAGAGGCGGTGATGCTAATAAGGGTACTGATCCCGGGGATTTCAACACAATCAATCCAATCCAGAGATTTGAGACAGATGCGACAAACCAGAATCTCTTGGATAGCTGGAATGGTAATTATGAAGGGATCGCCCGGGCAAACAATGTGTTGAGACTAATGGCGGGGAGAGGTGATGATGTAACTGAGGAAGATGTCCAAAGGATTGCTTCCCAGACACGATTTCTTCGAGGCCATTACTATTTTCAATTGAAAAGAAATTTTGAAAACATCCCTTATGTAGATGAGACAGTAGATTACAAAGATGGATTGGAAGATGTAGTCAACAATGTAGATACATGGCCAATGATCGAGGCTGACTTCCAATTTGCTGTAGATAATTTACCTGAAACCCAGTCTGAGGTAGGCAGGGTGAACTCTTGGGCAGCCAAAGCCTATCTGGCTAAAGTTTACCTATATCAGAATAAGTTTTCTGAGGCAAAAGCTCTTTTCGATGATATTATTGCAAATGGTGTAACTAGTAGTGGTGAGAAATATGGTTTACTGGATAACTACGGGAATCTTTTTAGAGGAGAGTACGATAATAATCTGGAGTCTGTTTGGTCATATCAGTCCGCTGCGGGTACAGGTTCGGTAAACAATGCGAATCCGGAGTTTGATTTGAATAATCCATACAACTCTGCTGCACCGGGTGTCTGCTGTGGGTTCTTTGCTCCAAGTTTCACCTTTGTAAATTCCTTTAGAACAGATGCTAATGGTCTTCCATTATTGGACGGATCTTATAATTCTTCTGCTAATAGTGTGAAGAATGACATGGGGATAGCGGCAAACGCTGCCTATACCATTGATCAGGGACCAATCGATCCCAGGGTAGATCACACTGCCGGTAGAAGAGGTATTCCTTATATTGATTGGCAAGATCATCCTGGCCAATCATGGATAAGACAACAGTCTTTCTCGGGTCCTTATTCGGTGAAAAAGTTTGTTTATTCTAGAACTGAAGTAGGTTCTTTTCAGGATAACAGTAGCTGGACTCCCGGCTATACAGGGATCAACTTCAATATTATTCGTTTTGCAGATGTATTGCTCATGGCTGCTGAAGCAGAAATAGAAACCGGTGGACTCGAAAAAGCGAGAGAATATGTAAATATGGTAAGAACAAGAGCTATGAATTCCGAAGTGATGAAGTTGGATGGCTCAGGTCCTGCAGCTAATTACCAAATTGGTCTCTATACTACGCCTTGGTCAGATCCTAATGCTGCCAGAACTGCTGTTCGCTTTGAAAGAAAGCTGGAATTGGGAATGGAAGGTCATAGGTTTTATGATTTGATAAGATGGGGTATCGCTTCCGAAGAATTAAATGCCTACTTATCCTATGATGGTGCTCTTCTTCTGAATGCTCTTGGCGGTGCGACTTACACAGAGAAGCATGCAATTTTGCCTATTCCTCAGAACCAAATTGATTTGGTGGGTACTGACAAATTGATCCAGAACCCTGGGTTCTAATAAGTGGATTTTTATTGATTTAAAAGAGGCTGCTTCACTTTTGTGTAGTAGCCTCTTTTTTTAGATAGGCAGGATTAATATTCTGTAGAGTTTCGCTTGGGTGATGAGTCGGTTTTTTGAGTTAATTGCAAGTGTATCCTACATGCGTTTTTTGCCTAGAATATTATCTTCCGTTGCGATAAAAAGTCAGAAACCCACTCTCAAAGCAACTGCAAAGATCTCATTTGTAAAGAGGAACTTTAACGACCACATACGCATCTGTACTTTTAGAATTGTTGGAAAGCAAATTGGTCAAAACTGATCCAGAGCCGAATAGCACAGGACCTGTTCTCAGGCCAATTCCCCAAGCTACTCTTGAATCGTATTGTCTCACACTCAGAGGGCTGTAGATACTAATCCATCTTTTTTCAAACCGGGGAGTAAGCGTAAAGGAATTAATAAGTTTGTTGACAGGGATTTCAGCGTTGCTTTTAACAGAAACAGCTCCTTGTGCGCTTACAAAGAATTTTCCGTTGATGTTATAATCTGCAAAAAACTGAACGGAAGTGGGAAGCCTCATTTTTGTTTTTCCGGTGACTTGGGAACTACTAAAATTGTCTTCAAGGATTTCTTCAAGATTCTTGTAATCAAATTGACTGATATCGATGGAACCGTCCGTGGCATAAGTGCTCTGATTTGTTCCCCCATAGTTTATTGCACCGATATCCATTACAGATACCCCCAATTTGAATTTGTAGGGATAATAATACGTATTGACATTTTGTTCCTTGAATTCATAGGCGAGTCCTATGTCTGCACCAAACCCGGATTTGATGTCTGAGAAGGTAATGTGATCCGAGTCAAACCCTGAAGTGTAACCGTAGTTTAAGATCCCTGAGGTGGTCAAAAGATTGGATTCACTGTCAAACTGGGCATTTAGCAGTTGACTGGATCCATAAGTGCTCCCGGCTCCGACAAGATACTTTAACGTTACACCACCATTGAGCGCATGTGTATCATTAGCCATAATCAACCTGCCATAAGTGGCGCCTATCTCAGCCCATGCATGGACCAGTCCCGAGGCATCTTCCATTGTGACATTGAAGTTGGTCTTACCATTATAATCGAGGTTAACGAGCTCATAGAGATCTCCTCCAAGATTGGTAATATTGAAGAATGCCCTAGCCCGGGTAGTGAAAGCAAAGCTGTTTTTTTGATCTAAGTTAAATAAAGCGGATGGCCCCAGAATGTCTGCATTCCCAAAGAAATTATTGTGGTTGGAAGGGTTATCTCCCCTTGATTTAATCTGAAATCCATTGCTGAAACTTTCCAGATTGCGTAGATCTACACTGAGATAATCACTTCCCACAAATGCACTGGCAGAGAATAAGTTGATGTCCCATCTCATTTTTGAACCTACAGTATTGGCAGGATTGAGCAACAGGGAATGAACCCCCGCATGATTGTCAACAATACCTCCTATATAAGTTTGTCCATTAGCAGTGGTATTAATAAACCCAACAAGCAGAAGGCAGGAAAATAGATAGCTTGGGAATCTGTTCATTGTGATCTAGTCAGGTTTGAGTGCTCCATCGTCTAAAGCAGTAATAGACGGGCTAAGGATACAATGGAATCCAATTCAATTAGTATTCCAAAAGTCGGGACAGTTTCTCTTTAAACCGGTCAATGGGCAGAAACTGTTTTTCGAGAGTAGGGGCAAAAGGGACAGGGGTATCCAAACTGCCCTCCCGCATCACGGGAGCATCCAGATACTCAAAACAATGCTCCGAAATCCAAGCGCAAATCTCAGCGCCAATTCCACCCGTCAGGCAATCTTCATGAAGGAAAATCACCTTGCCTGTCTTCTTTACAGTTTCCATTACGGATTCTTTGTCCCATGGCAAAAGTGTTCTTAAGTCTAATATATCAGCTGAAATAGCCAAATCCTTCACGGCACTAACCGCCCAGTGCACGCCCATTCCATAAGTGATGATAGAAAGTTTATCCCCTACTTGGGACAAAGCCGCTTTGCCAACCTCTATCGTATAATAGTCGTCAGGAATCTCTGCTGAGATGGAGCGATACATTGCTTTATGTTCAAAATACAGATAAGGATTAGGGTCTTCGAAAGCGGCATTCAACAAGCCTTTGGCATCGTATGGATTTGAGGGATAGACGATTTTTAGTCCGGGCGTATGGAAAAACCAAGCTTCGTTGGATTGGGAATGAAAAGGTCCTGCAGCCATGCCTGCACCTGTGGGCATTCTGACCACGATGTCAGCATTTTGGCCCCAGCGATAATGAATTTTGGCTAGATTATTCACGATCTGGTTGAAGCCTATACTTACGAAGTCTGCAAACTGCATCTCGACCATGGATTTATATCCTTTGATAGAAAGTCCCAGTCCTGCTCCTAGAATAGCACTTTCACAAAGCGGGGTGTTTCGCACACGATCTGCTCCGAATTTTGCTTTGAAGCCATCTGTAATCTTAAAAACACCTCCATATTCCCCTATATCCTGACCCATTAGAATAAGGTTTGGATACTTTTCCATTGATTGCCACAAGCCGTCTGAGATTGCATCTACCATCCGTTTCTCAGCATTAATTCCATTTTCTGATGGGTGCTTTACCTGCTGCGAAAATGGCGCATAAACATCCACTTGTTCTGCTTCTATATTTGGAGAGATTACTTCTTCTGCAAAAGCAATATCCAAGGCATCATTGATGGTGTTTTTAACTTTTTTGTTTATTGCATTTTTAGTCTCTTGATCTAAAATTCCCGCTTTTTCCAAATAGTGCTCATAATTTGCCATTGGGTCTAATTTCCCCCAATTGTCCATAAGCTGCTGTGGGACGTATTTTGTTCCGGAAGCTTCCTCATGTCCCCGCATTCGAAAAGTGAGGGCTTCCACTAGAATCGGACGGGGGTTGTGACGGATATCTTCAGCCAGTTTTTTGATGGTTTCATAGACCTCCAAGACATTGTTTCCCTGAATTCGAACTGCTTCCATTCCGTATCCTGGACCTTTGTCGGTGAAATGCGTAAATGCAAACTGCTCTTTGCTGGGAGTGGAAAGTCCATAGCCGTTATGTTCCACCACAAAAATTACAGGAAGTTTCCATACAGCAGCTACATTCAAACCCTCATGGAAATCCCCTTCTGAGCTTGCTCCATCTCCTGAAAAGACGACTGTAACCTTCTTTTCTTCAGAAAGTCTGTGTGCCAACGCAATCCCGTCCGCAATTGCAAGTTGCGGTCCCAAATGCGAGATCATTCCTACTATATGGTGAGCAATGGACCCAAAATGGAAGGAGCGGTCACGGCCTTTTGTAAATCCTGAAAGTCTTCCTTGAAATTGGGAAAAAAGCCGCTCCAGTGGAATATTTCTTCCTGTGAAGATTCCCAGATTCCGATGCATTGGAAGGATAAATTCGTCTTTTTGGATGGCATGTACTACTCCAATGGAAATTGCTTCCTGTCCCCAGCCACTAAACCATTTTGAAATCCGCCCTTGACGGAGCAGAATTAGCATTTTCTCCTCTATACGACGAGGTAGTAAAAGTGATTCATACAGATCCAGCAGTGTTTTGTCAGAAAGATTCTTACGATCAAAAATGAGTGTCTGTAAGGTGGTTTCCATAGCATGGGGATTTCTATTCTAAGATACGGGAAGCGGAGAAAAAGGCAAATGTAGCTTCCTGCAAAATGGCCCCGATATGAATCGGGGCGAAAAATAAATGCAAGGAGTTAAAAAGTTTGCTGTACGTCTCAAAAGTAGAAAAAAGAGATATACACAACCCGTGAAGCGAGTTAAGCTTAGTTTAACAATGTGCTATGAGAAATGATCTTTAGATAATATTAGCTCCCATATAGGAAAAATCAGGAGACAACATATTGATTTCCAAGTATAAAATGTGTGTAATTACTGTCGGACAGGGAAATACAAAGAAATCTCAGTGCCTTTCCCTACACTGCTTTTGGCTGTGATATATCCTTTGTGGTTTACCATTATTTTTTTGCACAGTGCAAGCCCTATTCCAGATCCACTATACTCGGTGGATAGATGAAGGCGGGTGAAAACGTTGAAGATGGACTCTGAATATTTCTGATCAAATCCGATTCCGTTGTCTTTGACCGAAACCACATAGTACAGTTCATCCAGCTCGGTGGGATATGACACAGGGTGTTTTTGAGCAGAAATTTCAATTATAGGATTTTCGTGTGCTTTTGCGTATTTTATTGAATTGGAAATCAGATTTGAAAAAAGTTGCTGGAGAAAAAACGGTACCCCCATGACCTCAGGTAAGTCACCAACTTTAATTTTTGTAGATGTATTGCCTTCAGTAAGCTGATTAGCAACTTGTTTTGCCAGAGTATTCAGATCTGTACGTTTGAAGTCTTCATCAGAGTACTTCAGTCGTGTGTATTTCAAAATATCCTGAAGTAAGGTTCGCATTCTTCCAGCGGACAGATTTAAACGTTTGAGGGAGTGATGGACACTGTCGGATACATCCTCTTCAGAAAGCAAGTGAGAGGAAATCAGCTGCATTTTGCGTAGAGGCTCTTGTAAATCATGGGAACTTATCCAATTCATGTTTTCTAACTCTACATTGGCTTCTTTCAGCATTTCACTAAGCTTTCGATATTTTTTTTCCTCTTGAGTGATCCTGATAAGGCTGAGCTGTCGCTGTAGGCTATTGGCATAGGCTGCTGCAGTCTCCAGTTCGGGCTGTAGCCAAGGTTTACTGGTGCACTCTACTATTTCTTTCCACAGTTTAAATGAATTTCTCGGAGAAAGACCTTTTTTGTCCAAGATAATGGACTTGCTAGGGTCTCCTGCCCAGTTTACTTCGGTTTTGGTTTCTGGACGGTACCAGATAATGCAATCATTGCTGTCAATATCCAGAGAATGATAGATTGCTCCTGCAATTTTTTCACATAATCCCCTGTAGTCTGGCAGCATATCCATTAATTTCCCCGTCGAAAAATTAGTGCGACCCCACTTGTCTGCAAAGTGATTGGAAAGGAATTTCACTTCTTTTTTAGAAGGAGTTATTCCATTTAAATAAACCTTTCCTTCATAGACCAGTGAAACACCGCTTGCATTGCATAGTGACAATAGTTCTGGCTGCTTGACGAGCTCCGCAAATGAATTGGGATCTTCCGAAATGTTAAAGGTGTCTATCTTGTCAAAAGCTGCATTGACTTTTTTCGTTACCTCGTATTCTTCATTAGCTTGTCTTACATCGATCTGAGAAGTTATGAAATGGCCTTGCAGCTGAGCTACAAGTCTGAGTTCAGGAGTTAGGTTTTTAGGAGAATAATGGTGGCATGCGATCAGGCCCCATAGTTTCTGCTTGTAGATTAGGGAAATGGTCAGAGTAGCTCCCACCCCCATATTATGCAGGTATTTTACATGTATAGGGGAGGTGCTTCGCAAAATAGAAAGCCCTAAATCAAGGATTTTATCGTGTTGATCATCTACAGTAAAAATAGGTACGGGAGTATAATCAACATCGGTGATAATCCTAAGAAGGTTTTTCATGTAAAGATCCCTAGCCTGAGGAGGAATATCCGTATGGGGATAGTGAAGACCCAAAAAAGGCTCTAAGTCTTCCCTGCAGCTTTCGGCAAATACCTCTCCATTGTAATTATCGTCAAAGCGGTAAATCATCACACGGTCATAGCCGGTTACTTCTCTTGTTCCTTTGGCTACAAGGTTGCACAGATCCCTAAGGCTCTGTGTGGTATGCATATATGAGAGGAATTGAGAAGTATGGTCGTAGACCTCATTTGCTTCTTTGGGTTTGGTTGTTACAGGCTCGGCTTCTACAATATAAATTGAGTTGCTCTTATGCACTGTGCATAGAAAATCACGATCAAGAAGTCTGATTTTCAGTAAGAGGGAAGACAACATTTTGTCTTGGGAAATGTATTCTAGCAAATCTTTCTTCGCCTGTGCTCCAAAAATAGAATCGAAGGAGTGGCCAAGAATTTCTACGTAAGAAATGCCTATGAATTCAGTTGTGTTTGCACTGCAATAATCAATCAAAAGTGAATTTTCCTTCAAACCGATCAAAAAGCCATGAGGCTGTATGCTTCCAGGTATGTGGATAGGCTCCTGTTCACAATTGGTCAGGTTGACTATTTCCCTATTTACAATATCCTTTAACTTCATAAAATCTACCTGCCTTTGCTGATGGTAAAGTGCGTTTTGATAATGGCGAACGTATAATTGGCTCCTTCAATTATTTCATTACCGTTGTTGTGTGTTTTTTCGTAGGCTAAAAGCTCAATTAAAAAATTTTTCCAAAATAGACCGGTGAATTCTCCATATCCTGCAAAATAAGTTGCCCCCATTTCGGAAGAGTACCCTAGGGTTTTTTGGATATGCTTGCTGATTATTTTTCCGCCGATTGTAGAACCCTCAATTACGTAAAGTATTCCCATCGCAAAACCGGTTGGAATTTCCATTTTAAGATCTTTCAAAACTTTGGCATGGGTGGATTTATCAAAACCCAATGCTCTAAGATCCTGAGTAATTAAATGCCTTTTTCTACGCTTATCCAAATCCTTCACTACATGTTTGACAAGCGGAAAAATCTCTGTTTCCACGTCATTGATCACATCACACATAAGATCAAGGTATTTCAAATAATCCTTAGTTGTGACTTCGGCTTTGAGAATGGATTTAGAAATAGGGAGATTTTCCAACTCCCGGTGTAAGTGAGAGGTGTTTTGTTTTAATTTTTGTGCGAAAGAAGGAGAGGAAATAGCCAGACTCATCAAAAGAATGATTAATTGTTGTCATACAAGTAGTTACTTCGGTCTGCGATGAAACTATCCCAGTTGATTTGAAGGGTGTACTCTATAGACTTTCTTAATAGCTTGAAGTTTTCAGCTTTGGGAACATAGTAATTTGCACCCAATTCTTTGGTTTTCAATACAATGGATTCATCTCGCGTAGTGGAGAACATGACTATTGGTAAGCTGGAAAATTTTTCTGATTTCCTTAAAGTTTGTAAGACCTCCAAGCCACTCATTCCCGGCATATTGATGTCCAAGAAAACCATGTGTGGATTTGGAGGAGGATTGTTAAGTGCATGGAGCAATTGGCTTCCACTCATATGGGTGATCACTGCATAGTCCTCACTGATCATGCTGACGATTGTCTTGAAAAATTCCAAGTCATCAATGTCATCATCTGTGTAAAATATCGTCAACTTTTCGTTCATAAATAAAATTTACTGTACTCAACGCATTGTACAGTCATACAAATATATTGGAATAATTGCTGAAAATCTTTCGGGATTTGACCGATGGTTTTCTATTGGTTTTAAGATACAAGAATTAAATTCTTCTGTAAAATCTAAGGTTTATCCAAATGTTGAAAAATCTAAAATAAAAGTGAATCTTCATTGGCTTTATGATCCCTGCTTATCAGCATAGCCAAATACCTTCTGAAGCAATATGGTGCTTCTGGCGGCAGCATTTTCCCTGATTTTCAATTCTTCTTTTGCAATTTCATAGAATAAACCATCTATCGCTTTTTGAGTCACAAAGTTTGATAGATCAGCCTCAATCGGGGTCATAAGCGGTATTTTATTATATCTACCAATCACATCACTCCAGTATCTGGTAGCACCCACCTTCGTTAAACTGCTTTCAATGATGGGTTTGAATTTGCCTTCCAAAGAAGTGGTGGTTTTGTTCTGAAAGTATTTTGTGGCGGCATTATCAGAACCTAGTAGAATGTTTTTCACATCAGCAATGCTCATGTCTTTGATAGCTGCTACGAATATCGGTTTTGCCTCGATGGCGGCATCCTCTGCTGCCCGGTTTACGCTTGTGATCACTTGATCACAAAGACTCCCAAGTCCAAGAGAACGAAGTGTGCTTTCTACTTTTTTTGCCTCTTCGGGAAATACTATCTTGATAGCCAAATTTCCAAGGTATCCATCTTCTTTGGACAGACGATCTGAAGCATAGCTGGCTCCGTATTCCAAGGCTTGCTTCAATCCCGAATTGATTTCTGAATCAGTGGGCGTTCCTAGGTTCAATGAGCTTCCCAGTTGACTTAGTGTATCACAACTTCCCAGCAGTAAGGCACAGACTAAAGTAAATGTGATGGAGATTTTTTTGAATGTGCTGTTTTCTGATTTCATTGGAAACGACTTGAGTGTTTTTGAAACCAATCAACAATGGTGCCTCAATTCAGTTTCAATGGGATTTCAATGGGAGGAATTTATAGCTAAGGCTACGCTTTTTTTTCATTTTCATCAATAAAACTAGATATTTTATTGGGATATGGTAATTATTCGTTAAAATAGATGATAAAGTGTTAACGTGATGAATCTAAGACTTAATTCGGAATTCGGTACGCTCAAAGCTGTTTTGATGCATAGGCCGGGAAAGGAAATAGACAGACTTACTCCTTATAACAAGGAGTTTTTATTGTTTGATGATGTTCCTTATCTCGAAGCTTTGCAGCGGGAGCATGATGCTTTTTCCAACTTGATCAAGGAATCCACAGGGGCAAAGGTCTATCAGTTGAGGGAGTTGCTTATCCGGGTATTGTATGATCATCGTATTTTGCTTCAATTGATGAGGGAGTCACTGAAAAGATCAGGGATGGTTCATTTGGCAGAAGATATTCTGGAGCGGTATTCTACGGCTGAGTGTGCGGGGATTTTGACTGCTGGGCTTAAGGTTCACGAACTCCGGAGAAAACTACCGAAACTGGATGTGGGTGAGCTAATGGAGTTTGCCTTTGTGATATCGCCTTGTCCCAATTTATACTTTCAGCGTGATCCTATGGCTTTGACTCCGGGTGGTATTATTTTTTCAAGTATGCGGATGGAAGGCAGGCAGCGGGAGGCGGATTTGCTTCGGACTATTTTTGAAAATCACCTTGATTTCAAGGATAATATCAATCAACTTTATCCAGTACTTGGCCATGATAATCCACCAAGTATAGAAGGTGGTGATGTGATAATTTTATCCCATAAGGCGGTAGCAATAGGGAATTCGGAACGGACTGATGAAAAGGCTATCTATCATGCTGCCAAAGCAATGCTTTCCGAAGGAACAGTAGAGCGGGTGTATGAGGTTCACCTACCTCAAAAGCGCCAGTTTATGCACTTGGATACGGTATTTACGATTTTGGATGAGAATCTGGTACTGACCTATCCCGATGCTATGAATGCGGTGTTGCAGACATCGCTGTATACGCTGAAAGAGATCAAAGATGATAAAGTCCATATCAAACGGGAGGTTTTGAAAGAATCACTGCTTACCGTTCTGGAGCGGGAGATTCCGCACCTGGAGATCCTGCACACTGCCGCCGGCAATCCTGATTATGCCATGCGTGAGCAGTGGTTTGACGGTGCAAATGTCTTTGCAATTGGTCCACGAAGGGTAATCTCTTATAACAGAAATATTCACACGAATCGGGCTTTGCGAAATATGGGAGTAGAGGTATTGGAAATCCCATCCTCTGAGCTGTCCCGTGGTCTGGGGGGGCCGAGATGTATGACTATGCCTATAAGCAGGTCTAGAGTTTAGAGATTTCGGATTATGGATTTGGGATTTCGGGTTTGCGAAGCCCATACTTACCTCAAACAAGAATGGTAATTTATGGATTGAAAAAAAACTGTCTATAAGCTTATTTTAGTATAGTCTTTCACATTTCTTACACTTCTATTTTTCCTTTTATCAATTTTTATCTCCACAATCAAAACAACAAAATCAAACCATACTTAAAGCCTGGTACAAAAAATCCTCAATCCGAATTCAAAAACCTGAAATCGTGATTAGTTGTCGAAAAACGATCTTCTCCTGGATACTTTAAGATCCTGAAGAATAGTTGATTTCACACGTATATCAATATTATAAGAAGTGAATGCACCAAAAGGAACCCAATTGACATTCATCTGCCAGCAATGAAGATCTCTGGCGATACCGATCATCGTCTGGGTGAGCTTTTTCGTTTGTGCATCGAAACCTGTATTGAAATTGATTTTCCACTTTTCTGATAGGGAAAAATCCCCGTTCATACTGACTGTTTGGGTGATGTTTTGACTTCCGGATACGGGGTTGCTGTAAGAAAGCACATAACCGAATGAGACGTTCCAGGGGATGTTCCAGTCGATGTATTGGCTGGGATCGGTAGCAATTCTATTAATTTCACTTTCCACAAACTCATTCATTACTCCGCCCTGCTGCATAAATTGATTGGTGAGCTCGTCTCTTACCTCTCCTTGGTTTTGTGCGCTGTTGGGATTTATGGAGGCATTCATATTCAGTGAAGCACTTCTGATAGTCCCCAGTCCTTGTCCGTTTTTCCAAGCGAATTTATTGATCGATCTGGTTGTTTCTGTTCCGCTTGTATTGGTGTAGGCTCCCGTAGCGTAAGGATCCAGTGTAGAACTCATGTTAACGGATAATTTTCTGTTGAAAAAGCTGGTCCGTGCACTGATCCGTATCGGTGCAAGGTTAAAAGAATCGGCGGCAAAATTGTAGCTGGAATTCAAATCGATATTTTCCAAGAGTGGGATTTTCTTGGTGGAATTTTCTCCGGTAGAATCATTTTTGTCGAGAATTTTTGCTTCCAAGACGCTACGGATACTGAAACTCATAGCTCTGCTTTCCCCCAATGGAGCCCCGCTATAGGAGAAGCCTTGGTGTCTCGACATCAAACGAGTATCTCCTTCATCATTGATCTGTACCTCTTGATAATAGCCGAATGAGGATGTTGAGAAATCCGGTGAATAGTTAAAGCTTAGAGAGGGTTGTATGTGCTGGCGTATAGTTTGGATCTTCCCCTTTTTGAAATTGAAAAAACCATAGATGTTGGTGTTCATACTGAAAGAAGTAGAATAAAATGTCACGCGGTTAAATCCGTCTTCCAGAATTTTATCCACCCGCTGTTCTTCAGGATTGTAGAAATAATTGATCCTTTTGAGATACCATAGCTCAGTTAAACTGGCGGAAGCTGTTCCTGTAAAGTATTTGAACAGTTTGAAGTTAGAACTTACAGGGATTCTATTTCTCGCCCCATTGGTGGCATTTTGTAATAGATAGCCAAAGTTGGATGGTGTGAACGGAACCAAATCCGGAGCGTCAGTATTGTCTACTAAGTCAGGGTCTACACCAAACTCCTGTGTGACCTTGTTTGTGACTGAGTTTTGAAGGTCAAAATTATACGCCACATTCAGGGTTTTCAGTGGTTCGAATTTTACATTCTTAAATGGACTTTGCCTATTCATGTTTAGGCTCATTGTCGGCAAACTGAGCTGCACCTCTCCTGTCTGCACACTTTGGGAGTGTCGCATACTTGCTCCAAAGGAGAACGGAGTGCCAGTGAATGTTTTGCTATAGTTGATATTCGAAGACAAGTCTGCAGTGACGTTATTCGCAAAATTATTCGGGTTGACTATGTTGTTGAAATAACTGGTGGATCCGGCATTGACAGAAGCAGAGAATCTACTATTTCCGCGTGATTCCGGGTTGTGCGACCACTGGATTCGGAACGTATTATAGTCTACCGGATTCAGCTCTGTCTCCGGAGACCTGAATTTTTGAAAATCAATATTGAAAGAACCTCCAAATCTATAACGCTTTTTGTAGGCCGCCTGTGATTTGAGTCCCCATCCTCCGTTGGAGAAAACATCTCCTGTTACACGTGCATGGATATAATCACTGATGGCAAAATAATAGCCTAAATCACGAAGGTATAGTCCTCTTTTTTGCTCTTGGCCGTAAGAGGGAAAGATCAATCCTGACGCTTTTTCCTCAGGTGTATTGGGGATGATTCCGAACGGTAAACCTAGAGGTGTGGGAATGCCATTGAAATAAAGATTGAAAGGTCCTGAGACCACCTGTCCGCCTTCGACGGACTTGATTTTATTGGAAGAAATATGCCAGTGTGGTGTAGTAAGTTTACAGGTGGTATAGTAGCCATGATCCATATAGATGCTGCCGTCTTGGGTTTTTTTAATGGTTTCGCCCCGAAGAATACCATCTTGCTGCTCTGTGACCACATCTTTGATTATGGCTTTCTGTGTTTTGAAATTATACCGCATTTCCTTGCGGATTTCATAAGAAGAAGGGCCATCCTTGAAGAATGGATTTCCTGTCACATTTCCCAAGCTATCAGTGACCCCGGAAGCATATAGCTCGGAGTTTTTCCAGTCAATAACGATTAGATCTGCCTCCAGCCTCATAGTGCCATACTCAAACCATGCTTGGTTGTAGAGGTACACTTTGTTCTGTGTGAAATCAGAAACAATACTATCTTCACCGTAATAAGTAATATCTGTAGAAATATCACTCCTGGGCATCATTTTTGTCGAGTCAGATACCGCTAGCGAATCAGTAGGGTTTGGGATAGTATCCAAGGCTATCAATTGTTGCGAAGGAGACATCAGCGTATCCGGGAGAATTATAGGCTTTTCTCGGGGAGGACGGACAGGGTTTTGAGCAGTCGCCACCATCGGAACAACCAACAGCACCAAAAAACAAAATAAAAAGAGCCTGAATCCCTGCACTGTTGCTTACGCTTTATTTAATTTGAGTGAAATTTCGTGTAAAGTTAATTTTATTGCCCTCATGGAACGGTCCAAAAACAAAAAAATTCTTCTTAGTCTGATTTTATGCATTCCCTTTGTATTCGGCGGATTCATCACCAACGAAACAATGATGCCGAAGTTTCGGATGAAAAAAATTGTTCTTGATGCAGGACACGGTGGTAGAGATCCGGGGAATTTAGGTTCAAGATCTAAGGAAAAAGACATTAATCTAGCTGTAACTCTGTTAGTTGGAAAATACATTAAGGAAAATCTGCCGGATGTAGAAGTGGTATATACCAGAAAAGACGACAGCTTTCCAACGCTAAAAGATCGGCCAATGATTGCAAATAAAAACAAAGCAGATCTTTTTGTTTCTATTCATTCGAATTCTGCTGCAAATAAAACCGCTTATGGTACCGAAACATTTGTCATGGGAACCAAGCATTTTGAGTCCAACTTTGATATTGTAAAGCGGGAAAACTCGGTTATTCTCTTGGAGGATAATTACCAAGAAAACTACGAAGGATTCGATCCGTCTTCTCCAGAATCCTACATGATGTTCAATTTGATGTCAAAAGTTCATTTCGAAAACTCAGTATCTCTTGCTGATAATATCGAGACCCAGTTTAGAAGTCGGGTGGGCCGTAAAAGCAGGGGAGTTAAACAGGGGCCGTTCTACGTTCTCTGGACTCCATCCATGCCTTCTGTTTTGGTGGAGTTGGGTTTTCTGTCCAATACCACCGAGGAGAAATTCTTAATGAGCCAAGAAGGCAAAGAATACATGGCATCTGCCATCTATAGATCTATCCGGGATTATAAGGAATCTATCGAAGCCAACTAATTTCCGGCTTTTTAAGTAATAATGTAGCCCTTTTCCGATTCAGGAGAGGGCTTTTTTGTGGGGTAGTTACCCTGGTGATTTCAGAGCAAGCAATTATTCATCCTGTATGCCACTCAAAGGCCTCTTCAAATCGATTGCCATCTTGAGTTAAAATCGAATCTGTCTCATTCCTATCGTTTTCAAATCTATCAGAAGCAAGGTGTTGACTTGTTCAAATTGTCCCATGATCAACTGAGTCACAAAATCACACATATACAATCCCACAATTCCCGGTACATAGCCCATCACACCATTTTCCGAGCAGCTCGGCACATCTTCAGCATTTGGCGGTTCGGGGAATAAATCCCGTAAGTGCTTGCCCCCTTTATAATTAAATACCGCTACTTGCCCCTGATACCCTAAGATACTGCCATAAACCAAGGGTTTTCCCATCTTCACGCAGGTGTCGTTTACAATGTATCGTGTCAGAAAATTGTCACAGCCATCCACGATGAAGTCGTAATCACTAAAAATTTGCTTGGCATTTTCTTCCGACAGCAATTCGGGATAGGTAGTTATAGATACATAGGGATTTTGTTTTACTAATTTTTCCTTAGTGACATCCACTTTTAACCGTCCGGCATCTTCAGGCGAAAATAAAATCTGACGGTGGAGATTTGATATTTCAACTACATCAAAATCAACAATTCCTAGGGTTCCTACTCCCATCGAAGTTAAGTACTGAAGTAGTGGTGCACCCAAACCTCCGGCACCGATGACAAGTATCTTTGCTTCTTTCAGCATTGTTTGCCCAGCCAAGCCCACATCCTCCAGCATCACTTGTTTATTGTAGCGATTGAATTCTTCTCTGCTAAGCATAGTGTTCACTGAATTTTCGGTCCCAGTCTTTATGAACGGCCTCGTATCCCCTGGCTTTGATCAATTCCACTATCTCCTGAACCGGACGATCATCGGAAATCTCAAACTGCTCCAGAGATTCAGGTTCTACGGAGTAACCCCCAGGATTTGTTTTTGATCCGGCACTCATGGACGTGACTCCAAGTGGAATAATATTATTCCTGAAGTGCTCCGATTCTCTGGTAGAAATTGACAGTTCCACATCCTCGTTGAATAGGCGGTAAGCCGTCAGTAATTGCACCAAGTGTCTGTCTGTTACGATCACGTTGGGTTCAATAATTCCCTCAGCAGGACGCATTCTCGGGAAGGAAATCGAGTATTTTGTTTTCCAGAATTTCTTTTCCAGGTAATCCAAATGAGCGGCACAGTAAAAGGAATCAACCCGCCAATCTTCCAATCCTAATAATACCCCCAATCCGATTTTGTGAATTTCCGCCTCGCCGATTCTATCGGGTGTCTCCAAGCGGTAATCGAAATTCGATTTTTTTCCTTTCGTGTGGTAATTTTTGTATACTTCCTTATGATACGTTTCCTGATAAACCAACACGGAGTAAACACCGGAATCGTGTGCTTGTCTGTATTCTTCCACACTTAAGGGCTGAAATTCTATCGAAATATTGGCAAAATTGGGCTTGATAAGCTTGATCGCTTGTAAGAAATAATTGATGTTTACCGTATGGTTCGCCTCACCCGTGACCAGTAGGATATGGTTAAATCCCTCTTTCTTTATCGCTTCAATTTCCTTTTTGATTTCATCATCGGAGAGGGTCTTGCGTTTCACTTTATTGGTCAGACTGAATCCGCAGTAGGTGCAGATATTATTGCACTCGTTGCTCAAATACATGGGGGCATAGAGCTGTATCGTTTTTCCATAACGCTTCTGTGTCAGTGCACTCGATTTGGCTGCCATCTGCTCCAAATAAGGTTCTGCAGCAGGGGAGACCAATGCCTTAAAATCTTCCAACGATAATTTCGAAGCGTGCAAAGCGTGAAGCACATCTTTCTCTGTCTTGGAATAAATCGATTCCTTCACCTCATCCCAAGAGAGGGAGTTGAATATGTCTACAAAGCTACCCATTCAAAAAAGACGTTAAGGGGCTTGATGCAATCGCTGAAGATTGGATCTTTCCCAATTTCGATTCATAGGCCAATCGGCCCGCAATTACCGCCATTTTGAAAGCTGCGGCCATGTCTGTCGGATTTCCCGCTACTGCGATTGCAGTGTTTACCAGAACGGCATCCACACCCAGCTCCATGGCTTTGGCTGCATCAGAGGGAGCTCCGATTCCTGCATCCACAATCACGGGAACCCGACTTTGCCCGATTATGATTTCCAGAAAATCTATTGTTCTAAGTCCTTTATTGGTGCCAATCGGCGAACCTAAAGGCATCACTGCCGCAGTGCCTGCATCTTCCAATAGCTTGCATAAAACCGGGTCAGCATGTATGTAAGGAAGTACAATAAAGCCCAGTTTCGCCAATTCTTCCGTTGCTTTCAAGGTTTCTATCGGGTCGGGCAGCAAGTATTTTGGATCAGGATGAATTTCCAGTTTCAGCCAATTCGTCTCCAATGCTTCCCGGGCCAACTGAGCCGCAAAAATAGCTTCTTTCGCATTTCGTGCGCCGGAAGTGTTGGGCAGTAAATTGACAGACTTGGGTAAATGACCCAAAATCGAGTCAGTATCGGTTTCCAAATCAATTCTTTTCAGTGCTACTGTTACCAGTTCAGAACCTGAATTGATAATGGCATTCTGCATTTCTAAAGGTGAACCAAACTTTCCCGTTCCCAAAAAAAGGCGTGAGTTAAATTCCTTGTCTGCGATTTTAAGCGGGTTCATAGAGTATCTTATTAATGCGTTCCACAATTTCTTTTTTATGCATTGAGTTGGCTAAAATCCCCGATAAAGCAATTCCGCTGAGTCCCGTCTCTAGAATGAGGGAGATGTCTTCCAACTGAATTCCACCAATTGCCAAGATGGGCGTTTTCCTTTGCTCCTCATTCAATCGGTTGATCAGGCTTCTGTAACCTTCCAATCCGAGTATTGGACTCAGTTTTTCTTTTGTCGTGGTGAATCTGTAGGGACCTAGCCCTATGTAATTGCAGCCTTCTTCTATTCTTTGTACTACATCTTCCACTGTATTGGCGGTTCCGCCTATGATTTTGTCCTTACCTAATATCAACCGCGCTTCTATAATGGCCGTGTCTGCCAATCCCAGATGAACTCCATCAGCATTGATTTTTTTTGCGAGATTCACGTTGTCGTTCAAGATGAAAGTTGCTCCGGATTGGGCGCACAACGATTGTATTTCCAGTGCTGTTTCCTCTACAATTTCATCCGGAAAATTCTTCATGCGCAACTGAATCCATTTGCCTCCTGCAATCAATACCTCTTTGCAGTTATTGAGGTGTTCTTCAGGTGTTTGACCTTGTGATATGAATTGAAATCTATACATGATGATATCCCAATAAGGTGTGATTACTGTTCAAAACTTTTTCCAAATAGGCTTTTCCTCTCCGGCACGACTCTTCCAGAGAAAATTCCAGAGCCAGATTGGACGCTATAGCGGCAGATAAGACACATCCTGTCCCATGCTTGCTGTTTGTACTTTCCTTTGTCGGCAAAAACTCAGTGACCTGTTTGTTTTCATATAAATAATCGACGCCTTTTTTAGTTATATGATGTCCTCCTTTCAGGAAAACTGTGCAGTACTTTACCAATTCGCTTGCGGCATTTTCCTCTGTTTCCTCTCCTGATATCCATTTCACTTCTTCCAGATTTGGAGTAATCAGGTAGCATTTTTGCAAACTTTTGTAAAAGCGTTCTCTCGATGAAAAATCAAACAAGTCAAATCCTGCAGATGCTCTAAACACCGGGTCTACGACAATTCTTATCCCGGGATAATGTGTGCTCAGAAAGCTTACGATCTTACCTAAATAGTCCACATTGGGCAAAATCCCTGTCTTAATTACCGTGACGGGATACTTTGACAATAAGACCTCAAGTGCAATCAACACATCCGCTACTTTCTCCCAGCGCATAGCCAGAAAGCTGTCTTCCGTTTGTAGGGTAATTCCCGAGCAAATAGCCAGACCATACACTTTGTGCTGCTCAAACGTTTTGATGTCCGCCGTTAATCCGGCACCTCCGCTTGGGTCAAAACCTGCAATTGTCAATACATAAGGTCTATTGTTTTGCATTTTTATGAAAGTGTAATGGTTCCCGCAGATAAGTGCTGAAAAGGACGCTGATCTCAGCTGATCTTACCAATTGAAATAGCTCTTTCATCTCAGTTTGTAAAGGTTAATTCGTAGGTGTTATTCTGAAAGCCTAGTTTAAAACCGCAGTGGGCACTGTGGTTGCGCGGAGGCCACAGTTCAGGAATAATTTCCTTGGCAATGCCCAAGCTTGTCAGACTGACCTGCCAGTCTGCCGAAGGCATGAAAGTCGTAGTCTTATTTCCCAAGCCCACTTTCATCTACTTTTGAGATAGCCAAATTCCTAAGTATTTTTTCAAATGCGTCTACTTTATTCCCGCTTTGCCAGATTGTGCCGCAAAGTGCTACTCCATCAAATCCCTTTTCCAAGAGCGAAGCTGCGTTTGTTTGCGTAATTCCTCCAATTCCAATCAACTTTGCTGACCTGCATTTTCCAAAGTAAGGTTTTGTGTACTTTTCAGGTTTGTAACCGGGTTTGGAAATGCTTTCAAAAACAGGCCCGAAGAATGCGTAGCGAAATACCTGATTCAAGCTCTGAAACGCTTCCGGAGAATGTACAGAGGTGGAATAAACCAACTCCGTATTTTCCATTCTCCGATAGTCATTTGCTGTCAGTTTCATCCGATCCGATTCCTTGAAATGGATTCTATGTATGCCAAATTCTCGTGCCAACTGATGATGACTGTGAAGCACTACTCGCGGACGATATTCCTCCAAAATCGCTGTTAACATAGTTCTGAGCTCTCCTTCTCCGGCTTCTGGTTTGCGCAAATGAAATAACTTCAATCCTGCGGCAAATAATTGGTTAATTACCGCAGGTTCATTTTCGAGCATTTCAGGACTGGAGACAACTAGCAGCATTAGGAATAAATTTCCCTGCCTTTTTCCTTAAATTCTTCCGACTTCTCAAACATCCCCGCTTCTGCGTCATTACGAATCTCCTGACTGATTTTCATAGAGCAGAATTTCGGTCCGCACATCGAGCAGAAGTGGGCGACTTTTGCGCCTTCAGCAGGAAGAGTTTCATCGTGAAATTCACGTGCTGTGTCCGGATCCAACGATAGGTTGAACTGGTCTTCCCATCTGAATTCGAAGCGGGCTTTGCTCAAGGCATTATCCCGGTATTGAGCACCGGGGTGTCCTTTTGCCAAATCCGCTGCGTGCGCAGCCAGTTTATAGGTAATTACTCCAGTTTTCACATCTTCCCTGTTTGGCAAGCCTAAATGCTCTTTTGGTGTGACGTAGCACAGCATCGCAGTACCAAACCAGCCAATCATCGCAGCTCCGATTGCCGAAGTGATGTGGTCATAACCTGGTGCTATATCAGTAGTCAAAGGTCCTAAAGTGTAGAAAGGCGCTTCGTGACATTCTCTCAATTGCTTGTCCATGTTTTCTTTGATCATGTGCATCGGTACATGGCCGGGACCTTCTATCATCACCTGCACATCGTGCTTCCAAGCGATTTTTGTCAGTTCGCCCAATGTTTCCAACTCGGCAAATTGTGCCGCATCGTTTGCATCGGCGATCGAGCCCGGACGCAGACCATCTCCAAGAGAGAAAGCCACATCGTATGCCTTCATGATTTCACAAATGTCCTCGAAATGCGTGTAAAGGAAATTTTCTTTGTGATGTGAAAGACACCATTTTGCCATAATCGAACCGCCACGGGAGACGATTCCCGTCATTCGCTTGGCCGTCAATGGGATGTATCGCAAAAGCACACCCGCATGAATGGTGAAATACGATACGCCTTGCTCGGCTTGTTCGATCAACGTATCTCTGAAAATTTCCCATGTCAGGTCTTCTGCTTTACCTTTTACTTTTTCAAGTGCCTGATAAATCGGAACAGTTCCTATCGGAACGGGTGAGTTGCGGATAATCCATTCTCTTGTCTCATGAATGTTGTCCCCGGTAGACAAATCCATAATAGTGTCCGCTCCCCAGCGGCAAGCCCACACGGCCTTCTCTACTTCTTCTTCAATAGATGAAGTCACGGCACTGTTACCGATATTTGCATTTACTTTCACCAAGAAATTACGTCCTATAATCATGGGCTCACTTTCCGGGTGGTTGATGTTATTTGGGATAATGGCTCTTCCCTCTGCTATTTCATCGCGTACGAATTCAGGTGTAATGAGATTTTTAGGAGTATTCGCAGCGAAACTTTCGCCTATATGCTGCGCGCACATTGTATCGTATTCGCCGTTCCATTGCGCTTTCAAATCTTCTATCCGTTGATTTTCGCGAATGGCAATATATTCCATTTCAGGTGTGATAATTCCTTTTTTGGCATAGTGCAACTGTGACACATTTGCACCGTTTTTCGCCCGCAGAGGTTTTGCAATATGCTCAAAACGCAAATGTTCCAGCGAACTGTCGTTCAATCGTTCCTGTCCGTAATCTGAAGTGGAGGATTCCAGACGCTCCACATCCCCGCGGTCAAGAATCCACTGCTCTCGGATACGCGGCAAACCTTTTTTGATATCGATTACCGCATTTTCATCCGTATAGGGTCCACTTGCGTCATATACTGTTACCGGTGGATTCTTCATTGTTCCTCCGCTGAACAACTTCGTGGGCGAGACCGCAATTTCACGCATCGCTACTTTGATATCGTGGATTTTTCCCGGTACATACACTTTTTTAGAGCCGCTTATAGGTCCTTTTGAAATACTGCCCTGCATGGGTGATTTGTCTTTTTTGCTCATAACTTACCCTCCTTGAGTTGCTTTGATGATCAATAAATTATCGTTTGCTTTTAAGTAGGTCTTCGCCCACTCTGTCTTGGGGACAATGGTTTCATTGATTGCCACAGCAATACCATTTTGTTTTTCGCCTATCTGACGAAAAACAAAGTCTGAAACCGATGTTTCTTCCTGTACCTCCTGAGTCTGATTGTTATATGTTATCTCCATCCTGTAAAAATTATATACTTCAGGGGAGACACAGCACGTGTATCACTTAGCTTTTTCCTTCGGCAGTACTAACTGCATCAGGTTCAAAGGGTATAATCTCAGTCCTTACTGTATTCAGTGAGGACACCCCTAAAGTTTTCCCAAGCTACAAATAAATTGTGAGAGTGGGAAAAAAGAAGGGATGTTTTGTGAATCTCTAGTTCAGGTTTTTGTTGGGGAATATGGGATATCCCAGTTGCTTCGTGGACTTTCTGCAGTATGTTTTTCCGCACCTCATTACCCATAGCTTAGGGCGTACTATAGACTAATCACCAATCTTTGAATACTGTAACTGTCTATTTGTCCATAGCGACCGGTTACTCAAAATTTTTTTCCTATTACTGTAGCGAATGGGATAAGCTATCCGTCAGGGTAAAAAAGCATTATGAAGACACTTCTTCGAATCTACTTGATTTTGATATTTGCCGGTAGCGCTATGGAAGCCGGATCAGAGAATGATTCAATCAACTCGGGATTTTCGACAGAAGCATCTAATTTTGCTGCAAATTCCGGCTATAACCAGAACCAAAAAGGGACAATGACCAATTGTATTAACTTGGCTATTCCGGTAGATTACAAAGATGTGAGGGGGACTGGTGTAAAGCAAAAGCCCTGAGTAGGTTGCTTATGACGAGATGAAACATGAATAACTAACTAGTGAGAATTCCGACTCCAACATGGAAGTCGTAAACCATAGATTAATAGGTTTGAATTGAATTGGACTGATCAGGAGTTGATCGAAGGTTGCAAACGACGATCAGCTAAGCACGAAGAGGTGTTTTATAAAAAATACTATGGCTATGTCATGGGGATCAGTCTGTCCTATTCCAAGGACAGAGCACTGGCCGATGAAATCACGAACGACTCCTTTATGAAGTTTTTCGGGTCTATTAAGAAATTTGATGATTTCCAGTCTGTGAAGGCTTGGCTTCGCCGTATCACCGTAAATACCGCTATAGACTATTTCCGAAAGCAGAAGAAGTTTCAGAATCAAACCGATGTGACTGAGGATCCCGGGGTTTTCCATGAAATGAGTGCGCTTCAAGATCTGGCATTTCAGGATATTATCAATCTTATCAATCAGTTACAGGAGGATCATAAAATGGTTTTCAATCTCTATGAAATTGAAGGCTACAGCCACAAGGAAATTGGCGAGAAGCTTAGCTTGTCAGAAAGCTCATCAAGAGTCTATCTCGCCCGGGCGAAGACGCAGCTCCGTAAATTAGTCTCATTACACTTGAAAGAATATGAAGGAAGATAAGCTGGATAAAGAAATTGCTGCTTCCCTTAAAAAGAAGTTAGCAGAGGCTTCTGTGCCTTACCAATTGGGTGCATGGGAAGCTTTTCAGAAAAAACGCGCATTGCGCAAACGTAAAACTATTGCCTATTGGGCGAGCGGGGTCGCTGCGTCCCTGGTACTTTTGGCAGTGGGATTGAATTCTGTTGATTTCTCAGGAAATGAACATCCTGAGTATAGGGAAATTCAGATGGCAGAAAGTATCGGGAATGCCTCTGAAAATGAGGTAGAAGAAATTACTATAACTGAAAAAGAGGCTATTGCGGAAAATTCTCCTGTCGGGACGGAAGTAGATCAAAAGTCAAGTGAAAGTGCTTCTGATACCAAAGCAATTACTAAAGCTGAGAAAAATCAAAGCTCTCGACCTGCTCCTGCTGATACTAAAACTTTGGCTTTTGTTCCTGATCCTACACTAGAGGAAGTAGAAAAAACAGCTAAGACGGAAACGGTAAATGCATTGCCGGAATTGCAGGTGCTTTCTACCGAAAAACCGGTAGGACTGGTTCCAAAAAGCGAAATCATTCAAAATCCTCCCCTGATTGCCAAAGTGGAAGAAAAGGAACTCCTGCCATTGATTGAGAAACCCATAGAAAAGACACCGGCGGTGGTTGAAGTAGAAGAAACTGTGAAACCTATAATGCCTCTGGCTCCTCCAGAATTAGAGAAGGAAAGATTTGTCGCTGAAAATGATTTTCCTGTTATTCCAAAGGATAAAGCTACAGTTGGACTGGGTATGGGCTTATCTCCCGGTTTCGGGGCAATCCAAAGCGATAACCAAGTGGCTACGGCTTCCACGATTGGATTGGGCATGCTGGTGGATGTCAATCTTCCCGGCAAGTTTACTCTTGGATCGGGACTGGGACTAAACTACCTCAACCAAAATGCAAAGCAGGAAAGTACAGTGATGGCATTTGGAAATACATACCCCCAAACTGAGAAACTGGAAGTTCGTCAGATGCAGGTAGA
Organism: Algoriphagus sp. Y33; assembly: GCF_014838715.1. NCBI lineage: Bacteria > Pseudomonadati > Bacteroidota > Cytophagia > Cytophagales > Cyclobacteriaceae > Algoriphagus > Algoriphagus sp. Y33. The sequence goes on along the minus strand of NZ_CP061947.1, from coordinate 3,886,536 downwards.
GCTACCTGTATTTGTCAAGTATCCCCTGACCAGAAGCAATTCCATATCCATTCAGGCCGGATTTTCAAACTTCTATGCTTTAAACGAAACTGCCAGCCAAGAGAATACTGTAGAACGTCAGATGGCTGTGTATAATAGTGATGCATCTGGTTTTTCGTCAGTTACCCTGAAGCAGCAGGCTGTAACGGAAAGTGCTACACTTGAACCCAAGAATGGTAGATTCTATCCATTTGCCACATTGAATTTCGGATTGAATCTTCGTGTTCTGGAGACCAAAGGAGCGAACTACGTGATTATGCCTTTTTACAATTATCAGGTAAGACAAGTCTCAGGTTATGGTGATACGTATGGCTTGTTTGGAGCGAGCTTTAAGGTGAGTTTTGGAGGAGGAGAGAAGTAGGCAGGAATGGTCAGTCACAGTTATCAGCGTCCAGTCATAGTAGGCATTGATTAATTCTCGGTCAAAGTTTACAGTAGTAAGGACTCAGTGGCTGCCATTCTGAGCACTCACCCTACCGTAGATGGGGCCGAGCTTGAGGGTTGTGGTTTTTCATTTTTAGACATTGATTGTATTTGATGCTGCTTCTCCGGAAGCAGTACCGTGGTTTGTGTCTCCCAGGTCATTTTAAATAAATCAATTTTGGCGTTGCCTCCCTACAGGATCTGGCGGAGCCTTCTAGCCGGTAGAACGAAAAGATAGGAATACAGGCATCATTACAGATAACCGTAAAAGTAAAATGACAATCAGGGATATTCAAAAAATAGCTGAAGAGCATGGATTGCTTCTTATGGCTTCTTTGCAGTAGAAACACAAGATAAAACCCATATTAAGGGAGCTAAAGCGCAACTTGGAGTAGGGTCATAGTAAAAGTTGTCAGGGATATTTTTTTGATAAGTTTATGGCCTGTGTAGAGATATCCTATGGTTCGAGAAATTGGAAGATTGTTGAAAAATGGCCAAATTATACCATTAGAATCTGATACAGAACTTATAACCTCTCTTTGCCATGCTTCAAAATTCTAATGTGTTCAGCAGTTACTCCGTAAATGATATTCCAAAAGCCACATCTTTCTATCAGGATATTCTTGGTTTGGATGTGACAGAAGATGAAATGGGGTTTCTTTCTCTTCACTTTAGCGGTGGAGGTAATGTCATTATTTATCCCAAAGCCAATCATACATCTGCTACATTTACTGTGCTGAATTTCTCTGTAGATGATATTGATCAGACAGTGGATGAGCTGATTGCGAAAGGGGTAAAGTTTGAACAGTACTCAGACCCTATCCAAACCGATGATAAGGGAATCTGCCGTGAAGGTGGCGGTCCATTTATCGCTTGGTTTAAGGATCCTGCAGGGAATATTTTGTCGGTGCTTCAGGAGGAAGTGTAAGTTGATTGATCTTAGAACTGTCGTAGAAAAGCTTCATCGAGCTGTCCCGGAGTTGGGTAAAGTAGGTTTGTCTTTTGGCAGTCAAGCAAAATTGGTATAAGAGTTTGAATTAAATCCTGCGTCTCCAGAAGCAGGATAACACTTAACGGAAAAGCCATTCCAGTGACAGGTACGGCAGCGAAGGAATCACTCATCCTAAAAGTTAAACGTAGGTATCACTTTGTCATCTGCATTTCCCTTCGTGTTCCCAAGTTGCTAAAACAAAAAAAATCCCAATCTAATCAGATCGGGACTTTGCATTGTGAAAGTTGGATTACCTATTGGTTTATATCAGCTCCTTCTAAGAGTTTTATTGCAAATAATCAATAGTGTATGTAGTTGGTCAGTAATTGCAAATCAAGTTTTTTGGCATTTTCAGTTGATTCCTCATATCCTCTTAATATCAAGGTGTAAACCCTGTTGCCTCTAAGTTCTACCCTGGTAGCTGTAGCTAGGGTTTCTCCAGTGCTGGAAACAACTGTTAAATCATAAATCTGCGCATCCAAACCTTCAAACTCTGAATTGGATTTGAAAGTCAAATCATCAAAGACCGGAGTTTCGCTATCATCGATCAACAGGGATACTGCTCCCGCGTCAGGCGAAAGATTTATCATTCTGATTTGGGCTTCGTCAGAAGAGGTCTCAGACCAGTTGTCATCAACCAAAACAGCATCCAACTCACCTGCATCCTCAACCATAAACATGGAGTAAACTGAATCTACTTTGATTTCAAATTCTTTTTCCAAAAGAGAAGTTACAGAATTGCCCTGAGCAAATTTAAACAGCCTCTTTCCTGGGTAGAAGCTGGTGTAAGCCAAGGCTTCGGAATATTTCAATGGGGAGTTGTTAACCTGATTTTGGTCAGCAAAGACGACAACTCCAGCGTTGTTTGGTGCACCATTGTAAATAGAAATAACGCCTGCAGGCGGATAATTGTTCTGAAGACTGTCGTCGTTATCCAAGCATCCGGTTAATCCCAAAGTACCTGCTAGCAATGCAACAGAAGCTAGGGATTTAAGATTCTTCATTGCAAATGAATTTACACTCATCATATGTATTTGTTGGTTTTAGTTTTTAATTTTCACCAAGACGCATGACAAGATTTATTCGCTACATAGAGAATTAAAATTTCTTAACAAGAATGGTCTGAGTCACACAGACCACGGTTCCGTGTAATTAGTACTGCTCCCAGAAATTTGGAGGCGTGATTCCCAATGCACGGAGATATACATATCCCTGACCACGGTGGTGTACCTCATTGTCAATAATATAAAATAGCGTACTGTACCCTGTCCCTTCATATTGACCGAATGCTACTGTTTCCTGCTGGAATCTCTCCATAGGAATGGCTTTCCAATAATGCTCGATCTTGCCTGTAGCTTCATCCCAGGTGGCCAAAAGTGCAGCTTTTGTTGTCAGGTCAGTTTTCTCTTCGTCAAATGCTTCCCATTCATTCGTGGCCAGACCCTGTGCAGTAGGTGCCGCCATAGCCAGCATTTCTTTGATCAGCTTTGCAAAAGGACGCATGCCACCTATACTGAATTCAAAAAGATCTTTTTCGGGAAAAGCCTCTAAAACTTTTCGTGTGAGCTTGCGATGCCCTTGCCAGTGAGTCAAAAGCTGATCTTTGTTAATGATTTGAGCGGTTGTTGATGATGTTGTAGTTTCCATTGTGTTTGTGTTTTGTTTTTGAATACCCAAATAAACTTACACACAGTGTCAACCCTATGTCAGTAGGATTTTGGGATTTTAAAGTTTTTTTGAATTTTTTCAAGTTTCTTTACTTCTATATTTTTTCCTCCTGTTTCCATGAATAGAATAGACCGACTTACAGCGATTCTTACACATCTTCAATCTAAGCGGACAGTACGTGCATCAGAACTTGCAGAGCGCTTTAGCGTGAGTTTGCGCACCATATACCGGGACGTGAGGTCTCTGGAAGAATCCGGCGTGCCGGTCATCGGAGAGGCTGGACAGGGATATTCCCTGGTGGAAGGATACAGACTTCCTCCGATTATGTTCAGCAGAGAGGAAGCATTAGCTCTTTTGGTTGCTGACAAGCTGGTTGAAAAACTACTGGATGAGCAAAGCAGTAAATTCTTTAAAGAAGCCCTGATCAAAATTAAGGCTGTGTTGAAATCCACAGAGAAAGATTTATTGGTGGAAGTGCAGGATACCATCAAGATTTTGAAGTCAGGTTCTTTCCAGTCTATAAATAAATCCAGTAAGGCTTTTCAAGTAATCCTTCAGGCTATTTCGGAGAAAAAGATATTGGCAAGTACCTATATAACTTTTGATCCGCAGCGGAAATCAGATCGAGAGCTTGAGCCCATAGGCTTATATCATTCCTACGAGCAATGGTATTTATTGGCCTTTTGCCGTTTGAGAAATGATTATCGCACATTTAGACTGGATAGGTTTAGCAAACTTCACATTACGGATATTTCCTATTCTACAGTGAAGCATCCTTCTCTACAATCGTATTTGGACAAAATAGCGAGCGAACAAAAACTTCATCAAATTATTTTAGAAGTACCGGATGGCTCTTTGAAATACCTCGCCAACTCAAAATACAACAATGGATTTGTGTCGGAAGAAAGGGTTGGGGATAAGACCGAGATGACTTTTATGAATTCCTCCATTGAGGGATTTGTACGCTGGGTGATAGCACTCGGTGATATTGTGGTAGTCAAACGGCCGACGGAGCTACAACATCGATTAGCTCAGTTGCTGGAAGATATTAGAGAAATGCAGGGGTAAAGAATACTCCAAATAGCTTCAAACTAACGGGGAATTATTTCCCCATTTCACGGAAACTGGACTCATAATGGATGTATACTTGAGACTTTTTATGTTGAGACTGTTCCGGAACAGTCGTAGAAAACCTGTTGGGATAAAGAGGGGAGTTGCCTTGGGAGATTTCTCGAAAGCAGGGAAATACTAAGTTTTTGACTTTCTAAGGGGATATTTTAGGAGAAATCAATCGGGAGAATGTGCAGATTCTAAGCTGAGATGAATAACTTTATGTTCAGATTTTATCCTGATTATCGATGGAATGGCATTTGAGGCTAATAATAAAAATCACAAACATCAAAAACCGAAAATTATGAATGTAAAAATATTGAGCACAGCTGCTGCAGCATTACTGATAGCGGTAAGCTGCCAGCCGAAAAGTACCGAAAATGAAGAAGTAGTGGTGGAAGATATGGAAGTGACCGCTCCGGCCACCATTTCTATAGAGAAATTCGAAGATTCACCGGCTTATTCAAGTTCCACTTTGAAAATGACGAAACCTGCCAATACCACCATTGCAAAAGCGGGGGAAGTTGACTTTGCTTTTCAAGTGGGAGATTATGAGCTTGGAGCGCAAACTGAGAAGAACGGAGTGGCAAGCATGTTAGCCAATTCCGGTGATGGTCAGCATATTCATTTTATCTTGGATAATATGCCTTATTCTGCTCATTATGAGCCGGGATTTAAAAGAGAAATGCCTGAAGGAACACATTATCTAGTGGCATTTTTGAGTAGATCATACCATGAGTCGGTTAAAAATGAAAACTCATTCATCGCAGAAAAGATAGTCGTGGGTAACGCGACTGATGATATGAATGTGGATTTTGATCAGCCAACGATGATCTATAGTCGTCCAAAAGGTGAGTATAGCGGAAAAGACACAGAGAACTTGTTACTTGACTTCTTCTTGCTAAACACTACCCTTTCTGAAAATGGAAATAAAGTAAGGGCTACAATTAACGGTCAGGAGTTTATGATCACTGAATGGGCACCTTATGTAATCAAAGGTCTTCCGAAAGGTGAAGTGACTGTGAAATTGGAGTTGCTTGATGCTGACGGAAACTTGATCCCAGGTGGTTTTAACGATGTAACCAGAACAGTGACTTTGAAGGACTAATCAAAAAGTATTACCAATAAATTTAAAACTCCGTGTGATTGATTTCGCACGGAGTTTTTTTGTCATATTTCTCGCAGTGGTGTGGCGGTGCAACGCTTGATTTTACTAAATATTAATTTCTCATTCTCCAGAAGCGAGGCAAAGAAAATCACTTGAATTAATTAGTAGGAAAATATTCAGCAACAAGCGACTTCATTTTATCCAAAGTCTCTGGCATAGATAGCTCGCTCATACCACCTGCAGCGTTGGCATGTCCGCCTCCATCAAAATGGACAGCAGCCAATTCATTGACTGGATTTTCTTTTCCTTTCGATCTAAAGGATATTTTGATGATTCCATCTCGCTCAGAAAGCACAATTGCGGCTTTTATCCCTTTTATAGATAATGCCAGATTGGCCAGACTATCTGTATCACCTTTTTTGTAGTCGTACTTTTCCAACTCTTCTTTAGTCAGAGAAATAATAGCTACAGCATTTTCATCCAAAATCTCCATTTTCTGGCTCATGGCAAAACCTTGGAGACGAAGACGGCTGACGGTATTCGTATCATTCAGCAATTCATGAATCAAGTGATGTTTTACTCCTGCAGCAAGCAATTTTGCCAGTACCTCGTGTGTTCGGGGTTTTACTGAGTTGAATCGAAAGCTGCCTGTATCAGTGAGAATTCCCAAATATAAGGGAGTTCCTATCTTTTCATCCAACAATGCGCTGTTTCCGGATTGCCCGATCAATTCTGCAATCAACTCAGCGGTGGAGGATGCAGAAGTTTCAGAGACCGTAATTGAAGAAAAATCCTGAGGGTCAAGATGATGGTCTATCATGATTTTGGGGCAGGTGGAAGCCTCAAGCAAGCTCTGCATTTCCTTGCCGACACGGTCGGTAGAATTATAATCGAGGCAGAAGATCAGATCAGACTCCATAAAAGCTTCGGCTACTTTTTCAGGTTCCTGATCCATGACGGTGATCGGGGACAGATCCAGGAAGTCCAAAAAGTCGGGAGCTTTATCAGGATGGCAAATCATTGCCTTTTTCCCAAGTTTTTCTATAAAATGTAATAGCCCCAAGGAGGATCCGACAGAGTCACCGTCGGCAGATTTGTGAGCAGTAATGAGAATATTAGAGGCCGATAGAATGGCGGCTTCAATTTGTTTGTAAGTATTCATGAAGGGGATTTTGCTGAGAAATTATGCTTGAATCAAAAATTAATAAAATGCGAGGCGGTGATTCTAATCGCAAAGGAACAAAAGAGAATAAGTAATTAAGTTGATATTGGTTTTTAATTTATTCACTATGGTCTATAATACAGACATCGGGATTTTGTAATTACGTGAACTTTTAATCACGCAACTCCGCCCTTTTCTCCTCAATTTCTTTTGCTAAAATCGCATTTATATCAGTTTTGGTGCCAAGTAGTAAATGGATGATTGTTCCATGTTCTCTGGCATTGGGGTCGGTGATGGTTCCTATTTCTTCTGACTTTTCGAAAAATGAGATTTCCCGGTCACTGATTCCATCTGAAGGTTCGCGTACAAGAATAAGATTCTTTATTTCCCGACTTAGATCGATCCAATTGACGTAATCGGCATTCAAAGTGACTGCCCTTAATCCTGTGGTTTTGGTGTAAAAGTTGATTGCTCCCGCCTGTCCATAGTTGTCACAGATGATCAGGGTATACTCGTTTTGCGGAGCTTTTGAATAAGCCAGATCTGCTTTCTCTGCCAACTCTTTCCAGCCCAGCATATCAGCAAAATCCTGCGGGATTTCGTGATTCTTTCCATCTTCCCAACGGTTTTGCATTAGATCAGGATGGCGACTTTGGACTTCTTTGAGGTATTGAGGACTTCCGATAGGATATGTCATCGGGGCAGCGAGGATAAATAACCCTATAGGGATAATCATTGCGATCGGCTTTAGATACTTCCTCCAGTTTTTAGAAAGCAAATGAGATAAATATATTGCCCCAAATGCAAAGTGAATAGGGTAGAGACCTATGGCATAATAGTTCTTGGCCTGAAAATAAGTGAAAATTGCAAGTGTGAAAATCGTGGACCAGAAGAAAACCTGATACTTGTGGAATTGAGGAAATCTGAAGTATGAAATCAATGCCAGGACCAACACGAAACCGGATCCGAAAAAGAAGAAGAATTGGTAGGTGAGGAAATCCAAGCGATTTACATGTACCAATTGATGTTGGCTCAGCATGCGCATGTGCCATAGAACCGGAAAGCCGTTTTGCCATTGCCAGATCAGATTTGGCAGAGCGATCAGTAAAGCCAAACCAAAAGCGGCGTATAAATGAGGGTTTTTGAAAATCTTCCGCTCTGAAGTAATCAGGAGCGCAGGCAATAAGCCCAGGACTTGAAATGCAATATTGTATTTGTTTAGTATGCCAAAACCCAGCCCAACACCCAACCAATACAGCCATTTGCTTTTGCCGGACTGGATGTAACAAAGCAAAGAGAAATACACAAAAGTCCAAGCCAATATGTCAAAAGAATTGGGTTGAAAAAGGATGTTTAGTCGAGCCAGAGCCGAAAATATCAGGCAAATGGCAGCCAAGGACTGTGCATACAAATTACCGCCAAGTCTTTCTATCGCTTTCCAAACCAAGGCAATAGTCAGTGCTCCGAAAAGAGCAGGAAAGAATTTGACCCAAAATTCGGTATACCCAAGTAGATAAATCAAATAGGAGAACCAGGAAGTAACTGGCGGCACCGAGATATAACCCCAAGCCAGATGATGCACCTGATCTAGGTGGAGGTATTCATCTCTATGCAGGTCGTAGCCGGAGTCTACAAGCAGGTATTGGAGTACGAATTTGATCAGTATGAATCCGAGTAACACTAGGTTCTGTTGCTTCATTGGGATTTTCAAAAATAGGTCAGATTGATTTTATTGGTTATTGTTTTATATGTATATCCACTTTTCTACCAGTAAGCAGATAAAAGCGTCATAGGATTAAATAAAACACTAGTTTTCAATGTGCCGCTTCGGCCTGCCCTCTGTGGTGTAACATCCGTCTTCCCTCCTGTAAACCAGAGAGAATGTAGCTAATGGCATCATTACGGATAATCATATTTTTTTAATACCCTTGTCGAATTGATAGAAGTTGGGCTGTTGTATATTGAATTTGTTGTTTTGAGATGACAAAACGTGATCTGTGGAGACACAGACACACGGTGTGGGGCATGGATCTGTGCGATACAAACCAGGGTGACAGATTACGATGATGGTGCGTGGCAAGGCCTACATTTCTATTGCTTTCTTTATCCCTTTGGGTTGTTTCTTATTAAAATCAAAGAAAGTAATGCTACAATTGTTGGAATAATAAGTACCGAGGGGATCAGAGATGAAAGCCTAAATAGCCCCGCTTGGACAATATTCGAAGTTTTCATTTTCTCTAGTGTATCAGTAATTTCTTCTTGTGGTACGTTAGCTGTGGTCAGCTCTATTCCTTCAAATCCAGCACGGAGATAAACCAATCTGGATTAATGTAGTGATGGTAGACGAATAAATAAGGATCATAAATGAGATAGGAAATTGCTCCCACGAAAACGGCAATTCCAATTCTTTGAATGATCAAAACTTTGTAGGAATTCGTTTCCTGTTTAATTGCCCAAAAGATCATAGCAATAGGAAGTAGTATAATTGCCATGTCAAAGTATTGCCCAATGCTCAGATAGGTTGTATCTAATTTGGTGAGCCACATTAAGGTTGTATAGAGACAAAAAGCGAGTCCCATTAGTACTCCTTGCTTGAAGGTTGATTTGAGAAAAGAGGTGTTTTTCATGCTGTCTATATTAGCTTATATACGTTGTTATTTATTTTATTAAGGTCAAAAGGGTTCATAACCGTGGTCTTGTTCATAGGATAGGTCTGTGCGACACAGACCACGGTGGAGGAGAGTACGGAACATGACTTTATCCTTAGGGTTTGCTTAACCATGCTATACTACTTTCGGACATTTTCTTATAGTCATGCCCTACGTTTGGCACGGTGTCTATTTTCCAGTTGAAATCAAGGTTGATGGCACTGGCATATTTCTCACTGGCACTGTAAAAATTGGCTCCTCTTTCCAGTCTATTTCCTCCTTGATTCATGGCAAGGTCTGTCCTGGTGAATGTGCCTAGCTTTGGGTCGCTGTCCAGTTCCCCGGTAAGTATGATCAGTTTTTTTTCAAAAGCTTTGCGAATAAGTTCTTCCCCATCCTCCAAGTTTTTGATCCCATAAGGGTATTTCAGGTTGCTGTTTGGGAAAGTATATAAGCCGGCATTTGCAGCTATAGCGGTATGTATTCTTGAGTCGGGCATAAGTATTACCATACGATGGACGAATTGGCCTCCCGCTGAGTGACCAAAAATGTCATAGGTGCTATTGCTAATCGCATTGGTTGTTTTGATGTGGTCAAAAATATTCTCGATCACAGTGAACGCCCATTTTTCCTCCCCGTTTTTTGTCCCAAAAAATGTGAAAAGATTTCCGTCTTGATAGTCGTTGGTTGTGTAAGTTGAAAACCTATTTTCAAACTCAGGAGCAATCACAAGGAGATTGTTTTTTTCTGCCATGTCTGTCCAAGCGGCGAGGTAATCTTCCGCGTTTCTTCCGCCTCCATGCATGACAAAAACGATCTTGTCTTGATCTCTCCAGTTTTTGGGCTTATACGTCCAGACTTTGATTGACTTCTTCTTGGAGTCTTTGTGGGCATACATCACAAAGGAATCCTCCCCGTTGTTTAATGCTTTTGGTGTTGAAACCGGGGGACCTTTAGGGATCACATAGAGGTAGATGTACCCTGATAAAGAAATAAGTATGAGTAGAGCAAGACCGTAAAGTAGTGTCTTTTTTAAAGTTCTTAAGGTTTTGTTTAGTGATGGCAGTGACATGTGGAATAATTGAGATTTTATGGATCGAAGAATTGTATACTGGTTTTTTCAGATTATCCGCAATGATGCCTGTTACCTAAGTTGACTCATTGTGGTCTGTCTCCATAGGCCAATTTTGTGATTTTGTCAAAACCGGTCTCAGTATAGGTCTGTGCGGCACATATCACTTAACAGGAAAGATTATCCATTAAATATCAGCTTAAACGTGGTTCCTTCACCCTGCGTGGAGCGGACTTGGATATTGCCTTTGTGGCGACGCATGATTTGCTTGGAAAGGCTTAGCCCAATTCCCGAGCCTTTGGATTTGGTGGTAAAGAAGGGGATGAAAATTTTGCTTAAAGCTTCCTCTTCTATACCCTTTCCCGTATCTGCCACTTCCAATATTATCTTTCCTGCCTCATCGATAAAAGCGCGGAGGATTATTCGTTTTACTTTGGAATCCTCTACTGCCTGAATGGCATTTTGGGTGAGATTGATCAGAACCTGCTCGATCTGGGTTTGGTCTCCGAATAGGATAAGTTCTTTAGGATTGATTTCCTTAATCAGTTCGATTTGGAAATTTTCAAGTTGATTTTGTAGCAAAACTTCAAGCTGGTGGAAAAGTTTTGCGATAGCAATACTGCTGAACTTCGGTGCGGGAATATGTGCCAAACTTCTAAAATCTGACACAAAACTGATCAAGCCCTGACTGCGTTTTTCTATCGTACTGATCCCCATCAAATAGTCCTCCATGTCTTGTGGGCTGATTTGCTCCACATTGTCTATTTTGCTTTCTATTTCTCCTTGTATAGTTCCCGCCAGAGAAGAAATAGGCGCAATAGAATTCATGATTTCATGGGTAAGGATTTTCACGAGGTTTTGCCACGCCTCCATTTCCTTTTCCTCAAGTTCGGACTGTATATTCTGTAGGGATACCAATTTGAATTTCTCCCCACGCATCAGCAGTTCGATTACATAGACTGAAATCTGCATGATTCCGTCGGGATGGGCGATCTTGATCAGTTCACTTCCGCCTGTTCTCAGGTCATTGATTGCTAAATGCAATTCCTTGTTGATCTTTTCGATTTCCCCGATGTTTTTCAATTCTTCCACATCGAGAATCCGTTTTGCCGCGGTGTTGGCAATCTGTATGCTTCCGTCTTCGCCAAACGTAATTAGTCCTATGCTGAGGTGTTTGAATACAGATCTGAAATACTGATAGTTGGCTTCTTTTTCCGCTTGGTCTTCTTTTAGCTTTGCGAGAATCGCATTGAATTCTATATGCAGATCGTCTGTCTCTGTACCGTCAAATTTGACCGGATAAAGCTGCGAGTACTTATCCTGCTTGATATTGTCCAGGAAAACACGCACTTTTTTGAATGAACCTTCAGAATACCGCAACAGGTAAATAATTTGAAAAACCACCAAAACGAGTAGCAGGGAGATCATAAAGACTCCCCAACTGGCTATGATGGCATTGGAAAGAAGAAAGAGAGAAGCTGCCAAAAAGGCGATTCTCCCAAGTAAGCCAACTTTATAGTCCATATTTTTCCAGCCTTCTGTATAAGGAGGCTCTGGTCAGTCCGAGTTCCTTAGCTGCTTTAGAGATATTTCCTCCATTTTTGTCAATTGCCCGCTGGATCGTGTTGCGTTCCATATCATCTAGATTAAGCGTCACTGAGGTGGGGGCTTTGTCCGATGCCGGCTTGGCAGAGAGGAAGAAAAAGTCCCGTGAATCCAGCACCTCGCCTTCAGCCATAATGATTGCCCGCTCGATGGCATGCTGAAGTTCACGGATATTGCCGGGCCATGCATAATGTTGTAAAAGGTCCATGCCGGCGGTAGTGAATCCTGTGAAGTTTTTGCGATATTTCTGACTGTAGCTTTTAAGGAAATGATTTGCCAACACAGGAATGTCATCTTGTCTTTCTCGAAGAGGAGGAAGGAAAATCTCTACTGTGTTGATTCTATACAACAAATCCTGACGGAAGGTGTTGTCTGCAATGCTCTCGTGAAGTGGCATATTGGTGGCGCAGATCAGTCGAATATCTACTGGAATGGCTTTGTTTGTTCCAATTCTGGTTACTTCTCTTCTCTGAAGAACTGTCAACAGTTTTGACTGAAGAGGAAGGGATAGGTTTCCTATCTCATCCAAAAACAAAGAGCCTTTGTCAGCTATTTCAAATCTCCCCGAGCGATCATCTTTGGCATCGGTAAACGCTCCTTTTTTATGGCCAAATAGTTCAGATTCAAACAAAGTTTCTGTGATAGCACCCATATCTACCCCTACAAAAATCTCATCTTTTCGAAGCGATCTGTCATGAATAGCACGTGCGATAAGCTCTTTCCCTGTTCCATTTTCTCCCAAAATCAACACATTGGCGTCTGTCTGGGCTACTTTGTCGATGATTGAGAAGATGTTTTTCATGGAAGCACTTTGTCCGATGATGTCGGTGTAAGGCTTTTTCATGTCAGTCTGCAGCTGCTTTTGCTTCTTTTGTAGCTTGTCGACTTCATTGTAGCTTTCTTTTAGTCTGATAGCTGCAGATAGTGTGGCGATCAATTTCTCATTCTGCCATGGCTTCAGGATAAAGTCGGTAGCGCCTTCTTTCAATGCCTGCACGGCCATTTCCACGTCGCCAAAGGCGGTGATCAGGATAACTACTGCCTTGGGATCTATCTCTTTTATTTGCTTAAGCCAGTGAAAGCCTTCTTTTCCTGAGGTGGTATCCTCGCGGAAATTCATGTCCAAAAGGATTACATCGTAATTATTGTTATTGATCAAAAAAGGAATTCTACGGGGATCCTTTTCTATCATGACTTCTTTTGCGTGCTTTTTGAGAAGCATTTTGGCGGCAAAGAGTAAGTCTTCATTATCATCTATGATAAGAATCTTGCCTAAATCTTGAGTTTCCATGGTTAATTATTTGGTGTTCATAAGGGGAAAATGATGCCAACTCTAATATAGGCTCATATAATGGGTTTTGGTGTTAAAAATGTCCAATTATGTACACTTTCATATTGAAATCGGACATAATTTCACGGATTTTCATCCCTAATAGATTTTTGTACCTTTGTACTTTACTAAATAAAAAGACTATGCAAGCTAAAAAAGGAGATGCAGTTCAAGTGCATTATACCGGTAAATTAGAAGATGGAAGTGTATTTGACTCTTCGGCAAATCGCGAACCGCTAGGATTTACCTTAGGCGATGGAAATATGATTAAAGGCTTTGATACGGCTGTTGACGGAATGACCTTAGGCGACAAGGTGACAGTGACGATCCCTGCTGCTGAGGCTTATGGTGAGCGCAGAGATGATATGATGATCGAAGTGCCGATAGAGCAAGTTCCTGCTGATATCAAACCTGAAATTGGGATGACATTGACTCTTCAGGGAGGCAATGGACAGCCTATGCCGGTGGTTGTAGTGGATGTGGATGCAGAAAAGATCACATTGGATGCCAATCATCAGCTGGCAGGAAAAGATCTAATCTTTGACATTGAGTTGGTGAAAGTCAACTAATTGAACTTAACCTATATAATTCGAAGGGCTGTTTCAGAGATGGAGCAGCCTTTTTTCGTTATTGCAGTTGGCAAGATAGCATTCAATAACGTCGCCTTGAAATAATTCACTTCAAAGACTTCAGCCAAAGTGGGGTGGAGAAAAGTTTTAACTTGTCTTTAGATACAATGGCCAGCTCCTCTTGCCCGACTTGAAGGTAAGATGCTTCTGAATCATCGAGTTGGGCAAGAGTGCTGATTTCGTCAGAGGAAAGGGAGAAGGCTCTTAGCCTGTTTCCATCAAGCCAAAGCAAATGGTCTTTGTAATAGCAAAGTCTGGCAATGCCCGTCAAGTTTATTTTCCGCATCAGGTTGGCTTGATTGTCAAAGATAAAAATGCCTGTATCCGGGACATTCATAAATAGGCGATTCTTGAATTCTCTGATTTCTGTCACTTCCAGGTTGTCAGTATCCAACACCAAATTCAAGGGTTGTGACTGAATTACTAGGTTTCTACGATAGTCTATTGATTTGAGGCTTAAATCCGATTCGTCCCAAACCCATAACACATTGTTGTTTCCTAGAGTGGCAGCTTTGGCAAGGCTGACATCAGAACGTATAAAGTCGTCTTCTGCCAAAGTTTTCAAAAAACGATCCAGTATTCTATACTGCTGAAGATCTACCGAAAAGCTGAAAATATTCACCGTCCAGGCAGCTTCTAATTGGTTTAATCTTCCTTGACGGGAAGGAGAGAATAAATTGAGTTGCTTTCCTGACGGACTGAAAAGGTAAATGTCTCCGGAAGTATTGCTGATGAATAGTTGTCCCTTTGTGTCAAAGGAAACCAAGTCAAGATTGTCAAGGGAAATTTCAGTCAGGGAAGCTCCTAATTTAGCTACAGTCTGAGCGTATGTTGCTAATGGTAGAATCAAAGCCAAAAACAATCCGAATACCTTCATCCTTTGAAGGTAATTAACTCAGCCTTACGCCCGTCGAAGGCCAGGTAAGTGTTTTGCGTAACCCACTCACCAAGGTTGAAATAGGCCGAATTTTCACCTACTTCCAATTCCAGTGGGAGGTGCCTATGACCGAAAATATAGAAGTCGTGATGTTTTTTTACTTCCAGTTCCTTGCAATAAGCCCAAAGCCACTCATCATCACCAAGAAAGTGACTTTCATCTTTTTCTATGTTGGTAATACGGCTATGTCCCGACCAGGCTTTTGCGAGTTTCATTCCCAAGTCCGGATGAAACCATCGGAATAGCCATTGTGATACGGGGTTCGTAAATACTTTCTTGAGCACCTTGTAAGAATTGTCGCCGGGTCCCAGGCCATCTCCATGTCCTACCAAAATTGATTTACCTTCGACTTTCAGTTCAATAGGATGGGTATAGACAGGTATACCAAGCTCTACTGTGAAGTAGTCTTTCATCCACAGATCATGATTTCCAGTAAAAAAAACAATTGGTATACCTTGCTCTCTGAGCTGATGGATTTTTGAAATAAACGGGATAAAGCCTTTGGGTATTACCTGTCCATATTCAAACCAAAAGTCAAAGATGTCACCGACTAAAAAAATTGCAGCAGCATTCGTGGCTACGGAATCCAGCCAACGGATGATTCTTTTTTCCCTGATCTTGCTTTCTGTTTCATTTGGAGCTCCAAGATGAAAATCTGATGCGAAATAGAGTTTTTTCCCATTTAGAGGAAAATCCAGAGGGGTTGATTGCATGACTAAAGATAGATGGGCAGACAAAAATAAAAAAGCCCCGAATCATTCGGGGCTTTCATTATTAGATTTGATTATCTGAATTCGGCGCCGGAATGGGATCTACAAGCGGATCAGATGATTCAGGTTTAGTTTCTTCATCTTTGGATATCAATTCCGGTTCTTTTAACCCATCCTTTTTGTTGGTAAATGCCTGATAGGTTGTCTCTTTGTCAAAAGGTCTTTTGCCTATCAACCGTTCCAAATCAGCTTGAAATAGAATTTCTTTTTCTAAAAGCTCCTTAGCCAATATATCCAGCTCTTTGATTCGATGGGTGAGCAATTCCTTCGTTCTCTCATAGGCAGACTGAATTAGTTTTCGGACTTCTTCGTCGATTACTTCTGCAGTAGTTTCCGAATAAGGCTTGGTCATTTTATAGCCATCCCCCTTAGAATCGTAGAAGGAGACATTCCCTATTTTGTCGTTCATTCCATATACGGAAACGATGGAGTAGGCAAGTTTAGTGACGCGCTCCAGATCGCTCAAAGCTCCGGTAGAAATTTTCTTGAAGATGATTTCTTCAGCCGCACGGCCACCTAGTGTCATGCACATCTCATCCATCAGCTGCTCAGTTTGGTATAGAAACTGTTCTTTTGGAAGGTACTGTGCGTAGCCCAAGGCAGCTACCCCCCGTGGAACTATACTTACTTTGACCAATGGGTCAGCATGTTCTAAGAACCAGCCTGCTACTGCATGTCCTGCTTCATGGAAGGCTACAATCTTTTTCTCTTCAGGAGAAATTATTTTGTTTTTCTTTTCAAGGCCACCGATAACTCTATCGACTGCATCTTGGAAATCCTGCATATCTACTGCAGTCTTATTTCTTCTTGCCGCTATCAAAGCAGCCTCGTTACATACGTTCGCAATTTCAGCACCGGCGAAACCGGGGGTCTGCGCAGCACATTTTTTAGGGTCTACATCATCTGCTGTCTTGATAGGCTTTAAGTGAACTTTGAAAATTGCTTCACGGCCGTTGATATCAGGCTTGTCGATTGATATCTGTCTGTCAAAACGTCCAGGTCTAAGCAAAGCACTATCCAGAACATCCGGCCGGTTGGTGGCAGCCACTACAATTACCCCTGTGTCGGTACCGAAACCGTCCATTTCTACCAAAAGAGAGTTGAGTGTATTTTCTCTTTCGTCATTGGAACCTGGCATTTGACCCTTGCCTCTTGATCTGCCTATGGCATCGATCTCATCTATGAAAATAATACAAGGTGCTTTCTCTTTGGCTTGTTTGAAGAGATCACGGACCCTTGCTGCACCTACGCCTACAAACATTTCTACAAAATCAGAACCTGATAGGGTAAAGAAAGGCACACCTGCTTCTCCGGCTACAGCCTTTGCTAACAAAGTTTTACCGGTTCCAGGAGGGCCTACCAGCAATGCTCCTTTGGGGATTTTACCGCCAAGCTTGGTGAATTTTCCCGGGTTTTTAAGAAATTCAACAATTTCCTGGACTTCTTCTTTTGCCTCGTCAAGTCCTGCCACATTGTCAAAAGTGATTTTGACTTTGTTTTCAGCATCAAACAGTTGGGCTTTGGATTTGCCTACATTGAATATCTGTCCTCCGGGTCCTGAAGGTCCTGCCATACGGCGCATCATAAACCAGAAGAGTACAAACAGCAATATCAAGAAACCAAAACTGCTGAAGTAGCTACCCCAGTTTTCTTCTGTTGCCACGGATAATTCGATCCTGTCCTCTTGGGGCACTTGCTCTTTCAAGGTGTCAAAATCCTGCGCAAACTTGTCGACGGATGCTACCTCAAATGAATAGTGCGGACCCTGTGGGTTAAAAAAAGTGGAATTAGATTCCAGCTCCGTTTTGTATTTGTCTGTGGATAAAGCAGAAGACTTAAGGGTCACATCCACCCGTTCCATATTTTTCACCATGGTCACTTTAGAAACGTCTCCAGCCAGATACATGTCCTCAAATCTCTTTTGAGTAATATCAACGACTGCATTTCTGTTTTGCACCCAGGTAAGTCCAAGAAGAACAGCTACCGCAGCTATAATCAGCCATAGCTGAATATTGGGCTTTTGGGGTGTCTTTGGTGCAAATTTTTTGTTTTTATTCTTAATGTCGCTCATTTCTTATAAGGGTAATTTCATAAACTTAAGGTAAAACGGATAGTGAAGCTGAAAGTTCGGGGCTTTTATCCAATTTTGGTGACTTTAGCATCTCCCCACAGTTCTTCTAGTCCATAATAAGTTCTCTTTTCTCTAAGGAAAATATGCGCAACTACGTTCACGTAATCTACCAAGATCCACTGGCGGCTGCTTTTTCCTTCACTTTTCCATGGGTTTCCCTGACCGCTTTTTATCATCTCTTCTTCGATAGAATCTGCGATCGCATCGAGTTGCGTGTCAGAATTACCTGAGCAAATAACAAAAAAATCCGTTATTGTATTTTTTATGTTCCTAAGATCCATCAATACTATGTCTGAGGCTTTTTTCTCTTCCATTCCTTTGATGATTACTTTGCTCAGCTCTTCTGCTGTCATATTATTCATTTATTTTTGCAATGTCACGGATAAAAATATCCTTTTTCGACGAATTCAAAATTTATGTATAAAATTCTTGCCAATACGATTTTTTTAGGGAAAGATGTTCATTTTCTGCCAGAGTGTCACTCGACTAATGACATTGCTTTGAAATTGGTCAGGCAAAGTCAGGCATCAGAAGGCAGTGTAGTCATCTGCGGACACCAGACTAGAGGGAAAGGTCAACGAGGTAATTTGTGGTATTCGCAGGCTGGACAAAACCTGACGTTCTCCCTGGTGTTAAAACCTGATTTTTTGGATATTTCTGAGCAGTTTTATTTGAATATGGCTGTGTCAAACAGTATCAGGAGATTGCTTCAGGAGTACGTTCCAAATTTGAAGGTGAAATGGCCCAATGACTTGATTATCCCAGAGTTTGGGAAGATTGGAGGCATTTTGATCGAAAACACATTTTCGGGCAAAGAATGGGAATACGCTGTAGTGGGAATTGGATTAAATATCAATCAGCTTGATTTTGAATCGGCAACAGCCGCTTCCATCAGGTCAATCACAGGAAGTTACTTCGAATTGGAAGAGTTGTTCCGCCTCTTGATTACACAACTAGAGCAAGGGTATATTCAGTTGAAAAAAGGGAAGTGGAATGAAATCAAATCGGAATATCTGATGCATTTATACAGGATGGATTCTTGGGCAAATTATTCGGCTAAAGGAGAACAATTTTGGGGAAAAATAGTTGGAATAAGTGCAGAAGGTAAGCTGCAAGTAGAATTGGAAAAAGGTGAAATGGTGCTGTATGGCCTGAAGGAGATCGTCTTTGTGTAGTTGTTCATTATTTTAGATTCCAAATTTTATACGATACCTTTGCGGAGGTTTTTAGTGAGAAAAATATATTAACTAACAATATTATGTCAGAAACTACATCTGAAAAGTACGTTCAATACAAGGTAAAAGATATTTCTCTGGCTGAGTGGGGAAGAAAAGAAATTAAATTGGCGGAAGCTGAAATGCCGGGTCTGATGGCTCTTCGTGAAGAATACGGTACTACGCAGCCGCTGAGAGGAGCAAGAATTGCTGGATGTCTTCACATGACCATCCAAACAGCTGTTTTGATCGAGACATTGGTGGCTCTTGGAGCAGAAGTGACTTGGTCATCATGTAATATTTTTTCTACTCAGGATCATGCAGCTGCTGCTATTGCAGCTGCAGGCATTTCTGTTTACGCCTGGAAAGGATTGAATGAGAAAGATTTTGATTGGTGTATCGAGCAGACCTTGTTTTTCGGTGAAGATCGCCGGCCTTTAAACATGATCTTGGATGATGGCGGTGACTTGACCAATATGGTTTTGGATCAATATCCTGAATTGGTTGCAGGGATCAAAGGACTTTCTGAAGAGACCACTACCGGAGTTCATAGACTTTACGAAAGAATGAAAAACGGCACACTTCCTATGCCTGCCATCAACGTAAATGATTCGGTGACGAAGTCAAAATTTGATAATAAATATGGCTGTAAAGAGTCGCTCGTAGATGCAATAAGAAGAGCTACCGATGTGATGATGGCAGGTAAAGTGGCCGTAGTAGGCGGCTATGGTGACGTAGGGAAAGGTTCTGCCGCTTCTTTAAGAGGTGCCGGTGCCAGAGTAATCGTCACTGAAATCGACCCAATCTGTGCGCTTCAGGCAGCTATGGATGGCTTTGCTGTGAAGAAAATGATAGATGCTGTAAAAGAAGCCGATATTGTAGTCACTGCGACGGGCAATAAAAATATCATTACGGAGGAGCATTTTAGATTGATGAGAGACAAAACTATCGTTTGTAACATCGGACATTTCGACAATGAAATCGATATGGCTTGGTTGAATAGCGCATATGGCAATACTAAAATAGAGATTAAACCTCAGGTAGATCTTTATAACATTGACGGTAACGAGATTATCCTGCTTGCTGAAGGCCGCTTGGTGAACTTGGGTTGTGCAACAGGTCATCCATCATTTGTGATGTCAAATTCCTTTACGAACCAAACATTGGCTCAATTGGAGCTTTGGAACAACACCGACGAGTATAAGCCTGGAGTTTATGTCCTGCCAAAACATCTGGATGAAAAAGTAGCGGCTTTGCACCTTGCCAAATTGGGTGTTGACCTTGAAGAGCTTTCGCAGGAGCAAGCCGAATACATTGGAGTTACAGTGGATGGTCCATTTAAGCCTGATTATTACAGGTATTAATTGAGAGAAATATAAGCAGAGCCCCGATTTAATCGGGGCTTTTTTATTGTTATTCTGTGGGGTTTAGCAGCAATTTTTTTCCATCGGGCAAAGTTGCATTTGCAGCTACTTTACAATCCTCAACCAGCGGCTCGTAAGCTACCCTATAGGTGACCTGAGAGTTTTCCTTTCGGGATATAGACCAATTTTCCATTCCCGCACGCGGAAGGATTTCGTTTTGGGTATAGCAGGAAATAACATGCGTTATTGGCGTCTCCATTGTTATTTCAAAATCCCGTCCTGTCGCATTTATACCTTGGATCCTTCCCATAGAAGTGAGGCTTGAAAGGGACTCCACAAATACCAGGGAGTCGGCTGATAGGGAGTCAATTTCCAGCGTGTCGCTTAGAAAGGTTTTTGCATGGATGAATTTCCCTGAAAACACAGTGCTTAGCCCATTCTCTGATCTTTCTATGATTTCTGTGAATTCTTCTGAAACTTGGATTGAATCATCACTGGAATAAGTTCGTGTTCCTTCAATTGATTTGGTCCCGAAATAATAACCATCGTATTCCATGACCCATCTCTTGGCCGGACTAAGCAAGGTGGTGTCAAATTTGATGATCAGCTTTCCTTTTCTGTCATATGCTCCCGTTTGGCTGCATTCTGTGCTTGAGGAGAATTGTAAGGTGACTTCTCTGGCCGCTTCATCCAAGAAAATATCTGGACAGCTGGGCAGTCTTGCCAACCCGACTGTGTCCATTTGTAGGTATTCTTCCCAAGAGATCATTGCAAAATACAAACTCTCATTCCAATCGGTAGAAATACTGAACAGCTGAGCCGCCTCAGTGGGGAGATCTGTCTGAATTACTTTGTCTTCATCCTCACTACAACCCATCAAGATTGGTAGCAGAACGATAAGTCCGAAAATTGATTTTCTCATTAGGCAGCAGTTCAAAATAATAGCACTGGTTTGGCATTCTTCCTTCAATTACCAAGCCGAAATAACTATCTTCACAATCAACGATAGACCGCAAATTTATGATTTTAGCAGAAGGTATGTTTAAACCAGGGGCACTGAAAGGTAAAAATATTGTAATAACCGGCGGTGGGACGGGGCTGGGAAGATCGATGGGAGAATATTTTTTGGAGTTGGGGGCCAACTTGGTGATTACTTCCCGTAAACTTGATGTACTGGAAGAAACCGCAAAAGAAATGATGGCTGCGAAGGGAGGGAAGGTAATTCCACTAGCCTGTGATGTAAGAGAGATAACGCAGGTAGAAACCATGTGGAAAGATGCCACAGATCAGTTAGGGGGAATTCACGTGGTGTTGAATAACGCAGCAGGGAATTTTATCAGTCCTACCGAAAGGCTTTCTACCAATGCGTTTAATACTGTGCTGGATATTGTATTGAAAGGCACTTCTCAAGTTACACTTACGGCTGGTAAAGACTGGATTGCAAAGAAGCAGCCAGGTACTTTTCTCAATATTGTGACTACGTATGCGTGGACAGGTTCCGGGTATGTCGTTCCTTCAGCTGCTGCAAAAGCCGGCGTTTTGGCGATGACGAGATCACTGGCAGTAGAATGGGCTAAATACGGCATTCGCTCCAATGCGATTGCCCCCGGGCCATTTCCCACTGAAGGAGCGTGGAGTCGACTGTTGCCGGGAGATTTAATAAAGAAATTTGATCCTGCAAATAAGGTGCCTTTGGGCAGAGTAGGAGAGCATCAGGAGCTTGCAAATCTTGCTGCTTATCTCGTTTCGGATTATTCCGCCTATGTCAATGGAGAAGTCATGACCATAGATGGTGGAGAATGGCTTAAAGGTGCCGGAGAATTCAATAATCTGGATCAGATACCTGAAGAGATGTGGGACATGATGGAAGCTTCAAGAGGAAAAAAAGCATGAGCCCCAACCTGATTTGGGGTTATCTTAAGGCTAAATGGAAAATCAGGAAACTTTGAACCCGGATTTTGCATTAGGTTTCATTAAGAGACCATTAATTGCACTAAAATCAGGCTGTTTGGAGACTGACTCCGCCGCGGCGGATATGGTGAAGTCGAAAATTGCAACACAGTGACTGATTTTGAAGCAATTATTGGCAGCAATAACTTGTACGCCGTGATGTAGAAATGCTAATGCATAATGCGGGTTGAATCCATTTCACAAACTGGAAGTACTCTTTTCGTTCAAAAAATCATTTTCTAATGACATGTTTTTTTGAACGGATTCTTTGATGCTTTTCTTTAGTGATTGATCCAGTAATTTTGTTTCATTTTTGATTAACTGGACAAGACGGTTGGATTCGGCGTTTTGGGGTTCGCTTTCTAGGATATCTACAATTCCAAGAATATTGGCAACTCTTGCACGAAGTGTATGGGATTGCTCGAAAGCTAGTTCCTTAAGAAAATAATGATGTTCTTTCACCCAAATCTCTTGTTTTTTTCTGTCTGAAATATCCAAAATACATCCCAATATTTTGGTAGGATGACCTTCAGTTGACCATTCGATAGTTTTACCAAAACCCAAAGCCCATATGGTTTGGTCAGTTTTTCTGTTTATTCTGAATTCCCTTTTGAACGGGGTGTTGCCGGAGGACTTGAAATGATTTCCAAGGTCATGTAGCAGATAAGTATAGTCTTCAGGATGTATATGCTTATCCCATGAAATAAGCGTAGTTCCTGCCAATTCATCTTGTGTATAGCCTAAAATTTGTCCAAAACCCTGACTGATTTTGTCGCTCTTCTTAGCCAGATCAAATTCCCAAAAACCAAGTAATTTATCTTCTAATATACTGTCTATAATTTCCTTTCCTTCACTGGTGTCACTTTCAAAAAAATTACCTAAGCCTAAACTATAGGGCATTGGTGAAGGGTCCGGATGACCTATCCCTAGACAGATGTCAAATTCTTCTGTAAGAAAAAAAAACTCCCATTTGGTGTTTACTAAATCACCTTCGGAGGATGTTTTTTTTTGTAGGGACACTGTGAAAGATTTGGATGAATTTCTCCAAGCTTTAATACGTTTATTTTCATATATCTCCCAATTGGAAGCTTCAAAGCAGTCGGAGAAATAAATTGTCTTCTCTTTGTTTTCAAAGAAAGTAGGAGGTTGTCCGAAGCTTGGGTGTGGGCTAAGAATCTTACCTGTATTGTCAATAGTGACTTGCAGGTAGTAATCAGATACAACCGCTAGGTGACTTAGTGCCTGAATTGCATCATGGTAGTTCATTAGGCAAATTTAATGATATTTGTTGATTATGGCATAAAATGCATAATAGTAGATTCAAAGCACTAAAAAATAAACATGAAACCGAGTTTTTTTTAATTTATGCACAGGATAATACCTAGGCAGAAGATGTGGATAAAGAATTGTATCTATGTGAGATGTCTACTCGGATTCCACTCCACAGAATGCGTTATACTTTGACTTACAGTTCTTTCTGGGGATGGTCTTCCATAGGTATTGAATTACTATAACTTCTGACAAAGGGAAGATGTTCGGTTTGCAATAATACGGTATATGATGAAATACAGAAAGGCCGCAATTGCGGCCTTTCATTTTTCTTATTTGATGTAAGTCTATTCTTCGTTCTGAGTTACTTCCGATACAGGTCTGAAGTTGCCTTCGGGCAACTGTTCAGCTATCTCATCCCGCTCAAATGGGAATACTTCGACAATCGGGCTTTCCACTATATCAGGTACTCGGAAGCTTACCAGCATATTGCCTAGACTTTCCTGAATTCTGTCGTAAGCTTCCTTGACATCATTTGCAGTGACTATCATATATTGTGTGACTTTTTTCTCTTTTCCACTTTCTCCGTCTGCCACCATGTACGATATCTTGCACTTATGCCAGATATCGGCATCTTCATAAAAGAATACATCAACAATATTGCTTTTGCTGATACCTGTAACTTGGAAATCTCCCCTAATCTGAGAGGCAAGTCTATCATAAAGGATCGCCTCTGCTTCGGTAAAGGATACCGCATCCACTAGGTATTGCTCAGAAATATTCTTTAGCAATCCTTGTTC
Organism: Algoriphagus sp. Y33; assembly: GCF_014838715.1. Taxonomy (NCBI): domain Bacteria; kingdom Pseudomonadati; phylum Bacteroidota; class Cytophagia; order Cytophagales; family Cyclobacteriaceae; genus Algoriphagus; species Algoriphagus sp. Y33. The sequence goes on along the minus strand of NZ_CP061947.1, from coordinate 3,862,316 downwards.
ATTTTCTTTTGCGTACTTGACTTTGCACAAAAACCAGGTTCTCATATCTATCTATTTGAATTTCGAAGGTAAAATTTATCCTTAGAAGGACAAGCCAATTTCCGACCAAAGAAATTTATGAACTACTGCGAATAAGAGTAAGTGTCTGGTAGTCAATCTGATTTATTTGAAGATAAATTGGACTTGGAAATTGAGGTTGCCAAAGACTTCCTGAATTGTGGGGAGTAAAAGAAAAGCAGTAAATTATCGCAAAACCATTTACATGAGGGATAAAATCTGGTACAGCTTTCCGGTACAATTGTTTCTGCTTCACTTGCGAAAAAACCTGGGACTAACCCTTATTTGGATAGCTCTGATGGGGGTTATTTTGGAATATTTCGGAGTTGTATTGGGAATTCCATTTCTTTTCCTTGATCCTGAATATTTACATCAGGTTTCATGGGTTAGTTTTTTCTTGATGGGGGTTGGGTTTGCTATTTTGACCATGGGCTTTCACATGTCCACCTATATTATGGAGGGCAGACATTTTCCGTTTTTGGCTGTTCTAAACAGACCTTTCATTCATTATTGTGTGAACAATGGACTTATCCCATCGATTTTCTATGCAGTCTACATCGTTAGATTTATAAGTTTTCAGCTAGACAATAACCCTTCAAATGATTGGGAGGTGTTGGTTTATTTCCTTGGTTTTTTTGGAGGAGGAGTGATTACTTATACAGTGATATTTGGGTATTTTTCGCTGACAAACAAGGATTTTTTTATTCTTTTTGCAGGGACTGTAGATAAAAGACTCCGTAAAGTCAGGCTGACTAGAGCGAATGTGATTAGCCAATACAAGGATTTAAAAACCCAAAAATACAAGGTGCTTTACTACCTGAACATTCGCCTTCGGCCCGAGAAAGTAAGGCCGGATATTTCCCGGTTTGAAGGGACTAAGTTGCTACGGGTTTTTGATCAGAATCACTTGAACCTGTTTGTCATACAGTTAGTATTAATTCTGTTTGTCTTGTTTTTGGGGTTTTTCAAAGAGAACCCATATCTCCAGTTGCCGGCAGCGATGAGTGCCACCCTGCTGTTTGCCATTCTGGTTATGCTGGTGGGTGCGGTAAGTTTTTGGCTTAGGAGGTGGTCGACCTTCACTGTATTTGCTTTTCTGGTTTTGGCCAATTATTTCAGCAATTTCAATTTCCTTAATCGTCCTCACGGGGCCTATGGATTGGATTATACCGTTCCTCCAGCCACTTACAGTCTTGCTCGTATGGATTCTCTTTTGACTCCGGATATTGTAAACAAGGATAAGGATAATGTGCTGAATATTTTGGAAAATTGGAAAGCGAAATTTCCTGACGAGATTAAACCAAAACTAGTGATGGTTGCGGCCAGTGGAGGTGGACAGCGGGCGGCACTATGGACAGTCAAAGTTCTACAAAGTATATATACTATTGAGGATGGAGAGGTTTTAAAACACACTGAGCTTTTTACGGGGGCTTCCGGAGGAGTTTTGGGAGAAGCATTTTTCAGGGAAATCTACTTAAGGTCCCTAACGGATGCTTCGGTAAATCCTCTAGATGAAAAGTATCTTGATCAAATCTCCGCTGACAATCTCAACCCTATTATTTTCACCTTGCTGGTGAATGACTTGTTTATCCGCAATCAAAATTTTCATTACAATGGAAATAAGTATCTTAAGGATAGGGGATTTGCTTTTGAGAATCAACTGAATCAAAATACCCAAGGAGTCCTGGAAAAGCCGATTTCTGCTTATAAAGAACCGGAATTTTCAGGTAGTATTCCTTTGCTTCCCGTCACTACGTTGATTACAAATGATGGTAGAAAACTGGTGATATCTCCTCATTCGATGTCGTTTTTTGGGACTTCCATGCTAGGAAAGTTGGGTACGGATGAAAAGAAGCAAACGATAGATTTTCTTAGATTTTTTGAAGCACATGACTCCAAAAATTTACGGTTCCTTACCGCATTGAGAATGAGTGCTACTTTTCCTTTCGTTACTCCCAATATTCAGCTGCCCACCCAGCCAATTATGGAAACTATGGATACGGGTTTGTCTGATAATTTTGGGATTCAGGATGCACTGAGATTTATGTACGTGTTTCAGTCATGGATCAATGAAAATACGGCCGGAGTGGTTTTGATTACAATTAGAGATTCAGAGAAAGTGACTGAAATAGCACCGAGTTTTCCTCCTAGAATTTTCGAGAAAATTTTCACTCCATTGAAGAATATTTATGCTAACTGGGATAATGTGCAGACGATACAGAATGAGGTGCTTTTCAATTACATGGCTGAGTCTATGCCTTTCGATCTGGAGAGGATAGAGTTTGAGTATGCGCCGGAAAAGGTGCAGGTGGGAGAACTAACGGGAAGTCAAGAGACCATGCAACGTGCATCTTTGAATTGGCGACTGACTTCGAGGGAGAAAAAATCAATTCTGGAAAGCGTTTATACACTCAAAAATCAAAGTTCGCTGAGGCGATTGGAGGAGCTTTTTACCAAAAAACAGCCTATTGAAGAGGAGAGCATAATGTCAACAGAAGAAAATGCTCAATAAGTAATCCTTCGACTTCGCCCAGAGTGGCTAGGACTGAGATGTTGGATGTACCGAGTGTGAGTGACAGTAGGGAGAGGATGTAAAGTCTCAATAAGCAAAACCCCATTTTTTATAGATAAAGTGCATCAGCCAAGCAGGGCCGATCAACAGAAATTGAAGGTCTCTGAGGAAAGTGGGTTTTTTGCCTTCAATTTTATGTCCATAAAACTGCAAGACCCAAGACAGTAAAAAAATCCCGAGGCTTAACATCCAGAGCTTGCCGGGAAAATATAAGTTAATGAAATTAGCCGCAGCCAGACATAGGGAGGAGAAGAGAAACATTCCCAAGGTAAGCGGTGTGGAGAGCATGAGGTAATAGATCAATACCAAAGCCAAAACTACTGTGGCCCAATTGGCAAAATTGCCGAGGAACGGCATTAGCTCTGGAAGAGGGCCGCGAGGGATGCTGAAAATCAGTCCTACAATACTGAAGAAAATTGCAGGTACACAGAACCAGTGAATTAGCTTATTTGTCATGTTTTGATGACTTAGCCCGTATTCATGGAATAATGCGTCAATTTTTCTCATGGTATATTGGGATTATATCTCTTAAATTTATTTAAAATACTAAATCTATTTTAATTCCTTTTCAAAATTCCCTGGAAAGGGACATTCCATATGGATAAGGGCAACATCTATTTTCGACTGATTGACGCTAGACTACTTCCGGGAGGCGCGGAGAATGTGGATTTTGAAGGAGAAAAAAGCATGGAGTTTAAAGTAAATCCTAAAATAAATCTCATCTGGAAGCACTTACAAAACAGATGATCTTTCTTGGAATATCTATTGTTTGGGATACTGAATGGACTGGTATTATGGCTTTTGGCAAAATAAAATCTCCAATTATTCAGCAAGTAGGCGTTAAAACAGCGGCTGGGGTACGTCTTGGCGAAATGGGGTGTGCAATAGGTTGGCAGGTAGGGAAGGAGCTCTCAGTACTTTTGTCCAAGATGTAATTAATAATTTTTCATTAGATTCAAGTCCTTAACTCACCAAACCCCGATTAATGCAAGGTTTTAAACGTTCTCCAAAAGTTTTTGACGCACTGATTCCGTTGGTTTTTTTGATTGTACTCTTGGTATTGAATATACAAGTATTCGGTACAGATGGTCTTTCGGGCTCCAACCAGATCGTACTTATCCTTTCCTCTATGGTGGCTGCTGTGGTGGCAATATTTCGTTTAGGGTTTAATTGGGAGACACTGCAAGATGGGATTATTAAAAGCATCAGTGCGGCGATGTCCAGTATTTTGATTCTATTTCTAATTGGTGCTCTTGCGGGAACTTGGTTGCTAAGCGGTATTGTGCCGGCTATGATATATTATGGTCTTCAAATTCTTAACCCGACGATATTCTTGGTGGCGGCATGTATTGTCAGCGCTATCGTTTCCGTAGCCACAGGAAGTAGCTGGACCACCGTGGCGACGGTGGGTGTCGCTTTGTTAGGGATAGGAAAAGCATTGGGTTTTGAAGAAGGAATAATAGCGGGAGCGATTATCTCCGGGGCTTATTTTGGGGACAAAATGTCACCGCTTTCTGATACAACTAACCTTGCTCCCGCTATGGCAGGTACGGACTTGTTTACCCATATCCGTTATATGGCGAAGACTACTGTTCCTTCTATTTCTATTACGCTTATCATTTTCGTAGTGATCGGCATGAATTATGAGACAAATGGCACTGTAGATGATGTACAGGTTATTTCAGATGTAATATCGGAGAAATTCAATGTGACCGGTTGGTTATTTATTGTTCCGATACTAGTCATTGTGATGATTGTGAGGAAAGTGCCCGCTATTCCTGCTTTGCTTACAGGAGCTCTTCTGGGAGGGGTTTTTGCATTGTTTTTCCAGCCTGATATCATTCGCCTGATTGCCGATGAAAACGCATCTTATGCTTATCAGAGTTTCAAAGCTGTAATGATGTCGCTCTATGGAGAAATAAGTATTTCTACTACCAATGACGTGGTCAACGAATTGCTGGTAACCAGTGGTATGGGAGGGATGATGAATACAATTTGGCTGATCATCGCAGCAATGGTTTTTGGAGGAATTATGGAAGAAAGCGGCATGCTGAGAGTCCTTGCAGAAGCGGTGATTCAGAAAGTGCACAGTATTGGTTCATTGATAGCATCCACAGTCGCTACCTGTGTGTTTTTTAATATCACTACTTCAGATCAATACTTGGCTATTCTAGTTCCTGGTAGGATGTACGCAGATGTGTATAAAAAACGGGGGTTAGCACCTGAAAACCTCAGTAGAACTTTAGAAGATTCGGGAACAGTGACGTCGGTTTTAGTTCCTTGGAATACATGTGGTGCTACACAGGCTTCAGTGTTAGGTGTGGCTACTTTGACATACGCACCTTATTGCTTTTTTAATATTATTAGTCCCTTTATGACCATTCTCTATGGCTATTTCAAAATCGGGATTACCTATTACGACGATGTAGAAGACGAAGAAAAGTTGGTATGATTCCATTTAAGATTACAAAAGAAGAAGTAAACGCCCTTCCGCTGGGACAGTTTGAGGGAGAAATGTTTTTAATAGAGAAACTTGAGGATGTGGAGGAGGTTGCTGAATTCCTTGTCCAGCAGCGAGTAATTGGATTTGATACTGAAACTAAGCCCGCTTTTCAAAAAGGGGTAATAAACCAGGTGTCCTTACTCCAGCTTTCTACATCCACACAAGCGTTTCTCTTTCGGTTAAATAAAATTGGTTTTCCTGATTCTATTCGGAATATTCTTGAAAAAGAGAGTATAGTGAAAGTTGGTGCTGCAGTTCATGATGATATCAAAGGACTGGCAAAGCTTACGGATTCTTTCTATGCCAATTCATTTTTCGATCTGAATGATGAGCTGAAAAGAGTCGGTTTTATGAATATTGGAGTGCGAAATCTCTGTGCTATGGTTCTTGGCATCCGTATTTCCAAGTCTGAGCAAGTTTCTAACTGGGAAGCGGAAGTGTTAACCATCAAGCAGCAGCGGTACGCTGCTACCGACGCTTGGGGATGCCTGGAGATTTTCAAAAAGCTGAGAACTGAGGGCTATTTGGATGAATTGTTTATGCGTTAGTCAACTGAAGCCCCTCAATCTCTTCAAGTGAATTGACGATTAGTTCTTGAATCCCTTTTCTGAATTCCAATTGCATTTGGCAATCCAGCGTCATTTCCTGGGTAATAATCTTTAGGTCATAAGTTTTGATAAGTTTCATTACATCATTCATCACAGGATATGGGAAATGAATGGCAACTGAAGCTTTAACCTGCTCTTCAATAATCTCATTTTCCTCGATTGCCATAGCGGCAGAGGTTTTATAGGCTTGGATCAAACCGCTTATTCCGAGTTTCGTTCCACCAAAGTAGCGGACTACTACAATTAGAATATTGGTCAGGTTATTGGATCTAATCTGGCCCAAAATAGGATCTCCTGCGGAATGATTCGGTTCTCCATCATCGTTTGCTCTAAATTGCTCTCCGTCTTTCCCCAGCGTCCATGCGAAGCAATGATGCCTGGCGTCAAAGTGTTTTTTTCTTAGGCCACCCAAACGGGATTTGATTTCCTCTTCATTTCTCACCGGAAAGGAATAATAGTGAAACTTGCTGCTTCTGTCTTTGTAAAGACCTTCGCTGGTCCTGGAAACAGTAAAAAATGTGTCGTCAAGTGCAGAGAGTTCGCCGAAGTCCGGCATAGATTTGTTGGTGTTTGTTGAATAGCGAATTTAGAAAATTAACAAATGGGTAACAGTTTATCCATTCGAATTATCTTAATTTTAGCTAATGGAAATTAGAAGAAATGCCTGAATCAATTACTGCGCAAGCACCTTATATGTTTACTCTTCCCGGAAATTCCACTGAAACAGGAAATCTTCACTTTTGGGAGAATCTGATTCTTTTTCCGGATGGGATCCAGCGGTGTTTTTGGATTTCAAATGTAAAGGAAGGAGAAAGCCGGGGCAATCACGCCCACTGGAAAGAATCCCAGGTAATCGTGGCTGTAGCAGGTAAGCTTCAGCTGGAAATTCATTCTGCCTTGGGAGGTGTTTTTTATTTTGAACTTGATTCGCCGGAGAAGGGGGTTTATATTCCACCGCTAAATTGGTTAGTTGCCAGATTTTCGCCCAACTCGGTATTGCTGGGGATGTCGGATCGGGCCTTTTCAGAAGATGATTATATCAGAGACCTAGACTATTTTGGAAAGCTTCAAGAAAGATATAAGTGAACACCACGAGCTTCGGGTGGTTTCAGCCTTGAAAGAGGATAAGGACTATTTTTTGAGCAATACTCCAAGTGATGCATATCAGGATCAACTGGATTTTATTTGGGAGAAAAAGCAGAAACCTAAAGCAATAATCACTTTCGCAATTTCAAAGAGAGGTGAAGCCGTATCGCTTCCGCAATCACCTTTTGGTGGTCTTTGGATACATGACGGATTGAGCTCCGCTTCTTTGGAAGCTTTTATATTGGCGATAGTCGAAGAAATGAATCATCGCAGTGTCCACACAATTTCTATCACCCAGTCACCCAAACCTTATGAACCTCAGGTTGATTTGATAAACTATCTTTTATTTAAAAGTGGTTTTGAACATAAGAAAGTATTAAGTCATCATGTTTTTATCGGGAAAAAGAAAATTAAGAAACTTGTGCAAAAGGAGTCAATGAAGATTCAAAAGAAAAGCAAGAGTTCCGGTTTGAAAACCAGCCATTCTTCCATTTCCAACTTTGGCTTTTTGAAAGAAATAAGGTCTTGGAATGCTCAAAAGGGCTATGAGGTTGCGATTGATGAAAATAGAATTGTACAGCAAGTTTCAGAATATCCGGATAGGTATTTTTTGATTACTTTAAGTAAGGATGGTCAAGCCATTGGGTATTCTCTTTGTGTCAAGCTCACGAGCGATTCCCTTTATTATTTTCTGTCTGCGATCAATCCCAAAATCCCTGTAAAGATCGGTGGTGAGTTGATCTTAAATGAGCTTTTCCAATTAGCGGTTGAGCAAAAAGTAAGTTTTATAGACCTTGGCTCGTCAGATCTCGAGGAAGGAGCAAATCACAGCTTAATGTTCTTCAAGTCGCGTTTCTCAAATGATATCTGCAATAAGATCACTTGGGATAAGAAGCTTTAGTATGAAGTCTAACGATAGAGTTACTGTTGTTTGTATTGCTTTCAACCATGAAAAATGGATCGAGAAGGCACTGGTAAGTGTACTGTTACAAGATTACCGGCATAAGGAATTAATTATTGTAGACAATGGAAGTAAGGACCAGACTTCGTTTATCATCAAGGAATGGGTGGGAAATAATGATGATAAACTTCCTGTCAAAGCTATTTACAAGAGCGTTTCCGATCCTTATTGTCAGTTGTTTAATGAAATTCTAAATCAGGTTGACAGCCAATTTGTAGTTGATCTTTCAGGTGATGACTTTCTGTATGCCAATCATCTGTTGCTTTCGATTGAAAAACTACATCAAATCCCTGATGCAGCGTTTGTGTTCTCTGACGCTGTTATTTTGGATGAGTATGGGCAGGAGAGTATATTTTACAAACCTGCGGATTATAAGGATTTAGAAGAGAAAATTTCGACTGATAAGCTGTACGAAACGCTAATTAGGAGAAGTTGTATTTCTGCTCCTACAATGGTTTTCGAGACCGCTATTCTCAAGCAAGTAGGAGGATACGATGCTACACTTTCCTATGAGGATTTTGATATTCAATTGAGACTGGCTAGAAGTTATCGTGTAGCTTTTTCGACTCACATCGGTGTCTTAAAAAGGAAACATGGGGATTCTCTGTCTGCAAACCAATATCGCCGGTACCGGTCCCAGATGCTTCCAAGTACACTTAGAATTTGTGAGAAAATCAAAGAAATGAACAAAAGTGCGGAAGAAAATGATGCGCTTTCGGAACGTATCATTTATGAATTGAAGCATGCACTATGGTCTGCTAATTTTCAGGTGGCAAAAGGCTTTGTAAAACTTGCCAAAGAAATCAATATGAAAGGTGTTGAGTTTAGTTTGTATAAACTTTGGCTGTTTTTCCGGTTAGATATCTCTTGGCTTTATGTTAAGCTCACATGATTAGCCGATGATTACTTCAATGAACGGCGGATTTGAAAAGTATTTTTGTCCAATATGAAGCATGTCCTTTGCTGTAAATTCCTTAAGATAAGCAAGCTTCTCAGTGTAATAGTCGAAATCCATTCCTGAATGATGTACGGATTTGAACCGATCTATCAAATCAAATGCAGTGCTGAACTGTTTCAGCATCTGGCCGATCAAATAATTTCTGACCACTTCAAGCTCATCTGCATCGATTTCCACTTGAGTCAGCACTTGGATTTCGTGGTAAATTTCCTTGACTACGGAAGGATAAAATGCTTTTTGTACATCGGCAGCTATTACCCAGTAATTAGAGTCACCGATTTCGGTAAGAGAGGAGTAGATTCCGTATGTGTGACCTTTGTCTTCGCGAATATTCTTGATAAGGCGAGAACCAAAATATCCTCCTAGAATTGTGTTAAAGACACTGAGTGCAATAAAGTCAGGATGGGCTTTTGGGATAGACCAACCACCTATTCGGACACTACTTTGTACGGACTTTTCTTTGGGCTCTGTTACAGCCAAAAGCGTATTTATATCGGGTAGAAGTACGGAGTCTGAGACAGTCCTGTTGGGCAATAGGCTGAATTGTTCGCATAGATGTTCCAGCTCAGCGGAATCGAAATTCCCTGAGACGAAAATCTCCAAATCCTGCCAAAGTAATGTCTCGTAATAAGAGATCAACTGATCCCTTGTAACCGTGTCTACGTGGGTTTCGTTGATTTCCGCCCCATATGGATGGCTGGCTCCGAAAAGGCATTTTCTAAATACTTGGCTAGCTCGGGAAGATGTTTTTTCTTTTTCAAGCTGAATACTGAGCTTTCGCTGTGATTTACGCTTTTCCAGCATGTCTTCAGGAAAACTGGCTTTAGTAAATAAAGAGATAAATACTTCCAGTACCTTAGAAAGGTGTTTTTTTGTAGACAAAAGCCCAAGTCCTTCATAAGAGAACGTCAAATAGGGATAAACTTCCGCAGCATAGAAATCAAAAAACTCGGCGATTTCTCCCGCATCTTTTTCGGCTGTGCCTTCCTGTACCATTTGGAGAGTGAAGGAAGGCACAAGCGTTTTCCCTAAGGGAAGAGAAGCTCGTTGACCTTTGCAGAGCACATCGATCTTGACCGCATCCAAACCAGGTGTAGGAATGTAAAAGAACTTTGCTCCGTTTGAAAGCTTGAATTTCCAAGGAGGCAATAGTTCAAAATCCTCAGGAACGTTGAATTCCGGAGCCTTTGACCTGTCTAAAATCATGTCTAATTAGGGATATCGTACATTAAAGAGAACCGTAAAGTCTCCGCAAGGGGGTGATTTTGTGTTTGGGGAACTAAGTAGGAGAAGTCAAATCCAAGTTTTTTCAGGTCGAACCCAACACCCATGGTAAAGTACTTTCTTCCACCCTTGCTGGGGTTTTCATAAAAGTAACCTGTGCGAAGAGCAAGCTTGTCATTGTAGTTGTATTCAACACCAAAGGAGATCATGATTTCTTTTATTTCTTCAGAAAATCCACCGGGAGCATCGCCAAAAGAGCCGAACATTCCTGAAAGCAGCGGGCGATTTGGATCTTTTCCATCACCGGGTCTTATGATAGGGTTGCCGTTATCGTCTATTTCCAATGTCCCATCTTCATTTGTTGCATAGATGGGCGGGGTAGGGACGAGTAGCTTATTTAGATCTAAAGCGAACGTCAGACTATTCACTTCGTCTAAATCAATGGCATAGGCCATTCCTACTTTCAGATTCGTGGGGATGTAATCCAGATCATCTGCAGAATTATAGGTTATTTTAGGCCCAATGTTCGTGATACTCACCCCCCAGGAGAAATTTGCATCTTTCCTCCCGGCGAAAACGGGCTTGGAGTAAAAAAGGCCTATATCTGTTCCCACACTGATTCCAGGCTTTGCTTCACTACCGCCTACCGAAGAGATATTCCCTGATAGATTAGAATGTATGAACCGCGCAGAGATACCCAGCCCTAAGTAGGAAGAAAGCTTTCTGGAATAGGTTCCGCCTATCGCAATGTCGCGGGGATTAAATTCCCCCAGTGAATTTCCTCTTCCATCAGTCAGCTGAATGTCGCCCATATTAAAATACCGGAGGTCAAAACCAAATGCCGAGACTTCATCAATTCTAAAAAATCCGGTCAGATAACTCAATGACATGTCGTTGACCAGCTTCCCGAGCCAGGGGGAGTAAGAAAGGGAAAAGCCCATTTGATCTTCTACGAAGGCCAGTTTTCCGGCATTCCAATGCGCCGAACTTGCATCCGGAGAGGTTGCCACACCGGCATCCCCCATGCCTGAATGTCTGGAGTCGGGAGCGAAATTCAAAAATGGTACAGCAGTAGTGATTACTCTTCGATTCTTATCCTGACCGGAGAGAATAGTGCTGTTCTGTGCGTATGCAGATAAAGTAGCCAGGGTAAAAACCGCAACGAGTAAGTTTTTCCTATTTATTGTGGCTATTTTTTTCATTGAATCACGATTAGTCCGCTCACTGAATCTGTTGAATTATCTAGTTCTGACTGAAGCGATAATTTGTAAATATAAGTTCCTTTTGCTGGATATTTGGTTTGGTTCTGCAAAAAAAACCAAGACAAATCCCCGATGTGAGCATCAGTTTTGACTAAACGCTCCTGTTCCATAAATAGTATCTTGCCGTCTGTTTGGTAAATAGCAAGTGTAAGAAGCAAGTTTTCTCCCGACCGATTGTGCTCAAGCTCGAAATGACTTTCAATTTGGGTGGGGTTTGGATAAGTCTTGTAATTTAGTATTCTTAACTTACCGCTCCCTTTTACGGTTATTTTCTGATTGAACACGCTTCCGTTACCCAAGTTATCCCAAGCCCGTATAGTTACCAAATTCTCGCCTTCTTTTAATCCGGTTAGTCTGAAATTCACTTTCCCTGATGTGAAAGAGCTGTTTTTTGCCACAAAATAGTTGCTCAATTGAGTCAACTGGCCTCCATTTAACTGGATAGTCAAACTTTCTGATGGTAGTAAGTCGGAAACATTTATTCCACTCGAATCCGAGAAAGATGCCGCCATGGCGATCGAGGTTGAAGGAAATATAAACGGGGTTTCTTCTTTCCCTTCAAAAACAGCAGTTATTTCAGGCCCCTCCATGTCTTCTGGAGGATTATCAGAAGTTCCCCCTATAGTAGGCGTATCAAAACCAAATGCCTCCCACACCATGTCTTGGCTTTCACCCATAATTCGAACCCTGCCCTCCCCAAATTCCGGATTTAGGTTTTTTGGGATGATCATCTTACCCTTGAGCAGCCCTGAGACGATTTTTCCCGTTCCTTTGAAAAGCAGTGTTTTCTCTTCTTTAAACTCCACCGGGTTACTTTCATCACCCAAGGTTTTGCTCGATGCAGGCTTGTCAAGTAGTTCAATTGTGTAAATTCCATTGAAATTGGTTGCAACTCCCCCTGTGCTGGGGTTTATCACTTCTGCTTCGAATTCTATCACTTGAAGAGCTGAAAGCGTATCCAAGGGTTTCTCATTTTTCGAATCCTTGAATGAATTGATTTTTATTTGAAACTCAGGAGCCGCCAGTTTCATACTGGGATCAGCCAACAGACTGAAATTCCGATTAAGTGAGCCGTTTTGACTTCTATTTTTAGTATTTCTGAAAATGCTCCCAAGATCTTGGGATTGTTCATTTTGAGGTCTAAACACTTCTGCTATAAAAGCCTCATTCAAGGAAAAATTCACACTGCTGAATACAGGTCTTCCGGTGCTTAGAAGACCTATGGCGCCTTTGCTTGGGGCGATTAACAATTCCTCGGCCGCAGATCGCAAAAAAGGACTGTCATGTCGGCCAAACTCGCAAGTAGCAGTCACCCAAAGTGCCAATTGGGTTTGATCAGCCCAGTTTACAATATCTGAAACCTGAAAAACTTCTTCAGCCGTCAGAGTGGTTTCGTTTCCGTGACCGATATAGTTCAGGAGTAATGTCCCGGTGTCCAGTGTTTCCTCCAGTGCAGATTTTGCTTGCGGGGAGAACTGTCTTTCTCCCGTTTTCTCTTGTGTGTAGCTGTCTAGGTATATTTTTTTTTGCTTGTATTCTTTGTGATTATTGGTTAGGTAATTGGCATGTGCTTCTGAATCACGTAAGTGGATATTGTTGTCACCGTCATCTGCAAATAATGTTACCGTTTTTTTCCAGTCGCCTGGGCTGGAATAGCTTTCGTAGTTTATAATCTTGTCTACGACTATTCTTGCTTCTTGAGCATTGATCACGGGCAATCTCCCAACGCCGATTTGCATCTCTTCATCTCCCTCACGGTTTTCTTTCCATTCTCCTTGACCAAATTCCAGCAGGGAGAAATAGTCATCTGAACTGAAGGATGTTAAAGGGTTTAGACTGTTTCTACTGGTATAAATAGGTACAAGATTTGGTCTGCCTCCCAATATTCCTTTATAGTCAAATGTCCCTTTTCCAAGGAATAAGACATTTTGAATGTTTTTCCCTTCATGATAATGCCAGGCTATCAAATTGCGAATGGCGGTAAGGTCTGGGTTGCCATAGCCGAATGCATCGTAGATGTCTTCGAGATAGTAGACCTCTGTGTATATTCCCATTCCGATTTTATGAAGCCTAAGCCTCTCAGCAGAATTGCTTAGAAGTCGAGGAGCAACTATAAGCAATTCAGGCCATGAGGATTGGTTTCGAAGGTCAAGATTCGCCGGTTCCAATTCGCGGATTTCCATTACTTCTTCCTCGCGAAAAACAATCAACTTCTGTCCATGGAGAATTGATCCTGTACTCAAATCAAAGGCTTTTGGAGCATAAAAATCACTTACTTCCCAAGCTGACTGGCCAGCCAAAGGAGGAATGGAGATTGAAGAAAAATGACTGGACGAATAAATACCATCTTCAAGCGAATGACTAGAATAGGGAACCCCGATCCCGATGTATTCAAAGTATCCCGCATCATTGGCACTGGATGCTTGGAATGAGATTCTTAACCGTTCTATTTTATTTCCATCTGGAGAAAAGGTTTCGTTCACATTGACTTCTTCACCTTTGACCCCATAGGTACTTCCGGGTATTCCGGATATAGAACGCTCAGTGACGGTCAAGTCATCCACCGCTAAAGTGATTTTGGCAGTTGAGCTTGACCTTCCCATTAATTTTCCTGCTATTTTCCATTCATAGATCGTATTCGTCTTCAGTGGAAATGCATATCCTCGGGTTACCCCTGGCGCTACTGCCCGCGAATACCAAGCTCGTCCTGAATTAAGGATGTTGTTTTCATCCTCTTTCAGCCAATGCCATTGATATAGTATAGTTGGTGCCAAAATGCCGGATTGACCAGTGATAATTGGAATTCTCTTTGGGTTTTGGGAGGTTCCAACCAAAAAACTTATTGAGTCTACGTGTTGATGTGGATGATATTCAGTGCCGTTTTCATTAAAAGTATATCTGTGAGGAGATGAGACATAAAAATATAAGTGCCCGTCTTTTTCCAACCCCGGAATCTCCTGCAGGTTTAAATTTTCGGGTTTCAAGAGTTGAGGTAGCATTCCCGGGTATCCATAGATAGCTAGTTTACTCAGGGTATTTATACCCAGCTTTTGAGCTTGGGCCGAAGTGATTTTATAAATGCCTTCTTCGGCTACTTTGAATTTGAAAAATGAATTTTGACCAGAAGCAGATGCAATCAGCATAAAACTGAAAATAAGAGACCATAGAAGCTTGGAGGCCAGGTGTTTCATTCTGAACTGATGCTGTTTTCTACGATAGACAAGCCAAGGTATGTTAGGATTACCAAAGGGATTCCTGCCATCCCAAAAAGTAGAATTAAAAGTAGACCAATGGCTAAAAGGGCATACCGGAATTTATTTTCTATCAGGGAATAAGACTTGAATTTGAGTGCAATTAATGGAAGTTCAATTAGTAAAAGTACGGCAAATACCCAAGCAATTCCAACTAGGAAAAACGGAGAGGTAAGCCAAGTTCCTATCCAAGGCCATTGGATGGCAAGGTAGGGCAGGGTACTGATAAACAGTGCGTTTGCGGGAGTAGGCAAACCGATGAACTTATCACTTTGTCTTGTGTCCAAATTGAATTTGGCTAGGCGTACAGCAGACAATAGAGGGACAATTAAGGTGAGATACGGAAGCCATTCAATCCGGGTACCTACTTTTGCCATCTGAAAAAGTATCATCCCCGGAAGTACGCCAAAGGACACTAAATCAGCCAGTGAATCCAATTGCTTACCGATTTCACTTTGCACTTTCAATATTCTGGCCGCAAAGCCATCAATAAAATCAAAAACTGCAGCCAGAATAATGAAATAGGCACCTGAAATTATGTTTCCATTGATTACCCAAATAATTCCGACCACTCCGGAAAGCAAGTTGAGAAGGGTGACCGAATTTGGGATATGGGGTTTGATTTTCAAAGTCTTGCGTTTTTACCCACGAATGGGTTGTGAGTTTTTTCGAAGGCTATGGTAGTTTCAGGGCCATGTCCGGGGTAGACAACGGTTTCTTCCGGCAGTGTGAAAAGCTCTGATTTGATCTTGCTCAAGAGTAACTTATGGTCTCCCCCCGGTAAATCGGTTCGGCCAATACTACCTCTGAATAGGGTGTCTCCTGCTACGCATTGGTGCGAAGCCTCATGGTAAAAGACTACGTGGCCGGGTGCATGTCCCGGGACGAAGATGATTTTTAATTCCTCATCCCCGACTTTGATGTTTTCTCCTTCGACCAAATATCCGTCTGCCTCACTGGTTTCGTAGCCTACAAAACCATAATTAGGAGCATAAACTTCCACTGCTTTCAGCACAGCTGCTTCTTCTTTGTGTATGAGAAGTTCTACTCCGAAAGTTTTTTTTGCCCAGGCATTTCCCAGTACATGGTCTACATGACAGTGGGTATTGAGTAGTTGGGTAACCCATATCTTTTTTTCAGTCACAAAATCCAGGAGCTCTTTTCGCTCAGCGAGATCAAAGCAACCCGGATCAATCAAAGTCCCCGTACCTTTTTCATCATATAATAGATAGGTGTTTTCTTGAAAAGGGTTGAATGTAAAAGACTTAATATGCAGCATGGGAAATGTATGTCGGTATTGGAACAAAATAAGGAATTAAACCTTTATTTTGGACTATGGAAATTGATTTTTTGCTCATTGGACAGGGACTTGCCGGGACAGCACTGGCTTATAGGCTGAAGCAAGCTGGTAAGAAAATCAGGATAATTGATCAACCGGGTGCTAATAATTCGAGCAGAATTGCGGCGGGACTTTTTAATCCTGTGACAGGCAGGAAGATGGTGAAAACTTGGAAAGCCGATGCGCTTTTCCCTGTGATTAATCCTTTCTATCAGGAAATGGAAAGCGTTACCGGGAGCAGATTTCTAACAGAAATAGCAATATATAGACCTTTCCTGACAATAGAAGAGCAGAATGAATGGATGGGGCACAGTGCAGATCCCGGCTTTACAGCCTATATGAAAAAGATTTATTCCGAAAGTCAATCCGGCTTTCTCAAAGATCCTTATGGAGGGGTCATGCTACACAATTCAGGTTGGTTGAATATCAATAAGCTACTTGATGCGATGACTTCGTACTTTAAAGAAGAATTGATTTTGGGGAAATTTGACGAAAACTTACTTTCATGTGAGGATGATTATTGGTCTTATAGAGAACTGAAGGCGAAAGCAATAGTGTATTGTAACGGCTTGGGGGCTATGAATTCCAGATTCTTCAATTTCCTTCCGTTTGCGCCTGTGAAAGGAGAGATTTTGGAAGTTAAACAAGAATTTACTCCCGATTACATTGTGAACCGGGGTGTTTTTAGAGTTCATTTAGGTAATGGGATCCATAGGGTCGGATCCACCTACACAAAGCATGATTTGGACGTAGGCGCCACGGATTCTGCCAAAACCGAGATTTTGGAGAAGTTGACAGATTTGGTTCGGTTGCCGGTAGAAAAAATTATCAGTCACAAGACCGGGATTAGACCTGCTACTAGAGATAGAAAACCTTTTTTGGGAAAACATCCTACCGAGGAAAGCGTTTATATATTCAATGGTTTTGGAGCGAAGGGAGTGTCATTAATTCCTTATTTTAGTGAACTAATGGTGGAACATTTACTAAATGGAAATGCTATTGACTCCGAAGTGGGCATAGCTCGTTATTTTAATTATATTTAAAGACATCTTTCAGCAAATCGAATGCGATATCACCTTTTCCGAATTTTAATTTTTGCTGGCTTATGGTTGAATTCATTTTTTGCCCTTGCCCAGTTTGATCAGGAGCGTTTTGGGAAAAACAGAATTCAGCACAAGCAATTTGAATGGTATTTGTATACTTCAAATAATTTTGAGGTATACTATTATGACCGTGGAGGAGCCAATGCCAAAATGGCTATTGATTATCTGGAGAGTGAGTTCAATCGACTCACACAGATGATAGGCTATGTTGCTTATACTAAGCCTAAAATTTACATTTATAACTCTCCCGAGGAGCTCCTGCAGAGTAATATCAATCTCAATAAGGAAGAGTATAATGAGCAGGGACAAACAAATTTCAATAGGCTATTGGCTGAGGTTGCCTACAAAGGAGAGGTTGACTTATTTAAAGAAGATTTAATCTACGGTACTGTAAAGGTAATCATTGAAGAGATGCTTTATGGCTCATCTGTTTCTGATGCATTTCAGTCCAATCTAACCAATAGCTTCCCGGAATGGTACGTGGATGGTATCGCATTGTATTTGGCGAAAGGGTGGAGCCGTGAGATGGATGATTTTGTGCGGCATTATTTCGAGGAGGATCAAACTCCAAAGATCCTTAAGCTTAAGGAAAAGGAAGCTGCTTTGGCGGGGCAGTCCGTTTGGAATTACATAGCCGAAAGATATGGAAGAAGGTATGTTTCGAGTATTCTAAACCTTTCCCGAATAAATAGAAACGAGGAAAACAGCATTGCAAATACTGTTGGGCTGAATTACAAAACCTTTACAGAGGACTGGAAAAAGTTTTATTCTGACATCAATAAGCAAGTTTCATCGACCTTTAGAGATCCAAATAAAGATGCTTCCGTAGCACAAACATCCCCCAAGTTTATAGGTGCAATAAATGACATCAAGTTTAGTCCAGACGGGTTGAATTTGGCTTATGTGATTAATAATGCAGGTAAGTATAAAGTTCAGGTAAGGGAATTGAGTACGGGCAGAGAACAAACAATTTTTACAGGTGGCACTTCTCTCCAAGATCAGGAAGCTAATTTCACTTCTCCCATAATAGCGTGGAGAGATTCGGCAAACATCGCCATTGCCTCATTCAAAAGGGGATTCACTACACTGAGATTGAGGTCTCTCGATGGTTCTAATGTGGATAAGATTTTCTTAAGAAACATCACCCAGATCCTCAGTCTGGACTTTAATAGTACAGGCAAAAATATGGTGCTTTCGGCTATATCAAACGGTAAGTCTGATATTTATACGCTTAATGCCAGAGGTGCAGGAAGAAGGCTGACAAACGATTCCTTTGATGAATTGACACCTGTTTTTTTAAACGATTCTACCATTATATACTCATCAAACGCGACAAATCTACCTGATTCTCTAATGGGAAAAAATTTGGAATTGGGTTCCTTGCCCAATTACTATAACCTCTATATGGTGCAGGTGACTGATACTATAGTCACAAAGCAGCTGACCAATTCGAACAGTAAAAATATTAGACCGAGGAAGGTAAACAGCAACACAATTGTTTACCTCAGCGATCTGAGTGGGATAAATAACCTCATGCGTATGAGTATTGGAAATCAGGTCTCCAACCAAATCTCTGCCTATAATAAAAGTTTAGAAGCTTTTGATGTCAATAGCAGAATGAATAGAATGGCTTATTCTGTACGTGATGGGAGGGAAAGTTATTTGGTAGTAGAGGGGTTATCCATTTCAGATCAGTTTACGCCCAGTACTCCAAGAATACAGCTCGAGCAAGCGAAGAGCCTAAACGAAAGAATGGCCGCAAGAAGGTTGCTGGAAGAAAAAGAAGCTAAGGAAAATCTTCCGCAGGTCAATCGGGAGCAGAGCCCTTCCACCCAGCCGTTGATACAGATGGACACTACTACAGAAAATGCCACATCATCCATTGACATCAAACGACTGAGCTTTGAGTCTAAAAATGGGATCGATACCGATAATTATACCTTTGACACACTACCAAGCAATCTTAATTCTCCTGCCCCTATCACTGCTGAATCCTCTACCACTTTGCTGGAAACTTTTAGAAAGCAGAGTCTAACAAAGCGAGTTACAGGCCCTAGACAAATGGAACCGCAGTTTTTTATCAATAATATCAATACCCGGTTTGTTGTGGATCCTTTGCGAGGCTTTGGAATTGGCCTTACGGGAAAAATGACGGACTTGCTTGATAATCATTCATTTCAAGGTGGAGTAATGACTACGCTTGACTTTAGGTCAGGTGGAGACATATTTTTTGAATATGAATATCTGAAAAGCAGAGTGGACTTCAGAGGAAGGTTTGATCGCAAAACCATTCGAATTTCTGAAGGAGATATTACATTTCAGAAGTATGTGCTTACCAAGGTAGAAGCAGGATTTTCTTATCCATTGAATGCCAACGCTAGATTTTCCCTTTCGCCTTTTGTGGCAAAAACCCAGTATTTTAACCTCAATCCCGACTCTCTAATTAATGGTCAAGATCCCGATCAAAATCGTTTTGATGTCAACTATTTGGGCGGAAAAGCAGAGTTCGTTTATGATCGTACGCAGCCCTTGGGACTCTATTCACAGACTGGGTTCAAAGGAAAAATTGGTTATGTACAGTATCAGTCCTTCGGTCAGAAGGAGCGCTCATTTAGCAACCTTTATTTGGATTTGAGAGAGTACAAAACAATCCATAAGAATATTGTCCTCGCCGCACGTCTATATGCAGGATCTTTTATGGGGAACAATCCTCAGACATATATGGTGGGAGGCATGGATAATTGGCTTTTCAACGAGTTTTACCGCCCACCATCCAACAGGCCCGAGGCTTCCCCGCTCAGAAACCCTACCGGCGCAGAAAATTCCAATATTCTCTTTGCAGACTTTGTGGATCTAAGAGGATATGATTACGATGAGATCCGAGGTAGAAATGTAGTCACTTTTACGACCGAGTTAAGAATCCCTGTATTCTCTTACCTGACTAGAGGTAATATAACTTCTAATTTCATCCGAAATTTTCAATTGGTGGGTTTTTATGACATAGGGTCAGCCTGGAATGATTCGGCACCATGGGAGCGTGTAAACGATCAAAATACTGAGGTGATCAATACAGAAGGCTCTCCTTTCACTATTGTGCTAAATAATTTCAATAATCCTTGGTTACAAAGTTATGGAGCAGGGTTAAGAACAGTTTTGCTTAACTATTATGTCAAGCTTGATGTGGCTAGGCCAATCCGAAATTATGTAGCGGAAGACTTAAAGTTCTATGTAACTTTGGGCTACAATTTCTAACTATAAATTTTATTATGATCAAATCAATGACCGGCTTCGGAAATGCCGGGTTTGAAGATGAGCGGATGGTGATCCAAGTGGAGGTGCGAACACTCAATTCAAAGTTTTTGGATCTTTCCGTTCGTAGCCCCAGACAGTTTAATGATAAAGAGCAAGAAATCAGAAATCTGGTTCAGTCTATTTTAGATCGTGGTAAAGTGAGCATTTCTATTGACTTTCAATCTAAGGGATCTGCCGAAATGCCGGTTAGTATTAATGAAGATTTGTTTAACTTGTTTTACAGAAAGTACAAAGAACTTGCGGATAGTGTAAAGGATAATTCCCAGGATATTTTCAAGCTGGCTCTGCAAGCTCCAAGTGTAATCACCCAACTGACCGGTGAGCAAAGAGATGATCAGGCGGATTGGGAAGAAATCAAAAAAGTGCTTACAGTGGCACTTAATAAATGTGATTCTTTCAGACGGGATGAGGGGAATTCTCTGGAAGAAAAACTTCAGGGAAATATCAAAGCAATAGCCAGTGGTTTAAGTAAAATTGAGGCAGAGGAAGGAGCTAGAAAAGATAGAATCAAACAAAAGATCAGAAACCATTTCAGCGAGTGGCTTGACGAGAATTCATTTGATGCCAATCGCTTCGAACAGGAGTTAATCTATTATTTCGAAAAGTTGGATATTACCGAGGAGATCGTTAGGCTAGACACTCATTTGAAGTATTTCTCCACCTGCCTGAGCGAAGAAACCAGTCAAGGTAAAAAGCTGGGATTTATTAGTCAGGAAATAGGCAGGGAGATCAACACCATAGGATCTAAGGCTAATGATGCCGCTATGCAGAAACATGTGATACTGATGAAGGATGAGCTGGAAAAAGTGAAGGAACAAGCATTGAATGTTTTATAGTAAGGGGCCAAACAGCCCCTTACTTTTCAGTAGTATTGTTGCTAATTCAGACGAAAACGAATCGGCATAGTCATACGGGATCTTACTGGCTTTCCACCAATTCTTCCGGGAGTCCAGTTGGGGGAGTTTTGTATGACTTCTTTTGCTACTTCATCACATCCACCCCCAATTGTACGTACTAGCTCTATGTCCTGAATTGATCCATCTGTGTTGACTACAAAGCGGACTATCACCATTCCTTCTATCCCCAGTCTTTTTGCTTGAGAAGGATAGCTAAGGTTCTTGTTAAGGTATGCATACCAAGCATCCATCCCGCCTTTAAACGTCGCCTGAACATCTACAAAATCTTTGATCTCATCCACCGTTTCAACTATTGGAGGATTGGATATTTCTACTTCTGGGATAATAGTCACCTCTGAAGTGTTTATATCTAGTGTTGGACTTGTGAAATTGTCAATTACAATATCATCGGGCTTGATATTTATCTCGATAGGAACCTGAGGTGGAGGCGGGGGTGGGGTGTGAATGGTGATGGGAATATCAATATCGACCCAATCATCTTTCATTCTGTCGAATGTCTTAATACTACCTTGATCTTTGGCTTTCCATTCGAAAGCTAGCAAAACTGCACCGAGACTGGCTGCCAGTCCCAAGTTAAACAAAGTACCTGACCATCTTTTTAGATCAGACGTTGAACTTTTTTTGTGTTCCATGAGTGTAATGTTAGAGGTTAGAAAAAACTGCTCAAATAATTTACACTACTTAACTCATTGATACTAATGTGATAACACTATTTAACTAAGCTGAAAGTTGTTAAGAGTTGGGGCAAAAAAAAAGACCCGATTTCTCGGGTCTGTATGATTAGCCAAGTTTGAACCTAATCGGAAGTCTCATACGAGTACGTACTGCACGTCCACGTTGTTTTCCAGGTTCCCACTTAGGAGCGTTCTTCACTACTCTTATTGCCTCTTCATCGCATCCTCCACCGATTCCCCTCAAAACATCAACGTCTTGAATAGAACCATCTGTGTTTACTACGAAAACTACGATTACTGTTCCTTCAATACCCATTCTTCTTGCCTGAGTAGGATATTTTAGATTATCGCTGAGGTATTTGTTCCATCCCGACATCCCTCCCGGAGGGTTGGGCTGGGTTTCTACTACGTCAAAGATAGCATCTACTTTTTCTTCTACAGGAGCTTCAGCGATTACCACTTCTTTGATTACAGTAGTTTCTTTTACATCGACATCAAAGTTTACTTCGATTTTCTCCTCGATTTCTACTTCATCAGGAATTTCCTTGATGACAGGGAGCTCTACAGGTGGCGGCGGTGGTGGCGGTGGCTGCTCTGTGATCGGAATATCTAGCAATTCTTCGAAGTTGTCAGTTACTTGACCAAGGTCTTTCAATGAACCATCGTCAAATGATTTCCATTCGAAGGCAGCAAGGGTCGCACCTACAGCTACTGCCAAACCTAGATTCAGGAACATTCCTGACTTTTTGGTTAGATCAGCGCTGGGAGTCTTTTTTGCTTCCATGATAAGTTTGGTTTATAAAGGTTAATTTTTCTTCTACTTCAGACTAACAATTGTAATAATTAATAGGCACTAATCCAAGCCAATGTTGGTGGTAGGAATCTTAAAATATGCTAATAAACCTACAGCTCCACCTATTTCATTGACAATCATGTCTATATAGTCGAATGAACGGAAGGGGATAAACAGCTGAGCGGTTTCCAAAACTATTCCTGCGGCTACACCGAAAATCAGATAGTTCACAAGAACTCTCCCTCTCACACCCGTCACAAGGGCTCTTTTTACTCCGACTCCACACCAAAGGAAACTTAAGAGGCCGAAACACACTAAGTGAATTAGCTTATCCTCGAAATTAAATGAAGGAGCGGGAAAATTATTTCCCGGAGTCAACATAGCACCGACTATGAAAAGTAGCCACACTACTGCAAGTCCTAATCTCAAAATCGATAACTTATGCTCCTACCAACTCTGCGTATTCTGCTGCAGACAACAAATCGGAAGGGATATCACCTGTAACTTGCACTTTGATCATCCAGCCTTTTTCATAAGGTGACTCATTTACCAGTTCTGGGGAATCTTCCAAATCAGGATTCACTTCTAGAATTTCACCTGAAACAGGCATGAATAAATCAGAAACGGTCTTTACTGCTTCTACAGATCCAAAAACTTCGTTGGTATCCAGTGCTTCGCCCGTAGTCTCTACTTCTACATATACGATATCACCAAGTTCACCCGCGGCAAATTCAGTGATTCCAATAGTTGCAACATCACCGTCAAATTTAACCCATTCGTGGTCTTTGGTGTACTTTAATTCTTGAGGAAAATCCATAGTTGTGAATAGTTATATAGGAGTCAAAATTAATAGGAATCACACAAGGATAAAATCTATTGGCCTAAATTAAATCGAAGCTGGCCTCCAAAAGCCGTGGAAGTTCGCTTGTAGGCAGTTGTTACTCTTGGGTCATTGATAGTTCTGTCGAAATATAGGGTCAGATTTAGATTTTGATTAATCAGGTAGGAGACGGTTGGTCTAAAAGAAATATTCAAGTTTCCACTGGTAATGGTACTCCCTTCCTCGATCTTTCGCTGGATTTGTGTAGTGCTGACTACCTTAGAGTCCAACTTGAACTGCAAGTCATTTTTTAAAACAGTTTGTTTTCCCTGAAATTTGAAAGGGACTTTTACACCGGCTTTGGTATAACCCAGGGTTAAGCCAAAATCATTGCTTTTCTGCTCTGTTACCTGTGAGTTGGAGAAATTCAGGCCAAGATTTCGTTCTTTATTGTATAGGATGGAAATATTTAATCTGTCTTTTGTCAAGAGGTCAAGCCCTATCAATGGAGAAAATCGCTCTGTAAGCACGACCTGATTAAGGACATAAATTGGTATGTACATCCCTTCCTCATTTACTTCAGTGGGCCTGGAGATTTGCTGAAGGCTATTATATAGTTCTAAGCCTTGCCGGTATTGCAGTGAGTTGGAAAAATTGCTCACATCATATTTAGAAGTGTACATATGTGTGATGTTGATACTGCTGAAGACCTCGCTGAGGGCTTTAATCCTAGAAAGCCCACGATAATCCAAGCGCCAGTTTGGTAATGGTATTTTTGGGAAAGGATTCATGTCGAAAGTGGCTGCATCCTTTCCTCGATAGGCAGCAAGGAAGGCTGGTATCAACACATCTTGGCCATTGATGCTATATTCTCCGCCTGCATCCCTCGCATCAAGCCTACTTTTAATAATAGCTCTATTATTTTCAAAATCATTGAAAAGAGGAGAAGAATTATCAAAGCGGTCTTTGCTAAAGGTAGTCCCTATCATAATCGTGGAAATGCTATAGGAACCCAGTCTATTGGGACTTATAGACTCGTAAACCCCTGGGTTATCGATAGAATTTCTGAAAATTTCCTGATAATCGCCCACTTCCCGTTTAGTTGCGTTTAATGTGATCTTAAAGTCTTGGAATGGTTCTACCAAACTACCAAACGTCATATTTGTAACACGTGTCTGTTTGAAAGTTTGCGTGAGTTCACTGCTAGGTGCCATTATTCCTGCCTGCGCAAATTCATTTCTTATTCCCGGATCCTGGCTTCCCAATAAAAAAGCCAAACCGGGGTTGTCAAAAGCTCTATCCATTCCCAAAAGCCCTGTATTTGGCATGTATCCAGGCAGAAAAGTGCCTTCAATTTTCCCATAGTTGAAGCTGATCTCTTTTACCATCATAAGCATTTTCAGCACCTTATTGGTGAAAGGTGTCCCGATAGTGTCTTCTGCCTGTATCGATGTTCTTCCCGGAATACTTGGTCGTTTTGGGGCATTTAGCGCCGCCAGCTTTTTACTTTTATTATAGAGTCTTATCAGGTCAAATTTTCCGTTGAGAGACTGGTCACGGGTGTTTTGGATCGAATTGCCCAGCGTATCTCTTTGGCCAATCGCGCCGGTGAGCCACGTATACGTGGCAATGTATTTATACTCCGCTCTTATCCAGTCGGTAAGCGGGGATTTATCCAGCGGTAGTGTATAGTTAAGGTTAATAGAATGGTTGTAATTAGTGCGTCGACCAAATCGCCATGCGTTATACCTTACCGAATCGGATTTTTGCTCCGTATCCAGATCACCTTGGGGTTCGTCTACTACTGCCATTACACTTCCTGTATAATCAACCCGTAGATTTTTTGTCAAATCCCAGTTCACGGTATAAAAGCGATTTATAAAGAAGCTTTTCTGGAAAAGCGGATCAACGCCGGTAGTGGTTAATTGATCATTTCTGTATTGGGATCTCATGTGCTTTCGATCTACGTCCAATCTAGCCAATACTAGTGTAGGGGATAGGTTGAGGTTGAAATCCTTGATCAATTTCAAATGAGGGGAATCCAGAAATCCTGAGTTTTTAAATGGCTCAATAGTAAGCGGTTTTGGCTGAAAGCTGTATGTGACGTTGCCGCGATAGGTCTTGTAGGTGTAATCTTCGATTTGGGCACTTGTTTGACTCATTAGCCCAAAAGCATATGAGAAGGAGAAATTGCTTAAATCGTAAAAATTACTTTTTGATTCAGGGTTGGTTTTTATCTTTCGTACATTGTTGAAACTTATGTTTTTACGGTTTATTTGATCCATAGTGATTTTCCTGTAAGCATCTTTTTCATCCTGAGTGTCGAATTTCTGAAGAGCTATTTCAAAGGGCACATCGGGATTTAAAGGATCGTACTCAGGTTTGGTCGTACTGTTTTCAAGCGAGAAGTACATAGGAATACTTACGCCCAAGGCTTCAGGAAGAAGCTTGTGAATGTCCACATTGGTGGAGATATCATACTGGGTGGTTGATTCTCTCGCCCGTTGGGACAGCCTGGTTTCCAATCCTCCAAAACCTATTGAGTTGTGGCTGATGGATCCTGAGACTACAGCTACATCGGCGATTTTTACATTCATAAGTGCATTGGCTGCCCATCCGTTTGATTTGGTGAAGCCCGTCACTCTAAGTTCATTAGCCCATATACAGATGCTCCTGCTTCCACCTCCGTTTGTGCCGGGATTTCTTACCCCGATCATGGAAGATTGGGATTGATTCAATTCCGGGCGTCCGACTACAGTTACCTTGTATCGACCCACTTGTTGTGAAAATGGGATATTGAGTGATACTTTTTGGTTGTCACGGGCTACTTTTACTCCTACCACATCTTGGATTGCAATGTCGATTTCATTTGTCTCAGGCCAGATTTGATCCGGATCTCGCGTGCCTTTTGGCGTGATCATAAGAGGAACTTCGATCTCGTAATAGTTATCAGTATAGTCTGTACCTAATCGTAGGAATGCCGTGATTTCCCCATCCATTGCATCTTCACTGTCTGCGTGCAAAAACATTTTGATCCGTTCGAACTGCACCAAATCCAAAGTAACATTTTTGAAAACAGCTCTGGCATCTTTGGGTCCGAGATCTTCTACACAAACTCGAAGAGATTGCTCGTTCAGTCTCCGTTCTACTGTAGATGTATTGTCTCGATCCCGGAATATCCCCGGAGGAAGTACATATGGGCTTTCTGTAGCACTTCCCTGGCTATTCTCTTCAATACTTACCACATCTACGGTTACATTTGAATTGTCCGGTTCCGGGATTTCGAAAAGGCCTTTTTCGAAAAGGGATTCCTGAAAAACTCTCCACTGACTGCCGACCATGCGAAAGTTGGCCATTCTAAGTACTACCGGCTGTTCGAAATCAGTTAGATAGGTTCTGATCCATCGTATGGATTTGAAACCTGAGATATCTCCTTCTATACGGTCTGGCTGACGGACAGGAATACGGAATAAATACCAATCCACATTTTCTCCGCCTTCGTTGTGAGTGGTTTTGTCCACGATGTAATTTTGACCTACTACCATACTTCCCGGCTTCAATTCCATTTCGTAGGAATAGTAGTTTTCCAGTTCGTTGATGGTATTGTCATTGTTCAAGTCTTCGTTGTCAGGAGTGTTTGACCCAGAGGGAGTATATGGAAGGTTTTCATTGGCTGTCACGGGGGTGTTGCCTTCCAATCCGTTATACTTTTTATACCGCTCTAGAATTTTGACATTATTTTGATCAAACCCTTCATCTAGATAGTATTTGAATAAATCTCCGGAAACATCTTCTAGAATTTGATTTCTGGCCGTAGCGTTTACATTCAGACGATCTAAGTATCGGGAACGGAAAAAAGTAGCTTCATCTTCATTCTTCAACCCATCCAAACCGACATCTTGATTTTGTCGAGAAGTTTCCGAATTGTCAAAGGCAGGCAATAAGAATTGCTCACGGGTAATTCTTCCCCATTCATTTTGACCGGTTTCGGCAGGGTCTCCATTAGCTGGAAGCCCGTTTTCGAAGGAATGGCGACCATCTTTCATCAGATCTTCCGAAATGTCTCCCAGATTGATGAATAACTTACCTCCCGTTGTATTGTTTTGATTGAATATCCCATCGAGTACCCGTCCATTTTCTCCCTCTATAAATGGATCCATCAACCAGAATTCTAGATACTCTATATTGGTACGGTCAAAATCAACTTCTGTAGTAATCGCTCTGGTTACCCCACCGTAGTTGTTTTTTGGATTTGGAAGTAAACCGTCAGTAGTCAGATTTGTGTTATAATTGTACATGCCCCGCTCGCTGGGAAAGTAAGCCAGTTCAAAAAGAGGTTCAGGTGTGACGATCACATCCCTGTCTTGCTGTGGGAAAATTTCCTGAGGCACTACACGCCTGACATAATGGTTTCTCCTGTCCTCCCTGGTAATATTGGAGGGGACACCAGGTCCATTTTCTCTATAGAAAATATTGTCAATATTGTACCATGCCACCCGTGCTCTTCGATAAGCTGCTCCGAGGTTGTCTTCAGTCTGGTTACTCAAGTCAAATCTGTTGTCAGAGGTCTGCGGTGTAGAGGCAAGTTTCCAGTTTTGATTGGCGGCTCCTCCCAAATTGTATGGTGTAATTGCTGCCTCGAAATCATCAATATAGGAAGCTTGGTCTCCATTTACCCGATTGGATGTTCCCGGAATAAGATGTGCAAATTCCCCGCTGATCTGCACAAGGGAAGTTTCCTTGGTGCTGGTAAAGGGAAGAGCATCTGCCATTTTGGTTAGCCACCTCGATTCATCACTGAAATTCCCGTCCAATCCCCATAGGCTATTTCTTAAGGTTTCATTCCCGGTGGCAATTCGGGTGACGTTAGGCCTTTCATTTAAATAAAGGAATGTACCACCGATATTGAACTTGTCATTGAACAAATAATCAAGTCTGGTTCCCAGTAAACTTCGGGTTTGGAAGGAAACCAAATCTGCTTTTTCAAAACTCACATTGATTTGTTTCCCGGACTGGAGTATTGCATCATTGATGATGACAAGTCTCCCCACATTATAGTCTACTGTGAAGTCAACACCTTCAGTCAGTGGGATATTTCCAGCTTGAACTATCACAGAACCGGGAGAGATATTGAGTCCAGGTAATTGGATTTCGCTGGCAGAACCGGCTGTCAATCTGCCCTTAATAAAATATTTGTTGAGCCTGGTGACAAGTTCAGCATCTGCTTGGGTTGTCTTGTATAGTGTATCGTAGACGTATTTGTCTTTCAGAACTACTTCTCCGGGTTGGAAATACTTTTCAAGGTTGGACCCAAAGGGCTCTAAAACCGGGAATACCAATAGACCTCTGTTTGTGAGTATGGTGAGCCCTTCCACAAAGTCAAAATTCCCATCAGGGGCGGGATCATTTTGCGGATTGAGATTATCCAGTCCAGTGAGCCGGATCAATGGCTTGTCTTTTAGCCCTGTACCCTCCAGAAGCGAAGGGTTGTCGAGACCGGTTCTGTCATCCCTATAGATTACCTGAAGCTGAAAACCATCCCGCATAATTTGATTCGCATTCAGGTTATAGACGTTTTTCATCATCAGATCCCAAGTAGGAACCCGGGTGTTGATTCGGGCAGGCCGAAGAAGCTTCATGAAAATCATTTCATCTTCTTGTCTGTTTTGATAATCTTCTGTCAATTCTCCGACTTTATACACTTGGCCATTGTATGTGTATTCATAGGAGACGGCAAGCACTTCATCATTTTGTAGTCTTCTGAAAAGAGACAAATAGCCAAGCTGCGGGTTGAAAAAATATTCTGTTTGATCCAATTTCCTTGCCCCGTTGATTTGCTCAAAGTCAACTCCTTTTCTGAGCCCCAAGCTTGACTCCATTGACCGTGATCCGGTATCAAAAGGTCGGAAGGCAGGATTGTTGGATATGTTCGAATATAGACTATTGGCGGAGTTCCCTGCGGGAGCCGAAGGGTTTCCCGAGCCAATATTTGGGTTGGTAGGATTGTAGATCACCCTCCCCTCACCCAGATCCATGAACGCGACAAAGTTCCTAAGTGTCTCTGTGTTTGCTGCCCGGTTCATGATGTAAACCTCAATTCTAGTCACGTTCACCCCCGAAAGAACCTGTGGAAGCCCTCTCAGCCATCTTTCATAATTGTCACGGAAGAAGTGTCCAATAAAGAAATGTCGATTTTCATCATATTTCGAAGCCTGGATGTCAAATGATCTGCCCTGACCGTTGGCATCGATTGTTAGATTATCCCTTCGGCCCCGCTGGGTAGAAGCTACGGCTGTCACTCCCAATTTTCCAAATTTGAGCTGCGTTTTGACGCCAAAAAGATTCTGAGCTCCTTGTATCAACCTATTTTGTACAGGCATACTTACGTTACCGATTTCAATGGACTGGATAATGTCCTCTTCAAACCCGTTGAATTCGAGTTTCATTTGGTTTTGAAAGTCGAAAGAATTATTTGAGTCGAAATTAGCTCCGATCTTCACTTTTTCTCCCAGAGACCCGTTTACCGCCATTTGGATCTGTTGGTCAAAGTTGAACCCACCGTTTCGTTGCTGCCTTATAGGTAGAGTAGGATTGTCTACCCGCCTGAAGATAGCTCCGAAGTCAAGGTTTACGTAGCCTGATGGTGTGATATTTATCTCACTTCCTCCAAAGAGCCTATCTAGGGTGGGGCTAATAGTAAGTGGAGGAATCAAACCTCTTCCTTCTACTGCGCTTTCACCGTCGCCCCCACGGGCCCTGCTCCTCCAGTAGTCTTGTCTGACTTTGTATTCCTGAATTTTGGAGAACTCCTCAAAATCATATTCTTGCTCATTACCAACCCGTATGGTGTCTATCTGATCGACGACGTTATAGCGGAGTGTTGAGTCCACTTTTACTTTTATATTTTGGGTAATGGGATTGGCTTGGAAAAATGGTGCCTGAGACTGTAAAAAAGGATTTCGTGTAGGGAATAGAGGATTCGTCCTCAGATTTTGCCAGAGCAAATATGAGGGGGTTAGCCTCCTTCGATTCAAAGAATCAATCCGGGACTGAACACTGTCAGGATTGGTTTGTTGAGCCTCAGAAGTGGAATAGGCAAACAGAAGGCCACAAAGGATAATTAATTGAGGCCAACTATTGAGAAACCTCCTCCGAAAAAAAGTCAGTAAACTCCAAAAGTTCAATACAACTTAAAATTATGATGTCTTTAAAGATGCTTTAATTAAATCTTCTAATGAAATTTCTCCCGTGGTTTTTTTGAGGACCGTTGTTATATTTTTTTCTGCAGCGGCTTTTGGGAAACCAAGCGTAATAAGTGCTTGTAACGCCTCCTCACGTATTTTATTGTCTGATTTCAAGAAACCAAATGAGACGGTGTTCGCATCAACCCCACCTTTCCCTACTTTGTCTTTTAGCTCTAAAATAATTCTTTGGGCAGTTTTTGCTCCTATCCCTTTTACATGCTGGATAGTAGCTACATCGCCTGCAAGAATGGCTTGCTCTATTTCGGATGAACTTAGTGATGAAAGAATCATTAAGCCGGTGCTTGGTCCTACTCCGTTGATAGAAAGTAACATTAAAAATAAACGCTTTTCGTTGGCTTGCTTAAATCCAAAAAGTGTGTGTGCGTCTTCTTTGATATGAAGGAAGGTGAGGAGCTTTATCTGCTCCTCATCCTTGATTTCAGTATATGTCTGAAGAGAAATCTTCACATGATACCCTATTCCGTTTACATCTATGATGACGTAAGTAGGATCTTTGAAAACCAATTTTCCCTGTAGATAATCGATCATAAGGTGTTTGCGGATTGGGCATCTACTACAGCTACAGCTACCATGTTTACTATTTCCCGAATAGAACTACCCAGCTGAAGTATATGTACCGGCTTGTTCATTCCCAGCAAAATTGGGCCTATCGCTTCAGAGTTCCCTAATTCGGCAAGAAGCTTATATGCGATGTTGCCCGAACTCAAATCCGGGAAGATCAAAGTGTTTGCTCTTTTATTGATAAGCTTAGAGAATGGATACATTTCGCGCTGAATGTCTTCATTTATTGCAACATTTGCCTGCATTTCTCCTTCTATCACCAAATCCGGATATTTTTTCTGAGCAATAGCCGTTGCTTTGGCCATCTTGCCGGGAATATCTCCTTTTGCCGAGCCAAAGTTGGAATAGGAAAGAACAGCAATCCGGGGTTCCATATTAAAGAACCTCACCGCGTCTGCCGTCAAACCAATGATTTCTACCAATTCTTCCGCAGTGGGATTAAGGTTTACAGTGGCATCGGCAAAGAAATATGGGCCTTTTGGGGTATTCATAATGTACATACCCGCCACACGATTCACCCCTGGCTTCACTCCAATTGTTTGAAGGGAAGGCAAAATAGTTTTAGGATAATCCCGCGTAAGCCCGGAAATAAACGCATCTGCAGCGCCTGATTCCACCATCAATGCACCGAAGTAATTTCTCTGAGTGACTAATCGGGCAGCATCACCTGCGGTCATTCCTTTTCTTTGACGTTTCTGGAAAAGCATACTTGCGAATTTCTTCAGCAGGTCTTTTTCTTCCATAGGATCAATAATGATTACATTGGATAGATCCAATGCATTGTCCTTTATTAGTGATAATATCTTCTCTCTGTTACCCAGAAGTATCGGTTCTCCTATTTTTTCATCACGGATGATTTGCGCTGCCTTGAGGATTTTTCTATTATCTGCCTCCGCAAACACGACACGTTTAGGGTCTTTTTTAGCTCTGGCTATGACTACAGACATCAATCTCTGGTCAATACCAATTCTCTCTTGAAGTTCTAATTCGTAAGCGTCCCAGTCTTGTATTGGGTATTTTGCTACGCCTGAATCCATCGCAGCTTTTGCCACAGCAGGAGCTATAGTTGTTATCAGTCGGGGATCCAGAGGTTTTGGGATAAGGTATAATCTGCCAAATCCCAGCTTATCTTCACCATATGCTTTATTGACTATATCAGGAACCGGCTCTTTTGCAAGTTTGGCTATGGCTTGGGCTGCGGCGAGTTTCATCTCCTCATTGATAGCTGTAGCCCGTACGTCCAGTGCTCCACGGAAAATATAAGGGAAACCGAGCACATTGTTCACTTGATTGGGATGATCAGATCTGCCTGTGGCCATGATCAAGTCTTCCCGTGCTGCTACTGCTAAATCATACGAAATTTCAGGATCAGGATTTGCCAAGGCAAAAACAATCGGATTCGGTGCCATTAGCATAAGCTGATCCTGGGTCACTATATTGCCGGCAGAGAGCCCCAAAAAAACATCAGCGTCTTTCAAAGCATCTGTAAGGGTGTAAAGATCTCTATCAGTACAGAATTCTCTTCTGATGTCGTCTAGATCGGTTCGGTCTGATCGAAGGATTCCTACTATGTCTACCAGGACAATGTTTTCTCTTTTGATGCCGAGGGAAATATAGAAGCGGGTACAAGAAATTGCAGCGGCTCCGGCACCGTTCACTACCAATTTGATCTTGGAGATGTCTTTTCCCACCAGTTCTAGGGCATTTAACAGTGCCGCTCCTGAAATAATTGCCGTACCGTGCTGGTCATCATGCATGACCGGGATATTCATTTCCTTTTTGAGCGCAGCTTCGATTTCAAAACATTCAGGCGCTTTGATATCTTCAAGATTTATCCCGCCAAAAGTAGGCTCAAGGGATTTTATTGTCTGAATTAATTTTTTTGGATCTTTTTCATTGATCTCAATATCGAAAACGTCTATCCCTGCAAATTTCTTGAAAAGAACTCCTTTTCCTTCCATCACCGGTTTGGACGCTTCAGGTCCAATATCTCCAAGACCCAGCACTGCCGTCCCATTAGAAATCACTCCAACCAAATTTCCTTTGGCTGTGTATTTATAGACATTTTCTACATCTGTCGCAATTTCCTTGCAGGGCTCAGCTACTCCAGGAGAGTATGCAAGGGCAAGATCCATCTGACTGGAAAGCGGCTTGGTGGGATTTACTTCAATTTTGCCCGGAGAGCCCTGCGTATGATAATTAAGTGCGTCTTCCTTGCGGATTTTGATTGCCATAAAAAGCTAATATAATTTGGGTTTTAGGCCCCCTGGTCATTCTTCCAACTCACGTTAGTGTTGAGAAGAATAGTCTCGATTTCACGAAGGGCATCTCTGTGTACTTCATTTGGATAAAATACGAAGCCTTCAATGTAATAAAGTTTTCCTTTTTTCTGATCAACCATCAGGTAACCCAGATAAGATCCTCCCATGCTTGTGTTGTTGGTTTTCCAGGAACCTCTCATTTCTGTGGTAAAATTATCATTAATCACCATGTTTCTGAAAACCGGAGGGATTTGTTTTTCAGAAACCACATAAGAAGTGGGGTCTTCAGGGTCACCAAAGATATGTTGCTTTGTGATAGAGTCTCTGAGTTTGAGTATGTTCTCGGGGAAAGTTTGTTCCTCAGAAGTGTAATCTGTCTCGTAGAAAAACAAGCTGATGTCAGCTCTTTTTTCGCTTGGAGTGATCTGTCTTACCCAAAGAAAATCATCTTCTGATTTTGCTACTTGATAGGAGGCAGGCACATTTATTTCAATCTCTAGATTTTCTTTTGCTTCGAAAGCTGCCGCCGAGTTTTTTCTGGCAAGAATTACTTTCTCCAATCTGCCTCTTTCTCTTACTTCGAATAGGTTCTGTAGGCGGTTTCTGTTTTTCTTGAGATTTTCGACCAACTGACCTTCTGTGTTTCCAAATAGATACAATACTTCCTGACCGATCGCATATTCATCTTCCATTCTCAGGGAATAAATATTGGGGTCATTCATTGCCTTTTCTTTCGATTCCTTGGAGAACTGTGCGTTGATCACTTGACTGGCGGAGCCTTTGTCATCAAAAGTAGTGACATATATCAGGTTGGTAGACATTTTGAGCATACGGGTCATCGCCCTGGGATCAACGGTATTTATCTTGAATTTTGCTTCTGAGCGAATCATTCCGGGAATATCGGATTCGAAAATCTCTTTTAATTCTTCTCCGACAGGTCCTGCCCATTTTGCGGAATCTATTACAAGGATGATCTCCCCGATAGAACCTCTTGCTTTTGGCTTGGAGCTGTCCACAGCCGTTCCATCAGTTTCGCAGGAAATAAGGGTAATGCCTATAACTAAGGTTATGAGAAAGGATGAAAGCGTTTTCATTTTTGATTGTTTGGTTCTTGGATAAGGTCAAATTAATGACATAACAACACATATCCTTATTTAGGATTGAATATTGCCATTAGTTAAAAAAAATTAACAAAATGAGAATTGATCCAGTCTGAATTAGCCGATTATGAGTCTCTGGCCAGGCTTGATGTTATTCGAATTAAGATTGTTCAATCGCTTAATTTGCTCCACGGTCAGGCCTTCATGTTTTTTGGAAATAACCCACAAGGAATCTCCAGGTTGGACGATGTAAGTGGTTTGCCCGGAAGAGTTTGTTTGGGTAGAGGCAATGTTTTCTGATATTCCTGAGTTGATCCTTAGTGTTTGGCCGACTCGAATCAGATTAGAGGAGAGGTTATTCCATGATTTGATCTGAGTGACTGTGACACCATGACGACGGGCTATCGATCCCAGCACGTCTCCAGATCTTACCTTATAGGTAGTGCCATTTTGTTTGATTTCCTGTGCCAGTGCTTCTACAGACTGCACTTGTACATTTGACGCTAGCAATACAGTTGGCGCATTATTTAGGGAGTCACTTAGCCAAGCCAGATTTTTTTTGATGTAAGGCACTTTCGATTTGGGGATGCGAAGTGCCATGTTTCTATTACTTTCAGGAAGTTTTTTATTCTTTATAGCGGGATTTAAAGTTTCCAGATCTGATACACACAGGTTGGTGAGCTCTGCAAGTTTGTCCAAACTAAGTGCTCTGTCAAAACGGATTTTTTCATATTCCACCACATATGTAGGATCTTCGGGATGGAAATTATGCTCTTCAAGATGATTTAGTATATAAAGCATCGCCTGTACCTGCGGGACATAGCTTCGTGTTTCCCTTGGCAGGTAGTTGTAAATTCCCCAGAAGGTGTTTTTTCCCCCTGATCTTCGAATGGCTTTTCTTACATTACCGGGGCCGCAATTATAAGCAGCCATAGCTACTTCCCAATCTCCAAACATTCTATGAAGTGATTTCAGGTATTTTGCAGCGGCCTCCGTAGAGAGTTCGGGATCCATTCTATCATCTACCTCATTATTGGTGTTCATACCATACATCCTGCCTGTAGCGGGCATAAACTGCCAAAGCCCCATCGCCCCAACTCTTGAGCGGATTTGGGGATCAAGCCCGGATTCTATGATGGATAGATATTTGATCTCTAACGGCATATCATGCTTTGCCATAGTTTCATCAAACATGGGAAAGAACATCTCCTTACGAGCCAAGACCATTTTGGTATAGTCTCTATTTCTTACCGTGAAGTATTGGATAAAAGAAAAAATGCGGTCATTCAGCTCAAAGGACATTTCATGATCCATCGCTTTGACGCGGCGGTTAATGTCTTCATATGTGAAATCCGGAATGTATTCGTAATGATAATTTGGCAAAACTTCTTCGTCAAGCAAGGGAGCATCAGCTACCGCCCCATCATCCTGACAAAAGGCTTCGGACAGAGGAATCAGACATGTGACAAGCGCAAGTGTGAAGATTCTGTACAAAGTTCTTTTCATTGGAATAATGGGTTTTATGATGTCAATTCGGTTAGGTAATTACTGAAAGCATACAATTCGGCTTCTTTGAACGAGTTGCAGATCACTTGTAATCCTATAGGCATTCCTTGCTTATCTTTGCCGTTTGGCAATGAAATAGAAGGCACTCCTGATACCGATGCCTGTACTGTGAAGAGATCTTCCAGATACATTGCTACCGGATCGCCACTATGCTCGCCAAACTTAAACGCTGTAGATGGTGTAGTCGGCATAATAATGTAGTCAAAATCATTCAAAAGATTTTCAGTGAAGTCTTTAATTAATCTTCTGACTTTCTGTGCTTTGGTAAAATATGCATCGTAATAGCTTGCACTGAGCACAAATGTGCCAAGCATGATTCTACGCTTTACTTCCTCTCCGAATCCCTCACTTCTAGTCAGCTTATACATGCTTTCTAGGTTGTGCGCGTTTGGCGTACGGTATCCATATTTCACACCATCAAATCGGGACAAGTTAGAACTTGCTTCTGCAGTGGTCAGAATGTAATAGGTTGGGAGAATAAAGTCCAGCAATGGGAAGCTTACTTCTTCTACCGTATGACCCTCTGACTTCAATTTTTCCAAAACAGCTAATGTGTTGGCTTTAATCTCTAGCTGGAGCGCAGGAGATTCTATTGTTTCCTTAAGGTAAGCAACTTTTGCTTTTTTGTCAAAATGTAACAATTGACTATAGGGCAATACTGATTTTCTAGAGGATGTGCTGTCATATTCATCATGACCAGCCATAATTTCCATCACGAGCGCATTGTCTTTTACTGTATGGGAAAATACGCCAATACAATCAAAAGAAGAGGCATAGGCAATTAGACCCCAGCGTGAAACGCGGGAATAGGTTGGTTTCATCCCAATCACACCCGTAAAGGCAGCAGGCTGCCTGACTGATCCACCGGTGTCTGTACCCAAAGAAGTTGTGCAGAGATTTGCCTGAACTGCCACTGCTGACCCTCCGGAAGATCCTCCGGGTACTCTGGATTCATCTGCCGCATTCAGCACTTTGCCGTGGACAGAATTCTCATTGGAACTGCCCATTCCGAATTCATCACAATTTAATCTTCCGATGATGATCGCATCCTCATCCAGCAATCGTTGAATGGCAGTAGTAGTGAATTGAGATTCGAAACCTTCGAGGATTTTTGAGGAAGCGTTTGCCTCATGGCCGGTATAGCAAAGTACGTCTTTAATGCCAATTACCATCCCGGCAAGCTTACCGGCATTTCCCTTGGCCAACTTCTCGTCTATAAGATCAGCTTGAACCAATGCGGATTGCTCGTAAACTTCGACGAAGGCGTTGAGATGCGCCTTCGTCTGAATGTTTTTCAAATAATATTGGACTATCGCCCGACAGTCAGTTT
Organism: Algoriphagus sp. Y33; assembly: GCF_014838715.1. NCBI lineage: Bacteria > Pseudomonadati > Bacteroidota > Cytophagia > Cytophagales > Cyclobacteriaceae > Algoriphagus > Algoriphagus sp. Y33. The sequence goes on along the minus strand of NZ_CP061947.1, from coordinate 3,824,793 downwards.
CCTTCTTTTCGAGCGATTTTTTGATTTCGTCGAATGAGATGAATTTTTCCAATTTATTGGCTTAAGAGATTACTTTTTCTTGTCGTCTTTCAGTCCCTCTTCCAGGTCGTTCTGAATGTCCTTGGTAGCATCTTTGAATTCTCTGATACCACGTCCAAGGCCACGAGCCAATTCAGGTATTCTTTTAGCACCAAACAGTAGAAGGACGACCAATACGATCAGTACGATCGAGCCACCGCCCATGTTTTGAATGAAACCTAATGTAGTCATGATGGTGTGTGTTTAAGGGTAAATGAGGTTACAAAGATATAACTGTGATCCGCTTACACAAAGTTCAACGGAAAAGCAGTCCATCTTTTTTATGAATATACGCAATTCTCAACTATTTGGATGTAAGCCAGGCAGAAGGATTCATAACAGTCAGCCCTTTCCAGGTCTGAAAATGTACTTCCGCTTCGCCATTAGCTCCTGTTGCTACCTGACCAATTACGTCTTTTGCACTGACAGTCTGACCCGATTTTACAGTAATGGTTTTCAACTTACTATACATGGTATAATACTCCCCATGTTTGATAATTACCGTTCCGCCAAAACCGGGCATTGTGGTGATTTTGGTGACTGTACCATCGAATACCGCCCTCACCGAAGAGTTTGGCTGAGTTCGGATATCCAGCCCGTCACTTTCCATAGTAATCCCTTTGAGCGTAGGGTGCGGATAAGTGCCATATCCCTGTGCCACAAATCCTGTTTCCACAGGCCAAGGCAATTTACCTTTGTTGCCGGCAAATGAATTGGACAAGGCTGCTACTTCAGGAGTCATCGGCATACTACTGCCTGATGATTTGGTAGCAGTACTGTTTTCTTTTTTTGCTGCAGCTTCCGCCCGTCTAATTTCATCTTCGATTACCTGCTTGATCATTCTGTTCAGTTGATCCTGTTGCTTTTTGGTTGCGGTAATCTGTTTTTTGATGTCTTTCTCCTTGCTCGTGAGCGTATTTACCAGTCCCTCTTGCTCCCGTTTCATCTTATCCAGTTGGGCGCGTTCCTTTTGCTCCTCGACAAGTACTTTTTCTTTTTCGATTTTTTTCTCATCCAATAAAACGCGCTGATCTTTAAGTTCAATACTTAGTTTTTCGATTTGAGCAGCTTGCTGTTTGCGACTATCGGTGTATTGTTTTAGATACATTAATCTGGAATAGAGCTGGTTAAAGTTTGCCGAACTAAAAACAAATGAAACGATAGAAAGCCCTCTGTTTAGTTTGGAAGCATTGTAGATCATTCTGCCGTATTCGGCTTTCAGCTCTTTCAGCTGACTCTCCAGACTTGTGATTTTTGATTCAGTCTCCTTGATCTCTTGATTGATTAGCTTTACTTCCCTATCTAGGGTGTTGACCAGTCTTGTTTGAGTCTGGAACTGCCTTGTTACTGCGTTTAATTCACCTATTGTACTTTTCTTAGTTGCGGTGGTCTGCTTAAGAATTTTGTCGAATTCCAGTAATCTAGCCTGTACTTCAGCTTTTTCTTTCTCAAGTTGCTCTCGGGTTTTCTTAGTTTGTGCAGAAAGATCAGCTGCCGAAAAAAATATCAATCCAATCAGAAGGCTAAATGGAATAAAGTATTTGCGAAACATGCAGTTCAAAATTTGAAGGGGAAGCTGAGTGGTTCGGAGTGGGGATCTACAGCTGTCCACTCCACATGGATGATGGTATTCTGTCCACCTTCAGGTAGCTGGTAGGCCAGTTTATAGAGGACTTCAAAAGGGAAAGGATTGGAGTCCACTTCCTGAAAAGTAGCATAGCTTGCCAATAGTGATCCCCGATCATCAAGTGAATTGCTCACCAACTCGGTGACTTTTCTGTAATTGACGTCGACTTTGGAGAAGTATCGGACTTTGTCCCGAACCTGAGTCAGTTCAAATGATTTACCTACACGTACTAATCTGTCTTTGTAGTCTACTTCGTGAGGAGGGTTGGCGAAAAGTACGTTTTGAAAAGTCTCAAGGGATAATTTCAGGCCATAGATTGATTCAAATTCTTTGAATGTTAGGTTTATCTCCTCTTTGCCGATTCGGTCTTTGATTTGGATTTTATCCTCTGTGATCAAGCCGCGTACTGCCTCCATTCCCATACCGGGAGAAATAATGAACCATAGCACAGAATCTTTCTTTGCACGTAGGTTCAAGCTGCCCCTGGTGATTTTACCGGATTCTTCTTCGATGATTACTTTGGCTTTGGCACTCATAAACCCATAGTCTGTATAGACTGGTGAAAAACCCTCCATCTTTCCATCTGCCTGATAGACGACCGTCTTTTTAGAGCAGGAGAGTAGAAGGCCTAGGCCGAAGACAAGCGCGATTCCTGCAAAAAATTTATTCATGGTATTTTCCTTCTTTTATTTTTTGTGAAAGTTTATCAGAGGCTTCAGGACTTCCTTCTGCTTTTTTCCAATAACTCAACGCTTCGTTCTTTTTGCCCAGGTGAAACAAGATGTCTCCATAATGTTCAAGCATTACCCCACTAGGCTTGGTCTCGTGCTTTAATGCCAAGTCCATAAATTTCTTGGCACCTTCATAATCTTCCATCTGAAAAAGAACCCAAGCGTGTGTATCAAGGAAAGTGCCATTTTCGGGAAATCTCTTGACAACTTTATCAGACATTGTCTTTGCTTTGTCCAGATTCTTTTTTTCCAGAGAAAGGAAATAGGAATAATTGTTCAGCACTTGCTCGTCATTAGGATTAAGTTCCAGTGCTTTGTCAAAATTTAGAAAAGCTTCTTCCTTATCTCCCAAATTATACAATGAATTACCCAAAGCCCCAAAGGCTACTTGATTCAATTGTGGGTTTTTGTTTGAGTTCAGTTCTATGGCTTTTTTGAGAGAAATGACAGCTTCTTCGTCTTTCTTTTGTGCGGATTTCACTACCCCGTCGTAAAACCAGAATTCCGGGTTTTGTGGGAATTCGTCAACTCCTAGAATTGTGAATTTCTCCAGTTCTCTGAAATCTGCATCTTCTCCGAAAGACCCTAAAATCACTTGCTCGAGCATTTTGGGGTTCTTAGGGTCAAGTAAAAGTGATTTTTTGAAATATTCTATACCTTCGCTTAGGTTTTGCTCTTGCATTTTACGCTCCCCAAGAGCAGCATAAATCGTTGCATTCTCTGGACTTGTCGTAGTCATAAGCGTCTCTAGGCTATCAAGCAATGTCTCTCGTTCTCGAGTTTTTATTTCAGTTAACTGGCTGATAAAAGCCTTTGATTTGACTTCAGGATCAAGATCTGCACTGGCAAATGCCGCATAGAGATGGTGGTTTGACTCGTCGATATTTCCCTTGTCTTTTAGTAATGTGTGAGCTGCCATCTGCAATTCAGGTTGATTTGGATATTTTTTGATTTCTCCAAATACCAACTCCAATGCCTGGTCTATCCTATTGTTGTTATATAAAATCTCTACCAGATTCATTACATAGGCAGGGGTGCCCGGTCTAGCTTCCACCAGTTTTTTACCTTCTGCAATAGCTTGACTAAGGTTGTTTTTATTTAAATAAATCCGCTGTTTTTGCAGTGTGATTGGCTCCATCACTCCATAGTAATCTTCAGCTCTGTCCAGCACAATCAAAGCCTTGTCCATCTCCCCTGCATTCAGATAGATAGAGGCAAGATCCAAGTTGTACTGCTGATTGTTTTCACCATCAGCAGTTAGTTTTTCCAGTATATCAGCAGCTTTGAGTGGTTGCTTGAGATTCGTATATATCTCTGCTAGCATCAAGGAGTAGTACTTATTGTCAGCATCGAGTTCCGCTGCTTTGGTGGCAAAGGGCATCGCTTTTTCAGGTTGGTTTGCTTTGACCAGCACCTCGGCTATTTTGTAATGGATGGCAGGTTCTTCGGGGGAGAAATCCCGTGCTTTTTGAAAGTAGAAAAATGCTTTTTCTAAATCATCGAGAACGAGGTTTTTCTCACCCTCTATGAAATAACGGGACCCTTGCGATTTGTTTGATTGAGCTGTACGCTCTTTCTTCGAGAGCTTACCTTGGGCAAAACTTGCTGCGGAGCCTAGGGCGGCTACGAGAAATATAAGGAGTATTCTTTTGAATTTCACGGGAAATAGAGACTTCGGCTTGAATTCACAAACATAATGCCTTTTATGCAATAAGGCTTTGCTTGTCGATGGGAATGAGATAGAGTTATTCTTCTTGCTAACGAGAGTACGTACTAAAATGATCCCCGGTTGATGAAAATTAAGATTACATTTTTTTGCGTTTGGGCAAATAAGAAATGATTTGATCTTTTTCGAGCAAGAATATAAGTCCGAGATAAAGTAGAATAAGACTGTTTTTCAGGAAGAAATTCAGAATTGGAATCCCTAGATCAAGGTAAAATCCCAAATAGCTGAGTGCAAAGGAAATAAGTAGGTAGATAAGTCCTTTTGCTATTTTATAAGGGATAGGATAGTGTTTTTGTCCGTAAAGAAAACAAAGCACACACATCACCAGGTAACAGGTGATCGTGCTGAGAGCGCCGCCCATGTACCCCCAGATCGGTACAAATACAACGATTATCGCCACGGTGATTATTGCGCCAATTAATGTGATCCAAAAACTGTATTTGGTCTGATCCGTGATTTTAAACCAAATAGAAAGGTTGAAATAAATGCCTAGAAGTAAGTATCCCATCAAGAGTGTAGGGACAATAAACAGTCCTTCTTCGTAGCCGGCTTGTCTCAAAAACATTGGTCCCAACCAGTTCAGGTTTACCGAAATGGCAATCATAAGTACCGAGCAAAAAACAATAAATGCATGCATCACCTTTGCGTATAGCATCGGAGAATTCTTGTCGGCTGATTGCTTGAAAAAGAACGGTTCGGCAGCATATTTAAATGCCTGAATCACCAAGTTCATCAGGATGGCAAGTCTAAAGTTAGCTCCGAACACACCTCCCGCTTCCCGGGCACTAAGTCCGGCATAGAAATTTGGAGGGAGCACGTATTCAAATAGAAATCTGGAAAACAACTCATTGGTCACCCCTGCCAATCCCATAAATAGCAGTGGGACGGAATAGATCCACATGGGTTTGATGATATCAGCTTCCAGTTTGAACTGGAAGAACCCGGCTTTCCACCAAACGAATGGGATGATTAATCCATTCGCAAAAAGGTTTGAAAGTAGAATGTATTCCACTCCCCAATCTGATCTGTATCCTAGAAAATATTCTGAAATCACTCCTGTGGAAATCAAATAGGGAAACCCTATGATCAGTAGAAGGTTGAAAAATATATTCAGTAGAATGTTAAAGATTTTGGCACCGGCAAAAATCAGCGCTTTGTTTTCCAGCCGTAGCTTGGCAAATGGGATTGCCAACACTGCATCAAAAGATAGTATTAAAGCAGTCCATCTGAATAAATAGGCCTGACCAGGATAATCCAGCCATTCGGCAAGTGAAGGAGCGAGCAAATACAACCCGGAACCCAAAATCAGGGTGCTTGTAATCAATAAGGATTGGGTAGAATTGTAAACCTTTGTAGGGTCTAGGTTTTTGCCTGTGGCAAATCTGAAAAAAGCTGTCTCCATCCCGTACGTGAAGACAATATTCATAAACCCGATCAGTGCATAAATACTTGTGAATGAACCTAAAGCCTCTTTGCTGAGGTATTGGGTGTACACGATGATCAACAAAAAATTGATAGATCTACCGAGGATACTACTCAGTCCATAAACTGCGGTTTGTCCGGCTAGTTTTTTGAAATTACCCATTCAGTGAAAAGGAGGCTATTCTCCTTTGAAATGCGGCTGTCTTTTTTCCAGAAAAGCAGAAGTTCCTTCTTTATAATCTCCCGATTTCACACATCTGGCAAAGCTGTTTGCTTCCGTCTGAAATCCATTTTCGTCAGACACGTAAACAGAGTTGACGCAGTCTATAATCATACCGATAGCGAGAGGTGCCTTGCTAAGAATTTTGGCGATGATTTCTTCGGCTTTTCCCAAAGCTTCTTCTTTGGTAGGAAGCACATAATTAACAAGTCCTAAGACCTTAGCTTCTTCTGCTCCGATCATGTCACCGGTCATCATTAATTCATTGGCTTTTCCTCTGCCGATTAGGATAGTTAAGCGTTGAGTTCCCCCATAGCCGGGAATGATTCCCAGGTTGACTTCCGGCTGCCCAAATTTCGCATTGGCAGTTGCGATTCTAATATGACATGCCATAGCCAGTTCGCAGCCTCCGCCAAGCGTATAGCCATTATTCACCGCGATCACAGGCTTATGGCAATTTTCTATCATGTTGAAAATTTCCTGTCCGTTCTCAGCGAATTTTCGGGCATTAACTTCATTTAGAGAAGCTATCTCACTAATATCGGCACCAGCCACAAAAGCTTTTTCTCCAGACCCTGTGATGATTACAGCTTTAATCTCCTTATTGTCTGAAACCTCCTCAAAAATCGACTTTAACTCCTTCAACGTATCAAAATTCAGCGCATTCATTTTGTCTTCTCTATTGATGGTAAGGTGGAGCACTCCATTCTTTACATCAGTTAGGATATTTTTGAAATCAGCCATAGTTCATCGTTGAGTATAAAACAAATATACAAGCAGGGTATTCAATCCCAAACTGAGTACCCGAAAAATGATGAGCCTAAGGTAATGGATTATTGCCCCTTTTGTAATTTAAGTATGGATAATGTGGATTTTGTCCCAAGTCAAAAAACTGCTTCCACATTTTTATTTACTTTTGTTCAAAATCGAATTTCAACTAAATCCGCTATAATAATATGTCTTCCAAAAGAAAAATTACGGTTGCCTATGGTGATGGGATCGGTCCCGAAATCATGAAGGCAACTTTGGCGATCCTAGAAGCAGCCGGTGCTCAACTCGAATATGATGTAATCGAAATCGGAGAACAAGTGTATCTGAAAGGTATCAGTTCAGGAATGGAGCCGAATGCATTCGAATCGCTAAGAGAAACGAAAATTTTCCTGAAGGCACCTATCACTACTCCTCAGGGTGGTGGTTTTAAATCGCTGAATGTTACGACCCGCACTTCTTTTGGTTTGTACGCAAACGTGAGGCCTTGTAAGGCTTTTTCGCCATTCATCAAGACGCATTTTCCGAAGACAGATCTGGTGATCATCCGTGAGAATGAAGAAGATCTTTATGCAGGAATAGAGCATAGACAGACGCAAGAGGTTTTTCAGTCGTTGAAATTGATTTCAAAGCCGGGCTCTGAGAAGATTATTCGATATGCATTTGAGTACGCAAAAAAATACGGTCGTAAGAAAGTGACCTGCATGACCAAAGACAACATCATGAAGTTGGCAGATGGTCTTTTCCATAAGACATTTGATGAGATATCTAAGGAATATCCTGAAATCAAAGCTGACCATAAAATCATCGATATTGGAACTGCTCTAATAGCAGATAGACCGGAGACATTTGATGTGATCGTGACTTTGAACCTTTATGGTGATATTATTTCTGATGTGGCAGCTCAGGTTACGGGTTCTGTGGGGCTTGGCGGATCTGCCAATGTGGGTGAAGAAGTAGCGATGTTTGAAGCTATTCATGGCTCAGCTCCTGATATCACAGGGTTGGGCATTGCAAATCCATCAGGCTTGCTCAATGGAGCGATCATGATGCTTGTTCATATTGGTCAGCCGGAAGTTGCTGAGAAAATTTCCAATGCGTGGATGAAGACTTTGGAAGACGGAATCCATACAGGCGATATCTATCAGGAAGGACTTTCTACTAAGAAGGTTGGTACTGAAGAGTTTGCTAATGCAGTGATTGAAAGAATTGGTCAACTTCCTTCTACGATGGTTCCGGCTGAATTTGATAAGGACACCACTCCAATGAATGTGTTTGTATCTCCAGTGACTAAAGCTAAAAAAGAGCTAATCGGCGTGGACGTGTTTGTAGATTGGGATGAGCCGGGAAGAGATCCCCAGGTGCTGGGCGAAAAACTTCGCAAGGCGAATGCTGATGGATTGCAATTGACTTTGATCACCAACAGAGGAATTAAAGTTTTTCCTGACGGCATGCGTGAGTCTTTCTGTACGGATCACTGGAGATGTAGATTCCAGACTCCCGAGCAATCCACAATTTCACACGCTCAGATCCGTGAGTTATTGAAGCAAGTAGAAGAACTGGGATTCGATTTTATTAAGACTGAAAACTTATACTCCTTCGACGGTGTGAGAGGCTACTCACTGGCACAGGGTGAATAAGAAAATTAGAAATTGAGAAGGAGGCTGTCTCATAACTCATAATTGACACATTGAGTGAAGTCGAAATGGGTTTAATTGCACATAAAAGGCTTCGGCTTCGCTCAGTCTGACAAGAAAACATGATTATGAGACAGTCTCTTTTCATGTATAAATAGATACCACGATGGACCCGGAGTTTTATGCTATGTTATGCATAAAAATTACCGGGTAAACCTGTCAGGTTTTGCTATTAGAACCGTAATAATCTGCTTATTTATCAAAAATCAATGGTGTAAACTTGACAGGTTTTGGTTGACACTCTCTATTCAGCCCCGCTTTCCCCTTTCATCCCCTTTCTGAAGGCTCGTTAATTAATGTTCTTTTTAGAAGTTTGATTTTATGGCCGACTACTTGGTACTTTGTACTTAGTACATTGTGCCCAAATTATGTCCAAAAGAGTTCTAATCATTACCTATTATTGGCCGCCAAGCGGAGGTTCCGGCGTACAGCGCTGGCTGAAGTTTGCCAAATATCTACCTGAAGCAGGTTGGGAGCCGGTGATTTTTACACCGGAAAATCCTGATTTTGACCTTAAAGACGAAAGCCTGGAAAAGGAAATTTCTCCTAATCTGGAGGTAATGAAATTCCCGATCTGGGAACCTTATCAACTTTTGGATAGGCTCCGGGGGAAAAAAGAATCGCATCCGGGAAGGGTGCTGGAGCAAAAAAAACACAGTTTTCTAGAAAGGGCAGCAATCTGGCTGCGGGCGAATTTGCTGGTTCCTGATCCCCGGGTTTTTTGGGTCAAACCTTCAGTCAAATTCTTGACTGAATTAGTGGAAAAAGGACAGTTCCAGGCGGTAATTACTACAGGACCGCCGCACTCCATGCATTTGATTGGGAGAGAATTGAAGCGAAAAACGAATGTTTTTTGGCTTGCTGATTTTCGGGATCCCTGGTCACAATGGGAATTTTTGGATAAACTTCCCATGCAGAATCAAGTGCTGGAAAGGCATAGAAAACTAGAGATGCAGGTATTGGGTGAGGCGGATGTTGTGACCACTATTTCTCCTACATTTCAGCATGATTTAGAGCAGTTAGCTCACCGGAAAATCGAAATACTGACCAATGGCTTTGATTTGGCTGATATTCCACATGACTTTTCTGTGGAAGAAAAAAAAGCGGGCAGTCTGCATTTGGTGTATAGCGGGATCATCGATTCGATCAGAAATCCCATGCCTTTGCTGAATGCAATGAAGGAAGAGTTTTCGATGGAGAAAGGAGAAGTGCACTTTACTTTTGTAGGGCGGGTGAGTGATCAAGTGCGTGAGCAGATTGCTGCGGATTCTTGGCTTTCCTCCCATGTGATTTTGGCGGGATATGTGTCACATCAGGAGGTTTTCCGGTTTTACGAGAAAGCTGATGCCCTGGCTTTGATTCTCACCAATACTAAAAATGCAAAAGGGAACATCCCCGGAAAGCTATTCGAGTATATGGCGACCTCCTTGCCGATTCTGGCTTTGGGAGATCCTGAAGGTGATTCTGCCATGATTTTGGAAGAATCAGGAGCTGGTGAAGTTTTGTCTCATTCGGATCATGTAGCTATTCAAGTCAGCTTGAGGGAGTTGTTTGAGCGGGGAGGAAAAGCTGTTTCGGCAACTGGAATTGAGCACTATTCGCGAAGAAATTTAAGTATTCAATTGGCCAAATTGCTGGATGAGGGTTCCGTTTCTTGATTTGAAAAGAATGGATTCTGAGCTGAAAAATGCTTTGAAATCTAAGTTTTCGGAAATGCTTGACCTAGGTGTTTTTTCCGGCGGAGAGGAAGTGAAGTCACTTGAGTCTAGAATTTCAACTTACCTCAACTCTCCATTTTCTATTGCCTGTGCCAATGGTACAGATGCAATGGAGCTTGCTTTGAGGGCATTGCAAATCGGCTCAGGGGATGAGGTTATCGTTCCTGCGATGACTTGGGTATCCACTGCCGAGGCAGTAGCTATGGTGGGAGCAAAACCGATTTTCTGGGATACGGATGCGAATGGACTATTGGCTGCAGATTGGGGAGAAGCAATAACCCAGAACACGAAGGCAGTCATGCCAGTTCATCTGTACGGTAAAATGGTGGATATGGGAAATCTGATGGCTAAAGCAAAGAAGTATAAACTCTTTGTGATCGAAGACGGAGCCCAGTCTTTTGGTTCTTTTCAAAACAATAAAGCTGCGGGTACTTTTGGAGATGTGGGATGCCTGAGTTTTTATCCTACTAAAAATCTCGGTGCGTTGGGAGAAGCGGGAATGTGCCTGACAGACTCACTTGAACTCACCGAACGAATTAGACAGCTACTTAATCATGGGCAGAAAGTTCGTGATGAACATGAATTGGTAGGAAGAAATAGCAGAATCGATTCTATACAAGCAGGGTTTCTAACTGTTTATATGGACAGGTTTGTTTCATTCCAAAAGTTTCGAAAAAGGCTTGCAGGGATGTACCTTGAGGCGTTGGGGGATCTGGACGGCTTGAGATTGCCGGCCGGTATTTTGGGAAAAGATCATAATGCCCATCTCTTTGTAGTGCAAACTCCCAAAAGAAATGAATTGAAAGAGTTTTTATCCAAGCAAGGAGTAGGTACAGCCATTCATTACCCCCTCAGCTTACCAGAGATGACGGAGTTTTCCTGTCAGGGAAATTTTAGAAATGCCGGAATTCTAAGTGCTCAAGGACTTTCTTTGCCACTAAATCCTTGGATGAGAGAAGAAGAAATAGAATTTGTTAGTGGAAAAGTGAGGCAGTTCTTTCTATCGCATTAAGTGATACTGTTGGGGAAGTCTGATTTGGAGGGGTTCAAAAGCTCTCGATAAATGTTTTTTTGCCTATTTTACCCTATGACTTGGACTCAAGACCCCATTTACATTAGTGGAATGCTCTGCATGTTTGTACTGCTGTCTGTTTGGCTGGCAAAATTCAAAGGTTGGAAAATAGTGGGCATGCCTATATTGGTGATAGTAATTACGGCTATTGCAGCCAACTTCGGTATTATCCCTACTGCGACGGGAGGTAATCCTGTTTATGTGGGGATATTTAAGTGTTTGGCACCTATGGGGATTTTCATTGCCTTGCTGGAGGTAGATCTCAAAAGCCTCAAAAAAGCTGGAATGCCGATTTTGCTTATGTTTGGCATTGGTGCGGTGGGGACAATTATCGGAGTACTGGTCGCTTGGTATCTAGTGAAGCCGGCAGTAGAAATTGGGCCGATGGCAAATGCAGTAGCAGGAATGTACACCGGTACTTATATAGGTGGAAGTATCAATTTCAATGCGATCGCCTTGAGCTATCAAGTTAACGAGAATGCAGACTTGTTTGCAGCCACCACTGTGGTAGATAACCTCATAGGAACACCTTGGATTATTGCTACACTAATTTTGCCGAAGTATTTGCAGACTTTTTTGCCCAGAAAGAAATTGCTTCCGTCGGGAAATGCGGGTCAAAAAATTAAAACCAACGAATCTGTAAGTATAGCTGGCTTGGCAAGTATTTTGGGCTTGGCATTTCTGGCTATGGCAGTTTCAAAATTAACCTCGCAGTTTTTTCCGCAGATTCCCGAGATACTTACACTCACCACCATTGCGTTGATTTTGGCCCAAATACGGTTACTGAAGAAACTGGAGGGTACGCACACAATTGGTTTTTTCCTTATCTTACTTTTCCTGTCGGCTATTGGGACACTGTGTGATTTGGGTACATTGGTGGGACTGGGCGATCTTGCAGGAGTGTTGTTTTTGTTTGTTTCAGTACTGGTATTGATTCATGGACTGGTGATTTTTGGACTTGGAGCATTATTCCGGATCGATTGGGATGTTATTGCGGTGGCGTCTCAGGCAAATGTTGGAGGAAACACTACCGCATTGGCAGCAGCTGAAAGCTTGAACCGCCCTGATTTGTTGATTCCAGGAGTTTTGGTGGGAAGTTTGGGAAATGCTTTGGGAACCTACGGCGGTTTTTTTATTGCTGGTATACTGGGGTAATACTGTTTTATAATAGTTGGTTGATTGCTTCTGTGAGATATTTAAAGTAAGTTTTTGATATAATATAAAAAACTTACTACCTTAAAATCGAATTTTACAGGAATAAAATTTTGTATATGAGTAGCAAGGTTGATCTATTTATTTCAGGAAGTCCGAAAACCACTTCCGGTTCATGTTCGGACGAGAGAGCTTTGTGGCAAAGTTTGATAAAGGGCAATGATCTGGCTTTTTCCAATTTGTATCAGCGCTTTTCCAACTTGCTTTTTAATTATGGTATGCATTTTTGCTACAATCGGGAATTGGTCAAAGACTGTATTCAGGAGTTGTTTACCACTATTTGGAATAGAAGAGAATCACTGTCGGAAGTGGAGTCAGTTAAGTATTACCTGTTTAAGTCATTTCGAAATCTACTTATCCAGCATATCAATAGGGATAGAAAGCTCTTCACTGATTTGGATGAAGGTCAGGAGTCGCGGGCTTTTGAAGCGTCGATTGAAGACGGCTTGGTTTCTCTCGATTATGCAAAGGAAAATGAGAGGAAAGTCACCGATGCACTTACAAAAATTTCAAAAAGACAGCGGGAAATTGTAGTGCTCAAGTATTTCAATGAGCTGAGTTATTCAGAAATAGCGGGCCTAATGTCAATTACCCCTGCTTCTGCCCATAATCTTCTTTCAAAAGCATTACAATGTATGAGAGTTGTGATGAAAGCTTTGTCGTTAGTTTCTTTTCTCAATTATTACTTTTAATTTTTTATGTATATCCGCTTTTCTGCCAGTAAAGAGACTAAAGCATTATAGGATTTGGAAAACACTAGTGCCGAGGCCACTTCGGTCTTCTGTCATCGGTTTTCCTGTCGTTACACCAAAGAAAATGAGGCTACTGGCATCATTGCGGATAATCATATAATTTTTTATGGGTATGGGCGCAATGATGCCGGCAGGTATGTTTCTTTTACTGGGCGCATGCCTATAGGCAAGGAATGCGGAAGACCCTACCCAGGTGGGGCAGGCCGAAGTGGTGTTGATGTTTGCGTTTCCTGAACCTTACAATGCTTTATCCTAGGGGTTGGTATAAAAATGGAAACACCTATTTTTATTCAATAATACCTTGTTAATCAGAGTTTTAATTGGTTATTTTTTTGCCTTTACTTAATTTTTCCCAAAAAAGATTAAAAAAAATGATGAGGTTTTGATGCTGTGATACTCTTATAGGTATTAACCAAAAGAGTTGCAGTGAATCATCAACCTACCGATTACGATAATTTTTCGACAGATGACTTTGTCATGGATCCGTTTTTCAAAGAATGGGTGCTCTTTTCAGATCCGGTTCATGAAGAGTTTTGGACTATTTGGAAAGATGCTAACCCATCCAAAATAAAATTGCTGGAAGAAGCAAAAAGATTGGTTTTGACTCTTGAGAAGTCAAAGTTTGAAATGAATTCAGATGAATTGCATGCAGTGTGGGATGCTGTACAAGCTGATATTAAAAATCCCCGAAGGATTCTTAAACCATCATCCCGAAGGAAGAAATTTTGGCCTCTAACCTCTGTGGCTGCGTCTATTGTTTTCGCCTTCCTTGTCTGGTATTGGTATGAGTTGCCAAGGGAAATAGAATATCAAACTGCTTATGGAGAAACCAAAGAAATCATGCTGCCTGACAGTTCCATTGTAATCTTGAATTCTAATTCCAGATTGGCTTTTGTTAATGATTGGGAAGACCAAACCGCCAGAGAAATCAGGATCGAAGGAGAAGCATTTTTTAGTGTGGTTCATAAAACAGATCATCAACCTTTCAAAGTATTTAGCTCACAAAATGTGGCTATAGAAGTTCTGGGGACAGAATTTAATGTCTATAACCGATCGCAGGAGACAGAGGTGGTGCTGGCTTCCGGGCTGGTGACCCTGAGCTTTCCTGTGAAAGAAAAAGAGGGCAAAATCCTGATGAGTCCAGGAGAATTGGTAGAATTTAAAGAGAGTAAGTTTCAGCGTAAGAAAGTAAATACCACACACTACACTTCGTGGAAAGACAAAGTGTTCCACTTGGATGAGACCAGCTTGGAAGAGATTATAAAGATGGCCAGAAATAATTACGGGATTGATATTGACGTGCAAGATCATGAAGTGCTAAAACTAACAGCATCAGGCTCTATGCCGCTTAGTGATGCGGCAAGTTTTATGTCGCAGATTTCCAAAATATTCAATGTTGAAATAGTAGACGAGCACAATAAGTACCTGATTAAATAACCCAAAATGAAGTATTCCCCAAATAACCTGAACCCTGTTTACAATGAGAAAGTTTGTACTATTAGTATGTATAAGCTATTCGATTTCTTGGTTTGCATCAGCGCAAGTCGAGGGTTTGATAGCTTCGGAAAAACACCTAGATACCTCTACATCTAGATATGATAACAGGGACCTAAAAGAGGTCCTTACCCAATTCGAGAACAAATTCAATGTCTCGATAGCTTACAAGGATGAATTGGTACAATCAAAAAAGATCAAATCATCAAAATCTTCCTTTAATACAGTGGAGGAAGGGTTAAAAGTAGTTTTGAAAGAAACTGGTCTCAGCTACGAGAAGGCAGGTGAGAATTTTTATGTGATATTCCAAAATAGGTCTAACCAATCCGTTAAAGGAGCTGATTTGAGATTTATTCAAACAGCTTCGCTGGCACCATCTTCGGAAGGGAGAATTTCCACGTCTGAGGCAACTATAGCCAGAAGTGTGAATTCTATAAATGACAGACGTAGAGTTCAAATCACTGGCAAGGTGACGGATGAAAATGGCGTGGGGTTTCCGGGAGTAAATGTATTGCTGAAAGGAACTTCCGTAGGTACTGTCACCGACAACAACGGAAATTATTCCATCAACGCAGAAAATGAATCTTCCGTCTTGGTTTTTTCATTTGTAGGCTACCTCAATCAGGAAATTACAGTTGGCAACAGATCCGTGGTTGACCTGACAATGAAAGTAGATGAAAGTGACTTGGAAGAAGTAGTCGTTACCGCCTTGGGAATAGAAAAATCTGCCAAAAGCCTCGGTTATGCTACCTCCACAGTGAAATCAGATGAGCTAACTGTAAATAGAACCCCCAATGTGATGAATGCCCTTCAGGGTAAAGTAGCAGGAGTATCTATCTCTGCACTGGGTTCCGGACCCGGGGGCACTTCAAAAATCCGTATCAGGGGACAATCATCTATTTCAGGGCAAAACAACCCGTTGATAGTGGTTAATGGAGTTCCTATTGACAACACAAATTTTGGTTCCAATCCTGGCAATGGTGCTTCTGATAGCAGTATAGGAGTGCGGGGCGGAGGAGGAAACACCTCTGATGGCGGAGATGGGCTTTCCAGTATCAATCCCGATGATGTAGAATCCATGACGATTCTAAAAGGAGCTGCAGCGGCGGCATTATATGGTTCCCGTGCCAAAGACGGGGTAGTAATGATTACTACCAAAAGCAAGAATGACACGCGGGGAATCGGGATTACCTATAATCTGAATTATACAAATGAGGCACCTTTGGATTTTACCGACTATCAATATGAATACGGTCAAGGTGAACAAGGTGTAAGGCCAACCACCCCAAATCCGACTTCAGGGCAATGGTCATTCGGAGAGAGGTTCCAGCCCGGAATGACACAAATGTTGTTTGACGGCGTGACGGTTCCTTACCAGCCTGTAAGGGGAATTATCAATGATTTTTTTCGCAACGGGCAAAATGTGACAAATTCAATAACCCTGGCAACCTCTACTGAAAAAGGCGGGCTTAGTCTATCCTTTTCGGATCTAAACAGCAAGGGGATCGTACCCAACAATACCTTTAATAGAAAGACAATAAACCTGGGCTTTGGCTATGATTTGACACCTAAATTTAGCTTTAAGGGCAATTTTAACTACTCTGTAGAGGAGAACAAAAACCCGCCAAACATCGGTGAGCAAGACAATACAATTCCTGTGGCTCTTTACAGCATGGCTAATTCTATGCCGCTGAACGTACTGGATGAAAATAAGTATGATGCAAATGGGGACGAAGCTGTTTACTCAAGATTTCGTAACCGGACCAACCCATACTTTACCCTGGCAGAGCAATTTCAGAATATTAAACGGGATAGGATTTTCGGAAATATAGCTGTGAAATATGACATTCTTCCTTGGTTGTTTATCCAAGGAAGAGTGGGAGAGGATTATTGGTCACGTGATCAGGATTACAATAATTTTCCTACAGGTCAAGCTTCCAGGGCGGCTGCGCCTGCAGGATTTGTCAACGGTATGTACACTCAGGAATCCAGGCGATTCCGTGAGATCAATACGGATTTTCTTGTTAATGTGAATCATAAATTTGGTGATTATACACTGAATGCAAATTTTGGTGGAAACCATATGCAGCGTCGTTCCGATCGCAACAGTGTACAGGTTACAGATTTTGTTGTAAGGGGATTGTATACCGTGCAGAATGGAAGGGCCAAGGATCCTCTTTATGATTTGAATGAGCGTGCGGTAAATTCCCTCTATGGTTCGGCAGAATTCTCATTTAAGGATATGCTGTTTTTGACAGGGACTTTGCGAAATGATTGGTTTTCTACACTTTCCAAAGAAAACAGGAGCATTATTTATCCTTCAGTATCTGCAAGTTGGGTGTTCACGGAAAATACGGGAACAACGGGCTGGTTGAACTTCGGCAAGTTGAGGGCAGCTTACGCGGAGGTGGGAAGTGATGCAGACGTGGGAGCATACTCAAATGTGCTTTTCTATGGTATCAACAACAACCTTTTCGATGGACAGCCTGTCGGAGGTCCAAACGGCACCAACCTTCCCAACCCAAATTTGCGGCCTATGAGAATCGGAGAAGCAGAAATAGGTTTCGAGCTGAGTATGTTCCAAGGCAGAGTGAATCTTGATATGGCTGCTTATAGAAAACTTACTACAGACCAGATAGTAAGTGCTCAGATTTCAGACGCGTCGGGCTTTGTGAATACATCTATCAATAGTGGTCAAAGTGAAAATAAAGGAGTGGAAATGCTGCTCACCCTGGTACCCGTCGAAAACGAAAAGTTCACTTGGGAATTTACCACAAATGCGGCATACAATAAGACAGAGGTGCTCAGCTTATTGACAGACACTCCTGGAGAGCGAATCACAGTTGGCACACATGTTTTCAATGGGGAGCTGAGACAAATCGTGGGAATGGAAATGGGGCAAGTTGCGGGATTCGGCTTCAAGCGGGATGCGCAGGGACGTCAGGTTTTTGGTGGAAATGGTATTCCACTTCGTACAGATGACTTGGTGAATTTTGGCTCTGCATTACCTAATTGGGTGGGGGGATTCAATAACTCATTCAATTATAAAGGAGTGATGCTTTCCTTTCTGATTGACTTCAAGCTAGGAAATACCATGCTTTCCGGTACTAATTTCAATGCGACCAGACATGGTCTTCATAAGATGACTCTGGAAGGAAGAGAAGGAGGAGTGATCGGCGTAGGTGTCAATGAAGCCGGCGAGACAAACACAGTCGTAGCACCCGTCCAATCCTATTGGGAGGTCGTAAGGTCTCAAGCCTTGGTGGAGCCGGTGATTTATAATGGTGGTTATTGGAAGCTTCGGCAAATTACGCTGGGCTATGATTTTACGAAACATCTGCCCGAAAAACAGCCGTTCAAGTCGGTTAAACTAAATTTTGTGGCAAATAACGTCTTTATGATCAAGAAATGGGTTGACAATATCGATCCGGAGTCTTTCGGGTATTCTTCAGACAACTTAGTAGGCTTGGAGTCCACTGGCCTTCCGTCTACGAGAGGTTTAGGTTTCAATCTTAATGTCAAATTCTAAGCTATACAGACATGCAAAAGATCATCAATTATATATTCATACTAGTAGTATTGGTTTATTCATCGGGATGCGACAATAACTTTGATGAACTCAATACCAATAAAGTCAGTGCAACTTCAATTGATCCGGTATTTCAACTGAATGCCGCGATTGTAGGCTGTGCATACCCGAATGGAAGTTTAGTCTATGATATTGGGATTGTTCAGCAGATAGTCACCCCTAATTCAGGGCTGGTCTCAGGAGCCAATTACAACCAAGATAACAGAACCTTGACTCAGGAACTGTGGCAGGGATATTATAGAAACGTGATCAAAAATACACGTGATGTAATCAACCAGACAGAAGATAACCCTTCCCGGGCCAATCTTAAGAATATGACCAGAATTGTTCAAGCATTTGCGTTTATGGTGCTGACGGATGATTATGGGAGTATTCCGTATTTCGAAGGAGGCAAAGGCTATTCAGATCAGATTTACCTGCCTGTGTATGATTCTCAGGAAGCTATTTACGAGGATTTGATCAAAGAATTGACTGAAGCTACTGCAGCTTTGGATCTTTCCGGAACTATGGAATCTGCTGATATTCTCTACGGAGGTGATTTGAACAAATGGAAGAGTTTTGGTTATTCACTGCTTCTGAGAGCAGGGATGCGGCTGAGCAAAGTAGATCCCGTCACAGCTGCCCAAGTGGTACAGGTAGCCGTGCAGGGGGGAGTTATTTTGACAAATGACGATAACGCCAAAATCAACCATGACCCAAACTACACCAATCCCATCGGTAATTTCCTGAATGCAACTGAAGCTTCCAATTTCTACTTAACGGAACCATTTGTAGACTATCTGCGAAACAGGAATGATCCACGTCTTTCTGCAATTGCAGTAACTTATGTAGGTGCCAAATCAGGTCCGGAGCAGACAGCCGCCAATGAAACCTATGATGCAAGTATCCATGTGGGAATGCCCATGGGGAACGATAATGCAGGAGCTGTAAGTGCTGCTTCGGCATTGGGATTGGCCAGTTTTTACGAATTTGCGCAAGCAGATAGAAGACGGGTGACCAAAAATACTGCACCAAACTTTCTTGTTACTGCTTCGCAAAATTATTTGCTTATGGCAGAAGCAAGAGAAAGGGGCTGGATCAGCAGCGGATCGGTGGAAGAGTACTACAATGCCGGAGTCCGTGCCCATATGAATCAGCTTGGTACGGTGGATGAAGGATCTGTCATTTCCACTTCTGAAATAGATCAATATCTCGAGCAAAATCCCTTCGAAGCGTCTATGGCAATGGAGCAGATCAACACGCAATATTGGATCTCCAGCTTTCTGAATGGTCCAGAAGCTTTTGCTAACTTCAGGAGATCGGGCTATCCGGAATTGACTCCAAATCCATATCCTGGAAGGGACGTGGAATTTATCAATCGATTAACTTATCCGAATTCTGAAATTTCTGTGAATTCCGAAAATGTCCAAGCTGCTATTTCAGCTCAGGGAGCTGATAACCTTGAGACCAAAGTTTGGTGGGATAAATAGAAACATAACCGGGTCTGGAAAACCCAGACTCGGTTTTTTAGATTTTAGTTATATTCCAAGATGAACAAATCATATCTAACCCTATTGTTTCTATTCTTAGTTGTAATAGAATCTTTTTCTCAGCAAATTTCCAAAGAAGAAATGCTCTTTCTCACCCAAGAATGGAAAGGAGAAAGATTTGAAGATGGTCGCCCTAAAGTGTCTGATGACCTATTGAAGCGAATGAAAATCGTTACCCATGACGAAGCATGGGCAGTGATGAAAAATGCAGGCTACAAATACCAATATGCAGATGGATGGGAGATGATCAATCCTGACAGCATTATGGTGGGAAGGGCTTTGACAGCCACTTTTATGCCTGGCAGGCCAGATATCCATGGAGCCATAGATGCCCGTGGAAAAGCTGAAGGAAAGAAAGGACAGAATGTTTGGCCAGTGGATTTATTGGTAGAAGGAGATGTATATGTTGCCGACCAGTTCGGGATTCATGATGGAGGTCCTACTATCGGCGATAATGTAGGCAATGCGATTTATGCCAATTCAGGCAATGGAATAGTTTATAATGGAGCTATCAGGGATATCGCCGGACTCAAAGAAATCGGAGGCTTCACCTCCTATTACCGTACATATCATCCTTCCCATCATAACCAACCTAGAGATTTAAATACCATGCTGATCGGTATCAATAAACCTACAAAAATCGGACAAGCTACAGTGATGGCAGGTGATGTGGTTTTAGGTCGTGACGGTGCAGTTTCGTTTATCCCCGCTCATCTAGTCGAGCAGGTAGTAGTTACCTCTGAGGTAGTTCGGTTGAGGGATATGTTTGGGCATGAGCGAATCCGTGAAGGAAAATATACTGCCGGTGATATCGATACCAGGTGGTCTGATGAAATAGAAAAAGACTTTTCTCAGTGGCTTGAAGCCCATATTGACGAATTGCCTATAGCAAGGGAGCAGATTCAAGAAATACTCAAAAACAGAACCTGGTAACTAATTAAAAATCTGATAAACCTATGAAACCTAAAAATACAAGAAGATCATTTCTTCAAAAAAGTGCTGTAGCCGGACTGACCGGCGCTGGCTTATTGGGGACTTTTGGCGGTTTAAATGAAGCAGTGGCACGACAAAATCCCTACTCTAATCCTTCAGATCTAAAAATTACGGATGTAAAGTGTGCCTATGTGCGGGGTGCAGTCTATGTAAAAATATATACCGATCAGGACGTTTGGGGATGTGGTGAAGCAGTAGATGCTATCCAAGGTACCTATTACATGATTCAGCGCATGGGGAGACAGCTTAGGGGGCAAAACCCACTAAATCCCAATCGACTAGCAGAGCAAATCCGCAAAGGAGCTTTTTTTGGTGGTGCACAATCCGGAGTATTTGTGGCTGTTTTGACAGCGATTGAAACAGCCCTTTGGGATATTACCGGAAAAGTATTTAACGTTCCTGTTTACCAATTGCTGGGAGGGAAATTCAGAGATAAAATCCGGGTCTATTGCGATACAGCACTTTATACGTCTACCAATCCTACTCCGGATGATTATGCCGCTGCTGCAAAGAATGCCGTCTCCCGGGGATATAACGCAGTAAAATTTGATGTAGATGATGCAAGAGATCCTAATAAATATGACCGATACAACTGGACAGCGAGTCCGGCAGAAATAGACAGAATGTACAATGCCATAGCGGCAGTGAGGGAAGAGGTGGGACCCAATATAGATATCTGTGTAGATATGCACGGGAGATATGACGCAATAACCGGAATGAAGATGGCGAAAGCTTACGAGCCTCTGAATTTGATGTTTTTAGAAGAACCAATACCTGCTGATAATCCGGAAATGTATAAGCATATTACCCAAGAGACTAGCACTCCGATCTGTGCCGGCGAAAATATCTACCTAGCCTACGGATTTACAAAACTATTGTCGGATGGAGCCTTGAATATCATTATGCCCGATCTGCAGAAGGCAGGGGGATTAGGAGAAGGTCAGCGCATTGCCAATTTGGCCAATCTTCATTATGTGCCTTTTTCTCCTCATATGGTGGCTTCTTTTTTAGGCGCTATGGCGAGTTGCCATGTATGTGCGTCGGTGCCAAACTTCCAGATTATGGAATGGCAAATCTATATGGACACCGACGATCTCTGGAAAGATATCGTGACCTACGATGGCCCGAAAACTGAAAATAGCTTCATCACTCTTTCTGAGAAGCCTGGAATCGGAGTGGAAATCAATGAGGAAGGAATGAAAAAACACGCAGTTCCGGGGATTCCTTTTTTTGAATAATGCCGGGGTACTTCACCGTCATAAACCAGAATTAATGGTAAGGATGACCATATAACATAGAAAGAGGGTCGTTTCAATTGAAAGTCCCAACCTTATTATAACTAAAAAAACAGCACCTTGAGTAAATCGATAAACCCTGGCCAAATAACTATGAATATCTTTTATCTTGAATTTAAAGCTTTGCGTGGGACGCATGCCTTAGCGAGTATACTTGCTGTGATCCTTTTTGTAGTGGGTGGAAGTGCTACAGCACAACATGTGGGAGCTTCCCCGGAATACATCAAAGCCCTCACCGCAGATTGGACGGGGGAGCGTTTTCAAGACGGCAGACCCAAGGTCTCAGATTCCATTCTTGAACGATTGAAAAACATCTCCATCGAAGAGGCTTGGGGCGTGCTTAGAAACAAAGGCTATCAAAACCAATATGAAGGGGACTGGCAAATCATGCTTCCTGAGGAAGCAATGACCGGTCGTGTAGTTACAGCTCAATACATGCCCCTAAGACCTGATTTGGAGAAGCAAGTTAAAGACCAGGGAGTAGAAAAAGAAGGTAGATCCCCAAAAGGAGGGACTAACTCCTGGCCAATTGATATCCTTACCAATGGAGATGTATATGTGGCCGATGGGTATGGAAAGATAGTGGACGGAACTTTGATCGGTGATAATCTCGGAAATGCGATCTACGCCAAATCCCAGCGGGGAGTAATTTTCAATGGCTCGGTTCGTGATCAGGAAGGGCTCTCTGCAATCGAAGGTTTCAATGCCTGGATGAAAGGCCAAGATCCTTCCTACATCCAGCAAATGATGCTTACGTCCATTAATTCTCCGATTCGCATAGGGAGAGCAACAGTACTTCCGGGTGATGTGGTGTTGGCGAAGAAATACGGAGTGATTTTTATTCCTGCCTATCTGGTGGAGGAACTGGTGTTGACATCCGAAGTGACTGGATTAAGAGATGAATTCGGGCATCAAAGACTTCGGGAAGGAAAGTATCTGGCTGGTCAGATAGACAGTCAGTGGACAGAGGAGATCAAAAAGGATTTTCTGGACTGGTTGAATAATTACCCCGGAAAACTTCCAATGACTAAGGAAGAATTGGACGATTATCTGAAAGAAAGAAATTATTGAGGTTGGATGATAGTTCACCAAACTTATTTTCAACTAGTGTTATGTTAAGTGTAAAAAGTACCGGATAAACCTGTCAGGTTTTGCTATTTAGAACCATAAGAAGCTACTTATTCATCAAAAATCCATGGTGTAAACCTGACGGATCTTGGGTAATACTACACGAGTTATAATATGATTATTTGCGATTAAACTGATAATAAACAATAACCCAATCTACTATGAAAAGCACGCTTAAAGATCTGATAGAAAAAAACAAAACAAGAGAACAGCAGTATACCGCGCAGAGGCAAGCAGAAATTGACAATCCATTTACAAAGGACAACAGGAGGGATTTTTTGAAGAAAACAGCACTGGGAGGATTGAGTTTGACAGCACTCATGGGGCTAAGCATTGAAGATACCATGGCCGAAACGACCAAAAATTTGCGTAGAGCTTCTGCACCGTCTGATCTGAAAATTACGGATATGAGATACGCCCATACTGCGGTAATGGGAGGTACAGCCATTTTGCGTATTGATACCAATCAAGGTATTTACGGACTGGGAGAAGTACGTGACGGTGCAGATCCAACGTATGCTTTGATGCTGAAAAGCCGTATTCTTGGGGAGAATCCATGTAACGTGGAGAAAATTTTTAAGATTATCAAGCAGTTTGGCGGTCAGTCCCGCCAAGCCGGAGGGGTTTGTGGAGTAGAGATGGCGTTATGGGATCTTTGTGGAAAAGCCTATAATGTGCCAGCCTGGCAACTGCTGGGTGGGAGATATAGGGATTCTGTGAGGCTATATGCCGATACGCCGGAAGCAAGTTCTCCGGAAGAGCAAAGGAAACTTATCAAATACAGAACTGAGGAGCAGGGATATACGTGGTTGAAGATGGATGTTTCGATTGGGGAGATTATGGATATCCCAGGCTGTATTGTGAATCCTGAGATTTTCAAGCAAGGGAAAAGCCAGTGGCAGGGAGGCTATATGTCCTATGCAAATACAGCACATCCATTTACAGGTGTACAGATTACAGAAAAAGGTCTTGACGAGCTTGCAAAAATCGTGGATAATGTGAGAAGTATGGTAGGGTATGATATTCCGATATCAACAGATCACTATGGACACTTTGACTTGAACAATTGTATCCGGCTAGGCCAAGCACTTGATAAATATCGTCTGGCATGGTTGGAAGACATGGTTCCTTGGCAGATGTGGCAGCAGCACAAGACTATCACGGATGCACTGAACACTCCTACGACTACCGGTGAAGACATCTATCTACTGGAATATTTCAAAGACCTCATCGATAATCATGCTGTAGATATTGTACATCCGGATTTGGCATCCTCAGGCGGTCTTTTGGAGACAAAGAGAATCGCGGATTATGCGGAAGAAAAAGGAATTGGTATGGCTATGCACCAGGCCGGTACCCCTGTTTCATTTATGGCAAATGTGCATTGTGCAGCCGCGACACAGAATTTTCTTGCGTTAGAGCACCATTCGGTAGATATACCTTGGTGGGAGGATATGGTGACGATGACAGGTGGAGGCAAGATGATTGACAAAGGATATGCACCGGTTCCATTGGATGCTCCAGGGTTAGGAATCGAGCTGAATGAAGAAGTGGTGAAAGCGCATTTGCATAAGTCTGATAGTTCTTTTTTCGCTCCTACAGAGATGTGGAATGAAAAGCGCTCTCATGACCGAACTTACAGTTAAGACACCTATTTTACCTATTGATATACCCGAGAGCTAGTTGAAAAACCTGTTTTCGGGTTGTTTTCATTCGTCCTCACCCAAAATCCAACAATGTTTAATCCAACAATTACTAAAATACTTTCAGCTGTCACCGGTGTAATGTTCTTTGCTGCACTAGGCATTAGTCTTTTTTTAGGTATTGCACATGCAGGACTGCTATGGATTGGCTTTTTCTTTTGCTGCGCCATTACATTTTTGGGAAGTCCGAAATTAAAAGGCTATGCTTACTCCATGATGATCTTTGGGTCTGTGGCACTTGCACTTTATTTTCCGCATTATTTCATTGAGTACGGAAGCTTCAAGTTTAGTGGTTTGATAGTTCCATTGATCCAGATAATTATGTTTGGAATGGGGACTTCTATGAGCATCAAAGATTTTCTCGGAGTAGTCAAAATGCCCAAAGGGGTGCTCATAGGTGTGCTTTGCCAATTTTCCATAATGCCTTTTATTGGGTATTCGCTAGCAAATATGAGTGGCTTTTCGCCGGAAATAGCTGCCGGGATTATTCTTATCGGCTGTTCTCCAAGTGGAATGGCTTCCAATGTAATGAGCTACCTTGCTAGGGCGAATCTTGCTCTTTCTATTACCGTGACCTCAGTCACCACTTTGTTGGCACCTTTCGTCACTCCGTTTTTGATGGGATGGCTTGCGGGGGAATTTGTGGCAATTGACGTTCTGGATATGATGTTTAGCATTGTGAAAATGGTGATTATACCTATAGGTGCGGGGCTGATTTTCAATTATTTCTTGCAAGGCAAAGCCAAATGGCTGGATGATCTGATGCCGATAATTTCTATGGCAGCTATAGCCCTTATTCTTATAGTGATAGTAGCTGCCGGCAGGGATAGTTTATTGGAGATAGGCCCACTGCTGATTATTCTGGTGGTAATTCACAACCTTGCAGGATATACTCTGGGGTATTGGGCGAGCAGGTTGCTGAGGCTCAATGAAAAAGACTGTAGAACTATTGCGATAGAGGTGGGAATGCAGAATGGGGGATTGGCTTCAGGTATCGCCAAGGAAATGGGTAAAATAGCTACTGTGGGTCTGGCTCCTGCTGTTTTTGGCCCTTTGATGAATGTGACCGGTTCTTTGCTCGCTTCCTATTGGCACAAAAAGCCTATCAAGGGAGAGGATATAAAATGAATTAACTGTCTTGCTAACCCAATCATTTCTATAAAAAAAACAGACTTCCTCAATTAAGGGAAGTCTGTTTTCCGTATAACACAAACCATTATGAAACTATGAGCGGATTGATAATTGATCTTCTGCCTAGTGTAAAATCAGGAGCTATTGATAACTTCTTTTTATGCTACCAAATCAGTTTAGTTCGTAAGCAGCAGGGTTAGTTTTCTTTATTGTTTTTCTGTAATAGGGTTGCTTTTTATGAAGCAAATAATTCATCTTGGTTCGGTAGAAATCGTACCCTATCACGATCAATAAAAAGAAGCATACAATGTAAAATACGTTATAGGCGATGGTCAAATAGATGTATCCTGCACATATACCGCCTGCAAGATAGGAACCCATAATTGCAAGCAACAATTTCCACTTGCTCCGGAGTGCCGGGTTTTTCCGGTTTTCCTCTTTGGTGAAAAGCGATACAAGTATTCCCAGATCAGTAGTAAGGCCGGTGAGGTGAGTTGTCTTGACTGCTGAGTTGGAAATGGTAGCTGTAAGCCCGTTTTGAATTCCCATGGCAAAGAGCATCGTGCTCACCATCAGTTCGGTTTCCAACAGGGTCTCTTTATAATAGAATTGTATATAAGTGCCTACCGCGAGCAGACAAATTATCTCTATAACCAGGGGTAATGAATG
Source organism: Algoriphagus sp. Y33 (assembly GCF_014838715.1). Taxonomy (NCBI): domain Bacteria; kingdom Pseudomonadati; phylum Bacteroidota; class Cytophagia; order Cytophagales; family Cyclobacteriaceae; genus Algoriphagus; species Algoriphagus sp. Y33. The sequence continues at coordinate 3,798,239 of NZ_CP061947.1, read as the reverse complement.
AGCGAGGTATGCATTACGGTCTCGGAAATTGATCACAATTATGTTTGAAACGAAATTTCCGAAGAAAAAAAGAAAGATCCAGCCTAAAACCACAAGTGCCTGATACCAGTTGCCATGGGAAATTTCCTGGGCGAGAATGGCATAATGCCCGGTTACATTAGAGGTGAACGCAAAGAAAATAATCACAGAAATCACGTTTACCATGCCTGCCGAGAAGGCGGTAAGCGAGCCAAGTTGGACATTCTCTTTGTTGGTTCTATCGATATGTTTGCTAATCATGTTTTTTTAAGCATTGATTCTTTCGAATGTCATTTTCACTATACCGCGTACCTGCATGTCAAAATTGAAGAATAAGACCATTTTATCTGAACTGAGTTCTTGTATTTGGTAATGTTCAATTATGTTCTTTTCCCCGTTGAGTTGAAGTATATTTCCCCTCCCTTTAAGCGTCCAATGCAGCGATTTGGAAGAATTATTGCCTTTCATTTCCAGGGTTTCGTCTGATACAAACTTCCATATTTCGGCTTCATGGATGATCAGATTCTTACTGATTTGACCTTTGATATGGTCTGTAAGCATGTAATCGAAACGATCACTTTTGAAGCCTAACGTATCCATTTTTTCGTATTCCCATGATACTTCTTTCCACTCCCCGATGATGTTTGTTTCCGGGCTTTCCAAAAAAGAAAGAAGGGTAAAGTATACTCCTATCAATAAGGTGAACGAGATAGGATACATTAGCTTAGGTTTCATCGTTTAATGGGCGACTTGTCCGTGATTGAAGAACAATGCAGCAAGTTCATCCTGACCGCTTTCTTGGCTGATAGAGGGAACGGCTTCCCAGTTGACTTCTGTAACATTCAGCTTACTCTTGATGAAGTAAGGTGTAAGGTCAAAGCTGTTGCTGCTTTTAAGCTTGAATTTGTAGTTTTTTGAGAGGTAAATCCCTTGGACGTTGTTGGCTTCCAGATAATTTTCAAATGCATTCTGGTTGGTTCCGCTAAAAATATCGATAGACATCTTTTCAATGATACCTTCATATCTCCCTAGCAGTAATTTGCAACTAGCCTTGAAGTCCGGAGTTTCTAATTTGTCTAATAATTTGCTTTTGGAGTAGAAGAGCAAATCAGAAATGGAGCTGGACATCCAGTACCCATGTACCAGAATTAAAGTAATCCTTTCGTTGTTGTCAAGTGCTTTTTGAAGTGCTATTTTGGCTAGGTTGAGAGATTTTACTGTAAAGTCGGTTGGTATTAAAATAGTCTTCGACATAATTCCTGTTATTTGTTGTGAACAGTGGTGAAATTATATCTGACTTATTAGAATGAAGTAAGGACGAGATTAAGATGTGATTAGAATCTGTGGCCTGAGATTAGAATGTGATTAGAGAACGAAATTCCCTTTTGGCAACCGGATTTCCACGGTGGTTCCCTCATCAAGAATAGAGTTTATTCTTAATTCTCCATCGTGGATACGGACAATGTTTCTGGCAAGTGGAAGGCCAATACCATATCCCTCGTAATTTTTGGTATTAGAAGCCCTGAAATACGGATCAAAAATATATTCCTTTTCTCCGGGAGGAATACCTATTCCGTTGTCCTTTATGATCACTATGATCTCACCATCGACTACTGCCAACGCAATATTTACTTGTTTGCCATCAGAGTATTTGCAGGCATTCAGTACAATATTAGACACTGCTAAGTGGAGTAGCTGTTCATTTCCCAAGACTTTGAGCAACAGGGGGTTTTCTGGCAATAGGCTAAAGTCCAAACTGATTTTACTCTTAAATTGGATTTTTTCCACGGTTTCTTTTACATCCAAAATCAATTGGTCCATTCGTACTTTACCGAACTTCTGCCGCTTTCCGTCAAATCCGGTTTGGGCAAGCAGCAACAATGCCTGAACTTTTTTCTGGAGTTTTTCTGCTTCTCCCAATATCGCGTGAAGTGATTCTATGTATTCCTCAGGCTTTCTGAGTTTCGAAAGAGAGACATCCGCCTCGCCAATAATGGAGGTGAGCGGTGTGTTTAACTCGTGAGAGGCGTTGCTGATAAAATTTTTCTGCGTCTCAAAAGAGGTTTCCAGTCTGTTCAGCATATCGTTGAACGTTTTGGCCAGCTCCCGTACAGAGTCATTACTTTTAGGGACTTCCAGTCTCAGGTGAAGATTTTCGGAACCTATCTTTTTGGTTTTTTGGATGATGCTCTGTATTGGTTCGATGATTTTCCTCGAAAACATCACCGTGAATAATACGATCAAAAGAAAAGCAATGGCTAAGGAGGTGAAAATGAGATTCCTTAAATAAGCAATGTGGTGGGTGATGAAATAATTTTCAGCAGAGATAATAACCAGATGATTTTTTTGATCGGGAGTCATGTACAAAGTGCCATAGTAAAATGTTTCTTGATGGCTATAGGTAGCGATACCTTTTTCCACTGCTTCTACTAGAAAAGACTGGTTATACTCATTGAGCCGCGAGTCCCTGACCACGTTTTTGGTGTCAATATTTTCTAAGATTAGGAGTTTTTCATTTGCTAGAGGTTCAAGATAATCTTGTCGCAACTGTTGGACGACATCGCTGCCATTTTGTTTTTCCAGTTCGATTTTAGCTGTTGCAATAGCCCGTATTTCCAGTCTTTTATAAAAATCAGTAAATGCAAATCTTGAAATGGAATAGTAGATAAAACCACTGAACAACAGTGTGTAACCGAGAAAGGCAGTAAGCAGTATATAGATTATTTTATTTTGGAGTTTCATTAATACTCTTTTAGTACATAGCCCATTCCTATTACTGTGTGAATAAGTTTTTGATCTCCGTATTTATCCAGTTTCTTCCGTAGATAATTTACATACACATCGACTACATTAGTTCCCATGTCAAAATTAACCCCCCAGACTTCATGAAGCATATCTACTCTTGTCAGCACCTTTCGGGGGTTTTTCAAAAACATTAGCAAGAGGCGAAACTCGGTAGAAGTAAGAGAAACTTCGTTTTCATTTCGATAAACAGACTTTTCCGTATCGTCCAAAATCAGATCGGCAAACTGGTAAATGTCATGGTCTTGCCTATCGGCTTCTTCCACTTTGCCACCCCGCCTCATCAGAGTTTTGATTCGTGCCAGCAGCTCGATGAACTTAAACGGCTTCACAAGGTAATCATCAGCTCCTGATTCCAGTCCGATCACCACATTTTCTGTGCTCCCCATGGCTGTGAGAAATAAGATAGGTACGTATGTATCCTGCTCTCTGACTTGACGGCAAACTTCCAGTCCATTGACGACCGGCAGCATAATATCTAAAATCAACAAATCGAACGGATTGCTGAAAGCAAGCTGAAGGCCTGTCTTTCCATCCATTGCAACTGTGACGTCAAAGCCATTTTCACTCAACCCTTTGTTGATAAAGCTACAGACTCTCGGGTCGTCTTCTACTAATAGTATTTTTTTCAAAAGAATCTAATTTGAATGGATGGGGTTAGGGTAATTTATACGCTTGCCGTGCAATAAGTTTCCACTGTCCCTTTTCTTTTTGCCATACCAGTATTACGCCGATTTTTATGGAGTTTGAGATGCCTCCATCGAGCACATCGGCGGCTAGATTATGTCGGACTATTGCAATATCTTTCGATACTTGGATCGTTTGATCTTGAAAATCAACTGTGGCAAAATCGGATGTTCCGCTGACCAACGCTTCGATAAACTGGGCTTGGCTTTCCATTTTTCCGCTTGAGTGTCCGTAGCTAAGACTTGGTGAACTGAGCTCGCTCAGACTTTCCTCAGTGGGATCAATTAATGCCAGGCGGAGTTTTTCAACTTGGGAGGCAACTTCTTTATCTGTCTGTGCAAAGACAAAAGTAGCGCAGAGAAAAAGAGATAGAGTTAACAGGGTTTTCATGGGTTTTTTTGAGCTTTTGACCAAAAGAGAGATACCTCAGCATCTATCGCTGATGTGATTTTTAAGTTACTAAAAATGATGCATAGAAGTGCTTTCAATGTTAGAAATAAGAATAATTATCCAGAGACGGAGTTAGAATTACTACCGCCTTTTAGGCATATTCAAATTTGTATACATCCGCTTTTCTGTAAGTAAAGGAGCAAAAGCAATATAGGACTTGGTAAACTATAGATTTTGGCCGCTTCGCACTGCCTCGCCGGGGCGGGGCTCCTGCCATCCCCGCCTGTCGGGCAAGGGTCTTCTAGCCAGATTAACAAAGCAACTAAGGTAACTGGCATCATTGCTGAAAAGCATCTTCACCAAAGGAGCAGACAGCATTCTTATTTCTCCTGAATAATGGTAAAAACATTTCTTTCTTTTACACCTTTCACCTCGTGCTCCACCATCACAGGAATGTCGTAGGTGTCAAATTCTTTAAGATGCAGTGTTTCTCCATTGATGAAAAATGCTAGTTCACCTTGGAGTACGGTTAATAAAGATGGGCTATTTGCAGTATGCTTTTTTAGGATTTGGTTATGGATCAGTCCAATGGCAAAATAGTTGGTTTTGTCTGTCCGCTGGATCGGGCAGACTGATGGGCGATCATTATGGAAGGACAAGTTCTTGAGGATATTCATAATTATTTGGGTTTAAGATTTTGTAAGCTACTCATCCATAAGGTAACCAAAGTTCTAAGGAATTGCTCTTAAGATTTAAAGAAATTCAGCTCAAAAAAGCTATTTCAATGCGGGGTATTTTTCCTTTTGAGAACTTATAAAAGGAATCTTTGGAGCAAGGAGATATCCTGTCATGCATGCAAAAAGTATAGGTGTGAAGTAGTTGAAGCCGGTAAGGGTAGCCAATAAGATAGTCGTACTCATTGGGTTCAGGTGACGCATGCGTTGATTCCTGCTAGATTGGTTTGCCCAAATGGCTTAATCTTATTCAGCAGGGCTCTATGTGAATCAGTACATTACCAAGTTCGGGAATTACTTTGCAAAGTTTGTCTTTCAATTCATGAGAAATGGCGTGTCCTTCGGTCACAGTAAGTTCTCCAGGAACCAGTGCGTGCAAATCGACGTAATATTCCATTCCGGCTTTGCGGATATAGCATTTTTCTGTGCCTTTCACTCCGGGGACGGTCAAAGAAACCTGTCGGATTTGTTCTGTTAGTTCCTCATAATTGTTCTCGTCCATGACTTCGCCTAGCGCAGGACGAAAGATTTTGTAGCAGTTGAAAAGAATGAAAGCTACAGCGAATAAAGCAGCATAGTCATCTGCTGATTCAAATCCTTCTCCGCCGAAAATTGCAATCGTAATGCCTATAAAAGCGGCAACGGATGTAATGGCATCGCTGCGGTGATGCCAAGCTTCTGCCTTAAGAGAACTGCTTTTCAGTTTTTTACTCCGTGACATTACCACCTGAAAAGAGATTTCTTTCCAGGTAATGATCCCCGCAAGAACGATCAATGTAAAAGGTTTGGGTGTCTCGTGCGGAGAGATGATATGTAGAAAAGCCTGCCAAGCGATAGTACCTGCCGAGATGATTAGAAATACTACCACCAAAAATGTCATCAGCGGCTCGGCTTTTCCATGACCATAGGGATGATTATCATCAGCCGGTCTTGAAGAGTATTTCAATCCGAAGAGAACCAGCAAAGAAGCGAATACATCAACCACGGACTCTATTCCATCCGCGATCAGCGCATATGAATTGCCTAGTATGCCTGCGAGAAATTTGATCGCTGCCAGAATAACATTTCCCAGCATGCTGAAAATAACCGTTCGGATCGCAAGATTTGAATTGCTCATGGATTGCACTTGTGAGAGAATGGCAAAAGTAGGGATTATTCCTTTCCGAATGTGAAGCTAGTCAGAAGGGGGTTTCCGGTCTTTTGCCTAACTATGTAACTAATGGATCCCCTTTATCAAACATTTATATCTCTTAAGAGAAATGTGGATTATATACTTTTAGAGGTGTAAACTCATTGCCATACAGTTCTCAGGAAGATTCCCAACTCTTGTCGATCACCGGTAATCAAAATTGGACTATTGAAATAGAAGAGTCTTGGATTACTGCCAATCCAGTCTCCGGTTCTGGAAATGCTCAGATCACACTAACTGTAAAAGCAAACAGCCTGGATGAGACTCGAGCTGCTTTGATACGGGTAAGATTCGGAGCCATCGCTCAAATAATTACTGTCAATCAGTCCTGTAGTCTTAACTAAAATGAAAAGAGGCTGTCTCATAGGTAGGGACAGTCTCTGGTTTATACGGGGAGGGATCTGACTCAATTTCAGAATTTTCAATTCTCAGGTCTCTCATTTTAGTTTATAAGTTTTAGGAGGCAAAAACCTCGGTGTTTGGCTTGCGACTGATGGTACCGGGTAATTGCTGGTCCATCTTGAGCACCATAAATCCTCCAAATGCACACACACCCATTCCGATAACCATCGGTAATGCAGTGCTGGCATGAAACAAACTTACGATGGCAGTTACGATTCCTCCTATAGCCATTCTCATACTTCCTAGCATTGCAGACGCCGATCCGGCATTTCTAGAGAATGGAGCCATGGAAAGCGCAGTAGTATTGGGTCCATTTAGTCCATGTGCGGTTAGGAAAATAAACATAACCGCTATCAGTGAATACACATTGAACAGATTGAAATAAACACCCACAATTAAGAGTAATCCCATGAAGCTCTGGTAGTGCAGGGAGAAATTAATGATCTGCTGAGAAGAAAAGCGCTTTAATAGGATATGGTTCAGTTGAGTCGAACCTATCATGGCAAAGGCCAGAATAGCGAAGATCCACCCAAATTGATGCTCACTTAACCCATATAAGTTCATAAATACGTCTGCAGAACTGGCGATATAGGCAAATGGTGCGGCTCCGGCAATTCCTCCGGCAAGCATATAAACCAAGAACTGACGATTCTCAAGAACTTTGAGGTAGCTTTTCCAAACCTGTTTGGGTTTTAAAGAGACCTCCCTGTCAGGAAGTGCTCCCGCAGGAAGTATGATTACAGTAGCTATCCAAATGATAGCAGTCAAAGCAGCCAGAATAATAAAAACCCAGTGCCAGTCATACGCCGCAGTCACAAATCCACCCAAAGCAGGAGCTATCATAGGGGAAACTGCTATTACCAATACAAGCAAAGACATGGCTTGTGCGGTCTTCTCTACAGGGAAAATATCGCGGACGATTGCTTGCGCAGATACCATTCCCGCGCATCCGCCTACTGCCTGCAAAAATCTCATGAAGATAAGGTTCTCCACCGACTGCGATACCGCGCAGCCGATAGACGCTAGGATATAAATAGCCAGTCCTGCGTACAGTGGCTTTTTGCGTCCGTACTTATCCAAAAGAGGTCCATAGAAAAGTTGACCTATCGCAATGCCTACCAAATAGGCAGTTAGGGAAAGCTGGATATTCGAAATAGGAGTATTCAAGGATTTGGCCATCTCAGGAAAACCCGGAAGGTACATATCGATTGAAAATGGTGAGATTGTGCACAATGCTCCCAATACAAGGACAATCTTAAAGTATTCTGCTTTGCTGTATCTCTTTTCCACCCTAAAAATAGTTTGACCTGAAAATTCGCTATCTGGAGTAAACAGGCTTGTCTGTTAATGAGTTCGTAAATATCGGCTTAATTTTTTATGAAATAATTAGGCTACTTTAGAATGTGTTGAAGATTCATTAATAGTCTTATTTTTTATTCGAAAAGTAAATCGATTAAATCTGATGATTTTGGATGAAGGAAAAATTGCCAAAGAATAGATTTTTCGGAGTATTACGCCCTTTTTCTCTTGGAATTAAAATTCAATCTCATCAATACTTCTCAGCTGCACATGCTTTTTCATTTTCTTTTGGATGATTTTGAAGTGATGCAACTCCTCTTCAGAGACCAAAGATATCGCTTCGCCCGTTGCTCCCGCACGTCCGGTTCTACCGATTCTATGCACATAGTCTTTGGGAGATCTTGGAAGTTCATAATTGATCACCAATGGCAAAAACTTGATATCTATACCTCTTGCAGCCAAATCAGTGGCCACCAGCACCCTGGTTTTGCCGGACTTAAATCTATGCAGTGCCTCGGTTCTTGCTCCCTGACTCTTGTCACCGTGAAAAGCCAGTGCATCAATTCCGTTTTTGCCGAGCTTGGTGACGATATTATTAGCCGCCCGGATAGATGAGGCAAATACCAAAATCTGGGACCAGTCACCTGAATTAATCAAATAGCGGAGGAACGGGCCTTTTTGCTCCATAGGAACGCGGTACGCATACTGCTCTATAAGATCCGGAGAAATAGTATCAGGCTCTGCGGCAATCAGGACAGGATCGTGCAGCATTTCATTGATTAATCCTTCTACAGACTCTTCTGCAGTCGCTGAGAAAAGAATGTTTTGTCGCTTTTTGGGAAGTTTTTCCAAGATTTGGTCTACCTCTTCTTTGAATCCCATATTCAAAACCTTATCCGCTTCATCCAATACAAGGATTTCTACCTGATTTAGATTTAGGGAATTTTTGGAGAGCAAATCCAGTAATCGACCGGGAGTAGCAACCAAAATATCTGTTCCATAGATTTTCATCATCTGCGGATTGATAGAAACACCGCCATATACAGCCAAGGCTTTCACTTTTCTTGTCAGAAATCGAGCAAAATTCTCCGTTACTTCAGCCACTTGACTTGCCAGCTCACGTGTGGGCACCAACACCAAAATCGGAATCATACGTCCTTTATTTACGTCTTTTTCCTGAAGTCTCTGAAGGATGGGCAGGATGTAGGAGGCTGTCTTTCCAGAACCGGTAGGCGCTATTCCGAGTACGTCTTTCTTCTGCAAAATAGCCGGGATTGCTTCTATCTGTATAGGGTATGGACTATCGTAGTCTGCCTTTTTTATAGCATCAAGCAATTGCTTGGAAAGTCCGAGTTCTGAAAAGTTCATGCGTACGTATTTATTCGCAAAGTTAAGGCTTGGAAGTTATTATTGAACTTTTTCGGTAATCTTCATGCCAGGCGTTCCGGCATAGAAGACTATGATCTCAGCATCCTCATCGCCCATATTTCTCCCCAAATGCTTTTTATTCACCACTTCTATGATAGGATCTCCGGCTTTGAGCGTGAGTTCATTGCCATCTTCGTCGATTACAAATAATTCTCCTTTCAGCAATACGCCGGCATTGATTACCGGATGATAATGCAGTGGGAGTTCGGCATGGGCAGGGATGGTGATTTTTAGAATTGAAATTTTGGGTTTGGAATTGGGATAATGAGGCAAAGAATCTCCATTCCAGGCAAGTTCGGATTCTATGAGCGTGACGGAGGTCGGCGAAGCTGCTTCCAGCACTTCTTTTTTAAAGGCATAGAATGAGAAAAGAAGCAGAATAGCGGCAAGAAGACTGTTTTTTAGCATAAGATGATAAGTTGAATATTGCAATGAATATAGTGATTCTGAAAGCATCTACAGTTAAATGGAAAGATGGTAGAATGCTCATATTGTTAAATTCAAGTTTGTGTATAAGCCGAATATGTTTCAAATTGTACTGACCTTTTTAAGTTTGCCAAAATTGTAGTGGTTAGCTTAAGTAGAGGAAATTGCGCAAACCCAAAATTCCGAGTTATAGTATGTCGATTACCCGTAGTATTCCTTACTTTTTAATAGTAATAGTAATGGCGGCATGTGCCAAAATAGTGATCGAAGATCCATCCAATCCCTCACCAGCAAGATCAGCTGAGGAAGAATTGGAAACTTTTGAACTGGAAGAGGGATTCAAAATCCAATTGGTAGCCGCAGAACCCATGGTGCAGGATCCTGTTTTTATCACGTTCGATGAAGATGCCCGACTTTGGGTGATAGAGATGCGCGGATTTATGACTGATACATTGGGCTCTGAGGAAGATAAACCGATAGGCAGGATTTCAGTGCTGGAGGATGAAAATGGAGATGGTTTGATGGATAAAAGTACTGTCTACCTTGATAGCTTGGTGATGCCGCGGGCAATTGGGTTTTTTGCAGATGGAGTGCTTGTCTCTGAAAACAGTGCGCTGTGGATTACGAAAGATCTCAATGGAGACCTCCGTGCTGATACAAAAGTTTTGCTCGATTCGACCTATGCTTCTTCGGGAAATCCCGAACATTCCGATAATGGTTTGCTGAGAAACGTAGACAACTGGTACTACAATGCAAAGTCCAAAATCAGGTACAAATATAAGGACGGCAAATGGATTAGAGAAGAGACCGAGTTTCGTGGCCAATGGGGAATCAGTCAAGATGATCAGGGCAGATTGTATTACAATTACAATTGGTCTCAGCTTCACGCTGATCTGGTGCCTCCAAATTATCTTTCCAGAAATCCAAATCACAGTTCTTCTACAGGGATAGATTATGGAGTGGCACAGGATCGAAGAGTTTATCCAATCCACCCCACTCCGGCAGTGAATAGAGGATACATCCCCGGCGTTTTAGATGAAAGCCAAAGATTGATGGAATTCACGGCAGCCTGCTCCCCCTTGATTTTCAGAAGCACACTTTTTCCTGAAGAGTATTACGGAAATGCCTTTGTGGCAGAGCCTGCAGGCAATTTGGTCAAAAGAAATGTCTTGACAGAAAGTGGTACAACTATTTCGGGTATGGATCCAAATCCAGGAAGTGAGTTTATGGCATCCTCAGATGAGCGGTTTCGTCCTTCTGATTTTGCTGTTGGGCCTGACGGAGCTTTGTATATAGCGGATATGTATCGAGGATTGATTCAGCATAAAGAGTATCTCACTCCTTACTTGAGTGAGCAGACAGTGGGAAGAGGACTGCATATGCCGATTCACTTGGGTAGGATATGGAGGATTGTTCCTGAGGGGAAAAATACCAGAAAAACACCAAAACTTTCAAAAGCCGATAACCATGAATTGATCGCATTGCTTTCGGATGAGGACGGCTGGTATCGGGACATGGCTCAGCGTCTGTTGGTAGAACGAAATGACAAAAGCGTGAAAGATGCTCTGATACAAGTGATATCGGATCCAAAAGGGAATGAGATGGCAAGATTTCATGCGCTTTGGACGTTGGAAGGACTGGATTTGCTCACAGAGGATTTGCTTTTTTCAGTTCTCGATAATTCTTCCGGCTTGATACAAAGTACAGTACTTAGATTGGCAGAACCATTTGCCCAAAATTCTCCATCTACCCGGTCTAAGCTTGCTCAACTTATGAAAGATGCTGCTCCTGTTGCTTCGCCTAAAGAAACGCTGCAGCTTGCATTGAGCGCATATGTGCTAGAGGCTGAGGAAAATGGAAATATCCTTTCCTATATTTTCCAAAAACATGGCTCCGATCCTCTGATTCGGGATGCGATGATGAGCAGTTTGGCAGATAGGGAATACGCTTTTCTGCAAAAGCTTTGGACTTCTTCTGATTGGGAAAAGCAGGATCAGATCAAGGAGATTTTTCTGGAGACTCTAGCCACGGCAATTCTTAAAAAAGGATCTTCTCCTGAAGTCAACGGGCTTTTGACGATGGCCGATGCAAAAGAATTGGGATGGAAAGAAAACATTTTGATTTCAGGAATGTCTATTCAGGCTGCAAATCTGCAAGAGAAGGAGCCGATAGTGCTGGAAACCGAGCCTTCGCTTTTCAAACGCACCGATCTTCCCATCGATAAAAATCGCTTGGATAGGATGATGCGGATATTCTCCTGGCCGGGTTTTGTCCCTTCTAAGGTGGTAGTCTCTGAAAATCAATTGGATGATAGGGGGATGCAGCAATTTGCTCAGGGCAGACAGAAATACTTGGTAACGTGTGCGGGGTGTCACAGCTCCGATGGAGCGGGAGCTAATAGAATGGGACCGCCATTGGTGGGCTCAGAGTGGGTGCTGGGAGATGAGCGGAGGCTTGCGATGATCTTGCTGCATGGATTGGAGGGGCCGGTGGAAGTGGCTGGGAAAACTTATGATGCACCTGATATCCTTCCTGTGATGCCTGCGCATTCTACGATGGATGATGCGAGCATTGCAGCGATTTTGACTTACATCCGAAATGAATGGGGTAATCAAGCTCCACTAATATCTAGCCGTACTATCAGCAAAACACGGGTTTCAACTCAGGGAAGAGTGTATCCATGGAAAGCCGCTGAACTGAATGAGTACATAGAGTCTTTGCCGGAAGGTGAGTCACAAAAACCTTAGCCTATGAATTCGATTTTCCCTCAGCACAAAAGCATCCAAAGTCTTTCGGGAAGAAGGAGCTTTCTGAAAACAGCGGGGCTGGGAGCTCTTGCAATGACTTTTCCCTTACCTCTATTTCCTAAGAATTTGGTGGATACTCCCATGGGAATAGTAGTTCATTCCTATGCGGCGAGATGGCATTCAGATGTTCCAAGTGAAAAATATCCGGGGATCGAAAATGCGCTGGGTTTACTGGAGCATTGTAAAGAGATAGGTGCGGGAGGTGTGCAAACCGTGGTGAATGGCTGGTCTAAAGATTTTGCAAAGAAAGTTAGAGACGTGCGGGAAAAATTCGGTATGTACTTAGAAGGAAGCATTGCATTGCCTAAATCTCAAGATGAGCTTCCGAAATTTGAAACTGATGTTTTGGCTGCCCGGGAAGCAGGAGCGACAATTCTAAGGACAGCATGTCTCAGTGGACGACGCTACGTGGACTTTACTGTGCTTGAGGATTTCAATAAATTCAAACTGAATGCAATTCGATCCATTGAACTTGCAGAGCCTGTGGTGCGAAAGCATAAGATGAAGCTTGCAGTAGAAAACCATAAAGACTGGACTTCCGCAGAACTAGAATCAATTGTCTTAAATCTTGGAAGTGAATGGGTGGGAGTGACGTTGGATTTTGGGAATAATATTTCATTCTTGGAGCATCCTATGAGAGTAATAGAGACATTGGCTCCCTATGCATTTTCTACCCATGTGAAGGATATGGGGGTGAAGCATTATCAAGATGGTTTTTTGCTTTCTGAAGTTCCGCTTGGCGAGGGGATTGTGGATCTGAAATCTGCGGTTGCACTTTGCAAAAAACATAATCCCGGGATCAATTTCAGCCTAGAAATGATCACAAGGAATCCGCTGGAAATCCCCTGTATGAAGGATGGTTATTGGACTACTTTCGAGCACTTGACCGGATTGGACGTGTACAGAATGCAGCGAATGATTGAAGAAAATCTGTTCGAAGGAGAGCTGCCAAAAATCACAGGATTAAGTAAAGAAAAGCAATTGGCTTTTGAAGAACAGAACGTAGTAGCCTGTCTTGATTATAGCCGTATTTCACTTGGGTTGTAGCCATGAATTTTCCGAAAATCAAACTTTTAACCTATAAACAATCAACCTCTTAACCCCTCTAACCATGTCTGAAAAACTCCCCGGAATCAAACTTTTTGACCTGACCGGAAAAGCAGCAATAATCACAGGAGGCTCCAAAGGCCTTGGATTGGCGATGGCCGAAGGACTTGCCTCAGCCGGTGCAAGTGTGATGCTGGTAAGCAGAAATCTGTCTGAAGGCGATGAATCCGCCAAGAGAATTGCAGAAGTCTATGGAGTAAAAGCAATCGCCTTTGAGGCGGATGTAGTGAATAAAGACCAGATAGAAGCTATGGCTAAAGCAGCTTTTGATGCGTTCGGAAAGATAGATGTGCTAATCAACAGTGCAGGGATTAATATTCGCGGCGCGATCGATGAATTGCAGCTGGAAGAGTTCAGCAAAGTGATGGAAATCAACGTGACGGGAACATGGCTATGCTGTAAAGCAGTGACGCCTTATATGAAGGAAGCAGGCCGGGGAAGCATTATCAATCTGGCGAGCACGTTGGGATTGGTGGGTCTGTCCAATAGAACACCGTATGCATCCAGCAAGGGTGCAGTAGTTCAGATGACCAGAGCTTTGGGGTTGGAATTCGCTCCGTTTAATATCACGGTGAATGCGATTTGTCCGGGACCTTTTTTGACGGAAATGAACCTGCCGATAGCCGATACAGAGGAAGGGAAGAAGTTTGTGGTAGGTGCTACAGCTCTGGGCAGATGGGGAAGATTGGAAGAAATCCAGGGAGCGGCAATCTACCTGGCTTCAGATGCCGGAACTTATATGGTAGGATCCATGCTGACCGTGGATGGAGGCTGGACGGCGAGATGATTGTTATCGGGCTCTGACAAAATGGTTTTGTACGACTTTGTCTAAAAATCGGGTTGACCTGACGCATTCAAAAACCAGTTGCTGCGGCAATTCACCAAACATAGGAATGCCCGATCCCAATAACACCGGAATAGTAGTAATGATCATTTCGTCAATTAGGTCTTCTTTTAGAAAGCTTTGAATAGTTTTACCTCCATCGATATAGAGGTTGTGAAAACCTTTGCCATGAATTTGGGAAAGTACTTCCGGGATGCTTCCATTGACCGGAAATGCCTTTTCTTGTAGTTTTTCCGGAATCTCTGCAAGAGAATTACTCCAAACAAAAACAGGCTTGTTATAAAACCATTCTCCTTCAAAACCCGCTACAACTTTAAATGTGTTTCTTCCCATCAGCAGTGCATCGATGCGGGAGGTAAACTCATTAAATCCGGTATCGATATGATCAATTTCAGGAAAGGTGGAAAGCCAGTCTAGTTCATCGTTTTCCCCGGCTATGAAACCATCTAGGCTGGTGGCAATAAAAACACTGTTTTTCATGTGATTATAATTTGGTTTCCTAAAAGTATGATCAACTCACCAAAGTTTTCTTAAGCTAAAATTTTCCTGGACAATGATTGTCTGAATAGTTCTGCAGGATCTTCAAAATATTTCTTAAAGCCACACTTCATCAATTACTGACTAAATCGAAGAAATATATCTTTTCTGCAAATGTGTTTGCCGGCACTCACCAAAACAACGTAATCCTACAGAGGATTATGTATATCCGCTATTCTACCAGAAAAATCCTAAAAGCATCAAAAGATTCGGAAAACTCTAGCATTGTGCTACTTCTGTCTTCGGTCATCGGTCTTCAAGCCATTAAGTCCAAAAGATGATATAGCTACCGGTATGCGATATGAAAAAGGGGACAATCTTATTTCCTAACATGTTTAACTACCAGCTTCCTCCGCCTCCACCGCCGAAACCACCTCCGGAAAATCCACCGCCCCCGCCGCCGGAGCTTCCCGAACTTGAAGGTGAACTCACCATCGTGGATTGGGTTGATTTGATGGAGCTATTGAAGGATTTGGAGAAATGAGCCATAGTCATCATTCTCCCTGTGGAGGAGTAATACCAAGTCGGTGGCTCAATATTTAGCGAATCGAATTTTTTTGCCCATTTGTCAAACATTCCAAATGCCAATGCATAGCCCATGGTAGATTCGAAGTAGGAAGGATCTTCTTTGAGAAGCATTTTCAATTTGTTTTCTTCAGCTACTTTTATGAATTGTTTGAAACCTTTCAATTCAGACAATATCGCAGTTCCCTCCTTATTCTTCTTGATCATAAACTGATTCATTATCAATAGGAAGATCAAAGATACCCCAACTGAAATGGCAGCGATAATCCCCCATAAAAAGAGAAAGCTTGGGATCAGAATAAACATCAACAAAACCAGGCCCACTGCTGTGTAGATCATGATTTTTTTGGACTTGTTCACATAGTAGATCTGGGCGGCATCCTTGAGCGTTACTTTGGCTTTGCTCATCGTAGTATAAAACTTGTCTTTTAAGCTGCTTACCAATACTTCCGATCCGCGCCCAAACAGCCCATCGAAAAGCTGACGCTGATACAATGGGAAATCTGCATCAAGTTCTTTCAATTTGGTGAGCTTGGTGTCATCTTTAGCAAACCATCCTTTTTTATCGATTTCTTCAATTGTCATATAGCCTTGCGAAGCCCAAAATGGAATTAAAGAAATAAGGTCGTTGGTGTCGCCCGAATCGTCTATCAAGAAGCCAACCATCGCAGGATCCATCCCTTTGGGTGGGTAATAGCTGGTTGTTCTGGTGACAGGGTCGTCCTTTCCGTGCTTTTTCCAGATAGCATAAAACGTAAAGAATAGCAGTACAAGAATAATTGTCCAGCCGTAATCAGTCCAAAACGGCCAAAAAGGTTTGATTTCTTTGATGCTTCCCACAGGCAATTTCAACAGAACAGTTAAAGCTTCTCCACCGGAAGAAACCACACCGGGGTTGCTTGTCCCGGAATATAAACCTTCGAAATAAGTAGTTTGAAAGTCTGTTGTAGGGATATCTGAGCCAACAGCACCTGAATATAAGTAGTAATCTCCCTCATCTAAGGATATCCCATCCGGCAAGTGAATTTTGAAATCTATTGCATGAAAAGGAGCATGCCAGTCACTTGGCTTTATATTCCAATAGAATTGTATGGCTTCCCTTTCATGAAGGAATGCATTCTCCACTCTATACCTGATTTCATAGTATTGCGGACCTTTCAAGGTCACATTTGCATCGCCTATTTTGATCCGCACATTTGTGGACATTTTCTGACCAAATGAAGAGGGGGCTTCAAACTTATACCCGGGAACCTCAATATTGCTTAGCTTGATTTTACGCTTTTCTAGCTCTCCGTTTTCATTTTGTAAATCATAGGAAGTCCGAATGTCCCGATAGATTCCATGCTTCGGAACTTCAAAATTAAGATTGTATTTTTCTACTACGTCAAAGTATCCGTCCTGATGAATGGTAATATCCACAGAATAGGACGTGACGCTAAAATCTTGGGCAAATACCTCTAATTGCACAGAAAACAAGAAAAATAGAATTGCAATTTTTTTCATGTGTTTACGATTGATTTTTATTAGCCACTCCGATTAGTCGGAGAAGGCTATTGGATCTCGCTTGGTAATAATCATTCCTCTTCCGAAGCAAGTTCAGGACAAGTTGCGTGTTACATTTTACATGTCTGTCTGTCAGCCATGCTCGATTTCCCAATAGTTTGCAGGGCTGCAAAGCTTAGCCGGTAGTAAGGTTTTTGAATTTTCAATCAGGAAAAACTCACTTTTACATTTTCACGACTCTCCGGTTCCGCCTCGAAATAATCAAAATGTTTATAGTTGAACATTCCTGCAAAAATCACCCCGGGGAAACTCTCCCCGTAGGTATTGTTTTCTCTCACAGTACCATTATAGTAGCGTCTGGCCCGCTCTAAGTTTTCTTCGATCTCATTTAACTTATCCTGAAGTTGTAAGAAATTAGTGTTTGCTTTCAGGTCAGGATAAGCCTCGCTTAAAGCAAAGATGCTTCGGAGAGTTTGTTGTAGTTGATTTTCTGCCTGGATTTGGGAGTTGATATCATCAGAAGGCACCGCTATTGCTGCATTTCTAGCTTGGATGACGGCTTCCAGCGTTTCTTTTTCATGGCTTGCATAGCCTTTTACGGTTTCTACAAGGTTTGGGATAAGGTCATAGCGCCGCTTGAGCGCAACATCTATATTGCTCCACGCGTCTTTGACCGTGTTTTTGTTTTTTACAAAGCTGTTGAAGATACCCACTAGAATAACTCCCAGCAGCAGAATGATTCCAATAACTATGAGAAGTGCCACCATAATAAATTGTTTTTAGTGTTAGATATGGAGAATAATATCAAAAAAAGGGATTACAATCCTGTTTACTCATTTTCCAATGAATTAACATTTTCAAAATACCACCTTTTATTGAAAACTCAAGAAACCGGGAAAGTTGTCGAGAGAGAAAGCATAGATTTCCTATGGAGATTTGAGTGATATTAAGTATTTTGAAAGTTGACAGTACTCCGAAGAATTGATGTGCTCAATTGTATTTCTGAAAGAGTCATAGTTTTTATCAATAGAATTTTAGATTACATAAATAATCGTCTTCGTAATTTAGCTTTCGAGAAAAATTAAAAACAAACCCTAATCATATGGATAACAAAGAAAACGGACACGACTATACAGATTCGGTATGGGACGTGAACGAAAGTGAAGCAAAATGCCCTTTTACAAGTGGAGAAATTCACAAGACGGCAGGTGGTGGAACCAAAAACCGCGACTGGTGGCCAAACATGTTGAACCTAAATATTCTGCGCCAGAATTCCTCAAAATCCAATCCAATGGATCCTGATTTTAACTATGCAGAGGAGTTCAAAAAATTGGATTTGGCTGCAGTGAAAAAAGATCTTGCGGATTTGATGACTGATTCTCAGGATTGGTGGCCGGCTGATTTTGGCCATTACGGCCCATTTTTTATCCGAATGGCTTGGCATAGTGCAGGTACTTATCGTATCGCAGATGGTCGTGGCGGTGGAGGATCAGGATCTCAGCGTTTTGCACCGCTGAATAGCTGGCCTGATAATGCCAATTTAGATAAGGCACGATACCTACTTTGGCCAATCAAACAAAAATATGGAAGAAGGCTTTCTTGGGCGGACTTATTGATTTTGGCAGGAAATGTCTCTTTGGAAACAATGGGATTGAAAACATTCGGTTTTGCCGGCGGACGTGAGGATGTATGGGAGCCGGAAGAGGATATCTACTGGGGATCTGAGGGAGAATGGCTTGGAGATCAAGAAAGGTATGCTGGGAGTGAAGATCGGGTATTGGAGAATCCACTGGGGGCATCTCATATGGGCCTGATCTATGTGAATCCGGAGGGACCTAAGGGACAGCCTGATCCAATAGGAGCGGCACATGATATCCGTGAGACCTTTGGTCGAATGGCTATGAATGATGAAGAGACTGTGGCTCTTATAGCCGGAGGTCACACCTTCGGAAAGACTCACGGTGCAGCGGATCCCGGTGTGTACGTAGGGCATGAGCCAGAAGGAGCCGATATAGAAGAAATGGGTTTAGGCTGGAAAAACACCTTTGGAAAAGGCCATTCAGGTGATACAATTACTTCAGGACTTGAGGTGACTTGGACTTCTACTCCCACCAAATGGAGCAACGGTTTCTTTGAGAATCTATTTGGATTTGAGTGGGAACTGACCAAAAGCCCTGCGGGAGCGCATCAATGGACTCCTAAAGGCGGTGGGGGAGCAGGCACAGTTCCTGATGCTCACGATCCGGCCAAAAGACATGCTCCGGCTATGCTTACTACAGATCTTGCGCTAAAAGAAGATCCGGCTTATGCGAAGATTTCAAGACGGTTTTTTGAAAATCCTGATGAGTTCGCTGATGCTTTTTCCAGAGCATGGTTTAAATTGACTCACCGGGATATGGGGCCTATCCAGCGTTATTTGGGTCCTGAAGTGCCTACTGAGGAACTGATCTGGCAGGACCCGATTCCTGCTGTAAATCACGAATTGGTAAATGACCAAGATATTGCATCATTGAAAGCTAAGGTGTTGGATTCGGGACTTTCTGTTTCTGAATTGGTTAGCACAGCATGGGCTTCGGCTTCTACTTTCCGCGGATCTGATATGCGTGGAGGTGCTAATGGAGCTAGAATCAGGCTTTCTCCGCAGAAATATTGGGAAGTAAACAATCCGTCTCAACTTGGAAAAGTGATCGATAAACTGGAAGCTGTTCAGAAGGAATTTAACGCAGCGCAATCCGGCGGCAAGCAGATTTCTTTGGCCGATATGATTGTGTTGGCAGGATGTGCAGGAGTAGAGAAAGCTGCTAAGAATGCAGGCAAAGACATCACTGTACCTTTCACACCGGGCAGAGCTGATGCCAGTCAAGCCCAGACAGATGTGGCTTCATTTGCTGCTATGGAGCCTGCGGCTGATGGTTTCAGAAATTATTATCGACCTAAGCATAAAGCCTCAGCTGAGGAAATGCTGGTGGATCGTGCGCAATTGCTCAAGTTAACTCCTCCTGAAATGACGGTACTGGTTGGTGGATTGCGAGTATTGGAAACCAATTATGACAATTCCAAGCATGGTGTGTTCACAGCGACTCCGGGAGCCCTGACCAACGACTTCTTTGTGAATGTTTTGGATATGGGCACAACTTGGAAAGCTGCTGATAGTGGACAGCATGCATTTTTAGGGTCAGATCGAAAAACCGGTCAAGTCAAATGGACAGGAACCCGGGCTGATCTGATCTTTGGCTCTAACTCAGAACTTCGGGCTCTGTCAGAAGTTTATGCCAGTGCCGATGCTCAGGAGAAATTCCTGAAGGATTTCGTGGCAGCTTGGGATAAAGTGATGATGCTTGACCGCTACGATCTCGCTTAATCTTAAATATTCAAGTGAATTGAAAGGGTGACCCGCAGACGGGTCACCTTTTTTAATGTGTTTGAGAAGGGGTGAAATAAGTTGAATAGCTCACTTAATAGACGGTGTGTTAGGCTACTTATTCACGTGGTTTTAATTAACCTAATCCTTAAGCCATCCTGCTATGCTCCTGCGCTCACGTGTAAAGGAAGGATTCACTTCATGCTCCATCTCATCGCTTTTAAAAAACACCATTCTTCCTCCGATGGGAATAATGTCTTTTTGGGCATTTCCTTCAGGATACAAGGAAAGCATCCCTCCGTCTTCCGTTTGCCAGTCTTGGTTTAAAAAGAGTACGATGGAAAATTTTCTCCCCTTTTCATTTTTGAATTGATCCAAGTGTCTTTTATAGAAGCTCTTTTGCTCATAATTCGCATAGTGGCTTTCAAAACTCTTAATGGATGTAAAACAAGTTTTATTCAGGTGTGAAATAAAGTTGCCCACTTTTTTCAAATAGACCATTTCAAATTGATTGACACTTTTCTCGTCTATCCATTTGATTTTATCCCCGCGGATAAGGGTGTTCTGCTTATAGTCTTTCTGACTGCCTGTGCCTGCCATTTGCAGGTTTCCGGCTTGATTTGCATCCCGGATGTTTTCTCCCAGACCAGCGACAGTATTGGGGGGTACAAAATCATCACAACAGCCATATTTATTGTCTATAAGACCTTGAATCATTTCTTCGAACTGATTTTTCTCGTCTTTTTCCTCCTGATCCTTGTCCATTTTGGTAGTAAGAACCTAGCTGTAGTTATTTACCGTTAGGGTTTTACACAAGAAGATCATTCTTTGGTTCATTCTTTCATTTTATTTTTAGAGGGCAAAATTGAAAGGAGAAAAATGATTGCCAGTTTAAAAGAAAGAAGAATAAAGTCGGTTGGGATAATTGGTTTTGCCCCTATTTTATCCAGAGATCAATTGGAGAGTTTATTGTCAAAATCCGGAGTGATTAGCTTTCTGGCCTCTTTCGCGTCAATGTAATCTTCCAAACCTCTCATTGAAATGACTTTAAAGCCATTGGAGGCAAGATAGGTTAGGTACTCTTCGAAAAGTTCGGGAGGAGTATTCACCCAGGGATGTTCTAGATCAGGAACGCCATGGATAGTCAAAATGACAATTTTCCCGTTTTTAGCCTGCTCAAAGGCTGCGATTATTTCAGCTTTGTTTGTTCCATCCGTCGCCCAACTTGGAATCAGATAGGGATGGTCTCTCAACGGATCATAAGCTCTGCTTCCTCCCGCACGTGCGAAAACGTATTCTTTTTCCTCCAAAAAGTCTAAAGCTTGAGCATTCAACCCATACCCGGGATAAGCAAAGTTATGGGGTTTTGCGATTCCGAGAGAATCACACTTTTCCTCGATGTAATCGAGCTGTTCGTTAAATTCTGCTTGGGTCAATTTACTTACATTGGCATGGGTATAGGTGTGGTTTGCCACTTCAAACCCCATTTTGTCCAGGGCTTGGATCTGTCTCCAGTTCATATACAAACTACTGTCTGCGTAATTGGGCTGAAACTCACAGACAAAGAAAGTCGCACCAAAGCCGAATTTATCCAGCAAGGGAGCTGACACAGCATACTGACTTGCCGGTGCATCGTCAAAGGTGAGAACGATCAGTTTATCCGGAATCGGCTTTTTTAGGATTTGGGCAGAGGAAATGGATGAATGTAAAATTAAGCAAAGAAGTAAAACAGGAAATTTCATAAGGAATATCTTTCAATCTTGCTTTGTCTTTTGGTGATAGACAATTACCCCGCCACCAGCGTAATCAAATAAATCACAGATATCGCAGTCACTGACATGATCAGCGTGCCTATACTGTGTGTCTGATTACCTTGCTTGATGGATAGGCCCGAAAGCTGCGTGACAGCCCAGAAGAAACTGTCATTGGCATGGGAGATGGCCATGGCACCGGCACCTGTGGCCAAGACGGCAAAAACACGCATGGTTTCAGAATCCAAGCCAAGACTGCCTAACAAGGGTGCGATAATCGAAGCAGTGGTAATCATTGCTACTGTGGATGAGCCTTGGGCGGTTTTCAGTGCAAAAGCGATCAGAAAAGGAAGAAAAATCCCCCAGCTCGCACCGCTCATGCTGTTGCTGACCATGTCGCCGATCCCCGAGTTTTGCAGCATTTTCCCAAAAACTCCCCCCGCACCCGTAATCAAAATGACCGGTGCAGCAATCAAAATCGCTTCGCCGATCCAACCCGAGGAAGAAAGCAGTTTGGCATCGAATTTCTTCGGTAAGGTAAAGGCCATGAATGAGCCTAATAGCAAGGCAATCACCGGACTTCCTGCAAATTGGATAAAGGTATAAAAAGTGCCTTCGCCAAATGGTTTGGTCGGATAGTTGGAGATGGAAGCAACAATGATAAGAATCAGGGGAACGACAATCGGTAGAAAAGAGGAAAATACAGTTGGCCTATTTTGAATTTTTATTTCCTCGGTTTTAGCGGCGAATGTAGGCTTCAAAGGAATTTTATAGACAACTTTTTTGATGAAATAATAGCTTGGAATAAGGGTCGTCAAACTTACGATAAGGCCATAAAATATGATCATCCCAAGATCAGCTTCGTAGATTCCTGCTGTAGCGATGGGGCCGGGAGTAGGAGGGACAAGTGAGTGAGAAGCAGTTGCTCCCAAAGCCAATGCAATTGTGGTGGCAGCATAGGGGACTTTTCCTTTCAGCGAAAGTGATTTGCTGATCGGATTCATCATAATAAAAGTGCTGTCTCCAAAAACAGGGATAGAAAGGATGTACCCGGAAATCATCATGGCAAGTGTAACTGATTTCTCTCCGATCCAAGAAAGAATTTTCTCAGCGATGACTATGGCTCCACCGGTTTTTTCGAGAAATGTACCCATCATCACACCGAGAAGTATCAATAAGCCTATGCTGCCCAAAACTCCACCAAAACCTTCAGATATGGACTTTAAAATCAATTCTCCAGACATGCCGGATAGTAGTCCGTACAGTATGGCACCACAGAATAGTGCAAGAAAGGGGTGGATGTCGAATTTGACAATGGCAATAAGAATCAGGGCTAAGGCAAAAAAGATAATCAGTAATAGAAGCATTTTGGGTTAGGTTGGGTTTGAAAGAATAACTCGAAATAAACAACTTATCAAGTCTTCAACCTAAAAATTAGGGAAAAAAAGGGAATATTAATGCCTGAGGGTAAATTAGCTTCCCAATTGTTTGTTGAGTGGTTTTTAAACGGTTGAATATTCGGTGTTCTAGCCATTTCAAGACTCTTTGTTTCAGCTAAACTAGATGTATGCGTCTATTTTTAATATTCAGTCTGCTGATAATCTTATCGTGGTGTTAAAAACTTTTGCAAAGCTCTGAACTTTGGAAAAGTTAGTGGGTTTAATGCCTTTACTCATTAAAAAAAGGCTTCATTTCATTATGGATATTTTCACGCAGAGCTTTCAGTTTTACTGCGTATTCCTCTAGTTTCTTTTCTTGGTCAGTTTGTGGGATCCATGGTTTCACTTTCTTGGGTGATCCATTTTCATCCACGGATACGAAGATGATGATACAGTGGGTTTTCTTCTCAAATTCCTGATGTCCAAAATCTCTGGAATATACTTCCACCATGATGTGTATACTGGAGCTTCCTGTGTAAATGACTTGGGAATCTACTTTTATTACTTCCCCGATGTTGATAGGCTTGTAGAAGCGGATACCGCCTACATAGACCGTCACACAATAGCTCTCTGACCAAGTCCTAGCGCAGGTATAAGCGGCCTGATCTATCCATTTCATCACCACTCCCCCATGTACTTTTCCGCCGAAATTGATGTCGGATGGTTCGCTGATAAACTGAAATGAGGTTTTGTGTGAGGTGTCCATAGGTTTGATAAGTTTGTAAAGAATGCTAAGCTAAGGGATATTTTGGGGTTTTTGCAGGAATTGGATGAGGTTGAGATTCGATTATTAGGAATTTTGGTATTGCACCCTGATTACATTTTTACCCCCTTAATTAACCAAATGGATGTATTTTTTGCGTTCCTCATCCTTGAAGAAATCTGCTACATCTTGCTCATTTTCGAATTCCACCACGTGTATTTCATAAGGCATTTCTATATTTTGCTCGATAATGTTTTCAGAACTAGGTCTATATTTGAGTAGCAGTTTGCCCTTATGTTTTGCGATACAAAGGGATGGCAACTGCTTCAAACTCTAAAAAGCTTGCTTCCTGACCGTCCAGAATGTAAATAAGTTGAGTAAAATAAATCATAGCTACCCGGCAGTTAAGGAGTTGGTTACTTACCTATGTTTTGGCTAGATTTTAGGAGCTAGAATTGATAAATGAGCTTAATAAAAATCTCTTTTTTGGTGGAATAGCTTTGCTGCTAGAAGCAATTTTCAAGAGGTTCTGATTTTTATCTTTAGCAAAAACCAATCGGAATAAATCAGCGACGGAGAGACTTAACGTAGGTCGCTCAACTAGAATGAATTCATCATCAATGTCTACATATCCCTCTTCCAAAATACTGAGATAGGTTCCGCCAAAGCCATGTTGGATAAATTGTTTGATGACATGTTGAGTCCCAAACTTATGACCGAATTTATAGCAAGGTTCCCGGTATTGAGAAACCTGCACCAAGGTTTCGCCAACTTTATAAATGTCGCCTAAGTAAACTTCATTTTCATCAAATCCGGAAACGGTCAGATTCTCACCAAACATTCCCCAGGACCAATCCAGGTCTGGATACAGCTCTTTCCAATAAGGATATTGCTCCGCGGAAAAGATATAGCAAGCCTTATAATATCCTCCGTGATTTAGTCTGTTGGAGACTTCATCATTGATGACATCGTTTTTAGTCAAATAGATCGGTTTGCCTGTGGGCTTTTTATAAATCCCCGTTGTCTCTTCTTTTCCATTCCAGATGAAAGAAGTAGGCTTTCCAAGATTTGTAGAGATGATTTTCATGAGTTTTTCGAGCATTCTAATGAATGCTATATTTTGTGCTTATACCGAAGATTATTTCTGTTTTTCTTTTCAATTTAAGATTTTCTACAAATCACATCCTGAAATAGCTCATGATTTTGGAATTGTACTTTACTGAATTTGGAGTTGATATTTATAAATGTTGGCTTATATCTTGGCTAGATTGTCTATGTGCCGGTTAAATGCTGCCTTCCTAAAGCAACTTTGGAAAGATTCATGATTAAATGCGAAAATCTTTGGACCGGAAAATTCATCTTATAGGGTTGAATTACTTTTTAAGATACATTTCTGGAGATAGTACTGCCAGTTCACTTTTCTTATAATCCTTTATATTTCGAGTTAAAAGGATTGGAATATCTCCTTGATTTTGTGCAACACAATTTTGTAAAGCATCTTCAAAATCTTTGAATTTTGAATTTAAAGCTGCCATAACTACCTCCTTGTTCATTGTAGCGATCTCCAAAATACTTAAAAGCTGTTTCAGTTTATCTATGATTACCTCATGTTTGGCTGTTCTGCTCAGTAGGTAATAGACGTTGGAAATGATGACGGGTGTGGTGTAGCCAATTAGTTGCTTTGACTCACAAAGAACAAATATCTCCGTGGCAAATTGAGCAAATGGTTCTCGGTCAAAGAAAAAATCCAGAATCACATCCGGGTCAATAAGTACCTTGTCCATTTATAAATGCTTTTCTTCCAGGACTTTTTTCAACTCTTCTTTGTAATCAAAGTCTTCGGGCATTTTAAAAGAGCCCTTCAGAAACTTGACAATAGGTGTAAGTTTAGGTTTGTCTTCATCCCTATTTTCCTGGGTAAGGCTTTTCAAGTAATTTTCAATGATACCAGAAAGGCTACGGTTTTTCTCTTTTGCGTATTCCTTGGCTTTTTGAATTACATCCTGTTCAATGGTTAAGGTGAGTTTAGTATTCATAAGCTTTTTTTTCAAATTTAAGAAAAAACACCACACGTGTGTAATGTAAGTTTCTCATACGTGTTCCAAAAAAAATATTAGAATTGATTTTTGAGTTTATCTTATCAAACGACTGATGTGCTTGTTGCTCGGTTTTGTGGCAAGGGAAGTCCTTTCCACACTTTTAGTCCAAATAGGGTTGAGTGATTAGTTTACAATAATTCCACACTGCTTTTTCATTTTCCGGTGAATAATATTTCATACTCGGTCTTGCAATTTTTTTGTTGGAAAAGTATTTCCCTGAAATGTGTTCGACCTCCTTTGCAGTAGCTAAATAAATTGTGTTTTCAGCTCCTTTCTCAGGCGAAATGGCAAATAACATGGAAATGTTAAATAGTAGATCCACGACGAACCCTTTCTTCGCTCTTTGCCCAAAGGCTGTTTTGATCGTACCTGGATGTAAGGAATTTGCCGTGATATTGGACATTCCATTAGTTTTAAGTTCCGTTGCCAAACGTTGCGTGACCCAGATCAGGTATAATTTGGACAGTCCGTAGGCATTGCCAAATGAGTATTTTTTGGTTGATTGGATATCATCCAAATCCGGCGTTCCGCTCATGGTGTGTGCTCCAGAAGAAACGTTTATAATTCTTGCCGCTGGACTTTTGGCTAGGACTTCTAGCAGCAATTGAGTCAGGAGAAATGGTGAAAATAAATTGAGTGCCATTGTCTTTTCAAAACCTTCCTGAGTCGTTTCTCTCTCTTTACCGAAAATTGCACCTGCGTTGTTGATCAACACATCCAAACGCTTATGTTTTTTCTTGAACGATTCTGCCAGTTGGCTGACTTCCGACAGCAACAACAAATCAGCGATGACATAATCAATCGTGTCGTTGCCTGTTTCGGACTTTATTTCTTCACATATGGAGGCTGTTTTTTCCTTGTCCCGACCGTGTATGATTACGGTATGCCCTAGCTTTGCCAGAGCTTTTGCGGTTACTTTTCCTATCCCTCCCGTACTGCCTGTAATCAATATTGTTTTCCTGTCCATCCTGTAATTTAGCAGAATATTTCAGGTGATTATCCTAAGATTTTATCAAATAAATCATGTGCTTGCTTCTCAGCTTGGGCCGAAAGAGCAGTTTTCTCTGTTTTGAGCTCTTTTGCCCAATCCAGATACTTTTTGGAAACTACCTCCTTGGTGCCTAGAAAATGGGTCAGGGACTGAAGCGAAAGATGGTTGGAATACCAGGGTTTCAGATTGTTTTTCAGTGCCTCGATTTCTCCGTGTATTCCTGCCACGAATATAGAGTTGAACCCCATTTGAATCAGGGTGTTTTCCAGCATTATAATGGTGCGCAAGCCTTCAAATGTATCTTTCAACGCTTTGCTGTCCATGCTTCCTTTATGGTCTAACGCAAAGAATTCCAACTCCTCCTGAATAATCTGATTTACCGCAGTATTAATAGTCAGTGCTTTGATGCCCCGGCTGGCATTCATGGCTTTTTGATGAAATTCATCCCAACTTTTCAGCGTGCTTCCGACGATCAGATCGAACGCTTCTGCGTATAGTTTCTTTTTGTATTTGTCCAGATGAATACGATACCCGTTGTATTTGATGCCTAAAACTAATTCACGGTTATTCAGGCTTTTCTCTGCGAGTTTGAAATGGTGGATTTTGCGCAAGCTTCTCTTCATCAGCTTGAAGTCCGAGAAAATATTGAAATTCAAGCCTTCAATATCAAAATGAACTTTCGCCATCAAGTCGGCATACAGTTCCAGAAAGTCCATTTTACCGAGGAGTTCTATGGCTTTTTTTGATTTGATCTGCTTTCCCAAAGTCAGAAAAAGTGCCTTTGCCTCTTGATGTTGTGATTCAAAAAGCTGAAAGACAGGGGATACTTTTGCCTGCATAGATTAGGTGATTCTGACCAAGGTAGCACCGTAGCCCCACTGATCTTTTTGAGTATCCTGAAAGTACTTAATATTTTGGAGTTGACTGAGGCGCTTGTGAATTTCTTTGCGAAGTACTCCATTTCCAATGCCGTGGATAAACGTAATCTCATCCATCCCGGAGGCCATAGCCTGATCCAGATTTCTGTCAAATGTCTCCAGCTGCACACGAAGCATCTCCGAATTGCTCATTCCTTTGGAATCAGTCACCAGTTTTTCGATATGTAGATCGATGGATCTGGCAGGTTTTACAGCTTTGGGAACCTCAGATTTTGGGGTTATTTCTCCCAATTCCTGATTGAGAGCCCGAATGTCGAGTTCCTTGGTAGTTTGCTCCAGCGCAAAAATATAGGCGGTTTTGTCCAGTCGGGGAGCTTTGCTCAGATGCTTGAAAAACTGGGTGGGTTTCATCTTCAATTGCCGCTCAAAAGCGGGAATGGCCTTTTCCAGTTGATTGTGAATTGGGATAAACCGGAGCAGAAAAGCTGGCCACTCGTCCATTTCCTTTAGTAATCTATCATCAAATTTCTTCGCTTCCCCCGGATTGAGGGTGGTGGCAAGCAAGGTGCGATGATTGTCACCAAACACTTCTGATACATGGGACAAATATGCCTGACGGCTGTCATTGATCAAATAGAGGCTGAGACTTTGGTCGTTGATAGGAAGAAAGGTGAGGTATAGTCCTTGGTCCTTTGGCCCGGAGATGGGGATGGGCGTATCTATATCCTTTTCTTCTACAGGCTTTTCTCCAAAGTGGCTCTTCTCAGTTTGGTGAATGAGTACCACTTCTGATTTCAATGCCGGGATGATAAATCCGTCCTCGATTTCTATCTGTATTCTACCACTTGAGGAAATTTTGCGGATAATTCCCTCTTCCTTTCCGTGAAGTAGTCTTACTCGGTCTCCGATATTCATTGATTCAGGGCTGTTTTGTAGGTGTCGATTGCACGTTGCCTTGCAAATTTATGATCTACGACCGGTTTTGGGTACTTATCTGAGTTTATTTCAGGAATCCATTTTTTGATGTACTTCCAGTTCTTGTCAAATTTCTCCTGCTGGGAAGCAGGATTGAACACCCGGAAGTAGGGTTGGGCATCTGTGCCCGTGCCTGCAGCCCATTGCCAGCCTCCATTATTTGAAGCCAATTCATAGTCTAGCAGCTTCTCTGCAAAATAAGCCTCACCCCAGCGCCAGTCGATCAATAGGTGCTTGGTAAGAAAGGAAGCGACGACCATCCGAACGCGATTATGCATGTAGCCCGTAGCATTGAGCTCTCTCATACCTGCGTCTACGATAGGATAACCGGTTTTGCCTTTGCACCAAGCTGCAAATTCCTCTTCGTTGTTTCTCCATGGGATACGGTCATAGGCTGGCTTGAATGCATGATCGACTACTTGGGGATTGAATGCCAAAATCATCATGTAAAATTCCCGCCAGATTAGTTCATTGAGGAAGGTGGTGTTAAGCGCTGCTGCTTTTATCGCAAGTTTCCGGATGGAAATAGTACCAAACCGCAAATGGATTCCCAGTCGTGACGTGCCGTTTTTGGCTGGGAAATCACGGGTTTCGCTGTAGTGAGCAATGATTTCTTCGTCCGCGGTCTTGGAAGGGATAGTGATGTCGCTTTTGGCAAATCCCATTTCTTTCAATGAAGGGATTTCAAAAGGACTGCTTTGCATTAGATTCTTCCAATGCATGGGTTTAAAATCCTCCAGGTTTGAAGGATCAAACTTGCTCAGCCATACTCTGCTGAACGGGGTGAACACTTTATAGAATTCTCCTGAGCCATTTAAGATTTCGCCGGGCTCGAAGATCAGCTGGTCTTTGAACAAACGTAATGGTATATCTTGCTGATTTAATACTCTCGCTACCTTTTCATCACGGCTTTTGGCATAAGGTTCATAATCCCTGTTTGTGAAAACTGATAGGATTTTGTAAGTGTCAAGTAGTTCTTTGAAAACAGCCTCCGGATCCCCATAGCGGACTAAAATGGAAGAACTATGATCACCCAATTTTTGGTGAAGTTTGCAGACTTGCTCATGGATAAATTCCACTCTGGCATCCTGTTTATTCTCTAGTTTATCGAGTATATTTCTGTCAAAAATGAAAAGAGGTAACACATTTTCATTCTGTTTCAGTGCTTGATAAAAACCGTGATTATCATCAAACCTTAGGTCTCTTCGAAACCAAAAAATGCTGACTTTTTGCATATAACTTTTATAGAAGTAAGCTTAAAAACAGAACAATTGTTTTAAATCTCTCCTTGCTTGAGCATTTTGATTTTTCGTTCCTGATCCAGCGAGTCTAGTCTTTCTTCTATATTATCCAGCGGGATAGGCTTCCATTCCTCTTTATTTTCAAACTGGTAGCGAAGAAAATCGTCTTGATCATTTATGATCAATTTTTCATTTTTCTTTCTGGTTATTTTTTTGAAAAGCTCAGAGAATGAATTGAAAGAAACACTTTGTGACAAGGCTACCCCGTAAGTGGCGACGTTTTTGGAAAGAGAAAGCGAGGTAAAAGTGTTAAAATTATTCCTATTGAAAATCCGGATTCTATAAACTCCGTCTTCTGTAAGCATATATTCTGCCTGCCAATCACCTATGATGGAAGATGCATTGGCGGTGCCCTGATTGTCAGTAAATCCACCATCCCTTGATACGCGAAGTCGACCGTCAAGGAAAGTATAAGCTACACTCAGTTGGAACGTCTCCAGTGCATTTTGATCCAGAGTAGCCACATCCAGGTCGACTTCCAGATTTTTGTCTACCTGACCAAGAAAGCTGTTAAGCTGGGTAGAAAGCAATTGCCCCAAACTTGAAGAGATAGTGGACACGCCTGAAAATTGCCCTTCCGGCGAGAATGAACGGGTCATAATCACTGAAAAAACCTGTCTGTTCATTTCCTGCTCATCATTCGCTATTTTATTTTGGAAAGAGGAAATGGTCGTCTGGGTTTCTCCGCTGGAAGGAAATTCGGTGAAGTCAAAACCAAAATTAATTTCTGGGGAAAGCAATTGACCATCCAGATTCAGCAATACTTTGACAGGGTATCTTCGGCTGGCATTTGTACTTTGGTTGTCTGCGGTTACCGTATTCACCAACAGCGGCTGTAGGGATACACTTTCGGTGTATTCAGCCGAAATGTCCATTACTCCTGCATAGGGATCTCCATACCACGTAATTCTACCACCGGGCTTTATGCTGAATTGCTTTTTTACCACGTTATAGAGGGAGAAGTTATACTTTCCCTCCGTGATTTCGTAGGTGCCGTCTAGTGTAAAATTTCCTTGAGTATCCACATTCATGGTCAATACGCCACGACCTCTTCCTGTGATTCCTTCCTCAGTCCGTGGGTCAATAATGATTTCAGCATAAGCATCAGGGGTGATGTCAAGGACGAAATTCATTCGCACATTCTTAATTTCCAGCCTATTTACCTCCTCGGCAATTTGTTTGATTCTTACGGTGTCTTGGATGTTGATCATATGAATGAAATCCTCCTGAGCTTGGGTGTTGTCACTGCTCAGGGGAATATAAATTCTGGTGTTGGGTTGACTGGTAGCCCGGGCGTTGATATCCATATTGGTAGGGGTACCTACCACTTCTGCCGTTCCTGTGACAAAGGCAGTCCCATAAAACGTCTCATTATCCTTGTCCGTGGTGTTCATAACCTGAAGATTGGCCATGTTGGCTTTGATATCCAATCGGATGTTTTCAAATCCCTGATGAGTTATTCCGCCGGTGACAGTCGCAGTATTCCCAAAGAGATCTTTGAGTTCCATCTGCTGAAAACTGACTTGAGTGGGCCTAAAGAGAATGTCTCCATTGAGTAAATAGGTCGTTTTGAGGTAGTTTACAGTAAGCTTTCCATTGTTTAATCTTCCTGTTCCCTCTACTTTAGGTTCAGCCATTGTGCCGCCCAAATCCATTTTTCCTGAAACAGTACCGCCCATATTTGACACGTAATTAGACAAAAAAGGCTCTAGAATCACCAAGCTAGCATCGCTCAGTGCGGCATCCATATGAATCTCCTGATTTTCGTTAAGTATGTAACCGCCTAGATTGATAGTTTCTTTGCCCTCAATGACATTGATCAGAGATACTTGCAATTGTGTAGAGTCCAAATTTGCCTTCAGATTCATATCCCCGATTGGGAACTGATTTATGGAGACCTTACTTAGGTTGAAATCACCACGCATCAGAGTTTGGTCAAGCAGATGATCAAAGGAGATCAAGCCATTTGCTGTGCCGTCAAAGTTTTGGGGGAAAAGCGTATTAAGCAGGTCTACATTTACGTCGTTTACAGTCAGGTTCAGTTGATCCTCGGGCTGGTTACCGGCATTTCCCTGAAGTGAGATGGATTGATTCTCGTTGAAAAGCTTAAGACCGTCCACCTGTATCGACCCAGGAGTAATTGTGATCAGGTTCAGCGAATCAAATTTCCATTCTCTATCCAGAAGTTTCAGCGATGAAGGCTCAAAGACAAGTTGCGTGTTTTGGGGGGCAAAACGAGCCGTAGCATTGATTCTAGCTGAACTTTGGGTAGAGTCCTGATCTAGGCTAAAGTCAATATTCATATCGTCCTTGTCCCATATTGCCTCAAATCCAAAGTTGGTAAACTGAAGTGATTTGCCGATTTCCTGCGTTTTGGAATATACGTAGAAGGAAGCTAATATATCCGGACTGTTGATGAGTTTGGAGGTGTTGAAGTCAATATTGATGTTTTGAGCTGAATTACCCTGGAATTTCAGTGTGTCAATACTTGTGAAAAAGTTAAATACGGTGTTTTCCTGCGTTTGATAGAATGCACCTTCCAAAACCATGTTTTTTGAAAGGCTGAGATCCGGCTCTAAAAGTTGGACAATCGGATTGATGTTGATCAGCCGAAGGTTGAGGTCGAGATTGTAGATTTCCGAGAAATTTCTTTCAAGATCTGCTATAGGCTGTTCTTCATTTAGGATAATTGCGATATACTGTTTGGTTAGAATATTCAGATCTCTTCCCATTTGCTGGAGGTTAAACTGTCCTGAAGCGGCGGCGACCAGGTAGTCGGAATTAATAGACATGGTGCGCGTGCCCCCGGCAAAAAGAGATTGAAAATTAAAATCCCCCAGCTCCAAAAATCTGTCTTCATAGCCCACTTTGATGTTTCGGAATCTGGCTATTCCCTGAATGTCATCCAGTTCGATTCCTTTGACGTCAATATCCAGATTTCCGCTGAGGAAGGTGGCCTTATCCGTGAAATTCATCCGGTCCAGAAATGCAGTATCAATTTGCAGGCTCATTCGCACGGAATCAGTAGCTTCACGAAGGTTTAATTCTCCATTTGCATTGATTTTAAAATTCGGGTCATTTACTCTAATATTCCCTTTGAAAAGATCCCGTCCATAGGTTGCGTCAGTTTTGATGCCGGTGTAGACGTAGTTTTTTAAGCCAAATCTTGAGACGTCCGCATTTACATCGATCAGTAGGTTGTCAATAGAGTTTCCTGTTGTATTTACGCGGCCTTTTAAGCTTATTTTTTGTAATAATTCCCTTCTTTCAGCTATAATTCCCAAGTCAAGATTAGTTGTGGTTAAGTTGGAAACTGTAGTAGGTAACCCATCTACAAGGTCAAAACTCACTCTGCCACTAATGTCTCCAATGGATGTTTTGAATTCTCCATTGGTATCAAATCTGTGCAAATAGCCTGCGAAATCAGCAGTTAGACGGACGGTGTTGAATTTGTTGATTTCCTTGGAAATATTGCTTGGTAAATAAGGGGCTAGATCATTCGCAAAAATGGTCGAGTTTTTAAGAGAGAGATTAATGTACGTTTCATTGATATCGGGCAAACCATCCAGCCTAAAAGCTCCGAAGATTGCCGTTTTTTCTCCAAGTCTTATCAGAAGCTCCTCCGAACGCATATCCGATACAGGACCTGCTACTTTTCCCGATAGATAGATTTCATCGTCAATATCCGGAAGAGAAGGTGCGAAAAGCTTAAGATCTCCCAAGTCAAGCTTGGTTTCGGTTAAATTGGTAATGATTACTACTTCTTCCACGAAATTGGAAAACGCAGCAGGAGTGGCATATTCAAACCGCAGAAAATTTTTGATATGACTGTTGGCAGATTTCAGACTTAGCTTGTCAAATTCCATAAATTCACGGGCATAGGTCATATCAGTTTTGAGCTCCATGATCTCAAACCCTGAAGTCAGTTCTGTCCCTGTTAGCATTTCTACATCAGCCCCGATCTCAGAACCTTCCAGATAAAAGTCAGAGGCATTCAAAGTAATATTTGAAAAACGAAGCTTATTATAATTCAGTCCTTTGGTGATTGCGTCTGTGATCTCATTGACGATAAAGATCTCGGAATTTCTCAATTCCACCGAGTTAATCCGAAACTGAGTGGGTTTGTTGCTCTTACTTTTCGTGCTGAACATATTGGCCAATTCCTCTACCCACATATTGATATTCATGGCCGAATCACCCTCATGAGTGAGCATATGGAGCTTCGCATTCTCCATCCGCACGGCGTTTATGGTGGTGACTCCGGGAGGGAATAAAGAGAGCAATTCAAAATCAGCATGTATTTTTTTCGCCCCAATCATTAGGCTGTCCCGATGATCCCGGATGATGACATTGTCTAATTCCAAGGCATCCCACCACGTAAGTTTGATCTTTCCAATATCTGTATGAAAAGATGAATTGTTATTGAGAATACTTGTTACAGTGTTGATTACCTTATTTTGCACCCAGGTGATCTGGAGACTCAGAGCCACCACTATAAAAAACATCACCAATGAAAAGACGATCCATAGCAACACCCGAAACGCTTTGTGCAAAAAATCCGTAACTTTCGCGTTCTTTTCCAATGGGTACCAACGATATCTTTATTCTAGCAATTGAATCCTCGTGTGACGAGACCTCTGCGGCTGTTATAGCTGACGGCAAAGTACTTAATAATATTGTCGCCACGCAATCTGTTCACGAAAAATATGGAGGGGTAGTTCCTGAGCTTGCATCCCGGGCACATCAGGAAAATCTCATCCCAGTGGTGCAGGAGGCTATTTTGTCATCGGGGATTTCCAAAGACCGGCTTTCGGCAGTAGCTTTCACGCGGGGCCCCGGATTAATGGGGTCTCTTCTGGTAGGTGTAAGCTTTGCCAAGGCATTTGCATTTGCGAGAAACATTCCATTGATTGAGGTGAATCATATGAATGCGCATATTTTGGCACACTTCATAGAAGATCCGAAACCGAAGTTTCCATTTATTTGCCTGACTGTGAGCGGGGGACACACACAGTTGGTCTTGGTTCAGGATTATTTGGAAATGAAAGTGATAGGAGAGACCCAGGACGATGCCGTAGGTGAGGCTTTTGATAAAACTGCAAAACTGCTGGGTTTACCATACCCTGGAGGTCCGCTTATTGACAAATATGCCAAAGATGGTGATCCGAAAGCATTCCAATTTCCGATTACCCGGATGCCCGGATTGAATTATTCCTTTAGCGGGATAAAAACTGCGGTTCTGTATTTCCTTAGAGACGAGCTGAAGGGGAATCCGAAATTTATTGAAGAGAACCTGGCGGATCTTTGCGCAAGCATTCAGTATTCTCTTGTGGAGATGCTTTTGATCAAGCTGAAAGCCGCAGTAAAGGAGTATGGTGTGAAGGAAATTGCAATTGCGGGAGGTGTATCGGCCAACTCAGGATTAAGGGATACCCTTTCTGAACTGGCAGCTCAGAAAGGATGGAATCTGTACATTCCAAAATTCGAGTACTGCACAGACAACGCAGCCATGATCGCCATGGCAGCACATTATAAATACCTGAAAGGAGAATTCTCATCCATGGATGTCACTCCTCTCGCAAAAATGAAAATCTAAGCATGGCTAAGGATAATAAGTTTGACAAAGTCATCAACATAAAAAACAGAAAGGCAAGTTTTCAGTTTGAATTTGTAGATACTTATGTAGCAGGAATGGTGCTAAAAGGAACTGAGATCAAGTCCATCCGTGAAGCAAAAGTATCACTGACTGAAGCGTTCTGCATTTTTTTGGACGGACAACTATACGTGCGACAGATGCATATCGCCCCATATTCCATGGCAGCGAGTTATAATCATGTCGCAATTCGCGATAGAAAGTTATTGATGAGCAAGAAGGAACTCGAAAAATTGGAAACTAAGTCTCAGGAAAAAGGGCTGACTATCATTCCTGTTCGTATATTTATCAATGACCGGGGGATGGCAAAAATGGAGATAGCGCTAGGCCGGGGCAAGAAATCACACGATAAAAGACAGGATCTGAAGGAAAAAGATGCAAAAAGAGAAATCCGGCGAATGGCCTTTGATTGATGCTTTTGGGATATGTAGACAAACTATCCTTCCACTTTACCGCAGACCTACTTTTGATTCTGCACAGGTCACACAGTTACTTTTTGGAGAGTGTTATCAGACTACAGCTATGACGCCCGACCGGCAATGGTTCAAAATACTGCACGAAGATACAGGACTGCAAGGTTGGATTGCCGGCCGTGCACTCAAGGAAATTCCCCAAACTGACTATTACAAATACCTCAACACGGACTTTCAGATTGTCACCAGTCCTATAGCTGCCATAGAATACCTTGGGACAAATCTATATTTGCTTCCGGGAAGCAGGCTCCACTTCTCTGATTTGGAGCTTTTTAATTGGCAGGATAACATAGGATTCACAGGGGCTGTCCGTAGTCATGCGCTGAGAGCCGACAGGAAGGAGCTGATCGATATTGCAATCAACTATGTCAATGCACCTTTTCAGGCAGGAGGGAGAAGTATAGTGGGATTGGACGGGCGGCAAGGTTTTGAATTGATTTTTGGTATAGCGGGCTATTCTTGGAAGTCAGGCGAAATTCCGGGCAGAAAAATTGAACCCGAGCTCATATTGCCGGGTGATTTATTTATTTTCAGGGAACTGGAAAGGAAGCAGGTCAACTATGCCTTGTATCTTGGAGCTGATGAAGTATTTTGGATGGATAATAGAATTAAAGTGACGGATTTGAGTGAATGGGAAGCCTTCCTACGGAGTAGTAGGGATAAACAGGTAGAATTGGAAACCCGAATGATTATAAGTTAAACTATGGAAAAGCGGGTATTGGTGTTGAATATGGATCATTCTCCCGTGGCGGTAGTTTCGCCACAAAAAGCCATCGTCCTACTTTTAATGGAAAAGGCAAATTGCTTGTCTGTGTATGATTTACTTCAGATACGTACTGTCAGCCGCAGCTTTGAATATCCTGCTGTGATCTGCCTGAATCATTATAAAAACATTCCCTATCGTGGAGTACTTCTCAACCGGATAAATCTTTTTAGAAGAGATCATGGTGAATGTCAGTATTGTGGAAGCAAGAGACAGTTGACCATAGATCATGTGGTACCGCGGTCCAAGGGTGGAAAATCCAGCTGGACCAATTTGACCACAGCCTGTCATAGGTGCAATGTACTGAAGGGTGATAAAAGTCCGGAGCAAGTTGGGCTTACTATAAAGACTAAACCTTTTAAGCCATCTTTAGCCTATTTTTTGTCAGAATATGCCGAAAAGCAGGCAGAAGAATGGCTGCCGTTTTTGAATTCCAAGATGCTTCAGGGCTGAAGGCTCCCAAGATTAACATTTATCTTTTCCGGCAAAATAATTGCCTGAACCTGTGTATGATTCTTTCCATTATCCCTTCTCTTTTATTTGTGTTTGTTCTTCAAACCAGTCAAATCAGTTTTCAGCAACTATTAGGCTCTTGGCAACTGGTACACTTTGACGCGATGGATCAGTTGAGGAATTCTCCCCAGTACCAGAATTCAAATTCAGCCATGCGTGAGGGACTGGAATATAAAATCCAAAACCGGCTTGAAAATACCGTGTATAATTTTATTCCCGGAGACAGTCTGAGATTTACAGATTATGTGAGGCAGGAAGTAGTACAGAAGAAGGCCAAAATAGAAATCAGCAGTGATAATATAGTGACTATTCATGCGGGAGCAGAAACCAGACAAGCCAAAATTGTTCAGTTTGATGATGATCGCATGGTGCTGGAGCCAATCAGTGATAAGCCTGGAGCCGGCAAGTTGGTTTTCAAAAGGATTAAATAGAAAAGTAGCAATCAATCACCAATAGAAAATTAGCTGTCAGGCTCAACTGATGGCTTATTTTTTGCCAGTTGAGATGTAACCGGCTGTGCGTGAGAATGAAATCGCGCTTAATTTTATTGCTGGTTTTGGGGTTGACATTCCCCAAGGTAATTCTTTCATGCCACGATGGTTGTACCAAAAAGGGGGATAGGCACATTGTGGGAGGTTGGTATGGTTTTTTAGGACTAGTTACCGAACCATCAACCAATTTAATTATGTTACGCTGGATTTTAATTTTCTTAGTAATCGCACTTATTGCCGCGGTTTTGGGCTTTGGAGGAATAGCTGCCGGGGCAGCTTCTATTGCCCAAATCATCTTCTACATTTTCTTGGTTTTGCTAGTGATCTCGCTGGTAATGCATCTCTTAAAGAGAACATGATTTAGTAGGATAGCATACAGGCGATCAACAGTCACGTTAGTCGCACAGTTCTAATGAATAGGATCTGTGCGACTTTCAGAAAAAGTTTTCGTGAATTAGGGTTTCCGGTCTCGGCTAGGCAGGCTACTCTTTTGAAAAATTTGAACTTTGTCGGAAATTATTTTCAGACTGTATTTTCCTTGAAACCCTCCCTGTCCACTGTGGTTGAACCCAGATTTTGCATTAGGTTTCGTTAAGAGACCATTAATTGCAATAAAATCAGGCTGTTTGGAGACTGAGGCATAGCACCGCTATGGTGAAGTCGAAAACTGCAACGCAGTGACTGATTTTGAAGCAATTATGGTCGCAATAGAAATGCTAATGCATGATGCGGGTTAAAAACTAGACTTTAAAAAATATCTCCAGTCTCCCCATGAATAAAGAGCCTTTTCCCACAGTTGAAAGACAGTATAATTCTAAACGAGGTTTAATTTTAGACAGCTTGTTGCAGGGTTTTTTAATTCTGCTTCCACTTACCATAATTTTAATCCTTCTTTCAATTGTATTCAATTTTATTTTTGGAATTGTAGCTCCCCTAAGCGCAGCTTTGGATCCGGGTGCTGATGACCCCCATTGGTTGATCAATCTGCTTTCACTAGCTATCTTCTGTACATTTATTTTCTTGATAGGCCTACTCGTTCGTAATAAAGTAGGAAAAGTTTATTTCAAAAGTTTTGAGAAGAAATACCTTACCAGAATTCCACTTTATAATTTAATTCACCAGACAGTATATCAGTTTGTAGGTTTGAAAAAACTTCCTTTTTCTGAAGTTGTGCTTTTGGATCCATTTAGATCAGGAACCATGATGACAGGTTTTATTACAGATCAAATTGGTGAAAAACTCTACACCGTTTTTGTACCTACCGCTCCAAACCCCACAAATGGAAATATTTACCATGTACCGAAAGAGCTAATAACATTTTTGAGTGTAAGTACGCAGGATGCCATGCGGACAGTAATGGGGATGGGTACAGGCACCGCCGGGATACTGGCGGGATTGGATCTTTCGGATATTCGTGCTGATGGCAGTCTACAGGAAATAGAAAAAAGTAAACTAGTGGATGATAATATGGATGGAATGCGCCCCCTTTCCAGCTAGAAATTTTTCCGATAGCATGTACTGTTATTACATGCAAGAGAAGTCTTATCCTGCTTTTCCATAAGCTGGGGCTAATTAGAATATTCACACCTGATAGTGAGGCTCAACCATAATTTTTTTCTTGTTTCTTACAAGACTATCGGAGATAGGAAATAAGGCTTGAATGCAAAGAGACTATCCTTACGAGTAGTTAGAGTCACTTTGATTTTAGGTAAAAGTAAAAAGTGCTTAATGGGATGATACAAATTTCAACCCGATTATGGATCCAATCAATGTGGCCATAAAAAACAACCGCCAGAATTCCGCTGACTCTCTAAATACGAAAATACCCACCAAGGCTGTACCTACCGCGCCTATTCCCGTCCAGACTGCATAAGCAGTTCCAATGGGGAGAGTTTGAGTAGCTTTGATCAGTAGAAGCATGCTTATAGCCAGACAAATGATAAAGCCGGTATACCAGCCATACACTGCCGTTCCTGTGGCATGCTTTGCCTTGCCTAGACATGATGCGAATCCTACTTCAAATAATCCACCGATGATCAATAATATCCAGTTCATAGAGTTAATATCGTATTAAACCACGGAGACAACAAAATCTTCACGAAGTCCGTAATGATGTTATTTATCATGAAAGAGATTTAATATTCAATCACAAGGCTAATTTAGTCTGCTCCCTCAACAGTCGAAAACTCTTTCTGTGCCAGATGCAGTCTCCATATTCTTCAATTCCTGACCTATGAGCTTTGGTAGGATAGCCGGCATTGCGTTCCCATGCGTAATGTGGGTATTCTTCTGCCAGCTTTTCCATGAATTTGTCCCGGTGAACTTTTGCCAAAATCGAAGCTGCTGCGATACTGAAATATTTTCCATCGCCTTTGATCACGCAGGTATGTGGGATCGTTAACTGGGATTTCCACCGGTTGCCATCGATCAATAGATGTTCAGGTAATACGCCTAGACCTTGTACCGCCCGGGTCATTGCAAGAAAGGAAGCATTCAGAATGTTGATCTTGTCTATTTCCACCACACTCGCTTCAGCGATTTGCCAAGCTAAGGCTTTGTCTTTGATCTCTTCGATCAGCTCTTCCCGTTGTTTTTTGCGCAGCTTCTTTGAGTCATTGATCCAGGGGTTGGCATAGTCGGTGGGTAAAATCACTGCCGCCGCGACTACTGGGCCAGCCAGACAGCCTCGCCCAACTTCGTCACATCCGGCTTCTATTCTATTAGCTTCTAAAAAGGGTTTTAGAATCATGATCCTTGTCTTCTCTGATTTTATAAAACTTGTGAATCATCTCTGCTACTAATCCTGTCCAACCTGTCTGGTGGGATGCACCCAAGCCTGCGCCGCTGTCTCCATGAAAATACTCATAGAAGAGAATGTAATCTTTGAAGTGCGGGTCTTCCTGATATTTTTTATGACTGGCTCCGTACACAGGTCTGTTACCATTTTCGTCTTTCATGAATATCCGCATGCATCGTAGTGAGAGTTCTTTGGCGATGATATCCATCGTCATGTATTTGCCCGAACCTGTAGGATACTCGATGGAGAAATCCCCTCCATAGTAAAAGTCAAATTTCTTTAAGGATTCGATGAGCAGGAAATTTATGGGAAACCAAATTGGCCCCCGCCAGTTGGAATTTCCTCCAAACATCACCGTGTCGGATTCCCCAGGCGTGTATTTCACGGATAGTATTTCCTCCCCGATTTTCATGGAATAAGGGTTTTTCTCGTGATATTTG
The DNA here is from genome assembly GCF_014838715.1 of Algoriphagus sp. Y33. NCBI lineage: Bacteria > Pseudomonadati > Bacteroidota > Cytophagia > Cytophagales > Cyclobacteriaceae > Algoriphagus > Algoriphagus sp. Y33. The sequence goes on along the minus strand of NZ_CP061947.1, from coordinate 3,756,913 downwards.
GAAAGCGATCTGATTCCATAATCACTTAAGAATTCGTCCGAATCCAACATTTTTTGCAGCACGCTTTTCATTCTGTGCCCTCTCAAAAGAGAAAATAATCTGCGTTTGTCGTAGCCAGGCTGGATCCAGCTAGATACAAGTGCGGCCAACTTTGGCTTTTCCCGAAGGAAAAAATCCAATCGTTTCTTAAACTCCGGGAGATTTGCAAAAAGATCTTCCCGAATTGGTTCCACGGCAAAAAGTGGAATCAAACCGACAATAGAACGCACCTTCATTTTGCTGGATTCTTTGCCCGGAATATGAAAAACATCGTAGAAGAAATTGTCCTCATCATCCCACAGAGAAATATGTTCTTCGGAGATATTGCTCATGGCACCTGCGATGTATAGGAAGTGCTCCAGAAACTTAGTGGCAGTGAATTGATAGACGGTATTGAATTCGCACAAATCCAGGGAAATTCTCAGGAGATTCAGAGAGAACATAGCCATCCATGAGGTAGCATCGGCCTGCTCTAATTTGCCGTGGTATTTCTGTGCATGGCTTCTGTCAAATACCGAAATATTATCCAGTCCCAGAAAACCTCCTTCAAAGATGTTTTTGCCATCACTATCTTTCTGATTCACCCACCAGGTAAAGTTGATCATCAATTTATGAAGAGCACGCTCGAGAAATTCATGATCACCTACACCGTTATTGGCTTTTTTGTCAATCTGGTAAATTCGCTGAACAGCATACGCGTGAACAGGGGGGTTCACATCGGAAAAATTCCACTCGTAGGCCGGAATCTGACCATTGGGATGCATATACCATTCGTTTAGTAAGACGAGAAGTTGATTCTTGGCGAACTCAGGATCTATCCTTGCAATTGGGATGGCATGAAACGCCAAATCCCATGCCGCATACCAAGGGTATTCCCACTTATCAGGCATGGAGATAATATCATAATTCTGCAAGTGTCTCCAATTGCTGTTTCTCCCTTTTTTTCGCTCTACGGGAGGTTTGTATCGACCTGGGTCACCCTCCAGCCATCGTTCCACATCATAATAATAAAATTGCTTGGACCACATCATACCTGCATAAGCCTGACGCTGTATATTCTCTAAATCCGCATCGGTGACTCTTTCCTGGATATTGGCATAGAATTCATCTGCTTCCTTTTTGCGTTGCTCCAGACAGGTGTCACAGATTTCAAGTGTGTCATCTTCTACTTGATGCTGCATTCGGAGTTTTACCTGTCTGCTTTCACCTGCTGGGATAGTGATTTCATAGATTGCGGCGGCTTTCGTGCCTTTGTTGGCAGGATTGAGATGACTGGAATCACCATGAACTACAAAGTCATTGATTGCATCTTTGAGGAATTTTTTCTCATTGCCAATGTTGTATATTCTTTCTCTGTTAGTCTCGTTATCGCAAAATTTCAGATCGGGATTTCCATCAAAAGTAATGGAATAATTGCCTGATTTTGGATTAAAAGCTTTGATAGTATTGGTGTCTGTTTTAGATAGCTTGGGCATAAATGGCTCGTGACCTGTAAACCAGGTCTTGCGGAACCATAACGTAGGCATTACCCAAATTTTAGCTTCCTCAGGGCCACGGTTATGGATCGTCGCTACCGCAATGATGTCTTCCACATCCTGCTTTGCATATTCGATGAAGATGTCAAAGTATTTATCCTCGTCAAATATCCCGGTGTCTATCAGTTCAAATTCAGGATCTAGTTTGCCTCTTCTGCTGTTTTCTTGCAAAAGATTCTGGTAGGGGAATTCTGCTTGAGGATACTTATAGAGCATCTTCATGTAGCTATGTGTGGGCGTAGAATCTAGGTAGTAATAGATTTCCTTTACATCCTCACCATGATTTCCTTGATTTCCTGTCAAGCCATAGAGGCGCTCTTTTATAAAAGGATCTTTTCCGTTCCAAAATGCCCAGGATAGACAAAATTTCTGCTTATAATCCGAAATGCCACCAATTCCTTCCTCGCCCCATCGATAAGCTTTACTCCGGGCATCGTCATGAGTCACATTTTCCCAGGCCGATCCATCGGGACTATAATCTTCTCTTACCGTTCCCCATTGTCTTTCAGTGAGATAAGGTCCCCACTTCTTCCAATGTTTGATGTGATTTCTATCTTCTTGTAATCGTATATTCTCAGCTGACATGTAATTCTATATAGGGCAATCTTCGAAATTATCAATTTCTATTAATTATAGCTCGAAAAACCGAGATCCGTTTAGAGATTCTGTGGTTAATTTTATGATTTGTTAATTAAACACCATTTCTGTTCAATTGTTGATGACTCTGTGAATCAAGGTTTTTTGAAAGTCTGAAATAATTCCTCAAGAGTCAGCGTAGAAAAGGATGCAGATCTCCAATGATCTCACCATTAAAAGTAGCCCTTTCATCTCTGTCTGTGAAGTTTTAATGCATGCAAGCTTTTTCTGGAAGTCTTTGTTGATCGCACAGAGATTTTTTACAAGGGATTCGATTTGCGCTTTTATTAGCCCTGTTTTTCTGTTTTCAGCTATCCTATTTCTATAGAGACGGGACTAGAAACGGGATTTTTGACACTTTATGATAGTTAGAGAGGACCTAGTTGAATGAATGGCTTCTTTTAATCACGTTCTAATTCACACTTGATGTTCCCGGATCTTACTGTGCTCTTCCCACAATTTACAGAAAATAACCCAAAATTTTTGATCTACACTTGTAGATGTAGTTTATTGTTCTACATTTGTAGATGTAATTTAACTCAAAGGTAATGAAACTATCTAGGGCAGAGGAAGAACTGATGAATCATTTGTGGAGAATGAAGCGGGCTTTTATGAAAGATCTGATGGATGCATATCCTAATCCTAAGCCGGCATCCACCACAATCTCCACGTTGTTGAAACGAATGCAGGATAAGGACTTTGTGGGCTATGAGGCCAGGGGGAAATTGCGGGAATATTTTCCGCTGGTTTCTAAAGAAAATTATTTTTCCAAGCATCTGAAAGGCTTGATCAAAAACTTCTTTAATGATTCACCGGCACAGTTTGCCTCCTTTTTCACCAAAAAGACAGAACTCTCTGAAGAGGAATTATTAGCTCTTAAAAATATTATTGAAGACCAGTTAAATCAGAAAAAATGATAGCCTACCTTCTGAAAGCCATAGCTTGCTTGCTTATTCTGCTTCTTGTGCACCGATTGCTTTTGCAGCGTGAAGCAATGCACAGGTTCAATAGATTTTTCCTGCTGTTTTCTGTGGTAGTGTCCTTTCTTGTTCCGGTTTTTACGATTGAAGTGCCCGAGACAGTAAAAGAAGCAATTCTGGAAGAGTCAGCTCAGGTGAATGCGGGGGAATATTACACTGAGTCTATTAGCTCCACGCACATAGAGGAAACACCAGTCTTTACTGAAAGAGAAGAAGTCCAATCTGAATTGGACCGGAAATACCTATTGATTGGTGTTTACAGTCTGATTTCGTTGATTTTTTTGTTTCGTTTTGTCCGGAATATCACCATTCTTATCAACCGGATTCAGAGAAATGTAAAGATTATTTATAGAGGGCAAACTCTAGTTTTGCTCCAAGAAGAGTCGCTCCCTTATTCCTTTCTGAAATACATTTTCGTAGCTGAGTCGGATCTTTCAAGCGGAAAGTTTACCGAGGCTATTTTCGATCACGAACGTACGCATGTAGAGGAAAAGCATAGCTGGGATATCCTATTTATTGAAGCATTGATGGTGCCGCTGTGGTTTCATCCCGGGCTTTATTGGGCGAAGGCAAGCATCAAACTCAATCATGAATTTATAGCAGATAAAGTGGCATTGCGCACTACTTCACTGGAAAAATACGAGAGCCAACTGCTGGCAATGATGCTTTCCGGCCAAAAGTATGGTTTGGTAAGCAGTTTGAATTTTTCATTAACCAAAAAACGATTTGAAATGATGAAGAGAAAAACAAAGAATTTGAATACGTGGATCAAGGTGATTGCTTTGGTTCCGGTGCTGGGAGCGTTGGTTTACGTTTTTAGTGAAAGAGTGACGGCAAAAGCTGATGGCACAATCCTGGAGAGTGAGGTTTATGTAAACAATTCAAATCTAAGTTATTTAGAAGAAATGGATTTTGACTTGACCTTTACGCTAAGACCAAATGGTGAAATTCTTTATAAAAGTGAAATGTATGATCTAGCAACTGTAAAGGAGTTGATTCTTGAGACAGAAACCTCATTGGATGCTGTAAAGATTAACTTGGTGACGGATCCAGGGATTTCAATGGGAGATCTGAGCGATTTTCAGGAAGTATTAAGGGAATTGGATATCCGTAAAATTCACTTTGTTTCCAACGATCAGGAAGTAAATGATGATTCAAAAGGTAAGTATGATGAATCCGATAGTTATCGAATAGCAGGTGCAGCCCAAGTGAATGGAAGTATAGTCGCTCAGCCTGAGGAGAAGGAAGAATATTACAGAAATGCTTCTATTTTTGTCGAAGATGAATCAGGTAATTTAAAACCAAAAGCTTACAAAGGATTGACTGAAATCGAAAAGTCTTTTTTGCATAATCCTCCAAAATCTCCGAAGAGAAACTCACCTTCATTAAGTGAATTCGAGGCATGGAAAAACTCAGATGATTTTGCCCTTTGGTTTGATGGTAAGGTTATTCCTAATTCTAAGTTGGAAGACTTGAATATTTCTGACATAGTTTTTTTTCATGATAGTTATGTACACAAAAATGCCCGTTCCGAAAGATTCCCTCAGGAGCATCAGGTGAATATATATAGTGAAGAGGCTTATGAGAGGACGTATGGTTCGAAATCCAATTTTGGCAAACCGTTCACTCCAGCTCACAAACTATATATATATCCTGCAGCTAGGAGAGTGAATGCGGGTAAGCCTTGGGCGAAAAAAGAAAAAGAGCCTATTTCTCAAATGATCAATCCCTTTGCATCGTATGATAGCTATGTAAAAGAAATGAATGACTATAAATCCAGTCTCGATCAAGGGGCACATTTCATCAGAAAAAAAGAAGATGAGCAAAACCAACTGATGTCTCGGTTTTTGGACTTATCAGGCAAATACCTTAGGCTTTCTGAGTCCGAAAAACGACAGATAGGTAAGCCAAAGCATCCTTATGCTCCTTATTTGAAGCTTGAACAGAATGGAAAGGTGATTTACAAAATGTGGGAAAACCTCACCGAATCAGAGAAATTACAATTTCCTACTCCTCATTCTATAACAGGGAGATCAAAGAAATTGTTGGCTTATGACAGGCAATTGAATGCTTACGAATTGAACAGGAACGACGGAGAGCATTATATTAACAAATCGAGCTGGAAACAGCATTTGAGCATGGACCAGTACCGGCAGGTTCAAAAGCAATATGCCCTTTTGCCCTTGGAGGAAAAACAACAGACAGCAGCCCCCACTCATCCATACTCTCCTTATGTAAGAATATCAAAAAATGGCTTGGATTCTTTCAAATTAGCCAAAGACCTTACTGAAGAAGAAAGGCAGAACTTGGGTTGCTGATTTGGTTAAAACCAACTTATGGGAGATTATTAGTAATCTTAAGAAAGTGGCAGGGTTAAGATAAAATCCCGCTCAGTTATTTTTGTTTCGGGGATTAGCTGTAGGAGTGCTTCAGGCCATGTTTCTATCCAGGGCTGAATAGAATTCCCAGTATTAAATTGCGCTTGGATTAGGTTTTCAAGCTTTGAGAAATCAAAGTTGTCCGAGGCTATTCCGGCTCCTGAATGTGCCGTGTCCACGGCATTGCAAGCCTGTTCATATTGTCCTTGTAAGGGAATTACCATTACGGGTTTTCCAAGATACATTGCTTCGCAAATGGATTCAAAACCTGCAGTACTTACAAGACCTTTGCAGGCAGCCATGTCTCGAAGAAAATTCTTGTCATGAACTCTATGGAAGCTCAGGTTTGGTAAGGGATGCTCAGTCTCAGCCGCATCTTTTTTATCCCAATATGCCCGTATTTTAAGATGGGGATTTGACTTAGCGTAAGAGAGAACTTCGGTGCCGTAGCCACTATTGACTATGTAGGTAAGGAAAAAGTCACCTGACATGGGCTTCATGTTTTTTACTTCCTCTCTCAGCAGCGGAGGCATTACGGTAATTTTGTCTGTAGACTTTAACTCATAAAATGAAAGCGCAAGTTTTTCAGTTGCTCCCAAAGCAGTTATTCGGGTATTGAGCTTGAAAAAGAACTTATTTAACCCTTTCGCAGGAGCAAATTTGAACTCAGGATGATAGATTAAATACTGATGGCCGATAACCCAATAAGTGGCACGGGGACGGAAAAAGGCGTTGTAAACACCTCCCAATAAGTCATAAAAATTCAAAATGATATCAGGAGTTTCATCCGTGACTATTTTGTCGATTTGATGAAGACTTCGCCAAAAGGTACCTGACTTTGCAAAGTTTGTTCGGATGGTTTTACTGATTAAGATTGTTTTATCATCCTTATCGCAGGCAAAATTGGGGCTGTCCACTAGATGAACCGGTACTGATATTTCTCGGGAGAAAAACTCGGGAATAGTCCTTCGTTTGCTTTTTCCCAAAATAACTCCAGCTAATTCATGACCTTGTTTTCTTAGCATTTGGGAGAATGCGATGGCTTGAGTCATATGACCGCGCCCTTCGCCTTGGACGATAAAGAGAAATTTCATATGATTAAAATTTGTTTTTCAGAGGTCATATGGAATCTCGCCATGATAATCATCCGGTGTGCGACGTTCTTCGTCATGCTCGATTTCATCTGTTTATATTTTTTTTCAATGGTCATATGGAATCTCGCATAGCAGATAATCATTCCTCCTCGTGTCGGTTATGTCATGCTCGATTTCATTGGATGGAAGTAATGGACGGCGATTCCAAATCATCAGTTGGCTTGGTAAAGGAAACCTCTCTCATACGCACCATTGTAGTCTCCTGTTTGCCGATGAAAAATTGCTGTAGACTATCGTCATAAGCTTCTTTGAAATTGATTTCATTGTAGTAGATAAGCTGCCAATTCCCTTCGTGGTCTTCTGCCAGTGCACTCATGGTCTCCACCCAGTCACCCGAATTCAAGTATTGAATACCGTCTATTACCCTGTTTTCGGGTTTGTGAATGTGTCCGCAGATGATTCCGTCACAACCCTTAGCTTTAGCCATTTTTGCCAGTTCTTCCTCATATTGGTCGATGTAGGAAACGGCGGACTTGACTTTGCCTTTAACATATTGTGAGAGAGAAAAATAAGGGAGCCCGCGTTTAATCCGATAATGGTTGACCACACTATTCAGCCATAGCAAAAAAGTATAGCCAATATCTCCCAAGTAGGCTATCCAGCGAAGGTTGGTAGTGATGCTGTCAAACACGTCACCGTGAGTGATGAAGTATTTTTTACCATGGCTTTCATAGATCATGTCTTTTTGGATCGAGAGGTTCCCCATTTGAAATGGAAGAATCTGATCCAGAAAATCATCGTGGTTGCCACGTAAGTAGTATACCTTAGTACTGTGGTTCTCAATCATTTTCAGAATTCTGTTGAAAAAGCGGGTATGCTTCCTTTTCCAGGAGCCTGACTTTTTGAGCTGCCAGCCGTCGATGATATCACCGTTCAGGATGAGATTCTCACAGTTATACTGCTTAAGAAACCGAGCGATTTCTTTGGCTTTGGAGCCTTTGGTACCCAAATGTACATCGGATACTACTATCGTTTTGAATTGGGTTTTCACAATACTGGTTTTGATGGAAAGTTAAAACCTCCATTTGAACTCATTATCAGTGCATTATTAATAAAATAGTAAAAATACCTAAGTTTTGAGTCCCAATGTAATCTCAGTGTTAAGATGATATGAAAAAGGCCGTTCTGTAGCTTTTGCTACGACTGAGAAGATGGCATCTAACCTAAAAGGGATGAAAAATACAGCATCGCATTATATTCCTTGAAGTTCAGGAGGTAGTTTTTATCTTGTAAAATCAAGCGGTTATTTAGTCGGGAAAAGAAAATATAAATCACATGGAAAATTCAAACTCAGTTTTTTGGGAACGGTATCATAAAGCACCAATTGTGGGGATTATACGGGGTCAATCGTTTGATGCAGTGCTGGAAATAGCTCAGGTATATGGGGAGGCTGGCCTGACAACATTGGAAATCACGATGAATACGGAGGGAGCAGCTTCAATGATTTCTGCCTTGAGGAGTAAATTCCCCTCACTGAATATAGGAGCAGGGACGGTATGTGATTTGGAAGATCATCGGGAAGCACTTGATGCAGGAGCGCAGTTTATCGTAACGCCTATTATTGACGAGCTGGTAATTGAGCATGCGGTACATGAGAATATTCCGATTTTTCCGGGAGCATATTCTCCTACGGAAATATATAAAGCATGGTCGCTGGGAGCTTCAGCTGTCAAGGTGTTTCCTGCCACACAATTGGGGGTGGAGTTTATCAAGGATATACTAGGCCCTTTAGATCAAATCAAATTGCTTCCTACAGGCGGAATATCCAAGTTTAATATCAGATCGTTTTTTGAGGCAGGTGCATTTGGAGTGGGGATGGGCAGCTCTTTAATAGATAAAAAAATGGTGGAAGAGGGAGATTTTATGAGTTTAAAAAAGCACTTTGGGAATATCAGGGCCGAGATAGCTGGGTTTTGCGAATAATTCTGAGAATCAGACTGTAATTATCCTAAGCATAGCTATTAGAAAGTCTGAAAAGGGAAAATAATAACATTGGCACCCCAACCGAATTGCCTTCAGAATGTAGCCACAAGATTATCATCCTCCATCTAGCTTGGGGTCTGCGTAAGCATTTTGGGGGTAATGTCAGTCAGTGGTTTTCGAAGCTCTCCGTAACGCATTATTTGCTTCCTATGGAGATACCATATAATTCTTCCTTTGTATTTTCCACCAATTCGTCTAAATGCATAATCTTCTGAACAAATTGGAGTCTGCATATTTATATAATAATCTGATAATAACAGGCTAATTAAAACTGGACCTGAATTCCAACGGCGACATGTTAGTTTTATTCTTAAACAATTTATTGAACGACTGCGGATATTCGAAGCCCAGGTGATACGCCACTTCGCTCACCTGCATATTGGTAGTTGTCAGGAGCTCTTTGGCCTTGTCAATCAATTTGGCGTGGATGTGTTGCTGGGCGGTCTGGCCGGTGATAGCGCGTAGCATATCGCTTAAATAATCCGCCGAAACGTTAAGTACCCTTGCAACGTATTGTACGGTAGGTATGCCGTTTCGTGCCAGTTGCTGATCGTTAAAATGCTTTTCCAATAAGTTTTCCAACCGTATCAATATCTCATCGTTCGCTACTTTACGGGTAATGAACTGCCTGGCGTAAAAACGGTTGGCGTATTGCAGCAGCACTTCTATCTGTGCGATCATTACATCCCTGCTAAAACCGTCAATGCTGGTCTGGTACTCCCTATCAATGTTGCTGAACAATCCTTCAATGACCGTTTCTTCATCATCCGATAAATGCAGTGCTTCATTGAGTTCATAAGAGAAAAAATGATAGGTTCTGATCTTAGCGGCAAGCGGCGTATTAGCGATAAAGTCGGGGTGAAACATGAGCGTCATCCCGCCGGGTGGTTTGGAACCGGGATTCAGCTTCATCAGCAGTTGATTAGGTGCAATGAAAGCCATCATGCCCTCATCAAAATCATAATGCCGCTGGCCATACCTAAGTTTACCGTCATAGTCCTTTTTCAGCGAGATGCAGTAAAAGTTCAGCGTGAAATGTTGCAATTCCACTAAGCTATCATAACGGGTGTGTTCATGCCTGAAAACACTAATCATCGGATGCTTTGGCTTGGGCAAACCGAGCAGCCAGTGCTGCTCGGATATAGAATTAATGAGATGCGGCTGTTTCACTTATTTGAATTTACAGGGTTTTCATATCTATGACAAAGCGGTATTTGACATCGCCTTTCTGCATGCGTTCGTAAGCGGTATGGATATCTTTGATGTCGATCAATTCAATATCAGAAACAATAGTATGCTCGGCGCAAAAATCCAGCATTTGTTGAGTTTCTGACAAGCCGCCCGCACCCGAGCCGGCAATCACCTTATTACCTACAGCCAGCGAGAACGAAGCTACTTCCCAGGGCTTCGACGGCAGGCCTACATTAATATAAACGCCGTTGGTTTTAAGCATATTGAGGTACGGATTAATGTCGCTATTGCTGGCTACAGTGTCCAGTACAAAGTCAAAGCTTTTGAATGCAGCCTTCATTTGTGCCTCATCTTTGGAGATAATGAAATGTTGTGCGCCCAGTTCTATGGCTGCGGCCTCCTTGTTTGGTGATGTGCTGATCACTGTAACTTCAGCACCTAATGTGTGACCGAATTTAACACCCATATGCCCTAAGCCGCCCAGGCCAACAACCGCCAGTTTATGCCCTTTACCTACGTTCCACTTTTTCAATGGTGAAAAGGTAGTGATACCGGCGCATAATAACGGTGCTACTGCCGCCAAGTCCAGTTTTTCCGAGATGTGGTGAACGAAATCTTCATGGGCCACTATCGAATCGGAATAGCCACCATATGCCGGCAAGCCGTCATGCCCCAAGTTGTTGTAGGTTTGTACCGGTGCTACGGTGCAAAATTGTTCCTGTCCGTTCCGGCAGTCCTCGCATTCGCGGCAGGAATCCACAATAACTCCTACACCACCAAGGTCACCCAAGCTGAACTTTGTAACGTGTGCTCCTACTGCGATGATCCTCCCGACGATCTCGTGACCGGGAACCATCGGAAAAATACCTTGAAACCATTCGTTGCGGGTTAAATGAATATCGGTATGGCAAACGCCACAATACAGGATCTCGATCTGTACATCGTGTGCACCTAAGTCGCGTCTTTCAAATTGCCAGGGTGCTAAGGGGCTTTCTGCCGATTGCGCTGCATATCCTTTTGTCAGTGTCATCATTTACATTTTTTATGGCATAAAAGTAGGCTCTTTGGTGCAAGCGGACTTATCCAAATCAGGGAATGGTGTGTCCGGTATTATTCATCACCCCTCTCACTGGCCAGCGCCAGGTCTTTCTGCGCATCAAGTGCCTCCAACCTGGAAACCAATGCTGTCCGCATATCACGGTAGGCATCACCGCCCAGTGCCAAGCGCAGTGGTGCCGGCGAAGTTTCCACGCTGTCGATCATCGCTTGTACCGACTTATCTACATCGCCTTTTATCGGGAATGTTCCTGCGGCAATGGCGCGTCTTACGTCACCGGCCGGTGTGTTCTCGTACGCTTCCATGGCAGGTGCGGTCGTCATGCCCGCGCCAAATGAGGTATGATGTGCGCCGGGTTCAACAATGGTAACACCAATGTTCAACGGTGCGAGTTCCTTGGTGATGGTGTCGCAGAAACCTTCAACAGCCCATTTGGTAGTGTGATAATATCCAAAGTTAGGATACGTAGTTTGCCCGCCTGCTGATGAAAGTTGCAGGATTCGGCCATGACCCTGCTTTCTAAAGTATGGCAATGCGGCACGGATGACCTGGATAGAGCCGATAACGTTCGTATTGATCTGATGGACAATTTGCTCGTCGCTGGCCTCTTCTACTGAGCAGAATAAGGCATATCCTGCATTGTTGACCACGACATCTATTTGTCCCAAATCTGTAAATGCCTGATTGATCACTGTTTTGATAGCCGCAGTATCAGTTACATCCAGTACGGCTACCCATAAATTTTCAGGATAGGTTTTTTTCAATTTATCCAAGGCATCGGGCTTGCGAACAGTAGCCACAACGCGATCGCCTTTTGCCAGTAACTTTTCGGTAAGTACTCTGCCCAGACCGGTAGATGTTCCGGTTATCAACCATGTTTTCATAGTGTATCGTTTAATTATTTACAATACAAAATTAGGTGCTAAAACACCTGTTTTTTTAACCATGGGCAAACCAATACCGACCTTAATCAAACAGCTGCCGCAATGAAGATGGGGACTGGCCCGAATAAGCCCGGAATGCTCTGGCAAAATGTGTGGGCTCTTCAAACCCGAGGCTATTACTGATCTGGCTGATGGCCCAGTTGGAATGGACCAGTAAGGCACGGGCCTCAAGCATCAGCCTTTCATTGATAAGTTGCGTGGTAGTCTTTCCTGTGGCTTCTTTTAATGCCCGGTTAAGGGAGTTAGTATGCACAGCCAGTTTTTCTGCAAATTGCTGCGGAGTGCGTAAGCTGACCTGCTGGTTGGGGTAAGCCAGTGGAAACTGACCAGCCAGTAAAGATTTAAAGGAATTGGCCAGGCGTGCTGATGCGGCGGAGTTTTTATTCTCTGGCTCGGGTAGCAACTTTAGTGCACCATGGATGCATTCCAGCACGTATAGGAATAAAAGGTCATACTTATATGCGTAGGTAGACGCTTGCTCGTGGAGCATTTTTTGGAACAGGCCGCTAAAATGCAATTCGTCAGATTTGTTCAGTTTAAAGACAGATTGTGTTTCTCCGTTGAATACTGCCCAATCTGCAGGGCGCAGGTGCGTGTGCAGCGGCAAGAAATCTTCCGTAAACATACAGGCGTAGCCGCTGCAAATGCCTTCATGTACCTCCCAACGGTACGGAACTTCACGGTTGGTAAAAACCAGCGCCCATTCATCTCCCTTCAACCGGTATTCTGTTCCCTGGTAAAAATAAGAGGTGTTGCCGGTTACTAAAGATATTTTGTAAAAGTCTTTCCGGCTGTAAGAAGCGGTCGCTGCCAAACTTTCCGCCGAAAATTCCTCAAGCCTTACAGCCGCAAAATAGCCTGCGGAAGGGTCTTTGGATTCCAATACATCAGGAGCGAAAATATGGATAGGTTGATTAATTATCATACTTGACGTTAATTAAGTTGTTTTGCCTTAAAGTACTAAAATAGAATTGTCTAACTATTTGTCAATAGTTAGTTTATCCGGCGTTGTATTAATTATAGTAGATACGCAGACGGTATATTCTAATGTATAAAAGTAGTCGAAAAACTTTGGTTACATTGGCGGTGGATGATACATTTAATGTTCGCAGTTAGCAGCCATTGTCATAGTAAACTAAACCTGCTCCTGTTTTCTCAGCTAGTAAAACCCGGACATTCTAAGCTGACTTTTAAGCATAAGCAATAGAGCGGAGCCTGAATGAATTTTTCTTTCAGCTTAACTAATTTACATTAGTGGAAGCAATGCGGCTTTTTAGATTGTTCGCTATCCAAGATATACCGCTTGATAAGCTTACGACATTTTTATGTAGCAGATCATGCTTAGCAGTTCGGCAAACCCGATGAACCGGCTACAGCCATTTGGTTACAAGTTCAGGCATTATAGTTACAAAATACTTGGATCCTGTCATGATCTTTGCCCTATAAATTATAAGAAATGGATACTGCTTTGATTACCTTGATCCCCAATTTGGTGATCGCAGCAAGCTCCGCCAGTACCTTTAACAAACGGATGAACAAAAAAGGTTAAGCTTATGAAGAATAATAGCAGGCCGCATTTACATATCGATTCATTAGCTGAATTACATACACAGTTAGGCTTTGCCAAACCGAAACACCCGCTGTTTACTGTTCTCCAATTTAAGGATTTTCCGGCTATCGAGCTTGAGGACGGTGTGAAGGTCAGTGCAGATTTTTATCAGATAACTTTTAAAAAGGGCTGCTGTAATAAAATGATTTAGGGCCAGTCTGAGTTCGGTTTTGACGAAGGAGTCCTGTCTTTTTTCGCCCCCAAACAACTTTTGTTAAGGCCGGTGAAGTGATCCCGCCCTAAGGGTTTTTAATGCTGGTCCATCCTGATTATATTAAGGGAACCTCGCTGCAGGCCAAGATCAGGTCGTAAAGTTTTTTTGAATATGCGGTAACGGAATCTTTGATCCTGTCTGAGGAGGAGGCATTCATAGAGCATGTTTTCAAGCAGATTGAAAAGGAGGCCTAAAGGCCTTAGACATGCATAGGCAGGAAGTGATCATTTCCAGCCTCGAATTAGTGCTGAGCTATGCTGACCGTTTTTATTCGAGGCAGTTCCTGACGGGCAAATCAAAGTACAATACCCTGCTTACCAAATTTGATAAGTACCTCGACGATCTGATACATACTGATGCCATCCCGGAGCAGGGTGTGCCTAACGTAGGGGCAATAGCAGCCAAATTCAACCTTACCCTTAAATATTTCAGCGACCTGATCAGGCAGCATACCAGCACATTCAGGATAAGCTGATCGAAGCCGCAAAAGAAAAATTATCCGGCACAGCATTATCCGTCAGCGAAATTGCCTTTCTCCCCGGCTTTGAACACTCTCAGTCATTCAGCAGGCTTTTTAAGTTAAAAACCAACTTTACACCAATAGAATATCGGGGAACGTTGAACTGATCAATGCAGTATCAGTATACGTGGTGCTATTGCGGCCTCAGATCTCCGTATGCTTTAACCCGGATTCTGCATTAGGTTTCGTTAAGAGACCATTAATTGTAATAAAATCAGGCTGTTTGAAGACTGAGTCCACCGCGGCGGATATGGTGAAGTCGAAAATTGCAACGAAGTGACTGATTTTGAAGCAATTATTGGTGGCAATAACTTGTACGCCGTGGCGTAGAAATGCTAATGCATAATGCGGGTTTAACAACAGCAGCAAAACAAAAAACGGCAGTAGCCCTTGCCACTGCCGTTACATTATATTTGCTGCGTTTATAATAATTCACCCATACCGAACACCGTCAACCCTTTGGCAAACTGTTCGGCTATGGCCTGGTTGGCGGCTTCAATGTATTGGCCGGTTATGGGGTCCACCACGGTGCGTAATGGCCGGGTTCCTTTTGAGGCACTGATCAGTTTTACAACGGCATCGGCAACATCTTGCGGGTTAGGGGTCTTAGCCTGCATCTCTCCGCCCAAAGCGGTTACCATTTTGTTAGGGATATCGGCAATGGCACCATACCCCTCAATTACCCCCTGGTCAGATGCGGGATTGTTCTTTTGCTGCATTTCGGTAGGGAAAGCACCCGGCTCAACAATAGCCACATCAATGCCCAAACGTTTCACCTCATAATGCAGGCCCTCGCTGATCCCTTCCAATGCAAACTTTGAGGCTGCATAAATGGTAGCGAACGGGAATGATACGCGCCCGAAGCCGCTGGTCACGTTAATAATCAGTCCATCGGCCTGTTTACGCATGGCGGGCAGTACCTGTTTAATCATTCGCCAAGGGGCATAAACGTTTATATCGAATGTAGTGTGCACATCGACTGTGGTAAAACTCTCGGCCACACCGGACATGGCGTAACCGGCGTTGTTCACCAGTACATCAATAGCTCCTTCTTTGGCCAAAATAGTATCGACGGCCTGCTGCACACTCTCGTCGTCGGTCAGGGCAACGTCCAAAACGGTCACGTTTGCAATGGCAGCAAGGGCTTTGGCTTTATCGGCGTTACGGCCCCCGGTATCGCGCATCGTGGCGTATACGTGGTGTCCTAAGGCGGCAACACTGTGGGCGGTAAGCCAGCCAAAACCACTATTTGTTCCGGTTATTAATACGATCTTTTTGCTCATCTTTTTTAGTTGTTTAAATGAATAAGCAAAAGTTGAAAATGGCAACAAAAAAACATTTACCAAATGGTAAAAAGCACCGTTAACGGATGTTGCGGCGTATTCGGCTGAGCGATTGCTGTGTGATGCCCAGGTATGAGGCCACGTGCGAAAGCGGGATGCGGTTGATAAGGTTAGGAAACGCCTCAATGAATGACAGGTACCGGGTAGTGGCATCTTCAGACACCAGCGGACTGCGGCGCTCCATAGCCAGTGTCAGGCACTTTTTTACCATGTTGGCCTTCATCATTTCCCACCCCACAATGGTATCGGATATATCGTCCCAGTCTTTTTTGGTAAACACGAGCACCTTGCAGTCCGTAACGGCCTGTACGTATTCGGAGGCTGCGATCTGCGATTCAAATTTTTCGTTATCCACTACAAAATTGCCTTCGTCCACAAAATAATTGGTGACCTCTCCGCCTTTGTTGTTATAATAACAGAAGCGGAAAACACCTTCCAGCACAAATGCCACGTAACGGGGCACCTTCCCGGCTTCCGAGAGGTAATCATCTTTTTTGAATTCGAGCGTTTGAACCTTGCTCAGCAAAAATTCGATCTGCTGTTTATTAAGGTCACCAAATTGCAGGATAAAATTTATAAGCCCTTCCATCACATAAAGATAGTGCACATCGTAAAACAGTCATTTACCATTTGGTAAAAATGAGGTGAGGGGGCATAAGCACTCAAAGCCCCTGAGATATTCAGGAGCTTTCTGTATGGTGCTGGGGAGATGACGTGTCTTTTAGTTATATTGGCTTAGAGAAGACGCCCGCCTTTTTGCTGTAATTCCGGCGTGATCGGTTAAAAGAAAGCAAATTGTCAGAGCAGGTTTTCCTGCACCGCCTGATGGACTGTTCTTACCGACGCCTGAAAGCCTAAATTGCGGGCCAGAGATGCATCGACATGCAGATGCCATGGGTTCACCAGAGGCTCTGAAGATGAGGTCATTGGTTCACCAACAAGCTGCAGTAGCTCGTATAGTGTCGTTGGGGCCTCATCTGCGATATTGACCATCCTGCCGTCCATAATCCCTTGCAGGGCCATCACCATAGCTGTGTATATATCGCGATGGTGGATGGTGCTCATCCGCATAGCCGGATGAAATTTAGCAACGACTACATGCTTAGGCAATTCTTCCAGGTGGCCGTCACCATCCCCATAAACAAATGGGAAGCGGAGAACCGACCAATTCAATCCGCTTTCACGTAACTCCTTTTCTGCAGCCACTTTGCTGGCCGGATAGGCATGTTGCGGGCTGAGCATATCATCCTCCCGCCCGGGATGGGGGTTGGTCGCATCATATACATTACTGGTACTTGCCAATATGAAGCGGGCATCCGGGGAGTTGCGTTTTACGGCATCAATGAGGTTTTGCGTGCCCTCCAAATTACTTTTCCAGATCAGATCCGTGTCCGGTGACCGGAACACGGCTGCCAGGTGAATGATGGCTATCGCATCTTTTACCGCTTTTTCCAGCGTTGCGGGATTAAACAAGTCCCCTTCTATAGCTGCTACTCCGGCAGGGGCTTCCTTGCCACGTACCAGTGCAGAACAATCATATCCTGCTTCAACAAGGCGGGGCAAAAGCCTTGAACCTACTAAGCCGGTTGCGCCGGTTACCAAAATTTTACCAAATTGTCTGTCCATAATTAAATTATTTTAGACAAAGGTGGTGCTAATATAATAGTATGGTTCGGACAAAAACCGCTTTTACAAGGACAAATCTTGGTAGAAGCCGGCTATCGTTTTACCGGTTACTTTTTTGAATAAACGCGAAAAATAGCCGGGGTCATTGAAACCGAGCTCAAATGCCAGTTCCTTTACAGATGTTTTTTGGTTATGATAGATTCTACGCCTTGCCTCAATGATCAATCGGTCAGTGATGAATTCCTTAGGCGAAACGCCGGAATGCTTCTTTACGATCCTATACAAACAATCCGTGCTTACGGCCAGCTTTTCTGCGATCTCCGTTATGGCAGGTTGCTCAGTAAGGTTATCTTCCACAAATAGCTTGAATCCTAAAAACTTATCAAGGCCTTCTGGCGTAGGCTTTTTATCTATTACAAAATAAGCGGCGTTTATTTCTGTAAGCAGGCTGTTCAGGTAAGCCAAGATCAGTTCCGGATTAGTATCGGCAGTACGCAGCAGGTCATTTAAGGTTTTAAATGTAGTACAAAGCCTAGGTGCAGCATCGGGCGGAAAGCTTATTTTCTGCCGGTTCAGGGGGTTGAGCAAAAATGGGAATTTTCTCGGCAATCGCGAAAGGCACTCATCGTCAAAGCCCAGTTTATAATAGTCTGCACCATGGTCGCTTCTAGCCAGTTGCCTAATCTGATGGGGTAAGGCAAAGAAAAGCTCATTTTTACCTACTCTGATAGTTTCCCCATCGATAACCTCCTGACTGTTCCCTTCCAGCAAGAAAAGAAAGAAATAATAGGGCAGCCGTTGGGAAGGACCGTATTGAGCCGTGGACTCTGGCGACACATGCCCGAACTCCGGAGAAACGATGCGTATAGAGACCCCTTTGTTTTGACTCAGATTTTCGGGAAAAGTGTTACTTCGCATAACTTTTAGCGATCATACTAAGCGAAGTTAACCAATTAGTCTTTATTTAAAAGTAAGTCTGGGACTATCCCAAACTCTTTTTTGAAGGCCACAGAAAAATGAGACAAAGATTCAAAACCGAGTTTACGATAAATGTCTGAAGGCTTCCGGTCCAGTCTTCCTCTGTATAAGGCATACTTTATATTGGAGCCAACCCCCACTGCTATTTGCCCGTGACCCGGTCGGTTATTTTTGTGATTGATATGCGAAGGCAAAAGCAAGGGCAGCGAATGGGCTACTCTTGCGTGGGGTGCTAGAAGCTTGTGAGTGCTGCGATGAGGGAGCGGAGAGATCAGGTGGAGGTGCGGGGGCACGATTAAAAAAGGGGCTGTCAACCCCTTGATTTCATTTTACCAGTTGTGATAATTTATGCTTTGCCCGGTTATTCATAAACCACTCAGGAAAGATATTGTCTAAAATAAGTTGGTTTTCTCCATCGGCAACAGGGAAAGCTTAGCATAACTTTCGTTGATTTTACTACAACGACCATTGTTTTGATTACTTCCACGCCTCATACGCTTTCCATCTTTGCTGTGTAAATAATTCATTAATTAAAAACATAAAAAAATGGACACTAAAAAAGTATGGCTTGTAACAGGAGCATCAAAAGGATTGGGATTATCCTTAGTGAAAAGACTGTTAAACGAAGGCTACAAAGTAGCTGCAACCTCCAGAACTGTTGAAAGTCTGGAAAAAGAAGTAGGGATATCTGCAAATTTTCTTCCTTTGGAAGTAAATGTAACGGATGAGCAAAGTGTGAGAAATGCCATTTCAAAAGCCATTGGGACATTTGGTGGCATTGATGTTGTCGTAAACAATGCAGGCTATGGACAGCTAGGCACTTTGGAAGAATTGAGCGACAGAGAAGCCCGCCAAAATTTTGACACCAATGTGTTTGGTTTGCTGAACGTGATGAGAAATGTACTTCCTCACTTACGCAACAAAAAATCAGGACACATTATCAATATTTCTTCCATTGCAGGATTTTTGGGTGCATTCCCGGGTTGGGGAATTTACAACGCCACAAAATTTGCCGTTGCAGGTTTAACCGAAGCATTTTCGGCAGAAGCAACATCGTTGGGAATTAAAGCAACCATTGTTTACCCGGGGTATTTCAAAACAAACTTTCTTCTACAAGGTTCACTTCGTCTTGCCGAAAATCCGATTGCTGAGTACAAAGCAGCAAGAGACCTGGAAGTGGTACACGATACACAAATTATCGGCAAGCAACCAGGCGACCCGGAAAAAGCAGCGCTTGCTTTCATTCAGTTAGCAGAAAGCGAAAATCCACCTTTACACTTCTTTATGGGTAGTGACTCCTTAGGAATGGCAAATTCCAAAATTGGCATTTTGCAAAATGAGTTGAGTGCTAATGAAGCATTAAGCAAATCAACTGATTTTTAAATTCTACAACTAAAAAGAGATAGAGTGATTAATGTTCTATCTCTTTTTTTAAATTTGAACAGGGGATGAAAAGTAAAAAGAGCATATATAAATTCGATACCATTAGTGAATTTCACAAAATGAGTGGCTTACCGAAACCCGAACACCCATTGGTGAGTTTGGTAGATTATGGTTTGGTGGAATATCGGACCGATGAAAAGGAAATCAGCTGGGTACAAAATTTTTATACAATCGGACTAAAAAGAAACATTCAAGGTAAATTCCGCTACGGGCAACAACAGTATGATTTTGATGAGGGATTATTATCATTTGTATCATCAGGTCAGTTAGTACATCTTACCGTTGAAAAGCCAAGAGTAAAACCAACGGGTTTTCTTCTACTCATTCACCCCGATTTTGTTTGGAAAACATCTTTGGCGAAGAACATAAAACAATACGATTTTTTTGGCTATGCTGTAAATGAAGCCCTTTTTCTTTCAGAAAAGGAAGAAACCGTTATAACAGACATCTTTTTGAATATCCAAAGGGAATATCATTCCAATATTGATAAATTCAGCCAAAATATTATCACAGCACAAATAGAACTGCTTCTTAATTATTGCGAACGGTTTTATCAACGCCAATTCATAACAAGAAAGAAAAGCAGTCATCAGATCCTTGAAAGAGTAGAAAATATACTTGATGATTATTTTGCCAACGACAATCTACTAGAGAAAGGGTTGCCCACCGCTCAATACATTGCAGGTTCGCTAAATGTATCGCCCAACTATTTGGGAAGCTTGCTCAAAACATTGACAGGACAAACTACACAGCAGCACATTCACAACAAACTGATTGAAAAAGCAAAAGAAAGGTTATCAACGACTGACTTGACTGTTAGTGAAATTGCATACGATTTAGGTTTTGAACACCCTCAATCATTCAGCAAGTTATTTAAGACAAAAACTAACCAAAGTCCATTAGAGTTTAGAGCTTCGTTTAACTGATAAGCATTTTTTACACAATATTCGGCTTTTTTGTTACGAGCAGCCGGCTTATCCTTTTTTCCTTTGTGAATTTAATTTTAAAAGGATAAAAATAAATTATACACTAATAACGGGTGCCAGTGTCGGCATAGGCGTAGCTACTGCCAGAGAGTTTGCAGGTAATTATTCACTCAAAACGATACGATATGAGAATACTTATGCTGCGGATGTTTCGGCTGTACTCGACCGCATGATGCAGCATAATCCCGATAAGGTTTTCTGGGGCAAAAAGCAGGGAATGGTTCGGCTGGGCCTGGGGCTGTGGCGGAAAAAGGAGGTTTGCTGTTTTTGCTGCTGGCAGTTGATAACAACAGTACAGTGGACTACCTCTCCGAAAATTGGAATTTCACCGTGCAGGACAAACGGCAGCCCAAGCGTACCGCAATAAGGAGCTTAGGTATGGATCCTGTTTCCTCAACTTCTTTTGATGGAGTACCGGGAAAATCCGCTTCCATGGCTGTCTTTGCATTCCCTGGATTCACCATATCCGATGCCAAGAAGTTCAAAATCCAGGTTTTTGAAAAGAACGGAGACCGCAATCCTGGGCTTGAGATTTCGGGAAGGGAATTGCTAAAGGCTGAACCTATACTGATTTCAAACCAAAAATAAACTCAATTATGACATTAAAGGAAAATCTTATGAAATCGAGCATGTCGAGAGCGACACACACTGGGATGATTATAAGCCATGCGAGATTCCATATGACCATTGAAAATCAACTTATAAACAGATGAAATCGAGCATGTCGAAGACGACACACAGTGGGATGATTATAAACCGTGCGAGATTCCATGTGGCCAATAGAAAACAATTATAAACACATGAAATTAGCTTACAACATCAGGTTGAGGAGTGCTTGATTTTTTTCTCATAATCGGATTCAAGGTTGAAATTTAATTTTTTTCTCAAAAATCACAAAGATTTTTATTGCTGATAATCAGTTATTTACAAATTTGATGAGATTTAGTTGAATTTTTAAGCACACCACTTTTTTCGCCGAATATATACTTAAATAATCCGTTTGAATGCCGATGAAAAATTCGGTGAGACTTGCAATACCCGATATAGGGTATTTTTTATTTAAGAATAAAAAATGTAAGATGCGCCCCATTCTTTAATTGACGTTGCATGGCAAAGGGATATTGTATTTTTGTATTGATTTTTTTCCTGTTTTTCGAAAGCTTAGCTCAGATCACACCGGAAAAGACAACAATTGGGCCAATAAAAACTGTCCCCGGCTTGTTGGATACCATTCAACCCACGCCGGAAAAAACCGACTCAACACAATCCTTTTTCGGGAAAGGGGAGTCGGCTGTCCCTGCCAAACTGCAATTCCATTTTATCCGATACCGATCAGTTCAACAAACGGATTATAGAAAAGTAATCCCTTATCCATCCAAGTATGTTGTTATATAATCGAAGGAAAAGCATTCAGCTTTTTTTAATGTTGACTTTTTTGATCCAGATAGGGTCACCCCAAGTTTTTACCCTGACAGCAGAGGCTTCTTCACCTGCCTTTGGCAGTTTTTTATCGATTGGTACCGACGCTACGTCCGATCCGTCCACTGATGGTTTTTACAATCATATCGAGCCCTTCGTTACTGCTGAATCTTTCGTCACAGTCGTGATTCCCTCGGGACCGGACGATTCTTTCCAACAGCATAACCCCTTGTCAGCAGCCTCTTCGGAACAGCAGAAAGCCGGCGGAGACGGAGACCAAGAGGAGTTGGAAGAACTGACAGGCAGGCTGATCAAAGAATTGGAAGAGAGACTTGGGGTCGATGCAGAAATACGCCCTTCAGAACACGGCAAAATCCAGCCCTCCGCATCCAAGAGCAGTACCGGATTTTCTATCAGTTCTAACGCGTTGCCAAGCCAGGCTGAATACAGTGCATTGATGGCCATCTATCAGGCTACGGGAGGTGCAAACTGGACCAACAAGGTAGGTTGGAGTACGGCAAATCCCAATGTGGTCCAGTCGGTAGACGGATGGAGTGGGGTGACTGTGGATTTTGACGGCCATGTCACGGGGATACACTTAAACGGGAACAATCTGACGGGAACACTTCCCGCAAGTATCCGGGATCTGGATTATCTGAGAACGCTGTTGTTGCCCCTAAACAATCTAAGCGGGCAATTGCCGAATGTCTTCCACGAAATGGCCAGCCTGAAAGAAATGCACCTGGACCGAAACCAACTTTCGGGAAATATTCCCCAATCCATAGGCTATTCAAGTACCCTTGAGGTTATCCAGCTTTCGGGAAATTCCCTCACAGGACAGATACCCACCTATCTGGACAACCTTACGTCACTGCGGTATTTCATTCTGCACGACAACCAGCTGACTGGTCCCATACCGAATTCTATAGGGGCACTTGTCAATCTCAGAAATTTATACCTGTACAACAACGATCTGACGGGTTCCATCCCGACCTCTATCGGAACCCTTTCCAATCTTGAACTTTTCCACGTACAGCAAAACAGGATTGCGGGCATAATTCCCTCCTCTGTCGGCAATCTTCTGCAGCTCAAATCATTCAGTGTCCATGACAACGATATAGGAGGGCCTATTCCTTCGGGAATCGGCAATCTGGTCAATCTGGAATTGTTTTTTGCCTATAACAATAAGCTGACGGGACAACTTCCCACCACGCTGGGAAATCTGAAGAAAGTCACCAATTTTTTGTTGCTGTCCAATCAACTGACAGGCCCGATTCCCACACAGGTGGGGAGCATGACAAATCTCCAGTACCTAAACCTGACAGAAAATAAAATCAGCGGCAGCATACCTACCCAGCTGGGGAATCTTACCAATATGCACACGCTCAGGCTGGATTACAATGAACTGACAGGCCAGATACCCGCCACACTTTGTTCACTTCCCAATCTGGTCTTGTTCTATGCCCAGATGAATCAATTGACGGGAGACGTGCCCCAGTGTTTGTTGACCAAAATTCCCAACCTGTTCAGGATTTCGCACAACTACTACAGTTTTACCGATCTGGGCAGTAAGACCCAGTATTGGCCACAGCCGAATTATTACTCCCCCCAGCGGTCGGATCCGGCATTGACCAGTTACAGTGTAGGGACGGGAAACATAACCCTGGCTACCACGGTGGGCAAGAATCTGGGCAGTCCTTCCAATTACCAATGGTATAAGAACGGAAATGCGTTGACGGGGGCCTCGCCTTCCAATGATTCTGTTACTGTCAACTGTCCCGCATCAGGCGGAAGCGTTGACTGTTCGGGAAATTACATCGGCGATGTCACCAATCCCGGTTACCCGACCATAGTTATTCTGGCGGCTGGAGGAGAGATAGAGGGGATAGATGACGAGGATGAAGACGATCTGGATATTACAATTTGTTCTTTATATGAACGTGATAGGGAAATAAATCTGGATACGGATAAAATCATGGTTTTTCCACCGCATTTGTTTGGTTATTCTAGCATGCCCCCTGTATTCTACCGGTAGCTGTAAGTCAATATTTCATCATCTGAGAAAAGGAAGCTGCCAACTTACCTGACTATGTGTTTGCGAAGGATTACGAAGTGATGCCTTTAACTATATCAGCAAAAATGACCATTTATGTGTCTAAAGTTTTCATAATCCTATCAAAAGGAGGGTGATAAAAGAAGTTGGTGGGAGACCGGCATAGAAGGTTGACAGGACTAGAGAGAAAAATGTAACTATATAATATTAAATAGATGTACTTGTTTTTAATTGTGGAAAGAATTACTGGGAGTAGCCATATAAAAGATGTAATGTTCAGTTATTTGAAGAAAACTGTCAGTTTATTCTTTTTCTCAATGGTGTTTTTTCACCTATATGGGCAGGAGAACAACATAAACCTTCCCCAAATCATACCCCCTTCTCCTTCAGCTTATCAACTGGGGGAGTATGGGCAGACCCCTGTAGGTTACTTTACCGGTAGTATCAACCCGGAAATTCCAATTTTTGCTTACAGCACTTCAAATTTAAGCATCCCCATTTCTTTAAATCACCATTCCGACGGGATAAAAGTGGATCAGCTAACCAGTAACGTTGGTTTAGGATGGAACATAAATTCCGGTGGGGTGATCACGAGGGTCGTCAGGGGAAGACCTGATGAAAATAGGACAACTCCCATTCCACAAAATATTATAGGGAATTACGAAAGTGGTGCTGCCATCGACTATTTTTACAACCTGGGTGCCGGCATCACTGCAGGTTCACAGCCAGATTATGAATTAGACGTTTTTGTCTATCATTTTCAGGGATACTCCGGTCAGTTTGTATTAGATCATAACAAGAATATTGTTATTTTATCGCCGAGCGGCTTGCGGGTTGATAAATACGAGAACGGATTTTTGATCACTGACACCAAAGGTATAAAGTATTATTTTCTTAATACAGAATCGTCCCAGTTTCGGTCTTATGGTGATGGGCATTCTTTATGGTCGGGTCAAGTAATCACGGGATGGCATCTAAGCAAAGTTACACATCCTAAGGGAGATGAAATATACTTAACTTATTCCCCAATCAATTACGAGTACGACATAGGAAATCATCAAAGTATAACAGTTGCAAACCCGACCTTACAGAATTCATGTGCCGGCGGGTCGGGAACGGGGCCAGCATTTACTATTAGCCCTGTAGTAACAACTATGAGTAGAATCGCGGGCTTGAAGTTGGATAGTATCACCAGTAACAGGCCTAGCCAAGGAAGAGTAGTATTTTCGTATAGAAATTTACCGGTACTTAATGCTGCTTATCTGATATCAGACATCAAATACTTTGATGCATCAGCTAAGATCATCGACGGTGCTGCACTCACTTATTTGACCACATCTAATTCAAGGACTTTCCTGACAAGTGTTACTTATAGTGATCCGAACAAGAAATACTCTTTCGAATATTACAGTCCGGAATCATTGCCAGCGAGATTGTCCTTTAGCCAAGATCATTGGGGGTATTATAATGGAAAAAATAACAACTATTTTTTTCCTAATCCATCTAAAATAGATTTTAAGCCCACTGGATTTGAAATGTTTAACATCGGGGCGGATAAAGAACCCGATCCGGTCTATTCCAAATACGGAGCCCTGAAAAAGATCATATACCCCACCAAAGGCTATACAGCCTTTGAATTTGAAGCTAACACTTATCACGGAACAAAAGAGGTGCTCCCTCCTTCGGTAAATGTTTCTTTACCAGTAGAGACCAATAGTAGTACAGCCCGGACTACTAATTCTAGAAACCTTCTTAACATTACATTCGATCAGGAAATTGAGCTAAATAAAGATGTGAGTGTTAACGATTATGTTTGCAGCCCTGATGCAGTTCCCCCGCATCATGTATTGGCAACTGTCACCATAGAAAATTTAACGACAGCTCAAACCAATATCTTTTACGAAAGAGGAGCGGGCGGAACAATAGCTTTAGGAAACAGTTTCAGTTTTGGTCCCAATAACATGCATCCCAACGCGTACATGTCATTGAAGAAGAACTCCAGCTACAGAATTTCCATATCTATTGATAGGCCCTGCTTATTCGGGGGACTATCCTTTAGTTATATACCGGGAGAGAAACAAGTTATACCCGCAGAGATACTTCAAGGAGGAGTGAGAATAAGCAAAATTGTTAAACAGGCCACTCCGACGGATCCCTTGGAAACAAAAAAGGTCTATTATGGTAAAAAAGAAACCTTAAGCCAGTCGTCCGGAATAAAAGGAAACGATCCTTGGTATTTTACTGGTAGAACTGACAGAATTCCGTGTCAGGAGAGTTTATTCCCATGTTCCTATGTAGACGTAAACTATGCAGTCTTAAATTCGTCGGGTGTACGTAATCTTTATAGCTCCAGTGTGTTGGGAGCTAGGTACAGGTATGTAACTGTAAGTTCTGGCGATGATTTTCAAAATGGAGCAGAAGAGTATGAATATTATATAGGGCAGGATATTGAAGGGAATAATATTGTGGGCGATCCCATAGAAGGGACTCTGAAGGTTAATTTAGGATGGGATGACGGCCTCCAAAAAAAGGTGTCCTATTTTAAAGTTAGAAACGGTGGCTTTGTTCCTCTTCATGAAAAAATAGATACCTATATCCGGGATTCCAGAAAAAACAACATTGTATATGGGTTTTACATTCGGAAGAAGTTTAATTTTATATGCACTCCTGAAGATCTAGGGTTAGGCAGGCTAGAAAACCTGGATATTATGGAACACAAGATGCAACAAAATTGGTTTTACAAAACGTCATCCACAGAAATACAATATGATGGTAATGGAGAAAAACCATTTAGTACTATTACCAATTATTATTACGAAAACCCTAACCATTTGCAGTTGACAAAGACAACGTCAGAAGACAGCAAAGGAAATACTTTAAGTACAAAGATTCTATATGCACATGATATTTCAGTCAGGACACCGGTAGAGGATAAATTAATCGTCCAAAACCGGGTTGGAGAACCCATACAAACGGAAACTTATCAAAATGAGGTCAGACTGTCCACCAACCGTACGGACTATAAAGAGTGGGGTAACGGGATTATATTGCCCGAGACCATCAGAACCGCAGTGAGGAATTCTGCTCTGGAGAACAGGATACGTTACCATGACTACGATGGATCAGGGAACCCTAGCATGGTGTCGAAAGAAGGAGGTTCGATTACAAGTTATTTTTGGGGCTATGATAAGCAGTACACGATTGCAAAAGCAGAAAACACCGCATCTAACCAAATTTCTTTTACCTCTTTCGAAACTTCAGACAAAGGCGGTTGGACTTACTCAGGCACTCCGACAACTATTTTTAAAACAGGCAAGAAAGGTTATAATCTAAGTTCAGGTCAGGTTACCAAGACGGGGATTGCGGCTTCCGCCTCCAGTCCTTACCGGGTCGGGTTCTGGGCGAGGAGGACATCGGGGACGGGCAATGTAAGTGTTAGCGGGCAGACGGAATCCCTTACGACGACTTGGAAGTGGGTAGAAAAGACTATTACCTCGTCGAGTCTCACGATTTCAGGCAGCAGTGTGGTTATAGATGAGCTCAGGCTTCATCCAGCAGATGCCATGATGACCTCCTATACCTATGAACCATTGGTGGGCATGACCAGCAAGACCGATCCCAGGGGATATACGCTTATTTATGAGTATGACTCGGCCAACCGTCTGAAAACCGTCAAGAACGAGGACGGCCATATATTGGAGCATTACGAATACAACTACGCCGGCAACTAACCATTTTTAAGATGAGACACTATCTGATTGCTTCACTTTTCCTGTTTTTTGTTACCTGCTCGGCAACGTTGGGACAGACTACCGAAAACTTTGTCAAGACATATAAAGCCCGGACAGGAACCACTTCAGTGACTACTGTCACAAATGGTACCCCAAGTCAGTCCTATAAGTCGTTCACCTATTTTGACGGTCTAGGTAGGCCCATGCAAAATGTAGGTAAAAAATCCACGATCAACGGTAAGGACTTAATAACCCCTATAGTGTATGATGAGTTTGGACGGCAGGAGAAGGAGTATTTGCCGTATTTTGAAACCACCGGAACCCAGGACGGTCGTTTTCGATCCAACGGAGTCACGATGCATTCCAACCGTACTGTCCCTATTTACGGGGACAGCCGCGGCTATTCGGAAAAAGATTTTGAGCCCTCCCCCCTAAACCGTGTGGACAAACAGGCGGCACCGGGAGATTCATGGCATCTGGGTTCGGGGAAAGAAGTGAAGTTTCAGAGAAGACCCAATACCCTTGCCGATGATGTGAGGATCTGGACATTGGATTCAAACGGGATGCCCGTGACATCATCTTCCTATGCGGCCAATTCGTTATGGGTAGAAATAACCTTTGACGAGGACGATATCCAAACCCTCCAATATACCGATAAACTGGGAAGGCTTATCCTAAAAAAAGTGGAAGGCTGTGACACGCCTCCGGGTGACGGACATTCGGGTTGGCTGGCTACCTACTATGTGTACGATGACTTGGGACAGTTACGGGTGGTGATACCTCCCCTTGCGGTCGATATGTTTGAGTTAAACAATGCCTGGTCCATGTCAAATGACGCTGACCTCGCTTTTGAGCAGTACTTCCGGTACACCTATGACGGCAGGGGAAGGATGACGGAAAAAAAGCAACCGGGACGGGAATCCGAATTCTTTCTGTACGATCTTCAGGACCGTATGATCGGTATGCAGGATGGGGTGCTTGAAAAAAGCCAAAAGTGGCTGTATACCAAGTATGATGCCTTGGGTAGGGAGCTTTCCACAGGTTTGACTTCAAGTAGTTTATCTCTTGACGCACTCCAGACAGAGGTGAATACTACAGGAGGACCCAACAATGCAAAGCTGGTCAACGGGGATGTTGTGGAAGGCTGGCCTTCGGCCGGGGGGGAGGTATTGACGGTGAATTATTACGATTCCTATCAGCATCTGTCAGGCTACACCTATCAGGCCAATCCCGATTTTGATGCCGCGGCAAGCACCCGTGTGCACGGATTGCAGACAGGCAAAAAAGTCAAAAACCTTGAAACAGGGGACTACTATACCACAGCGCTATTCTATGACAATAAGGGGCGGGTGATCCAATCCCTGTCCGACCACCAAATGGGCGGAGCGCTCCGCATCTCTACCAAATACAATTTTGAGAACCTGCCGATTTCCACCCTCACTTCAAGTACGGAAACAGGCGTAGGCAATATTTTGAGGACGTACAGTTACAATGCAATCGGTGAGTTGGAATCCATTGAGCATACTGTTGGGTCCGAAGCCCCCCGGACAATTGCACAATACACATACAACGATCTCGGCCAGCTGACGGCAAAATCCTTTCCCGAAATAAGCACGGGCAACCAGACGTACAGTTACAATATCCGGGGATGGCTGAAAAATCTCGGCAGCGGATTGAACGGCGGCTATACCCAGACCAATTATTACCAGGAAAGTGGGGCGGCCACGCCGAGGTATAACGGGAATATCTCACGGATCGATTGGGGCGGTGTGTCTGATCCTGAAGCGGACTATAAAACCAGAACCTACAACTATACCTATGACAATGCCAACAGACTTAAAGCCGCAAATTTTACTGCAAGCGGCGAGGTGAACCGATATACCGTTTCAGGCATCACCTATGATGCGAACGGGAATATCCATAACATGGAAAGGAGTAACCAAAAGACTGCATCAACTTATGGTCCTGTGGATGATTTGGAATATGAATACTACCCATACAGCAACAGGCTGTCGCAGGTAAAGGACAACATCACGGCACTGACGTATACGGCGAAGGATTTTAAAGAACGGGGTACGGCAGAATACGGCTATGACGAGAACGGCAACATGACCGAAAACGTGGACAAGCAGATCAGTCTGATTACGTACAATTACCTTAATCTGCCGCAGGAAATAACCTTTTCTACAGGGGCACAGTTGATATTCGCCTACGATGCGGAAGGAAACAAGCTGAGCCAAAAGGTATATAACAGCAGCGGAGCATTGATCAAGACACAGGATTACATCGGGGAGATAGTTATGCTGGACGGATCACCGGATTATCTGGTGCATGAGGAGGGAAGGTTTGTCGTCGAAGAGGATGAGTTGCACAGTGAATTTTATGTGAAGGATCATTTGGGCAATGTGCGTCAGGTACTCCGCAGCCCGAATGTCCAGGAATTTATAGCAACAATGGAAGATGGCCGTGCTGCGGCGGAGGAAATGGAGTTTTCCATGGTATCGGAATCCAGACAGACAGAGCCTGAGCACAACGTGACGCAGGGCGGAAACAAGGTAGCCTGGCTGAATGCAAACCGTGGAAGAATGGTGGGGCCCGGAAGAACCCAGGAAATCTATGCGGGAGACAGCTTAAAGCTTCAGGTCCACGGCAAATATTTGGAAGACAAAAAGCAAAAAGCCAATGCCGCAAGCTTTATGGCAGCGGGCGGCAGGGAAAGACTGGTGGCAGACCTGAATGAACTAGCGTTGAGCACCCAGCGTGCAGGCGGCGCAAATCCCATAGCCCTGTTGAATCTGGCGGATATATTAGCCAAGGATCTTCAGAAAAAAGAAGCTCCGGAGGCCTATCTGATGTATGCCCTCTACGATCAGGACAGCAACAGATATGAGGTAGGAAAGAAAGTCCTCTCTAAAAATGCTGCAAACCAACATGAAGTCTTGGAAGAGAATATGTATATTTCCAAGGACGGATATATGGAAACCTTTGTGGTAAACGAGACTTCGGAGGATGTCTGGTTTGACAATATGATGGTGATGAGTATCAGTTCGGTCATAGTACAGGAGACCCATTATGATCCATGGGGACTGGAACTGACAGGGCTGGGCTTTCAAAATGGAGGGATAAAGGCGAATAAGTATCTCTACAATGGGAAGGAACTTATTGAGGACGAAGGTCTTCAATACTATGACTACGGAGCGAGGATGTACGATGCGACGATTGGGAGATGGGGTGTTGTGGATCCGTTGGCGGATCAAAGAAGTTGGATCTCACCATATAATTATGTACAAAACAATCCTTTAAATCGTATTGATCCTGATGGAAGGCTTGACGATTACTATAACCGGGATGGACAGTTCCTATACAGGGATAGCAGGACAACGGACAATATAAGGATCATAGACCAAGGGAATTTTGATGCAATAGCGTCCTCTCATGGAAGTGATGTATTGAATGACCGTACATCTTCGGATCTCGGACTATTGAGGGATTTAGAAGATAAAAGTTTAGGAATCAATGAGGCGAATCTTTCCAGTGAAGCTATCTCAAATGTACTTACTGATATTGCAGGAAAAACGGATGGAATTGATATGGGAAAACTATACAACGGGAAGATTTCCGTTTGGGATGGGAAGTCAGTACCTGGAGGTAGTATACCTTCAGGATTTAATGATCCTGAAAGATCAAATGGACCTGCTAATACCGCTGTAAAAATGTCAGGTAATACATTTCACGGAAATGCAGCAGATGGAACAATTAAAGTCACGGCAATTTTTAAGAATAGTAGGAACTCTTATTTGTCGACGGTTTCAAATGTTCAGAATGCTTTGGGAGTTCATGAATATCAAGGCCACGGTGTAGAGAGATTTGCTTTAGGAGGAGGTCCCCATTTCAAAGCTTACGAACTGCAAAAGAGCCATTCAAGCTGGAAAAACACCACTTTATATTTTAAAAATTATATGGAGGGAAATTATAAAGATTATCTAAAGATGAATAAGTGATGAAGTTAAAGATATTTTATATGTTATTTTTGTTTGGATGTGGTAGCCATCAGGATGATAGCAAAGCAGAAAAAGTACTGAATATCTCTATTAAAACTATTGAATTGAGTCATTATGAAGATGATTCATTAAATAATATTAGACCGTATGTAATACCGCGAATATATTATGTTTTCGAATATGAAAATAATTCGACTGAAAGAGTAGATTTAAATCTTTTATCTCATTTTAACACAGAGGATAAGATGCGAGGAGAATTATTTGTGTTGTTCCAACATGACAAAGAGATTGATACTCTATATTTTACAGATTATGAAAGTGTAAATCCTGTTCCAATGGAAGCGAAAACAAATTCAGAATTTACTATTGGAATACCTATTTCAAATTTTCTAGAAAATGAGGAATTCCAATCTAAAACACCTCTGTTTTTAATGAAATTAATAGCTGAGAATGGTAAAGTAATTTATAGAAATCCAAATACGGTGGATAATAACGTTTATAAATCTCAAGTCATTAATAAGTCGAAAGATTTTAATATCTTATTTCGGAATCCTGATGATACAGCAATAGAATAGGTACAAGGAAATGCTTAAACGATAAAAAAAATATCATTTCTAGAAGAAGAAGTAATTTATAAAAATAACCTAGAATTCTACGGCATCAAGGAACGGATGTATGATGTTGACAGCTAGTCTTGTTTGAGTGTTGACCCATTGGCAGATGCGTATGTTAACTTTTCTCCATATACCTATGTTTTGAATAATCCACTAATGTTTATTGATCCAACAGGAATGTTTGCTGACTATTTCGATGGGCATGGGGAGTTTATCGGGTCAGACGGAGTAGATGATGGAGAAATTAGAGTTCTTGAACAGGACAGATATTCATTGCCAAAGAATATTTATGAAGCTGATGGAGTAACAGTTAACAAGAGAGTTGGGTCAGATAATAGTAGTTTATTACATGAAATTAAATTTAAAGGTAATGAAGGAGCTCTTGATAATATTGTAAATTATTATCTCGATAAACTGGGATTTATTTGATGAATACATTAGTCCATGAGAAATTCCATATTGATAATCATTTAAATGTTATAACCACTATTGGAAAAGGTAGTGTTGAGCACTTAAAGGCTTACAATGCTCAGATTGGGCATTCTACGTGGGAAAGGACAACCGCAGGACATCAAAAGGACATTCTGAAAAAAAATAACTCATTATATTAAGTATATTCCACAATCGGATGGAGGTATTATACAGAGTAATGTATTGAAATATTATGAAAAAAAATTAGGCGTAAATATAACATGGTAATGAAATGATTATGAATAAATCATGTTTTTTTGTTCTCGTGATTTTGATGTTTTCTTGTGATGAGAGGAAATCATATTTAGTTAATTCAGATAAATATAGCTCTATGGAGTCTGAGTTTTTAGATGAGTTAATTGAGTCAGATCTTATTATTTCAGCAGAAGGTTTTATCAACTCTAATATAATATATAGTCTATATGATACATTGTTAAGCTTTGATAATTTAGGAGTTGATGAGGACGCTATTAAATTGTTGTTAGAAGAGAATGAAGTAAAAAATTATAATTACAATCTTAAATCTAAAAGAGCGAATTTTAAGAAAGCTACAGGTTATGAAGTTAATTTGATTATGAGTGATGAACCACGGGTTGATTTTGAAAACTCGTACTATAAAATTTCTAGAGTAGGATTTAATCACTTATATACCGAAGCAATTGTTGCAATAGAGTTTGTGTGCTATGATTGCGGAGGGTTAACGTTGTATAAATTTAAATTAGATAAGAGTGGAAAATGGGTGGTTTACAGTAATATTAATATTTGGATGAGTTAAAAGTTCCTTTACACAACACAGGTAAAGCTGTTTATAGTACTAGCCGTAGCCCGCAACAATTGTAGCAAGAATTTACATCATGTAATAGGATTTATGATTCATATTGCATGAAGTGAAAATAGGTTGAGTAGATTGTGATGGTATAGATTATAATATTATGATTTAAACTTGAATGATTGTTTTATTTGAATAGACATAACAGTTATGCGTAAAGAAATCATTTTTATTTTTTGCATGCTGCTCTATCCGAGTTTTTTGAAAGCGCAAGGCTTGCCAGGCGGCATGAATTCAAAACTTCCGAAGCCTTCGATTTCAAATTCTATCCCTACTTTACCAACCAAACCTGAAACCCCTTACCTGGAAGAACTCAAACAGATCCAGTCACTGAAGAAATCCTACGATTCCCTGCGGAGAGAACTTAAAGACCTAAAGGAAATCACCACTGACAGCACCCAACGGGACAGCCTTTTTACGCTGGCCAAGGAAAGGAGCAGAGAAGTGCTGGACCGGGAAAGCAAAACACTGGAAAGCCTGGTCCAGAGCGGGGATATCCCGGGGGAGGAAATCAAAAATGCCGCAAAAAATACCCTGGATAGGGTGAATGAATCCAAAGCAAGGATAGAGGATATCCATGAGGTTGACAGGCTGGAATCTCTGGTGGATCAAAACAATGAAAACCTCAAAGCGCTGACCAATGAATGGCTTATGCCCAAAGTGGAAGAACAGCTTACGGGAGTGGTAAAAGAAGGGGCTGGTTCCACAGATGCAAAGCTCCCTGACTTCTACGGAACCAATGCGCTGGCAGAACTTACCAAAAACGGTTTGCCCTCGGAAATTCCTTTTGAACAGGCCAAGGAGCTTGCGAAGGGGAAGGCAGGACATATTTCGGATGAGTACATCCAAAAGACGGGGAAGGATTTTTCCAAACTGAAGATCGATTCTCTTGGGAATATAAAGACCATTCCGACCGAACTGAAAAACAAAAAGAAAGAATTTTTTGAGCCAAACAGGCTGAAAGAAGTGCCCGTGGTCTACCGTATTGGGATGCTTCTGTGGTATGATCCCCTTACCTCTTTTGGGGATGGACTGCTGCTGGATTACGGGCTCTCTTATTCCTTTACCCAGCAGTTTGCCTTGATGGGAGGGGGGACATGGAAAAAGCAGTTTGACGACAAGGAGAAATTGAGGAGGGAAGGTCTGGGAGTGTTTACGGGATTACGTTTCAGTAAGGGCAACTGGTTTGCACAGGGCACAGTAAACCGAAATCAAGTTACCATCACCAATCCCTCAGGCTATGAGTCTAGGGATTTTGATGGAAAAGCCTGGGCTTCCAACTTCGCGCTTGGGAGAACCATCCCGATGGGCACTACAATCCGGTCAGTGGTGATAGGATCGATTGATCCCTTTTTTGACAAGAAATCCAGTTTATATAAAAGTAGGGTCCAGCTGAAAATCGGCTTTGAGATCGGTTCATTTAAGAAAATCAGAAAAGAAGTGAAAGAGTTGGTTCCGCCGGATGGATTGGAGGAAAAGGGTAATGAGAAGGTAGAGTATTATCTGAAGGATGTAGGAGAGCTGTGATTTGTTATTTATCAAAATGGATAAAAAACAGGGTAGGGGTTTTCTTATGGTTTTTAGTTCCTTTTTGGCTAACGTACAGTCCAATCTGTTCTGATTTAAATGAAAATTTGGATCAAGAAGGATTTGAACCGCAATTTATTAAGGAGATAGATGGTGAGATGGTGGAGTTAGAGGGGGGCAAAAAGCAAGCCATGGCCAAACGGGTCATCAGTATGAAGAACAGGGAAATATAGAAAAGCAGTTCCTATTTAATTTAAACCAGTTTATATGTTGTTTATGAATAAGCATAAGAAAAGTATCGCATTTTTTCTATTGTTGATATTTACCTTACCGATGGGGTCCGGGCAATTACTTGCATTGACATCAGGCACCTCGACCCTGGAATACAGTTGGTTTTCATTGCTTAGTACAAATGAGATGGGCGGTCCATTTATGGATGATTTTTCATACAATGTTCCTCTTTTTGAATTGTCTGAACCTTATGGGGTTGATACTTTGATAAATGTAATAGCCCCCGGTGGCGGACAGGGCGAGATAATGCCTAGGGAGAATGGAGAATTGGCAGTACCACAACTTACACCGGAGCAAAAGCAGGAATTGGTGGCATTCGAGCAAATGCAGGCGGAGATAATCCAGCAGGAAAAATTACGTTTGGAACAGAGAAAGCAAGAGGAGTTGCAATCCATCCAAACGGGCATGGGCAAGACAGCAAAGCAGGAAAGCATGTCCCAAACAACGATGTCGGCCGGTCTGCCTACTCAGGCAGAGTATGATGCGCTCATGGATTTCTATCAGGCAACAAATGGGGCAAACTGGACAAATAATACCGGTTGGAGTAGTGCCAATCCAAATGTAATACAAGACGTCTCGGGCTTTTATGGGATCCATACCAATGCCAATGGAAACGTTACGGGGATTTTTATGTCCTCAAACAAGGTGTTGGGTGAAATCCCTGAAAGTATCGGCAATCTTGTCCACTTGGAGTCTTTGGACTTGTCAGTGAATAATTTATACAAATACATCCCCCAATCCATTGGAAATCTTGTGAACCTAAAGTTACTGTATCTAAACAGCAGCGTGATCAATTGGTCAACAATTCCCGAGTCTATAGTTAATTTGACAAATCTGGAATATCTGGCCCTTCATTCCAACTACCTGACAGGACCGATTCCTGCCAATATAGGGAATCTTACCAAATTGAAAGTATTGGCTTTGTTCTTCACAAAACTTGAGGGCAATCTCCCTTCCTCAATCGGAAATTTACTTGATCTGGAGTATTTGGAATTGATGGGGTCAAACTTCACTGGGCCAATCCCTGCTTCTTTCTCAAACCTTACTAATCTGTACCATTTTAGGGTATATGATAATCAGCTTACAGGACCTGTCCCTGATTATTTTTGTTCTTTTCCAAATCTTCTGATTTTAAACCTTCAAAATAATCAATTTACGGGTACTTTACCACCATGTATTTATACTTCGGGAATCAACCACGTATATTTAGCCAACAATAATTTTTCTATAGAGAGTTTTATTGATATGGCTCCCCATTTCCCCGACCAATCTCATTTTCTTCCGCAGAAGGCTTCTACAGATACTGTTTATGTTAGTGTCAGAGAAGGTGATTTTTTAGTCCTCAATACTGATTTGGGTATAAATACCCAAGGTGTTACTGAATATAGGTGGGTAAAAGATGGAGTTCCGCTATTCCCTAACTTTCAGCAGAATGCATTTGAATTTACGGACACTTCATTTTCATGCGAATATTATCCTGAGGGTAGTTCCGGTCCCACTAATTGCAATGGAGTGTATTATGTAGAAATTCAGAATTCCTTATTGCCTGCCGGCACGGTAATAAAAGGCTCTCCCATAGTAATTGAAACAATACCCGAGACTTTAAATATGACGATATGTTTATTGGAATAAGCAGTGATCTCCCAAGTTTTTTGGCCGGGGATATTTCTGTTGTTGTTAATGTATTAAAATTACTGTCATCCTGGTAAAAATCCGGCATCAATCAATCAGGCAATCGGAAGAACCATCGTGATGGGCAATACAATCAGATCAGTGGTAATGGGCTCCATAGATCCCTTTTTTGACAAGAAATCCAGCCTGTGCAAAAGCAGGGTTCAACTGAAGATCGGTTTCGAGATCGGTTCCTTCAAAAAAATCAGAAAAGAGGTAAAGGAGATAATCCCAATGGATAAACTGAAAGATAAAGGGGATGAAAAGATAGAATACTATCTGAAGGATCTTGGGGAGCTGTGATTTGCTATTTGTCAAAATGGATAAAAAAACAGAGTAGGGGTCTTCTTATGGTTTTTAGTTTTCTTTTGGCTAACGTCCAGTCCAATCTATTCTGATTTAAATGAAAATTATAATTTAATCTTAAATCCAAAAAGTTTTTTATGACTAGAAATATGTTTTTAATGTCTATAGGCTTTATAGTAAGCTGGTTTTCATTCTGGAATAATGAAGTATCCCCCAGTCCGGGTTTACTTGAAGAAACAGATGAAAATGTAGGTGTTTTTTTGCAAGAGGGGGAAATTGATAAGAACCGGCTTTATTTGGATAGCATGTTATGGGAGCAAATGATGCTCGAAGCTGAGAGGGTGTCTCCTACGGTTGCCAAGATGAATTATTCAAATTTAAGAAATGACCCCAATAAAGGGGTACCAAAAAAGGCATCTGGTGGGAATTATGTTTTCAGTAATACTTCAGGAACAGCCCCCCATGGGTCCGGTTCATCAAACAAGGAATTGGCCTCTTATTCTACGAATACGGGGTCAGCACTGCCCAGTCAGGCAGAGTATGATGCCTTGATGGACTTTTACCAGGCTATGGATGGGCCCAACTGGTATAATAATTCCGGTTGGAGTTCCGCAGATCCCAATGTAGTTCAGGATGTGAGTAATTTCCATGGGTTGACGCTTGATGCGAGCGGACATGTAAAGTGGATAATGTTTTGGCAAAACAACCTTAACGGAACCATCCCCGAAAGCTTTGGAGACTTGACATACCTGGAACATATCCAGATGGTGAGAAATCCCCACATCGGTCAGCTACCGCAAAGTTTGGGTAATCTCGATAAGGTAGTAGAACTCTTACTTTATGGAAATAATATGACAGGTACTATCCCCGGCACCATCGGGAATATGACCGCACTGGAAAATGTCCACCTATATATAAACAATCTTACCGGCAGTATTCCCCCATCCCTTACATCTTTGCCCAACCTCGAGTTTTTCAGCGTTTATGACAATAACCTGACGGGTGTTTTACCTTCCAATTTAGGTGATTTAAATAAGCTCACCCATTTTTATATCAATGGCAATGCGATTACCGGCAGTATACCCTCATCCATAGGAAGCATGTCAGCGATGAAAGAGCTTTATCTTTATTCCAATCAGCTTTCCGGATCTATTCCTACTTCGATCGGTAATCTTTCCGGCTTAACACGCCTGTATCTCAACCAAAATCAGTTGTCAGGCACTTTGCCTGCTTCACTGGGCAGTTTGGATAATCTGCAGTTTTTCTGGCTACAGGATAACAATGTTACAGGGCAGATACCGTGGGAAATGGGAGGACTGCAACTGTTGGATTCCTTTTTGGCATACAGAAATAGCTTAACAGGAAGTCTTCCTGCTGTCTTTGGAAATATAGCCTCACTGCGGCAATTAAGATTGGATGAGAACCAAATTACGGGGGAGATCCCCCCTTCCTATGGAAATCTGGTCAACATCAATACGTTGACACTCAATGATAACAAACTCATAGGGAGCATACCCTCCAGTTTTTGTTCTTTTGCTACCATCAGTCAGCTTGGATTGCATAACAACCGACTGGAAGGGGACATCCCGGATTGTCTCCTCGACAAAAATATCACTGAATTTACGGTAAGGTATAATTATTACAATTTTGAGGAACTTGCTTATTCCAAAACAAAAATCCCCAATTATTACACGTATGCCCCGCAGTACCTCAAGTTCGTCGATACGCTGTATATATCATCAAATACAACGGTTGATCTTACCTATGATGACGGTAATTACCAGGGATCTCCATCAATATATCGGTGGAAGAAGGATGGTGTATGGCTCCACGATGCATCTCCAACTAATGATGTGATCAGTATCAATTGTAGTTCTTCCGGATCACAGCCCTGTGAGGGACTTTACTATTTACTGGTTACTAATCCGGATTTTGCGGGGGCGTATTTGGGTGGAGACATATTTTATCTGAAAATGGCGCCGGGATTAGACCGGACTATATGCACTGCCGACGAATTAAACCGGACCGTTCAATTATGTATATAGAACTTTGGCTGTGTGTCTTATTCCAGAGGGATACCGGAAAATCGGGTAGTTGGGAATTTCATGCTAAGTTCAAAGTTTGATTCAACCTAAACTATTGAAAAGCAGATCGCCTATAAGCCGGAAATCACTTTTTTACGGCCAGCTGTTGTTGGCAAAAGGTAATGTTTCATTTTAAATTAAGGGAAATATGGAAAGGGTACAGTTTATACTCTTCCATGCGTAATTTTGTGAGAAAAACTGAAAATCCATCAGGGTGTAGATATGTTCTTTGTCTTTAGGATTGGGCTTTTCCAACAGCCTCAAAGGAGTGTTAGCTTATTATAAATTTCAGATTTTGTTTAATAATATTATGTTCATCTTATGAAAAGTCCATTAAATATCTAATTCTTGTTTTTTTGATTCCATTTGTTTCTCTTTCTATGGGTGGTGTAAACGTGATGGATGAATCCTCATGATCGTAGTAGATCACTCCTCCAATTTTTGTGAAGGGCATGGTGCCGTTGACCCGCAGGTGCTGAAGGGTTCCCTGGGAAATATCCAATAGCTTTCTGACTTCATGGGATTTCAGCCATTTCTTGCTTGGTTGCCCGTTCATGCTCAAAAGCAATTTTTTGATCTCCGCTTTTAACTCCGTTCCAAATTTCTCCAAGTCATTCAATGTGATGATTTCTGCTGTCATTTAAGTTTGATTTTAGTTAACTACTCACAAAATCGGACTAATATCTAACAGAAAGTCACATCACCACCCGAAGGTGGTGAATAGATTATTTCGCTTTTCCCAGTTTCCTTCTGAGCTTTTTCATATCATCACTGACTTTTTTCTCAACCACTTTAGCATAGATCTGCGTAGTTTTAATACTAGCATGTCCCAGCATTTTACTGACAGTTTCAATCGGGACACCGTTTAAAAGAGTGACGGTGGTGGCAAACGTATGCCTTGCCAAATGAAACGTCAGGTTTTTTTTAACTTTACAAAGGATTGCGATTTCCTTGAGATAGGCATTCAACTTTTGGTTGGATATCAGCGGGAAAATTTTCCCTTTGGAGTAAGGTCTTTCTCTATCCTGATAAAGTCTGATGATATCCAAAGCCTTAGGCAATAGGGGGACCTTGGACTTTTGTTGTGATTTTTGCCTGCTTATGGATATCCAGTACTCTCCATCCATGCCTAACACAATGTCATCATGCATCAGGTTCATCGTATCAATGTAGCTAAGACCGGTGTAGCAGCTGAAGACAAACAGATCCCTGATGTATTGTAACCGCTGGATATCAAATTGCTTTTCTTCTATTCTGCAGAGCTCAGCAGGATTCAGGCAAGTTCTTTCTACTTTCTGGTACCGAAAGCTGAACTTTGCAAATGGATCCTTAACCATCCATTCCATCCTTAAAGCCAGATTTATTACTTTTCTGAACCTTTCCAGGTGTTTCATGATGCCGTTATTCCCCAAAGGCTTATGATGGTCTTGTGGCTCATAGTTCACCAGATATAATTCGAACTCATTCAAAAAGCGGTAATTAATGCCCTGTAGGAAATAATCTTCTATCCCAAACTGTGACTTGGCAAAGGCCATCACATACTTTTGTGTTGTGAAGTAGTTTTTGAGGGTACCCCATGCCAAAACATTTCTATACTTTTCATTGTGGTATTCAAAGAGCATGGAAACGGTATGTTCTTTTGTTTGGGTGCCCAAAAGTTCATGCTTGATAGCATCTGCGGTAATAGTTACTTTTTTAAGCTGAAACTCCTGGTAAATCTGGATAATCCTGGCTTCTAATTCTTTCAAATAGTGGTTTAGGCATTTGGAGGATTCTTTGGATCCTTTGGCCGATCCCAGCACAGGGTTCCAATCGTAGACATTTATTTTTCTCTTTAATGAGATGTCCACCCGGGTTCCATCAACGGTTATCCTTGAATAGATAGGAGCCTCTCCGTCGTTGATAAGGTTGTTTTTGAGAAAAAACCTGATCCCAAAGGTGATAGTTGTTTTCATGACAAATGAACTGTTTTAAAGGTTTTTACATCACTTCAAAAAAGGTTACCGAATAAGACATATTTTTTCTGATATTTATTGATATGAACTAAAGGCTAAAAAACAGAAAAGCCTGTAAATCTACTGATTTACAGGCTTTTGATTTCCCTTGGAGGGGTTTTCGTCGGGGTGGCAGGATTCGAACCTACGCTTATAATCTACTGATATACAATATTTTATCTGCTAAATTTTTCTTCAGGTCACCTAATAAGGCAAAATTATTTTTAAGTAATGTAATTGATTAATTTTCAGCAAGTTAATTATATTATTTGTGGTTTTTTAGAAATGGTGCCAAAAATAGAATAAATCAATATCCTTTTTAGGAGTTCTCAAAACCGTTAGATTTAGTTAAACATCTCTCTAAACTTCTTATTCAGTTGTATTGTGATGGCTAATTAAGATTGGTGTTCTGGTTCTATTTAATGTCTCGTCAGCAGGAGCGGACAATACAGAAGCCGAACCATTTTGAAGAGGATTTGGAGCTATTGGCTAGGTTGTTTTAATCTCTTTAGAGTTTGTTTGCTCCAAGTTTCTTCTGCGTTCTTTCTAGCATACAACATCCGGGCTTCTGAAGATTTGATGGATAGTAGTTCTATAAAATGTGACCAACTCAATTGTGCCGCCACTGGCCACACAATCTCAAATTCAGAAAAGACCTCGGCAAACTGCCTTATTCTTCGCAGATTCCTAAGATCAAAGCTTTTGTCATATTTTGGTGTTAATTGATCAGATATATCTGCCACCACTGTTTTGCCATACGCTCCACGGTCACATTCGAATATATAGGTGTTTATTTTGAATCCTACTTGCCAATAAACCATAGTGATTATACTATTGACTTGAGCTGATGCT
The DNA here is from genome assembly GCF_014838715.1 of Algoriphagus sp. Y33. Classification (NCBI taxonomy): domain Bacteria; kingdom Pseudomonadati; phylum Bacteroidota; class Cytophagia; order Cytophagales; family Cyclobacteriaceae; genus Algoriphagus; species Algoriphagus sp. Y33. The sequence goes on along the minus strand of NZ_CP061947.1, from coordinate 3,714,454 downwards.
TAACTTTTTCCATGCTCAATGATCTGGGAAAGTTCATTTACAAGCAAACTTTCTGAAGGATAATTCATTTTCTAGCCAAGCCCTGTACTTACATTCTTGTGTCATGGACAGGAGAATTTTGCTCAAAAATTTTGTTCTTGTATTGGAACGCCATTCCCTTTTTCCATTTCTTCTGTTAGCAGTTCAGTAGTGTCAGTAACAACCACTTTTTTGGCTAAGCCCCTTACAGAATTCCTTAATAAATCACTTTGAGGAAATCTCAACTAAAAAGTGGCCTACAGTTTAAAGGGAGGTTAATTCAACAATCCAATATTTCTACAGATTTAAGTTGTTATTTTGAAAATATGAAGCTGTTAATTGTCGAAGATGAACAGACGCTTTTGCTGGATTTGGAAGATTTTGCTTCCAAAGAAGGGTTTACTTGTGATTCCACAACAGGCCTAGAAGCTGCTCTGGAACGTATTTCTCTGTATAACTACGATTGCATAATCCTGGACATCAATCTTCCTGATGGAAGCGGGTTTGACCTGCTTGAAACACTATATAAAGAAGGTAAGACAGACGGGGTGATCATCCTTTCAGCACGTGGCTCGTTGGATGATAAACTAAAAGGCCTGGGACTTGGGGCTGATGACTACCTCACCAAGCCATTCTATTTTTCCGAACTCAATGCACGGATAAAAGCCATCATCCGCCGAAAACAATTCAAAACCAACAAGCTTGTCCACTTTGCTAACCTGGTTATCGAACCTGATCAGTACATGATTGGGGTAAACGACCTTGAAAATCCTATTTCATTCACCAAAAAAGAGTATGCTATTCTTACGTACCTGATCAATAATCATAAACGGGTGATCACCAAAGTATCGCTGGCGGAATATATTTGGGGCGATTATGTGGATGAGGCCCAAAGTTTTGATTTTCTGTTCTCGCAGATCAGGAACCTCAAGAGAAAGCTGAAAGATGCCGGGGTACAGGTAGAAATCAACAACATCTATGGGGTAGGTTATCAAATCCAGGCATTATGAAGCTGCTTACCTACACCTCCCGCATTCAATTGATTTATTTCCTGGTTCTGATTGGATTTTTTTCCATTTTGTTTTACCTGGTATTAAGCTGGAATGTACTCCAAAATGTTGATGAAGTGTTGTACAACCGCAAAGTCAACCTGCTGGCTTATCTTGAAGAAAACCCTCAAGCTCCGTTTAAGGGAGACAACCCACTGGACGATTTTACCTTTTATCCTGTTGAAGAAGCGGTATTTCAGGAAAGCTATGAAAGCTACACCGATACTCTTATTTATGAGCGTGTTGATGATGAGTTAGATGAATACCGCAAGCTGACCACTTTTACGAAATTAGGGGGCAACCATTACCGGCTGGAAATTGTAAAGCCCCACCTGGAAGCGGCAGAAATGATCGGGACCATTGCCATTACACTCGGAGGCCTATTTCTGGGGTTAGCACTTTCTTTTTACTTATCACAGCGTACTATCTCCAAAAAAATATGGAAACCGTTTTTCGAAATACTCGAAAAGCTCCGGCTCTTTCGCTTTGATAAGCAAGATTTGCCGGAACTGCCATCTACGGATATTGATGAATTCAGGATGCTGAATGAAGCGGTGAATGAACTGACCCGGAAAAATAAGGAAGTCTTTGAAAGCCAGAAGCAATTTATTGAAAACGCTTCCCATGAAATGCAAACGCCCTTGTCTGTTATCCAGTCAAGGCTGGAAGCACTCATCGGCCAGGCTGAACTCACACAGGAGCAGGCAGTAATTGTAGAGGGCATTATCGGCTCTACACAACGTTTAAAAAAGCTGAGTAAAACCCTGTTGCTCTTATCTAAAATAGAAAACCGTCAGTTTCTCTTTTCAGAACAGGTTGATGTCAACACAATTATCAGCCGATCCATGGAATATTATGAAGAACAGAAAGCCGCCCTGAATATATCGGTGGAAATGGAAACCCAAGAGAATATGGTCGTTCAGGGTAATGTGATGCTTACTGAGATATTGATACAGAACCTGCTTAAAAATGCTTTTTTGCATAACATTGAGAATGGGTTGGTGAACGTTCAAATAAAGGGGCGGAAGCTCATAATTACCAATACAGGGTATGAAAAGCAAGAAACAGGAACTGTATTGGAAAAGGATAAATTGTTCAACCGCTTCTACAAACAATCCGGTAATCCCGATACCTGGGGGTTGGGGTTGGCAATTGCCCATAAGATTACCGAAACAAGTGGCTGGGGGCTACATTATAGAGATGAACGGGGACTACATGCTTTTGAGATAGATTTCAGTTAACCTGATTATCTTCCCATATTTCTACAGATTTGATCCTTTTTTTTGACGGAAAGATAAATTTAGTATACCCTAATCAAAATCCCCTAAGTGATGAACAGAAAGAATTTCCTTGAGGAACTCAGCAATCATAGGTGGGGTAACTATCCTGCTAAAAAATTACACGGATAACTTTTGTTGGAATATAGAATAATATCACTTGGCCGTTCCTTTGTTACCACGTATATAGACATAATATATGATCGATAAACAGGTCTCCTTTAAAGAAGCCTTCAAAGTCTGGGTCCGGGTAGCTATCAATAGCTTTGGCGGACCTGCCGGGCAGATTGCCGTGATCCATAAAATCCTGGTCGAGGAGAAAAAATGGATCAGTGAGAACCGCTTTCTGCACGCTCTCAATTACTGCATGTTATTGCCGGGGCCAGAAGCACAGCAACTGGCTACCTATATCGGCTGGTTACTCCACAGAAGCAAGGGTGGACTGGTTGCGGGGATATTGTTTGTCCTGCCCGGTTTTATCTCCATATTAATACTAAGTATTCTTTATGCGGCATACCGGGATATAGGAATTGTAGCGGCCATATTTTTTGGCATTAAACCCGCTGTTTTGGCCATCGTTATTGGTGCAGTCATCAAAATAGGGAAAAGGGCACTAAAAAATGAGGTCATGGTGACCATGGCAGTACTGGCTTTTGTCGCCATTTTTTTCTTCCAGGTCGATTTCCCCTATATCGTTGTGGTAGCCGGTTTAACAGGTTTTATAGGCGGAAAACTTTGGGAAGAAAAATTTTATGTGATCAAGGGACATGGAGAAAAAAGTGATGGAGATAGTGGCTACTTCATAGACAGCTACATACGGCCGGTAAAACCGTCCCCGGTAAAGACCCTGAAAACCGTACTCCTCTTTTTAAGTTTATGGGCACTGCCCTTAGTACTGATCGCCCTGTGGATAGGGATGGAGAACATTTTCTTTTCGGAAGGCCTGTTTTTCAGCAAAACTGCAGTGGTTACCTTTGGTGGAGCCTACTCCGTATTGGCCTATATCGCTCAGAAAGCAGTGGAAGACTATGGTTGGTTGAAAAGCGGCGAAATGCTGGACGGACTGGGTATGGCAGAAACAACACCGGGTCCACTTATCCAGGTCGTACAGTTTGTCGGGTTTATGGGTGCCTATCGTTTTGCTGGTTCCCTGGATCCCATGATGGCTGGAATCTTGGCTTCCTTACTGGTAACCTGGACTACCTTTGTTCCCAGTTTCCTGTTTATATTCACAGGGGCGCCATACATAGAATACCTCAGGGGCAATAAAAACCTGACCACTGCCTTGTCCGGAATTACAGCTGCCGTAGTAGGCGTTGTACTCAATCTTGGGGTGTGGTTCGCTATCCATACGCTTTTTGGAAAAGTAAACGAAAACCATTCCCTGGGGATAAGGTGGTTAATCCCGGAGTGGGCTACAATTGACATCCCTTCCTTGGTCATTGGACTTATTGCCGCTTTTGTTTATTTCATTCTGAAATGGGACATGCTGAAAACAATCCTGGTCAGTGTAATATGCGGGATCCTGTATCATTTCGCCTTTTCATAAGACACCTCTTCCAACTTCCTACTCAGGATTCTCCTCTTCCATCCCCATTCCCATATTTCTACAGAATCTGATCATAGGTTTGTGATGAATTGATCACAAAATTGAAAATGGTTCGAATATTCAAGATCACCCTGCTGATAGCCATTATGGCATTTGCCGGGACGGGAGTACGCTCCCAGACGGCAGTACCCATAAAACAGCTATTGGAAACGGCCACAAAAAACTATCCTGGAATTCTTGCCGCAGAGGCGCAGAAACAGGCATCGGGAGAAACGGTCAAATCAGCCCGACGTACATTGATACCCGATATCAGCGCTTCTGCCCAGGTCAACTATTCGACTTATAACAATCTTACCGGGATGTTTTATCCCGAATACATTTTACCGGTGAGCGGTCCCCCATCTACTGAGAATCTCAACGATATGGTCTGGGGATCGGCTGCCGGGTTGCTCATGAAATGGGAGCCCTACACCTTCGGACGCAGAGGCAACAAGGTAAAGGCAGCCGAAAGCAGTTATGAGGCAAGTTCAGCCCTGAACAACCTTACCCTGCTGGAACACCAGGTGCGACTATCAGGCACCTACCTGAATTATCTGCTTGCCATGCAAATCCTGGATGTACTGGAAAGTGATCAGGAAAGAGCCGAAGCAAATTATGGACAGGCCGTAAACCTGGCTGCTTCCGGATTGGTTTCGGGGGTGGATACGGCACGTTTTCATACCGAACTTTCCAAAACAACTATTAAGGTCCTGCAGCAACAGAACACTATTTATGAATACAGGGCAACGTTATCGGAACTGATTGCGGCTGATTTGCCTGAAAACCTGATGGATTCTACTTTTTTTAACGTACTGCCTCGATTAGCAGGATCTTCAGAAATGGTCCATCCGGGAGAACAAGTGGCCATGGCTGAGTGGAAAACCTCGCAATATCTGTTTAAAGCAGAAAAATTAAGCTGGATGCCCACCCTGAGTGTATGGGGTACTGCTTATGGCAGGGGTTCCGGTGTGCAGCTGGATAACAACGGCAGCACATTCGTCGAAAACCCTGCCGATGGTCTTAGCCTCAACCGGTTCAATTATGGCATTGGCGTACAACTGGCCATACCGCTGACCCAGACCATCCGCTTCAAAACCCAGTGGAAAGCAAAGGAACTGGAAGCTGAAGCCGGTAAACAGGAACTGGAAGAGGTCCGCCTGGCCCTTGATAAACAAAAATCCGTCACTGATAACACATTAAAAACGGCACTGGCCGTTGCCGGGAAAACCCCTGTCCAATTTCAGGATGCCAGGTTTGCCTATGAAGCCATACAATCCCAATACCAGGCTGGTCTCATCACCTTTACCGAGCTGATTGAAGCCCGCAATGAGCTGGTAACAGCAGAAATCGAACTCCGAAAATCCTATTGGGAAGCCTGGCAAGCATTACTGTATATGGCTGCTGTGAATGCTGACCTGGAAATCTTTTTAAACCAATTATAAGAGATGATCAAATTAATCATATCCGCATTAAGAAAACCTGTAACAGTCATGGTGGCCCTTTTGGCGATCGTATTTTTTGCTGTGCTGGCCATCAGGAACATGTCGGTCGATATATTCCCGAAGCTGGGTACGCCCACTATATATGTGGCCCAAACGTACGGAGGTTTGGCTCCCGACCAAATAGAGGGTTTTATGACCTCCTACTACGAATATCATTTCCTGTACATCAATGGTATAAAAGAAGTAGAAAGCAAAACGATCCAGGGCGTTTCCTTGATGAAGCTCACCTTTCATGAGGGGACTGATATGTCCCAGGCCCTGGCTGAAGTAGTGGCCCAGGTCAACCGGTCCAGGGCATTTATGCCTCCCGGTACAGTACCGCCATTCATCACCCGTTTTGACGGAGGGGGCGCACCGGTTGGCCAACTGGTTTTTAGCAGTGAAACCCGGTCATTGGGTGAAATACAAGATCTTGCACTCTTTAAAGTACGCCCCAAATTCGCCTCCATTCCAGGCGTGTCGGCACCGCCTCCTTTTGGTGGAAACCAACGTACCGTTCTTATTAAGGCAGATCCCTCTAAACTGCGCAGTTACAACATCAGTCCGGATGAACTGGTTATGGCCATTGCCAAGGGCAATACCATTTCTCCCTCAGGAAACATCCGGACAGCGGACAAGCTCTTGATCGCAAATCAGAATACAGTGGTTAGTGATATACAGGAGCTGGCCAATATCCCATTGAAGAAAGGCTCCGGGCCGGCTGTTTATGTCCGGGATGTTGCCGAGGTTCAAAACGGATCCGATGTGGCCTCTGGCTATGCCCTGATCAATGGCAGCCGTTCGGTGTATATCCCGGTAACCAAGCGGGCGAGCGCTTCCACCTGGGATGTGGTAAAGCAGATCAAGGCCAACCTTCCGGACATGCAGGCCGCTGTGCCTGATGATATCAAAGTGAGTTATGAATTTGATCAATCGGGCTATGTGATCAACTCGCTGAAAACCCTGTCCTTTGAAGGGGTACTGGGCGCAATGTTTACCGGCCTTATGGTATTGCTGTTCCTGGGTGACAGGCGCAGTGCACTTATAGTGATCCTCACCATACCGCTTGCCATATTATCGGCAATAGTGTGCCTTTATCTGGCCGGACAGACAATCAACATCATGACATTGGGCGGACTGGCACTGGCGATAGGTATTCTTGTAGATGAATCGACTGTGACGATTGAAAACATACACCGACATCAGGAAATGGGCAAGAAGAAAGCACGGGCCATTTTGGATGCGTGCAAGGAAATTGCCTTGCCCAAACTCCTCATCCTGATCAGTATCCTTGCTGTATTTGTTCCGTCATTTTTTATGAGTGGCACGCCCCGGGCCATGTTTTTGCCGCTTACCCTGGCGGTAGGTTTCGCCATGATTGCCTCATTCCTGCTTTCCCAGACGATGGTGCCCATTCTTACCAATTGGTTTTTAAAAGATCATGTCCCACAAAATGAGAATGGAAAGTTTCATCGGTTTCGTGATAGAATCACAGGGTATGTAAAGAATATCACAGATAAGAGAGCATGGACTGTTGGCAGCTATCTGGTAGTCATTATTGCCATGCTTGGGGCTCTCTGGCAGTTTACCGGAACAGCAATATTTCCTAAGGTCAACTCAGGACAGTTACAGGTCCGGCTAAGGCTGCCAGATGGCACCCGTATTGAAAACACCGAAGAGAAAACAAAGCAGTTCCTGGAACTCGTAAATGAGGTGGCCGGCAAAGAAAATGTAGAGATCACTTCCGCATTTGTCGGTATCCAACCGCCCAGTTATCCGGTCAATACCATTTTTTTATGGACAAGCGGTCCGCATGAAGCAGTTGTAAAGATCAAACTGAAAGAAGCAGGACAAGACTTGGACGACCTCAAGGAAAAGCTCAGAAAAAGGACGGTGGAAACCCTACCTGAAATGCGCCTGTCCTTCGAACCTGCCGATCTGGTAGATCAGGTGATGAGCCAGGGGGCAAATACGTCGGTGGAAATTGCCGTGCAGGGTAAGGACCTTTCTGAATCGCGAAAATTTGCCGAAGAAATAAAGAACAGAATTGAAGGGTTATCTTTTATGCGGGATGTTCAGTTTGGTATTCCACTGAATTACCCTTCTATTGACCTGGAGTATGACCGTGTCCGTGCCGGCCAGCTAGGAATTACCATAGAAGACATCAGCCGCTCGGTAACAGCCGCCACCTCTTCCAGTCGTTTCACTCAGCCCAACTACTGGCTGGATGCCAGTTCGGGAAATGCCTACCAGGTGCAGGTGGAGTTTCCCCAATATCTGGTAGATCAACCTGATGCTATTGAAAAGGTACCGCTTAAATCGGAAAACGGAAAAACCGTCTATGTGGGTGATGTCAGCAAATGGGAAGCATCTACCATGATCGGGGAATACGACCGTCTCAACCAGCAGCGGTTCATTACAGTTACCGGAAACATTCATGACAAAGACCTGGGTAGTGCCCTTAAGGTGCTCCGGCATGAAGTAACAGCTCTGGGAGGGCCACCGGCTGGAATGAGTGTAAAATTCAGGGGACTGGCAGAGACCCTTACCCAAACCTTCAATGAACTGAGTATCGGTCTCTTGCTGGCAGTAGCAGTGATTTTCCTGCTGCTGGCGGCCAGCTTTCAGTCGTTCCGGCTTTCCTTTGCAGTGCTTTCTACCGTACCGGCCGTAATAGTAGGTTCCTTCCTTCTTATTTGGATAAGTGGGAACACACTGAACATCCAATCTTTCATGGGGAGTATCATGGCCATAGGTGTGGCAGTGGCCAATGCCATATTATTTGTTACCATAGTGGAGCAATACAGGAAAGATCAGATACAAAACCCGCATCTGGAAGGAATAAAGGACCGGTTGAGACCCATACTGATGACCAGCATTGCCATGATAGCCGGTATGACACCCATGGCGCTTGGATTGGGTGAAGGAGGCGAGCAGACAGCTCCGCTGGGGATAGCCGTGATTGGCGGATTGCTGTTCTCCGTATTTGCTACTGTGTTTATACTGCCTGCCATTTACTGGCAACTGATCGGCCATAAACACTACAAAAGTATATCACTGGATCCGGATGATGAGCAAAGTACTTATTTCGGACAATAGCAAAAATTTATTTGATACCTGACAAAGCGTAAAAATTTAGATGCATGAAAAAATATATCCTGCCAATTTTATATGTAGCCATTATCTCAGCCTGTTCGAACACTGCTGAAAATAGGAGTACGGAAAGTAAAGAGAGGCCTACTCAAAAAGCGGAGACCATAACGCTGGGTTACGAAAATGCTCCATATGCCCTAACTCTTCCCGCAGAGCTGCATGCTTTTGAGAAAGCGCACCTTAATGCCAGAGTGCAGGGGTACGTACGCGAGGTGCTGGTAGATATTGGTGATCAAGTAGCAAATGGAACAGTCCTGGTGAAAATACAGGCACCGGAAATCGATGCTGCTTACGCTGAGGCTCAAAGCGAGGCAGCTTCTGCCCGTGCCGATTACATGGGCAGTAAAGATGTCTTTGAGCGGCTGATGAAAGCCTCCGGTAAGCCCGGGGCGGTTTCAGAATCGGATCTTATCAGGGCAATGAACAAAGCCATGGCAGACAGCACCCGGCTGGTGGCGGCAGAACATACAGCAAGGGCAAAACAGCAGTTGCTGGATTATCTTACTATCCGGGCACCTTTCAACGGAGTGATCACCCAAAGGACTACCGACCCGGGAAACCTTGTGGGAGGAAACAAGGAAGCATCTTTACTGGTGATCGAAAACAATCAAAGATTACGGTTAAAAGTACCGGTGCCGGAAGCACTGACCGGAAGTTCCCTTGCAAAGGATTCTGCTACGTTTAATGTAGAATCTTTCCCTGGGAGATGGTTCAAAGCAGATTATTATAGGAGGGCCAGGAGCATCGATCCGGGCACCCGCACGGAGATGTGGGAATTTATTGTGAACAATCAAAAAGGAGAGCTAAATGCCGGGCTTTTTGCCGAAGTACAGTTGAACGTTCAGCGTACCGATGAAAGTATATGGGTACCTCACAGCGCGGTATTGACCACCCTGCGCAGAAAAGCTGTGGGAAAGATAGTGGATGGTAAGCTGAAATGGGTAGAAGTAAAAACAGGCATGAAAAGCGAAAGCACGATAGAGGTGTTTGGCGCACTTGGTGCCGGGGATCACATCCTCTTGCAGCCCAATGAGGAAATGATTGAGGGAATGTCCATCAACTAACTCGGGTATGGTATGAGCCGTTTCCTTATCACGTTTCTAGTTTGGGCCATTTGCAATGCTACCTGCATGGCCCAGACCAGTAGACCGGATACGATTTACGCATTATTCTCAAATGAACCCATCCGTCTGGACGGTCAGCTTAATGAACCCGTCTGGCAACAGGCAATGCCGATCAGCAATTTTACCCAAAGGGAACTCAATATCGGTGAACCAGCCACCGAAAGAACAGAAGTTGCCGTTATCTATACAGCTAAAACTCTTTATATCGGTTTTTGGGGATATGACAGGGAGCCCCAAAAACTGGTGGCCCGTGAGATGAAGCGGGACTTTGATTTTGATCTGGAAGACAACTTCGAAGTGATCATTGATACCTATAATGACGACCGTAACGGATTTCTTTTTGTAATCAACCCCAATGGTGCCAGGGCCGACGTGCAGGTAATCAATAACGGGGAATCCGAAAATGAGTTCTGGAATGGGGTTTGGGATGCCAAAACCACTATTACTGACGAAGGCTGGTTTGCAGAAATAGCCATCCCTTTTTCCACTCTAAAATTCCCCACAGATACTAATAGGCACATATGGGGGATCAACTTCGAGCGGAATATCCGCAGAAAGCGTGAACAAGTGCTCTGGCAAGGCTGGTCAAGGGATTCCGAACTGGAACTGCTGAACAGGGCAGGCACGCTGGCTGGTCTGGACAGCATCGTCAGCAAGGATTTTATCGAGATAAAGCCCTATGCCATTGGCGGGAGTGAACTTGTCCCCGGTAAAACCGAAAACCAACTGAATGCCGGCGGGGACATCAACTACCTCATTACACCTACCCTCCGTATGAATCTGACCTTTAACACCGATTTTGCCCAGGTAGAGGCCGACCGCCAGCAGATCAACTTGACGCGCTTTCCCCTGTTCTTTCTGGAGCGCAGGGAGTTTTTCCTGGAGGGGCAGGACTTTTTCGATATGGGAATGGGTGATAAAATCATCCCCTTTTACAGCCGCAGAATAGGGCTGGCGGAAGACCGCTCCACCGTTCCGATAATTGCCGGAGCGAGGGTTTTGGGGAAGATAAAAAAATCTACCCTGGGAGCATTGTCTATGCAGACAGCAAGCCGTAACAGCATTCCGTCTGCCAACTATTCCGTATTGAGTTGGCGTCAGGATGTCCTGGAACAGTCATCAGTGGGCGTGCTATCAGCCAACAAATACGAAAATGGCCGACTGCACAGCACAACAGGTGCTTACGGGTTATACAGTATATCCAGACTATTCGGAGACAAAAACCTGAACATTGGGGCTGCTTTTACCCAAAATATTGATTCCAGGGATTTTGACCGTAAAGCCAATGCGCATCGCATATATCTGAGCTATCCCAACGACAAAGTGGAATTTGACATGTCCTGGCAACGAAGCGCACCCTCTTTCAACCCGGAAGTAGGATTCCTGCGCAGGGACAATTTCCAGGAGTTTTATGCTGAACTAGAATGGAAACCCCGGCCTAAAAACTTTCTGAAATGGATTCGGCAGTTCAGCTTTAAGGGGTTTGATATGAATTACTTTATCTTTGATGATACCGGAGAATTACAATCTTTTTCCTATGAGATACGGCCTTTGGGCTTTGAGACACGCAGCGGGGAATTTTTTGAGTTTAACCTGCAAAGGAAGGCAGAAGGCTTGCGAGAACCTTTTCAGATCAAAGAAGGAGTTACCATACCTGAAGGCGATTACTGGTACAACCGGATGGAAATACAAGCCGCTACATTCAGTGGACGCACCTGGTCGGTTTATACCCGCATCAACTGGGGAGATTTTTTTCTGGGTAAAAGCACAGAAAGCACCTATGAACTTTCATGGAGGACAAGCCGCTATTTTAAAATTGGCGCTAACTATGAGAAAAACTGGATTGACTTACCGGAAGGAAGTTTTGATACCGACCTGATCGGAAGCCGGATGGAATATGCAGTCAACCCGAATTTGTTTGGTTCCCTGTTCTCCCAATGGAACAGCGAAGATGAAGAAGCCATCCTCAATTTTCGCCTGCAATGGATTCCCATTATCGGGGCTGATTTCTTTTTCATAGTCAACCAGGCCTACGACACTTCAGGGAATAACTGGGAACTGGAAAGAACAACCATTTTAGGCAAACTGATATGGAGATTTGTAATTTAACAATAAAAGACATGAAACACCTGCTTGCCATAATTGTACTATTCATGCTATTGCTTACCGCATGTAACCCTTCACCTGATGAAGTAACTGTTTACTGCACCGTTGACCAGGTATTTTCGGAACCTGTGCTGAAAGATTTTGAAAAAGAGACCGGGATTAAAGTAAAAGCGGTGTATGATACCGAAGAGACCAAGTCTACCGGTGTAATGAACCGGCTGATAGCCGAAAAGGACAACCCACAGTGTGATGTGTTCTGGAGTGGCGATCCGGTGCGCAACAGCGTGTTGCAATCCAGGGATATTACGGAACCATATCAATCGGAGCAAACCCGGCTTATCCCTGATCACTTCAAAGAAAAAAATAACCATTGGATTGGTTTTTCGGCCAGGGCAAGGGTGTTGATCTATAACAAAAATCTGATTGCTTCCGATTCCCTGCCCCAATCTGTTTTTGACTTCACCAATCCTTCTTATAAAGGGGGATTTGCCATTGCCAACCCGCTATTTGGCACTACTACTTTTCACATGGCAGCACTGTTTGTTGCACATGGCGATGCTCAAGCCAAACAGTGGATGAACGATATCAAAGCAAATGGAGTGGTGGTAACTGCAAGCAACGGGGACGTCAAAAAACAGGTGATGAACGGGGAACTGGCTTTTGGGCTTACCGATACCGACGATGCTTTCGAGGCCAAAAAAGAAAGCGATGCCGTGGATTACATTTTTCTGGATCAACAGGAAAACGGCATCGGGACGCTCATCATGCCCAATGCACTTAGTCTTATCAAAGGTTCTCCAAACAGTGAAAACGGGAAAAAGTTAATGGACTACCTGTTGACACGGGAAACAGAAACGAAACTGGCCAAATCCTGTGCGCAGATGCCGCTGATCAAAGGAACGGAAGTGCCGGAGAATGTTCCCTCATTGGATAACATCAATCCGATGAAAGTTGATTTCAAAGAGACTTCTGATAAACTGGAAGCCATACAATCTTGGTTAAAAGAATGGACACTGCAATAGTCAAAAATATCAAAGGGGCCGTTCCTTTTCTTCTCCTGTTCCTGGTACTGGGATTACCGGTGCTGATGCTGCTCCTGCAATGGTGGACAACGGGAGAGGACACGGTTCTGTATTCCATTATCAACCGGGAAAATCTGCTGCTTATCGGGAAAAGTCTGCTGATGTCTGCCATAGTAGCGTTGCTGGCAACCTTTACCGGAACGATATGTGCCTTTTTGCTTTACAAGTTCCAGTTTCCATTCAGCGGATTTTACAGGTTGACATTGCTATTGCCACTGCTTATTTCTCCCTACATTTTTGCAGTGGCCTGGAAAGACGGTTTTTTTTGGCTATTGGGAAATACAGCCGCTATCTATTCGGAAGCAGGGGTGATCCTGGTACAGACCTTTGTCTTTTTTCCATTGGCGATGCTCATCATTGGAAGCGCTTTATCCCAAATTCATGCCGGATATGAGGAAGCCGGATTAATGACCGTCCCATTTAGGAAAATGATGGTGAAGATCGTATTCCCCCTCATTCGCCCTGCGCTGACCATCTCTTTTTTGCTTATCCTGATATTCAGCATGAGCGATTTTTCCGTTCCCGCCTTTTTTGGTGTACGTACCTTTACCACCGAGATATTCACACAGTTTTCCGCCCTTTATAACTTCCCGCTGGCAATCGGGCAATCGGTTATACTGCTGCTTATCTGTCTGCTGCTCATGCTGTCAGAAGCCCGTTATCTGTCGGATGCACCTTTCTTTTCCGTATCGGTAAAAGGAAGTGTTTCTAAAAAATATCATGCCGGAAAACGCAAAATAATAGTGCATGGCTTCTTCTGGGTTTTGCTGATTTCTGCCTTGCTATTGCCTGTACTTATGTTAACTGTACAATCTTTAACCGGGAGGACCTTGTTTTTTGCCCAGGCATGGGAGCTTATACGCCCCGCTGCTTTTCAATCTGTCAAACTTGCCTTTGCAGGAGCCTGTATCACCACCATCACCGGGTTATGGACGGCTTACGGAAAAGAACGCAGGAACCACAAACTACCTGATTTGTTGCTTTTGCTGACTTTCATTGTTCCTTCCACCGTGCTGGGAATAGCATTGATACGGTATTATAACCTTCCTGCCCTGAACTTCATCTATGGCACTTCGCTCATCCTGTTGATAGCGTACCTGGGAAAGTTTGGCTTTATCGCATCCAGGATAATAGGCAATGGTATCAAACAAATTCCCGTATCCTTTGAAGAAGCAGCGTCCGTAATGGGGATTTCTTCAAAGAAAACATTTCTAAAGATCAGCCTGCCTTTGCTCATACCGTCCTTGTTTACCGCATTCGTCTTGTCCTTCATCTTATGCCTGGGAGAATTGGGGGCCACGATGATGGTTTATCCTCCCGGTATGGAGCTGATGCAGGTAAAAACCTTTGCTATTAGCGCCAATGCGCCCCAGGCCCTTACCAGCAGCATGACACTGATCAACCTGTGGGTAACAGTATTTCTCCTCCTTTTGCTCTTTGTTTTTGGGAAATGGATGGTTAAAAAATTTCAGTATGTATAAGATCGCCCTCGAACATATTACGCACAGCTATGAGGATAAAGAAGTCTTGCAGGATTTCTCATTTTCTTTTGAGCAGGAAAAAATAACTTGTCTGCTGGGGCCTTCCGGCTGTGGTAAAACTACGGTACTGCGCCTTGTGGCAGGATTGGAAAAGCCATCAAAAGGTGTGGTAAAAATAAACGGGACGGTGGTAAGTGAAAATGGGACTACTCTTATTCCGCCCCACCAACGCAAAATTGGTTTCGTTTTCCAGGATCTGGCCCTTTGGCCGCATTTTACGGTGTATGATAACATTGCCTTCGGATTAAAGGAAAACAAAGAAAAGAATGTGAAAGGGAAAGTAGCTGAATGGCTGGACTTATTCGGGATAAGTGATAAAACCCGCAAATACCCGCATCAACTTTCCGGCGGGCAGAAGCAAATGGTGGCCATTGCACGCTCCCTGGCCATGCAGCCTGAAATACTTCTGATGGATGAACCACTGGCCAATATTGATACGCACTTAAAAGAGAATATTCTGAATCATCTGTCAGGGATCCACCAACGGCAAAAATTCACAATGCTTTATGTAACCCACGACTACCGTGAAGCCATAAACACAGGGGATAGGATAATTATCATGAATGCAGGAAAAGTAGAAGCAGCCGGATCAAAAGAAGAAATAAGCCATTCAGCATCAGAATTTGTAAAATCATTTATAAAAACCTAAAAAGGAGGAATTATGACAAGAGCGGTAAAATACTTAATACCCATAATCGCATCCGTTTTGATAACGGTTGCATGTACGAACTCAAAATCAGGACAGATGAGTGAAGAAATCCAGAAGTTCAATCAACGGGCACAATTTCCCGATTCCGTCAAACCGGAAGAAACAATCACATTCGATTTTGAGAATTATGCTGCCGGTCAACTCCCGGAGGACTGGTCGGAATATTATGCCGGCTCAGGCAGTACAGAATGGAAAATTGTGGAAGATATTGGAAACAAGGTAATGGCACAGTTGTACAGCGATAATCCTAACAACCATTTTAATGTTACTGTAAATAATAACATTACAGCCCAAGACATGGTACTCTCTGTCCGGCTGAAAGGCGTTACCGGTAATCACGACCAGGGAGGCGGCTTTGTATGGCGGTTTTCCGATAAGGACAACTATTATGTGGTACGTGCCAATCCGCTGGAAGATAATGTGGTATTGTACAAGGTGGAAAACGGCAAGCGCACCGATCTGCCCTTAGTTGGTAAGGGCAAAACCTATGGAGTGGATGTGGAACCGTTGGGCAATGGCTGGAATACCTTGAAATTAGTGGTAAAAGACGATCTGTTTTCGGTTTTCCTCAATAACAAAGAACTGTTTACTGTGCAGGACAACACTTTTACAGAAGCCGGTAAAGTGGGCTTTTGGACAAAAGCGGATGCAGTGACTTATTTTGATGATTTTGAAATTAA
Organism: Algoriphagus sp. Y33; assembly: GCF_014838715.1. NCBI lineage: Bacteria > Pseudomonadati > Bacteroidota > Cytophagia > Cytophagales > Cyclobacteriaceae > Algoriphagus > Algoriphagus sp. Y33. The sequence goes on along the minus strand of NZ_CP061947.1, from coordinate 3,698,646 downwards.
GAAATTCGATTAGCTAATGTTAAACATAAAAATTATGAAAATCATGCAAAAACTCAGCGTAAACACTATTGGTTTGGCAATGGCAATGACACTTTCAGTCATTGCGTGTAAACCTAGTGCCAAAAATGAGGCGGAACACAAAACAGAACCTGCGTCACCATCGCATCAGGAAGTAAAACTTGATCCACTGGATATCTCCGCTATTGAAAGCACCATCGGCATGCAGGGAACGGAAAATAACGGGGAATATAAAGTAGTGGTAGCCCAAAATGATCTGAAGATCACAGTCGATGGTTTTCAGATCATCCCGCCTATGGGATTGGGAAGCTGGGCGGCCTTCGCTCCCGGGAAAGGAGGGGTAATGTTGATGGGCGATATAGTGGTTACAGAGGATGACTTGTGGCCTGTGCAGCAGGAAGTGATCAGCCAGGGGCTTACAATTACAGCCATCCACAACCACTTTGTAAGGAACAACCCCAATGTGATGTACATGCACATCGGCGGGATGGGCGATGAAGCCAATCTGGCTGCCAAAGTGAAAGCCGTGTTTGATAAAGTAAAAGAGGTACGTGGAGGAAATCCGGCAGATGGGCCTAAGGCAGAAGTGACCAATACTTTAGATACAGCTATGATTGCCAAGACCCTGGGACAAAGCGGAGAAATGGGCAGAGGTGTCTATAAGGTGACGATTGGCAGACCAGACGTAGCTCTGAAAGAGCATGGCGCGCCTGTCAGCACTTTTATGGGCTTCAATACGTGGGCAAGCTGGCAGGGAACTCCTGAAAAAGCAGCTGTGGCAGGGGATTTCACGATGCTTGCCGATGAAGTAGCCCCTGTCATCAAAACGTTGGTAGAAAACGGCATTGAAGTAGTTGCTGTCCACAACCACATGGTTCATGAGGAACCACGGATATTCTTCTTGCACTATTGGGGTACAGGTCCGGTGGAAAAACTTGCAAAAGGGCTCAGGGCTGCACTTGACCATACACAAAGAAGGGAATGATCTTAATTGACAAGCAGGCATCCGGTATTGGGAAATCCCGGTAATCAGGTGCACTAAAAATGGCATGTATAATCCGGGAACCGGCAATAGGGAGGGATAATCTTATACAGTTTGGTTGAGACCATCTCTTTGCCCATATGCACCCTTATAGGTAATTATTGAAGAAGCAACCGTCCGGAATTTCCGGACGCTTGCTTCATTTATAAATGTTGAGAAGGTATTACTTCCGCTTCGTTACCAGTTCATATACACAGGGTATTACGATCAGATTTAGCAAGGTTGCGCTCAGCAATCCCCCCAAAATCACAACCGCCATTGGACTCTGAATCTCATTTCCGGCCTCACCACCTTTTAGTGCTAAAGGGATCAATGCCAACCCTGTAGTAAACGCTGTCATCAGAATTGGATTGAGCCGGTCCATAGCACCTCCAAGCAGGAGTTCGGCTCCGACTTTGCCTTCTTTTCTTAAGTCTTCATACCGCGATACGAGCAGGATACCGTTTCTGGTTGCAATACCGAACAGGCTGATAAACCCAATTGTAGCTGCGATACTGATAACACCGGATGTAAAATATACAAGCAAGATCCCCCCGATCAGCGCTAGAGGTAAGTTAAGTAACACAACCAGGGAAAGGTTGACATCCTGAAACTCGTAATACAGCAAAAGGAAAATGACAATAATAGCCATACCAGCTGTGATCAACAGTAGTTGTGAGGCTTTGGCCTCACTCTCAAACTGTCCGTCATATTCCACACGGTATCCTTCGGGAAGCTGAATCTGATCTCCGATGATTTGTTGGATATCGTTGACAACACTTCGGAGATCCCTGCCCTGAACATTTGCTGCAATCACAATTTTACGCTGCACATTCTCCCTACTTATGGAATTTGGACTGCTTACAGAGTTTACTCTTGCAAGCTGATCAAGCGGTATCTGACCTCCGTCAGGAAGTGAAATCAGTGCTTTTTCTATACTTGCCCTCGTGCTTCTGGATTCGGGTCTGAATCTTACCACCAGATCAAAATACTGTTGTCCTTCATAGATTTCACCTGCTTTTTCACCTGCAAAGGCAATGTCAACCTGTTCCATCAGGTCAGACACTGTCATTCCGTTAGCAGCCAGTAGTTGCCGATTCGGAATAATCCTCAGTTGTGGGACTTCTACCTGCTGGTCTACTGCCACATCTGCAATTCCATCAATTGACTCGATACTTGTTTCGATTTTCTTGCCTAGTTCAAACAAGCGCTGCAGGTCAGTACCAAAGACTTTGACCGCAATATTGGCACGCGTCCCGGAAAGCATATGGTCGATTCTGTGTGCGATGGGTTGACCAAGAGTAATGCTGGCGCCCGGAACTAAGCTCAGTCTGGTACGGACTTCTTCGAAAAACTCTTCTTTGGATTTATCAGAAAGCACAAAAGGAACGTCTATTTCTGCGGCATTTACTCCCTGCGCATGTTCATCCAACTCTGCCCGTCCGGTTCTTCTGGTAACGATACTTACCTCAGGCATGTCTAAGAGAAGCTGTTCTACCAACAGGCCTGTTTTGTTACTTTCCTCCAAAGACATTCCGGGAACACCCACGACGCTGATCACCAAAGAACCTTCGTTGAATTCAGGAAGAAAGCTTCGTCCGAGCTGCGAGAAAAGGAGCAGACTTACTAGGAATGCAGCACCGGTCATACCGATGATTAGTTTGGGGATCCCCAATGCTCTCCTCAGAACTGCCGAATAGTGCTTTTGCAGCCAACGTTCTACTTTGGTTCCTTCAGCTTGCTTTTCAAGTACCTTATTATTTTTCAACAAATAGGAACAAAGTACAGGAGTCACCGTCACAGCTACGATCAATGAAGTGAGGACTGAGGTGATAAATGCAATTCCCAATGGCTGCAACAGCCGTCCTTCCATACCACTTAAGAAGAAAAGTGGAATAAATGAAACGATGATAATCAGTGTGGCAATAATGATCGAGCTCCTAATTTCGACCGATGCATCCTGAACGACCTGAAGCACTGACTGGCGCTCTCCAACAGGCTTACGTACGTTTTCCCTTAATCTTTTGAAAACATTCTCCACATCGATAATTGCATCATCCACCAAAGCACCAATGGCAATGGCCATACCTCCAAGGCTCATGGTATTGATTGTATAGCCTAAAAGCTTGAGTACAATCACAGATACAAGCAGGGAAATTGGGATGGCAACTAATGAGATTACCGTAGTACGCCAGTTCATCAGGAAGATAAACAGCACAAGCACCACGAAAAATGCTCCCTCTAGTAAGGTCCGGTTCAGGTTTGAAATGGAAGCATCAATGAAATTAGACTGCCTGAAAATCTCGCTCTTGATTTCTACACCTGCCGGCAGGGTATGCTGCAAATCTGCAATTGCCTCATCAAGACTTTCAGTAAGTTCCAGGGTGTTTACATCAGGTTGCTTGGAAACAGTGAGAATTACCGCCGAAGATGCATTCAATGAACCGTCTCCGATTTTGTCTGCTGCCCCGATCTGCACGGTCGCTACATCTTTTATTTTAATGGATTGCCCATTCACCTGTTTCAATACCGCCTCTTCCAAGTCTTCCACAGCATATGCCCTGCCACTTCCCTTGATGATGTATTGATTTCCAAACTCATTCAATACGCCTCCCGGAGCATTCCTATTGGACTCTCTTACTTTTTCTAATAATTCTCCCAGCGTGACATCGTAGTATTTCAGCTTTTCAGGATTGGCGAAAACCTGGTATTGTTTGAAATCACCGCCTATCACCACCACATTTGCAACCCCGCCAATGGATTTGATACGTGGACGGACCGTCCAGTCTGCAAGGGTACGTAATTCCATGGGAGAAAGGCTGTCCGAGGTAACGCCCAACAGCATGATTTCACCCATAATAGATGAGATAGGAGCCATTGTTGGGGTACTTACTCCCTCAGGCAAGTTTTCCTGAACCATAGGGATCCGCTCACCCACAATCTGCCGGGCACGATAGATATCGGTACCCCAGTCAAATTCCACCCATACAATAGATATTCCCGCTGCCGATGAAGAACGGATTCTTCTGACATTGGGAGAACCGTTCATTGCTGTTTCAAGCTGATAGGTGACCAGCTTTTCCACTTCTTCTGATTCCATCCCATGGGCTTCTGTCAGGATCGTTACAGTAGGTGCGGTCAGATCCGGAAACACATCCACATTCATCGTCCGTGCCAGATACAAGCCTGTGATACTAAGTACTACAGCCCCAAGAAGCACCAACAATCTATTGTGAAGTGAAATGGATAATATTTTATTTAGCATAGCCCCGATCCATTAATGTTCATGGCCGTGCGCCGGTGCCTGTCCTGACATGGAAGCCATTTTCACCTGGTAAGCACCACGTGTAACTACCACTTCACCTACCTGCACTCCTTCTAAAATCTCTACTTCTTGCCCATTTCTTCTGCCTATGCTAACAGGTCTCCTGTCAAAACTCTCTCCGGAAAGCTCCACGATCACAGAGTAAATGCCGTAGTCTTCCAGCAGTGCAGACTCAGGAACAACAGCTGTTTTTTTAGGCTGGCCAAAAGCTATCTGAACCTCGGTAAAACTACCTTCAGGCATTTCCACCACATCGTTGATTTCAGCAAATACTGAAAGCAGAGGCTGATCACTTTCCACCTCTTTCCCTACAGATAATACTTTACCTGCCGTGGCTTTCAGACCAGACCAATGATCAGATCTATTTTGATAGTGGATATCGTGGATATCCTGAAGCTGAACCGCATAGGATGGGCTGACCTGGACTTCCAGAAGACTGGTTTTATGGCTTGTAATTGTCACCAGACTCGCACCTTCCGAAACAAACGATCCATTATCCACGGCTATTGATTTCACATAGCCTTCAAATGGTGTCAGGATCTGCTTTCCATCAGAGGTATAGCCGGCATTAAGAGTTTCATACGTTGACTTGGCAACCAGATACTTCTGCTCCACCTGCTCGAATTCTGACTTGGGTACAATCCTGGATTCAAACAGCTGCTTCTTACGCCCATATTCAAGGCTTGCCTGATCATAGGCCGCCTTCGCTTTTTGAATCTCTGCCGAAAGGTTATTGGAGGTCAATCCTGCACTGCTTACAGACATGAGTACCTGACCTTTTTGTACTTTCATCCCTTCGTTGAGATTGCCGCTGTTGAAATTCACTTTCCCCGAGTTTGGCGCAATAAGGGTCTGGTAATCCGAAGGAGAAACTTTCCACCTTCCTGAAGTAGGGATGGTTTGGTAGATTTCTTTTTCTACAACTTTAGCAGTCTGAAAATCTATTTTCCAAGCCTGTTCTTTAAGAAAGGTAATAGAACCATCATCTCCTTCTGCCATGCTCAGGTCACTTGCAGCATCTTCCATCGAAGCGTAAACTGTCACTCCTTCAATCACTATTTTATCTGTAATTGTAGAAGTCTTGAGTTCAAATACCAGTTGATATAGCCCCGCTTCTTTGGGTTGTAAAGAGGGTTTAAAGATTCCCGGGGAATCCGGGGAATCAACGGTATTTCTGATTCCATTTTCACCCTTGATCAGGCTGACCGTCAATGATCCCTCGCGGACTGGCCGATGCCTTTCCATTATAGTAAAGTGAGCGGCAAATCGACTGGTAGCACCTACCACCAAAGCAGGATATTCCACGAACAATTCCGTTTTATCGGTCCATACCGTGGCATCTACAGATGGGATTTCTGCTCCTTCCACTAGATGCGCACCATGTGCATCATGTGCATGATCCTCCGCTTCCTTTGCCTGACAGGAAGCAAGGATGAGTGTAACCATTAGTATTACATATCGCATAATCAATATCCTTTGAAGATATTAATGGTCAGAATGGGTAGTCCCGTCATCATGGGTATGCTCCGTAGTATCTTTCTCTACCTTGAATTCTTCCTGATGATGATCTGCATCTTCTGCTTCATGCGGATGACCGTGGGCTTCTTCTGTAGTATGCTCGTGGCCATGATCATCCACGTTTTTTTTGTTGCCACATGAAACAGAAACGACGAATAGGAATGCGAATAGAATAGTTGAAATTTTCATAATTGTTAAGTTTGAATGTTATAATTGATGTTTTAATAATTCGGCTTTGGATTGAACCAACTGGTTTTCCATTACCAGCATGGAATCCAAAGCATTTTGATAGAATTGCAATTCGATGTAGTACTGCATAAAGGAAAGTTCTCCCAATTCAAAGGCCTGAAGCAATAATTCTTCGCTGCCCAAAGATTCAAGGGTGGACTGGTATTCCTGGTATTTTTTCAGCAGCACTTGATATACCTCATATTCACCCAAGAATTCTGTGCGCAACAGATCTGTTTTAACCTGGGTAAAAGATTTTTGGTAATCATAGTTTGCCTCTGCGGCTTTTACTGTATTCCGGGTGCTCCATAAGGGAATAGAAACTCCGCCATAAACACCCGAATAGATAGACCCCGAAACACCCTGGTAATTATACCCTGCTGTTAGATTGGGAAGCGACTTGTTTTTGGAAAGCCTGATCTGCTGCTGAGCCACTTTTTCTTGTTCCAGGAGGATTTTAAATTCAGGATCAACCTGCATTTTTTCCTGCCACAGAGTTTCCGGGTCATTAATAGCCAATGATCCGATATAATCATTTGGAGCAAAGTCCAACTCAATTCCGCCATTCATATTTTTGAGACGGATCATTATTTTTTTGCGGTCTGACTCCAAAATATCCAGCTTAAACTGCTCTTGGATCCAGGCAATTTTGGCTTTGTTGAGTTCCAGGATACCGGCTTGTTCCAGCTCAAACAGCTCATTGGTCTGATCAAATATCTTCTTGGACTGCAAGACTCTGAGTTGCTCTATTTTCTCTTTTTTGGCCAAGAAAATCAATTCGTTTAATAGTTTGAAAGCCGGAAGTAATACTTCCTGCCGTTTCAGCTGGTATTCCATAGTATTCTGTGCCTCTTGCATCTCAATGAGGTCGCCACGGACACTGTATACCGATGGAAATTCGAATGACTGGGTTACCTGAAACTCGGTGTAATCCCCCGAGGCGTGATTGCCAAAAGGAAGGTAATATACCCCCGCCTGTGGATCAGGAAGATTGTTTGATGCTTTTTGCGATAGCTTTTTACTTTCTAAAAAGGAAGAAAAAGCTTTTAGTGTGGCATTGTTCTGTTCGATTTGCTGTAAAACTTCCATTGGATTAGAAGACTGGGCTACAGCAACAAACGAAAACAGGCACACGCAAAAAGCGAGTACATTGTTTTTTACCATGAAGTTGGATTTAGAATGAATCAATTGTTCTCAATGAAATTATTTCATTGACTCTGATAGGTTATCAAAGATTGATTTATCCTAAAGAAGGGGGGCCCCGTAAGGCAGTTGAAAAAAAGCAGGTGTTCTTAATTATCCCCAACAATTCAGGGACATTGGTTTTTAAGGGAGGACTTACTCCCTCAACCAATAAACGGTAAAACTCCGGAACCGTTTTTTGCTCTTTGCTTTTAGTTACATGGTTTTCGGAATGCTGTACCTGAGAAAGAGAGTGATCAGCTGGCAGTTGTGAATGTGCATGATAAGCAAAAAGTAAAGAAAGAAAGTCTAAAGAGCTCTTTTCTTCGGAATGATGATCATGCGTACTATTATTGTGATGATGATCTGAAATATCCTTTATCCCATGCTGATGATGGGAGTGGGGTGCCAATTGATGCAGCATGAACAAGCAGAACATGCTAAGTAGAAACCGGGCTATAATCGTGGATATAGGATGCACCTTATACAAAGGAATCTAAATTTTTCTTTTAATCAAATGTAGACTTGATGAAAAATATTTCGCACAGAAAATCATTGGCTCAAATTTCACATGTTCATATATCTCTAAAAATAGGGTTTTATCAAAATCCAGTGACGGTTTCAAATTACATTTTATGGCAAAGCCATAGTTATATCGAACCAATTTATGGAAGATTTTGAAAGGGTTTTGAAGCTGGATTCAGAAATAAGACTTTAGATAATTAGAGTTAATGCTTGGATTTTGGAGCTGGCAAAGCCATAGTTATATCGAACCAATTTATGGAAGATTTTGAAAGAGTTTTGAAACTGGATTCAGAAATAAGGCTTTAGATAATCCGGGTTAATGCTTGGATTTTGGACGCAACTAAAGTGTTTTCGAACCATTTAAAAGAAGATTTATGGGCATTGGGACGTTTTTATGGACCCGTAGGCTAACAAGGTAGGCTGAGACTTCTGCTTTAAGCGTTTCCACCAACCCAAAATCATTTGATTATTATGATTAATCATAATATGGCCTTAGACACCTATAAAAATAATTTTAATGTATGTGTCTCGTCAGGTGGAGTTGGCGGTGGATATTCCGCTCTATAGTACGCCACAATTCCACTACAATGTATAAAAGTCGAACTCTTTTGAGGAGGATCTGGAGCTTTTATGCAGGTTGTTCAGGTTTTTCTAAATTCGATTAATTGCTTCGAATTAGTACTTAAGAGAAATATCTGTCCATTTATTCTCACTTATCAACTTAATGATAATCAGAGGGTAGGATCCCGATGGAGTGTCGTCACTTGGGCTAGTTTGTTTTCTGCGATGGTTGTAGTAACCGAAGTATTTGGCTACCTGTGCATTTAGATCCAATCTGTCAGCCGGAGAATTTAAATAGAATTTTTTCGCACTTATGATTTCCCAGAACAGTTCGATAAATACGTTGTCATAAATTCCTATAATTAGAGATTTATCGATCCTAGGCTTAGCAATAACGGATGCTATACGCTTTGAAGATTCGTAGCGTTGAAATCGGTCTTCGGATTTTATTGACGTTGGTTTATCTATGTATATATTTAAGATTACTGGAATTTTTAAAAAGGTGAAGGGATTCTCTTACTTTGTAATGCATTGAATTGTAAAAATTCCGATGAGTTCCCGTTTTTTTGCTCCTGCTTATAATTTGTTCTTTTGGTGCTATGACATAAAACACAACATTTTTTTGCCCGGGTTATTCCCACATAATGAAGATTAATATCCTGAGTAAGATCTGAAAATAAGCTTTGATGATCTTGGATTTCCTTTTTAGGGAGTATCCACTCATACAGATCTAAGTGAAAAACTATATCAAACTCCAATCCCTTAGATTTATGCAAGGTCATTATTTGTATTTCGTTATCAGCAGCAGGCTTATATGACTCCAGCAACCTGGAATCTGATAATACTTCCTTCAATAGATCAATAGAATTAGCATTTTTTCCGGTCGGATGAAGATTTGCCGCAATGCTATCCGCTAAGCTGATAGCTGAAACCACATCAAAATGTGGAGCAGCCAATTCCGCTTCTAACCTCCTGATCTGTTTTAATACTTCTTTTACCTTAAAGCGGTTTATATCGGCACTGATATAATTTTCTACAAATGCTGTTTTCGATAGCTTTTTATCAAATACGATGGAAAGTAATTCTTTGAAAAGTCCAGACCATATTGTAAAATCTTCATCTAATGGCGTAGCTTCAAAATACTTATGAGGAAGTCTTATATTGTTATGTATCAGTGTTCCTGTTCTGCTGTTACGAACAAGGATGCCTATTTTGTTTTCCTTGTAAATATTATATTTTCTAATATACTGAGCCATTGATTTTGTTAGCCATTCAGCAATTTGAATTTCATTTCCCTGTACTTGCTTTTCAAAAACATGGATTTCTTTATACGGGAGTAGTTCAGCATCTTCGTTCAGTAAAAGGAGAGAATAGTTAATGATAGACGCATCACACCTGTGATTGTAATCAAGCGGAAAAAGCGTAAAATCTTCTTTTCTCTTTGCTAAATTGATCAGGTATTCTGAACTTTTTCCTGAAAATTTAAAAATGGATTGATTGGCATCTCCTACCGCAATTGCAGATAATCCCAGCTTCATAATTTTTAAAAAGAGCAGATGTTGCTCCTTACCTGTATCCTGATATTCATCGATGATTATGTAGGTGTACCTGGCTTTAATGTAGTTGCGGCAAGCCTTGCTATTATTAAATATGTAAATAGACAACAAGCCTACTGATTCTAACACCACTTTTCCCTGCAAAAACAACTTCTTTAAAAAGCCAATATGCTCTTGAGGCATATGCTCCGGATCAATCTCATTATCTAGCCAATTAAGTTCTTCCTTAATATCGTCTTTCAGATCACTCCTTCTTACAATACCGACTTCTATTTTGGGAATACCAAAAAGCTGTTTTGCAAACGGAATAATAATTTCGGACAAATAGAATTTGTCCATAGTTCCGAAAAATGATGCTTTAGGAGCCAGCCCTTCCTTTAAGCATCTAGTTCTTAATTCATGAGAAGCCTTGTTAGTGTACGATATCGCTATTACGCCTTTAATCTCGATTGTGCCCGGGAGTATTTTCTTTATTTTCTCAGATAGAACAAATGTTTTCCCACTACCTGGATTAGCGACAATAACTAGACTACCGGGCGCATCAATAATTTTTTCCTGTTGTGCTGTCGGCTTCATACATTTTTCTCAATACGTTTTTTACAAGCAAATAGCGGTTTGGCTAATTCTGATTTCCTCAAAAGTTTTAATTTTCCGGATTGTTTACGTAAAAACTCAAACATGAATGTTGCCTTTCTTCTCTGCATAGCTTTTAACGCTTCCTGTTTATCATCTACGCCAAGATGAGCCAGAATGCTGGCTTCAAGACTTTGACTCAACATGTCATTTTCCAAGTCTTTCTGGGAAATAAAAATATCATACCCTTCTAATTGTATTCTGAACTTATTGGCAGCATCTAAATTATTTGCTGGTGGGACTTCTATAGCAAAACCACTTAATAGCTTCTCATGAGAGACAATGAGCTTCTCAACGTTTTGAGCTTTCTTACAGTTATTCTTATAAATTGATAAAGCGCGCTGAATTCCGGCAAGCCTATATTCTGCCTTTTTAGGTATCTTAAACACATCATTATCTGTCCTGATTACCCATTCGATCTCCAAGGCGTGTAATATTTTTACAAATGTTTCAAATCCTACGCCATCTGCCATTAGAATGCTGATGTTAAGCCTGTCCAGGTCAATTCCCAATTCACGCGCTAGGACTTTATAAAATAGAATTTCAGACGGCCCTTCCACTAAAAGTACAGCATTGGCAAAAAAGGCTTCTGCCGCTATAACATTTAGTCTATAACCAAAATTGTAAACAGCTTCTTCGATGATATGGCTGCAACCTTCGCTGGCAGCTTTTGTACTCTTACCCTTCTGTAATAACCGGACAATTGAATTTGCCGAAAACTCAGATGCAATTTGCGGTGAGTGTGAGGTAATGAAAACTTGTCCTTTTAGTGTCTTAATCAGGTATTCAGCCAGTTTCCTTTGTTGGTGCGGATGCAGATGTGCTTCAGGTTCTTCAATACAGTAAAAGGTGACTTCTAAAGGGTTATCTTCCTGAATTTCATTTCTGGCTGCCCATAGTGCCAAAAAGATTTGGTTGTTGCGTCCATCTCCGCCTATTGCCAAATTTGCATTATTGACTTTTGAAGCCAGATGTAAATTTTCAACGAAACTGTTTACATCAGAACTGCCCACATCAAATATAACCTCCTGTCCTGCATGATGAAAGGATAGTTCCTGCAGCTCTGTATTGATAGCTTCGGTTGCTCTGCTAACATAGGAGAGTTTAGATACCTTTTCATTGGTAGAAAGTAACCCTTTTTCAATTTCCAACAGGCTTTTATCATCTGTTGTTACCTCTGCATCGGACCTCTTTTCCTGCGCATCTTTCAGGAGATTTCGCTTCTCTCTTTTTATATAGCTGTGTAAATCCCGGTTGCTGCTTATATATTTTATATGAAGCACTTTCCGATAGAATCTTTCCTGTATTTCTTCTAGCTGGTTTTCTTTGAACCCGGCGTAAAATTTGTACTCATGGTTTTCTTTCCATGCTTTATAGGAAAGGTATAACACACCGGCATTACTAATTTTTCCCGGAAGTTTTGAAAGAACACAATCTTCTGTTACTTCTTCAAATTTAATTGTAATGCTAAGTTCCTTCGTATCCTCATGACAATAGAAATCGGAATCCTTTGGTTCGATATCCCACTCAGAGAGGCTTCTGTCTAACAGTATGCGCATTGCATATAGCATATTGGATTTCCCAATATCGTTTGTGCCGATTATGAGTGTTTTCTCGGAAACGTTTATTGTGGAGTCTTTAAAGTTTCTAAAGCCTTTGAGCTTAATGTTGGTTATTTTCATATGCGATTACCATCGTTTTTGAATCTGGTTTACGTAAGCTGTATATCTTTACTCCTGAACGAATAATTGGTCATACAAATATTTTGTGTGCCTCTTAATATAGTTATTCAATCCACTGCCATAGCGAGCCAACTGCTTCATGTTCTCAACATGTGTACTGCCGGATTTTCTATAACTGTAAGTATAAGTGCGGGACGTTACGAAGAACTGTACCCTAATATAATCCATGTCAATTTCATACGCATAAACTCCTGAATCTCCGCTCTTATTTCCATATCTTTCCATAATTCATTTTTTTATGATTAGTTATTGTTTAATCTTTCAAATGCCGCAATAATCTGTGAATCAATCATATCTGCAGTAGATATATAACTCAAGATCATGTCTCCGGAATCTGTTCCTTTATCAGATAATAGACTATAGGTCAACGGTTCTTCAATATGAACACTTACTCTTTCTTTTAGAAGCCTTTGTAATTGTGGATAGAATTTTTCATTATTATTTGCAAAACGATTATTAGGAATAGCTTCCTTTATTGCGTTAATTTCTTCTATTGAGACTGTAATTTCCCATTGCTCTAGTCTATTATTACAAATATTTACCCATACAGCAGAGTCTATGCTATCTTCAATATCTTGTTTGCCAACAAAAAACATGTTCTCTGTAATTGCGGCTTGCCCAATTTTGTAAGACGCATCATTGTCAAACAGAAATGCTAGGTTATTTACATCTTTTCTAAAATCTCTAAAAATATTTTCCAAAATCTGCTTTGCTTCAATCCATTTATCTTTCCCCTTAATATTGATTATTTGGATATTGTCTTCTTCATGAGAGTGGCCTCTCCAGATTTTATACAGCCTAGGAATTAAATACGCTTCTGTGTCGCCTTCAATAATTAAAAACTTATTGAAGAACAAGAAATCACTATTCCTGATTTCTAAGTTTTGAAAAATGGCGTCAATGTTATCTATCCCGTAAAGCTCAGTATAGCCGTTAGTTCCTTGTATGACACCTGTAATAGAATCTAATTTGGTTTTGTCAATGAATATGGTCGAATGAGTGCTCAAAATAGTTTGAACATTTCCTGCAGAAATATTTCGCATAATTTCGAATAATTGTCTTTGAGCTGTTGGGTACAAGTGAGTTTCCGGTTCATCAAATGCCCAAATGAACTTGTTGTGTGTGTAACCTTGTTCATGAGCTGTTATGGCAGCAGCTTTGATCATTGCAAACCATATTTGTCTTTTTATTCCTTCGCCTTGAGCATCTAAATGTATATCACCGTCTGCATTAGCTTTATTTATAACGATATCAGTTATAGACTCTTTTAAGTCAATATAAACCTTTGTTTTAATAGCTGTTATACTAGGAAAATCTACCCCAATGACCGCCTGTATTTCCTGAAGCTTTTCATTAATTCCCTCTGTTACTGTTTGCGCAGTATTTCTGGCCTGTGCTTTTAGAGGAGTTAAGTGCTGTTCCACCAATCCACTCATCGCATCAGCAGCTAATGATTTTATTTCCTCTAAAGAACAATTCCAATCTAAATACCTAAATATTGGTAATAATTCTTTATCGCCTTTTTCAAATTTAAATTCTCGCCAGATTAAAACAGGTTGTCGTACTTGATATACAGCTCTGACTTTTTCGATATTTGAAAGAGGACCGGCATTGTTTTCATTTTGGAGAAGTTCTTTCGGAACTTCTAAATCAGCAACCAATTTATTTAGCTGCGCATTTGTCAATGAATATGCTTCGAGATAAGCACCCCCTGTATCAAAATCATTAAGGATGACAAATGGTTTTGAGCTATTATTGCTTGTGTCAAAGACTTTTGCGATCCATAAGAAATTTGAATTGTTTGACTCCAAAGCCCATCTTGCAGTAGGCGATAGGGTTAGGAGAAACTCTTGTGTTAATTCATTCTCCCCAACATTTAATTTACCAATCACAAAACTTTGTCGCCTATCATATGGCAAAATCGGCAGTTGATTTCCATTGATTACTTGATCAAATTCTTCCTGCGTTAACGTGGTATTTGATAAATCATTTTTAGCACTATTATCTTTTACAAAACTAAAAGTGGGTTTATCGCTAAATAAAAGATCGGCTGCTTTTAATATTGAAGACTTTCCACTATCATTAATGCCAATAAGAACATTAGGTTCTTGCTCGTCAAATTCAATTTGAACATTTTGGCAACTTCTATAATTTAGTATTATAAGCTTGGCTAAATGCATTTTTATGTATTTATATTTTTATATTAAATATTCCCCAACACCTCCACTTTACTCCTCCCGCTCTGCTGTTTACTCACTTTGATCTGCATGGGTATGCGCTCCGTCATTTCCTGCACGTGCGATATTACACCCACCTTGCGGCCCTGGTTATGTAGCCTTTCTAAAGCATCCATGGCGATGTTGAGCGTGGTGGGGTCGAGCGAACCGAAGCCCTCGTCGATGAACAGGGATTCCACCTTCATGCGACTGGACGAAAGCGAGGCCAGCCCCAATGCCAAAGCCAATGATACCAGGAAGGATTCTCCACCTGAAAGGGAATACACGGTACGCACTTCATCGCCCATGTCCTGATCCAATACCTGTAGGCCCAACGAGTTGGGGATACGCTGCAATATGTAGCGTTTACTCAGTACTTCCAGATGGACATTGGCATAGCTGAGCAATACGTCCAGGGTATATTCCTGGGCGATCTGCCGGAATTTCTTGCCATCGGCAGACCCGATGATCTCATTGAGCTTTGCCCAATTGTCCACTGCCAGTGACTGCCGCTCGATGTCCTGCAAAAGCTGGCCGATGCGCTGTTTGTTGGAGGCATCTTCCCGTAGGCGGAAGCCAATTTCATTGACGGTTTGCATGTATTGACGTAATGTGGAGGTTGCTTCATCCTGCAATGTTGTCAGTTCGTCAAGTGACCGTTCTGACAGGCGTTGCTGCATATGCTTTTCCAGTGTATGACTCCGCTCGCTCCATACTGATTTGGTCAGTGTTACCGCATCGTCCACAGTACGCAAGGCTGCCCGTTCCGCCTCTATCCAATCCTGGGTAAAATTCAATAGTAGTATTAATTCGGATTCTGTCAACGTGGTGGCATGTTGCCGGTTATGGGCATCAAGCCATTCTTTTATTTTGGCTTCAAGGTTTGTTTCCTGCTGCTTCAGGGTGGAAATATCTTTTTCTGTCTGTTCTTTTTGAGTGATGGTGCGGGTGAGCTCGGCCTGTAGTGTCTCCTTTTCTGCTCTTCGCTCATCCAATTTCTGCCGGGTCTGGGTTACCGATTCTTTCAGGTTGGCTTCCACTTTCGATATTGACTCCCCATCGAAAATGGTCTTTCGCTTTTCCGTCAGATCATTCCATTGTTCTTGTAGCTGAGACAGGTTCTGCTCTTTTAGCTTTACCGCTTCCGAAAAGTTATCCCCTTGTTCCTGTATACCCTTCAGGGTTGCGGTTAGCACACCTTGCTGCCGTACGCCTTCTTCCAGCTGTTGTTCATTGGTTATCCATTCCTCTGCAAATTTCCGGATACGTTGTATGAAGGCCTCAGGGTCGGTTTTCCAATGCCGGAACCATTGTTCGGAGGTGAAATAGGGGGACAGGCTTTGCTGTGTTTTGTCGAGGTTGGCATTGGCTAACTGTTGTTCCTGTGTATGGTTTGCAAATTGCTCCTGCAGGGATTTGAGATTTCTTTCTATGTCTTTCAGAGCATTGTCGGTTTCGGTGAGTTGCTTATCCCACGCATCCCGTTGGTTTTTCAGCGCTTCCAGTTGTTCTTTCCCGGTGCCGTAATCCCGGATTTGTTCCCGCAACTCGTGTTGCCTGTCTTTCTGTTGCTGTAGTTGTTGCCGAAGCCATGTGGCCCTATCTCCGACAGGCTGCTTCATACAAGCCGTATGGATTTTAAACAAAGTCCATGTTTCCTCCAATTGCTGAATAGCTTTTTCTTTAAAGGTCAGGTCTTTGTCCTGTGTGCCGATGGACTTTTGCAATTGCTCACAAGCTTGATTCAGGCTACTATGCGTCGTCAGGAGTTGTGTATAGTCGGTTTCTATCTCCTGGTGACTGGCTTCGAGCTGGCGGAGCACGTAATCGAGCTGCGGATTGTGCGTCGCATAGGGGTGGGTGGTGCTGCCGCAAACCGGGCAGGGTTCATCCGGCTCAAGCGTCGCACGCAGGCTTTCCACATCTTTCGCGGCGGCCAGCCGGGCTTTTTCCAGCATGCTTAGTGAAGTGTCCCGCTGTGCCCTAGTCGTTTCGAGCGACTTTGCAGTAGCAGTTAATTGATTCAGGTTGTCTTCCAGTTGCTTTTTGTTGTCTTTGAGTAGTTGTTGAAGGGTGTCTCGTTCTGTCTGCGCGCTATAAAGCAATTTCCAATGGGCCTCAGCTGCAATGGCGTCTTCCACGGAGGCATCAATGGTGGACTTTTCCTGTACCAGGGAGGCTATGGGTAGGGCGGATAATGCCGCCTGTAGGCTGTCGAAGTCCTGTTGTGCCTGTTGCAGGGATGCTTGTAAGGAAGCTTGTTCAATATCTAGCCGTTCTTTTTCCTGTTGGTTATGACCGATCTCCTTTTCGGCAGTATCCATGAGGGAAGACCGGTGCTGTAGGGTGTCCAGCAGGGTTTCGGCATCACTGAGCTTGGATATGATCCATTGGTGTTGTTCGGCAATGGGCTGGTGCGATGCATGCTTTTCTTTCCATTGGTTGAGCTGTTGTAAAGCCTTTTCCAACTGGTCTGCCTCCTGCTTGGTTTGTGTTGATTTTTCCTGGTGCTGTTGTAGCTTTTCAAGAGCGGTGTTTACTTCATCTTCTGCCTGCCGGATTTGCGTCTCCTTGTCGGTCAGTTGCGTATCCAGTTTCTTTGCGGCATCGAGCAGGGACTGGGCGGCTTCCTGCTCCTGAATCCTGGTATTCAGGTTGGATTCTGCCTGCTGCAGGGAAAGGTCGAGCGTTTCTTTTTGCTGATCCAAAGCCGCTAATCGGGTAATAAGCTGTTCTGATTGTGTTGATTTATCGGTGAGTAGACTTTGCGTGTGGTGCAGGTTGTCGACTGTTGGTCTTACAGGCTGTACCCGTATGATTTGCTGCAACCGGCGCTCTCGCGGCAAGGCTTCTTCTTTGGCAGCGGCGCCCTGCTCATATTGCAGCCGTGCGGTTTCCAGATGGGACTGTAATGTCACGTATTGTTCGTGCCAGGTGATTTCTTTGCCTAACTCAGCCACTGATTTTTCCTGTGTTTTTATCGCGGATTGGGTGGCTTCTTTTTGTACCTCCAAGGCATCCAATTCTCCGGAAGTCAGGGTGGGGATACCTTCCCGTTGTACATTGAGCTCACGAAGTTGCTGAGTCTGTTCCCGGTGTTTTTCAAAAACATGCCTTGAAATTTCGGAATAGACGTGCGTACCGGTCAGCTTCTCCAGCAAGGAAGATTTTTCGTCCCTGCCGGCTTTAAGAAAGGCGGTAAAATCACCCTGAGCCAGCAGCACCGAACGGGTAAATTGCTCGAAGTTCAATCCGACCAACCGTTCTATCTCCTGTAGTAATTCTGTTTTCCGGCCAGGGATATCCTGATTAGTACTGGTGTTTTTCAGTGCTATCTCGTAAGCCTGCAAGTTGCCATCGGCTTTGTTGCGGGCTCTTCTTACACTCCATGTAGACCGGTAGTGATAACCGTCTACACCAACAAAATCTACTCCCGCAAACCCTTCTCCTGTGCCATCACGAAGTATGCCCCGGACGTCGCCCTGAAGGATGGTGCTCCCTTGCACATCCTTGATTTCAACGCCGGTTTCGGCCAGTTTGTATCTTGGGGTTCTGGCATATAAAGCAAGGCAAAGCGCATCGAGGATGGTGGATTTGCCCGCGCCCGTTGGACCGGTGATCGCAAAGATACCGGCGGACTGTAGCGGCTCCTGCGTGAAGTCGATTTCCGTGGTTCCGTCGAGCGAAGCTAGGTTTTTGATGCGTATGGCCAATATCTTCATGCCGTTATTCGGTTTGGGAAACTTTCTGGGTTACCTGGTGAAACAATTGCAGCAGTTCTTCCGGCAGCGCATGGCCATACCGGGATTGGTAGACTTTACTAAACACATCCAGCGGTTGTAGTTCGTTCAGTTGATCCGGGCTCACCATTTCGTCTTTATTTGCCAGCGGCGATGAGGTGGTGTAACGCACATCGATTTTTGCCAGCCGTACATGTTTACCACTTAAGGCAGTCTCTACCTTATGTCGGAGTGCGGGTTCAGGGCCATCGAGCAATACGCGTACTTCAAGATACGGGGCGAATGCCGGATCGTCTCCCGTTTCGGGTAATTGTGTCAGGGCGGCAATCACCTCCGTCAGCGTGCTATGTACGGCAGGGATGCGCTGAAGCGGTATGGATACGGGTACTTCTATTGATTTGATTTTGCCGAGGGTTTCGCTATCCACGTCAAAGACGATTACTTGGTGTTTGTAATTCAGTTCTGAAAATGACATGGGTATTGGGCTACCGCAGTAGCGGACATATTCTTTTCCGCCGATTCGCTGCGCTTTATGAATATGCCCCAGTGCCACATAGCGGATATCTTCGTGAAATGCGTACGCGGAAATGCATTCCACGCCGCCCATGATGAGCCTTTCAGCTTTGTCCATTTCGCTTACCTCTGCCTGTTGGGCGTGTAGGTGTCCCATCGCAATGATGGCCTGCCCGGGTTGCTTTTTAGCCAGTGCGTATGCATACGCTTCTTTATAAAAGGTGGCGACTCCTTCCGAATAAGGATTATCACTATCCGGTATTGCCGGGTAATCTCCCATGCGCAGGAAAGGAACGGCCATGCACCAGGCTTTCACATTCCCTTGTTTGTCTTTCAGCGGAATGATTAGTTGACTATAATCAATCTCTCCGTTTTCATCTTTTTCGACCAGCCCGACAATATGGATATTGGATGACTCCAAAAGCGGTTTGGGTGATTCCAGGCGTGACGCGGAATCGTGGTTGCCTGCGGTAATAACCACCTGCAGGTCGGGGTTGACTCTTGTGGCCCTGTTAAGGAATGTGTAGAATAGCCTGATGGAAGCGGCAGAAGGATTAGACAAATCAAATACATCACCACTGATCAGCAGCACATCCACCTGTTCGTCTTGTAACGATTTTGTCAGCCAATCCAAGAATTGTTGGTGCTCATAAGTACGGTCATATTCGTGGAAGAGCTGACCAATATGCCAATCAGCGGTGTGGAGGATTTTTATCATTACATTTATTTTGATTTCCTTTAGCAATTCTGATACAATCAGGTAAGAATTGTGGTTAGCCTAACCAAAACGGATTTATAACTTCAGGACTTCCATTTTTTTAGAATATAGAATAACTACCGAATTACTACAATGAAACTTTAATAGCTCATACATTTGGATGTGTTTCTTTTCAAAGTGAAATAGTATTGCTGAAACAATTCAGGAAACATTAAACCTTCTTAAATTTGTGTATTTGATCATACGGCAGCCATTTGTTTATGAAAAATTCTAAACCTTAATTTTTTATTCTTTAATCCTTTGGGAAAATACAGAATTCCCTCCAATTCCCAATTAATTGTCCCATCCCCCTTCTGATCTCAGTGTGACCTTTTCAACCATCCCTGCCACATTTTTGAGCTTCATCAAAAACGATAATCGTTATGAATCTCGAAGCTCAGAATCTCAACTTTTCCAGAAATGTCCCGCCATCACTGGAGCAGGTACAAGCCTACTTTAACTCCCTCCAAGTTCCGGCTTCCGAAGCAGAAGTTTTCTATTTCTATTACCAGGGAATGGACTGGCGAAATGAAATGGGTTCCGCTATACGAGATTGGGTGATGGCCGCTGATGATTGGGTCTGGAATTTGGAAAACTGAGGCTTTTGCCAAGAATAATAATTTCTTACTTGATCAACTCGACCTTCTGCTGAGGGCAAGCTTGGCATTGCGTGTTTGCAATGAGCAAGATGTAGGATTGTGCCACAATCCGATCTTGCCCACCGCTGCCGGAGTTGCGGGTGGGCATAAAATTTCTCCGAAGTCGAATTTTATAGTCCTGTTGCCTATATGAAACAATCAGCTAAGGAAAAATCCATATGGCTCACGGTAAGACTGACTGCCCTTGAAAAGCAAAAGCTCAATTCCTTACTCGAAAAAGCCGCCTATTGTCAGACGATAAGTGAGCTTGTTAGAGACGTGCTTTTCAAAAGAAAACTAACCCTCAATACACGAAACGAATCCTTGGAGAACACTCTTGAAGAATTGGGACTGCTAAGAAATGAACTGAATAAAATCGGAGTGAATATCAACCAGATTACCCACTATTTTCATATGCAGGCTGATCCAAAAGAGCGTCTGTTTTTTGTGAAGGAAATGCTCCCTCACTTTGAGCGGACTAAAGCAAAAATAGAGGCGCTCCATAGCTTGATTGAAGGATTGAAAAATCTAACCTAATTGGTTGCTAAAATCATTACAGGAAAGACTATCGGAGGAGTGATCCGATACAATGAACAGAAAGTGAAAACTGAACAGGCAAAACTGGTACAGATGGGAGGATTTGCGGTTAAAAATCTTTCTGTGGCTGATAAGATCCAATCATTTGAAAAGCTGCAGAAATTGAATAAAAGGACGAAAACAAACGCCGTCCATATTTCGCTGAATTTTTCTCCAAAGGATAAAGTGGATGAGTTTATGCTTCAAAAGATTGCAGCTGATTATTTGAAAGGAATTGGATTTGAAAACCAACCTTACCTGCTATATCAGCACTTTGATGCTGCCCATCCACATATTCACCTGGTCACAACCAATATTTCAAGTTCAGGAAAACGGATTGAAACGCATAACCTCGGCAAGTTATGGTCAGAACAGACCCGGAAAGAAATTGAGGAGCGATACCATCTTGTAAAAGCGGAAGAGCAGCTGAAGCAAAAAGTAAATTTTCTTCAGTCGTTGGAGAAAGCTTCGTATAGCAAGACTGAAACAAAGGCAGCCATTTCCAATATTACAAGGGAAGTTATCAGAACCTATCGGTTTACTTCCATTCCTGAATTGAATGCAGTGTTGGGACAATTTAATGTCTGCGCTTACCGTGGGGAAAAAGAAAGTGAAATGTACAAGAATAGAGGGATAATCTATTCAGTACTGGATTCAAACGGTCATAGGATTGGGGTGCCTATTAAAGCCAGTTCTATTTATTCGAAACCCACGTTATCCAATCTGGAAAAGTGTTTTGTCAGGAATAAAGAGGAGCGAAAATCATATAAGGAGGAGCTCCGGAATACAATCTTGGAGACGGTCGATAAATGCAGTTCCCAGAAAGAGCTTTCAGACAGACTAAGAAGCAAAGGGATCCGTCCGGTATTCAGGATTAATGATGACGGCAGACTTTATGGAGTTACTTATGTTGACAATGTGAGCCGCACTGTGTTCACCGGTTCATCATTGGATAAACGGCTTTCTGCCAACGCTCTTTCTGCATATTTTTCCCGAAAAACCACCATTTCATTCAGTGCTCCTGACCTTAGGGAATTTCCTTCGGATGAATTGTTAAAGCCGCCAGTTCCTAGCAATAGGATCATTGTTAATACTTACCAACCGGATGATCCGACACCTTATGAATTGAGGCAAAAGAAAAAGAAGAGACGCAAGAAGCTGCACACTTAAACCTATGCAGACAGGGGAGAGCACGGAAGGACTTAGAAAAATCATCGACCTCACGAGGAAGTTGAGTATAGGGGTATTGTGCCTTCATTTTTATTATTACTGCTATCACTCGTTTGATAAGTGGGGTTTAACCCATGACATAGGGGAGAGACTGCTGTTAAATATCAGAAATACAGGGTTGTTCAGCGCATTTCATATTTCCAAAGCTTTTGCGCTGGGGTTATTGCTGATTTCATTGATCGGTGCAAAAGGCAAGAAGGACGATAAACTTAAACTCACTCAGGTTCTATGGCCACTCATATGTGGGGCTATTATTTACGGAACTAGCCATATTACTTTTTACCTGACTTTTACTGAGGAAAGGTTAAGTATTATCTATATGACCCTCACCGCACTGGGGTATTCCCTTATTCTGATGGGGGGATCATTGCTGAGTAGGTTGCTAAAGAACCAGCAGAATCAGGAAGTTTTTAATTATCTGAATGAGACCTTCCCTCAGGAAGAGCGGTATTTGGATAATGAATACTCGGTTAATCTTCCGGCTAGATACAGACTGAAAAGCAAGATCCGCAACTCTTGGATCAACATCATCAATCCCTTCCGTGCATTATTGGTGGCTGGTACTCCAGGTTCCGGCAAAAGTTACTTTGTGATCCGCCATGTGATCACCCAACACATCAGTAAAGGTTTTTCCATGTTTGTGTATGATTTCAAGTACGATGACCTCTCCCGAATTGCCTACAATACGCTTCAAAAGAATTTTTCTGCTTATAGCATAAAACCAGAATTCTATACGATCAATTTTGACCGCTTGTCACATACCCATCGCTGTAATCCTCTGGAACCTGATGCGATGTTGGATATTACCGATGCCTCTGAAGCCGCACGTACTATTATGTTGGGTCTTAACAGGGAGTGGATAAGAAAGCAGGGCGATTTCTTTGTGGAAAGCCCGATTAACTTCCTGACTGCGATTATCTGGTTTTTGAAGAAGCATAGGAGGGGGAGGTACTGTACGCTTCCCCATGTGATTGAGTTGATGCAGGTCGAATATGAGAAACTCTTTACGGTACTGCGTACCGAACCTGAAATCGAAGTGCTGATCAATCCCTTTGTTTCCGCATTGGTCAAAAAGGCATTTGACCAGCTGGAAGGGCAGGTGGCCAGTGCCAAGGTTACCATGGCACGATTGTCTTCCCCACAGCTTTATTTTGTGCTTTCGGAAAGTGAATTCACGCTCGATCTGAACAATCCCGATGCACCTAAAATCATCTGCATGGGAAACAATCCCCAAAAGCAGCAGGTCTATGGAGCAGTCTTATCACTATATATTTCAAGGATTGTCAAACTTGTTAACAAAAAGGGAAAACTGAAATCCAGTCTGGTTTTCGATGAGTTTCCCACGATCTATTTCAATGGAATTGATAACCTGATAGCCACTGCACGATCCAATATGGTAGCCACCTGCTTGGGGGTGCAGGATTACAGTCAGCTTAAAAAGGATTATGGACGTGAACAAGCAGAGGTAATCATGAACACGGTGGGTAATTTCATCAGTGGTCAGGTGCTGGGGGATACAGCGAAGCAACTTTCCGAACGGTTTGGAAGGATTATCCAAAACAGAGAAAGTATATCAATCAACAGTTCGGAGACATCAGTGAGTAAATCCACCCAACTGGATCAGGCGGTTCCTCCTTCTACCATCTCCTCACTTTCTTCGGGAGAATTTGTTGGCATGGTGGCGGATACGCCTGATCAGAAGATTGGGTTAAAAGCTTTTCATTCTGAAATCATCAATGATCATGCTGCCCTTAAAAAAGAAGAAGAATGTTATAAGGCCATCCCCAAAGTACGGGACATTTCTTCTGAGGAGGTTGAGGGGAATTATAGAAGAATCAAACTAGATGTCGAGGAGATAGTCAGAATGGAAATGGAGCGGGTGTTTGATACCCCTGAGTTGGGGCATTTGATTTTAAGGTGACGGAGCCTGCTGTTTTAATTTCATGTGAATGTTTCCAACCGGAAAACTATGTCACTAATTAATTTCAATTTTGCTGACTTTTTGGCTTTAAAAAAATATTATCATATCATTATTACTTGATAAAGAACTTAGTGTAATAGTTCCTTTTCTTACTGCAGGTGAAACAAACTTAAGCTATCCGGTTTTGGAGGTAAAAGATTCTACTTATTTGAAGCAACTTGTGGAAGGACTTGTTCTCGGTGATGAGGCATGCTTTAAAAATCTTTATGAGCTGTTTTCTGTAAAAGTTTACAACATCACCAGAAAAATGGGGCTTGGGCATGAGGATGCAGAAGGAGTGGTTCAGGAAGTATTTTTGAAAATATGGAAAAACAGGGCTAAACTGGATCCAGAGTTGTCTATTAATGCTTATATATTTGCGATTTTAAGGTCTAGGGTTATAAACCAGTTAAAGAAACAAGCACGTTTTTTTGCATTCCAGGAATATCAGATTCCACTTTTACAACAGGTCACGAACTTCAGCGCAGACAGTGATTTGATATACGCTGAATTTCATAATCTATCATTGGAGCTTATTGAGAAACTTCCCCCTGCGCAGCGTCAGATATTTAAGTTACGGCACCTTGAGAATAAATCAGTAGCAGAAATATCAGAAGCATTGAATCTTTCCAGACGAACTGTTGAAAACCACATATTCCGAAGCACCAAACTTTTTAAGGAAGGACTCGATAAATTAGAAATTGTTTCAAAAAGTGTTTGGATAATTGCTTTAAATGAAGTAATTGATTTGTTTTTGACGGGCTAAAACAATTCTATTTTTGGTCGAATTTAAAATTTTCCAATTTTTTTTGAATTTGTCTTGAGTATAAATTATCTGCTGAGGGTATATACTATAGAACAAAGGCAAGATGAATCATCATAAAAGAATTAAGGATTTTTTTGAAGGAAAGCTTACTAGGGAAGAAGCCCAGGAATTTCTCGACTTTTTAGAAAGTCAGGAGGCAGAGGAATTCTTATCCGCAGAGTTGATTCAGTTATGGTCCAGCAAGTTTAAGTCTAAGGAGTATAATTGGGATCATATGGCTTTGTGGGAAAAATTAAACCACAACAAGTCCAATTATGCACGTCCTTATGTTCAGCGAGATAGCAACTCAAGGAGAAATTGGCTTCCTTGGGCCAGGGCAGCAGTGGTTTTTATTGCAATTGGTCTTTCAACGCTGTTTTTTGTTAACCGGGAAAAATATAGACCTGATCAAGAACAAGAGTTGTTACTGGATACCAAACTAGTTACCCATTACAATCCAGCCGGCAAAAAAACCAAAATCACTCTTCCTGATGGATCCACTGTGTTTTTAAATTCAGCAAGTAAGTTGACTTATCCGGCTGATTTTCTTCAGGACAGGTCCATTTCATTGGAAGGGGAAGGCTTTTTTGAGGTGATCAAAGATCATGAACATCCTTTTACTGTGGAATCCAAGGGCATAGTGACGACCGCTTTAGGCACCTCCTTTAATATATCCACCTTTGGGACAGAAGATAAAGTAGCTGTCACCTTGCTTACCGGAAAGGTAGAGCTCAGACAGGAGGGTAAAGGGAATGCCATTCAGCTTGTTCCCGGAGAAGGGTCTGTTCTGTCCAGGAATGATGAACACCTGAGCAAGACAGCGATAAATGCACGGGATAGGATATTGTGGACTGAAGGGATTTTAAAATTCAAGGATACTGACTTTGATCAACTCGCTAAAATTCTCGAAAGGTGGTATGATGTGCAAATAACTCTTCAGGGAAGCGGTAAGAAGCTGGCAAGCGGGACATTTGATTCAAATGAAAGCTTAAGGAATGTCTTGGAAGTTCTGAGCGGATCCTTGGATTTCAGTTATGAATTAAAAGATAAAAAGGTAATGATAACACTAAACTGATTAGCCTATGATTAAATCCAAGTAAGGAAAAAACAGGAACGTACTACGAATACGCTCCTGCTAAAATCAAAACACATTGCCCCGTTCAGAAGCATTGCAAACTGTCGTCTGGGGAATTATCATGTTTCAACTTACCCTCAAACATATGAAAAAAATATTACCATTAATAGTCATGTCTATTAAGCTAGTGGCCAGAGGAATTTTCATGCTCTGCATATCACTCAATCCTCTTTTGGCCAATACCTCTAAAGCCCAGGTAAAAAGCATTGATGAGGTTTTTCTTAAACTGGAAAAACAACCCAAATCTTTGGTTCAATTTTTTAATGAAATTGAGAAAAAGACAGAGTTCAAATTCTTTTATACCTATGTGGCGGTCAAGTCAGACTCGGCTATTTCTTATCTTGAAGAATATGAAAGCGTAGAAAATCACCTAATTAACATTGCCTCACAAACAGAACTGAGGTTTAAACAGGTCAATAATGCGATCAGTGTGATTAGGAACCCAACTCAGGATAATTCTTTGTTGGTCAAAAGATCAGATGAAGAAAATATCACAGGAACGGTAAAAGATTCATTGGGTGAGCCCATGCCGGGTGTCTCTGTCTTGGTAAAAGGTACAAGCGAAGGGACAGTGACCGAACTGGACGGCAGTTTTTCGATAGACGCAAATCCTGGACAGACCCTCTTGTTTTCATTTATCGGATATAAACGAAAAGAAATCCTGATCGATTCTGATTTTGTATTACAGGTGATGATGGAAGAGGAGGAGAATTCCCTTGATGAATTTGTGGTGGTAGGATATGGTACGGTCAAAAAGAAAGACATCACCGGGGCCGTCAGCGCCATAGAATCTGAGGAGCTCAAGGATCAACCAATTGTCAGTATTGATCAGGCAATCGCCGGTAGATTGGCAGGTGTGGTGGTAACCCAGGCAACAGGGGCACCTGGGGGAGGGGCTTCAGTGCGTATCCGTGGTGCAGGTTCATTAAGTGCCGGAAACGAGCCTTTATACGTGGTTGATGGATTTCCGGTAACGAATGATTTTGATCAGCGGAACAACCCGCTCAACACCATTAATCCTGCGGACATTGATAATATCCAGGTGTTAAAAGACGCTTCCGCCACTGCTATTTATGGCTCTAGGGGTTCCAATGGCGTTGTGCTGATCACAACAAAATCGGGCAAGGAAGGACAGGCAAAAATTGAGTTGAATGTGAGTTCAGGGTTTCAGCAGGTAGAAAAGACATTGGATGTGCTGAATGCATCTGAGTTTGCAACTTATATCAATGAAGCCAGAAATAATGCATGGGTGAATTCTGGGCCAGGAAGATCTGCATCAGATCCCAACGCTGATAGAATCCAGAATGTCATGTACCTGATTCCTGAAGGGTTTGAAAATCCACAAAGTTTGGGGAAAGGCACAAACTGGCAAGATGCTGTTTTTCGTACCGCACGTATGAGTGATTACCGCCTTAACTTTTCGGGAGGAAATGCTAAAACCAGGTACTTTATTTCCGGAGGGTACTTGGAGCAGGAAGGTGTGATCATAAATTCGGATTTGAAACGGTATTCCTTTAGAGTAAATGTGGAATCCCAGATGAACGATCGCGTAAAAGTGGGTGTGAACATTACTCCATCGTATACTTTTTCCAATCAGTCACTGGCCGAAGGAAACTGGCAAGGGGGTGGGATAATCCAATCCGCAATTACGGCCGGCCCACATTTGACTCCCTACGATTCAGAAGGTAACTATACCAAGATAACCGGACAGGGAATTGGGACCTCGGAGGTAGATAATCCGGTAAAAATTGCCAGGGAATATTTTCATCAGCAAAAAAACCTGAGATTGCTGGGCACAGCCTTTACTGAGATTAGTCTGGTCGATAACCTTATGTTCAAAGCTTTGGTAGGCACAGATATCAGAAGCTTTAGAGAGGATATTTTCAGTTCTTCCATTATCAATCCAAACAGTGTCAATCTTACCCGGCCCGCCGTGGGATCCAATAATACGGCACAGACGGTAAACTGGCTTGGCGAATTTACGCTAAGCTATGGGAAGACGTTGGGCAAGCATACATTTGATGCCGTTCTTGGATATACGGTACAAAAAGAGAAACTAGAGGCCAGTCAGATCACTGGGACAAATTTCGCAAATGACAATATAAGAACAACAAATGCTGCAGGATTGATTACCCGGGCACTGAATACTGAGGAAGAGTGGTCCATATTGTCATATTTGGCACGATTGAATTACAATTATGATGATCGTTATCTTTTAACTGCAACTTTCCGACAGGACGGTTCGTCCAGGTTCGGATCTGATAACCGATGGGGAGCATTTCCATCCCTATCACTTGGATGGAGGCTTTCAGAAGAGAATTTCCTGAATCAGGTAAGCTGGTTGTCGGAACTTAGACTACGTGCCAGTTACGGTCTGACAGGTAATAATTTCATTTCTAACTATGGTGCAATCGGTCTGACCGCCATAGAGAATTATCCACTGGGTACCAGTATCAGCAACGGCATGAGATTGGCGAATATTCCCAACTCCACGTTGGGATGGGAGAAAAACAAACAACTCGATTTTGGGTTGGAACTAGGTGTATTTCAAAACAGGATTTACCTGGCGGCAGATTATTACATCAAACGTACTTCTGATTTATTGTTGAATGTTCCGGTGCCTACTCTTACTGGCTATACCAATGCATTGCAGAATATAGGGGAGATTAAGAATAAAGGAATTGAATTTACACTGACCAGCAGAAACCTGGTGTCTGATTTTACCTGGACAACAGATTTTAATATTGCTTTTAATCAGATTGAGGTGATGGCATTGGGGCCGGACGGGTCACCGATTATTTCCAGACAGGCAACTTCCTCCTCTTCACCAACACATATTACACAGATCGGTTCTGTCCCCGGAAGTTTTTATGGTTATCAGGTAGTCGGCGTTTATCAAAATCAGGAAGATGTTGAAAACAGTGCGGTAGTATTGAACGGCGATGGAACTGTTCAGTCCATTCCAGGGAGATTGAAATTTGCCGATGTCAATGGTGACGGGATTATCAATACCGATGACAGAACGATTTTAGGTGATCCTTTTCCTGATTTTACCTATGGAATGACAAATAGGTTCTCGTTCCGGAATGTGGATTTTTCCTTTACACTGCAGGGAGTACAGGGATTTGAGGTACTCAACTTGGCCAGAAGATATTATGGCAATTATGCCGGGTCTTACAATGTACTTCGAAGTGCGTCAAATGGATGGAAATCCGAAGCTGACCGGGGAGATGGATCTTCTCCCATGATTGACAGGAATTTCAACGCTTACGCAGGAAGCAATGTGGTAAACAATGTGACTTCGCAGTTTGTAGAGGACGGATCATTCTTAAGGATCAGAAACATTACTCTAGGATATACCTTCCCGGCAACTATCCTGGAGCGTATAAAAGTTTCCAATGCACGGTTGAATTTTACCGTTCAAAATGCCTACACCTTTACCAAATATGAGGGATTCAACCCGGAAGTTTCGGCACAGGGAGGAAACCCACTTGTGCCTGGTGTTGATGCCGGAGGATATCCGCTGGCGAGGACATACATGTTGGGTTTAACTATTGGCTTCTAAATGGATTATCTTATGAATAACATACTAAAATATAAATTGGTTGGTGCTTTGCTCATGATGGGACTTAGCGCATGCAACAGTGATTTTCTGGATTTGGCTCCTATCTCCCAGGAAAACAGTACTAATTTTTACAAGACCGCCTCTGATATGGAAAATGCCCTGACGGCAGTTTACGGGTCGCTTCAATATGGCGGAACCTACTATTCTTCCATGCACATAATCGGGGAACTCAGATCAGACAATACCGAAATTACAAACCCCAATGCTGGCGCAAACCTACAGGCTGTGGATGACTTCACCAATGATGCTGTCAATTCCATAAGCAGCACTACCTGGAATGCACATTATCAGGGGATCCAGGCCGCGAATATTGTAATAGACAAAATCGCTACTGTAGAAATGGATGCAACACTCAAAACACGCTACGTGGGCGAGGCAAAATTCCTTAGAGCTTTGCTGTATTTTAACCTGGTCAGAATATATGGGGATGTTCCTTTAGTGTTACAGATGATTTCCAGCCCTGAGCAAGGCTATACTTTTGGAAGGAATCCAAAAGAGGAAGTTTATACACAGATTATAACTGATTTGAATGATGCCGAAGCAAGTCTTCCTTTCACTTACAGCAGTGCTGAAGCAGGAAGAGCAACAAAAGGAGCGGCAATGACTTTATTGGCTAAAATTTACCTTACCAGAAAAGAATGGACTGAGGCTTCACAAAAACTCAAGGAAGTGATCGATGCCTCAGGCCAGACAGGCTATAGGCTTATGGACTCTTACGGGGATATTTTTGGGCCAACGAATGAAAATAATGCTGAATCTATCTTTGAAGTACAATTTAGTAGCAGTTCAAACGGAGAAGGAAGTCCCTTTACCAACCAGTTTGCTCCTATAGGATCAGGCACAGCGGTTGTATCTGTAGGCAATCCACTGGGACAGAATATTCCCACGGAGGATATGAATGCTGCCTACAGCGTTGGGGATGCCAGAAAAGAACTTTCAATGGCCACTTCCTATCAGCTAAACGGGAATGAAGTGGCACATAATTATATCCTAAAGTATTCGGGAACTCCTGCTGCTTACCTGGACAGTGACAATAACTGGATTGTTCTACGCTATGCCGATGTGTTACTGATGTATGCCGAAGCGCTAAATGAGATCTCCTTTCAGCCGGATGGGGAGGCCTTTTTACTGCTCAACCAGATCCGGTCAAGAGCAGGATTGCCTATGATGAGCAGTTCAGGGCCAGTCCCCGCATACGTGTTGGCCACCCAGCAGGATTTCAGAGCGGCAGTTGCCAATGAGCGAAGAGTGGAACTTGCCTTTGAAGGACATCGGTGGTTTGATCTGGTCAGGACCGATGAGGCATTGAATGTACTTTCCTCAAAAGGTATCCAAGCCCACAACTTGTTATTTCCGATACCTCAAAGTCAGATAGATATTAATCCCGGTCTGATCGTACAGAATCCGGGATATTGATCCGGAAAAACTACTATCCATATCTCTATTCTCTAGCTACCACCCCAGTTTTTTGGGGTGGCTGGGGACTCTTTGCTACCATGTGCTGATTTGAGATAAGGAAAATCAGTGAATTAAGAAAACTATCAAATGTCAACTCTACTACACAGTTCGTGGATATGCTGTCTTATTACCATCCTCCTGGTAAACACTTCACTTGCCCAATCCATAAGTACGCCCAACCGGAAGGAAACGGGGTACAGAGGGATTTGGTACAGCAATGAGCCCTCTGAAAATGAGTATGTCTATAAATATGGTGGCGGTTTAGCTACCTATCCGGCAAACCATTACCCCTTTTCAGTGTATGCAGAAGCGGTAAACAAGACTTTTTTTTGCTACGGGGGAGCAGATTCGGAGGGGAATACCCTATACCACATGGTGTCCTACTTTGACCATACAACAGGTCAGGTTCCCAGACCAACACTGGTCTTGGATAAACAAACGGATAATGCCCATGACAACCCTGTCATGAACATTGATAAGGAGGGCTATATCTGGATTTTCTCTACCTCTAATGGGACATTACGGCCTTCATATATTCACAAGAGTACTCAACCTTATGATATTTCTGAGTTTGAAGCTGTGTTGGCCACTAAAATCGAGCAGGGTGAAAAAGTCCCAATGGATAATTTTTCCTATCTCCAAAGTTGGTATCAACCCAACAAGGGATTCATCAATTTATTTACCCATTACCAGACCGGAGTGATACCCGGACAGCCGGAAAAGCCCAGAAGAACGATTGGTTTTATGACCAGTGTGGATGGGAGCTCGTATTCTGAGTGGCAGGATATTGCCAGGATTGAGGAGGGGCACTATCAGACCAGTGGACAGTCAGGAAACCTGCTGGGAACATCCTTTAATTTTCACCCTTTTGTCAAGGAGGGCAACGGGCTCAACTATAGAACAAATTTATATTACCTGCAGACAGATGACTTTGGGGAAAGCTGGACAAACGCAAGTGGTGATCGGCTAACTATTCCTCTTAAGGATGTTCAAAATAAGACATTGGTGAGGGATTATAAGTCCGAGGGTCTATTGGTTTACATCAATGACCTGGAATTTGACAGCCATAATAGGCCTGTGATTCTATACCTGACCAGTAAGGGGTATGAAGCTGGACCTGAAAATGGGCCCAGAACCTGGCATACAGCAAGATTTACAGGTAATGAGTGGGAAATCCTGCCAGTAACGTCCTCTGACAATAATTACGATATGGGATCCCTTTACATTGATGGTGAGGGTAAGTGGAGGGTAATTGGGCCCACTGACGCAGGCCCCCAAAAATTCAACACTGGAGGCGAGATGGTGCTCTGGACCAGTCTGGATCAAGGTAAAAACTGGACAAGTAGAAAGCTCACTTTTGACAGCAGTTATAATCACTCATATGCCCGAAAACCAGTGAATGCCAATGATGGTTTTTATGCATTTTGGGCCGACGGGCACGGACGGGAAAAATCAGTTTCCGCACTCTATTTTTCTGACCGTTCAGGGAATGTCTATCGGCTTCCAGCCAAAATGGACGGGCAGTTTGCAAAACCTGAACTAATCTCTGGAAACAATGGCAAGTAACAGGACTGTACTGGGGTTTTTACTGCTAGGCTTGTACATATTAACGGGCTGCAGGCAGGAAAAGGAGATTGAACTGGATCTCCTTGATATGGTCTATTTGAGTTCTTCAAGCTTGAAAGTAGAGATACTGGCCTCTGGACTGGAAGTTCCTTGGGACTTGGAAGTTGACGGACTGGGGGATTTGTGGATCGCTGAGCAAAAGGGCAAAGTATCCCGGATGAACCTAAAGACAGGTTCTTTAAAACATCTTTTGACACTCTCTGATGTTTGGCAAGAGAGGACCTCAGGCTTATTGGGGATGACTGTACATCCTGATTTTAGGGAATTTCCTTATGTATACCTTAACTATACTTTAAAGGAAAATAGTAAAATTGTTAGTCGCCTCGTCCGGTATACCTGCCAAAACGATACGCTAATCCAACCATTTGTACTATTGGAAATCGAAGGTGGGACATCTCACAATGGCTCCAGGCTGGACTTCGGCCCAGATGACAAATTGTATTGGGCTACCGGGGATATACATGATTTCTCGAATGCACAGAATCCCCAATCCCTGAACGGGAAAATCCTTAGAATCAATCAAGATGGAAGCATTCCAAAGGACAATCCTGATCCCGAAAGCTATGTGTGGGCGATGGGATTTAGGAATATGCAGGGACTGGTGTTCTCTTCCAGTGGTATGCTTTATACCTCTGAACATGGTGATGCAATTGAAGATGAGGTAAACCTCATCCAAAAGTCAGGGAATTATGGCTGGCCTGAGATTGAGGGAAAACAGGATCTTGAAGGGGAATTGGATTTTGCCCTCAAGAATAATACGGTAGAGCCCTTGCGTTCCTGGACTCCGGTAATTGCGCCTTCAGGATTGACCTATTACGGGAGCAATGCTATTCCGGAATGGACTAATTCTTTACTGTTGACAACCCTAAAGGGCAAGAGCCTCAGAATACTTTCATTGAATGAAAAAGGGGATGATATCATCTCAGAAGAAATACTGTTTGAAAACCGCTATGGTAGGCTGCGGGATATCGTGACAGGTAGTGGGGGCGAAATCTATCTGAGCACCAGTAACCTCGACTGGAATCCCCAGCCGGGGTTTCCTTTGGATGGGGATGACAAAATCTTAAAAATAAGCCGTTCGGACGAAATGTCTACGTCGCCACTCATTCCGGAGAAAGCACGACAAGGGCCAATATTGAATGGCGGTGATCTATACTTAAGTTACTGTGCTTCCTGCCATAAAGAGGATGGAAGTGGTATTCCTGAGGTATTCCCTTCCTTAAAAGACTCCCGATTGATCACAGGAGACCCTTCCGCTTTGATTGGACTGGTGCTGAAGGGTTCAGAAGCATCCGGGAGCGTGCAACAGATGCCAAGCTTTGCGTTTTTGGACAACAGGCAAGTAGCTGATATCCTTAATTATATCAGGGCTGAATGGACAGAGAATGCGCAAATAATCGATCCGGATTTTATTGAACAAAACAGATGAGCAAACAGGTAGAAATAATAATAAGCAGGCTCAAGAGTCTTGGTCCCGGTATCATCACCGCGGCCTTGGTCTTTGGGCCAAGCAAAATGACCATTACTTCAAAATTGGGTGCCTTATATGGGTATAGTACCTTATGGTTGGTCGTGGTGGCCATCTTTTTTATGCTGGTGTTTACCGATATGGGGGCAAGGATTGGTCTGAGTAGCCAGGAGACCTTACTGTCCCAGATAAGAAAAAAGTGGGGGAGGACAGTTGGGGTCATCATAGGGATGGGAGTGTTCTTGGTAACTACCTCCTTTCAGGCAGGTAACTCCATAGGAGTGGGGATCGCTGTTGCGGAAGCAACCGGAACTTCCAGCTGGGTTTGGGTTTTGGTTTTTAATCTCCTCGGGATGAGCTTGCTGTTCTTCAGGAGTTTTTATAAGACGTTGGAAAAGTTGATGATTGGTCTGGTCGGTTTGATGCTACTTTCATTCCTGACCACTGTGGTAATGATTAAACCGGATTTTGCAGCCATCGGCAGTGGATTGGTTCCTAATGTTCCTATTGGCTCGGAAGCTATTATGATTGCTTTTGTTGCTTCATGCTTTTCAATTGTAGGAGCATTTTATCAAACCTATCTCGTCCAGGAGAGAAACAAGAGCAAAGGAGGAAATACTGACAAAAATACCAGTATCACAGGAATTGTCCTGTTGGGGTTGATGAGTGCTGTGGTGATCATTTGCGCAGCCGCGGTCTTGTACCCCCAGGGAATCCAGGTCAATTCGGCGTCTGAAATGTCCAAAGCTCTGGAGCCACTGTTCGGTTCAGCTGCGGCTTATTTGTTTTTGGCAGGACTGTTCGGAGCTTCATTTTCATCACTTATTGGAAATGCCACAGTCGGGGGTAGTCTATTGGGAGACGCTGTTGGATTTGGCAGCGGGTTGAGCTCCGGCAAGGTCAGGGGATTGATCGCTCTGGTCATGGTCTGCGGAGCAGGCATCTCGTTGGCTTTTGGCAAGCTTCCGCTGGAGCTGATCATTTTTGCCCAAAGTGTGACCATTTTTCTTGTCCCTTTCATCGGGGGAGCCATGTACGTAGTAGCCAATGACAAGAAGATGATGGGTGACCGAGTGAATAACCCTTTTGTAAAGGTCTCGGGAGCAGTTGGCTTGCTGCTGCTGATCGCTTTGGCCAGCTGGAATTTCAAAGCACTTTTTATGAACTAGAATGAAAATATAAACCGATATCAATGAAAAATTTAAAGGAATTAGAAAAAGAACTGACTGTTCCATCAGAGGCACTGATTGAAGATATGGCCCGGATAGAAGGGGATATCATGTTGCTTGGGATAGGAGGAAAAATGGGGCCAAGCATGGGTAAACTTGCCAAAGATGCCATTAAAGCGGGAGGATTGGGCAAACGTGTATTTGGGGTTTCCAGGTTTTCAGATGCTGGTGCAATGAAATCATTACAGGAGGCAGGCGTTGAAACAATTTCCTGTGATCTGCTCAATGACAGTGAGCTGCAGAATTTGCCTCAGGTGGAAAATATTATTTACCTGGCTGGACATAAGTTTGGAACTACAGGAAATGAGGGGTTTACCTGGGCAATGAATGCCTATTTACCGGGAAGGGTTTCGGAAAAATTCAAAAATTCCAGACTGGTCGTGTTTTCATCAGGAAATGTGCTGCCATTTGTCCCTCTCTCTTCAGGAGGGGCAACAGAGGATACTGCACCTGAGCCCATAGGGGAGTATGCCCAGTCCTGCTTAGGGAGGGAAAGGGTTTTTGAGTACTTCTCAAAAACAAACCAGACCCCCATGTTGATCTATAGGCTTAACTATGCGGTGGACTTTAGGTATGGTATTTTACTGGAAATTGCTAAAGCTGTTTTTCACGAAAAGGAAATTGATCTGAGCACATCTAATGTGAATGTAATCTGGCAAAAAGATGCCAATGAAATAGCATTAAGAGCCCTCTTACACACCACGGCACCTGCAAAACTGCTGAATGTTACCGGGCCGGAAATCCTTTCCATTCACTGGATTGCCTCGGAATTTGGAAGAATTTTTAACAAAGAGCCTAAGTTCATCAATGAGCCTGTCGGTACAGCATTACTGAACAATGCTTCCGAATGTCACCGTTTATTCGGTTATCCTAAAACCACCCCTAGGGAGATGGTGGAAATCACTGCCAATTGGTTGCTTCAAGGGGGTGATGAGTTTGGCAAGCCTACACATTTTCAGCAGAGAGGGGGGAAGTTTTGATGAAGGAATTAAGGAAAGAACTGTATCAACACCTGCTTAATGGAACCGTAATTCCTGCACATCCACTCGCTTTGGACCAAAACCGGTCCATAGATGAGCAAAGGCAAAGGCAACTAACCAGGTATTATATGGCCAGCGGGGCAGGGGGAATCGCCGTAGGCGTGCACTCTACACAATTTGAAATACGGGATCCCAGACATAACCTGTACGAAACAGTGCTAAAATGGGCATCAGAAGAGATTGACGAAGCAAATCTGGGTCGTCCTTTCCTGAAAATTGCCGGCATCTGTGGGGATACCCTGCAGGCAGTATCTGAGGCGAAACTGGCTTTGGAAAACGGTTATGAATTAGGATTGCTCAGTATGGGAGGATTACAGGGGTGGACAGAACAGGAAATATTGGATAGGGTCAGAGAGGTAGCCGCGGTGATTCCTGTTTTTGGATTTTACCTGCAGCCTTCAGTTGGAGGAAGGGTTTTTAGTTATGGCTTCTGGAGACTGTTCGCCGAAATCAGCAATGTTGTAGCGATAAAATGCGCTTCATTCAACCGGTATCAGACCTTGGATGTGATGCGGGCTGTATGCAACAGTTCAAGGGTAGATAGCATTGCTATGTACACCGGCAATGATGATAATATCGTAGCGGATTTGTTGACCGACTATCGTTTCACCGTTGCCGGAAAGCTGGTTAAAAAAGCTTTTGTGGGAGGACTGCTGGGACATTGGGCAGTATGGACACAAAAGGCAGTCAGTCTCTTGGAGGAAGTAAAGCAATGCAAGGCCCAAGGGAGTGGAGAGGACTGGGCAAGCCTACTCTCCAAAGGAGTCGCTATTACGGATGTAAACGCGGCTATGTTTGATCCATCCCATCAGTTTCATGGCTGTATTCCGGGTATGCATACCATGCTTAAACAGCAAGACTTACTTGGGACCACACATTGTCTTAATCCAGATGAGCGATTATCTGTCGGTCAGTTGGAAGAAATCCAACGAGTCCACCAAGAATATCCCGACCTGAATGATGACTCATTTGTAAGGGAGTTTTTACTCAACGATAAATACTAGATTTATGAAATTTCTAATAAAGTTTGGGGCGGTATTTATTTTTTTGATTTCCGGTGTCCCAGGGATTGCCCAAGTGGATACAGTGCAATTCAATAATCACGGCCCCCAATTATTTGCCTCAATGATACAGGGCAGTGCTTTTTTAAAGGATGGGAATGGCAGGGAATTGATCTATACGGTGGTAAGGGGAGAACCTGCGCACCTGCTTGGTTATGATGTGGAAACCAAAGACCTACTCGTAGATCTTCCTTTGGGTGAGGCAGATGGTGCCTGGGATATGGCCCAGACTTCAGATGGTACACTTTATATCCCCGGAGCTGATGGTACGATGTTTTCCCATAAGCCGGGAAGTGCGGAAGTGATTGATCTGGGGGTGGCACTCGAAGGAGAGACTTACCTGTGGAATCTTACAGCAGGAAAAGATGCTGAGGTTTTTGGGGCTACTTACCCCGGATGTAGGGTGTTTAGATACCATCCTGCCGATGGATTTTCTGATGTAGGTAAGGGGCCTTTGGTTGAAAATGAGAATTACGTGAGGAGCATAGCTTATTATCATAAAACCGAAATGATTTATGCAGGAGTGGGTTCTAAAGCACACCTTATCGAAATCAACCCCAAAACAGGAGAAAAGAGGGACATCCTTCCTGAAAAATACCAAGGCTATGAATTTGTTTATGGGTTGGAAATTGTTCCTGGGATAGATGGAAATGACCGCTTGTTCGTCTTGCTGACCAATGGCAGTGTGACGCTGGTTTATAACCTGAAATCAGGTGAATTCGAGCAGGAAATAGAAAGGATGGATATGCGTTCTATTACTGGAGTACCTAGCGGGGATGCTGTTTATTATACTTCTGGGGGTTCTTTGAAAAGATTCGACCCTGCCTTTTCAGAAGCTAACGCTGAGGTTTTGGAGGATGAAGTTGGTACTGCCAACGCCTTCAGCATGGGAAATGAAGGTGAAGTATATGTGTTGACTTCTGGCGCAAACCTGATTAAATATGACCCGAAAAGCAGGCGGTTTGATAAAACTAAATTAAACGTACCAGGCCAACCTATACCGATCCAGTCTTTAATGTATGGTCCGGATGGAAACATTTGGTCGGGAGGTTACCTAGCAGGGGGAAATGCTACCTATAATCCCTTAACCGGAGAGCATAGATTCCTACCGGGACTTGACCAGACTGAGGGGATGTCATATCAAGAGGATAAGATATATTTTGGAGTCTATCCCAAAGGTAAATTCTATGAATATGACATCAGAATTCCATGGGATCCAAAAGGGGGAAACCCAAGAATGCTTGGACAAATCCCTAACCAAAGCAGGTCATTTGCGCAAGTTAGTATCCCTGAAAAAGAGATGGTGGTTTTTGGGATGATCCCTGAATACGGTAAACTTGGGGGTGCCTTAATCACTTACGATCTTAACAGCGACGAACTAAAAGGTCATCCAAGTCCAGTTGATTCACAGGCTATTTCAGGTCTTATCTATACAGGTGAATACGTTTTGGTAGGTACTACTATTTCCGGTGGGCTAGGAATAAAGCCTACAACTACAGAAGCGGTTTTGGTTGGATGGGATCCGGAAACTGGCAAAAAGCTTTTTCAGACTGTTCCTATTCCAGGAGCCTCAGCCTTAACAGGTTTTATTAAAGGTCCTGACGGTAATATATGGGGAATGGGAGATGGAACTCTTTTTAAATTTGACCCGATAGGCAGGAAGGTTGTCAATACGCATAAAATGTATGAATTTCCGGAGTTTAAAAGCCACATCTGGAGAAGTTCTTTTCTTATCTTACATCCAGATGGTCATGTATATGGAACAGATAACAAGAAGCTTTTCAGGATTGACCCAAAGTCAATGATCTTAACCGAGCTGTCTGATAAGGCAGGTTTACTGGTCATGGATAATCAGGGAACGCTTTTCTTCCGAAGGGGTACGGATCTTTGGTCGTTCAGGCCGTAAGTGATAAGCAAGTGGTTAATGCATATACTAATTAAGATCAGTTACTCGTATGGTACAGCATAATGACTTCATGGATTTATCCAGAAGGAGGTTTTTAAAGAAATCCGCGATTTTCGGGGTTGGAGCGGGATTGGATTTAGGTTCAATCCCCCACTTCGGCAATGCTTCTATCAGGATTGGGATCATTGGCTTGGATACTTCCCATGCAGTAGCATTCACAAAATTGTTTAATGCTGAAAATCCCCTAAAAGAATTTGAGGGATTCAAAGTGGTATCTGCTTTTCCTTATGGCAGTATGAAAATTTCATCGAGTATGGAGAGGATTCCGGAATATACAAAGGCTGTCCAGGATATGGGAGTAAGAATTTCAAATTCCATAGAGGAACTTCTGGAAGAAATAGATGTCGTTCTTCTTGAAACCAATGATGGCAACCTTCACCTAGAGCAGGCAAGAAAGGTTTTTAAAGCGAATAAACCTCTATTTATTGATAAGCCTGTGGCGGCGAATTACAAAGAAGTCAAGGCGATTTATTCCGAGGCTCAGGAGAGCGGGGTACCACTATTTTCTGCTTCTTCTCTGCGATATCAGCAAAATGTACATGCCATACGTAATGAGGACTTACTCGGCAAAATTATCGGCTGTGATACATTCAGTCCTGCTGAAATAGAACCAGGCCATAGCGACCTGTTTTGGTATGGAATTCATGGGGTGGAAATGCTTTTTACTGTGATGGGGCCCGGGTGTGAATCTGTTAAGAGGATTTATAGCCATGATGCGGACATAGTAGTAGGAAAATGGGCTGATGGAAGAATCGGGACTTTTAGGGGAATGCGTACAGGTGTACATGACTATGGTGGGACTGCCTTCGGGACAGGGGGCAATCTTACGCTGGGTTCCTTTGACGGCTATGAAGCCTTGGCAAAGCAAATTGCCCGGTTTTTCAGAACCAAGGTTTCACCGGTTGATTTTACTGAAACCTTGGAAATCTATGCCTTTATGGATGCTGCTGAAAAAAGTAAATTGCAAGGAGGAGCAGAAGTACTATGCACGATATGATAGATGAAGGCGATCTCCATTTGGGGTTTCATCTATTGGTATACTTTCCAGCAATCTGATGGCTAATAAGGTAAATGCGGTGTTTTGAAGAAATGATCTTCTGGTAATTTTTTTGTATGGGCTTCGCAGCTCACTATATACAAGTTCTGTATTTGAGGTTCATCTGGTTACGGGTGGATCACAAGATGAGTTAGACCTAGTAGAATATGATATTACTTGTATCATTTTCTTATAATAGATGATTTTAAAACAATACTATTTTTCCATTCCTTTTTCCGCCAATTTAGCCTGATCCCGTCACACGAGGCAAGAGACTACGGCATAAAGCTTGCGCTCTTGCCCTTGCTGGTTTATTCCGTTTCCTCTTGCACTTAGTGCCGGTCTCAGGCTGGCGCAGCTTCATAAGTATTTGTCAAACCAAAACACAAAAGACTATGAAAAGGCATACAAAAACGTCGCTAAGAGAAATGGGGGGTATTCCTTTTGAAGAGGAAGGGATAACTTACAAAAAGCGAAAGGATCATCCGGTATCTTCCAGAAGTTTAATGAACCGATCATTGAAGAACTCGAACAAGTGTGATTCCCCGATTATTATTGATGAAGAACAATGCAGGGTACCCGTTCACATATTAAAAGCAACAATTGGACAGAACTATTGTATAAATTCCTGCAGGAAAAGTTTGCCACAACGGATTTGCAGGTTGATTTCCCCGAATATGAATCAGTCTAATAGTGGTACAAGAGTTTTTATTCCCGTTTCCAGTTGATCTTCTGTCAACGAAGCAAAACCAAGCCTTAACCCCATTATCGGCTCCCTATAACTGTATTTGTCAGGGGTTAAAATTAAAATCCCTTTTCTTTCCAACCGGGCTGCCAGATCAAAAATATCGATCTCTTTTTTTGGTTTCAGCCAAAAGGCAAGGCCTCCGTTTGGTTTTTGGAAATCCACCCTGGTATTCAGATGTGCTGTGAGCAGATTTTCAAAGTAGTCTCTTTTTTTCAAATAAATGGCACTCACCCTTTTCAAGTGCCGCTTAATCGCCCCTTCTTTAATGAGTTCTAATACAGCCTGTTCCATCATGGAATCTCCCTGGACATCTATTATTTTACGCAGTGCCACTATTTTATCTGTCAAGGTTTGATTTGTGAATAAATATCCTATCCGCAGTGCAGGAGCGACAATTTTACTCATTGTTCCGATATAAACATAGTTGTCTATATGTGCCAAACTTCCAACAGGAAAAACCGGTCGGGCCGCAAAATGGAACTCGTGATCATAGTCATCTTCAATCAGGTAGAAATTATGGATATTACTAAGCTCAATGAGTTCATATCGTCTCTTTATACTAAGAGTTACCGTAGTGGGGAACTGATGATGTGGAGTTATATAAATAGCTTTGATGGTATGCTTTTTTAAGATCTCCCTTATTTCCTCTACCACGATGCCTTGCTCATCCACCCCGACGGGAACCAACTTTGCCCCGGCATTTTCAAAGGCTAGCCAAGCAGGTTTATAGCCCGGATTCTCAATTATCACCATATCACCTTTATCAATTATACAATGGGAAGTCAGGAACATCGCCATTTGGCTACCACGTGTAACTACAATTTGGCTTGGATCTGTAGTAAGATTTCGTTTGAAATTCAGCATTTGGCTGATGGCTTCTCTAAATGGGTAATCGCCTTGAGCCTCTGAGTATCCCATCAGTTGCCTTCTTCCTTTTCGGCTAAAAATTTCTCTGTAAGCCTTGGCTAACGCATCAATTGGGGCAAGTTTGCTATCTGGAAAACCATCGTCAAACACGATAGAAGGTTTGGGGTTTGGTCTATTCTTCTCCGTCGGATAATCAATATCCTGAGAAAAAACTCTTGAACCGGCAGGAAGGATTTCCGCTACAAAAATTCCTTTACGCTCAACCGTAGTCAACCAACCTTCGATCAAAAGTACATTAAGGGCTTGCACTACGGTGTTACGGTTAACTTTTAATAGGCTGGCAAGTTTACGGCTACCTGGCAGACAATCACCGCTTTTAAGTTTGTTCTTTTTGATGGCATCTATAATCGCATCAGCTATCTGTAAATAAACAGCTTTTGTATCCTTCAAGTCAAGGTCGATTTGGAGTTCCCAAGGTCTAAGCATCTGGACTATCTGTTTTATTTAAAACTGAGCCACTAAGATAGTCCAAATATTTCAGATTTTTGTTTCGCAATAACGCAACAACTTAAAATTTTCAGAAAATGAAACTTGAAGAAAAGCAATTCAGCTCAAAGGATTTTCATGAAACATTTGACCGTCCTAGGTATGTAAAACCCACTAAGCTCATCCACAAAAATGTGGAGCAGGCCGGCCAACATGACCAATTTTCCACCGAAAGGAAGCATCCCGTATTCTTTGTTGACTTACCGACCAAAAATGTCAGTATGACAATCGGAGGACTTTTAAATGACCAAATCACCAACCGCCACCGACACACTTACGAAACAGTTTTATATGTAATTGAAGGGGAGGGCTGGACAGAAATTGAAGGAGAAAAAGTGGAATGGCAGGCAGGTGATGCTGTATATATTCCTTCCTGGGCTTGGCACAGGCACGGAAACCGCAGCCGCAAAAAAGAAGCAAAATACATTGCATGCGAAAATGCACCACAGTTACAAAACTTGGGAGTAGCCCTTCGAGAAGAAGAAGGCCGAGACCTGTAAATTAAAAATGTCCCTTCCTGGAAAGGGACATTTTTTCAAACTAAACTGATTCATACGATGAAATCGAGTATGTCGTAAACGACACTCACAGAGATGATTATAATCCTGCGAGATTCCATCTGACCATTAAAAGAAATTATATATAGATGAAAAATATACCTTTAAAAGGAATTATTGCCTATCCGATTACACCATTCGACATAGATGAGAAAGTTGATATTCCGCTTTTTAAGACTATGGTAGAAAGGCTTATTGCCAACGGTTCACACGGCATCGCGCCTCTGGGGAGCACAGGAGTTCTTCCATATCTTACCGATGAAGAGAAAGAAGCGGTTACGGAAGCTACTATCCAACAAGTAAATGCACGTGTTCCTGTAGTGGTGGGCGTTTCCAACCTGACAACAGAACGCACCGTTTACCACGCCAGGTTTGCGGAAAAAGCAGGGGCAACTGCCTTAATGATTATTCCAATGAGTTATTGGAAATTAACCGATGATGAAATAGTTAAGCACTATGATGCTGTTGCCGAACAGGTTTCTATCCCGATCATGGCTTATAATAATCCTGCCACCGGTGGAGTGGATATGTCTCCTGCATTGCTTAAACGGTTGCTTCAGATACCCAATGTCACTATGATAAAGGAAAGTACCGGAGATGTTCAGCGGATGCACTACCTACGAAAAGAACTGGGGGAAGATGTAGCATTTTATAATGGTTCAAATCCATTAGCTCTGGCTGCATTTGCAGCAGGTGCAGCCGGGTGGTGCACAGCAGCTCCTAATCTGATACCCAAGCTGAACTTAGGACTTTATG
The DNA here is from genome assembly GCF_014838715.1 of Algoriphagus sp. Y33. Lineage (NCBI taxonomy): Bacteria > Pseudomonadati > Bacteroidota > Cytophagia > Cytophagales > Cyclobacteriaceae > Algoriphagus > Algoriphagus sp. Y33. The sequence continues at coordinate 3,654,784 of NZ_CP061947.1, read as the reverse complement.
AAGCCATGGTAAAAAGCGATTTACCATTAGCCCAAAAAATATTCTACGAGCAGATTCATTTATTAAGGTTTATTGTAAACAAAGGGTTGCCCAGATCAATTAAAGCAGGGTTAACGATTATAGGAGAAGAAGGTGGAAATTTAAGAAGTCCATTAAAACCACTTTCATCCATTGAATCACAGGAATTGAGGTCGATCCTAACTACACTCAGGTAAAATGAAGTGGGACGAAAGTCCCACTTTAATAGCCCTTTATTCAAAATTAATTCCATCCTTTTCGGTTAGCATATCGGTTTCCTTTGGGGTGAAAAGAGGCATTACGTATTGAGAAATGAAGTGATAATTTTAGTGGTTATTTCTATATCCACCACCATCCTATGATCCCAGAATCCCTGGCCAGACAATTTTTTGTGATGCACAAACATTTTTTACGTATATCGGCCATAGATGATGAGCTGGGGATAAGCGGGAAGTTATTATCTTTTACGACTTCCGGATTGGATCTGTCCTATGCATTCGGAATGCTTCAGAAATAAGCATAGTCTATAGGATAGAATTCTGAAAATTTAAGGCTATTACCCCAATGTGTATTGTCTCCAACACCCTACTTTACTTTACATTCGTTACTTTCGTAGTAAGGCAAACCGTAAAAAATATCAAGTAAGTGGGGCAACATTTTGAAAATAACGATAACATGAAACCAAAATTCATATCTATTAGTGAAGATATCATTGAGAAAATAAAATCCAGGGAATTACAACCGGGAGATAGGGTGCCCTCTGAGAATGAACTGATAAAACGATATGAAGTAAGCAATACTACAGCCCGCAAAAGTCTTCTGGAAATCGAATCTAGAGGTTGGGCCCAGCGAATAAAGGGAAAAGGGACTTTTGTTTTGAACAGGAACGAAGATCATCGCATTCTCCGCACTCTGGGGTCTATTGATTCTACCCGGAGGGGGTTCAATGAGAGTTTGAAGGCAGAAGGTTTTAATCCGAAAAATATTGTACTGGAAAAAACAATATTAAATCACGGGGTTTCCTCTGAGATCAGTGGAAAGCACTATATCATGGAAGGCCCTATTCTCAAAATCCATCAAGTGCGCTATGCCAACGATATTGTGCTGAAAGATGAAATTAAGTACATTTCTCTCAAGCTTTGTCCCAAGATTAATAAGATGTCTACCGAGATTTCATATTTCAAAATCTACGAAGACAAGTACGATCTTAAGATCTCAGATATTAAACAAAACCTTAGCACAATGATCCTGATGCCTCAAGCAGAAGGAAATAATTTTGAAGTTTCGGATCCTTTGCCTGCCTTTGTGCTTGACAGTGTAGTTCTGTGTTATTCAGATACAGTCGTTGAAATTGAGAAATCTTACTATCGTGGAGACAAATATAAATTTGCCATTGTCGCCAATCCCGAATATTATAGCGAATCGTCTACTCCAGAAACAAACCATGCAGACAAATGATTATCTATTGTGAAAAATAGCTTGGCACTGTTTTTTTTATAAATACTTTTCCTACAAATGGAATTACGTTGTTGATGCTTAGTGCGTTAATATTTTTTGTTGCCGAACGCTCTTCTGCCATCCATAAATTTCGTAAACACCTATTTAATTGATATAATTATCGGGGTTGCGCTAAAAATTGAAAATTAAATCTCGATTATTTGTTTTTAATAAATCAAACTTCTATTATTGAAAAATAATACTTAGAGCGTTAAGCTGATGAAAGCAAAAATACGATGGTTTATACTTATCCTGGTCTTCATAGCTACAGGTCTTAATTTTCTCGACAGACAGGTGCTGTCAATGACCATTATTAAGATACAGGATGAGCTGAACATTACTGATGTGCAATACGGCATAATTAATACTAGTTTCCTTATCAGCTATGCGTTGATGTTTACTATCGGTGGACGGTTGATTGATAAAATCGGAGGAAAACTTGGGCTTGCACTTTCGGTTGGGATATGGTCTACAGCAAGTGTTTTACATGGGGTGATAACCGGGTTTTATCATTTACTTGCTTTTAGGTTTCTGCTCGGAATAGGGGAAGGGGGATGCTTTCCCGGTGCTGCCAAAACGGTATATGAATGGTTTGGAAGAAAAGAACGTGCACTGGCAAACGGGATTGCCATTGGCGGTTCTGCAATCGGCGCAGTAGTGGCCCCGCCTCTTACCATTCTTATTTCTTCCACCTATGGCTGGCGTTGGACCTTCATTATTCCTGGGCTGTTCGGCATTCTATGGGTGTTGGCATGGGTAGCAATCTCATGGAGAAACAAGGGCGGCGCCACTCAGGACCAAGAAGTAAATGCCCCGGTCGAACGGGCAGAAGGAATATCATTTCGTGAGATCATAAAAAACAGATCGGCACGTGTCTTAGTCCTAATGCGTTTTTTATTGGATCCGGTGTTCTATTTTCTCATGTTTTGGGTGCCCAAGTACTTAAGTGAGGAACGTGGACTATCCTTTGATAGGATTGGAGAGCTTTTCTGGATACCGTTCATGGCGCTTGGAGTTTCCAACATCATAGGGGGATGGATATCCGATAAATTGATTGCGAACAACCTTTCGGTAAATGCTGCCCGGAAATGGGTTATGGGGTCTGCAGCCCTACTCACCCTGATTGCGCCTTTTATTTCCCGGGTTTCGTCGGTGGAACTTGCTGTTGGGTTTATGGCAATAATGATGTTTGCCCACGGATTTTGGATCACCAACTATATCACTGCCATCTCGGATATATTTGGAAAATATGCGACCTCAACGGTAGTGGGACTGTCCGGAACTGCCGGGGCATTGGCTGGAGTGCTGGTCAATCCTCTAATTGGAATGGTCGTGCAAAATTATTCCTATGGGCCGCTATGGTTGGTAGCAGGGATCATGTACCCTCTTACTTTTCTCATTATGCTCATTTTCATCCCTAACTTAAACCCTTTAGCTGTGCGAGTTCTATTAAGATAGGAGCATAAGGATTTTAGTGACATTTTACTTAGTGCGTTAACGTTGAAATTTATTATTGAAGCTATGAAACATTTCTACAAACCAATCTTTCTGATGATGTTCTTCATGTGGGCATCAGCCGGATTTGGCCAGGAAATTACCCTGAAGGGTACAGTTTCCGACGGAGAAAGCGGAGAAGGCCTTCCTGGTGTAAGTATTCTGCTAAAAGGTACCGCTGTCGGTACCGTTACGGATGTCATGGGGAACTACACAATAAAAGTACCTGATGGCCCCGGAACACTTGTATTTTCATTTATTGGGTACCGTACCCAGGAAATACCCATTGACAACCGGAAAGTCGTGGATCTGGTTATGGAGGTTGATATTACCTCTCTAACCGAGGTAGTAGTGGTTGGTTACGGGACAACGACCAAAAAAGACATGACTGGCTCCATTGAAACCGTCGATATGGAAGACGTACAAAAGGCACCGGTCAAGTCCTTTGATGAGGCACTTGCCGGAAGGGTTGCGGGAGTGACGGTTTCAGGTAATGATGGCCAGCCGGGATCCAATAACAACATCATCATCCGGGGAGTCGGTTCCATTACCGGTTCTACAGCACCGCTATATGTAGTTGACGGTTTTCCAATGGAAGATTCCTATGCCAATTCTTTGAATCTTAATGATATAGAATCAATGACGGTTCTCAAGGATGCTTCTGCAACGGCAATATATGGTGCACGTGGAGCCAACGGGGTTATTATTATAACAACCAAGAGAGGAAAGATGGGAGCTCCGGAAATTTCTTACAATATGTACTACGGGATTTCACAAAACCCAAATCCCATCAAGCTGATGGACGCTTACCAATTCGTGAAGTACCAAAGTGAGCTAAATCCTGAAGTAGCCGACAAGATTTATTTCACGAACGGAAAATCGCTGGAAGATTATCGCAACGTTGAAAGTATAGATCTGCAGGATCAGATTTACCAAAATGCCCCCGTACTTAACCATGAGCTTTCCATTCGGGGAGGAAATGGTAAAACAAACTATTCTATTTCTGGAAATATACTTAACCAAGAAGGAATAGCCATCAATTCAGGCTTCAGACGGTATTCCGGAAGGATTACCTTAGATCAGGAAATCAATAATAAAATTAAAGTGGGCGCAGATATAGCCTACAGCAGCGAGGAAACATACGGTGCTATCATGACGCAGTCTTCTTCCAATTCCCTGACTTACGGAAATCTGAGCTTGATGGCTTCGGTATGGGGATTCCGCCCGGTGGCTGGTGAAAATGAAAACGTCATGGATGAACTTTTTGACCCTACCATTCCCTCTACGGATTTCAGGGTAAACCCAATATTATCGGCAAAGAACGAACATCGTGTAACGGCAGTGAACAACCTCAGGGCCAACGGGTTCTTCGAATACTCGATCATTCCCGAACTTACCCTGAAACTGGCCGGTGGTATTAATAATATTATGGTTAGGAGGGAAGGTTTTTTCAATTCTTTGACGACCGCAGGGAACGATAGAAGAGATCAAAAGCAAAATGGGTTCATTTATTTCCGGCCGGTAAACAACTGGAACAATACCAATACACTCACCTTCAAGAAAACCTACAATAATATCCATAGCTTCAATGCTGTCATCGGAACGGCGATACAAAAGCAGGAAGATGGGAATTATGGGTTTTCTGCCATTCAGGTCTTAAATGAAGGTACAGCGGTTGATGGCCTAGATGAGGCTGCTGAGAATTTTGGGACTTCAGGCAGATCGAGCTGGGCACTGGCATCTTTTCTTGGGCGGCTTAATTATAGTTATAAATCCAAATACATGCTTACTTCATCGGCGAGGTATGACGGATCGTCAAAGTTCGCACCAGGAAATCGCTGGGGATTCTTTCCTTCGGCAGCGTTGGCATGGCGCATGTCGGAGGAGGATTTGCTGAAGGGTATCAGCTTTATCACCGATGCCAAACTGAGGCTGAGCCATGGTGCCACCGGGAACAACCGTGTATCAGATTTCGCCTATTTGTCGACACTAACCATTCCAAGGTCCGGTGGGTACTCGTTCAACAACAGTGAACCGATTAGAGGAGCATTACTTGAAAATTACGGCAACCCAAACCTTAAGTGGGAAACTACCGTGCAGACGGACATAGGTTATGACCTGTCCGTACTGGAAGGCAGGTTGGAGATTACGCTGGATGTTTATCGTAAAATGACCAAAAATGTATTGTTGAATGCTGATCTGCCTTATTCCACAGGGTTAACGAATATTTATAATTCAGCTTCCGCCTACAAGAATATCGGTAAGATCAAGAACGAGGGACTAGAGCTTACACTAAACACCGTAAACATCGCAAAAGGAGATTTTGAGTGGAGAACCAACTTCAATATCACTTTTAACCGCAATGAAGTGATAGAGCTGAACGAGGGTCAGACCTCGTTGCTTGAAAACGTGAACTTTGACCAATATTTCAGTAATACCCATCCCTATATAGCACAGGTGGGACAGCCTATCGGCCAAATGTATGGACTGATCTGGGACGGTGTGTACCAGTACGGGGATTTCGATCAGGTGTTGGGCGAGTATGTTCTGAAAGACAACATTCCCACCAATGGGCAACCCCGGGCAAATATACAACCAGGCGACATTAAATACCGTGACATCAATGGTGACCTGTTGGTGAATGAAATGGATTTCACGGTAATAGGAAGGGGCATCCCCTTCCATAGCGGCGGGTTTAACAACAGCTTAAAATATAGAGGTTTTGATATCAATGTTTTTTTCCAATGGTCTTATGGCAATGATATTATAAACGCCAACCGTTTGTTTTTCGAAGGTAACGCAAGAAACCTGATTTCCCTGAACCAGTACGCCGTCTATGAGAACCGATGGAGCCCCGAAAATCCTAGCGAGGAGTATTTCAGGACCGCAGGGAAAAAGGATACCTGGTACACCAGCAGAGTGGTCGAAGATGGCTCTTTTTTGCGGTTGAAAACGGTTTCTTTGGGTTATAGCTTCAGCGAGTTGTTTCTCAATAAGGTTTGGCTGAAAAGCATGAGGCTCTATGCGTCAGCACAAAATCTGTATACCTGGACCAACTACTCGGGTTCAAACCCTGATGTTTCGACCCGGCATTCGGCACTTACACCCGGATTTGACTTTGCCGCGTACCCGTTGGCTAGGACATTCACCGTTGGATTATCCACCACTTTCTAAACTTAAAATTGAACGGTCATGAATTTCAAATTATATACATTAATCTTTCTATTGGGAATTTTCTGCACCTCCTGCGAAGATTTCCTCAGCACAGAGCCCACCAATTTTATTGCTCCGGAATATTCCACGATTGCGGAGCTCGAAACGGGTCTGTCCGGTGTTTATGACGTGCTGGGAAGCCAGGCCACCTATGGGGATGTAATTCCCTATTGGCTAAATGTCAGCACGGACATTGAATACACCAATACCGGCCAACTTAATACCACGGCATACATTTATACACCTACAGATGCCCAGATTACCAATCTCTGGAAGACCCTTTATCAGGGTATATACAGGGCGAACCTTGTACTTGCCAAGGTGGATAATCCCGAATTGGATGAGGATGCAAGGAACAAAATCAAAGGCCAGGCGCTATTCCTCAGAGGGTATTATTACTTTTTGTTGGTAAAAAACTATGGAGGTGTGCCCATGCTACTTACCGAAAAACCGGATATCGGTAACGTCAACGTCCCGAGATCATCTATCGAAGAGGTATATGCACATATACTCCAAGATATGAAAGCAGCAGAGGGTCTGGTAGAAGAGGCGGAAAACTTGAGCGGGGGAGGGAGGATTTCCCGTTCGGCTGTCCAGGGAATCCTTGCCCGTGTGTGTTTAACCATGGCCGGTTACCCATTGGGAGATAAGCCCAAGTACGCCGAAGCGTTGGAGTGGGCTAAAAAAGTGCAGGAATCGAATTTTCATGCACTTAACCCTGACTATAAGGACATTTTTATCAAATACGCCAAGGATGAGTACGACAACAAGGAAAGTATTTGGGAAGTAGAATTCTACGGCCTGTTGTCTTCGGGATCTCAAGAGTATACCTATTACATCGGAGCGCGTGGAGGTATAAGAAGCGCAGATGAACAGATAGGCTATAGTGGAGGGTCTGTTCTGGCTACCAGATGGTTATATGACCTTTATGAAACCGGAGATGAAAATTCTGAGTCACCGGAAGAGTCACCGGATCTGCGAAGGGACTGGAACATTGCTCCTTTTACTTATATAGGCGTCCCTGCTGTACAGACTTACAATCCGGATCTTTGGAGAAGAACAATGGGTAAGTGGAGAAGAGAGTACGAAACCCTAACTCCCAAAGACAGGGTAGTGTCGGCACAAAATTTTCCTATTCTCCGGTATTCTGATGTGCTGTTGATGATCGCAGAAGCTGAAAATGAAGTGAACGGCCCAACCGGCCTTGCATATGATGCCATCAATCAGGTGAGGAGGAGAGCCTACGGCCTATTGCTTCCGGTACCCCCGAATCCGGAGGTGGACGCGGAATTACCCTCAGGAATGAGCAAAGCGGAATTTTTCCAGGCAATAATTGATGAACGCGCAAGGGAGTTTTGTTTCGAGGCCTCCAGAAGGCCTGATTACATCCGTTGGGGAACTTTTGTCGGACGGATGAAAGAATACAGAGTGTGGGCATTAGAGAATGATGCCGCCCAGGGACACGTGTTGGCTCCTACCAACATTTCTGAGAGAAATTATTTACTGCCTATTCCAACTGCGGAGATGGCTTTAAACAAAGCATTAACCCAAAACCCGGGATATTAAAACAGACAGATATGAAGTTCTTAAATACATTTATACCGTTGATGATCATTTTGTTCTCGTGTGAATACAGATTAGAGGTAGATGCTCCTGACTTTGATGTAAAATTGCAGGCGGGGCCTGTCTACAAAACAGGAGATACAGTAAGGTTCGCTTTTACCGGTTATGCCGGTAACATTACCTTTTATTCCGGTCTTCCTGGCGCAGACTATGAATTCCGGAACAGGACGGAAATCAAGGACGGCGTTCCGCAGATTGAACTGGTGACTCAGTACGGAGGTGGGGGAACCCAACTCGGTTCTCTAAGACTTATGGTGACTGCCGACCTGGCTTCCATGGATTCTGCCGGTGTGGTAAATGCTACTTGGACAGATATTACTGAGAAAGCCGATATTGCTTCTAACACCACCATAACTCCCTCGGGCGTTCTGGATCTGAGCGGGTACATTGACCCTGGAAAACCCTTGTATTTCGGATTCAAATTTATAGGTGAGACTAGTGATACTCATATTCCGGGCAACTGGATAATCCACGATTTTGTGGCAAATACGGTTATGGACGATGGCAATGCGCTGCCGGTAGTGACGATGCCTTCTGCAAGCTGGTCTACGTTTAGCATTCTCAACGATGCCTCTCAATGGATCCTCAGAAACAACAATACCCAAGCATACATCATCGGTGGAGGCTTCAATGCGCCGCAGAGTGAAGACTGGATGATCACCAAAGCACTGAACTTCACCAAGGTTCCGCCGGATACAGGCCTCCCTATTCAGAACATTGGCTCGAACGCGCTGGAAGGGTATGAATTTGTATACAATACTCCGGGAACATACACCGTGACGTTCATGGGATCAAACTACACTGTAGATGACCATAAAGAGGTGATCAGGCAGTTTACGATTACGGTTGAGTAGGAAAAACGCCAATGTACTAGCGGGTAAAGTTCTTCCGGGTAATCTTTTTGACCTATAGGAAGGGAAATTTAGAATAAGCAAACGGGGTGTTTTAAGAAAACACCATGGCTAATACGGAATTGGATTGGAATGTAGAATAATACTTAGTGCGTTAATAATATAAAAATAGCTTAAACAAAGAATTATGAATGAACTATTAAAAGGGGAACAGGTCGGCATGAACGGACAGGTGGTAAGAAGGGAGGAAACTGTTCCCAGAATAGGTGTTTTTGGGGTCGGATATTTCAAATATTGGGCGCAATTCGACGGTCTCTTGGAAGATTTGCTGGAAAAACAAAACGTATTTGTAGAGAAATTAAAGAAAAATAAAGCAGACATAATAGAATTTGGGTTGGTTGACGACGCAAAAAGCGCTTACGACCTTGTGCCAAAGCTTAAAGCAGCCAATCTGGATCTCATTTTTTGTGACATGCTCACCTACGCCACCTCCAGCACATTCGGTGTCATCATCAAGAACCTGGATGTACCCATCGTATTGGTGGCCTTACAGCCAGACAAGGCAATGGATTATTCAAAGGCCTCAACTTATATGCAACTTTACAACGATGACGTCTGCTCCTTGCCGGAGTTTACCGGTGTTGCGGTGAGAATGGGAAAAAAAGTCCCTGAAGTCATCATTGGTACGTTGCACGATGATCCTCAGTCGGAAAAGGAGATCAGAGAATATTGCAACATTGCGAGGGTTTTAAATGGATTAAAAACAGCACGCATCGGACATATAGGACATCCTATTGAAGCCATGCTCGATATGCACTCTGATTCCACCATGCTCACAGCGCATTTTGGGGTGCACGTTGTGCAGTGTGAAGCCCATGAGATCGTCACCAAATACCAGAGAGAAGTAAATGAAAATGAAATAGAAACTGAAGAGCAGCGCATACTCGCATTTTTTGATACGCCGGATCCGGTTTCTGACCCGATTTCGGAAAAACTTAAGCAGGAAGACCTGGAGGTCGCGGCGAGCGTATCGGTAGCCTTGAAAAAATTTGTGGAAGATAAGGAGCTGGACGGGCTTGCCTATTATTATAATGGAGAGGAAAACAGCGACACCCAGTTGGTAATGTCTAATCTAATCGTAGGCAACTCCCTGCTGACGAGCGCTGGTTTTCCCATGTGCGGCGAATCCGATTTGAAATGCTGTCTGGCAATGTTCATTATGGACAGGCTCAGGATCGGCGGAAGCTTCGCAGAATTTCACCCGGTTGATTTTAAGGAGAATTTTATTCTTGTAGGGCACGACGGCCCGCATAATATTTCCATTGCGGAAGGTAAACCGGTTTTGAGAAGCTTGAAGAAATATCATGGAAAGCCGGGTTTTGGTGCAGGAGTGGAATTTAAAATCAAGGAAGGCCCTATTACGATGTTGAGCATCACCTCCACTTATGAGGGCAAATTCAAATTTGTTATCGCAGAAGGAGAATCGGTGGAAGGTCCAATACCGCCAACAGGAAATACCAATACCCGGGGTTACTTTAAACCGGATGTAAGGACCTTTCTTACGAAATGGGTCAAGGAAGGACCAACCCATCATTTTGCATTGGGAGTAGGTCACCATGCGAAGACGATCAGGAAGATCGCTGAATACTTAAACATTGAAGCAGTTATAGTTGAATAGCAAATTGTGAAGACTAAAGCAATCCCTAAGGCCGGAGCAGAGCTCACCTCCAAGGAAGGCTTTGGCCTTCCTACATCAAAACATCTGAACATGAACACAGTTCGTACAATTATTTTCTTAGTCTTTATTATATTCTCCGGAAATATAGCCGCCGACGATAGCATTGCGAAAAAACCATTGCAAAAGCTGTTTTTTCTTGATTTTGAAGAAGGTTTTTCACCCTTTGCAATGGGGGGGAACGATCCGTTGAACAAAAATTTTCCGGAGTTGATCTCTGGTGTGGACGGCAAAGCTGCTTTTTTTGAAGCGGGCAAAGTATTGCAATATCCTTCGCTGAAAAATCTGGATAAAGAAAAAGGAACGATCAGCTTCTGGCTGAAGACAGGCGACAAAATGCCAGAGCAAGGGCCCCTGACGCTATTTTCAGAAAACGGTCCAAAAGATGCAGGTGAGAACAATTTTCGGATTGAGCTTTTTCCAGGCCGTTTTATTCGTTTCAGCTTGAAAGACTCCAGGGATTCCTTCATTTATTATCACAAGATCGACTCTTGGAAAGGAAATGTATGGCACCACCTGTCCATCACCTGGAATGTGAAGAAGGGCGCTTTTATCTATGTGGACGGAAAAGCCGCATCTACCGGATGGATGCCACGGTGGATTCCCAAAAGCTACGACAGCTTTTTTATAGGTGCAGGTAACGCCGGCGGAGAAGAAGCATCGCATGTTGCCATCGACGAATTTACTATTTACAACCGAGAATTCACAGAAGTAGAAGCGGGAGAAGAATTCCTTAAATACCGGCATTTCTCTGCCCAAATTTCGGTTAAAGATCCCTTTATTCCGGCAGGCAAGGAGAATATTCTGACTGCGGAACTCGTCAACCCTTCGGATCATCCGGTAGCACTAACGAACATCGTATGCACGCTCACCGATCACAATGGGGACGAACTGTTTAAGGCTGATTTGGAAGAGCAGTCGCTGAAAAAATCGAGTCATACAACCCTGCAGATTCCGGTGAAAACAGATAAAACAGGTACTTTTTCTTTCACCATCACATACCTTGAGAATAACCAAAGAAAACAAACCGTTACGCCGCTTCATGTCTTCGAAAGTAAAGAAAAGGCGGTGGCGCAGGATTGGAGCTATCAATTGGTCTCTCATGTAAAAGCTACTGAAAAAGAGCCTATTGCAGAATCCGGAGGCACCCTTGTTTGTGAAACTTCTTTTGGCAGTTATAGGGAGGCTGGAAAGCATTTCAACGACCGGTTTGCAATGGATTTTGAAGTAGATGCAGTCGGAGAGCCGCACCTGGCAATCGTCACTTATCCGGATGATAAACCGCGGACCATGGAAATTATGCTGCAGCATTTCAATGGCGCCATAGACTTCCAATCGCATACCGGTGTCTTAACCGGTGAAGAATACCCGTTGACTAATGCTGATAAAGAATTTGAGATCGTGTTTTGGCCTCGTTCGAAAAAACAGGCGTTTGTCTTTATGACAGCGGAAAAGGGGTATCCGGCGGCAGTGAAAGACATCAAAATTTATAAGATTGATAAATTTAAAGTCGCGTCCTCGGAGAGCAATTTCCACGGAAGTGTACCTTCCCGTAGCAGCGGCTTGTATTATGAAGACCCAGTGCTGTTCCACAACTTTGGGTCGGGAAGAGACCATCAGGGGTTTGTTATCGCTACCGATCGCCTTATGCAATACCTGCATTCCATGGGGCAGAAGGAGTTTGAATACCCGCTGGCGTGGTATGCAGGGCCGTTATATGGGACATCGGTAGAGCCCTTCCAGCCAGATATTGATGGCGCGCAAGGCGGACAACGCCCACATCCTGATGGTTACCCGGCATACCTCATCAAGCGTCTGGGTGAACAAAATATGAAATTTACCGCCGGCCTGCACATCCATACCCTGCCCAGATTAAATAAATATGCACTGGCTGATTGGGAAAGAATCAACAGCGGTGAAGAAACGGTCATCAACATCAACAAAGACGGAAAACTGTGGTACGGCTACTGGCATGGCAACGACCCCAACTTCAATGCTGCAGATCCGAGGGTAATGCATGCTGTCGATACTATTGTCATGGAAATTGCGGAGCGCTATGCGAAGGAACCTGCTTTTGACGGAATTTCTCTTGTAATGGCCAAGCCTAAACTCTTCACCTTTGGCTCTCTGGCTTCCGGTTATAACGATTCTAATTTACAGCGCTTTCAAGAAGCTTCCGGTATTGAAATTCCCGGGTACGTTTCCGGTGATACCAGTCGGTTTAGGAAAAGCTCTGAATGGATTATGGGAAATGCTGAAGCCAAGAAAGCCTGGATCGACTGGCGGTGCCAAATCTTATATGAGCATTATGCTGCGATGGGCAGAAAACTGGCCGCTTATCGTCCGGATTTAAAACTCAAGCTCAATGTTTTTGTTCACCTGATGCACAATCAGCGACTTGCAGACTACCTCAATGAACCTCCGGTAGAAGTAATGCGCGAAATGGGCATTGATCCCGCCCTATATAAAAACGAAAAGAACATCGTCATCAACCATACGCTGGTGCCGGCGGATCTTCGATGGAAGCGTTCACATTATCCTCCCGCCATTCCCAATATAGACCGCACGGTAATGACCGCCCCGGAGATGGTGACTTCCATGCAGGGCTTGGAAAACATTCGTGTTACGATCCATGATCGTTATTGGGAAGATGCAATAGGACGGGAAAAACCGATGGAAGGACTCACTGAAATGGGGGTAAGTGAAATGGTTTGGAGGGCATCAACTTTGAATGCCTCCGGCTTCCATAGTCTGGAGCCTTATGTTATTGCACTCAATAATCTCGATGCTGCAAGCATCGTGAAAGGAGGCTATGTGGTGGGCACTTTTGGGATGGAAAAAGAGCTGTCGGAATTTTCGAAAGCTTTTCAGGCTTTGCCGGCGACGAAATTTGAAGATATCCCCGGTCTTGCTGACCCGGTGCGGGTACGACAAAAGATTGTTGATGGAAAATTGTATTTCTACGTGCTGAATACCATTCCTGCAGCTGTGGAAATCAGCATAAGATTGAATGAAACAGGAAAAATACAGGAACCTGCGAAAAATAAGGTTTATGCAAAGTCCAAAACTTTACATCTGAAGCTCGCTCCATATGAGCTAAGAACATTTGTCAGTTCATCGGACACTCCTCAGGGTATTTCCGGCGGCAAGGTAAAAGTGGACAAAGAGTGGCTGGCTGATCTCGAGAAGTCACTGACAGCTATGGAAGACCGTGCGGTGGAAAAAGAAGAAAGCTTCCGGAAGCGCGGTCCTTATCTCGAACTGGCAAGAGAACACTGGAGCAAAAAACATTTCTGCCGAGTGTACTTTCTTTTGCAGGAGGGTTGGGGAGAATACGAGGCCACAACAGAGAAATAAAGACATTTCTAGGAGCAATTGATAGCAATATAAGTAAGGGGAAAGCAAGGGCCACAGGACTAATGACAGTGAAATGATGTGATTGGTCTTCTTCCTCTTCTTTTCTTTATTATTATATATTTAGTTTCAACTCATAATAATCTGTATATGTTTAGAAAAGCAGCCTTATTGGCCAGTCTGGCGATGCTGGTAAGCTATCACGTCTGCTGCGCCCAGAGTACAGATGAAGTAGTCTTTCAGGATGGTGATCACGTCAACTTTGTCGGCAACAGCATCACCCATTCAGGTGAATTTCACAACTTCATCATGCTCTACTACGCAACCCGGTTTCCGGAGGCAAATGTTACCTTTTATAATTCCGGGATCTGGGGAGACAATGCCAACAGTTTCCTGCGTCGCATGGATGAGGATATCCTTGACAAACCGGCCGGTTATTCGGTCGTAATGGCTGGTATGAACGATGTGAACCGGGCACTGTACTCGGAAGAAAATCAGGGAGATCCTGATATTGAAACAAAAAAGGAACGGGCGATAAGCGACTATCGGAGTTATATGGAGACGGTGATCCAACGTCTTTTGGCGGCCAATACAGAGGTGATTTTGCAGAAGCCGTCCATATACGACCAAACAGGCGACCTACCTGCCCAAAACATGTATGGTGTAAACGATGCCCTAAAGCAGTGCGCCGATGTCATCGATGAGTTGGCGACAGAATATAACCTGAAGACTGTAGATTATTGGAGTATCCTCAACACCCTGAACCAGCAGATACAGGTAGGGAACCCACAAGCTACTTTGATCAGCAACGACAGAATTCATCCCGGCACTCCCGGGAATTTTATCATGGCATACCAGTTCCTCAAGCAAACAGGTGCTCCAAGAACAGTGGGATCTATCAGAATAGATGCAGCAACATTAAAACCATGTAAAAACTGCAGTATTGAGAACTTTCAGGCTTCTGATAGTTTGATTTCTTTTTCCTACCTGGCCAACAGCCTTCCGTTTCCGGTTGCCCCGGAGGCAAGTTCAGCATTGGAGCTGGTTCCTTTTATGCAGGAACTGAATGCCGAAACTCTCAAGGTAAAAGCATTGCCCGTAGGCGAATATGCCCTGACTATTGACGATGTCTTCATCGCCAATTACTCCCATGAAGATCTGGCGACCGGCGTCAATCTGGCACTGGAAAAAAACACACCTCAATATAAACAGGCCGAGCAGGTCAGGGAACAAACGGTCTTTTTCCGGTCCCTCCAGCGAAAACTGCGGGATATAAGAAGAGTGGAGATTAACTACCTGCCTGATTCGGTGAAACACGGCACTTTTGAAGATATTGAAACCTATATTGAAACCCTGAAGAATACAAATGATCTAAAATATACGCACAATAAAAATCTTTTTGATAGCTACCTGATCAACAAACCTGCTGAAAGCACTATTGAGCAACAGTTGGTAAACGTTATAAACGAAATTTACCTCATCAATAAACCTGTCGCCCGCCAATTTCGTCTACGCACCGGAGCAATGGACGATCCCGATGTAGGCATAACCCATGTCTGGGAGTTTGAAGACCCCGTGGTGAGCAATAAGGTGGAAGGCTGGACAATTGTCAACTACGGCAATGCAGGTACAGACAATGGAATATTAAATCTCACGGGTACACAGACCTACAACCATATCCGCTACGATGTTCCTGCAGGGAATGCGATTGATCCTGCCGAAAGTAAAACAGCTATTATCCTGTTGAAGAACACTACTGCCGATACCAAGGCGCGGTTTTATTGGTGGGGAAGCCAGGCCACTGCTGCCTTTGTAGAATTTGATATATCAGCCAATGATACCATATACAAGGAATACAAAATCGATTTGAGCAGGGATACGAGATGGGAAGGGACTATCAGTGCTATCCGCTTTGACGTGCCCAGCCCGTTGTATTCCTCGTCTTACGGTAAGGTGATCGAGATCGATTACATAAAGATGTCATCAGAAGTGCTGCCGGAGCCGGAACCGGAACCTGTGCAACCCATGGCGCCTTTGTTGCCCTCGCCGTTCGGAGTAAACCTTGCCGGAGCCGAGTTTGGAGATGATATGCCGGGTGTTTATGGCTCGGATTATAGCTATCCCACAAAAGAAGAACTGGATTATTTTAAATCTAAAGGCTTGAATCTGATAAGGTTGCCCTTTAAATGGGAACGGATTCAGCAGCAGCTGAATGGGCCATTGAATGTCGTGGAGCTGAGCAGGATGAAAACTTTTGTGACCGCCGCACGGGCCAGGGGAATGTGGGTATTGCTGGATATGCACAATTACGGCCGCAGGAAAATTGATACCACCGAATATATCATCGGAGATCCTGCGTTGCCCGTGTCTGCCGTTGCCGATGTATGGGGAAAGATTGCCGGCGAATTTAAGTCGAGAGAGAACATATGGGGCTATGGCATCATGAACGAGCCCCACGGGATGTTGCACACGACTCCCTGGGCAGGCATTGCCCAGGCAATAATTACCGAGATTCGGAATGTAGATGCAGAAACGACCATAGTTGTGGCCGGAGACAGCTGGAGTTCGGCAGAAAGATGGCCTTCGGCAAGCGATAACCTTAAAAACCTGAACGACCCCTCCGACAACCTGATCTTTGAAGGGCATGTCTATTTTGACGATGATGCTTCGGGGAAATACGACCAAGACTATGACGGTGAGGGGGCCAACCCAAACATAGGCATTACCAGAACCGCACCATTTGTAAATTGGATTAAACAGAACGGTTTCAGAGGATTTATAGGAGAATATGGGGTGCCGGACGATGATCCGAGATGGCTGGTTGCGCTCGACAACATGCTGGCCTACTTGCAGGAAAATTGCATAAATGGTACCTATTGGGCGGCGGGTCCGAGGTGGGGAAGCTATAGGCTGGCGGTAGAGCCTATCAGTGGTGTTGATCGGCCGCAAATGGCCACCTTGGAGTTATATAAGACAGCTAACTCTGAATGTGAAGGGCAGGGAGATTATCAGACGCACATCTGGGAATTTGACGAAACAGTGGAAAATAACCGCATCGATGGCTGGACCATTGTGAATTATACCAATGCTAATTCAGCGGATGGAATTTTGAATTTAACCGTTTCCCAGACCTACCAACACATTAAATATGATGTGCCCGCAAGCAATGTGATCGATCCGTCCCACAGTAAATATGCTTCTATCAAGTTGAAAAATGAGACGCCGGATACCAAAGCTAGATTTTACTGGTGGGGGCCAGCTGGTGACAATGTTGCCAATTTTGTGGAGTTCGACATTTCGGCTAACGATACGGATTACCAAGAATACATTGTAGATCTAAGCGAAAATACCGATTGGACTGGAAAGACCAGTATCCGTATTATCCGTTTTGATTTGCCTGCTATGGCAAGCACCGCATCGCTAGGTGAAAACGTCCGTGTCGATCAGGTTAAATTACTCTCTTCTATTCCAGAAATCCAAGCCTACACTTGGCATTTTGAGGAGCCCGTGGTAAACAACAAGGTAGAGGGCTGGAATATTGTGAATTATACGAATGCAAGCACCTCCAACAGTGTTCTTTCGCTCACTACTGCTCAAACCTACCACAACATCCGGTATGATGTGCCAGATGCGGAACCAATAGATCCAAGTGTCTATAAATATGCCACCATTAAAATGAAAAACGTAACCGGTGACTCGAAAGCCAGATTTTATTGGTGGGGGCCGGTAGGTGACAATGTTGCCCATTTTGTCGAGTTTGATATTTTAGCTAACCATTCAGATTATAAAGAATATACCGTAGAGTTGAGCGAGGAAGCGTCGTGGACGGGAAAAAGCCATATCAGGATTATCCGGTTCGATGTGCCCAGCCCGGTGAGTCAGGCTTCTTTTGGTAATGTGGTAGAGATAGATTACATCACCTTGTCACCGGACAGCCCGCAGATAGCTCAGGACAGTGTGCTTTTGAATCCAATAATTACGGCGATGTTCAATGACAGAATGGAAAGCAAATTGACAGTTTACAAAAATGAAGGGGGACTCATGTCCATTGGAGTAGATGTCCCGGAAGACACCCGGGGCAGAATTACGGTTACTGATATGTTTGGTAAAAGGCTGGGGGATGAGTCCCGCTCATTTACAAAAGGTCTACAAGCTGTTGAAGTAAGGTTAGAAGGTACTCTTCCCGGATTTTACGTTGTCACTTTATATAACTACGGGAGTGGAGAAAAGGTAAGTAGCAAGTTCATGATCCGATTACAATAAAGCTATGTCACTAATAAAGAACAGAAAAAAAATCCTTGGATGGCAGTGGAAAACCCTTTGCTTTTCGGTATTGTCGCCATCAGGAAAATCAGTTCCATTTTCGCAGCGGAAAATCGAGGTCAATCCCGAAATGAAACAAAGCCCCTGGTATCTTCAGTGGCAAATACCATGTCTTCAACGGCTTTGACAGCCCTTGAATAAACCTTTTTTTGCAATGCAGATAAATGTAAATGTACCTATGTTAAAAGTAAAAGTATTAGTGTTGAGTATACTGCTGCTGGAGGGATTTGGCGGCCTTTCCAATAAAACCTTTGCACAGAATCCGCTTCCGCTGGTAGAGGGATCTCTAAAAGGAACTCCGTTTCACAACATTACACTGGAAGCATCCCTAAAGCCTTTCAAGCAGAACGATGAAGCCTACTTTAAAAAAGTGGCGGCGGAAATGTTTACACAGTGGCATTCTTTGCTCAGACATGCCGATACCGTTTCAGTGATGCTATGGACGTCAGATGGCTCGGAGATACTCGATTACTCTGGAGATCTTAACCAGGCGCTCGAGTGGTCGAAATATATAGGAAACCCGAACACGGTACATGAGGTTGGGTCAGGACCAAAAGAGCTGTCGCTTCACGAGCGAGCCTATTTATACATGGAAAATCCCCCGGCTTTCACCTATAAAGATCTAAAACTTATTGTCAAAACATTGAAAGAGACAGGAGAGGCAATCACCGGAAAACCCGTGAGGATCGGAGCTACCTTTGATCCGGGACCCGAATTTGCCAAATCACCTTTCAAGTATGAAAAGCATCCGGAAATACTGGAAGGTAGCGCGATGGGTCACAAGTCATTTGTGTTCAGTTATGCTACACTGAATGCCGATGACGCTGCCTATGCCGGATTTCCGGAGGGCATTCCCGAAGGTATGCCTTTTGGTACTTTCTTTGGGCGCCAAAGTCAGCATTTCCTGTCTGACCTGGACTTTGATTATATCTGGTTCAGCAATGGGTTTGGATTTGGCATGGAGCCATGGGCATCTACAGGAACAATTTTTACAGGTAACGGTTTCAATGCGGATAAGCTGGAAGATACCCGTAGAAAAATCATTGACTTCTGGAGCTTGTTTCGCAAGGAATGTCCTGATTTCAGGATCGAGACCCGCGGCACAAATCTTTCCACAGGTGTTGACCTTGCGAAAGACGGCGTAGATCTAAAGGCGATTTATGAAGGTGATTTTAACCTATTACCGCCTCCCAATTCCCCTTGGGCGGCACTTGACGGCGATTTTGGACTGGAGTTGGTAGGATACTTGTCACGGATGGCAGAGCTACCGGATGACCGTTATATTTTCCGGTACTACACGCACGATCCCTGGTGGCTCAACAGCCCTTGGCTCGATCGCTATGGCCGGGAGCCTCATGATATTTATCTGCCCATGTCGGTTGCCCGGATCAACGGTAAGGGGGAAGTGGGACTACCTACGCATTTGAACTTTTTAACAATAGATGATTCTTTTGGGAATATGCCAACTCAGGTTCCTGACGAGGTAATTTCGCATATCATGAAAGCAAGGTATGACGCACCTACGGCTCCAGGCCCCTTGGTTTGGGTATATCCCTTTGAAGAATATCATCAGTGGACACATATGCAGCCAAGCCGTCTAGCCGAAATTTACTATGGCGATTGGTTTATCCGCCAGGCCATTAACAACGGATTGCCTTTGAATACCGTGATCTCTACCGGGAATTTCAAATCCGCTCTGCAAAACCAGCCGAAGTTATTCGAAGAATCGGTTTTGATAAGCATTGTCCCGGATGCAGGATCAGAGTATGAAAAACAACTGATGGGATTTGTGAAAAACGGTGGGAAGGTAATCGTCTATGGCCCGGCGGATTTTGCCGGTCAGGAGTTTCTTTCGCTGATCAATCTAAGGAATGAAAACCCGCTCGAAGGAGAATTTGGTATTTCAGGAAATTATGAAAATGATATTCTGAAAGAGGAATTTCCGAAAATGATCCGCCACGATGCCTTGTTTTCTGGTGGCGGTTTGCGAAGCAAGATAAATGACAGCAAGGATCCGCATACGCGTGTTTTGGTAAAAATGTCGCAGGGGAGTCATTCGCGCGATGTACTCTGGGTGAGGCAGGATCCCGATTGGAAAGAAGGGAGGATCGTTTACCTGCGTGGAACCAACTCCAGCCATTTTGAAGGAGAGCGGCTGCTGAAGCCTGATGATCCGACAAAATATTTCACAGGGCCCGCTTACTTGCGGTATGTGCTCAAAGAATTCGGGTTGGAATATGCCGTTGACAAACTTAATCCTGCGATAAAGAGTCCGGTGTTGAGCATTTCACGCAGCAACAATGGTTTTTTCTTTGCCGGATATGTGCCTAACACTACCGTTGATCACCGGTTTAAATTTGGTCAGGGAGCGCCTGTATTGTTGGGCTATGATACGGAATTGGAAGATGGTTTTGCGACTTACTCTTTTCCTACGGCATGGAACCGCGAGTGCCGCGTTTTTGTGCGGCAAGAAAGCGGAATAGTATCTTGTAAAGAAATGCATTCCGGCGAAATGGGAGTTACCCGGAGGCTGCAGGTTACGGGACTCGAAAATGCCACTGTGAGGATATATCCCGACGAAGGAATCGAGGAAGATGAGATCAGTTTCTACCTGAATAGTGGGTATCCCTGGAAAACAGGCAAGATATCATCGAAAAAAGGTAAAAAAGAGTTTGGCAACAGTTATGTAGTGGAAGGTGTGACCGGCGAGCTGGTGGTATCTTGGTAAACAGTTTTAAAATGAGAACAATAATTTTCATGTTTTTGATTTTCCTGATGTCCGGATATTCTGTGTCGCAGGACCAAAAAGGGGCAGATACCGCCGCCTATCTTTCAGACCTTAAAAAGGAACTGACCACTCGCTGGCCGAACAACAGGACGATCAATCTGGTCTTTCACGGGCATTCTGTACCGGCGGGGTACTGGCACAATTCTGAGGTCCATACCCTTGATTCTTACCCTAATATTGTACTTGGGAAAGTGAAAGAAATGTATCCGCATGCAGTGGTGAACGTCATCGTGACGGCCATTGGCGGAGAGTATTCCGAGAAAGGGCAGCCGCGTGTGGCCACGGATGTGCTGCCACATAAACCTGATGTGTTGTTTATCGACTATGCGCTGAATGATCTGGGCATTGGCCTGGAAAGAGCCGAAGTGGCCTGGGGAAAAATGATAGGGGAGGCTTTGGAAGCAAACCTCAAGGTGATTCTCGTGACACCGTCGCCTGACCAGCGACACGATATCCTGGCACACGACAATCAGCTCGAACAGCATGCAGAGCAGATAAGAAAACTAGCGGCCAAATACAGCGTAGGACTGGCAGATCCCTTTGCGGAGTTTCAAAAGAAGGCTCTGGAAGAAGGAAATATCAAAGCCTACATGTCGCATGTGAATCATCCCAACCGCCGGGGACACGAACTGATTGCCGATGAAATTGTGAAATGGTTTTGAATGTACGGCGGGAAAAAAACCAGCTTTAAGAGTTGCTGCTTCCTGCCGCCATGAGCAATCAATAATCAGATATAGTATTTAATTTCCTTTCCAACTGACCAGTGACAGAGATCGACAGGTTCCTCCTAACTCCAGCCATTTCCATGGCAAATCCCTATATTGTGGATAGCTTTCTGGTTTTCGCCAAAAAACACCCTAGAACCGGTGCTTAAGATAATGTCATGGGGACACTTCTAAGGAGGGGCTGTTACGAAGCGTATCGGGAAACAGGGCTTTTGGGAAGGAATGAGGTGTGTTTATAAAAATACTCCATGGCAAATTATTTTAGTGAAGTAGCCAGCCTGCGTGATGGGATTATATAATTTTATTCCTTTCCCCTGTTCTTTATCGCCTGAGACCCTCAAGTACAGAGACTGAAAGGACCTGCGAACTGCACTAACTTTTACCATTCTTCCGGACATAGATCCGGATATGATCGATACCTTTTGATCCTGAATTAAGACTAAATGCGACAAATGGAAATTTGTTGACCGTAAACTTTTATTGCCGATAATCTATTTTATCATCTTAAAGTATGATTAAGGCTAATCCTACATTAAATATAAACTCAATAGATAAATAATATTTGATTACTATTGGTAAAACATGATGAATGGGATATGGAAGAATTATTAAATTATAATCCTGTATTATTAGCACTAGTAGCTACGTTATTCACATGGTTTGTTACAGCAGCAGGCTCATCAATGGTTTTCTTTTTCAAATCAATAAACAAAAGGGTTCTTAATTCAATGCTTGGATTTGCTGCAGGGGTAATGATTGCTGCAAGTTTTTGGTCACTTCTAAAAGAGGAGGATTTTTACGAAGACGATTTTTATTTAATAGACAAAATAAACCGCTCAGTTAATCTAAAAAAATGATTAGCGAAATCGAAAAAATTGAAATGGACAACGGAAAGCTTATACAAAAGAAAAGTTGATCCCGAAATATTTGTTGATAATCGAGTCTTAAAATTATCAGAAATGAGTTAAAAAAAGCCAGCAGGTAACAACTAGGTTTTCGTTTGGCTATTTACTAGATACTTAAAATAAAAAGGCCATAATTTGGATTTATGGCCTTTTTTTGAGATTATTATATCTAGTTAATAAACTAGATATGGGATATCCAACCAAAGTACAACTCATCAAAAGAGCAAAAAGCGAACAGTGGTATGTCAATTTTCCTGCTGCCGTTGCCCAGGCCATCGAATTTCATCAAGGAGAAGTAGTGGAGTGGATCATCGACGACCACCAGAGACTGGTTCTGCAGCGCAGTGACCAGTCCGTAGCGGACCTTAAAAAAAAACTCCCGGAGAAGATCTGAAGGGAGTACTGGAAGGGATTTTCTTAGAATGCCAATCCTGCTTCAAGCAGTTTCGCACCTGGCAAAGAGCCGCAAGGCTGGTCAACGGGGTGCTTTCCTGTATGGGGCGTTCCACCATTACAGGTTGGCTGACCGCAAGTGGTGATCAGTTTAAGGACTGGTCGGCCGCCTATCGCCTTTTCAAAGGGGACAGGATGGATATTGCCGGGATTTTCGGTGTCATCCGAAGGAAAGTTGTCACATTGGCCGATCCGGTACAGCGGTATGTTTTTGCCCACATGGATGACACCTTGTTACCAAAAAAAGGAAGAAACGTGTTTGGTGCCCGTTGGCTCAGGGATGCGCTTGGCCCACCTTTCCAGACTAATCTGGTTTGGGGGCAGCGGTTCATCCAGCTTTCATTATCCTGTTTTTCAAAAATGGGCCCGGTACAGGCCCGGGCCATCCCCGTTGATCTACATCATTGCCCCAGTGTAAAAAAGCCCGGTAAAGCGGCAGGGGAACAGGATTGGCAACTGTTCCGTGAAACCCAGAAAAAAGCCAAGCTCAGCGTCATCGGTGCCCAACGGATCAGGCTCTTGCGTGAAAATCTCGATCAGGATGGCTTTACCGACAAGGAACTGGTGGTCAGCGTGGACGGAAGCTATACCAACGAAGCGGTTCTGAAAAAGCTCCCTGCCAACACCATTCTGATCGGCAGAATCCGGAAAGACTGTAGCCTCTACCTGCCTCCAGAGCCTCCCACATCCGGTAAGGGACGGAAAAAAGTCTACGGAGAACCGCTTCCGACTCCCGAGCAAATCCGCCAGTCCGATGACTATTCCTGGGTAAAAGTCCAGGCATGGGCGGCTGGAAAAGTTCACGGGTTTCAGCTTAAAGTTATCCCGACTGTCCGCTGGAGAAAAGCCGGAAACAAAGATTTGAAACTGGTTATCATCCGTCCGGTTTCCTACCGCAAAACTCTCAAGTCACGCCTGCTCTACCGGGATCCGGCCTATCTGGTCTGTACCGAACCGGAGCTGGACCTGGGCACACTGCTGCAAGCCTATCTCTGGAGATGGGGCATAGAGGTCAACTTCAAAGACGAGAAAACTATTTTGGGATGCGGGGAAGCCCAGGTCAGAACCGAGCAGGCCTGTGAAAAAGTCCCCGCATTCCTCACCGCCGTCTATTCCATGCTTCTGCTGGCCTCAGAAACTGCAAAAACGCAAGTCCTCCCCCGTCCAAAGTGGTATAAATCAGAAAAATCGATCCGTACAACAACAGGTGACATCCTCAACCAATTCAGGGCAATAAACTGGGCCCACACTTCAAAAATCAATTTCTCCGACTTCGTAAACATCCAGAAAAAAATGCAAACCCTCAAAAAATCAGATAATCCTATCCTCTCCGCATTGTTTCATGCTAGAAATTAGCCAAACTTGAGAACTAGGTTTTCGTTGCGTGCTACGCACGCAACGAAAACCTAGTTGGTTGAACAAATCCAGCGGGAGAAACAAGTTTACCCATTCAAGGAAACACCCCCTGGCTGCTGTCAAGGAAGTGTCAGATGCGCTGATGCGAATAGAAAAAACCACACAGCGACTGGATATTGCTTTTTCCCGTGTTGAGGCTCTTGAGCATACCGTGGAAAATGCTGCCCTTTTGTTCGAAAACGGGGTCGCTAATTACCTTGAAGTTATAACAGCACAGGGCATTCTGCTCCAAAGCCAACTAGATCTAAGCCTTACGCTTCCATTGACCTCTATAGGGCTCTGGGAGGCGGTTGGCAATAATTTGTAAATAAAGGATGAGTACAGCGATATCGGGAAGGATGGGAGGAGGTAGAACAACCAACTTTTATCACCCATCCGGCCATAAACCCGGAAACCATTTAATTCTGAATCAGATAGTAAAATGATAACAGAGCCGATCACCCTCTCTCTTCAGGAGAGGGCAGGGGTGAGGTAGAAAAGCCAATTTCAAATTGATAAGGATATTAGGGTGGAATTACAAATCCCGCCCAGTTATCACAAACCATTTGACTGTAAAATAAATCACTATCAGATACCTGAATATGAAGGAGTTAACAATATTACTTCACATAAATAAATACTTTGCATAATGGGTCTTATGTAAAGTTTTACATAAAGCCCATAATCACCCGATTGGCAACTTGATGACTTCAGAACAGGACAAGCGACAGTTGTTCTCCTGATCTGGGCGGAACTGGCGGAACATCCATGACTAAACGATAGTGAAAGCCCTTATGAGGGACTGTTGGTTCAACCAAGGCATGGTCACCAATTAACGTTTCAAAATCCTGACCTTATCGGTTGGGGTTTTGCATTTCTACCAGAATCCGGGAAGGGATAAAATCACCATTTAATGCCTAGGCTTTCATGCTGCCTCCAAAAGTTAGCTACTATACGTTACTTTCTCAAAGTCTTAGAATCCGGGTTTAACATTCTCTCTTACTTCGCAACTAAACCCAAGTTTTCAACTGATAGGCGTTATCCCAAAAGTCAAACTCTAATCGGGTGGCTGTGACAAATGCTTCCATCATATCGTTTCTTGTTTTTTCCGTTGTACCGAGAGCTGCCTTGTCGCAGATAGTAATCGCTTTCATTACTGCTTGCGCAAATTCCTCCCCTCCATAGGTATCGATCCATTTTTGATAGGGATTGGTCGAGGAGGATTGATTCTCCAGAATGTAATCCCCAACTGCCTTGTAGATCCAAAAACACGGAAGAACGCTGGCCATACCTACTTCCACCGCATCAAAAGCAGCGGTGCTTTTTAAGAAATGAATGTAATGGTGACAGGCAGGCTGGGCTGCTACTTTGCCCTTGATCCCGAATTCATTAAAATAGGATTCGTGTAATGCCTTTTCTACAATAATCGCATTTTCGGCAAATCTGATGAAGGCAAGTGAATCACCAGTTTCATGGGAGCGTGCCCCTATCACTGCCAATGCCCTTCCAAAATGTTCCAGATAGTTTGAGTCCTGGGCAATGTAGAATTGGAATTTTTCTTCACCCAATGAGCCATCAATCAATTCCTGGATAAAGGGCATGTCCAGGATTCGCAGATAAATTGGCTGGATCTGCGTCCAGGCTGAATCAGACCATGTCATTTTTTATAAGTTTTTGAGGGTTGAAAAAGTGGTTGAGCGGACCGTTCCCCTTGCCGGTTACCACGTCTTTGCCGGCAAAGATGGCCTGATGAACATAGTTCTTTCCAAGTTGGATAGCTGTTGGTAAATCATTTCCCAGCGCTAAATAACCAGCGATGGCTGAGGATAAAGTACAACCCGAACCGTGCGTGTTGTTGGTTTTGAGTTTTTCATGTTCAAATGACTTCACACTGCCGTCCGCATCAAAAAACAGTGATGTGATTTTCGGGAGATTCAGGTGTCCGCCTTTGAGCAATATGGCATTGCTGCCCAGCTTCAATATCTTCTCACCTGCTAGGTACATGTCTTCTACCGTGTTTACATTCATTCCGGCCAATATCCCGGCTTCATCCATATTGGGAGTAATGAGTGTTGAAATGGGAAACAACTTTTCGACAATCACTGACTTTGTTTTCTCCTCAATCAATCTATGCCCACTCGTGGCCACCATGACAGGATCGAAAACCAGCGGTACCTTGGGGTATTTTGCCAGTATTTCAACAATCGTATCCACGAGCTCGCCCGTATGCACCATTCCTATTTTTATGGCCTGCGGGAAAATATCATCCAAGACGGCTTCCATCTGCTCCGCCACTGCCTCTATGGGAATGGGGAAAATAGACCGCACACCCTGGGTGTTTTGAACGGGTAAAGCTGTCAAAACAGAGGTAGCATAGCACCCCAGGGCAGAGATGGTCTTGATGTCAGCCTGAATACCCGCCCCTCCGCTTCCGTCAAATCCGGCAATCGCCAAAACAGAAGGATAACTGTATTTTTTCATAGTGAATTCATTAATATCCCCTTCAGTGAATAGGCAGCTTCCCGTGGGTCATCCGCAGCGCAGATCGCGGAGACCACGGCAATGGAGTCCGCTCCCGCATTCATTACTTCAGAGACGTTGCTTTGATTGAGTCCACCAATAGCAACAAGTGGTTTCGTAGTGAGTTTTCTGATGGTTTTCATTCCCTCAATGCCCCATTCTGTGATGGTGTCAATTTTCGTCGGGGTAGAGAATACCGGGCTCACCCCCAAATAGTCCGCGGCTGCGGTTTCTTTAGATTCCAATTGATTCATATACTCGATGGAGTATCCAAGACACTGACAATCTTTCCATATTTCCCGAATTACAGTTGGGGCTATATCCGAATTGCCTACATGTATCCCAAAAGCGTTGATTTTTTTCGCCACTGAGACGCTGTCATTAATGATGAGAGGGACATTATACTTATCGGTGATTTCTTTGACCTGCAAAGCTTTGGATGCATACTCTTCCGGGTTTAGTCCCTTTTCCCTATACTGTACGATGTCAACACCTCCCTGAATCGCCTGCCCAATCACATGCAAAAAGTCCTTTTTGCAAGCAGCCTCCGAGACGACCAAATACAGTTTATATGGGAATGGATTTCTATCCATTGTTTCTGATTTTCAAGACCGCGACAAATTCATCTTCTGTCAGGTGATACAACTTATCCAATAGGTTGGCCTGTAGGGTTCCCGGGCCTTTGCTTTGGTGGGCTGCCAATTCACCACTGATGCTGAACAGGGCGGTTGCTGCACAGACCGCTTCTTCCCTGTTTTCAATGACGGCGATAAATGCACCGATCACCGCAGTCGCAGAGCATCCTAAGCCGGTTACTTTTGTCATCAACCCATCACCATTACTGATGAAGGTCTGCCGGGAATTGCCCACGATGATGTCTGTTTCTCCCGATATGCAGATTATTGATCCATATTTTTGATGAACGTATTCCGCGGCGTGAATCGCTTCATCACTTTTGGCGGTGCTGTCAACCCCTTTGGTTGAGACTCGGTCAGCTTGGGCAAGTGCCATAATTTCAGAAGCATTTCCTCTTATTACCGTGGGGGAATAGGCCAAAAGTTGCATCAGAACCTCATTTCGATAAGGAGAAGCACCGGCACCAACAGGATCCAATACCCAAGGTTTGTTTAACTCATTGGCTTTTTGCGCGGCGAGAATCATGGACTTCACAAAATATTCATCCAATGTACCAATGTTGATGACCAGCGACTGACAGATATTTACCATGTCCTCAACTTCGGAATGGGCGTGAGACATAATAGGTGATGCTCCTACAGCCAATAAAGCATTGGCCGAATTATTCATGACCACGAAATTGGTGATATTGTGGACTAGGGGAGAGGTTTGCCGTACCTTCTGAATGTGTTTCCAGAGATTTTTTGCCATTGTTTTTTACTTTTGGAAAGTGAAAATGGCTAAAGGAATTCCTTTGGATAAAAAGAAAGACAGCATACCGGACGGTGCTTTGTCTGCTTTTCCCTACGCCGGTGTCAACCGGATCAGGTTCGAAGGGACTATCTCAATTCTTCTCA
Organism: Algoriphagus sp. Y33; assembly: GCF_014838715.1. Classification (NCBI taxonomy): domain Bacteria; kingdom Pseudomonadati; phylum Bacteroidota; class Cytophagia; order Cytophagales; family Cyclobacteriaceae; genus Algoriphagus; species Algoriphagus sp. Y33. The sequence goes on along the minus strand of NZ_CP061947.1, from coordinate 3,626,358 downwards.
GAATACCCCTAAAGCCAGAGTAAATATACGTCTTATTATTATGGCAGCCAATCCTGTGGCCGATTAAAACCCGGGGAAAACAAACGGAACAGGGTCAAATAAAGATTGGTTTAGAAAGACTACAGCTGCCTATCTTGTCTCGGACATTCATGCATGGATAATTCCGATGTTCCATGGGGCATCGACGTTTTTTTATTTCCTTAGTAACAGGCCGAAAGCTACTATTCAACTCAATCCTCCCGATCTCCCTGACCCTTTCCCGATACAATTCCACCAGATCAAATTGAAGAAGATCCTTGTTTTCCAAGGAAGGGTGATGGACTGCCTCCTGAAAAGAAGGATGAGTTCCCGAAAACTGATCCTGTCTGACAATATGAAGAGGAAGAATTATCGAGTTCTGCGAATCATTTCGTTTAGTATAAATGCATGGGCCATTATCGTTCTTGGAATTTGTTGTTTATCTTTTAGGTAGGTATAAAAGTAGGGGATACTATGTGCTACAATGTCAATCAGAAAGGGGAGCAAATTGAGCTGGATTTAAGTATGGAATTCAATGCTAAGCCAAAAAAAGAAGGAGTATTGAGAAGATGGGATACCACCTGAACGGATTTGCCCATCCCCACCTGCTGGTGCTGGCAACCGACCCTTAATGTTGCTGATGCCAAGGCGTGGATTTCTCCGGATCTCAAGAAGGCGGACATTGAAAACCTGATGAAGCCTTTTGGGGCGAGTGGGATGGGTTTTCATACAGTGAGCCGCCTGCTTGCCTCCCGTACTGAGGACTCAAATGTACCCGAAGTCATTCTTAGGGAAGAATATGAGGAGCTTCCTGTTATGCCGTTGGCTGAATAGATTTCAACTGAACTTTTTTACCCCTGAATTCCTCACAAAGTTAGTCCTCTGGGCTCTGGGCGACCGTAAGCTTCCGGCATAAAGCCGCTTGCTTCGCTGCGCTTTTTATTCCTTTTCCTTCCGGTCTTTGTCGCCCAAGGCCTGATGGAGCTTCATAATTCATTGTTCCACAAAAACGAAAAAGATTATGGAGACTCAGGAAAGAAAAATTGATTTGTATGAAGTAGCTGAGATCAAGCTGGGCTACAGTGCCAAGGTAAAGTCATCCCAAAGACCTAGGGTAGCAAGTTCAAGACAGGTTCATGAAGTGTTTGCCAAAGTCTGGGATCAGGAAAGGATTGGCTTTGCTGAAGACTTCAAAGTAATGCTGCTGTCCAGAGCCAATAGGGTACTGGGAATAGTAACCATCAGCTCGGGAGGAACCGCAGGGACTGTGGTGGATGTAAAACTGGTTTTTGCAGCTGCAATCAAGGCTAATGCAAGCTCTGTAATACTGGCCCATAATCACCCGAGTGGAAACTTGATGCCTTCAGAACAGGATAAGAGATTAACTCAAAGAATTAAAGAAGCAGGCAGGATTTTAGATGTCCCTGTACTGGATCATCTGATTCTTGCTGAGGAAGGATTTTATTCCTTTGCTGATTATGGGGAGCTCGAGGGCTCTTCTTCTTTTTTTAGTTTCCATGAACTTTCCGTTTCGGAAAATCCATGGAAGCTATTCGTAGGTATTCATTATTGTAAAATCGCGATTGATTCCAGATTTCTATACATAGGTATTTCTACTAATGAGCATTTCATGATCCTCTAGCCTTTTGTATGTGATTTTTAGCCGTTGCAAATGGAATTTATACAATTCTATCATTCAGACTTTTTGAAATTTCAAATAAGCCAATAATAGGACTTATTATTTTTTCCATTCCTTCTTCCGCCAATTTAGCCTGATCCCGTCACACGAGGCAAGAGACTACGGCATAAAGCCGGCGCTCTTGCCTTTGCTGGTTTATTCCGTTTCCTCTTGCACTTAGTGCCGGTCTCAGGCTGGTGCAGCTTCATAAGTATTTGTCAAACCAAAACACAAAAGACTATGAAGACGCAAGTAAAAACATCAGCAAAGACATCCACTAAGAGAAAAGGGGGAAATGATTTTGCAAGTAACAAGGGATGCACTACACAACCCGCAAAAGGATCATCGGATATCTACCGGAAGTTTACCGATCTGATTATTGAGAAACTGGAGCAGGGAGTGATTCCCTGGAGACAACCATGGCATGAGATGGGAATGCCGGCAAATTACCTGACCAAGAAGCCTTATAGAGGGATAAATCTTTGGCTTTTACTATCCTGTGGCCATCAGTATCCTTACTACCTGACTTTCAAACAGGCAAATGGATTGGGAGGAAAAATCAAAAAAGGGGCAAAGGCACTACCCATCTGCTACTGGAACTTTGCCTTTCGGGATAAGAAGACGGGAAAGGTGATTCCAGAAGATAGGATAGGGGAATATGATCTCAAACTGGTGAGTAAATCGGGTTTTCTCAAGGAGTTCAAAGTGTTTCCCATAGAACAGATTGAGGGAATAGACTGGGAATTTCCTGAAATAAGCAAAGCTGAGCCGCTACCCGAAAATGAGCAATGCCAAAGGATTTATGAGGAAATGTTAAGGGCTCCTGAGTTGATTCATTCTGGTTCCTCGGCTTACTACCGGGCAGACCTGGATCAAATCACGATGCCGGAGAGAAACCTGTTTGACTCGGCTGAGCAATATTTTGGGGTATTGTACCATGAGCTAGTCCACAGCACAGGCCACCCTTCCAGGTTAAATAGGATAGGGGTTTCAGAACCCCAACAGTTTGCCTCTGAGTTTTACAGCAAGGAGGAGCTGATTGCTGAGATGGGCGCAGGGTATCTGAACAACCTCACGGGGATATTGGATCAGAATCTGCTGGAGAACTCGGCAGCTTACATCCAACACTGGCTGAACGAACTCCGAAACGATAAGCACTTACTGATAGAGGCTGCGAGCAAAGCTCAAAAGGCGGTGGATTACATTCTGATGGAGCCTCCATTTTAGATCTAGGGGAGAGATCCCCTTTTTTTTGTCATGGCTGTTACATTTACAGCTGCTTGTTTTATAAATTGGCACTATCAATTTAAATACACTATGAAAAAACTCTTTTCACTTCTTAGTTTACTAATGTCCTTATTTTTTTCATGTAAAAAAGAAGATGATCTTCCGGAGATTTACTTAGAGGGAGTTTATGAAAATACGCGTTTATCTAATGTTGATCCACCAAGGTACCTGCAAGTACTTGTAATGACATTTAGCAGATCGGGCAATGTGTTAATTGAGAATTTTGTCACACCGGCAGATACTGAGGAGCGGTGCCTGAGTTCTTATAACGAGGGGACATATTCTCTCCGAGGAGAAGTATTTAAAATGGTTCTCACTTCTGCTTTTGGCCCCGATCCCTCAATCGAATTGTCTGGTGACTGTTTTAGGAAGGATCAATTGATTAGTAGTAAAGATCCTTACTATCAGGAATTTACTGGTTCTTTAGTATTAGGTAAAATCAATGAATCATTCCTGTTAACGTATCCCTGTATAGATTCAATGCAAGTTTTAAGTGACTGTCTTGGTCCCGAGACTTATTTAAAAGTGCGGTAACTATCCTTATTGATGTGATGCATCTTACAATGGTTAAAAATTCCCATCAAAGCTGTAATTACCCATGTTAGATAGTTTTTCACCAATGTCAAATTGGAGACAAAACTACTGTAGTCTCCGTTCCTCAAATTTGACGGGAAATTTGAAATGTGCCTACACTGAAGAAGTAGGTAGAGCGATGGAATGAATGACAGTCCCGGATTTAATTATTAAACCAATTGATATGTTGATACCTAAGGACAATCCGGAAGGTCAAGCAACAGATTATGAAGATATCCCTGTCCTTTTGCAGTCAGTGATTTTTCGATTTCCCCGGTGACCTGTACGTTTATTTCTTCAAACTGCTCTACGATGTAGAATTCAAATGCTCCGGACATGATTCCATCCACCGCTTCCTTCACTGAAATATTCCATTTCTCACCTGTTCCGTTTACACCTCCGATATGGGTAATGTCTCCTTCAAAAGTTCCTTGGGTTAATTTTTTAGTACAGAGTATGCGTAATCTTTTCATTGTAGTTAAATCGTCCGGTAAAGATGGGTAGATAGACAGTCTTTATTTTAACAGGTTGGATTTTATTTCTCATATGGATGTTTAGCCAGTTTATTTAAGCAGAAAACTGAAGACCAGAAGCATGGATCACTTTGACGCGTCAATTGGTTAAATCTTCCAGCTTTCTGTTTATCTCAGCTATGCCCAATCCTATCTGCTGTAGCGTAAGTGTCTCTGTCGGCAATTCTTTTGAAAGTGTTGCCTCAAACTTCCAGATTTCCCGTACTTCTTCAGCATTTACTTCATAGGTTGAATAAAGCGGGTTTAATGATCTCAAAGAGAAACTTTTCTTTTCCTCACTAAAGCTCACCATCTTAAAACTGATGCCTTCATTTTCAGTTACTACCACACAGGCTGTTTCCTTGGCTAGTTTCCAGTCCATCAAAAATGATCCGATTACATATGCACCGTCAGGAATAGGAAGCATACTGTCACCTTCTGTCTGAAACATTCTGTACTTTTTGTCCTTGGGGAAAGTAGGTAGATTGAATACCGGGAGTGTACTGATAAACTCCGGGTCACCATAACCTTCCATGTACCCGGCTTTGGCTTTAACGGGTACCATTTCTATGTTGTCCTCATTGGTTAAGTTAACAGTAGTGGCAAGCACCCGCATCTTGGAACCTGCCATATAAATGTCGTTTCCCGCTTCCAGGTCACGGATTTTCAATTCGCTGAGTCTGGATAGCTCTATCCTGAGCAGCGTATCCACGCTCATTCTGAAAAAGTCCGCACACAACAATAAATCATCGATGGAGGGTGATTTAGTGTGTCCGTTTTCCAATGAATTGAGCTTCACCCGGGTCATCCCGAGTTTTTCAGCAAGCTCATCCTGGCTGAATTTTCTTCTCTTTCTGAGGAATTTGAGATTGGCAGCCCAGAAATATTTTTGACTTCTCATTTTTATTTGATACAATTAGAAGTTGACTATTGATACTAATCGTATCAAACATACTACAAATTATTGAAAATGGAAAGGCATATAGTGCATATGGATTTGGATACTTTTTTTGTATCCGTGGAGCGGTTGAAAAACAGTGCCCTGAACAATAAACCCGTCATCATCGGTGGAAGCTCGGACAGGGGGGTAGTGTCCTCCTGCAGTTATGAAGCACGAACCTTCGGGGTACATTCGGCCATGCCCATGCGGCTGGCAAGAAGGCTATGCCCCAATGCGTTTTACATCAAAGGGGATTTTGACGGCTACACCCACTACTCCCGACTGGTGACTGAAGTGATTCAGGATCAGGTTCCGCTGTTGGAGAAAGCTTCCATTGATGAGTTTTACCTGGACCTTACAGGAATGGACCGTTTTTTTGGTTGTGGCAAGTTTACCGCTGAGCTTAAAAGCAAAATCTACAACGAATCCGGGCTGCCTATTTCCTATGCACTGGCGGTAAACAAACTGGTGTCAAAAGTTGCCACCCATGATGCCAAACCCAACGGGCAGATGACCGTCCCCTTTGGTAATGAGAAGCCTTATCTGGCACCGTTGCCTATACGCAGGATGCCGGGAGTGGGGGAGAAAACCTCAGCGTTACTTGAGCGGATGGGGGTGGAAAATATCAAATTGCTTTCCGAGATCCCGCTTCGGATGATGCAGAATCTGCTTGGCAAATCTGGCATAGACCTTTCACGCAAAGCCAATGGAATTGATGAATCCCCTGTGATTCCTTATACCGAGCAGAAGAGTATAGGAACTGAGACGACCTTTGAATCGGACACGATTGATATGCAGTTCCTGCATGCCCAGCTGGTACGCATGACCGAGAAGGTCGCCTTTGAAATGAGGCAGAAACAGAAACTTTGCGGTTGTATCACCGTGAAACTCCGCTATTCGAATTTCGATACGGTAAGCAGGCAGTGTATGATTTCCTACAACAGTTCGGATGAGGTGTTGCTGCAACGTGCCAAGGAGCTTTTTACAAAGCTCTACGACAGACGGATGTTGGTACGGTTGGTAGGGGTAAAACTCAGCCATCTGGTACAGGGAAGCCAGCAGATCGATCTCTTTGAGCATACCGAGGAAGAGGTAAGCCTTTACCAGGCCATAGACTGGATTAAAAACCGCTACGGGGCACACAGTATCACCAGGGCTATCACTTTAAGCGGCATATGATATGTTTTTGAATTGCAAGACATGGTTCAGTTACCGTTACGGTACATTTTCTACCAGGGAACTGGTGTATACGGCTGCGGATTTGGGATTTCAGGCTCTGGCCCTTACCAATATCAACAGTACGGCGGATCTATGGGATTTTGTGGAGTTCTGCCGGGAAAAAAACATCAAGCCTATTGCCGGGACCGAGATCAGAAACGGGGATGAGTTTTGTTATACGCTTCTGGCAAAGAACGATGCAGGTTTGCTTGAAATCAACCGTTTCCTTTCCATGCACCTGCAGGAGGAACTTTTGTTTCCAGCTAGGCCAGACTGCTTTTTAGAGGTGTTTATCATTTATCCAGTAGGAAAATATGCAGTAGAAGAACTAAAGGATCATGAATTCATTGGTGTGCTCGCCGGCGAATTGAACCGGATTAAAAAGCAGGAACTCCAGGCATTTCCCAAGAAGTGGCTAATCCGCCACCCCGTCACGTTCCAGGACAAAACCTACTTCAATGTACACCGGCTGCTTAGGGCTATCGGTAAAAACACCCTGATCACCAAGCTGGGTGCAACTGACTTTGCCTCTCCTGATGAAATGTTCGTGCCGGAAGCGGAGCTGATGGCAGCATTCCGGAATTTCCCGGTTATGATCACCAACACCCTCCAGTTGATCGATGCCTGCTGTATCCATACAGAGTTGCATACCGACAAGAACAAGCGGTGTTTTTCAGCCTCCCCGGAGGATGACAGGATTTTACTTGAAAAACTCGCCATGGAAGGGTTGGATTACCGTTATGGGAATAACCCGGTTGCCAGGCAACGTGTCTTCAAGGAACTGAAGATCATCAATCAGCTGAATTTCAATGCCTATTTTCTGATTGTATGGGACGTGATCCGCTATGCACAGAACCGGGGATTTTACCATGTGGGTAGGGGGAGTGGAGCCAATTCCATCGTGGCCTATTGCATGAAAATCACGGATGTGGATCCGATCAAACTGGATCTGTACTTTGAACGCTTTTTAAATCCGCACCGGACTTCCCCTCCGGACTTTGATATTGATTTTTCATGGAAAGACCGGGACGAGGTGATTGATTACATCTTCAAGCGCTACGGCAAAGACCATGTATCCCTGTTGGGTATGTACAGCACATTTCAACGTAGGGCAGTGATTAGGGAACTCGGAAAGGTGTTTGGATTGCCCAAGGAGGAGATAGACCAGCTGGTCAGGGGCAAAGACCAGCCCCTAAACGAGGATAAGATCCAGCGTACCATCCTCAAGTACGGCAAGCTGTTGGAGAATTTCCCGAACCACCACAGCATCCATCCGGGGGGCATGTTGATATCAGAAAAGCCGATCTACCAATATACAGTCAATGAAATGCCACCAAAGGGATTTTGTACCGCCCAGATCGATATGTTTCTGGCTGAAAAGATCGGTCTTTTTAAACTGGACATCCTCAGCCAGCGGGGGTTGGGACATATCAAGGAGGCGATCCGCTTGGTAAAACAGAATAGGGGAATCGATATTGACATACATCGGGTGGAGCAGTTTATGGTAGACCCCAAGGTGGCTGACCAGATTAAACGGGCGGACACCATAGGATGCTTTTACATAGAAAGCCCTGCAATGCGTCAGCTGCTGACTAAGCTAAAATGTGAGGATTACCTGACGCTGGTAGCTGCCAGCTCCATTATCCGACCCGGAGTGTCCCAGTCAGGCATGATGAAGCAATACATCGAGCGGTTCCATGATCCGGAAAAGATCGTTTACCTGCATCCGAAAATGAAGGAACTGCTGGAGGAAACGTATGGGGTGATGGTGTACCAGGAGGATGTGATCAAGGTGGCCCACCATTTTGCGGGCATGGACATGGGGGAGGCGGATATACTCAGGCGTGCCATGTCCGGTAAATACCGGGGGCATGACAAATTTATACAGATCAGGGAAAAGTTCTTTGCAAACTGTAAGGGATTGGGTTATGAAGAAGCAGTGACTGCAGAAGTTTGGCGGCAGATAGAATCCTTTGGGGGCTATTCATTTTCCAAAGCACATTCAGCCTCTTTTGCGGTGGAAAGCTATCAAAGCCTGTACTTAAAGACCTATTATCCTAAAGAGTTTATGGTGGCGGTCATCAATAATTTCGGTGGATTTTACAGTACTGAGTTTTATTTCCATGAGCTTAAGCGGACAGGGGCTAAGGTTCATCCACCTTGTGTGAACAGCAGTGATTACCTCACCAATATTTCAGGGGATGATGTGTTTGTGGGGTTTATCCACGTAGAGCAACTCGAAAAATCACTCTGTGAAAGGATGCTGGATGAGCGGGCAAGATCAGGCCCTTATCTGGGACTTCATGACTTTATCGAACGTACCCATGCGGGCCCTGAAATGCTGAATATCCTGATCAGTGTAGGGGCATTTGGATTTACAGGACTGGGGAAGAAGAAACTGCTGTGGCAGGCGAACTTTCTGCAGAAAAGGCAGACAGAGCCAATGGATGCTCCAGCCCTGTTTAGAGAACCGCCAATGGAATTTGTGCTTCCAGATTTTCCGGATTATCCTCTGGAAGATGCCATTGATGAAATCAATGTGCTGGGTTTTGCCCTGACTGATATGTTCCGACTGTGTGCCGACGATGGGCGGGGAACAGTGATGGCCGCCGATCTGCCAGGGATACTAGGCAAACCTGTGGAAATGCTCGGACAGCTGGTTACCACTAAGGATGTACGTACGGTCAACAGGGAATACATGGCTTTTGGGACATTTTTGGATCCAAAAGGGGACTGGCTGGACACAGTCCATTTCCCCAATACATTAAAGCGGTTTCCTTTTCAGGGAAAGGGGTTTTATCGGTTAAAAGGCAAGGTGGTGCAGGAATTCGGGGTTTATGCCTTGGAGGTGAATTTTATGAAGAAAGTGGGATTGAAGGACAAGAAGGCGACGGTTTGAAACAGGAGGCTGGTATAGGGGAGAGAAAAAGGATTCTACCATGCTCGGAATGTGGTTTTAAATACCCCAAATGGAGTATATAATTTTGAGGTAGTTCAGGTTTTATTCCCCTGGCACAGTACCCGGGGGGATACGCAGCAACGGAATTTATTTGCATGGGTATTGTATGCGGTTAAGGATCAACCAGCTGATAGAAATCATGAACCACACCACTTCAATTCCTGAGATACATTCTCTGGGGAGATTTGTACAATTTTTGGCAGGCCCATCTGCTTTATTTACTTCATTCTCCAGGGATACTATAGTTTTTGCCCAACCTGATGAGGATGATGAGGACTTACCAATTCCTCCCACAGAGGATTTCCCATTGTTTGATGATGATGAGATCAACCCTAACAAGGAGATTCCGGAAGAGGAGGAATATCTGCCGGATGAAGAGGAAGTGCCAGTTGAAGAGCCACCAGGAGAGGTGGAAGATCCTACATTTCCGGGGGAAGGGGAAGAACTGCCTCCGGGGAAAGAAGAGGAGTTTCCCAAGACTGATCCGGTCTGAGTGTTTGCAGCATCAGTTTCACTGGATAGTAGTTGTTAGGGTATTTATGGTTTTTGGGTTTTGTTGTTTATCTTATTAATAAATATCACTTAAAAACCTTGCCATGTGCTACAATGTAAATCAGGAAGGGGAGCAACTTGAAATTGACTTTGCTGATGAATTTAAGGCGAAGAGGGGGAAGAAAACTGCCATAAAAAATACCGGATATCATCTGAATGGATTTGCCCATCCAAAGTTGGTGGTTCTGGCCAATGACAAACCGGACGAACTTCAGGAAATGGAATGGGGATTGATTCCTTTTTGGGTGAAGTCTGTGGAACAGGCAGCTGATATTGCCAATAAAACCCTCAATGCCAAATCCGAGACCATCTTTGAGCTTCCTTCCTTCAGGGCTGCGATCTTAAAGCGACGATGTATTATCCCGGTAAACGGATTTTATGAATGGAGGCATTATGAAAAAAAGACCTATCCTTATTTTATCTATCCTAAAGAAAGATCCTATTTCTGCTTAGGGGGAATATGGGAGGAATGGACGGACAAGGAATCCGGGGAAATCAAAAAGACCTGTTCCATCATTACCACTCCTGCAAATCAGCTTATGGAACAGATCCATAACACCAAAAAGCGGATGCCCTTTATCATGGATATAACAAAGGCCAAAAAGTGGATTTCACCAGAGCTGAAGAAGCAGGATATTGAAGATCTCATGAAGCCTTTCCATGCAAAAGGCATGGAGTCGCATACAGTCAGTCGCCTGCTTACTTCCAGGGTTGAGGACTCCGATGTTCCTGAAGTCATCCTAATGGAAAAATATGAAGAGCTTCCGGAGATGATGATGAATTTTTAATCTATTTCCGGCACAGGAATTTGGCTAAATAGTTAAAAGCTATCCATAGGGAAGTACAAGGTTAAGCTATGATGTTTATTACCTCTAATAAGTTTACAAAGGAAACCCTTCACGAAGCCATACATGGTTCTCTTCCTTGCGGTCAACTACCATTACATCATTGCTCAAGGTACTTTGGGCCAGCTCCCATTCATATTCGTCTGTTATGTAATCATCGAATTTTAAATACAATATTTCACCTGGCTGCGGGATTGTGACATCAGGATCCAATTGGAAACAAACTTCGGGGTCGGTAGGCATATGAATTGTTGTCATTGTCTTTTTTTTATGGTTAAGATTAAAACTATTGCTCGGAAATCAAAATATGGTAATCAAATTTCTATACAAGATAAGTGCTTGTTCTTCTATTGTTTAACAAGTTTATGGGCTAGGTATCCCACTTGTGAATTCGAAGACTGGTGAAATTCCCAATTTATAAGTATCCAGTAGGAGGCATGAATTTTTTAGCGTGATTCTCCCGATCGGTTTGGTGGCGCGGGATAGGTCATTCATAAAACCTCTTGGATAAAAGACAGTTTTTTTACCCTGAATTCCTCACAAAGTTAGTCCTCTGGGCTCTGGGCGACCGTAAGCTTCCGGCATAAAGCCGCTTGCTTCCCTGCGCTTTTTATTCCTTTTCCTTCCGGTCTTTGTCGCCCAAGGCCTGGTGGAGCTTCATAATTCATTGTTCCACAAAAACGAAAAAGATTATGGAGACTCAGGAAAGAAAAATTGATTTGTATGAAGTAGCAGAGATCAAGCTGGGCTACAGTGCCAAGGTAAAGTCATCTCAAAGACCTAGGGTAGCAAGTTCAAGACAGGTTCATGAAGTGTTTGCCAAAGTCTGGGATCAGGAAAGGATTGGCTTTGTTGAAGACTTCAAAGTAATGCTGCTGTCCAGAGCCAATAGGGTACTGGGAATAGTAACCATCAGCTCAGGAGGCACTGCAGGGACTGTGGTGGATGTTAAGCTTGTGTATGCAGCCGCAATCAAGGCTAATGCAAGCTCTGTAATACTGGCCCATAATCACCCATCGGGAAATCTAATGCCGTCTGAGCAGGATAAAAGGCTGACCCAAAGAATCAAAGAAGCCGGTAAGATTCTGGATATCCCGGTACTGGATCATTTGATTCTAGCTGAAGAAGGGTATTATTCCTTTGTGGATTATGGGGAGCTTTAGGGCTCTTTTTTTGCCTAATTACACTGTGAATATTATGAATTTACGGTGGTTTAATTATCACAGTATTGCAGTGTATCTCTGTTTTAGTGAGAAATAGCAAAAATTTTATTTTTATTATTTTTTACTAAAAATAAATTTATGGATTTTTCCTCCTCATGATAATAAAATTCCATTTTTAATAGCCTGATTTATGTAATTATTACTAGGAATAGGATGAAATATAGATTGGTGAAATTAATCGTATTTTTTCTTTTTTCGAAGTGTATTTTTTAACGATCTGTACATTAAAATGGATTTCATGACACTGATTATACGGGATGTAGCCAAATTTAATTCTGTATAATTTTATTTTTACGAATTAAAAATACCGTGTATAGGGTATTTTTTAATAGATTGATTTTCTCATCATTTGCGGGAAATATTTCAACTACAACCGATGAAATCAAAAATTTTACCCAAATCATTTCTCCTATTTCAGCTATTATCCTGGATACTCTTAACTGAAGCCTTCGGACAGCTTCCTTCTGACGTTCAGACGCAGGTAAATAGAAATTTTCCAAAGCCTATCCAGAAGTCACCAAATGCTTCAGGTATTGAACGCTATGGGAATTACCATGTCAATCTATACACTGGGGTTCCTAATATTTCCATCCCCTTATATACTGTGGAGGCAGGGCCGATCAAGTTGCCTATTTCTCTTAATTACCATTCTTCTGGAATAAAATATACCGATCAGGCAAGTTGGGCAGGGCTTGGATGGTCTGTGATTGCAGGAGGGCAAATCACACGTCAAATCCAGAGAATGAGTGATGATCTATATTTTTTTACTGCGTCAAATAATTATTCGGTTGGAAATTATTGTACAGGTGTCACGCAAACTGATAAGAATAACTGGCTCTATAAAAAGAACAGCGTGCAACCAGGGTATGATAGGGAGGCTGATATATTCTCTTACTCATTCCCGGGTAAAAGTGGGAAGTTTTATCTCAGACAGAATGGACAGGCTCCATATCTTTTCCCGGAGGCCCCCATTAAACTTGTACCTGGGGCTAGTCTTAATTTTTTTGATATCACAGATGAAAATGGGATCAGGTATAGATTTGGAAGAAATTCAGCCAATTCAAATTACACTGAATCCACAACTACTAGCGGGGGTGGAGGTAGTTCTGTTGCCGGAAGAACGGCTTGGTATCTGGTAGAGATTTTTGCCCCTAACTCTGATGATAAGGTGGAAATCACTTACCAACCCCTAGGGTCCCAATCTCTGGTGGACATAGAGCATAACATAACAGTTATTGACCAATGTAATACGACAAACCCGTCCCTTCTTCCCTGCAGAAGTGGAACCTATATCCAACAGGAAGTCAATACAAGTTCACATTCAAACAGCCTTGGCATTGATGAAATTAAATATAAAACAGGCAAGGTTAAATTTATAATCAACACCGCAAAGAGGTCTGATCTTGTCGGATTGAATGCTTTGGATAGAATAGAGATTTATAGTAAAACCGGTACAGAGTATACGCTTATAAAAACCTACCAGCTTACCAAAAGTTATTTCACAGGAGTATCACGACTAAAATTGGACGAACTTATAGAGAGGGACGGTGCCAATACAGTGATCAACAAACAGTCATTCAGTTATCATACCACTTCTTTTTCTTGGGACCAGGCAAATAATAGTAAAAGAAGGGATTGGTTTGGTTTTTATAACGGAAAGACAAATACAAGTCTCATTCCTCAGCAGACCATTCAATATCAACCCAATACTTCAACAGCCCTTTCCAATATTACAATAGGAAGTGCTAACCGTGAAAGTGACACTACTTTCCTAAAAGAAGGGATGCTCAAACGCATTACCCATCCGACAAAAGGATACACAGAATTTTTCTATGAGCCCCACAAATACCTAGACGGTACAGTTACAAAGTATGGGGGTGGATTGCGCATTAAGAAAATTACTAATACGGCTGGTTCTGTTGTATATACCAAGGAATACAGGTATGGTGAAGGGGAATCGGGTACAGGTACCAAAAATTTCACCCAGAGCCTGTTTTATTTTGTCACTGAGTCCCAGTCCAGAACAGGATGTGAAGTTACAAATTGCAGCCGCAGGGACAGGATCAGGATGTTTTACTCAAACTCTGCCATAGGTGCAGGATATGATGATAGCCCTGTGGTTTACTTAAAGGTCAGCGAATATGAAAACATTAACGGGACGAACGGAAAAACCCTATACGAATTTGACAATAATATACATATACCGGATATGTTCATGATTGTTCCTTTTTCCAATAAAACCCATCGTAATTCAAGTAGTTGGGAAAGAGGGAAGTTGACAAAAAAGACAGTTAAAAATGCCGCAGGTACTGATGTCTCCCAAACAGTTATTGCATACACTAAATTGAAAGGGCAGAATGCCGAAATAAGCCAGGCTGTCATCCAGTATATAGATTCAGGTTATACTCCTCCTTTTAACTCAACCTGCATTGATGAAAATGGGACCTCTGTGGATGTTATGACTTATCAGATCAGAAATCTGGAGCAGCAGACAGGGTTGTATGTGGAAACTTCCCGGACAGAATCAATTATCAATACAGGTGGGGCATTTACTACAACCACTCTGAAGAGCTACGATCCCACTTACCTCCAACTTACCCAGGAAGAGGTAAGGGTCAGTACAAATCCTGAAGTAGTGGTGACCCGTTTCCGATATCCATTTCAGGTGATCAATCCAGCAACTACCTATACAGGATATCCCAATATTCTGAAGCAGCTCACCTTAAAAAACATACTGAAACCTGTAGAACAATACACGCTTATCCAGAATCTAAACGGTACCAGTGCCCAAGTGGTGGGTAGCCAACTAACCTATTTTAAGACGCAGGGAAGTTACTATGTACCTGAAGCAATGTATTTTCTGGAGCTTGCTGCGCCAATTACACTTTCTTCCTTCGCTCCACTTGCGGTTTCTGGGACTTCTGCGGTAACCCGCGATTCCCGCTATCAACCAAGGTTGACATTTTCCACTTACGACACACGTGGAAACATCACTACTTTCAATAAGTCCAATGCCCAGCCAAATTCCTTTATCTGGGCATACGATGGAGCTTATCCTATTGCAGAAGCTAAAAATGCCATATTTTCCCAGATTGCCTACACTTCTTTTGAAACGAATGAAAAAGGCGGATGGAACTATAGCGGTCCAGAAACAGTGCTCCGCTGGGGTGAGGCCAGAACCGGAAGGAATGCTTACAGCCTGTCTGGAGGCGCGGTTACCCGGACAGTAACCGGGGCTTCCACTTCGAATAAATTTAAACTGAGTTTCTGGGCCAAAGTACCTACGGGATCACAGTCCTGGACGTTCATGGGAGCCACAGAAACACTGAGTACTACCTGGAAGCTTATCGAACGTGATGTAACCAGTACATCACTCTCCATCTCCGGGACTAACATCCTTATTGATGAAATCAGGATCCATCCACCCGGATCAGAAATGAATACCTATACCTACGTTCCAGGGGTGGGACAATGGTCCCAGGTGGATGCGAAAAACCATGCGGTGGTATATAAGTATGACCGATTGGGCAGGCTGGAAACCATACTCAACAACGACGGGCATATCCTTTCGCACTATGAATACAATTTTATTAAATAAGGTATGGTGACTTATCGATCATTGATTTTAACAGGGCTCATTTTTGGGATGTTCCAGTTTGGTGGATTAGCCCAATCACAAGACAGCTTGGCTGTCTCAGTTCTGACGGGGGTATGGCTTATGGATTCAGAATTCCAGATGGAGAAATCCGCTCTGGCAGGCAGGAACAGTCTCAACTCTTTAAAGGAAGAGCATCTTCAAAGCCAGCTTGAAAGTATGAGTTCGAGAATATATATATTCCATGAAGGTGGAAGGTTTGAAGCTTCTTGGAACTCACACGGGGACACGCAGTTGGTGTACGGTACATGGAACATCCGGAAAGACGGAATTCTGGAAATTCAACTCGATGATAAATGGATGTTGTCCTATTCAGTCACTTTGGATAAAAGAGGACTTCAGCTATCTCTGGATAATCCAAAGGAAACTGAAGCCCCTGGTCTTTATCTTAAAAGGGTCGAGCCATGAAATTATCCTTCGTTTTCTTGATTTATTTCGCAGTGATAACTGGGGCCTTTTCCCAGGCTATTACCCACGTTGAGATAGTAGGTCCGTCCACCGCAACCGCCGGACAGCAGACGGCTTATTCCGTACAGTTTTACAGCGGTTCAAATCTGGTGGCTCCTTTTAGTTCAGCCAGCTATTTTTGGGATATTGGATCAGCGGCCGGAACAGGTACTACAATCAGTTCTAATACTATTATCTGGGCTTCAGGCGGGTCTTTTAATATCTATTATGAATATTCAGATATAAGCGGGACTTTCTATGATTACATGACGGTGACAGTAACAGGAAGCACAGTGGATCCCTGTCCTTCGGTACTTCCTTCGGCACCTGGCGCGACCCTCACTGCAAACAGTGCAGTTACCCTGACTGCAAATTCTGCTCCTGCCGGATTTACCTATCAGTGGTATGACAGCAACCAAACAACCCTTCTTGCCAGTACGCAAAGCTATACCACGCCGACTCTGTCTGCAAGCAAAACCTATTACATAGCTTACCGCTATACTGCTACAGGTTGCATCAGCTCAAAAATGCCTGTCAGGGTGAACCGCTATGCCGAAAATCTCAACTGGACCCGGGAATATTCAGCCAGGGATACTCTCACCGGGGATTATGCCTTAAGGAACTCCTCCCAGAAAGCTTCCTATAAACAGACTTCCTATTACGACGGCTTGGGAAGGCCCAGCCAACAGGTGGCCATACAGGCTTCTGTAAACGGGTCGGATATAATCACTCCCGTTGGATATGATGCGCTGGGGAGACAATACAGGGACTATTTGCCCTTCCCAAACAATACCACCAGTCTGGGGCTTTTCAGAAGTACAGCAACTACCCTTCATAGTTCTTATTATACAGCTCAATATGCTGATCCCAATGGTTTTGCGGAGAAATCCTATGAAACCTCCCCGCTCAACCGTGTTCTTAAAATCGGGAATCCGGGCAATCCCTGGAAGCTGGGATCTACGCGGGAGCTTGAATTTTCCGAAAAAACCAACACCCTTTCACAGGGTATCCGAATCTGGACGGTGAATGGGAGTGGACTTCCTGTAACCAGTGCAGAATATCCTTTGGGCAGCCTATATGAAAAAACCTCCATCAATGAAAATGAACAGCGGGTAGTCGAATACACCGATAAGCTTGGAAGGCTTATCCTGAAAAAAGTGCAAGCCTCAGCCTCACCGTCTTCCGGACATGTGGGATGGATGTGTACGTATTATGTCTATGACACGTTTGGCAGGTTAAGAGTGGTGATGCCACCCCAGGCAGTAGAGACCCTGCGCAATAACACCAATGATTGGGCAAACTCCACGTATAGTAGTCTGCGCGATGGAATGTATTACATGTATTCTTATGACAGCAGGGGACGTATGACGGTCAAGCGCCTTCCGGGTAAAGGAATCGAGGAAATGGTCTATGACAACAATGACCGGCTTGTCGCCTGGAGGGATGCAAAACTTGCGGCGGAAGGAAAATGGAAGTTTACTAAATACGATGCCCTGAGTAGGGAGATAATGACGGGTTTGGTTACCTATTCAGGAAACAGGGACACCTTGCAGGCACTTGTCAATACATTGGAAAATAACAATGCCGTGATCAACGCTACCTCAGGCAAGACAGGAACCACAAATGCCGGAGGTTTCCCGAGAGCATCGGACGGCAATGGGGAAGGGGATGTGCTGACGGTAAATTATTATGACAATTACACGCTCAGAAAATCAACACTCACCTATGCGAAGCCTACAGGCTACCATGACAGCAGTAACAAGACCACCGGATTATTGACTGGGACCTTGGTAAAAAACCTGGGAAATAATACCCGGTATGAAACTGCGGTCTATTACGACGCTCAGGGAAGGGTTATCCAGACCATATCTGACCACCACCTGGCAGGTACAGTCAGGGTGTCCACCCAGTACGACTTTGAAAACAAACCGCTGGCAACTATTACCCAGCACACGACCCCTGGTACCTATACCATCACAAAAGGCTATGTCTATAATGCTGCAGGAGCGCTGAGCCATATTACCCATAAAATCAATTCTGGGGCAACGGTAACCCTGGCTACCCATACCTATAACCAGCTGGGTGAGCTTACTTCCAAAAGCTATCCAGACGCAGCGGATGCAGTGACCGATTTTGCCTATAACATCAGGGGCTGGCTGAAGAAAATCAACGATCCTCAGGTCAGTAATTCCGCCTCAAAGGTGTTTGCACAGGAATTGTTTTATGAATCTGGTGGTACCATAAATAATTGGAACGGGAATATTTCTAAGATTTCCTGGAAGGGTCAAAATGACGTCAAAGTAAATTATAACTATACCTATGATAAAGCTGATAGGTTGCTTGAGGCAGTATATACAGCTTCAACCGGAACTGATAGGTACACGGTGAATAATTTGACCTATGATTTTAATGGTAATATTCTGACCATGAACAGAAGAAATCAGATTACCTCTTCCAGTTATGGTTGGGTAGACCAGCTTACCTATACTTATAACTTAAATGGAAACAAATTAACCCAAGTGGCGGATGCCGTTCCTTCCACAACTCATACCTCCCAGGATTTTAAAGAAAGAAGTATAGCGGCCTATGAATACGATGTAAACGGTAACCTGACCAAGAATCTGGACAAGGAAATCACCTCTATTACCTACAACCATCTTAACCTTCCGGTTACTATCACTTTCTCCGGAACCAATAAGAAAATTGATTATTGGTATGATGCGTTGGGCGTGAAACTTCGCCAAGTCAATACAAATGGAACCACAGTTAAGACCATTGATTATCTTGGTGAAATTGTTTTTGAAAACAACGCAATATCCTATATCCTACACGAAGAGGGGAGAGCTGCCTATGAAAACACAGCTTTCCTATATGAATTCTTTGTCAAAGACCATCTGGGGAATGTGAGGCAGGTAATCCGGGCTCCGATATCCGGAGGCAGAATAGCCACGATGGAGCCTGAAAATGCTGAAGAGGAAGAGAAGTATTTCGAGAATATCAGCGCATCGAGACAGGGAGCTGGCGAGCATAACAAAACGCCCGGTGGCTACGCCACTGCATGGCTCAATGCGGATAGAAACAGGGTCCTTGGGCCTTCCCGGTCACAGGAAGTCCAACGGGGGGATAGTGTGAAACTAGGGGTATTTGGTAAATATGTGGATCCGAAGAAAATCCGCTTGTCTCCAGCCAGCTTCATACCTACAGGAATGGACAAGAAGATGATCCGGCAACTCACCGAATATGGACAGAATCTCAGTGCTGGGGGAGTGAATGAAATCGCCATTGCCAATGTGATCGCGCTGGTGATCACCGAACTGCAACAGAAACCGGTACCGGAAGCTTATATGGGATATGCCTTGTATGATTCGGATTCTGTACTATATGAGCAGGGAAAAGTAATTTTATCTAAAAAAGCCAGAAACAAGCATGAAGAACTGGTCAAAAAGATCGCCATACCTAAGGATGGGTACATAGAAACCTACTTGGTCAACGAGACTTCTGATGATGTTTGGTTTGACCAGTTCAGCATCATGAGTACCGGCCCTTTGATTGTCCAGGAGACGCATTACGATCCCTGGGGAGTGGAACTCAGTGGTTTGGGTTACCAGTATGGTGGAATCAAAATAAATCCGTATTTATACAACGGAAAAGAGGCAAACGGCCACTTGGGAGTGAATCTGTATGACTACGGAGCCAGACTCTACGATCCTGCTATTGGAAGATGGTTCGTGCTGGATCCTATGGCAGAGCAGATGCGGAGGCATTCCCCATACAATTACGCCTTCAATAATCCTCTGGGTTTTATTGATCCAGACGGCATGCGGCCGGTTAAACTTATTCAGGGGACTCCACATCACAGCGACAGTGAGGATCCTAACCAAAATGAAGTGGCTACCGGGCAAGTGGGGTCGGATAGGGATTTTCTATGGTCAGATGGGTACGGGGAGAGTAGTGCCAGAAATTCGACTGTCTCCAGTTCTTCTTTTTATGGGAGTTATCAAACTACAGGAGGAAATGTGCAAAATAATTCATTTGGGGATCCGACTATTTTTGTAAATAGATGGGTGACTCCTCAAGGATTTGATAAGGAAGATTATTACAAAACTTTAAAAAATACTCTTGTCGAAAATGGATTTAATTCCAAGTTAAAAATTCAGGATGACTCAATAATTGGGAGATTGAAAGCTTGGTGGCAGGGATCTCCTACAGCTACAATTACAATTAAGAATTTTAATCTAGCAAGGGATAGTTTTGGCGCAGGTGGATACGCTAGGTTAGGTGATCCACATTCGATTACTATATATAATGAACTAAGTATGCAGCCTAAAGGAAGAGTTGTTGATACTTGGAAATATAGTAATGCTTCCGTTCATGAGTTAGGCCATGGTCTTTTTAAGTTTGATCACGATTCTCAAGGCTATACAAGTGATCCCAATAGCATTATGGATTATAGGAGTTCGTATGTACAAGGGGCAGGGTTTAATTCAAGTCAGCAATCTGTTATTAAGAAAAGTATATGGGGAAACTAGTTAAATGTCTCGTTTTAGCAATATGTATCACGGCCTGTGGAGGAATGCTGTTTAGGTTTTTTAATGGAGGGTATAATTCGGCTATGTATAGAATTTTTCAAACCAGTACTAGAGGATATTTTTTTCATAAATTTCTTGGTATTACACCAAGTGAAATCTATGATGATTATACAATAAGTGTTTTGGACTCTTCGGGTGATTCTGAATTGATCAATATTGTTGATAATAAAAGTTCTACTAAAACAAATTTCGTAGTGCTTCGTCAGAATTCCCAGGAAAGTTTTATTAAAGCTTATCCTTGGAGTTTGTTTGGGGACAATTCCGAAAAAGTAACTGACAAAAACAACTATTTATCAAAATTAATTAATTTGGATTCATTTAATTTATATGTAAGGTTGTTTAATGTGGACGGAGAGAAGTCGATAGTTAATAAGTATTGCTATTTTATTTCAAACCCGAATAACTTTGATGATTATGTAATTATTCAGGATTTAACTGATTTAGAGGTTGTTGTTTTGAATAATCCAATAGATAAAAAAGAGACTCTAATAGGGTTAGGATTTGATATAATAGATTTAAGTACTCTTATTATTGAAGATTCTGACGGAATAGTGTATTGCTGGTACCAAAATCATGGATTGGTTAAATTTCATTTTATGTTTGATAATGGAAGCCTCGTAGATGTAAAAAGTGAAAATTTGGGATATTTGGGCAATGAGTTCCCATCCTGTTGTTAGTCTACACTGATATTCGTTTACCCTATTTTTCAGGAGTGCGTTCGAATAATTAAAGTTAAACAACTCACCGAATATGATTAAAACCTACATGCGGTGGAACCCAACAAAATAGCCATTGCCAATGTGGTAGCACTGGTGATCACAAAACTCCGACAGAAACCGGTACCGGAGGCTTATATGGGGTATGCGCTATACGATGCAGATTCTACTTTATATGAACAGGAGGGCTGAGCGTAAAGAAACAGTCCAGTGGACTGTTTTAGCAAAGAGCCAGGAGGCGTGGAGGCTGGTCTTATCCAAGCAGGCAGAAACAAGCATGAAGAACTGGTCAAAAAGATTGCCATACCTAAGGATGGGTATATAGAAACCTACTTGGTCAATGAGAGTTCTGACGATGTTTGGCCTGCCTACCGGCAAAGGCAGGTTCGACCAGTTCAGTATTATGAGCACAGGGCAATTGATTGTCCAGGAAACCCATGGAGCCTGTCCCGATAAAAGAAGCGAAGTGGAATGATATCGGGAATCCCTAGGGAGTTGAGCTTTCTGGTCTTGGCTATCAGTATGGTGAGGACGGTGCGAGGGGCCTGCTTGCAGGGCAGGAGTGAATCCATATCTTTATAATGAGGGCTGAGCGTTAAAAAATGATCCCTTAGGATCATTTTAGCGAGAGCCTGTCCCGATAGCGCAGCGTATCGGGAAGCCAGCTTGCAGTGAGGGAGGCAAACGGCCACCTAGGGGTTAACCTATATGACTTCGGAGCTAGGCTATATGATCCTGCTATTGGAAGATGGTTTGTAGCGGATCCTATGGCAGAGCAGATGAGACGGCATTTCCCATACAATTATGCATTTAATAACCCGATGAGGTTTATTGATCCGGATGGGATGGCGCCGGTTACTATTCACCAAGGAACTGCAAGTCATAGCGACAGTGAGGATCCTAACCAAAATGAAGTGGCTACCGGGCAAGTGGGGACGAATAGGGATTTTCTATGGTCAGACGGGTATGGGAAGAGAAGCGCAAGTAAATCGACTATCTCAATAGGATCATTTAGCGGGGCATATCTGAATTCACGTTGGACTCCAGAGCAATATTATAGGGCTTTAGATGGGGTATTATTGCCTAATGGGTAAAAAAAAATATAAAGTTAATTTAGGTTTGACACTTAAGTCCCATAAAGAGTTGATAAAAACATATCCTACTGCGGAAAAAGGGAATGCTCATTTTTTAGGTGAAATAGATGGTAAATTTCATGTAAATTTTAGTGTTTCTGCTTAGAAAGAGACTTTAAATAATATTCGTGCTTTAGGTGTACACGAAATTTATGGACATGGAATTTTGAAAATTGGTTTGGAGTGGTATCAAGAAAGGATTGGGTTTGTTGAAGACTTCAAAGTAATGCTACTATCCAGAGCCATTTGGGTACTGGGAATAGTAACCATCAGCTCGGGTGGAACAGCAGGGACTGTGGTGGATGTTAAGCTTGTATATGCAGCAGCAATCAAGGCTAATGCAAGCGCTGTAATACTGGCCCATAATCACCCATCGGGAAATCTAATGCCGTCTGAGCAGGATAAAAGGCTGACCCAAAGAATCAAAGAAGCCGGTAAGATCCTGGACATCCCGGTACTGGATCATTTGATTCTAGCTGAAGAAGGGTATTATTCCTTTGCGGATTATGGGGAGCTTTAGGGCTCTTTTTTAAGGTTATTTACCGGGAATTGTTTCATCCAATTTTCCATTACTCCGGATCCTGGAATTTGGAAAAAGTGATCGGCCATACATTTTGGCAAGCGATAACAACCGTTTACAAACGACTACAAACGGTTAGCTCCCGACTTAAATTCAAAGGATAAGCTATACTGGCATTAAAAAACCATGGAAAGTCCCGCTCAAATCATTATATATCAGCCCTTGCCTAAAGCAAGCCGGATAAAAATCTTTGTACCCTATTCCCTTAAACTGGAAAGGGAGCAATTGAAGCGCATCAATACCAGCTTTTACCATCCAACCCAAAAATTGTGGAGTTTAGTCAATACAAGGGAAAACTGGGAATTGCTCATGCGGTTGTATCAGGGTAAATCAGAAGTCAGGTCTGCTGAAAAAAAAGTACCTGCTCCCTCCAAAAACCTGAATAGGCAGTCCATGCAGGCATTGGCCGATCTGGAACAAAAGCTTATCCTCAAAGCATACAGTCCGTCCACGGTCAAGAACTATATTTCCTCACTGGCCAAGTTTCTGTCGTTTTTTGAAACCAGGAATATCCTTGACGTGACCAAGGAAGAAATCGAGGGGTTTGTGTACCATCAGATCACCAAATACAGGATTTCGGAAAGTGCCCAGAATACACTGATCAATGCCATTAAAGCGTATTATGAGCATGTACTGGGCAGAGAGCGTACCGTTTATGAGATCCAGCGACCTAAGAAAAGCCTAACGCTACCTAATATTCTAAGCCAAGATGAGGTGAAATCAATCCTGCAAAGCGTGGAGAACCTTAAGCACCGTGCGGTACTCATGCTGATCTACAGCGCCGGGTTAAGAATCAGTGAGGCGATCAACCTGCGGAGCCGGGATATCCACTCTGACGAAGGCTATATTTTTATCAAAGGGGCAAAAAATAAAAAGGACCGTAAAACTGTGCTTTCGCCCCTTCTTTTGGTGCTGCTAAGACAGTATTACAAGGAATACAGACCATCCTATTGGCTGTTTGAGGGACAGGACGGGGGCCAATATTCTGCTACCAGTATTCAGGCGGTGTTTCGTAGGGCAATCAAGAAAAGCAATTCCAACCCTTGGGCAACTGTCCATACCCTACGGCACAGCTTTGCGACACACTTGCTCCAACAGGGCACAAATCTTCGATATGTGCAGGCATTGCTGGGGCATGGGAGCAGTAAGACCACAGAAATCTATACCCATGTGTTGTCCATTTCCAACAAAAACATCCAGAGCCCACTTGATGGTATCGCCGAAATCCTTAATTTGGTGTCGTCAGAACCCCGAAGACCTATAGACAATGGTGATATAGACGCAATAGGGTAGGGGAATGCTGTATACACAAGTGTTATAGGGCATTTAAAAAGACGACTGTGAAACTTAAAACAAACATAATAATTGCACTGACTTTACTTCTTTTTACAGCTTGTGGACAAGGACAAATAAAAACACCAGAAAATGCAATGACAAAATTTGAAGAGTTTAAGAACAGAGAAAAATTTCTACAAGATGACAAACTATTTTATCCAGGAATAGGTGAACCAAGTCTAAAGCCAGTTTTGACAGAAAAAATCAATCTTGCAGCAGACGATCTTAAAAAACTTGCAGACAAAGGAAATGCAACAGACAAAGAATATCAAAATGCAATCAAAATCGGACTTGACAGATTTGCCGAATTATACTTACAACTTGACACTGAAGACAGAGAAAGAGTTTGTAGCTACTTTGAAGAACTAATGGACATTGTTGGACTTGAAAGTTCAGATGGACATTTAAACAACTTCATGTATGGCTTTGACCCGACAACGAAAAAATGAATGCAAGAAAATTGACAAAGCAAACCAATGGCAGAACAAAATATTATTGACATAGTAGTTGAGAAACTTAACAAGTATCCTGACATTAAATTCAATAAGAAAAATGAAAGTGAACTCGAAATATTTTGCCGTGACGACAAAGGATTTGACATTTTGTTGCAGACCGATCAACGAGAAAACACACTCCATTTCGGAACTTTTCATTGGCACTATGACAACACCGAAGAAGAGACAAATGAAATGCTTCATCAACTTGTTTTCGGTTTGACAGGAATTGCAAGGCTTAAAGAGTTTTCAAAAAATGGAAAACCATATAAGTGGACACTGCAAATTCAAGATAAAGAAGGAAATTGGTTTGACAGCGGAACAATGGGACTAATGAATTTTAATTTTTGGACAAAATCGGATATTAAATATTTACAGAATGACCTGTTGCCGAAAGATATATTGTACTCTGACGATGAAGCAGACCAATAAAACGAAAAACAGGAAAACGCCCTATAACAGCATATATACCTCAGAGGGGGTGGTCGTTGTAAGTCAGGCTGTTTCTCATTATCCTATTACGGTTCTCGGCGGATACTGAACTGCTAGAAAATCCCCCTCCGAAGTATATATAATCGTTGGTGGCAAGGCTAACTGACACTTCACAGACAGACAAATTCAAAATAAACGAAGAATGAAAATAGTTTTTATAATAATCGGACTGATAGTTTTAGCAATTGTAGTTTTTGCTGTTTACAGACTTGTAACTGTTAAACGACAGAACAACAAACTCAACGCAGAACGTTTTGATAGAGTTAAAGAACTCTACGACAAACTTGAAAGTGGACAAGAAATTACGGGAAATGATGTTTTGCCATTTGCGAAAAACATATTAACCAGACAGACAGCATTTCAACTTTTAGCAGACCACAACAAGACAAATCTTTTTCCGAAGGAGTTCAATAATTTAATTTCAGGTGCTGAAAGTAATCTTGCAAATTGGTTAGAGTTTCCGACTGAACTTGATGCTTGCCCTGACGAAATTGAACATATTAAACGTGTAACCTTTGACTTTGACGGACAAAATAACTTTGTTCACTATGAAGTTTTTAAATGCAGAGTGAGCGAACCGCATTGGGCTGCAAAAGACGGATGGTTTTTAGGTGTAGTTGGACCATATTTTGACGACAGCAAACCTTACGATTTTCCGCAAGCGACTTTTAGCAGAATAAGTAGTACGTTAGACAAAGTAACGCCAGACGAAGAAGCAAAATGGGTGCACGAAAACATATCAATGAGACGATGAAAGGAAGCCCAGCCACCAACACGGGTTTTGCGTCAGGCGGGCTGACGTGCAAAATTGGAGCCTTGTACTTCTAATGAACTTTAGTAATAAATTGAAACTTTGTGCTCCGAAACCCGCCCGAACGCAAAGCCCTAAAACGTGTGTGACTTGAATCGACCTTAAAAGTAGGTTGAATGCTTTGAAATGGATGGAGGACTATTGAGAAATCAATAGCTAGGCCCTCCGATGGCGGCTTGCCGGAGCAGCTATCAAACCACCTTACGCTGCATCTAGTGGAAGCACTGATGTGGTGAGCGGTTAAGGAAAAATGGGAACATCGATTCCTGTAGGTGAGTACTGATGGAGCTGAACGAAAGTGAACCAGTGATGAAGCTTCGATATGGCAAATTAAGATGTGAAAAATAGGTAGTTACGTTTATACCTATGACTAAGTGTGGCAGACGCCCGGAAGATACCGGCCACACCGCATCCGGGGTTAAGCTGGCAGGAACACAGTACAGGCCATTTCAAAGCCTGCCCCGATGATTTCGGGGGAACAAGTGAACTCTATACCGTCAGGCCAAATCGAAAGAGGAAACCTGCACCTGTGGTTAGGTGAGGTATAGGGGACAGACCTATTCGTAGTAGTGATGAAGTTCCTGTAACGGGAATGGAGCACGGCAAATGTCCGGGGGACATTTGAGCGAGGAGGCGGGAAGGAGGCATGTTTGGTTTCAAACCAGTTTACAACCAAGCAATTTGGGATGACAGACTATTATGAAACAAAATCGCAACCAATTACCAAACTGATGGTATGGCAAGCGTACAGGAAAGTAAAATCTAACAAAGGAAGTGCTGGTATAGACCAGATGGGTTGGGAGGACTTGGATAAAGATCTCTCATCACAACTGTATAAACTGTGGAACCGCCTGACCTCAGGGAGTTATTTTCCTTCGCCTGTCAAGCAAGTGGAGATACCTAAGAAGGATGGGGGAGTTCGCAAACTAGGCGTACCGACCCTTCTAGACCGTATTGCCCAGCAAGTAGTGCGTCAGCACTTGGAGAGACAACTGGAACCCATATTCCATGAAAGTTCTTTCGGCTATCGACCCGGACGCAGTGCCCACCAAGCGGTTAAACAATCACAGCTGAATTGTTTTGGACATGATTTTGTCGTCGACCTGGATATCAAAGGGTTCTTCGATAATATTGACCATGACCTGATGATGAAAGCCTTGAGGCATTACTGCAAGGACGAATGGGTCGCACTATACGTGTCCAGATGGCTAAAGGCAGGTATTATGGCAGAAGGAGAGTATTTGAAAACGAGTGCAGGGACACCTCAGGGAGGCGTGGTAAGTCCACTGCTTGCCAACCTCTATCTGCATGTGGCTTTAGACGAATGGATGAGAAAGTTTCATCCCGAAAAGCCCTTTGAACGGTATGCCGATGATGTAGTGGTGCATTGCAAGACAGAGAAACAGGCGAAATTTATGCTTAGGCTAATCAGCCAACGCATGAAAGCCTGCCATCTGGAACTGCATCCTGTAAAGACCAAGATAGTAAATCTTCGTGGCCGGTCAGAGACCAAGCATCCAAGGAAATATGACTTCCTGGGTTTTACTATCAAACCAACCATGCAAACCATTAAAGGGAAGGGTATGCTACTGCCGGGAACATTTGTAAGCAGCAAATCCAAAGCATCGATATTGGGAAAGTTTAGAGATATGGCAATCCACAAGTGGCGAAGGCCGTTACTGGATATTGCCAAACGTCTCAATCCAATTATCAGAGGACTGCTGAACTACTACCACAAGCTGCGGGGAGAGCCTATGCGTGAAGTATGGAATCAGCTCAACCATCGTCTGCTCAAATGGGTAAAATGGGAGAAGGGACTGTATAAGATGGCCGCAGTCAGATGGCTGAAGCGCCAGTATAAAGCCTCTCCGAGCCTGTTTGAGCATTGGAAATTGGTTCAACCTTAAGTACTTTTAGTACCAAGCGATTTATAAACATGAAGAGCCGTGTGAGGTGAGAGTCTCACGCACGGTTCTGTGGGAAGGTGAGGGTGCAATTCCCTTGCCTGACCCGATTAGCGGTCAGGCAATAAAACGACCCGAGAAACAAATCGGGTTATTTTTAAAATATTGTATTTTAGCATTTGCTTAAATAAACAAGTTGACTATCTTTGTGTTTATGGAAAACAATTCTTGCATAAGACAACAAGCGGACATTAAACAAATCAACCGTTGTAAAGACCGAGTTGCAGAACTCAACGGCTCGTTTGACTACTTATCGAACGGACTTGAATTGGCGGGTAACAACGTCAGACTGAAAATCCTGTTCCTGCTTTATGAAGAGAAACAACTTTGCGTTTGCGACCTGAGTGATGTTCTTGGAATGACCATTTCGGCAGTTTCTCAACACCTGCGAAAACTCAAAGACCGAAAACTCATTGAAACAGAAAGGCAAGCACAGACCATTTTCTATTCGCTGACAAACGAATACAAAAACTTGCTTGAACCGTTTTTCATAATACTTGACGAAAACAAAATTTTGGAGACAATATGAAAAAGGACAATAAACTAATCGGAGCAGGAATTTTAACGGCATTCGCTGCTTCTCTATGCTGTATTACACCAGTTTTGGCACTAATTGCAGGAACAAGCGGACTTGCTGCCTCTTTTTCGTGGCTTGAACCTTTCCGACCGTATTTAATTGGTTTGACAATTTTGGTTCTTGGTTTTGCTTGGTATCAAAAACTAAAACCGAAAAAGGAAATAGACTGTGATTGTGAAACTGATGAAAAGCCAAAATTCATTCAGAGTAAAAAGTTTTTAGGAATTGTTACAGCATTCGCAATTGTAATGCTTGCCTTTCCTTACTATGCACATATTTTCTACCCTAAGACAGAAAAACAAGTAATAGTAGTTGACAAATCAAATTTACAGACCGTTGAGTTTACTATCAGCGGAATGACTTGTGCAGGATGCGAAGAACACGTAAACCACGAAGTGAACAAACTTTCAGGAATAATCAAATCAACTGCTTCATACGAGAATGGAAACGCAATCGTTGAATTTGACAACTCAAAAACTAACATAGCCGAAATCGAAACAGCAATTAACGGAACAGGATATTCAGTAAGAGACAAAAAGGAAAAATAAAATGGAAATAAAATTGCAATCAACAATCACTTGCCCCAACTGCGGACACAAAAAAGAAGAAACAATGCCGACAGATGCTTGCCAATACTTTTACGAGTGCGAAAACTGCAAAACTGTATTGAAACCACAACAAGGAGACTGCTGTGTTTATTGCAGTTATGGGAGCGAGAAATGTCCACCAATTCAACAAGACGAGAAATGTTGCTGACCGAAGAAAAAAAGCCCGAACCGCTAACAATGTATATACAAAATAGGCGAAATAGCAGTAAATTCAACGGTTGTAGCTCGCTTCAACTTCATCTCGGTTTGATAAGTTTGAAGCCCGCAATCGCCTACTTTGCATATACTAAACGTTGCCAGTAATGTAAACCAAACTTTATGTTGAAAGGAATATTTAAGAAAAAAACACCAGTCGAAAAATATTTAGCTCATTTAGACAGAATTTTTCAAACTGAACCCGAATTTTTTATAGAAAAATCTGAAAAAGATGGAATTGCTGGAGTTACAACAATGGTTTATAAAGATATTCCAGAAAAAGGAATGATAACAGGAGTAACTTACGGACTATCACTCGGAAATAATCCAGATTGGAAATTCGGACGACCTGAACTGATAATTACTGTTGATTCAAAAGATATTTCTTTCGCTCAAGTTGCGGGATTTTTAGCGAATAAATTAAGAGAAAATTGCCCATTTAGTTATAGTAATACAATCAATTTTAGAGAAAGTATATCTGACGAATCTGAAATGGACGCTTTTTTAGTTTTTACACCATCAATTTTGGAAAAAAAAGATTTCTCGAATATTGACATTGGATTAAATTACAAAATTAACATTGCCGGACTTTATCCAATTTACTCATCAGAAATGGAATTTATTGAAAAAAACGGACTTGAAGCATTTTGGAAACATCCGAATTTTGACTTGTATAATGTCAATAGAAAACGAATAGCGGAATAAAAACACTACTGGCAACAATGTGTATAAGCAATAGCGGGTTTGGTGCTAAATTGAAACGAAATGAATATTAATAAAGGTAAGTGTTTAACCGAAAAGTTAGTGGTTTTTAATCCGCTACTGCTCATACACTAGACCGTGGTGTGTCTTGAATCTTACCTTTCCTTATAGGGGAATCGTGATGAATGCTGTAAACTTACATGGAAGACATTGTTCGCAAGTGCAATGAGTTGGCCTTCCGCCTACGACTGTCAAGAGTAGTTGGCAAACCGCATCATGCTGCATTGATGGAAACATTCTTTGTGGTGAACGATGATGTTAAAAACGGGGACAAAGATTCCCGAAGGTGAGCATGATGGAGCTGAATAAATTGAACCTACTATTAAGCCTCGAAAGCGCAAATTGTGATGTCGAAAGCAGTCTCTCACGTTTAGGCTGTGAAACAAGTGTAATGGACGACTTGATTACTGATTACACGGCATCCGGGGTAAAGTGGGCAGGAACATCATGTAGGGTAGTTTATGGAACAAGAGAAGTCATTGCCGTTTTGTTAACCTTCACAGGGACGCAAACATCAGGTATCAATGAGGCAATGGTGGCGGACTAAACCGTAGTAGTATTGAAGCTCCTGTAATGGGAGTGGAGCGAAGGGTTTAGCTTGTCCGGTGTTCCTAGTGAAAGACAACCAGCGATGGGAGGATCAGTACAAGGAATACAAAGTCCCGATCAGGCCGAAAGGCGTGAGGATACAAATTGTGGAAAGCCATAAGGGACTGGACAAGAAGAGCCGTGTGAAGGGAGACTTTCACGCACGGTTCTGTGGGAAGGCAGGGGCGAAATTCCCCCGCCTGACCCGACTGTGACTTGAATCGACCTTAAAAGTAAGTCGAATGCTCTGATATGGATGGGAATACCATTGATGAATTAATAGCTAGATCCTCAAACGGTGGCTTGGAGGATTGGCCTTGAAATCGCATTACTCTGAAGTCCGGCTTATTTGAACACTGGAAATTGGTTCAACCTTAAGTACTTTTAGTACAAAGTAATTTATTAACCTGAAGAGCCGCGTGAGGTGAGAGTCTCACGCACGGTTCTGTGGGAAGTTGAGGGCGGAAATTCCATCGCATGATCCGATTGTGCGTCATACTGAAAAAGCCAACGCTCGGTGAAGGTCTTTCCCAATCGGCGACAAGACAATGAACATTTACACTATGATATAGTGAACTTTTACTATCTTCGACACCGAATAAATAAAACTTAGGTTATAAATGAATCGAATTAAAGGACAAAGGAATTTCGCAGACTTGGCTCAGCCAAACAAACAGGGAAAAGCTACAACACGATTAACGAATATGCTCGTAACGTGAGACAACCGAGTTTTGAAGACTTGTACAGCTTGCGGAAATCCTAAAGTTGAAATCAAAGATTTATTAACAGAAAGACAAAAATAATGGCACAATCAATAGAGCCGAATATTGCAGATTTAGCGAACGGATGGCTAAAAAAGTATAAACTGCCTTACAAATTAGAACAGGAATCAGTTAATGCAGAAATTGATAAAGCCCTTTTTGATTACTACACCAAGAATGGTGGAGCAGGTGCAAATCGACCAGATGCCAAAATATTACTTCAAGACAAAAATTTGGACTTCTTCCCTGTTCTTATTGAGTATAAAGGCTATAAAGACAAACTCGTAAAACTTGACAAAGACGGACAAGTTGAAAACAGAACTTCTAAAAATGAATCTCACTTTAAAAACATCAACTCTTTTGCTGTAAACGGTGCTGTTCATTACGCAAATGCCTTGCTTCATCATACAAGCTACACTGATATTGTTGCTATCGGAATGACAGGTCACAAAGATGAAACAGGCAAAATTCATCACGAAATAGGCGTTTACTATGTTTCAAAAAGCAATTTAGGAGCAGGTCAGAAAATTGGCGACTACACTGACTTTTCATTTTTAGCATCTAAGAATTTTGACGCATTTATTGAGTCAATAAAAACGCTTCAACTTTCACAGGAAGAACTAGACAAGCTAAAAGAGCAACGAGAAAGAGAAATTGACCAAAGCCTTGTAAAACTCAACAACGACATTTACCAGAACGAAAAAGGCTTAGGAGAAAATGACCGTGTTTATCTGGTTGCTGCATCAATTATTGCAACGCTTGGTATTCCAGGAAAAGTTACACCGCTTGAAAAATCTGACTTAAAATCATCAACTGAGAAAGGATATAGAGATGGTGATTTAATGATTAAAAAAATAGAATCATTTTTAAGTCATAAAGAACTACCAGACGAAAAGAGAAACCTCATTGTCAGAACCCTTTCTAACACTCTTTTAACTGAGAACATCAACAAAGTTCAAGACGGGGAAAGCCAACTTAAAAGAGTGTTTGCCAAAATTGTAGATGATTTAGGTATTTACTACAAAATTGGATTGACTACCGATTTCACAGGTAAACTATTTAATGAAATGTACGGTTGGTTGGGCTTTTCGCAAGATAAGTTAAATGACGTTGTACTTACGCCTTCTTATGTTGCTTCCTTATTAGTCAAATTGGCAAGAGTGAACAAAGATTCCTACGTGTGGGATTTTGCCACAGGTTCAGCAGGTTTGTTAGTTGCGGCAATGAACGAAATGCTAATTGATGCTAAAAACACTATCAAATCGCCAGACGAACTCGCAGAAAAGGAAGTTCAAATAAAAGCCGAACAATTACTTGGTTTAGAGTTGCTTTCTAGTGTTTATATGTTGGCAATCCTCAATATGATTTTGATGGGTGACGGAAGTTCTAACATTTTAAATACAGATTCAATAAAAGATTTTGACGGTAAATATGGTTTTGGAAGAACAGATAAAAAATTCCCTGCGGATGCTTTTATATTAAATCCGCCCTATTCTGCTCCAGGTAACGGAATGAACTTTGTCGAAAAAGCCTTAGATATGATGAACAAAGGCTACGCTGCAATCATTATTCAAAACTCATCAGGTTCAGGAAAAGCCGTTGCATATAATAAAAGAATTTTATCCAAACACACGCTTTTGGCAAGTATCAAAATGCCAGTCGACATTTTCATTGGCAAATCCAGTGTGAACACCAACATTTATGTTTTCAAGGTTAATGAAAAACATCATAAAGATGATATAGTAAAGTTCATTGACTTTACAAATGATGGATACACACGTGCCAATAGAAGAAAAGCAAGTAACAACTTAAAAGATACTGACCAAGCAAAAGAGCGTTATCAAGAAGTTGTTGACATAGTTCGTTTTGGAAAAAGTAAGCTTAACATTTTTACAGAAAGGGAATACTACGAAGGAAATATTGACCCAAATAATGGAGCGGATTGGAATCAGTCTGCCCCAATCGACAGTAAACCTAATTTGGAAGATTTCAGAAGGACAATAAGTAATTATATTTCTTGGGAATTGAGTTCTCTTCTCAAAAATCAAATTTTAGGAAAACTGTTAAACACAGATAAAGCTGCGAATACAGAATCAGTCTTATTATCTAGCAATATAACTGATTACGAATTAACTAAAGAAGAAACGCAAGCGTTAGAAAATTTTGACAATCTCAAGTGGAATATATTCAACCTTGAAAAACTTTTTGGAAAATCAACACGTGGTAAACGCTTGAAGAGTGCTGATAGATTGCCAGGAGATTTACCTTTTATTACAGCGGGCGAAACAGATGAAGGGTTCTCTGCATACATTGGAAATAAAGTCGAAATTTTTCCTGCTAATACTACAACTATTGATATGTTTGGTTCAGCCAAATATAGAAACTTTAAATATGGTGGTGATGACCATATTGCGGTTATTCATGCGAACAAAATTCCAAAAAATGCATCCGTTTTTGTAACTGCTTCAATCCACAAATCATCATACAACGGACAATTTAACTACGGTAGAAATTTTTATACAAAGGACGCTGACGCATTAAATATTTCGTTACCAGTAAAAGACAACAAGCCTGACTATAAAAGTATGGAGACAATTATTTCTGCCATACATAAATTGGTTATCAAAGACGTAGTTCTTTACATAGAAGGAAAAAAGAAAGAATTAACTAAATTGCTTGAAAATACCAACGCTTAAAGCTATACACATTAGCAATTAGTGTCAGAAACTATACCTACGAGACATTTCTAATCCTTGACGAGCCTGAGTTATATTAGCTTTTTCATCCCGGAAACCCTTCTTATAAAGGTTCCAGGTATGAATAATTTAAAGACAATCTTGGGTATTATCTAAAAGAACTGGAAAAGAAAGAACTAAGCAGAGCTGTTCTATGGGAAGAAGAGTATGCGGATAAGTCTCAATCATTCCACAGCCCTTTTCCATTCACTCTGGCTTTTTCTTGAACCTTCGTAAAATCCTCAACATATCTAACATTAGGTGGATAAGTCGCTAACCTTGCCAGCCCCATTTCCAGCAGATGTGCATTCAAGAAAGTACTGTCTTCCAGATACACGTATGCCAGAGTCCTGCCATATCGATCGTACTTCTGCACGTCATATTCAAGCTAGATCAGAATTCAGGGTTGGCCATCAAAGCGCTCGGCGTTGATTCCATGAACATACTGATTAAAGGAATGCTGGATAATCATAGACTCACCTATATCATCCATAGTTACTTTTATGTGCCGGATAGCTTCATGATGGACGAGAAGATCGTCTGTTGGATATTCTGGAGTATGACCCCTCTGATCAATGGTTTTAACTCTTTAGCGAAAAATTTCGATAACCAAAAAACCTGATCTGATAATTCAGATGAAACAATCTATATTCAATCACGGATAGGGAAAAGAAATCAATCCAATCACTCGCATCACAGATCTGAAGCCTACAACCTGCTTTCTATATTCGTCCGAAAAAAGGCACAGACAGGTGCAGATAATTCCTCTGACGGACTGAAAAACACAGCAAATTCTCACAATTTCTTTTCATTCCTACAAAAAATACCCTGTACAGGGTATGTGCTGGTATCATATTATTCTTTTTATTGCAGAAGTCTTTTAGTTACTGAAAGCTATCAGTTACCGCTGCCAAGCGCCTCCTCTTCAAGGAGAGCTTGTCCCGTATGAGCAAAACGATATCGGGATGAATGGGAGAAGGTAGCCTCACCAACTTTTATCACACCCATCCGGGCTTAAATCCGGAAACAAATCGGTCACCCATTTTAATCTGGATGAAAAAGGTACTATCAGTCTTCTTCCTACTTGCTGTAGCCCAGTGGATATTTCGGTCTGACCATGCCAGTCATTTCGGTCAAACCGTGCCGCTATTCCAAAACTGGCCAGGCATTAGATCTGGCAGCACCCGCCTGCTTAGAATATAAACCTTTCTATGCAGAAGCGGGAGAATCAAAACATATATTGCGAATAATTGATAGAAAGAGTTGTGATTAATTAATAAACTTCGAAAGTATGAAGAATAAATAACCTCTAAAGGACATAAACAGTCTCTCTCCTAAACTAAAAAAAAATATGGTAAATGTTAAGAAGTTTGTTATTCATGAAATTGAAAAAGAAAAGAATGTAAATGAAGGATTTGGCCAATTTTCCACTTCTTTGAATGATGTCAATGATAATATCATCGATTTAATTACTAAACTTGACAAGGGGTTTACTAAGGATGAAAGGGTGGTTAGAACAGAGTTTGAGGATAAGTACTCTTTCGTTTTTCAAGACGAGTTGAAAAATTATATTGACAATCAGTCTGATAAAGTATTCTTTTCTTTCACTAAGAATTCCTTGACAGAGATGGTTAAAATCATTCAAAATATTCCCTTTGCAACTGGCGGTTATTTTGTTTATTCAGTATATAAAGTAAATAATAAAACCTATATAGGTGTTTTTATAGTAAGAGATTCGGAGGGGGTTATTTTTAATAAAGGAGTTAAAGGTAGGTATACTGTTAATACAACAATGGTTATTAATATCGAGAAACTTGCAATGGCTTGTAGAATATTGATAGATGGTGTTGTTAAGGGGGAAGATCGTTATTTACATTTAACTCAGCCTCGGAAAGGTACTGTTTCTGACTACTTTTCAGAAACGTGGATTGGCTCTAAGCTTGTTGAAAAAAGTATTTCAGATACAAATTCTTTTTTAGAGTTAATTAAAAAAGTAGATTTACCTATAGATCCTGAAACCAGAAAAATCTATAACATTGATTCTTTTCGTGAGGATATGCTAAAATACATAGAAGGAAATGGAGGTGTGATTAGACTTACTGATATTGGTATGAGGTTTTGGGAAAATGATGAATATTTAATCGATATAGTAGAAGATTATAATCTTAATATCAGCAACGAATTTAAAGCTTCTAGCAGTATAAAATTTTTACGAAAATACGAAGTGTCTTATGGAAAAATTAAAGTTTCATTTTCCGTTGGGGATATCAATTCGGGTCATATTAGTATTGAAGATGATGATAAGATTATTATCGAATCAAAACAATTGCGAAGCAAATTTGATAAATTAAATTTACTGGATTCAGATGAGAATATATGAAGAATTAATTAATCAGCTGCTTAATACAGATAGTTTTAGCTATGATTTTGATAATGAGACTATTACATTTGTTCTTAAACCTAACTTTGAGGGCCTAGAATTAGAGGAATCAAATAATCAATTTTTATTATCTAAAAGTGATCTCCCATTTCAAGTTTATTTCTCTCGTAAGGAATACTCTGAAAAAGTTGGTTATAGAGATTTTAAAAGTGATTTATATGTTATTGAAGGCGGGAAGTTACTGTTTCAATTAGTTGATGGCTTGGTGTCGGTGTTTTCTTCAGGACTTTCAAAGAAAGATATTGAACAATTGAAATTATACTTCCAATTTTTGGATTGTTTCACTACTGAGTATAATAAGCATGGTGATTTAATTGACTATATTGACATATCTAAAAGAGAGATTGTATTAATTTCTAATGGATTAAATCGTGTATTTAAATTAAAGTTTCAAGATAAGGGTGAGCTAAATTTGAATGAACCTTTACGATACGAACTAGTAGATTTTGAGAAGTTTAAAATAGAACTTGAAAATAATGGCAAGAATTTCAAGGTATTCCTAAAAAAATCAATAATTGACTATGTGTCAAAGAATAGTGATTCTTCCTTTATAGATGTTTTTATTAATTTTCACAAAATTCTATTTGAATCTAGACTTAATTTCGATGTTTATCTAAATGAGCTTTCAATATCAAAAATTAGAGATGAATACGAAGATTATAAGAATAAGTACTTTGAAGAACAGAATACTATACTGTCTCGCTTAACTAATCAAGTTATTTCATTACCAATTTCTTTAGCCGGTGCTGCATTTGCAATATTTAGATTAAAGGAAGATTTAGCTGCAGTAATTATTATTATTTTATCTATATTTGTTCTGGGTGCATTTTTTACATCTTTTATAAGAATGTATTTTTATGATTTAAATAGGATTGCATACTTAGTTGAGAAAGATTATAGTTTTTTAACTTCTAATAGATTTTTTATTACTTATCAAGATGAACTGAGTTATTTTAAAGAATCAAAGGATTGGATAGAAAAAAGGTCTGAGCAGATTAAAATTAGGTTAAGGTGTTTTTTCTATACTATCTGGTTGTTTAATGCTTTGATTCTAGGATATTCAATTGTTAATTTTTCTTCTATATTTCATATTTTTTTATTTATTATTTTTGCACTGCTAGTGATAATTTGTTTGGAAACATTAGTTTTTAGTGATTAATTTTTTGAGTTATTTGAATCTTTTAAATAGCAATATTATATGAATAGCAATAAATACTTTTGTTAATTTTTTTTTTTTTTTTAATTCATTATTTAATGTTGAAAGGCTGACCATTATATCCAATCTCTTTGGATTTATATGGAATCTTCGTAATACCCTCCACATACCTCGCATTCGGAGGATAGGTCGCCAACCTAGCCAGCCCCATTTCCAGCAGATGCGCATTCAAGAAAGTACGGTCTTCCAGATATACGCATGCCAGCGTTCTTCCATATCGGTCATATTTCTGAACATCATATTCAAGAAACACCTTTTTTCCCTTTTGCAGCTTCTTTATAAATGCATAAGAAAAGCTTAACTTTCTATCACCTCATTGCTCACTACTTCCCCAGTTCGGTACACCAGGATTGCTTTTCTCACTTCTTCATTAAGTTTCACCTCAATGGTGATATACTCACCGATTTGGTTTAATAGCTTTATAGAAGTACTACATCCAGGACAGGTGGTTACGCCATAAAAGTCTAAAATGTTTTTGGCCCAGGATTGGCAGATTGAGTAATCAAAGCCATCCACTGAATTTTCCCATACGGCTAAAAAGAAATCTACTTCAAAATAAAGTACTCCCAGCGGTGGAGAGTAGGGCGCTCTGCATTCCCAACGAATGCTTTCTGAAAAATCGCTGCTTATAAATTGAGTATAGGATACTCCATAGTCATTAATCTCCCCGTTATACTCTAATAAAAAACCACCTTTCCAGGGTCTTACATAATCGAGAAAGGGAAATGCATTTCTAGGGATATATTCAGTTGTGGATTTAAGCTCCCAATTATCATGGCTAATCCTTAAAAGGCTTTTAGAGCTGATAGCATCCTCATTTAGGGTCGTATTGGAAAAACCGTAAATTTCGAAGAATTCAAAGTCCCAAACCATATGGGAGTGTAGAATAGGATTATAGATTGCTTCTGAGATAAGAGAATCCGGATCCAGGTCTATTGTATATTCTGTTATTTTTTTATCTGGAGATTCAAAAATACCCAACCAGAACTCCCCATTAGTACCTCCATAGAGATAAGTATGTTTTGTGGCTCCATACTCATATAATCCTAAATAATCCAGATCCTGGACATCAATTAGGGAACCATAGATGGCAATTAAACTATCTCTTAATGCAAGTTGTGGGTCTATTGGACTGCTAGGTTCATGAGATTCCTTACATGCTGTGCAAAGTACTGCAAACGCAAAAAGGAACAGAATTTTATTGGTAAAAATCTTCATAGACCGATTTTCTCCATAACATTCACTATTCGATACTATTTCCCTGCACCTCCCTAAAAAACTCAACATACCTCACATTCGGCGGAAACGTAGCCAACCTTGCCAGCCCCATTTCCAGCAGATGCGCATTCAAGAAAGTACTGTCTTCCAGATACACGTAGGCTAAAGTCCTGCCATATCGATCGTACTTCTGCACGTCATATTCAAGCAGCACCTTCTTACCCTTTAGCATGTTCTTCACATATTCAGAGGCTTCCTTGCCTCCCGGCTGCTCTTCCGTCAGTCCTTCCCATTTCACTTCAGGTGTATCCACTCCGATCAATCGGATTTTCTCGTTTTTCCCGGCACCCATCTTCACCCAAAAAGTGTCTCCATCCACGAACTTATGAATCTTATACGGTCCATATCGTTCTTGGGCAAAGAGGAGTGTGAATGTGGAGAATAAGAAGATTAGAGCTAAAAGAAATTTTCTCATGTCAGTAAAACAGTTTGCATTAACAATTTAAGAAGAAAACTTGAATATTTTTTTGCTGTGGATCATATGGGAAAAATAAGATTCCTGTCCGGGTGGAATTTTTTGGGAGTGTTAGCTAAACTCTGTCCTTCCCTTCCCTTGGGGTACCCCAAGGGAAGGGAACTAATTAATTAATTTGTATTGATGTCCAGCTTCAGCCTCCCCTCAAATTTAATGGCCAGCTGCTGGACTGTCAAGCCCCAGTTGTGCAAAGGGGAGCTCCATTTTTTCTCGATCCGCCGGGTAGCAAGGTACACGAGCTTCAACAGTGCCATATCACTGGTAAATGCCCCTTTGGTCTTGGTGACCTTTCTCACCTGCCTGTGATACCCTTCCACGGCATTGGTGGTATAGATCATCTTTCGGATGCCCTTGGTGTATGCAAAATAAGCGCTTAGCCTTTCCCAGTTGCTGTTCCATGACCGGAGTACCACCGGATATTTCTTCCCCCATTTCTCTTCCAGATCCAGAAGGGCTGATTCTGCCAGATCTTTGGTGTCTGCCCCATACACCAGCCTGAGGTCACGGGCGAACTCCTTCTGATCCTTACTGGCCACATATTTCAGGCTGTTGCGGATCTGGTGGACGATACAGAGCTGGACCTCTGTTTTGGGGAAAACCGAATGGATCGCCTCCGGAAAGCCTACAAGGTTATCTGTACAGGCAATCAGAATATCACGGACACCACGGTGCTGTAGGTCACTGAGCACCTGTAGCCAGAAGTTGGCCCCTTCGCTTTCAGACAGGTACATTCCCAGGATTTCCTTTCTCCCGGATTTGTTGATCCCAAGCACATTGTACAGTGCCTTATGCTTCACCTTGCCTTCTTCCCGTACCTTGAAGTGCATGGCATCAAGCCATACGATGCAGTAAACCTCCTCCAACGGACGGTTCTGCCATTCCTTTACCCTGGGGATGATACGGTCGGTAATATCACTGATTACCTGGGTAGAGACCTCGGTGTCGTACATTTCCCTGATATGTGAGGAGATGTCACGAAGGCTGCTGCCCATGCCATAAAGGGCGATGATCTGATCTTCCAGATTGTCTGCCAATATCCGCTGGCGCTTTTCGATGATCTTGGGCTCAAAGCTGCTGTGACGGTCCTCCGGGGTGTCAATGGTCACTTCGCCAACGTTGCTCTTCACTGTTTTGGTACCTTTTCCGTTGCGCTTATTGCCCGAGGACCACCCTTTGTCTTCATCACGCAGATGCTCATCCATCTCTGCCTGAAGTGACTCTTCCAAAAATTCCTTCAGAATTGGTGAAAGTGCACCGTTCTTCCCGAAAAGGTTCTCTCCAGATAAAAACTGCTCTAATACTTTTTTCTTGAATGCTGATTCTTGTTCTTTCATACTGCTCTATCTTATAAACTTTAACTAAAATTCAAAGTTTTAGACAGAGTTTAGATTACAGTCTCAATTTTTTCAAGATGATTAACTTTAATTTCTTATGTATAGCTTGAAGAAGTGAGGCTATTTCTATTTTTCCCTAATTATTTTAATAAATTCTTCTCTTAGCTTTTCGAGCTGTTTTTCAAAAACTTCGATGGTTTCTTTTAACGGATTATTTATGTTCTCAACATTGGCATTGATACTTGACGCATTCACGTTGCTGTTTTCGTAAAAATTAATTGTGTTATAAAGTACTTTTTCTTCACTAAGCCCCTTGAGACCTTCGAGAGTGACCTCCAAAGCGTTCGCTATTTGTTGCAATTTTTCATCGGATATATTTTCGGATTGTTCAAGTTTAGAGACAGCTTGCTTCGTTATACCTCCAAGTCTATCACCTAATTCAGATTGGCTAAGACCTCTAAGTTTTCTTACTCTTTCAACTTTTCTCCCCTTATGAAACGACAGTTTTTCAGATACATTTTCCATTATTGTTCAGGTTTATTTTTTTTGAATAGCTCGATTTTTTCTCGTTCACTCGCCAGTAGTCTTTCATAAAGTTCTATTACTTTATCTAGTGGATTAAAGACTTGGCTGATCCCGTTTGAATTTTCTGTTATTGTAGTATTATCAATATTATTTGAAATATGATACAAGGCTGAATTTTCATCAAAATTGTCCAAGAACTCTGGTGATACACCAAGTGCTTCGGCGATTTGAGCAAACAGGTTGTCATCAATATCTTCCAGATTCTCTATCCTTGACATTTCAGATTGAGAAACATTAAGATCCTGAGCTAAAGAATCTTGCTTAATTCCCTTAAAGTTTCGGCATTTCGCCACTGTTCTTCCTCTATGCTTATTCATAAAATTTATTTTTGAATAAATGTCAACCTTTTTTGGTTAAAAATCAACCTGAATAATTTATTTTTTTCTGAGTATTGGCGCAAATTGGATGAATAATGAAAAAAGTATCAACGGAAATTGATTTTGCAAAATGCGAGTATGCCCTTTTAGAAAATTGGGGAATATTAGATTTTGTTTTTTCAATTACTCTGTTTGATTTACTATTCAGAAGAAAACCTAAGAATCCGATCTGAGGATTCATTTTTAAGACCGTGAAAGGGGAGGTGCACATCCCTGAGCAGATCGGTTACTACACACTCACGTCAGCAAGCTCAGAATAGCCGGTAGAGCTGACAGATTACATCTTATTATTAATTAATGCTGGTTGGTCGGATAGACTGAGGTGGGATTGATATGTCTGGTTTGGAGTAGCAAGTAGCAGGTATCAAGTAGCTAGAGAGTAGAGCCAAGAAGCAAGAAGCTAGAGTCAAGCTTGCCTGCCGAAGGTAGGAGGCAAGATTCAAGCGTTCGTGATAGTGCTTTCAGCTTTCAGCTCTCGCACTTCCCTTCTGAACACTGAGACTGCCTACTGCGACTGAGATTTCTCCTCGTACCTCGTCGAAATGACCTAAAGACTGCTACTGCCTACTGACCACTTTCTTCGGTCTTCCGTCTTCGGTCTTCGGTCGGTGAGCCCGTCGAACCGCCAGCTTAAAACAAAAAGCACATGAAAAAACACATACTCATCTGCTTAGTGGGACTGCTATGTCTTCCCACAAGCACACTACTGGCACAAGTTGCTGATTCACCCGGGGCGGATTTTCTTCATAGGTCTGTGCCCCAAGTCTCCCCTGAACACGGAGACACCCATCGGGGCGGGAATGCCCGTCCCGATACTTTGCCGGAGAATAGTAGTTTGGTTGATCACTTCGGCACCCAAGGGCAGGAGAGCGAAAGCTCTTCTGCTTCGGTGGGGGAGGCACTTATCTATGGGGAGATCATCAATCCTGATTCGCTGGGGCCGATCAGGCTGACTGTTACTCCCTACTATCTGGATCCCAAATCCTCTTTTATGAGAAAGGAATCAACCATAGATCCACAGAGGGGAGAATTCTTTGATGGGGTCATGAATAAGAGGACTATGAAATTTCTTGCTGAACTGTCCTTGGGTAAACGCACGGGTTATTTCACGCTGTCCATTGATGGCTGGCCGATTCTCGAAAACTACCTGGTCCATCCCGGGGATAGCCTGATGCTTAGCCTAAACCTGAGATTGATGGAAGTTCTGTTTGCCGGAAGCGATGCAGCCTTTTATGAAGCCCAATATATGATAAAACGGGAGCAGAAACGCCGTGCCTTTGCATCTCCGAGGCAGTTGGTGGCTCAGGCAGACAGCAGGATGCTGCAAGATCCTGATAACCAAGCCAAAATAGCGAAGTATAAGGGTGCTTATGGTGCCGAATTGCTCATATTTGAGCCGGGAACTGAAAGCTTGGAATATTTAATGAATACGCTAGGGCATCCAGAGGAGGCTTTACAAGCCCAGATTACGGTACTTAACGGGTTTTCCGATCAGCTCAGTAATGAGGAATTTGATCTGTTGGAGGCTAAAATCTACAGTGACTTCTATGCCGGCGGGTTTTCTACCTATCGTAAGTTTTATCATCCCCAGGTGGAAAGA
Organism: Algoriphagus sp. Y33; assembly: GCF_014838715.1. Classification (NCBI taxonomy): domain Bacteria; kingdom Pseudomonadati; phylum Bacteroidota; class Cytophagia; order Cytophagales; family Cyclobacteriaceae; genus Algoriphagus; species Algoriphagus sp. Y33. The sequence continues at coordinate 3,582,806 of NZ_CP061947.1, read as the reverse complement.
CAATTCAGCGAAGATGAGAGGCTGGATTTCAGAAATAGAATGCAGGTTTTTGTCGAAAAAGCTGAAGCTGAAGAATACCTGCAGCATACCCGGTTGATTTCTGATTCTTACCTCATGATGTCCCTTGAAATCTCCATTCTTAAATCCCTCTGGGAAGAGGAATCCTTTCTGGAGATCGTATCGCGGGACCATACCGGTGAAGTAGCAGACCGCCTCCGTGCCGGATATCTGTCCAATTACCTTTCAGCGCTTTCCGGACAGGAAGAAAAAATACAGAGGTTTTTGGAAGTGACTTCAGTATCCCCATGGAGAGAAAGAATTGTGAGCCTTGAAAAATCCCATGTACCGGGCGATTCTATTCTGCCGATAAGGTTATCCGATCTTCAGGGAAACAACTATACCCGTGGGGACCTGCTGGGAAAACCCACCCTTCTCTATTTCTACTTTAGCTCCTGTGCGCACAGTGCCACTTACTTTAAGGAATACCTTTTTCCGCTCTATGGGCAAACCAAAGAGCTGGGCTATGAGTTGGTCGCTGTTTCTGTGGACAGGGATAAGGAATTCTGGAAATCACACATTGATCAATACTCTGACTCCACTATTCTGAACCTCAATCTTTCCGGAAAGGATAAGCAAAGGTGGATCAGCTACTATGAGATCTATGGCTATCCCAAAACCATGCTCCTTGATGAGCAGGGTAGAATTGTCTCTTTTGATATACGCGAGCTAGGGACGGATTATCAGTCCTTTCACGACAACTTCCTAAAACTGTACCAAGAAGAAATTTCCCATTCACCTTTTTCTGTACCAAACCTATGAAGACTTTCAGTTTATTCTTAATTCTAATACTCAGTAGTTTAGTCTCATTTTCCCAGACAGAAATGAGGATAATGGAAGGGCGGATCACCGCCTCAGAAGATAAGTCGGCTCTTCCGGGGGTCACAATTATGGTGAAGGGAACCTCTAACGGCACAGTTTCCAATGAGGAGGGGAAGTTTCGCCTTTCTGTACCAGAGGGTGATGTGCTGTTGGTTTTTAGCTTTATCGGATATGAATCACTGGACTATGTGGTTTCTGCTGGACAATCCTATCTGGAGGTGGCATTGCAGGAAAAGGACATTGATTTAGAAGGGGTGACCATCGTATCAACGGGCTTCCAGGAGCTCCCTTTGGAACGTACCACCGGATCATTTGTGGGAATCAACAAGGAACTCATTGAACGCAGGGTGTCCACCAATATCATAGACCGGTTGGAGGATGTAACACCTGGACTGGTTTTTAACAGGGACAGGCCCAATCTGGCAAGTGGAGAGAGCATCTCCATCAGGGGAACTGCTACCTTGATCTCATCCAGTGAGCCGCTAATAGTAGTGGACAACCTGGCTTACGATGGACCACTTTCCAGCATCAATCCCAATGACGTGGAGAGCATTACCGTTCTCAAGGATGCGGCGGCTGCTTCTATCTGGGGAGCTAGGGCAGGAAACGGGGTCATCGTGATAACTACCAAAAAGGGTGCATTTGATAAGCCTATGAGGGTGGAGTTTAATTCAAATGTAACCTACATACAGGAACCGGATCTGTTCTATTATCCTACCATGACTATTGGGTCCTTGGTAGATAAGCAGACAGACCTTTATGAACAAGGCTACTATAACAGCCAGCTTAACAATATCCGTAATCCTGTAGTCAACCCACTGGCAGAAGCTTTTTATGCCCATGAGCAGGGGTTGATTTCAAGCGGGGAGCTGGAAGGGATTGTCGGGACGCTCAGAAATTCCGACCTACGGAGGGATAGGAAGGAATACCTGACACGTCCGGCGGTCAACCAGCAATATTCCTTGAATATTTCAGGTGGCTCAGCAGCGTATAACTATCAGGTCAGTGCTGGTTGGGATAAGAACCGGGGATCAGAAGTCACTGTGGACAATTCGAGGATTACGCTTTCGACAAGGCAGAACTGGAAAATATGGAAGGAGAGGTTGCAATTCGGAGTAGGGGGATTTTACGTTCAGTCAGGATCCAATTCCGCTGTTCCGTCAACTTCCAGTCTTAATCCATATGACCGGCTTGCTGATGAAAACGGCGATCACCTCTCTGTTTACAGTGATTACAGCATCAGGTTCAAACAACAGATGGCAGACCAGCTCGCATTGGACTGGAATTATGTTCCCCTGGATGAAATAGGACTTACACCGACAACGACCCGTTCCAAAGACCTGAGGCTTTTCCTTCAGACTGACTATAGTATCCTTGAAGGACTGGATTTATCGGTCAATTATCAGTACTGGACCAACCGTAGGACTTCGGATAATTACAATCCGGTGGAATCTTACTTAGCAAGGAATCTCATCAATTCATTGACAGAGATCGGCGAAGACAACCAGCTGATCCATCATGTGCCCATGGGTGGGATACTGAACCAAAACAATACACAGGCATACAGCCATAACCTAAGAGGACAACTAAGTTATGGTAGGACTTGGGAGAACCATCGCATCAATGCTTTTGTGGGAGGGGAATTTAAGGATCAGGAGAGTGAAAGCTATGGGATGAGATCTTACGGGTATAATGCCGAAAACGGAACCTCCCTCCCTGTTGATTATCTGACAAGAAGGACAAATATTGCTACTGGGAGAATGGAAAATGTTCCATTCACTGAGAGCTTTGGTGGAATCACGACCCGGTTTGTATCCTATTTTGGAAATCTGGGGTATAGCTACCAAGGCAGATACCTGCTGAATGCCAGTGCCAGAAAAGATGCCTCCAATCTCTTCGGAGTCAATACAAATCAAAAAAGTGTACCACTCTGGTCCGTTGGTACGGGATGGATACTTTCTGAGGAAAGCTATCTAAAGGGAGGCTTTATAGACTTTCTCAAACTTAGATTGAGTTATGGATACAATGGAAATACCAATCCAAATGCGACTGCACTAACTACCGCTAACAGCTATGCAGGGGCTCAAAACCTGTTGACTTATCTTCCATATCTGGGAATACGTACCCCTCCAAATCCGGAATTGAGGTGGGAGCGTATCAAAATAACCAATGCGGGGGTGGATTTTGAACTTTTGGGATCCCGTCTGTCGGGTTCGGTGGAATACTATGACAAGCAGGGGCTTGATCTGTTGGGGCAGATCCCTTTGTTCCCCTCTTCTGGGTTCAGTAGCGCAACATTGAATTATGCCGCCACGCATACCAAAGGCTGGGATATCGTACTGAATTCTGTCAATACCAAAGGATCACTGAGATGGGAGACTTCTTTGTTTTTAAGTTTGTTGAAAGAGGAGGTGACCGAGATTGAAAATGAACCAACCGCCACACAGCTGATTGATTATTCCCCATCATCGCCGACTCCTGCCTTGGGAAAGCCATTGTTCTCTATTTTCAGTTTTCCGTTTGCCGGGCTACAGCCTTCGGACGGGGCTCCTATGGGCATAGTAGAAGGGGTAGCCAGCACGGATTATGCGACAATTTACAGTGAGGCCACACCGGATAACATACAGTTTCATGGCAGTGGACGTCCTACCAAATTTGGGGCTATACGCAATACAATAAGCTACAAAGGATGGAGCCTGTCCGCAAATATTTCGTACAGGCTGGGTTATTATTTCCGACGTCCTTCTGTGGATTTTGACCAGATCAATAGGGGAGGGTTTGGCCATGCCGATTATGAAAGGCGCTGGCAACAGCCCGGAGACGAGCTTACCACACAGGTCCCTTCAGATCCGGCAAAAGTGGATGCCTTCAAAACACATTTCTACCTCAGCAGTAGTGCAACGGTGGAAAAGGGTGATCACATTCGGTTGCAGGATGTTAGATTGTCCTACAAGTTAGCTCCTAAAAATACCCGTACGGCACTTTTCAGGACATTTGAAGCCTACTGCTACCTCAACAACCTTGGTATTCTATGGAAAGCGAGTGATAAGGTAGAAGACCCTGATTACCTTTTAAGCCCTGCCTTGTTCTCATCAGCCATAGGCTTCCGCGCCTCATTCTAATGTTTAACCTTACGCCTAGGGATATATTGGATTTTAAGCGGGTCATTGCTTTAATCTTCCTGCTGGGAAAATATCCATGGGTTTACCATTTAAAACTAAATACTATGAAAACTCATTATATAAAAGTCCTGCTTGTGCTTTTTGGGTTCATTGCCCAATCATGCTCCGAATTTCTAGATGCCAAACCTAATCAGGCCTTGGTGGTCCCTGCCTCATTGGATGACTTCCAGGCTTTACTGGATGCTGAGCAGCGCGGAATGAACTCTTTCCCAATAATAGGAATGATAAGCTCCGATGACCTTGTTTTTGGAGAAGGACTCATCCAGAGACTTTCCTTTAATTTGACGGCTACGTATTTCTGGGAAAAAGAACTTTATATGGCGGACGATTCAGATGCGAACTGGTCATCCCCTTATAATAAAATATCTTATGCCAATGTGGTATTGGATGGATTGAACGGGTATGAGACTCAAAATCAGGTTGAAGAACAGCGCAAACTGGAACTTGAGGCATCTGCCATGTTTTACAGGGCTATGGGACATTTTGAAGTACTGCTGCATTTTGCTGAGCCTTTTGATCCTGTAATGGACGACCAGTTGGGCATACCTATCCGGTTGACCTCAGATGTGAATATTAAAGTAGGCCGATCTACCATGGTGGAATCTTTTAATCAGATTATCAGCGATCTGGAATATTCCTCACGGGTACTGAATGATAAACCTACCATTGCAACCCGTCCATCAAAATGGGCAGCATTTGCCATGTTAGGCAGGGTCTATCTGACCATGCATAATTATGAACAGGCTTACGAATACTCAAAAAAGGCTTTGCAAATTGACGATACATTGATGGATTATAAGAGCCTAGATTCAGATTTGCCTTATTCATTTGAAATTTTCAATCCTGAAGTCATTTTTTACCAGCGGCAACTTAGTTCCACATTTACCACCAATGCGGAGAACATGGTTAATCCCGATTTGGTAAGTCTTTATGACAGCAGTGATTTAAGGCTGACCTATTTTTTAATAGAAGGTAGAGAGGAGGGCGTTTATAATTTCCGGGGCAACTATACGGGGGATTTCTACAACTTTGGCGGCATTGCCACGGATGAAGTTATTCTCAATTATGCAGAGAGTGCAAACAGGTTAGGCATGGATACTGACGCATTGGAAAAATTAAACTATTTATTGGAGCACAGAATGGAGTCTGGATACAATGCTGTTGAAGGATTGTATGATGTAAATTTACTCAAGAAAATAGTGGAGGAAAGGAGGAAAGAATTGCTCTACAGAGGAATACGTTGGTGGGATTTAAAGCGACATAACAAATATCCTGAACTTGCGGTCACATTAAGGCGTGAATTCAACGAGGGGGGGGCACTATTGGAGCCGGATGATCCACGGTACACATTCATGATTCCTCCTGCGGAGATAAACCTGAACCCGATGCCGCAAAACCAAAGATGATCAGTAAAAAAAGGCATTCCTTTCAGGGGAATGCCTTGATTTCCGGATTCTTTAATTCGGAAATTATTTTACAAATGAGTCAAGTTCACCGGTAATGATGAATTCACCTTCTTCTACTGGAGTACTGTTTTTATCTGGCATTTCGAAAGAACAATCCTCGTTTTTCAATTCATCACAGACATAGGTTTCAGGACCTGGGGTTACGCCAGCCAAATTGTACCAGATCTCTGGCCCTGGGGCAGGATCTTCAGCATATCGCTCGGTGGGATCATTGGCAAAATTCATGGCCATGGCCAGGGTTGCCCCGAACACTAATCCTAGTGCTGGGAGCAGGTTTTTAAGTGATTTCATAGTCGTGTTGGTTGTGGGAGTTGCCTCCCGGGTTAACTTATTCGGTACTCAGTCCCACTGATGCGGAGTCCCTTCCGTGGACTTTTTCCTTCGTGAGGAATCCGCCCAAAGACTCCGGCTCAGCGGGTGAACCGTCCAGGTTGCCCCGGTTTGGGAGCCGGTTCCGCTCCCTGCACCGCCGAGTGTTGACTGGCATCTCTACTCCCAGTCATTAGAGATGGACGGTGCGGTAATTAGGTTTGATTTCCCAAGACCAATGGTCTTAAGGGAATTTGTTCATGCTATTTTTTACAGCCCGTGCTTTAGATCTTTGGGCTGTGGGCGGCGGCTCCACCTCCGTCGCCCTTTATTATGTTGATTTACTATGGTAAATGGATAGATTCTAGGAATGGATTATATTTGAGTAAGAGAAAATTGTGATTTCATATTTTTTGAAACTTAACAGCTAAAGAGTCCGGGGCATCTGCCTTGGACTTTTTTGTCTAGATCTGGTGAACAGCGATTGTGCTGATCGTGATTTGTAATCCCAACCCCAACCCGTAGGATTTCTAATCCGATAATTTACAAACGCTGCAGACCTCCTCGGGACAAGCTTTCTTCTTATCACTGTATCTCATGTCCGGGGCAATGGCTTTTTTATCTTTTTTTCACCGGGTTAAAACCCTGTGCAATAAAATCTGACATGCCTGCCTACCGGTCAGGCAGGCCTACGGCATTGCTCTGTTTCTGCAGGACTTTGGGAGATTATTCAATCTAAATTCTCTCCTCACTACAGGTTAACCTTTAACTATTAACATTTAACCTATCATCTGACACCCGTCATCAATCATCAATCATCGGACTTTTCTCCCGTCTTCGGTCTTCTATCATCCAACAACTCCACTAATCTTCCAATTTTTCAATCTTCAAATCTTTCAATCGAATCAACTCTTCAAATCGTAATCCCCAAATAGCTATTCCAATACAAATCATATTTAACACGAAATGCTCCGCCCAACCCAAACTGTTGAGAATTCCTGCGCAGTTGCACGGCACCCTCGGAAATGCTCCTACCCAGATCAGGCCCACATAAGTGGTAAAGACGGTGAGGAGGAGAATACTTGAGAGATATCCCCACCATCTGCTGACAGAAAAGAGTAGGAGCCCGGCGATCAGCAACTCTACAGTTGGGACTGCGTAGGCCAGCACTTCCGCCAGTTCCCCAGGAAAGGTCTGGTTGTGAAAGGCATCCCTGCTTGCCCCAAACCTTAGGAGTTTGTCCAGTCCTGTATAGATCCATAGCAGGATTAAAAGGGCTGAAGGTAATTTTGATAGCTTGTCCATTACTGTTGGGATAATTCATGCGAATTGCTGTTAATATTGTGCTCTAGTTATTTGTTAAGGTTTTTAAATAATTGAAAAACAACAGTTAAGGAGCATGTTGTTGTTTTGTTGAACTGTGATAAATGTCAGGAGAAATAGAACCATAAAGCAAGTAAGTGGCGAACATGGCAGGGTTTTGGGTGAAACTTGCAACCAACTGATGGGTTTATTCCTAATGAGTTGGTCTTGGAAGAATTTCTTTGGGTAGTTAGCCATTGAAGCGGGTTTTTTTTTTTTTGGGATAATCCTAACTGATTAATGATAAGTGGATTAAGCTGCTGCTAGAATCAAGAATTTGCTAAAAAAGTATTGTGTCATTAGTCATAATGATTATATTAGTTTGATCTAAAGTTTATTTACTTATTTGAACCAACCATTCTATTTAAAGGTGGAGCTTTTTGTGAATGGTTGTGTGGATCTATTTGAAGTAGTTTACTACCCCTGCTGGAATCAAGCTGTATAGGCAGAGAATTGTGAGCAATAAATTCTTCAAATGATTATCTACTGGGTTTTATATTTTCTTCCTTAAAAGTATAATGCAGTGTAGGTATAGCTTCTTCATGGTGTAGGATCAAAAAAAAAGACCTGCACAGTGGCAGGTCTCTTAGAACCGGGGATTTTTTAATGGTAATTACCTTAAAATATCCGGTACAGCTTGCGGACTTCATCTGAAGTCTTTCTAAACCACATCAGTTCGGACGCTCCGATTAAGCACGGGTTATGGTGGTACGGCACTCCCTGAAGAAGCTTCTTGTAGCCTTTCCTTTGTTGTTGCTTTTTTCCTGATAACTGATTTTCCTGATGGATGAGAGTGCCTTTTGACATTCCTCCAAAGTTTGTTTGTTGGTCATAACGTATAATTTTTTTGAACCATGGAAACTAGTAATTCTAAGATGATCCCTGACCAGTTAGGTGTAAAGGGCAGGGTTTTAGGTGTAATTGACATGCTGTTCAAGCCTACCCTATACCCCCTCTATTTACTTTTCCTGATATTTCTTTTGTATGCATTCGTTGATCTGGTTGCCACCTTTATAGAATTCGGTGAGGTTGACGGATGGTTGATGGCCCAATACCATTTTATAGCGGGATACCTGATTTGTTCCTTATATTTTAAACTGGTACTCCCTGAGTTTATTAACCATAAAAGAAGGATTCGTGCGGTGTTTTACTTTCTGCTACTATTTTCCAGTTTAGTAGCTGTGAAACTGCTGGTACATAATGTTTTCCTGGGTACACTTTCACTATCCAAAAGTTTCCTTGTCATTGAATTCACCCGCTTATTTCATTTTTTAATTTTAACCTCGGTGGTCTGGGCCTATTATAATAATCTTGAACTAGGGAAGAGTAAGTATGCCGTGGAAATCAATCATGAAAAGTTGAAGGTAATGCACCGGTCTATGCAACTCAGTTCCCATTTTGTCTTGAATTCTTTGAGTATCTACCAGTCTAAAATTATCAAACTGTCGCCGGACTTGGCGAGAGAATTTTCCCATTTGACTTCCTTACTCAGGTATAGTTTCAAGGAATTAGGTGAACCTAATTTCCTGAATGAAGAAGTAAAAGCAGTGGGAAAATACCTTCAAATCCAGAGCATGAGATTTCCACAGCTTTCTTTACATGCAGCTATAGATGTGCCTTCTATAGCCGACAAGCTTCCTATGCCCAAGATGTGTCTACTTACCTTGGTTGAGAACGTGTTTTTCCATGGAGATTACACAGATACGAACCATCCCTGCAAAATTGAATTCCTGCTTGTTCAGGAGGATTTAACAGCGGGTTGGGTGTTCAAAGTCAACATCACCAACAAAGTCCAAAACAGGGGGATAAAGCCCCGGTCAGGATTTGGTTCCTCCTCTGTTTTCCGTGTGTTGGGACATGAATTCGGGGATGGATTCCATTACAGGGTAGAATCAGATGAGTCGAATTATTCCTTACTACTAAGAATACATTATGGAAAAACGATACAAAGTAGGTCTGATTGACGATGAAGAACATATCTTGGATATTCTGATCCAAGAAATATCCATGCTACCCGACTTTGAGGTGGGATTTTCAACAGTAGATCCGGTGATGGGATTGGGATACCTACAGGAGGGAAAGGCGGACATCCTGATTACCGATATTTTGATGCCTGAACTGGGGGGACTTGAAATATCCAGAAAATTGATCGATTCAGGAATTCCGGTGATTATCTGTTCCGGACATTCCAGGTATGCTTCGCAGGGGTACAAAGTGGAAGCACTTGATTTTTTGGTGAAACCACCTGAAACCATTGAATTGACTGAGGCACTGGAAAAGGCAAAGAAGAAAATGGATACACTCTACTGGGTTAGAAAAGAGTTGGAAGGAAACATTCGGGTGATAAGCGATAAACTCGGCTACAGGCATCAGGTGTTTAATCCCTCACAAATCTTATACATGGAACAGCAGAATAAAATATCCATTGTAAAACTGGATGACGGAAGTGAATTTACAATGCACTATTCCTTCATGGAAAGTATGGGAAAGCTCCGCTCCAGGTATATGGTCAGGGTACACCAATCATTTGCGGTAAATATCCTCAAGATAAGAAAACTACATCCTGAGGAATGTGAGCTCGTCTCTGGGGATATGATCACTATGAGCAGAACCTACAAGGATGAGGTGAGACGGATTTTTGACAACAGAAGGATTAATTAAAAGGGACTTTTTCTGAGTATTCGGTTACCTAGCGTTTGAATAGGCTGTTGAAATGCATAGACTTGTTTCCCTATTTCCCTATAAAGCCTATAGCGGATCCTCCGCTCATAATCCTGGGTTTCCAATGGAAAGAATCTGTTGATCATCATGTGTAGGTGGTTGGACATTAGGTGGATTGCTGAATCTTCCTTGCTGTGAAAATATTCATGGGAGCTAATGAGTTCAAGGTACTTTTCTGATTCAAAACCTAGGGTTTCAAAAGTGGATGCGTATTCAAAGCAGGATTTAAATGTCTTTACCTCATCCCAAGGCATACTTTTCACATCTTCTTTGAGATGGGAGAATACTCGGGAAAGGTAGGGGGATTGGAAAAAAATGATCCTCCATAAGTGGACAACAAGGTCTTCTTTATACTTGGGTGGATAGTTCAGATATAAAATTCCTTGGAATTTGGTTGCCAGAAATATAGATTCTAGATGAAAAAGCAGGTGTGAGGTTTCTAATCCTGAATTTCCGTATTTGGCTGTTTCCGGAAAATAGGAAGCTGTTTTCCAGTTCAGGTCTTCTTGTAAAAAGAATTCAGAGAATGAGGCTAGAAGTGTCCTTTTATCAATCGGGGCTATATCCAGAAGGCGTAAGCGGATTTCTGTGGCTCCGTTTTTTCCATAGAGAAGATAATACCAGACGGGTGTCAGGGAGCTGACCTGAGGCTCTTCCATCTGATGGAGCAGGCGCTCTAAAACTTCCGGGATTTCAGTAGGGTTTATAGTGAGGGTGAAGCAAAGACAGTTTTTATGGGTATGGGTAATGGGATTGAATGACAATTTTGATCTCTTGACAAGCTGTGGTCGGGAGTGTTGGAACACAAACTGGGGATAGGCAGCTGTACTGTCTGCTGCACGGAACAGGCCTGCTGGAAACCAATTCGGGTCGCTCAGGGTAAGGGTTTGGTCACGTTGAAGTTCCTGCCAAAGTATTTTTAAATCATCCGGATTGTTGGGGTTTAGCAAAAGTTCCCTGTCAGTATGCCCAGCCAGTATATGGAAGGGAATCTCCAGATCTTCTAATTTCTGTCGGAGTTCTTTCGGTGTGGCTAATGTATCTCTGTTCAGCTTCCATTTTCTACTCTGAAGGCATAGTTGACCCCACTTCAATTGTGGGCAATAAGGGGATTGGGAAAGGATGTTGTGCTTATAAGGTAAAAATCTATACCTGTCATGGTGGGCTATTTCCCAAAGTAACCGTAGGATAGGATGGGTGATCTGCTCACCATTCAGGGGATGCATGATGACCGGGATTACTTGCTTGCCGGTATATTTATGAATCAGTTGGATACGGTTTTCCCAGATTCCAAGGTAGAGCTCATCAAAACCCAGCTGTTTTGGGGTCTTGGATTTAAATGGTGTGATTTCATAGTCAAAGACATTCTCCACATTACAGATATGCTGGATAGGTGCTGCTTCCAAAAGCTGGACATTTGCATAGAGGGTCTCAGCATCGGTATATACACTCTTTTTGATCTGCTGAGATAGGTCTTTGATGTTCGGATCCCTGTTGAATCTCCCGGTATAGACAAAGGGTCGGTTACAGACCATATTTTCTATGATTGGATTTCCCAGAGCATCTAGGCGAAAGAGAATCTGTACATCATGGATCTCCTGCTGCAGTTCTTTTTTGGCAAAGAACTTCTTCAAGTCTATGGATTTCCGCTCATGATTTCCCAGAATAGTTGGGGTAATATCCTCATCCATACCTGCTTTTTCCGGTTGAAGAAACTGCCCGGCTAGAAACTCGGTATGACTCAAGAGATCGCTGAGGCAGACGTATCGGTCATCAAATTGAGTTGTGAAAAAGTTCTTGAAATCCCTGATGTAAGAGCTTTCCTCCTTAGAAAAAATACTTCCAGCTGAATTGATGAATTCCATCAATTGTTCCCTGATGCCCTCAGGTAACTTTAATCTGTTTTTCACTACCATGTCCACCCCTGACTGCTTATTGTCAAATAAGTATTCCGGCGCTAAAAAACCGGAATCAAGGACCTGTTCCCACAGTAGCTTTGCCTGCGCTGTAGGGGGTGTGGCTAGCTGTGTGCTAAGCAACTGCTGAAACTTATTGAAGTTTATCCCCTCTTTGGAAGTTGTTTTGATCAAGGCCTCAAATAGGGGGTTGACCGGAAGCTTGCATCCTTTCCAACTACGGCTAATAGTGTCAAAAACCAAGGCATGATAGTATTTATGTCTTTTGTAGATCCCTGGAACCAGGTGGTAATTTGACAGGAACCGATCTGGGTTTGATTCAAGCTGCTTTTCAAATCCATGAGGGCTCTTTCCATTAACTTCGGATGTCTGAATAGGGAAATTTATCAATATTTCCTTTTCCCAGGTTCCAGTACCCACCCCTGCAAATCTACCGAATGGGGTAGGGCGGAAGCGGCCTCTCAACAGGTATTTTCTGAGTTTGATTCTTTGTCTATGATCCAGGTCTTTATAGACTTTTCCTTCCAATTCATTATAAAAGGCAGTTGAGGAAAGTTTGATGGCCTGGAGAATGCTGTCCCAATGTAGTGCTATGCGTGACGGATTATCATGGTCAAACTGGAAAAGCGGAAGCCGGTATAGAAATGACATAATGGATTGAAATTTTTATTCAATCCTACCTGATTTTGCGATTGATTGGGTGTTTTTGGTGTAGATGGAGGGGATTCGGGTGAAATTGACGTATATTCCTTTACATTTAAAAATTGTTTCAGCTAAACAAATACGGTGGTGTACATTCTTGGAGAAGTAGGGTTTAAATGATGGCTTAAATTATATATCCGTTTTATTTAGCAGTAAAAGGAAATGGGGTTTCGAAGGACATGATCAAAAAATGTTTTCATAAGTAGAGTTACTATTTAGCTTTTAGTGCTATGCAACAGCATACCAATAACCACCAAACCAATGCCTAATAATGCAAACATATCAGGAAGCAAAATATTGATAAATATTATTTCCCCAATGATATAAGGTGTTGATTTTAAGGGGTAACAATCAAAAAAAAATAAGCATGGATAAGAAGAGTTGGTTGATTTTATTTGTCTCACCGTCTGATCCATTCTTTGAATTTTCCTGCTCTACTCTGGCTAACTGTCACTTCTTCATGGAATGAGGGGGAAAGATGCACGAACAGTTTCCCATGCCCGTTTGACCGAAAGTCCTGACAGGAGCGGTACTGGATAATCATTTTCCTGTTTATCCTGAAGAAATCACGGGGTGGTAATTTCTGCTCCAGTTCATCCAGGGTTTCATTGATGAAATAGGTGGTTTGGTTGGATGTCACCAGATAGTTCATTCTGTCTTGGTGGTAAATGAAACGTATATTTTGCAGTTCCATGGGAATAGTTTTGGTTCCCTGTTGTACAAGCAGGATTTCCATCTCGGTTTTGGTGTATGTATTGCCTTCTCGGTTTCTTAGGATTTGGTAATAGAACAGGTAATAGATATTGAAAAGGAACACTGGCAGCGCCATGGCCGGTATAGAGTTGTTTAGTCCGGGATTTGCGGAGGATGTGGTTAGACCAAAGTACCATTGATAAAGAGACAGGAAAAAGTAATCTACTACCCCAGGTAGGAGCACTCCAAGTGTAAACTGTAAGGTGAGACGAAGGAGTGGGCTATCTTTCCAGTCATATTTTTTGTCAAGCTGAACTGTCACCCAATGGATAAATTCAATGAAAAGAAAGGCCATTAAGAAGGCCGCCAACAACTTTACGAAAAATGAATTGTTGGAGAGTGAATCCAAAAAGCGCGCCCCGGTGCCGTACATAGCCACAAGGAATGCAGCGATTACACATAAAAGTATGCGCATCACCTGATCGTTATATCGTACCGGGAGCTTCCTTTTCACCAAAACAAAAATGTTTGTTTCCCTTCCTCCATTATTGGAATCAGGAAAATTGCTGATCCTTGCTTAAACTGAGATCCTAGGTAGATAAGATAATAAACTCTTCGTTAATTTTTGAAAGGATTGGGTTATAGGTGCTCTAAATATAGTTAAATGGCACTTTTAACAGCGGTTTTATAGTAGTAAACCCTGAATAAGGCATTATTTTTCAAGCGTGTTTAGTGGCATTTCATTCCTATAATCACCTGATTCATTTTTTCAATTGAGTCTTTTTTAAAGTTTTTCCCCTAGTGATCCTATGTTTGTGGCCGGCCTATTTGGTACCCAGGCTTAAGGAAATATTTAACTCGCGGGCAGTTTTTAACCGGGATTTATTTCCCACTAACCTCTCATATTATGGATTACAATGAACAATTTAGTCATCTTTTTTTAAAGATGAAGGAGGAAATTGCAGCTATAGGATCAACTTCTTCCAACCCACTAGTAAGAACTGAACAGGCCTATCTTATTGCTTCTGATTATTGCAGCAAAGTGAAGGCTTCCGACGTTTTTGATACTCAAGAATCTGAAATAGAGTTTTTCAAGAAAATAAGACCTGGGTTTGAAGCCGAACTGATCTACTTTGGTGAGCTGTATTATTTAATCTCTTCATTGCCAGAAGGGAAAAAGAACCGGATAAAATACTTAGAAAGCCAGTATGTTCCTATAATGATGTACAGGAGACGATATCAATCATTGTATGAATACTGGTGTTTGGATCGATCGGATTTGGATCAACAACTCTTTGCCCGTCAGGGTCTGAAAGATTTTATCTTTTTTTCCCGACCCTTGCCTCACGGGGATCCTAATTCATTGCCTGTAGGTAAGGTCTTTGCTAGGTTTCGGGCTTATCAGGAACTTCATGGGTATCTGCAAAAAGAACTGGGAAAGCTAAGTAACAAAGGAGTGAACGGCATTAACCATTCTATCCGGTGGACTGCGACAAAAGCCGCATTAGTGGAGCTTGCTTATGCTTTGAAGGCCTCGGGTGCCATAAATAACGGAAATGCATCTATCAGGGATATTGCAACCCATCTGGAAAACGCCTTCCATCAGGACCTATCCCAGTTTTACCGCACTTTTCAGGAAATACGTATCCGGAAGAACAGCCGAACAACTTTCCTGGACCGTCTTAAAGACAAGCTGGAGCGCTGGATGGATAATACAGATCTAAACAGTAGGGGAGATATCTGAATTTTTTTCTCCCCCTTCGGTATTCAGTGTGGAAGATTTTTGAAATTCCGCCCCAGTTTGCATGCTCAAAATCAAGCAGATATGATGGATGCAATCTCCTGGGGCGAATTTCTACAAGGTCTGGCAACAGTATTGGTTTTTTACTACTGCTATGTACTTATTCGCTATTTCCGTCCAGAGTTTTCGGGAATATTGAATAAGATTCAAGAGAACAGTGCGACTACGCTTTCTAAGGGAACTAGTAAGCATGATGGGTTACTGATGGAAAAATTGGCCAAGCTGATCGACGAGATAGACACAGATGTCATTCCTATATGCAGCACAAGTGAAGAGCTTCTTGGCAAGCTCAGGATCAAGCTGCAGATTCTTAAGGGGGATGAGGGATTAGCTGTCCGTTCTTTGCTAGCTAGGCATATTCTCCTTTCAGCTCAGGTGCATGCGCTAGCTATATCTGAAGAAGACATTCAGGAACTGCTAGACCTTCCTCATACCGCAATTTCAACACGAACATAACTATACTACTATGAAGAAAACCACAAGATGTATCGGTACGGCTTATTTATTCCTGATAGCAGGAATTGCATCTGCCCAAGATGGGGTTGCGGGAATTACCGAGGCCTCCCAGCAGGTAAGGGGGTACTTTCAGGCAGGTACAAATCTAATGTACGCGATAGGGGCAATAGTAGGGCTGGTAGGAGCGGTAAAAGTATTCAACAAATGGAACAATGGTGAACCGGATACCGGTAAAGTGGCAGCTGCATGGTTCGGTTCCTGTGTGTTTTTGGTTGTGGTGGCTACCGTACTTCAGAGTTTCTTCGGAGTCTGATCAAGCAGGGGATATGGATCAACTCGAACTGAGAAAGAAGGGAGTTCTCCCAGTAATTGATGTCGCCGGGCATTGCTTTACGGTGGATGTCCGGCTAAATGAATTAAGGAATGTGGATTTTCCTTGGAAAAAGCTCAATCTGGATGAGATGGTAACAGGCCCAGATGGGAGACATTACCTGTTTTTCTTTGATGTGAAGAATATGTGCATTCTGCACTCCTCCCCGGATTTGGTCGCTGTACCTGACCATGTGGTTCTGGTGAAAATTCCAGATGAAATGGGGCTGGATCCTGTAGGCTTAGCAAGAAATTACGGATTGGGTGACGAGTATTTTCTTAAGATGCATCCTTTCGACCCTGTGCCCTCTGCACAAATTACTCCCTTAGAAAATTCCGGGTTGTTGGAGTTTGTAGCGGAAAACAGAAAGCGGATAAGAGAAAGTCATTTCGGATGAAAATATGCCAATAGGTAATTCCGGACTCATAATCTTTAATGAATACAAAACAGTGTGTCATTTGAAACTGAACATGATTCAATACGAGGTAAATAAAGGGATAAATAAGCCGATTGAGATTAAAGGGCTAAAGGGACAGTATATCGGATATTTGGCTGCAGGTGTGGGTATGACTTTGATAGTCTTTGCACTGTGTTATGTAGCAGGCCTTTCTATGTATGCTTGTCTGGCCATTGCTACGGTGCTCGCAGGCGCTGTCTTCTTTACAGTTTTTCATTTGAGTGCGACTTATGGGGAACATGGGCTGATGAAAAAAATGGCCAGAAAACAGGTTCCAGAAAACCTGGTAATACGTAGCCGGAATTGTTTTACAGGATTAATGGCTCAGTAACTATGGATCTGCAAAAAATGTTTCCCTTATATAAACTTGAGCACGACATGATTCTGTCCCGTCCGGGAGATATGACAGTAGTCTTTGAAGTGGGATTGCCAGAAATATTCTCACAAAGTCCTGCAGGATATGAGGCAGTTCAGCATGCCTGGAACAAAGCTATAGGTCTTTTGGAGGGAAATACTGTGTTGCATAAACAGGACTGGTTTGTTGATGATTCTTACTTTGGAAAATTCGAGGGGGCCGAACATTCCTTTCATTCACTTTCCAGCGAGCGATTCTTTGCGGAAAGACCACATCTGGCACATCGCTGTACTTTATCAATCACCAAACGTCCAAAAGGAAGTAAGCTTGGGAACTCGTCTATGTCAAACCTGTTGCGGAAATCCCTGCTTCCTCTTGAATCGTTTGAAAGTAACAGAACAGAAGAATTCCTTAATACAGTAGGACAGCTCAACCAGATTTTGGCTGATGCGGGTATTACTTTGAACCGGCTGACCGGGAGGCAAATTGCCGGAACATCCAAGAAAACTGGATTGATTGAAGAATACCTTACGCTGGGTAATCCTGAAGTCCTTCAGGATATCCAGTTCAAACCTGAATGGAGAATAGGTGAAAAATTTGTCCAGCTGTTTTCTATGGGAGATGTTGAAGATTTGCCTTCGTCTGTGAGCCCATACCGCACCTATGAGCCCTACGGCACGGATAAGACAACATTTCCTATAGGATTCGCTACATCAGTCGGATGCCTGTTGCCTTGCAACCATATATACAACCAGTTTCTTTTCATAGAGGACCATAGAAAAAGGCTCAAAGAACTGGAAGCCAAAAGACTCCGATTGGAATCACTGTCAAATTATTCCCGTGAGAATGCCATTTCAAGGGATGCTACTGCAGAGTTTCTTAATGAGGCTATCTCAACGGGAAGAAAAGCGGTCAAAGCACACTTCAATGTGATGGTGTGGACGGATGATAGGCAAGAGGTAGGAAAACTCCGCAACTTAACAGCCGGAGCTCTTGCGAAGATGAATGTGGTACCCAGGTTGGAAACGGTTGGGGCTGCCCAGATTTTCTGGGCTGGTCTGCCTGGCAATCAGGCTTCATTTCCAGTCAATGAGACGTTTGACACTTTTATCGCACAGGCCACTTGCTTCTTTAATTCAGAAACCCATTACCTCACTTCCCGCAGTCCGGTAGGAATAAGGTTTGGAGACAGGATCACGGGATATCCTATTCATGTGGATATTTCTGATGAGCCCATGAAACAGGGGCTGATCACCAACAGGAACAAGTTTGTGTTGGGGCCTTCCGGATCAGGAAAGTCCTTTCTTACCAACCATATGATGAGAACCTATTATGAGCAGGGTGCCCATGTGGTTCTGGTAGATGTAGGGCATTCCTACCGGGGGCTTTGTGAGTTGATGAAGGGCTATTACTTCGCCTATGAAGAGGAAAATCCCATCTGTTTCAATCCTTTTTACATCGAGGGAAGGAAACGTCCGGATACGGAGAAGAAAGAAAGTCTTAAGACGCTTCTTCATGCACTATGGAAGAAAGATGATGAATCTTTTCGGAGATCCGAATATGTGGCATTATCCAATGCACTTTCAGGATATTTTGAGTTGTTGGATAGAGAGCCGGAGATATTTCCATGCTTTGATACTTTCTATAGGTATGTGGGAAAGGAATTCAGGGAAACATTGAAAAATGATGGGGTAAATGCCCGGGATTTCGATGTGGAAAATTTCATGTTTGTGCTACGTCCTTATTACCGGGGAGGGGAGTTTGACTATTTGTTAAATGCACGGGATAATCTGGATTTGCTGCATCAGCGGTTCATTGTCTTTGAACTGGACAATATCAAGGACCATCCTATTCTGTTCCCTGTGGTGACCCTGATGATCATGGAGATCTTCATCTCCAAAATGAGAAAACTAAAGGGTATCAGAAAGATCATCCTTATTGAGGAAGCCTGGAAGGCTATTGCCAAAGAAGGGATGGCAGAGTACATCAAGTACCTATTTAAAACGGTAAGGAAGTTCTTCGGTGAAGCTATGGTCGTAACCCAGGATGTAGAGGATATTATCTCCAGTCCTATAATCAAAAATGCAATAATCAACAATGCTGATATAAAGATCTTGCTGGATCAGAGCAAGTATCAGAACAAGTTCAATGACATACAGGAACTTCTGGGATTGACTGACCAGGAAAAAGCAATCATCCTTTCCATGAACAAGGCCAAGGAACCCGGCAGAAATTACAAGGAAGTGTACATCAGTATCTATCAGAAGGTCTTTAGAGTTGAGGTGAGCAAGGAGGAATACCTTACATATACAACCGAGGAACGGGAAAAAATGAAGGTCGAGGAATATACCATCAAGTATGGTTCCAGGAAAAAGGCTATAGAATTACTTGCTGCAGAACATTAACACTTTAATCTTATGAAGTTAAAAATCAAAATTTTATCTATGATATTTCCATTGGCAATCGGGTTGACGGTTTTGCCAACCCAGACCACTTCTGCCGTTCCTATCACCTTGATTATGGAAGTCGTAAAAGCCGCTGTGAAAAAGGCAATTCAGGCAATTGACCTGAAAGTGCAACGCTTGCAAAACCAGACAATTTGGCTTCAGAATGCCCAGAAAGTTCTTGAAAATAAGCTCAGCAAACTTAAGCTTCAGGAGATTTATGACTGGAGTGATAAGCAGCGGGAACAGTATGAGGGATTATTCCAGGAACTATGGAAAGTCAAGAGCCTGATTTCCCAAATCAACAGGGTAAAGGAAATCGCTGACATGCAAAAACAGCTTGTAAAGGAATACCAACAAGCTTGGAGCCTGGCAAATAGCTCTTCGGTTTTGCGGTCAGAAGAGAAAGAGCTTATTGGAAAAGTGTACCAACGCATATTGAACGCCTCTTTGGAACACCTTAACCACCTCATGGGTATCATGACCTCATTTACCTCCCAGATGAATGATGCGGACAGGCTTGCCACCATCCATCTTACTGAGGATAACATCCGGAAAAACCTGGAGGAGCTGAGAAGGGTGAACGCACAGAATTATAAAATCATGCATTCCCGAACTATGAAGTCTATGAACATCATAAAGGAAAATTATGGGGTGGATTGACTATATCTTCATGCGGGTATCCTGCACGGCCATTCTGCTGATGCTTTTAGGTACAATGACGGAAGGGCAGACGCTGCAGGAATGGACTAAGCAGAAGCAACTACAGACTGCCTATAAAGTCAACCAGATTGTAGCTCTTAAAGGTTATCTGGAAGTGGCTAAAAAAGGATATGAGATCGCCAGGGTAGGATGGAATCTGGTCGACTTGGCACAAGATGGAGAGTTTACCTTGCACCGGGATTATTTTGCCTCCCTTACCAAGGTTCATCCGGTGGTGGCTAATGACCCTACTGGGAAGCATATAGTTTGGATCTACGGTCAGATTCAAAAGGAGGTGGATTGGATGGGGACTTATCTGAAGAGTAACGGGAAATGGGGGACATCGGATACCTCACACATACTTGGATTCAACCAAACCTGTCTAACAGAATCTGGGTATATGGTCCGCGAACTGGATGACTTGCTTACTTCCCTTACTTATGATATGGAAGACGGCGAGAGAATGGAGTTGATAGCAAAGTTGGACAAGGAAATTACCAGACTCTACTCTGCTCTTAAACTATACAATGGGCAGATCCGACAGCTTAATCTACACAGGAGCAAAGATGATCTCGAAAGGAATCAAATCAAAGCGCTATATAATGATTAGACACTATAGACAATTCATATTGACTGGGTTAACCTTGGTATGTCTGATGTGCCCCTTAAGCGGGAAATCCCAGGCACACGAAGCGACACAACTTATATTGAATTACGAAAAACTGACCCAAATGAAGAAAATTTTACAGAACATGTATGAGGGATATGTGATTCTGAACAATGGGTACAATAGCGTAAAGGATATAACCGAGGGCAATTTCAAGCTTCATGAGGCATTTTTAAACGGATTGTTAAGTGTGAGTCCTGAGGTGAGGAAATATTATCGGGTTGCTGAAATTATCCGGGTCCAACAGTGGATTATAAATGAATATCAATCCACTTATAAAGAGGTGAAAAAAGATATTGTCTTCACTCCAGCTGAACTGGCTTATTTGGGGGATGTCTATGCCGGACTTTTTAAAACATCCCTACAAAATCTGGATGAACTGGCAATGATCCTTACTGCGGGAGAATTACGCATGTCGGATTTTGAACGGCTGGAGGCGATAGACCGCCTTCACCTTGAGATGTCAGGTGTCCTTGTTAGTGTTCGGGAATTTAACAGTGAAATCTCTGCTGTTTATAATCGGAGGGTACGGATGAAGAAAGAACAGGAGACCATAGGGACATTAGTCGGGATAAATCCCTGAATTATGTTCTCTAAAATTGGGAGATGCCCTGAGGTTGTTATTAGGTATTTAAGTATTAGACCATACATAATCTTCTATGCATAATCGAGTATTTATTATGGTTATCAGTTTGTTGTTGTTGGATTTGACTTCAGTTCAAGCCCAGACGGTTTCAGGAAGTGTTGATGGCTTGCACCAGGTGTTGGCCAGACTATATGATGAAATGATTCCATTGGCAAGCAATCTAATCACGGTAGCACGTGCCTTGGCCGGGTTTGCGGCCATCTGGTACATTGGATACAGGGTTTGGGGGCATATAGCCAGAGCGGAACCCATCGATATGTATCCTCTGCTCCGCCCTTTTGCAATAGGCATTGCCATCATGTTGTTTCCCCAGGTGTTGGCCGTGATCAACGGAGCCATGTCCCCTATAGTCAGGGCAACCTCTGAAATGGTGGAGGGAAGCAATATCGCCATTTCCAGACACCTTGAAGAAATGGAAACGGAGGAACCGGAACCTTACCTGAATTACCTGAATGAAAGTGGGGCCCAACACCATCCGGAAAACATTAAAGAGGTGGGTATCTGGGAGAGGATGACCAACGAGCTTTTTGTGTCCAACCTCAAAGCGGTAATGAATAAAATGATCTCATTGCTTCTTCAGGTTTTATTTTTTGCGGCGGCGCTTTGTATCAATACCATCCGGACATTTCAGTTGGTTGTGCTTTCAATCTTAGGCCCGCTTGTTTTTGGTCTGTCTGTCTTTGATGGATTTCAGCATACGCTGGCCGCCTGGTTTGCGAGATATATCAATGTTTCTATGTGGCTTCCGGTAGCAAATATCTTTGGTGCTATCATCGCTAAAATCCAGCTTAACATGCTTGTGCTGGATGGGGATTTTGTCTCCTCTATAGGATACCTGGTTTTTATGGTGATTGCCATTATCGGTTATCTCACAGTGCCTAATGTAGCCTCATTTATAGTACAGCCGGGCGGGAGGGACAGCCTTTTGAATAAAACCAGCAGTGCAGCCATTTCAGGCGGGGCTGCAGGAGCTCATGCAGTTAAATACCTGATAAAATAAAATCTGATGTTCGAGAATCTAAAAAATATTGATACCGCTTTTCACCATGTGAAATACCTCTCCTTTGCCGCCGTATTGGGATCATTGAGCTTTGCGGCTTTTTTCGGAATTAAAGCCTTTCATATTACACAGGAGGCACAGGAAAGAATATATATACTCGCTGAAGGCAAAGTCTTGGAGGCTTTTTCGGAAACAAAAAAGGAAAATATACCCGTGGAGACCCGGGATCATGTAAAGATGTTCCATCACTATTTCTTTACGCTGAGTCCAGATGAACACTTTATCAGGGAACAGGTTGCAAAGAGTCTGTATCTAGCTGATGCCTCTGCGAAAAAAGTCTATGATAATCTACGTGAAAAAGGGTATTACAACGAATTGGTTTCCGCAAATATCAACCAGACCTTGATGATGGACAGTATTCAGGTTTTTCTGGATACCTACCCCTTTACCTTCCAATACTACGGAACCCAGAAGATAATACGTCCTACCTCAGTAGTGACCAGACAACTTATTACGAACGGCAGACTCAGGCACATAGACCGTACAGACCAAAACCCACATGGGTTTTTGATTGAGAATTGGGAAACGATATCAAACAAGGATATCGAAGTTGCCAAAAGATGAGGATAATGGGTGTTCATATTCATTTCCGCACTCCTGTTTGGCAGAAGGCGTCCTCTTGGATGGACAGCTTCTCGGTAAAGTTTAACCGCCTACCTGTAAAGGACAAGAAGCAAGTGGTAGTGCTCTTTGTGCTTCTTTCCACTATGATTTACTGTGGTTTGCTGCATTGGGAAACCAATAGTGTTGTATCATTTTCTAGTATACCCCCTGATTTAGAGTTTCCTTTAATTTATTATGATTCAATAAATTATATACCACTAAATGAACTACTTGATGAATCCTTTGAATGAAAAACAAAAAAGAGAACGCAAATTTCTACTGGTGCTTCCATTACTCACCCTACCATTTCTATGTTTGGCATTTTGGGCTTTGGGAGGAGGAAAGGGTTCTTCACCTATAGAATATGGATTGCAAAAAGGACTGAACCTATCCCTACCGGAAGCAAGGATAGAAGCTGTTGAATTGGATAAGCTGGAATCTTACGAGCAGGCGGAAAGAAAAGCGTTAAAGCTAAAGGAACAGCGTAGAATGGATCCTTTTGCCGAATTTCAGACTAGTGAAAAATCTGGTTCTGAAGACTTGTTTTTATCTACAGTTAAGGTTGAGAATAGTTCTTTGGAAGAAGCAGAGAATTCAGTGAGAGATAAACTCTCTGATCTGGAAAAACTCATTACCGATTCCGAACCTGCTCACTATTTTCCTACTAATAAAGCACAGGCGATTGATCCGGTGGCCACTGATCCAACTGATGATCCTGATTTGGAAAGGTTAGAGGCTATGATGGCTTCAGTTATAAATCCTGAAATGGAAGATCCAGAATTGAAACAGATTGATGCAATGCTGGAAAAGTTGCTTGATGTACAGCATCCGCAGCGTGTTCAGGAACGAATGAATGAAATAAGGGCGGTTCGAGATCCCAGAATTTTTGAGGTTAGTACAGTTCCCTTTGAGCTGGAAAATGGGGGCAAGACCACTGGATCCCCTGGTTCCTTACATAGGGTAAACAATGGGTTTTATACACTCGAAGAAGACAGGACTACGGCTTTTTCGGAAATCATGCCTGCAATTTCCGCCAAAATCACCATTGATCAGGAGGTTGTAGATGGGGCTTCCATTGACTTGGAGCTAGCCCAGCCAATCTATATTAAAGGACAGCAGCTTCCAATAGGAACTGCGCTTACAGGAATCTGCTCTTTAGATGGTGAACGGCTCAACATCCAGGTTAAGTCTATCCGTAAAGGAAATCTTATTATTCCTGTTAATCTGGAGGCAATCGATCTGGATGCACTTCCTGGTATCAGAATACCCAATGCGATCACACGGGAAGCTGTCAAGAAGGGTGCAGGTAATGGAATCCAGTCAATGAATATGATGAACATGTCAAATTCTTGGGAAGCTCAGGCTTCCATGGCAGGTATGGAAGCTGTAAAAGGAATATTCTCCAAGAAGGCTAAGCTTATCAAAGTAAAGGTTAAGGCGGGGCACCCGCTCCTTTTGGCCGACAGAACCAATCATTAATTACTTAATAACCATATAAACCATGAAAATATATATTCTCTTGATGGCGTTCGCGTTTTCGAATTTCTGCTATGCCCAACATGTCAGTGAGACAAATGTGGAAACGTACCCACTTCACATTGGATGGGATATGACCACAGTTCTTGTTTTCCCCGATGAAGTGAGCAGCGCTGATTTTGGGAGTCCGGCGGTATTGGCACAAAAAGACAAATCCTCACCCAATGTGCTTAAACTGAAGGCAGGCCAAAGAAACTTTATGACTACAAGCATGTACGTGATTACCAAGCGGGGAAAATTATATCCGTTTTCTGTCAGCTATACTGAATATCCCGATGTACGACCAATCGATATAGGTAAACAGGAAAATATAAACTATGCTGAAGTTCGACTGGATGGCATTGAAATGATGCCATCTGCAATGCATTCACTATTGGAAAGCCTGCTCTCATCCAGTGTTTCTGTAGAAAGATGGGGCACTAAACAAGGTAAAATACGCATTGGGTTGGGTGCTATAGTAGAGAAAGAAGGGCTGTTGTTTTTACAGTTTGCAGTAGAGAACAGAAGTGGGATAAATTATCAGCCTGCTAAATTGGAGTACACCGTACAAGATAAAAATACTGCAAAAAGGACTGCAAAAAGAGAAATAGTAATGAAGCCTGTTGCTTTCTCCGGATTTAAGAATGTTGCTGGAAATTCCATTTCCTATGCAGTAGCTGCTTTTCCAAGATTTACAATATCGGATACGAAAGAATTTACAATAAGGGTTTTTGAACAGAACGGAGACAGGAACCCTGTATTTTCTGTCTCAGGCAGAAATTTGCTGAAAGCAGGAACTCTTGATGATTTTCACTTAAACCAATAATACCATGACATTAAAAGATAATATACAGGAATTACAGGATAGGATGAAGTATTCAGGATTTGGGGAATCCGGGAATTCGGAGCTCGAAAAACAGATGAAAGCTGGTAAAACAGATATTGAAATTAACCTGCTAAAGGATTTGGGCGATAAAAAACTGGAATATGGGCTTCACTTCAGAAAGTCAGACGAAGGTAAGTACTATTACAATGGTTTTGATGCAAGACTTAGTACATCGGATGGTAAAGAGCTGTCCCAGCGGTTTTTCCAAAATCAAGGGATCACGGCTAAGGAAGCTTTAAATTTACTGGAAGGGAGAGCGGTATATAAAAGCCTTTTCAACAAAGAAGGGGAGCGATACAATGCCTGGATGCAACTTGATATGTCATTCATGGATGAGAAAGGTCAACATAAATTAAACCAGTACCATCAGCAATATGGTTTTGATTTGGAGAAATCTGTTGATAAGCTACAGGTTAAGGGTGTTGAGGCAACAGAACAGCTTGACCTTTTGTATTATAGCCTAAAGAAGGGCAACAGGCATCAGGTAGAAATTGAGGGGAATGAGGGAAAGTTTCAGCTGGAGGCAAATCCAAAATATAAGACGCTGAATGTTTATAATGAGCAGGGGAAACGTGTGAAGCTTGGTGATTTAAGTGTAGCTCAAAGGGAGGTGAAAATGGAAGTAAAAAAGAAAGAGCAGGTTAAAAGCAAATCAAGAGGAGCTAAGGTTTGACCAAGAAATTTACATTGAATTATTTATATAAACCCGGCGTGATTGCCGGGTTTATTGATTTAGAACTCACAGTAATTTTATATAGCGTTTTCGTAAGTTTAATTTATAATTGTCTCATTTCAAGTGAAATAAGAGATTCGAACTACCGGTACAATGGTCAATGCCAAACTGGTTTTTGCTACAACGCTAAAGGAAGCCTCCCGCCATCTGTGAGGAAACCTTATGCCCTCTAGGCAAGATAAACGATTGACAGCTAAACTAGTTAAAATAGGTAGGGCTATGGATTTACTAGTTTTAGACCATTTGATCTTAACTGAAGACTGATACTATTCCTTTGCAAATGAAGGGGGCTTTTAAAAGGGAGCTCCCTTATTTACTCGACCTAATATAGTTCCGACTTTGGTCTTCGATGTGATAATTTGAAGGTTGACTACCCTAAAATCCATATGCTTTTCCGATTTTCATATTTCTATTTTTGTGGTTTAAGTGGAGCTAATTTTATTAAATACCTTTTTTAAGTTCCCAAATCCACTGATCCAACACATGTTTCCAGTTTTTAACAGGAGCACCAGTCTTGGTTTTCCAGCCTCTCGTTTGAAAAAGATTAAAGAACTCAATGGCATCACTCTCTTGAAGATCTTGTTGGTCAAAAATAATTTTAACATGAACGAGGAGAGGAGGGACATCAATTCCAAATCCCAAGTTTGGCTTCTGGTTTAGATCATTTCTCTTATATTCCATCATCTGGAAAGCTGTTCACTCGCTTATTTTTTTCAAATAGTCTGACTATATCCTCATGGTCGTAGTAGATCACTCCTCCAATCTTGGTGAATGGCATAGTGCCGTTTACCCTAAGGTGCTGAAGCGTTCCAGGTGAAATATCCAATAATTTTCTCACTTCATGGGATTTAAGCCATTTCTTGGTCGGTTGCCCGTTCAGGCTTGAAAGCATTTTTTTTATATCTGCTTTCAATTCAGTACCGAACCTCTCCAAGTCATTTAATGTGATGATTTCTGCTGCCATTTACCTTTGATTTTGGTGAATAAGTCACAAAATCGTGCTAATACCCTACATAAAGTCACATCACCACCCGAAGGTGGTGAATGGATCATTTAGATTTGCCGAGCTTCCTTCTAAGTTTTTTCATATCATCACTGACTTTTTTCTCAACTACTTTAGCATAGATCTGTGTAGTTTTGATACTCGCATGCCCTAGCATTTTACTTACAGTTTCAATCGGGACACCGTTTAAAAGAGTAACAGTAGTGGCAAAGGTGTGCCTGGCCAAATGGAACGTCAGGTTTTTTTTGACTTTACAGATGATTGCGATTTCCTTGAGATAGGCATTCACCTTTTGGTTTGATATCAACGGGAAAATTTTCCCTTTGGAATAGGGTCTTTCCCTGTCCTGGTAAAGTCTGATGATATCCAAGGCCTGAGGCAATAGAGGGACCTTGGACTTTTGTTGTGATTTTTGTCTGCTTATGGATATCCAATATTCTCCATCCATGCCTAATACTATATCATCATGCATCAGCTTCATGGTATCTATATAGCTCAGCCCAGTGTAACAGCTGAAAACAAACAGATCCCTGATGTATTGTAACCGCTGGATATCAAATTGCTTTTCATCTATTCTACTGAGTTCAGTAGGATTGAGGCAGGTTCTTTCTACTTTTTGGTATCGGAAACTGAATTTTGCAAAGGGATCCTTTACCATCCATTCCATGCGCAAGGCTAAGTTGATTACTTTTCTAAACCTTTCCAGGTGCTTCATGATGCCGTTATTTCCAAGCGGCTTATGATGGTCCTGAGGCTCATAGTTCACCAGATATAATTCGAACTCATTTAAAAAGCGGTAATTGATGTCCTGCAGGAAATAATCTTCTATGCCATACTGAGCCTTTGAAAAGGCCATTACATACTTTTGGGTTGTGAAGTAGTTTTTGAGCGTCCCCCATGCTAAAACATTTCTGTACTTCTCATTGTGGTATTCAAAGAGCATGGAAACGGTATGTTCTTTTGTTTGGGTCCCCAAAAGCTCATGCTTGATAGCATCTGCGGTAATAGTTACTTTTTTGAGTTGAAACTCCTGATAAATCTGGATAATCCGGGCTTCTAATTCTTTCAAATAATGGTTTAAGGATTTAGAGGATTCTTTGGATCCTTTAGCCGATCCTAGGACAGGGTTCCAATCGTAGACATTTATTTTTCTCTTTAATGAGATGTCCACCCGGGTTCCGTCTACAGTGATCCTTACGTAAAGAGGGATCTCTAAATCGTCTGTAGAGTTGTTTTTTAAGAAAAACCTGATTCCAAACGTGTTAGTTGTTTTCATAATAAATGAACTGTTTTAAAGGTTTTTACATCACTTTAAAAAGGTCACCGAATAACGCACAACGAAATCGCATCAAATCGCGTCTAATTTGGTTTAATTACTTTAATACAAAAATCTGATTTACAGAAGTATAAGTTACTTTCTGTGCGTGAAATTTAAGCATTAAATTAGGTCACCGAATAACGCACATTTTTTTTGATATTCATTGATATGAACTAAAGGCTAAAAAACAGAAAAGCCTATAAATCAGTAGATTTACAGGCTTTTGATTTCCCTTGAAACAGGTTTCGTCGGGGTGGCAGGATTCGAACCTACGACCTCCACATCCCAAATGTGGCGCGATACCGGGCTACGCTACACCCCGAACTTTCAATTTCCGATCCCTGACTTGCTCTTGAATCGGATGCAAATGTAGCAAATTTTATTTATGCCAAATACTTTTTTGAAATGATTAGAGGAAAAAACAATGAATTAGTCTCCTGATGTTTTTAAGCATATTGAAAATGAGTAGGATAGGTATTTTAGCATATGGAAAAAAAGCTGTTAGAACCGAATCTCCGATAGTCCATTATTTTCAGACAGTTACTTTTTCTTGTGAGTGGTAATGCCCTATACCGAATCTTCCCTTACTGTCAGGCAGGGAATTCCGCATTACGAATAATCTCTCTCTAGGTGACTTCTTCATTATTCTAGGGAGAAGTAAGTAGCCAATCTATAAAATTTTAAAGTGGCTGCTGGGAACTGTCTTTAGGTCAAATCACTCTACGTTTGATTGAATTAAGATATTTTATAAGGTTTTAGCCCCATTTATAAAAAAATCAAAGAAGTTAAACTCTAAGTTGTAATTTTTTTAAATCGGATACGAATGGTTTTAAATGCCTTTTAATTGCAGATAGAAAGGTTAAATGGGAATTCATGGAAGTTTCAAGTGCTTTCCATTGCTTTTTGGATTGAGTCTGAATAGGTAAACCAGCAGGTTTGTAAAGAAATAATTTTGTTATTTTATAAGTAGAAAGAGCAGAGAAAGCGAATAGTTGAAACCGCCTTCTGTTTTTCCAAATTGAAACAAATCAAAAAGCAAATTCTATCTAATGAGTTTTCAAATCAAAAATTCCGGTGAAGCCTATGATGTGATTATTGTGGGTTCAGGAGCTGGAGGAGGCATGGCCTCCAAAATTCTTTCTGAGGCAGGCCTTTCTGTTGCCGTGGTAGAAGCGGGCGGCGATTTTGATCCTGCCAAAGATGAAGACCGGACACAACTTAGACCACCGTGGGAATCTCCAAGAAGAGGGGCAAGTACACGTATCCGTCCTTTTGGAGACTTTGATGCGGCTATAGGAGGATGGGATATAGAAGGAGAGCCTTATACCAGAAAAAATGGAACTGAGTTTGATTGGTTCCGGTCCAGAATGGTCGGAGGAAGAACAAATCACTGGGGACGTATTTCCCTGCGGTTTGGGCCCAATGATTTCAAACGCGCAAGCATCGACGGACTTGGTCATAACTGGCCCATCGGATACGAGGATTTAAAGCCTTACTACGATAAAGTAGACAAACTTATCGGTGTATTTGGTACCAAAGAGGGGATTTATAATGAGCCCGATGGTTTCTTTCTACCTCCTCCCAAGCCTCGCCTGCACGAGCTCTATATGAAAAAAGGCGCTGACAAAATCGGTGTTCCAATGATACCGGCGCGTCTGTCCATGCTTACCCGTCCTATCAATGAAGAAAGGGGAGTATGCTTTTTCTGTAGTCAGTGTAATAGAGCCTGTCAAGTATATGCGGATTTCTCTGCTGGTACCTGCTTGGTCCATCCTGCGATGAAAAAAGGGAAAGTGGATCTTTACACCCATTCTATGGTGAGAAAAGTCACTACGGATGATAGCGGTAAAGCCACGGGCGTCTCCTTTGTCAGTAAGGTTGACATGAAGGAGTATAAGTTGAAATCCAGCGTAGTGGTATTGGGAGCTTCTGCATGTGAGTCGGCTAGAATCATGATGAATTCCAAATCCAAAACTCACCCGAATGGTGTGGGAAACAGCTCAGGAATGGTAGGAAGATACCTGCATGATTCTACCGGAACTGACCGTATGGCTATAGTGCCAAACTTAATGGACCGTGAGCGATATAATGAAGATGGAGTAGGTGGCATGCATATGTATACACCTTGGTGGGGAGACAACAAAAAGTTGGATTTTGCCAGAGGATACCACATCGAGTACTGGGGCGGAATGAGCCAGCCGGCCTATGGAAGTGGTGGAAGTATGAATTCCATGCGCCAGTATATCAAGGATGAGTTTGGTGAGCCAAGCCAGAATGGGGGGTATGGAATAGGTATGAAAAAAGATATCCGTAGACTCTATGGCTCTACTTTGGGAATGTCGGGCAGAGGTGAAAGTGTGCCTATGTATGATAACTACTGTGAAATCGACCCAAATACAGTAGATAAGTATGGGATACCTGTATTGAGATTCAACTACAACTGGACTGACCAGGAGGTAAAACAGGCCAAACACATGCACGATACCTTTGAGGAGATTTTGACAGAAGCCGGTGGTATTCTCCTTGGATCTAAACCGGGTCCGGAAACTAAATATGGCCTATTGGCCCCGGGAAGAATTATACATGAAGTAGGAACTACACGGATGGGTGATGATCCTTCTACTTCGGTGTTGAACTCGAATTGTCAAGCTCATGACTGCGACAACCTGTTTGTAGTGGATGCGGGACCTTTTGTGTCTCAGGCGGATAAAAATCCGACATGGACAATTTTGGCCTTGGCCTGGAGAACCTCCGATTACATTGTTTCTGAATTGAAAAAGAAAAATATCTAAACCATGAACAGAAGAGAAAACCTAAAACTGCTCTTTACCGGTTCTGTCGGTACAGGTTTATTATTGACGGGCTGTTCTCCGGAGCAACAAGCATTGCCTGAGCGGGCTTTGTTATCAGGGGGTACCATAGGCGGAAGAACTGAGGAGGAAAAGCAAAGAGATCAAGAGTTGCTTTCAGAAACATTCTTCACTGAGGAGGAGCGAAAAAAGCTTAGTACTCTGGTGGACATTATACTGCCCAAAGACGATGAATCCCCTGCCGCTACAGAAGTAGGAGTGGTGGATTTTATGGAGTTTATGATGAAGGATCAGCCTGGAAATCAAACTCCGATGCGTGGAGGTTTGATGTGGTTGGATTATGAAGCAGATGAGAAATTCGGAAAATCCTTCAATGAACTAAGTGAATCAGAAGTGATCACAATTGTGGATGAGGTTGCCTGGCCGGACAAGGCAACTCCTGAATATGAAGGAGCTGTTCGTTGGTTTAATATGCTTCGCAATCTTACCTGCTCAGGTTATTTCTCCACTGAGGCTGGCTGGAAGTATATTGGCTATGTAGGAAATACCCCGAATGCTTGGGACGGTGTGCCTCAGAAAGTGATGGATAAACATGGATTCAAATTAGAGGAAAAATACATACCTCAATACCTGAAGCCCGAAGATAGAGGTACGATCATCGAATGGGATGATGATGCAAATATAATTGGATGATAAATAATCTTTTCAGATAGAAACTAAAGGCCAATGGATGAAATTTCATTGGCTTTTTTTACTCTCTTAACGAGTTTATTCTAGTTGATAAAGCATCGCGTGGTGCAGAGGGACTGCATGGCTTTTATTCCTTAAAATCCATGCAGCCTTTCCTCCGACTTTTTTCCACACAAAATCTTGTTAGGGTTAAGATTCTCTTCGGTATTACAACGAGAAGTTTGGAGGGTTAATTCTATGGGTTGGACTTTAAAAGATGTTAAGACAAAAAGCTGTATCGGTCTGTGCACCCATAGAGAGAAAGTAAATTTCGGATAGGAAATTGAACAGATGGTCTGATAGATACAGACCAGAGTGGGATAATAGGTTAATTAGCAAACCAACTTATACCCAAATCCTCTCACATTGATAATCTGGATTTGAGGATCATTCTGGAGTTTTTTACGAAGCTTAGTAATAAATACATCCATGCTACGGGCATTGAAGAAATCATCCGATCCCCAAATCTGGATGAGTATAAGGCTTCTGTCGGTGACTTGATTGGCATTTTCCAACAGGATTTCCAGCAGTTGCGACTCTCTGGCAGTGAGATGCAGTTCTTCATTTTCAAGCTTTAAAAGTTGCTTGGTCGGATGGAATTCATACTTTCCGAGTGTTAGCCAGTCGGACTGGTTTTTACGCAGCTGCTGCCGGTCCATTTGGGCTTTGATTCGTACGATCAGTTCTTCCATGCTGAAGGGCTTTCTCACATAATCGTTTGCCCCTAGCCCAAAGCCCCTGAGCACATCCTCAGTCTGGGATTTAGAGGTTAGAAAAATAATCGGGGTGTACGGATCTGTTTTCCGAATCTGCTCTGCCAGTGTAAACCCATCTTTTTTTGGCATCATCACATCCAGGACCAGCACATCGGGTTTGGAATTCTGATAGCTGTCCCAGGCCTGCTGTCCGTCGGGGCAAAGTGCCACCTGAAAGCCCCGGGTTCCCAGACTTTCTTGTATGATCATGCCTAGCGCCATTTCATCTTCTGCCAATAAAATTTTGATTATGCTCCTGGCCATATGGTGATAAAAGATGTACTTTTTGTGGAGGACTCCAATTCAATTTTCCCGGCATGCTTTTCTACTATTTTCTTCACATAGTATAGTCCTATTCCAAAGCCCTTTACGTCATGGAGATTTCCTTTCGGGATTCTATAAAACTGTTCAAAAACCCGTTCCTTTTGATCAGAACTAATATTTCCTCCATTATCCCAAATTCGGATACGGGTAGTCAAACCTTGATCTAGTGTAACTCTAACTTCTTCACCGCCGTATTTTAGCGCATTGTCCAGTAAATTGGAAATCACATTTTCGAAGTGAAAAGGATCGACTGGAATAGGTGAGACTTTGGTAGGGACCACGAGTTCGATTTCTTTGTCAGGTGACAAAGTCAGGTATTTCTGAACCAAAGATCTTAGCACAGGGATAGGATCAATGGACTCCTTTTTCAATATTAATTGCTCTGAATCCAATGTGGCGGTTTCCAACAGTTTTTCCACCATAAAATTCAATTTGAGTAGTTGCTCTTTGGATATCCCAAGGTATTTTTTGGTTTTTTCAGGATTGTTTTCAGGATTGAATTGCTCTATTCCTTCTATCGCAGATAGCGAGGTAGCAATCGGGGTTTTAAATTCATGGGTGATATTTCCGATCAGATCTTCCTTGATCTCAGCGATTTCTTTCTGGTTTTTGATGGTTTGGTAGAGATAGTAAAATGCTCCCGCTATGATCAGTAAGAAGATCACAGACAGTAGGATATCAATCATTCCACGCTTCAGGACGGTAAGTGCTGTATTTTCAAAATACATTTCCAGCTTTTGGCCGCGAGGCAAAAAAGTCGATTTGGATACGGTGGAAAAAGGCATTTCAGTCAAAGCAGGATAATTAAAAGACCCCGCTATGGTGTCACGCTCGTAATGAAGCAATCCATAATTGATCGTGATTTCTCTTCTATCCAATTCTTCTTTTACCAGTGTACTGATTTTGTCAAAATCCAGTGAATCCCTTGTGATCGAAATGATGATCTGATTGGTCAGCATTTTGAGATTGCTGATACTGTCAGCGGCATTTAAGCCCCGGAAGATATTTATGCTATGAATATCATCAGGATAGACTCCTGTATAAGAATCTAGCAGAGCAAAAGTACATCAAGGAGGAGGATTTGATGGGAAGGGGCTTTTTGGTGAATGACAGTCTGAAAACCTACGATTGGGAATTGACCGGAGAAAGCAAGCTGATCGGCGACTATACCTGTCAAAAAGCTGTCTATTCTAGAATAATCGACAGCAAGGTTTTCTCTATGGGACAGGATGAAATGGAAACAACCAAAGACACCGTGAATGTGACGGCTTGGTTTACCACGCAGATTCCCGTAAGTCATGGACCCGATGATTTCTGGGGCTTGCCGGGATTGATTCTTGAGCTGCAAAACAACGGGATGACGTATATCGCCGAACGGATTGTACTGAATCCTACTGATCCGGTGCAAATAGAAACTCCTAGAAAAGGAGAACTCATCAGTAGTAAAGATTACCAGGCACTTTCTGAGGAAAAAATGCAGGAGATGATGAAGCGGTATTCCGGTAAGCCAGGAGAAGGCAATCAGATGATAATCAAAATTGGAAATTGATCACTCAGAACACTATTCACATGGTATTTCTAAAGCGATTTGCCGTGATCGGCTTTCTTCTTCTAATTGCTTTTCCTTCTTTTTCCCAAAATAAAAATCTGATCGGCCAAGTCTTAGACAGCCTAAATCAGCCGATTGCTTATGCAAATGTGGTGGCTGTGAATCAGACTACTCAGAAGATAGGTGGCTTTAGTATCACTGATGGGGAGGGGAGATTCAAAATAGGCTTGGCACCAGGCTCGGATTATTTACTTCGGGTTTCCTTTGTAGGATACAAGCAATTTGAACTTCAACTAACCGAATGGAAAGACCGGGATCAGTTAAAAATCATTCTGAGTCAGGATGAAACTATGCTGGATCAGGTGGAGGTTATAACCGAATTGCCCATCACCATGCAGGGCGATACACTGACTTATAAAACAGATGCCTTTACTACAGGTACGGAGCGAAAGCTTAAGGATGTGTTGGAAAAGCTGCCAGGATTCGAAGTGGATGATAATGGGGAAGTGAAAGTGCAGGGCAAAAAGGTGGACAAAGTGACGGTGGACGGCAAGGATTTCTTTGACGGCGACACCAAACTTGCTACAAAAAACCTTCCTGCTAATGCGGTAGACCGGGTACAGGTGCTGAAAAACTTTAATGAAATAGCTCCAGTGCGTGGTCTGGATAATGACGAGAGTCTGGCGCTCAACATTCAGCTGAAAGATGGTAAAAAGAATTTGGTGTTTGGGGACTTGACAGCAGGGGCTGGACCGGAAGAACGGTATTTCGGTCATGCCAATACTTTTTATTACTCACCTAAGGTGAATCTCAATCTGATCGCCGATGCCAATAATGTGGGTGAGCTGGCTTTTACCCTACAGGATTATTTTAGGTTTAGTGGAGGATTGGCAGATTTGGCAGGAAAGTCGGGCTCCTCGCTGAGTGTAAGTTCGGAAGATCTTGGAATTCCAATGGCACAGCGGAATAATGCGCTGGACTTAAGAACTGACCTGGCCGCTGTGAATCTGAATTATAATCCAAATTCCAAATGGAGGCATTCTGGCTTCGTCATCGGATCTGCTTCCAAAAACAAATTGGGTTCTTCATCCCAGCGGACCTATTTGAGAACTGATGGAAATAATCAGGAAACACTCACTTCAGCGAGTGTAGTAGAAAATAAATCGGGGCTGATGAAGTATGCGGTGACATATACTCCCAAGGAAGAGACATATGTGAAATACAGTGTTTTTGGAAAGGTGGCAGATATCGCCAATCAGAACTTTCAGGATTCTGATTTTGGGCAAATCCGCCAGCAAATTACCAGCTACCAAAGTAGACAGCCTTATACCATTCAGCAGAAAGGGGAGTGGTATCATGCTCCTTCGGAAATAAGGGTCTTTTCCATTGAAGTGAATTGGGAGAAAAAATACCGGAATCCGCTCTATGAGTTGACTACTAATCAAAAGCCTTTTAATGGACTGGTATCAATGCTGGATCGTGAAATGTATCGTTTTCTTCAAAATCAGGACATCAAAACCCGAACCATAGAAGGGGCATTTAATTACTATCTGATTCTCAATCCAACCAATCATATCAACTGGAGTTTGGGATATACTGATACCCGTCAAGAGTTAGTTGGAAGTACAGAACAAGCTGATGCATCGGAAGAAGCTGATCTGGAGGAGTTTGAAAATGATTCCCGGTTTAACTTTCAGGATTTGTATCTCGGTATGACCTACAAGACCAAATGGAAGTCGGTGGTAATCAGCCCTTCGATATATCTACACAGATACGCCTGGAATGATATGCAAATGGAAGATGAATGGAGTAATGATAAACTGTTACTTCTTCCCGGGATGTATGCCAAATGGGATGTCAAATCCAATCGCTCCCTAACGTATCGATTCAGCAGCCAGGCGAATTTCATGGATATTCAGAAGCTCGCCCAAGGGTTGGTGTTTTCGGATTACAATTCGATTTTCAGAGGAAACAGGCAATTGGACAATGGTTTGTTTTTCACCCAAACTCTTGACTATACTCATTTTGACTTCTTCTCCTCACTCAATCTTTTCGGAAATCTGACTTGGTCAAGAAAGCATCATGATTTGGTCAATACCACTAATTTTATGGGAATCAATCGCCTTGTGAGCATTCAAAATATTGATCCAATTAATGAAAGCCTGACAGGCAGTTTACAGGCAGATAAAAGATTCCAATCCTTCAAAATAAGCGGGGGAGGTAATTGGAATACCTATGCTACCAACAGTCTGGTAGATCAAAATCTGATTAAGAACAGTCAGTTTGCGCATTCGTACTTCTTTAAGTTTACCAGCACATTTTTGAAAACCGTGGAAGTTGATCTGGGCTACACTTGGGATCAGAACTTCTACAAGTCCACCTATGCAAAGAATACCTTTGATACCCACAGTCCGAAAATTGAAGTTGACTGGGATATCTGGAAAGGATTGAAATTGAATGCGGATTATACCTACAATGCTTATTTCAATAAAGCAGCACAAAGCAAAAGTGAGTTTGATTTTTTCAATGCATTTATAAGTTATCAGGGCAAGTCAAGTCCATGGGAATTTAGGGTGACTGTTTGGAATATTCTGGATACAAAATCTATCCGCAGAGATAGCTTTACAGAAAATCTGATCAGTACCTATTCTTATTTAGTTCAGCCGAGATATGGGCTGTTCACAGTGAAATGGGATATTTAGAGAGTCGGGTGCGAGGTGTGTGATGACCGATAATACATCATCTATAGAGCTTTTTATAAGTTAAGTTACTTTTGTCAATAGCTAAAATCCTTATCTGATAAGACTTTAAAATAGAAAAGGCCGGGATTTCCCGGCCTTTTCTTGTAGTAATAACTCAAAGATTACTCACTCGCAACTAATTTCACGTCTAGTTCCACATCATCGTAGATCATCTTGTCTGCAAGATTTTCGAAGTAAGAGCCTGAACGGAATTTGATGTCATAATGAGTCCTGTCAAAAGTCAATTTTCCCGTAGCTGTGATCTTACCCCCACTTACGACCACTATAGCGGGAAAGCTCACCGGCTTGGTGATGCCTTTGATGGTGAGATCGCCGGTGATTTCATAATCTTTCCCATTGCCGGTTTTTGCTTCGGTGATTTTAAAGTTTGATTTGTTGTGCTTTTCCACTGAGAAAAAATCATCAGACTTTAGGTGATCGGTTAACTTTTTGTTCATACCTGTATCGGTAATATCTTCTACTGTCAGGCTTGTCATATCCATCTCAAATGTTCCGCCAAGTATTCTGTTATTTTGATAATCCAACGTAGCGGAGGTGATAGGTACTTTTCCATGATGTTGACCGGTAACTTTTTTGGCTGTCCAGGTGATGGTGCTTTCAGCAGTATTTACTGTTGCAACTTCCGGAGCAAAAGAAAATGCTGTAAATGCCAATGTAAAGAGTAAAGCAAAGATTTTCATACGTGTTGGGTTTGATAAGGAAAGTGTATAAATGAAATTTGGTTTGAAGGAAATAGGACGGAATAAAATCATATAAGGTTATGATTTGTCTTTAAATTTCAGTAATTAGTTTGGTGTTTGCTTAATTTTATTTGCCTTGGCTTAAGTCGGCTCAATTGCTTGCCATGATGCTTACCTAGGTCAAATTTGATTACAGTTGCTCATTTTTAGTATGATATCATTTAGGGATTTATTATGAAATTTACACTTGCTTCTATCCTTTGCCTTATGACATTTTCTGCCTCAGCTCAGCTCCTGCCTGTAAAATCCGGTGTTTTCAAATGGCAAGACCATAAAGTTGTTCCCAATGGAGATAGAGTAGGAAGGCCGATACTTGAAGGTGTTTCCGCACATTTTGAATACTTGGAAATGCATGCTACTACGCAGGATGTTGGTGCCAAACCTAGTACAGCACATGCAAATGAGGATATTGAAGAACTTGTCATCGTCAAAGAAGGAGTAATGGAAGTGACGATAGCGGGGAAAAGTACGATTCTGGGAACCAATGGTGTGCTTTCATTGATGCCTATGCAATTGCATTCCTTAAAAAATGTAGGCGATACCCCACTTACTTATTATGTGATTAGATTTCGTTCCAAGAAACAGATGGACGTAGCAAGAGGTACTGCATCGGGTGGATCCTTGATGATAAATGCTGATTCGCTTGCTTTCAAGCCTAGTGAAATAGGAGGGAGTAGAGCCTATTTCGATAGACCTACAGCAATGTGTGAGCGATTGGAGATGCATGTGACTACGTTGGATAAAAAAGGCCCGAGCCACGAGCCGCATGCACATGACGAGACAGAGATTATACTGATGATTTCCGGCGAGACTTCCATGACCATAGCCGGCAAAGAGTACAGTGCCACAGAAGGTGACTTTTATTTTATAGAATCCCGATTATTTCATGGTATCCGCAATTCTTTTGATCAGCCGACTTCATATTTTGCGTTTAAGTGGAAGTGAAATTTTCTTGGCATAGATAGATGCTAAAATCGTAACCAATAACATTAAGCGAGGAGGTCATTGAATTGGCCCATTCGGTAGATACTAAAGTCTTTAGGCAGTATTCAGTAAACTTGTGTAAAAATCATGTTGGGATGGGAAGATGGATCAATTTGAAAGTTTGTTGATATTTTTCAAGAGAGCTTGGTAATATTTTCGCCCAATAGGAATTTCGCTATCTTCGATTTTCACGGTAGTAGAACTGAAGGCTTCAATCTTTTTCATATTTATAATAAAAGATTTATGGATTCTTGAGAACTGATCATATGGGAGCTTCTGCATCAGATCCTTTACAGTGTTGCGCAAGGTGTACTGTTTTCCCTTGACATAAATGTGAGTGTATGTGCCTTCGGCTTTTATCCAGTGAATGTCATTGATCATGATTTTCTTGAGCCAACCATTTTCCCGGATAAATAAATCTGAAACGACATCTTTGTCCGGTTTATAAATATTAGTTGACCTGCTTTTGTGATTTTCTATTGCCAGTTCTATTGCAGTGACCAATGAGTTGGTAGTGAAAGGTTTGGAGATAAATCCTTCAGGACGAATATGTTTTACTCTATTGACCACATCAGAACCTGAGGCTGAGGTAAGAAAAACAATGGGAATATCCATGCTCAACCGTAGTTCCTCTGCCAGTTCAATCCCGGTTTTGTTGCCTTTTAGCTTGATATCCACTAATACCAAGTCCGGAGCAGCTTCTTCGATGATTACCAAGGCAGTCTCAGCTTCCTCCAATATCTCCAAGATTTCATATCCCTGAAGACTTAGGATTTCTTTGAGATTCTCAGAAAGGTTTAAATTGTCCTCAACCAATAATATTCTGGTCTTTGTAGATGTTTTAATCATATTTTGCCTGAATGAATTTAAATTAATTCAAAATACATTAAATATTGGCTTTTATTAATGTTGGGCTTCTAAAAGATAATAATCATAAGATGGGCGAGCATAAACCACAACTTACAATTTTTGAGAATGAAGATTTAGTTTTCGATATAAAATCAAGGCGGTTACTCAAAGTGAGCGACAGAATATGTAAGCGTTTTGGTAAAGATTTCACCTCTATCGCAAAAACTCTGGATGATTTTGAAAAATTCACTAAATCTAATTCTGTTGATCGAAATTACCATATATCTAGAAACTTTCACGAAAAAGGTGACCAGTTTTTTAATTATACGATCCATTGGGAGGGCAAGAACTTTCTGATAAATGAATTGAGTTGGGTAAATCATCACAATGACACCTTCCACTCCGTGCTCAATTTTTTGGACAGAAATAATATTTTTGAGGTATCCTTGCATGCTTTAGTGGAGATCATTGAGAAGATGGAAAATCCTGCTATTCTGTTTGATCAGGGACTTACACGTGCGGTGGTTGTGAATGCTGCTTTAAGGCCACTTTTAATCCAACAGGTTTCGGAATTAGTATCAGGATTTGCCGTACAAGACTTTTTCGTCCATGAATCCCAATTCAAAGAAGTGATGGAGTGGGTAATGAGTACAGGGAGCTCTACTTTTTCGATTGAGGCGAAGCTTTATTTGGGTAATAAGGCAGGTACTTGGTATGAACTGATTTTATATAAAACCATTCCGGAAAAGGAGGTATTGATCCTCTGTAACCTGAAAGATATTTCAATTCAGAAAGCTACTGAAGAGAAACTGACACGTACAAATGAATTGCTGTCCCAGGTATTGGAAATTCAGACTCATTTTTTGGCCCAATCCGAAGGAGCCAATCCCTATGACTTGTTGTTAACTAATATTCTGAATGTAATAGATGCCAAGCTTGGTTTTGTGGGCAAAGTAAATTCTGATGAGGATGATAAAAAGGTTTTAAAGATTCATGCGGCTACTGATTTTTCCCGGCAAGGGGAAGCGGCAGCTAGGTTGTACCACAATCATATAAAAGATGATTTTCTGTTCCGCCACTTAGACAATCTATTCGGAGCCTGCATAGTGGAGTCTAAAATTATTCTGGAAAATAATCCACCCTCGAATCCTCATACCAAGGGTAAGCATATTCCCGGTCACCCTACAGTCAACAATTTTCTGGGAGTCCCCATTTTCAAAGGGAAAACGGTTATAGGTTTGATTGGGCTTGGCAATAAAGCAGGAGGGTTTACGGAGCAGGATCTTTCTGACTTGAAACCATTTGTGTCTACCTATTCGGTAATAATTGAGGCCTTTAAGTCTGAGCAGGATAAGATTAGATTTGAGAAGGAGTCTATGGTAAAAGCCAGAATACTGGCTGAGGTTGCCGATCACAGCCCGGATCTGATCGTGGTAATGAACGGGCTGTCTGATTTTGAATTTATATCTCCTTCAGCTTCCCAGTTTTTTGAAGAGGGAATTAGGGCGGAGGAAATTCAACAAAAGATTAGCATCCTATTGACCAAGACAATAAGTCCGGAATTCAGATTGTCCGAGGAGCGATATAGATCTCGACTGAAGTTGGATATCAAAAAAGATGGAGAATATTGGGTGGAATCGAACGTCAATATTCTTCATGAAGGCAGCAATCAAAAGGTGATTGCGGTAATAAGGGATGTCTCTACCCAAATGGACTTCGAACAGCGGCTTATTAGATCGCTCAAGAAAGAAAAACAGTTCAATTCATTTGTTTCCGATTTTATGAATATCGTTTCCCATGAATTCAAAACGCCTTTGTCAACAATCATATCCAGTATGGAGCTTTCAAAATATTACTTGAATAATCTGCCTAGTTCTGCCAAAGTCGCCAAGATGAAGGTTCATTATGAGAAAATTGAACGTGAGCTGGAAAATCTTCACAAGCTGGTAATCCATTCTCTGGATTACGAGCGATTTGTCAATAACAGCCCTGCTTTGAAAAAGGAAAAAGTCAATTTGGCCAATTTTGTAGAAAGAGCTTTAACAGCCCATGGTTATTTCAATGAGGTCGAATTTATTTCGGAGATTGACAGTGAATTTAGCGTGGAATGGGATAAGTTTCTGATTGAAACCAGTATAATTAACTTGGTAGGCAATGCCTTGAAATACGGAGGTACTAGGCGAAGACCCATTGTACGACTATTCGACAATACCGATTCCTTTGGAATAGAAGTTCGGGATTTTGGAATAGGAATAGCTGAGGAAGAGCTTCCGTATGTTTTTACCCCGTTTTTTAGAGGATCCAATGTCAATGGCATAGAAGGTACCGGTTTTGGACTGGTGGCAGTGAAGAATTTTGTCGAAATGAACGGAGGTAAAGTCTCGGTGGATTCTAAAATTGATCAGGGTACTGCTGTACTGATCACTTTCTCTAATTAAATGGATTTCTAGTCATAGAAACCCGACTGAAAGACCAGGCTTTAAAATCAGAATCGGTGTATTCATTATAAGCTTTCTGATTTGTTTTTTGGCAATATTATGCCAACTTGAAAATCTTAGTGCCTATATACGTTCTTGTAACTATGAGTTTGCGTCCTTTTCTTCTTTCTATCTGCTTGCTGGTTTCTAATTTCATCTTTGCTGAAGCAAGAGCGAGTCAAGACTTCAAGGTGAGGTATATTGGTATTGAAATGGGATTGTCAAACAATGCTGTGACCGGTATTTACCAAGACAAGAGGGGCTTTATGTGGATTGGCACCTACGATGGATTAAACAGGTATGATGGATATAATTTTTTTGTATACCGAAACCAACCCAATGATACTACAACACTCGTCAATAATCGCATCGTAAGTATTTATGAAAACGCTGCGGGGATCTGGGTGGGGACCAAGAAAGGATTGAGTGTTTATAACTTTCAATCAGGAGCCTTTGAAAGCAGAACCTTACTTGATCATACACTTGGAAAACAAGTAAAAATCAACTTTAATATCAACCAGATAAAAGGCGATACAGATCGTCTCTTTCTTGCCACCGCAGGAAAAGGGCTGTTGATACAAAAGGACCAACAGCCACTGTTTAACCAGCTACCTCTCAAGATAGACAGTCGATTGATATGGGATTATCATGCCCAGGGTATTGATTTTGACAGGGAAGGAAATCTTTGGGTTTTTGTCCAAGGGTATGGACTTTTTAAGCTCGCCAACCAATCGGACGATCTGGAATTTGTCTCAGCCGTTACCAACAATGCCAACAGTATAATTACAGACAGGCATTCTAGAATTTGGCTGGGGATGGATAGTGGCTTGCTGATGTACTCAGCGGAAAGTAATACGCATAAATTCTTCTCCAGAGAGTTGACCGGACATAAAGTAACGGGTCTGATGTATCTCAAAGAGGAAGATGAAATCTGGGCATCGACAGACGGAAGTGGAGTTTTTATCTATGACAATGAAACAGGGGATTTTTCTTCATTAAAAGAAGGCCCTGAGGAGACGAATATTACGAGCAATTCAGTGTATGCACTCTATCAGGATAATAAAGGAGAAAAATGGATTGGAACCTTGCGGGGAGGAGTCAATGTAGTGGAAAAGGAAAATGTTCAATTTAAAACTATCAGGAAAACCCGGGAGAAAATAGTCTGGTAAGCAATTTTGTGCTTTCGTTCTGCGATTACATCGATGATAAAATATGGATCGGCACAGATGGAGGAGGTTTGAGTCTTTGGGATAGATCTACCAATTCTTTCACCAATTACCGCTATACAGGAGACCCCAATTCCCTGCAAAGTGATTTTGTAACCTCTATACTCAAGGCAGACGATGGAGCTTGGGTAGGAACTTATGGAGGAGGACTCAGCAAGTTTGACGAGAAAACAAAAACATTTAAGAAATACCGCCTTTATCATAAAGACCTTCCCACCCTACAGCAGAATATCTGGGTACTGTTTCGTGATTCTTACCAGCGTGTTTGGGCAGCAACGTCTGATGGAGAAGGGTTATATCTTTACCACCCCCAGAGGGATGAATTTGAATTTGTTGATGCCAAGGTCAACGGCATTTTGTCAATGGCTGAGGATCTTTTTGGGAATATTTGGGTAGGTACGTTTGAGCGGTTGATTAAATTGGATTTGGAGACCTATCAGCATGAAGTATTTGAAATAGGCTATCCGGTCAGATCAATTATATCGGCTTCCAATGATCACATGCTTATCGGCACTGAAAGCGGTGGCTTGTTGGAGTTCAATCCTTCGCTGGGAACATTCAATTCTTTCTCAGAGCGGCAGGGGTTACCGAATAACTCGGTGCTGAATATTTTGAGAGGAAGGGATGAGCAGTATTGGCTCAGTACATACAACGGGATTTCCCGATTTGACTACCGTACCAAAATCTTTACAAATTATTATGATTCTGACGGATTGCAGAGCAACCAGTTTAATTACAACGCAGCACTCAAACTTCCCGGTGGGGAGTTGCTCTTCGGCGGAATCAGGGGATTTAACGTCATCAATCCAGCCATTGTTAAGGCTTCCACATCTTTTCCCGAATTGTTGATCACGGGAATCAAAATAAATAACGAAGCAATTGAAAAGACAGGGAAAACGGCATTTTCACTGGATGCACTTGAGCTTCCATATGATAAATCAATGCTTACTTTCGATTTTGCCGCCTTGGAATATTCACTGCCCGGCAAGATTTTATATGCGTATTTTCTGGAAGGATGGGATAGGGAATGGCAGTACGTAGGGGATTCACGCGTGGCAAATTATTCCAAATTGGAAGATGGAACCTATACGCTCCATATCAAATCCACTAATTCAGACGGAGTCTGGAATACAGATGTTACGTCACTTCCTATTATTATATCACCGCCCTGGTACAGGACAGCTCTTGCGTACTTTCTTTATTTGTTGGGACTGGGGCTGATCATATATGCCGTGATAAGACATCAAAGGAGACAGGCTCGTTTGGATTATGAAATCTGGCTGTCCAAAGACATGGCTCAAAAGGAAAAAGAACTGAATGAGAAGAAACTTACCTTCTTTACCAATATTTCCCATGAATTCAGGTCACCCCTTACACTGATCATCAATCCGCTGAAAGATGCCATTTACGGCAAAGGTCCGGGCTTGGGGAATGGAGAGCTTGAAGTGGTC
Source organism: Algoriphagus sp. Y33 (assembly GCF_014838715.1). NCBI lineage: Bacteria > Pseudomonadati > Bacteroidota > Cytophagia > Cytophagales > Cyclobacteriaceae > Algoriphagus > Algoriphagus sp. Y33. The sequence goes on along the minus strand of NZ_CP061947.1, from coordinate 3,537,904 downwards.
TATAGAAATTCAAGGAGATTACTCAGTTTGGTCGACCAGCTGCTGTTGTTCAGAAAGACAGAAAGTGAAATAGGAGAACTCAAAATAGTCAAGATAGATTTGGTTTCTGTTGTGAAAGAAGTCTTTGCCTGCTTCGTGCATCATGCCGAAACCAAGAATATTGCTTACCTGCTAGATACCCGAATTGAAGAGGCTTTTATCTATGCTGATCGTCAGAAAATAGAAATTTCTTTATTTAATCTTATCTCCAACGCCTTGAAATTCACCAATGAATTAGATGGGGAGGTTGTGGTGAGACTGTATTCAGACACTGAAGATGAGGTTTGCTTCACAGTCGAAGACAATGGGAGCGGAATACAGCGAAATGAGTTGGATAAGGTTTTTGATTTATTCTATCAATCCCAAAACAATCAGAAGAACCAAAAAAACGGGTTTGGGATAGGCTTGTATTTAGTAAAGCAGTTTATACAGTCGCACAGTGGCCGGGTGACGGCTTCGGTGAAATCCACAGGTGGAACGACTTTTGAAGTGAGATTATTGAAGGGAAGAGCACACCTTCAGCAATTTTTACTCCATGAGGACTTTAGTGAACGCTCCATGTTTCTGGATGAACTGCTGGGCGGACAAGAATTTTCAGTGTCCGGGAATAACCCAAATAAGGAAGTTGACATTCAGGCTACGTTGCTTGATGAGATGAAAAGTGTACTAATAGTCGATGATAATTTGCAAATCAGGCAATACCTAAACGGCATTTTAAAAGATTATTATAAAATAGTGGATGCTGAAAGTGCAGAAGAGGCTCGTCTACAATTGAAATCCCACTTGCCTGACCTGATTATTTCGGATGTAGTCATGCAGGGTGAATCCGGAGTGGACTTCTGCAAATATTTAAAAGACAGTCCAAGCTACCAACACATCCCTGTGATTCTTCTTACAGGAACAAATTCTGAGGAGATTAAACTCATGGGAATCGAGGTTGGGGCGGATGACTATATCACCAAGCCCTTCGACAAAGATTATCTAATCGCAAGAGTAAAAGGTATTCTGAAGCAGCAAAAGAAACTACAGGATCATCTGATGGATGAGGTGACACAAAAAGTTTCCGATTTTAAATTCTCCGAGGAGGATAAGATTTTTCTTGAGCAGCTGGAGTTGTTGATTGAAGAGCATCTCAATGATGATTCATTTACCATCAAATCCTTGGCTGGAGAGATGGCTATGAGCCACTCCCTATTATATAAAAAAATCAAGCATCTGACAGGCAAATCGGTAAATGAGATGATCCGCTTTATCAGACTGAGAAAAGTAGCCACTTTATTGATTACTTCAGATATGCAGGTGAATGAGGCTGCCTTTTTTACAGGCTTCAATGATCTGAAATATTTCAGAAAACAGTTTCAAGTCATGTTCAGGATGAATCCGTCAGATTTTCAGAAGAAATACAAAGGCACTTTTCAGGAGAAAAATTACAACCTGAATGGTTTGATGGATAAATAGCAGAACATATATGAATAGTGAAGAGTAATATTTTTCTATCTCTATAAAGACAATAACAGCCTCTTGCGCATATCTGCTATTCACTCCGTAACAAATTTGACATTACATCGATTAGTTAACTTCTCCTCGGGTTGGCCACTCCGGGTTACTTTGCGCAGATTTTAGAATCTGCGTTAAAAGAACGGATCTCTTTCTCCATTTACTTTAGGAAATAGGGGAAAGAGCTTATTTAACTAAATATTACTTAGATTGTTTGGCGGGGATTGGTGTTTTCCATAGGAAGTTTGTGATAGGCTCTATGTGGGGATAGTATATTTTTATTGCCTCTAGGTTACTGTTTTATTACCCCAAAATGAATTTACCCCTCCCATTGTATGAGTTTGACCCGCTCAAATACCCCTTGAAGTAGCTTATTTGGTTCACTGGTATTCAGGGGTTCGTGGTTGAATACTAGCAGGTTAATAATTCTTCAATAAACCAAATTGACATTAAATGGAAAAATCGTTACACAGGATAAGGAGGTGGTGGCTCACACTCACCCTTTTGGCTTTTTTCTTTCAGGGATTTGTGTACGCTCAGGGAAATCAAGTCAGGGAGATCAAAGGCACAGTTAAAGCAGAAGAGGATGGCATGACGCTACCCGGAGTCAATGTACTGATAAAAGGTACAGGCCGGGGAACAGTTACCGATCTGGACGGGAACTATACGATCACGGCTCCGTCAAGTGATGCTGTATTGGTGTTTTCATTCATAGGTTTTGTTTCTGTGGAAGTAGCTGCCAACAACAGAAGTATAGTAGACGTGAACTTGGTAACAGATACACAATCGTTAGATGAATTTGTTGTAGTCGGCTTTGGAGAGCAGAAGAAAGCGACCATGACCGGCGCTGTTTCCAGTGTCGGAGGGAAAGACCTGATCCAGTCTCCTGTGGCCAATATTAGTAACTCATTGGTGGGTAGGTTGCCGGGTTTGATAGCTGTGCAATCGAGTGGAGAGCCCGGGTTTGACCAGTCCAGTTTGAAAATCAGAGGTATTGCTACCCTTAATACGGGTTCAGAGTCTGATCCTTTGATCTTGGTAGACGGTGTGCAGCGCTCAAGTATCAATCTTATAGATCCCAATGAAATAGAGACGCTGAGCATATTAAAAGATGCCTCCGCTACAGCGGTTTTTGGGGTACGTGGAGCTAATGGGGTAATTCTAATTACCACTAAAACAGGCGAAAAAGGTAAGCCTACAGTAAGTTATACGGCAAATTATGGAGTGCAAAGCCCAAATAGGTTGCCTAAAATGCTGAACAGTTTTGATTATGCATCCTTACACAATGAGGCCAGTATCAATTCCGGTCAAACTCCTTATTTTTCTGATGAATCACTGGAGTTGTACAGAAATGGCTCAGATCCATATTTCCATCCGGATGTGGACTGGTTTGATATGGTATTGAAGGACTATGCAAGCCAGCAGCAGCACAATTTCAATATCAGTGGAGGAGCTGAAAATACGCGCTATTTTATTTCGCTGGGGTATTTTGGGCAAAATGGAGCATATGATGTAGAAGAATTCACGAATGATTACTCTGCCAATCCAAAATACGAACGGTACAATCTACGCTCAAATTTTGACATTGACTTTAATAAGAACTTTTCAGCTTCAGTGAAATTAGGAGCACAATTTGCCGATTCCAACTATCCCGGATTTGGTGCAGGGGAGATATTTTTCAGAATACTGAACTCCAATCCTCTAATGAATCCGGGGATAATTGATGGGAAGTTGATTTCAGGAGTAGAGGGATTGCCATCCAGCTCAGGCAATCCACTCAGTGCAATCGTGAACAATGGCTACCAGAGAAACTTCAACAGTACCCTTAATTCCAATGTTGCGCTGAAACATAAACTGGATTTTGTGACTGAAGGATTGAGTGTGCGGGGCATGGTGGCCTATGATAATTACTACCAGCATGCGGTATATAGAAATAAGCAGAATGAAACCTATCGTATAGTTAAAGACCCCAATGATCCTGCAGTGCCTGTATTTATCAGGGAAGGTTTGGATACACCATTCTCATTCGGAGAGGGCTACCAAAGAAACCGTAAAGTTTACCTGGAAAGCGCAATTGATTACGCTAGATCTTTTGGGGTACATAATGTGACGGGTATGGCGCTTTATATGCAGGAGAGATATACTGCCCCAGGCCAGGAGTATAATGTTCCCCGTGGTTACCAGGGGTTTGTGGGTAGGGTTACTTATAATTATAAGGAGAAGTATCTCACGGAATTCAATATGGGATACAATGGCTCCGAGAACTTTCCTGAAGGAAAACGGTATGGGTTTTTCCCGTCGTTTTCTCTTGGTTGGATCTTGACCGAAGAGCAATTCATGCCTAAAGGTGATATTCTTTCTTTTATGAAAATCCGGGGATCATACGGTGAAGTGGGTAATGACAAAATCGGAGATGCCAGATTCCTGTATTTGCCCTCAGTATTCTATCCTAACAGTGGTGGATATAACTTCGGGAACTACGGGACCAATTACCAATGGTATAGTGGAGCTCAAGAGGGCAGAGTGGGAAACCCGGATGTGACATGGGAGCGTGCGAAGAAATTTAATATCGGTCTTGAAACAGGCTTTTTTGAAGATAAGCTGAGATTCAACGTGGATTATTTCAATGAGAATAGAGATAATATCCTCTGGTATCTGGGAACTGTCCCTGCATTGGTCCAGGCGAATTTGCCGCCGGTAAATATCGGTAAAGTACGTAACCAGGGGTTTGAACTAGAGCTCAACTTCAATAGCAACATAGGTGAGTTTAATTATTGGGCAAAAACCAATTACTCTTTTGCCAAAAACAACATCGATTACATGGATGAGCCTACTAGGGCTTACCCATGGCTGCAGCGCACCGGCAATCCCGTCGGGCAATTTTGGGGATTGGTCAGCGATGGTTTTTATAACACTACTGCCGAGCTGGATGGCGCGCCCTCTTCTGCATTTACTTCTGAGCTTCAGCTGGGTGATATCCGCTACATTGACCAGAATAATGACGGGACCATTGATCAAAATGATGAGATTCCGATTGGATATTCAACTTTTCCCCAAGTGATATATGGACTTTCCATTGGAGGAGATTACAAGGGATTTGATTTCTCTATTCTTTTTCAAGGAGCAGAGAATGTATCCAGCTACATCGGTGAGATGGGAGCATGGGCATTTGATACCGACTGGAGAAATGCTACGGAAAAACATCTGGAAAGATGGACTCCCGAACGCTTTGAAGCGGGATTACCCATTACCTATCCTAGAGTAGAGCTTTCACCCACTTCCGGAAAGCATAACTACCGACCGTCAGACTTCTGGCTACAGGACGCGAGCTATATCCGATTGAAGAATGTGGAAGTGGCTTACCGTTTTCAGCCAGTCATTCTTAGTAGGATTGGGGTGAGCAGCCTTCGTGTATTTGTCAATGGAAACAACCTGCTTACCTGGAGCCAAATGGAGAATTTGGATCCTGAGTCTCCCACGGGACGGGGGGCTTTTTACCCACAGATGCGCGTGTATAATGTAGGTGTAAACGTCCAGTTTTAACCCCAAAATCTAAAATACGATGATAAGATCATATAAATCCCTAACAGTGATAATGTTGGGAATGACCATTCTTTTGACGTCTTGCAACGATGAGTTTCTTGGGAAACCTGAAAGTAATGACGTGACCGTTGAGGATATTTTCTCCGAAAGGGCAACTGCAGAGTCTTTTCTCTGGGAAAGCTATCGAACGAGTATGCCGCTGGGTTTTCCCATAGACTGGGGATCACATAATGGCATGTATGCCTCCATGGTGATGGCAGCCAGTGATGAAGGAGATGTGTACGATACATGGCCTTCATCCAATGACCACAATACGGGTGTTTGGGGGCCTACGGGCAACAGGGAAGATGACTTCGGTTCGCATTATAAGGGAATTCGCAATGCCAATATATTTCTGGAAAACATTGAAATGGTACCGGATATTCCACAGACTGAAAAGGAACAAATGAAAGCGGAAGCAATGGTTTTGAGAGGTTTGCAATACCATGAACTAATGAAGCGTTATGGGGCGATTCCGATTGTGGATAAGGTATTAACTGCCGCAGGAGAGATCATGCTTCCAAGAAACACCTATCAGGAATGTGTGGACTTTATCGTCCAGTCCTGTGATGCGGCAGCGGCTGTGTTGCCGGATACTTATCCATCCAGTTTCAATGGTAGGATCACAAAAGGGGTTGCTTTGGCATTGAAAGCCCGGGTATTGCTTTATGCTGCAAGCCCTCTACACAACACGACTACTCCTTATTTGCCAAGTAATCCGGAATTGACAGGATATGGCAATTACGAAGAAGGAAGATGGCTGGCTGCAGCCGATGCAAGTAAAGCAGTTCTTGACTGGGCAGCAACTTCAGGTGTCAGTCTGGTGAATTCCTCAGCTGATCCGGCAGTAAACTATCAGACCGCAGTGGAAGCCCAAGGAAGTTCCGAGATGTTGCTGTATAATCAGTCCAATGGCTGGTGGGGTGCATATAATCCGATGTTTCAGCAGTTTGCTATGCCCAGAGGTATTTATGGTGGATGGTATGGACATGGCGTGACGTATCAGCATGCACAAATGTACCATACAGCAGATGGCGAAGATCAAGTATGGGGAGATGAAGGACCGAGAAGTGAGTTTCTAGAGAAAATGCAGGCAATGGAGCCTAGATTTCAATACTCGGTATTTTATTCAGGATCAAAGTGGAACGACGAAATCGGTGTCCGCAATTTTTATAAAAACAGCAATGGTTCCTGGTCTGATGGTGCTCCTGTGAACGGGGTAGGATACATGAGAAAATTCCTTGGAAGAGCCAACTGGGGAGGAGGTCAATTTAACTGGATTGTGTTCCGACTGGCTGAGTTTTACCTGAATTACGCAGAGGCACTTAATGAGGTTTCCCCGCTGGATGCCAATGCATTTGCAGCATTGAACGCCATTCGGCAAAGGGGTGGGCTGGCTCCGATATCGTTTACTGATGATAGGTACAATACGCAAGAGAAGTTTCGCGAGGCAATTCGCAGAGAGCGAGCTGTAGAGTTGGCATTTGAGGAGCACCGGTTTTTTGATGTGAGAAGATGGAGGATCGCAGGGGAAGAAGGAGTGATGGCAGGAGAGATGTGGGGATTGAATATCTACCAGTTGGATGACGATCAATACGTCTATCGAAGAGAGCCTTTCGAAACCAGGGTATGGGATGATAAAATGTATCTGTATCCCCTTCCCCAGCAGGAAATAGATAAAGGGTATCTCATTCAAAACCCGGGGTGGTAAAGTTCTTCTGGTTCAGAAGACTACGATTGTTACAATTATGTACTGTACTTAAAATTGCTTCAAATGATCATATCTATAAACTATAAAAACAAGATGTCCAGACTAGTGCGGCAGCTGGCATGCTACGCTATGGGGGTTTTTTGCTTTGCTCAAGTCGCGCAGGCGCAATCACTTATTCCTGCAATAGCAACTGAAAAAACTGCTTCCCAAGATAGTATTAGCAGCCCGACGGTTCTCAACGGTGAACTGATGAATGTTGCTTATGGCCGACAAAGTAAAGAATCAATAACCGGGGCGATCTCCACTACCACCGGAGCGGTCATGGGTAAAACGCTAACCCCATCACTAAGTAATACGCTATTTGGAAGACTGCCGGGGTTGACCGTGATGAGCGGCTCGGGTGAGCCTGGCTTTGATGAGCCAAGCATGCTTATTCGGGGTATGGGTACTTTTAACGATGCCGGCTTCCTGGTGATGGTTGATGGTTTCGAAACTTCATTCGATAACCTGTCTGTGGAGGAAATCGAAAGCGTATCCGTCTTGAAGGATGCAGCTGCAGTGGCTCTGTACGGAATCAGGGGTGCAAACGGAGTCCTTTTGGTGACTACCAAAAGAGGATTTGACGGAGAGACACAGATTCGATTGTCAGCAAGAACAGGCTTTCAGAAACCAACACGCTTACCGGATTTTGTGGATTCCTATCAGTACGGGATGTTATATAATGAAGCCTTGGCAAACGACGGCTTACCGGTGCGCTATTCTCAATCAGATCTGGAAAACTACCGGACAGGAAGTGATCCGTACCTCTATCCAAATGTCAACTGGTACGACGAAGTACTTGCCGACAATGCTCCGATCAGTGATCTCAACCTGACGTTTTCAGGAGGCGGTAAAACGACCCGCTATTTTATCCTACTGGGATATATGCAGAATCAAGGGCTGTATGCCAATACGGATTCTAAGAGAAAAGAGAATTCCAATGCGGATTTTCGCAGAGTAAATTTCCGTTCGAACATAGATGTCGCTATTTCACCGAAAGTAAGTGCATCGCTGGATTTCGGTGGGAGGATAGAGAATAGATCTTACCCGAATTTCAATGGAGCTTCCCTGTGGCAAAATATGGCTATGTATCCTGCAAATGCTTTTCCTGTCACTAACCCGGATGGCTCCTGGGGAGGAAACTCCCTCTATCCGGACAATCCGGTAGCCTCAGTTCTCGGTCGTGGATATACGTCTTCCCATGATCGAAATATAATTACAAACCTGAAACTCTCCGAAGACTTAGGCGATTTGATTCCAGGCCTAAGATTCTCCCAGGCAATCGGTATCAATAATTGGCACAGGGGAAACTACAACAGGGTCCGCTCACTCGCATACTATGAACTAGGTGCAGGAGACTCGGGTAGCGAAGAGCCGTATCTTTATTACCAGCGAGGTCTCGACACAGGATTCAGCGTACAAGAGTGGGGAAATGATCAATGGAACCGGGTAAATATCCAGGCGGCATTGGACTATGTAAAGCAATTAGGTGATCATGGGTTGACAGGAATGCTGATGTATCATCAGGATGTGTTGAATGTGTCGGGAAACAATGTCCCTTACGCCAATCAAAGCCTGATGGGTAGATTTACCTATAACTATCAATCTCGCTTCTTTGCTGAGCTGGGATTTGCCTACAGTGGATCTGAGCGATTCCCAAAAGGAGATCGCTTCGGTTTTTTTCCATCACTTTCCGGTGCTTGGGTGATCAGCCAAGAGGGGTTTTTGAAAAACAACAGCACCATCAACTTCCTCAAAGCCCGTGCCTCCGTAGGGCTTGTGGGTAATGATAGATTTGGAGGAAGTAGATTTGCTTACACCCAGGATTTCTATTATTCCGGTGATTACCGCTTAGGGTTGGACAATGTGTCCAATGGTACCATCAACTACGGACAGCTCGGAAATTCGGATATCTCTTGGGAGAAAGACCTGAAGTTTAACCTGGGACTCGAAGCCACACTCTATGGTAAACTAGCTGTAGTTATGGATTTATTCTACAACAGAAGGTCAAATATGCCTGTGAACACAGACAATATTTTCCCGGGATATATCGGAGTACTACCTCCATATGAGAATATCGGTAAAGTAAATAACAGGGGGTTTGAGTTGGACTTGCGCTACACAGACCATATCGGTTCATTCAATTATTTCGTGGGTGCAAGCGGCTTTTTTGCCAAAAACAAGATTATAGAGATGGGAGAGATGACCCATCCTGAATCTTACATGTACAGAACAGGACATGCGATTGGTCAGCAGTTTGGCTGGGAAGCGGATGGATTTTATTCTCCGGACGATTTTGAGGCAGATGGTGAGCTAAAGCAGGGGATTCCGGTGTCATCATTTGCTGCCGTAAAGCCCGGAGATATCAAGTACATCGATCAAAATGGAGATGGGCTGATCGATCAGAATGATGAGATAGCTATTGGTAATACTTGGCAGCCGGAGTTTACCTATACGTTCAATGTAGGAGCACAGTATAAGGGATTCGATCTGGAATTATTCTTCTACGGCTTAACCAATAGATCTGTAAGCTTAAACGGTGCCTATTTCTGGGGATTACAAAATGATGCAAACCTAAGCACCAATGCACTCAACAGATGGACGCTTGAAAATCAGGAGAATGCAACCTTTCCGAGATTGACCACTTTGCCAAACGAAAATAACTTCAGACCGTCGACTTTCTGGACAACGTCAGGCAGCTTGCTTCGCTTACGGAATATAGAGTTAGGCTACACGATACCCGTCACTTGGACGCAGCAGATCAAAGTGGAGCAGCTACGTGTCTTCGTAAATGCAGTGAATCTTTTCACATGGGACAAAATGGATATGGTGGATGCTGAAGCCTACGGTGGATATCCTCCCTTGAAGTCATGGAATATGGGTGTAAGCGTACAATTTTAATCTAAGGAAAAATGAAAAAATACATCATATTGTTTATCAGCGCGGTAGTTCTTTTTTCTTCTTGTGTGGATGAGTTTCTGGACAGAAGAATGGATACCAACTATACCGGGGAGCAAGTATTTTCCTCTTATACCACTATGCGGAATTTTGGCATCGGGATCTATAGTGATCTACCTCAGGGCTTTGATAGATTCAGTGGAGGCATGTTGGCTGCAGCTACGGATGATGCTGCCCATTCAGGTAGAGACAATAGTATCCAAAAGCTTGGAAATGGAAATTGGGGTGCATTCTCAAATCCTGATGACCAGTGGTCAGCACTCTACGATGGCATCAGAAAGGCAAACCTGTTTTTGGAAAATTCGGTGGATTACCGGGCGATTATTGTGCAGGATACGGTTACTGAACAGGGGAAGCAGTCTTACCTGACCCAAAGTAATGATCTGATGTGGCTAAGAGCTGAGACTCATTTTCTCCGTGCATATTTCTACTTCGAATTGCTCAAAAGGTATGGAGGCGTACCGATCATCAGGGAGATTTTGGATGAGGAGAGTAACTTTGACTACACCCGTAATTCACTTGATGAAGTAATAAGCTATATTGAATCAGAGCTTGAACTGGCCATGCCGGATCTGAGAGATACCTGGTCAGGATTTGACGGGGATCGATTGATCGGGAGGGCTACCAAGGGAGCTGCTCTTGCTTTGAAGTCAAGAGTTTTGCTTTACGCAGCAAGTCCACTAAACAATCCCAACAATGATCAATCCAAGTGGATCAGGGCTGCAGAAGCAGCTTACGATGTGGTAGAGTTAGGTCAGTATAATTTGGTGGACAACTATCGAAACCTTTTTCGGTCTATAACGAATGGGGAAATCATTTTCGGCAGAAACTATCCTGCTTCAAACAGTTTAGAAAGAAATAACTTTCCGATTGGTTTCGCAGGGGCAGTAGGTGGGACTAATCCTAGCCAAAATTTAGTAGATGCTTATGAGACTTTAAGCGGTTTGTCTATCGATGAAGACCCGGCATACGACTCTCAAAATCCTTATGAAAATCGCGATCCAAGATTGCAGATGAGCATTATCACCAATGACTCTGATTATAAAGGGAGAAAAATAGAAACCTTTCGTGGTGGATTTGATGGGTATGGGAAAGCAAGAGCTACAAAGACAGGTTATTATTTGAAGAAGTTTATGGATGAAGGACTAGATTTACTTCAAAACAGATCCAGTGTACATACGTGGATATACTTCCGATACGCTGAAGTCCTGCTAAACTATGCCGAAGCAATGAATGAAGCTTACGGCCCTGATGCTGTTGCTGAGGGGCTTCCGATGTCAGCCAAAGAAGCGCTCAATACGGTACGACAAAGACCTGGTGTCAATATGCCGGAGGTTGAAGCAGCCTCTTCTGAAGAGTTAAGGGCAAAAATCAAGAATGAACGCAGGGTAGAGCTTGCCTTTGAAGAACATAGATTCTGGGATTTGAGACGCTGGAGGGATGCAGGGGAAGTATTATCGCAGCCTTTGAGAATAGCTGTAATCGAGCAAAATGCAGACGAAACTTTTACCTTTTCTTACCAAGATGCTGAAGAACGGATATTCTCGGAACAGATGTATCTCTATCCTATTCCTGCAGTGGAAATCAATAAGGCAGGCGGTAAACTACAGCAAAATCCAAACTGGTAGATTTATGGTGTCATATTTTAAACATTTCAATGATCACAATGAAAACTCTTTTTAGTTTTATTTTAATATTCGGGAGTGCTTGCCACTTTGTCTTGGCCCAATCAGCTTCAGAGAAGCAAGCAGTTATTCGGCCGGGAGAACTCTGGCCGGATTCGGAAGGAGTGCATATCAATGCCCACGGTGGAGGAATTCTTTTTTATGAAGGTGTCTATTATTGGTTTGGCGAGCACAAGACCGCCGGGCGAATGGGAAACCGCGCCATGGTGGGTGTAGGTTGCTACTCTTCCACCGATCTGGTCAACTGGAAAAATGAAGGTGTAGTGCTTACAGTGGATGCAGAAGGTAGCGGTTCCGATATTGAAAAAGGCAGCGTAATAGAACGTCCTAAGGTGATTTTTAATGAGAAGACAGGGAAGTTTGTCATGTGGTTTCACCTAGAACTCAAGTCTCAGGGATATGACGCTGCACGGACGGCTCTTGCGGTGAGCGATTCACCCACCGGGCCTTATGTATTTGAAAAATCCCTTCGCCCTAATCCTAAAACTTGGCCTTTAAACTTCGATAGTTCCTGGAAAGAAAAGACGATTACCGAGCATGCGCTTGAAAGCTGGTCGGACGAATGGAAAAAAGAAGTTGCTGAGGGGTTGTTTATCAGACGTGATTTTGAATCGGGTCAGATGGCCCGGGACATGACCTTGTATGTGGATGAGGATGGAAAAGCCTACCACATTTTTTCTTCTGAGGAAAATCTGACCTTACATATCGCAGAGCTGACTGATGATTACCTGGATTTTACAGGTAAATGGGCGGTGATCGAGCCCGCAGGTCATAATGAAGCTCCGGCAGTGTTTAAGCAGGATGGGAAATATTACCTCATCACCTCAGGATGTACGGGATGGGATCCTAATGCCGCCCGGTCGTTTGCGGCAGATGACTTGTTCGGGCCATGGACAGCTTTGGGAAATCCGGCTTTGGGAGAGGGGGCTGAGCTCACATTTGATTCCCAAAGTACCTTTATTGTGCCTGTACAGGGGAAAAAGGATGCCTTTATTTTTATGGCTGATCGCTGGAGACCCCAAAATGCAATAGATGGTCGCTACGTATGGCTCCCTATAAAGATGAAAGATGGGCGCCCTATTTTGGAATGGATGGAAGAGTGGGATCTGAGTTATTTTGACTAGCCGCCTGCTTACTTATCAATAATAGATGCTGTAAACCTAACAGGTACTGGTCAACACTACACTAGTTTAAAATATCTTTTTATCAATGAAAATTTCCGTTAGTTGCGCACTATTGCTAACTCTTGCAATGGGTAGTTGCGGTTCACTTAAAAAAGAGCGATCAATAACTCCCGATTTGAAGGGATACACCCTACTTTGGGCGGATGAGTTTAATACAGAGGGAATTCCCAATGCTGACTTTTGGTCTCCCGAAACCGGGTTTGTTCGAAACAATGAAATGCAGTGGTATCAACTTGAGAATGCTACTGTTTCGGAAGGCAGCTTAGTGATCGAGGGGAGAAAGGAAAGGCTCAAAAATCCTTCCTATGATCCTGCTGCTAATGACTGGAGAAAAAACCGTGAATTTGCCGAATATACCTCAGCCAGTATCAACACCCGGGGTAAAGTGGAATTCCTGTATGGCGTGGTGGAGGTGCGGGCAAAAATAGATACAGCTAGCGGCATGTGGCCTGCCATCTGGACACTGGGCGTATCAAAACCCTGGCCGGCTAATGGGGAGATTGATATCATGGAGTTCTATAAAGTTGGCGGTAATCCCACAATTTTAGCAAATGCCGCCTGGGCACATCCGGAAAAACGAGCGGCTTGGGATGAGGCGAAAATCCCTTTTGCTGAGTTTCTGGCTAAAGACCCTGAGTGGCCATCAGAATTCCACATTTGGAAGATGGATTGGACAGCTAATTATATTAAGATTTACCTGGATGGAGAATTACTGAATGAAGTGGATCTGACCCAAACAACCAATCCGGATGGATTTAACCCTTTTCATCAGCCCCATTATTTACTGCTTAACCTTGCATTGGGCTCTAATGGAGGAAGCCTAGAACAGACACTTTTTCCAAAACAGTATCAGGTTGATTATGTAAGAGTGTATCAGAAAAATTGACTTGGGCAGAAGAGTTCAATCCGATTTTTTTTCTAAAAAATGAGTTAAAAAATAAGGCAAAACCCTGAAAACAATTTATTTACAGGGTTTTGCATATTCTATTCTTTTCCGATTTACCGACTGGCTGTTCGGGTGTTAGCGCTCCAGCACGATTCCTTCATAGTCTATCAACTTACTTACCTCAAACGAGGTGTGTCCCTCTTCATAACTAAAGGCTATTTCTTCACCATCAATCATGCTCCATATTTTGCTAGGTCTAAAGTCCGTTCTGATCCTGAATTTGGTCTGATAGACCGGTAGAGGACTGAAATAGGTATTGCCACTGAATCCGGTAAGATTGACCAAGTGCAACAGCATTCCTTCCCGGCTTTCGGTTCCATAGTTTTCCGGTGTATTCAGGGCATATTCTTGTAGGATAGCCTCTACCCGTGGATGTGCGTCGGTGACGATCAGGTCATTTACCTCCGGGTAGCTGTATTCAATCAAGTCCAACAGGATGTTTTTATGTTGCTCATATCCATGTAGGTAATACAGTTTGCCCAGATTGATGGGCAAAAGAATAGCGCTGCTTTTGGCGTGCTTTTTTATACCGACTGCATAATGCCCCGAAGGTTCGTGGCCTCCGATTTTCTCGGGTGGCCCGGGTCTTCCGGGAGTGTATATGGCTAGTTTTACTTCATCTGCTGCTGTGAAATCATACAATCCCAAATTGAATTTCCAGAAAAGCAGTTGCTGCTGTCCAAATCGGCTGAAGAGCTTTTTGTCTGCCGGATTAAGGTAAAAACCGCTGCCCTCGTGATCTAGTTGTTTGATTTTGGCTCCAAAGAGGCTCTCCAGTACTTCCGGATGAGCTGACAACGAACGGTTGGTGGCGATCAGGTTGGTGCCCGATTTGTTGATTCGGCCGAGTGCATCCAGAGATTCTCCATCCAAATTTGTGATTTCGGGCAAAATAAGCAGCTTATACGCTTTCAGTTGATCTTCCAGATGCGCAATTTGGCTTTTCTCCACAATATCAAATTGGATATGGGACTCTTTGAGCATCAGCTGAACTCCCCGGTATTCCTGGGCGGCATCCCCCGACGGCCAGGATCCGGGAGCGATTACCGCTACCTTTGCGGGAGAAGTGTAGTTCCCAAAATAGGGTTCATACTTTTTGTGCAGCGCATAGATCTCTCTGTATGTATCAAAATTGCGCTCATCCTCATACTCCCGGAAATCTCCCATTATGCTCATATCCAGTCCTGAGCCATTGGCAATATTTTCGTACAGCCGAATTGCTACTTCTTCCGGCTCTACGGCATTGTACCTGGACTGAAAGGAAATCTGCTGAATACTCGCATTGCTGACGATATGATCAGGGTAGGAATGGATCGTATTGTTTACATTGTCCGAAGCATTGTATGGCCAATAAGGCAGGGAATTGGTCTGTGACTCATGGCGGATGATGTCCACAAATTTTTCAGAGTAGGTACAGATGGCAATCTGCGCGTTTTTTGATTTGACGAGTTCATGGACACGGCGGATCAGATCGTCAGAGGTATACTGCTTGAATTCTTGGTATTTCGTAAATACCGGATCGCCGTAGTCTTCCGTCAGAGGCAACTTCATCCCATCGCTATAGTCAGCAAAACGCTTGGCATCGTAGGGGTTCTGGTCGATGCCATGATATTCTCCTGTGTAAGCGTTTTTGGTGGCATAACCGGGCATATTGATAAAAATGCCGTCAATAGGATAGCGATCGATTACTTCTTCTACGATATTGAAAAGTTGTTCTTGCTCATAAGGCGCATTGATTGAGATCACATACATATCGTCATTCACGATGCGTTTGCCTTCAGGAGATAAGTAGAACCAATCGGGTTGTTTGTCAAAAATACTTTTATGTGCCCTGCTGAAATCAAATCTCACAATTACCCGAATTCCATTTTCATGGCATCTGGAGATGACATCGCCCAGCATATCATCTTTCATATACGGATTGGTGTACTGATATTCTAACCGGGTAGGATAGAAAGCCATAATTCCTCCGGCATTGATAATAAGGGTATTGGCAGAGAGGCTTTTCAGGTCAGCTATCAAGGAATCTACTTCCAGGGTTTCTGCCTCATATGCAGGCAGATTGGTCTGGATTACTCTTAGGTTATTTGCTTTCCACCAGGGTATGCTGTCTGGCCAGATGGGAGATTGGGCTTGGGTGGTCAGGGGAATCAGAAGAAAAACCAATACGTAAAGCAAGTTTAAAGGGATAGCCCGTAGAGGGAAAAGAGAAAATCGTTTCATTTGGCAATAAGCATGGGATCAATTCCTTTGGTAAATACCAACAGTTTTCCCGCAGTATAGACAATTCTATTTACTTCCACGCTTCCTTTTTTGCTCTTTTTCAAAAATATTCACTGAGGTAAAAAAAAATGTAAATACCGAAACAGTCCTTTGAATTTTCCCTCCGATACACAACAATCCCTAATAATACAACCAAAGCCATCAACTTTCTTTTTTGTAATTTAGAATTTTAACTATCAAAAGCCTTCGGAAAACACATGATTCTAGCCATACTTTCCGGATTTATCGTGGCGGCGATGATTCCCTTACTCAGCAAACTGGTCAAAGGCAAAGGTTCCATTGTGATGCCCTTTTTGCCCCTTCTCCTATTTGTGTATTTCCTTAGGTATCTCCCTCAGATCAGCGAGGGAGAAGTGGTCAGTTTGATTTACCAATGGGTTCCCAGTACAGGCATTAATCTGGCTTTCCACTTGGACGGCTTAGCTCTGCTTTTTGTATTGATGATTACAGGGATCGGTGCGCTGGTGTTTTTCTATACATTCAGCTATCTCAAAGGCCATGTTTACCTTGATAGATTTTATGGATACCTCAGCATGTTTATGGCATCCATGTTGGGTCTGGTGCTTTCGGATAATATCATTACGCTGTTTATTTTCTGGGAACTGACAAGTATCAGTTCGTTCTTTCTGATCGGATTCAATAATGAAGATCCCAAATCCAGAAAATCAGCACTACTGGCACTAAGCATCACTGGAATGGGAGGATTATCTCTATTGGCAGGCATGATTGTACTGGGAACGATAGGCGGTTCTTTCTCTTTTCAGGAGTTGCTTTCACAGCGTAGTTTGATCATTGGACATAGCAGCTATGGATGGATTATCGGGTTACTGTTCTTGGGTGCCTTTACCAAATCTGCCCAATTCCCCTTTCACTTTTGGCTTCCGGGGGCGATGAAAGCACCTACGCCGGTAAGTACCTACCTCCACTCCGCCACCATGGTGAAGGCAGGGATTTATTTGCTGGCGAGGTTTACACCACTATTGGGAAGTACACCTTGGTGGAATACGACTTTGATCATCGTGGGAGCGGTGACCATGGTTTATGCGGCCGTTCATTCTGTTTTGCGAATCGATATGAAGGGTATTTTGGCATATTCCACCATAGCTGCCTTGGGCATATTGGTTTTCCTGATTGGCCTCGGTACAGAGGAAGCACTATTGGCAGCCTCCGTGTTTATATTGGTTCATGCCCTGTATAAAGCAACGCTCTTTCTGGTAACGGGTATCGTAGACCACGAGACAGGGACCAGAGATGTGACGGCTTTGGGCGGCTTGAGAAAAGTAATGATGCCGGTAGCCATCGCCGCAGGATTGGCAGCTCTCGCCAATGCGGGGGCACCGCCTTTTCTGGGCTTTATAGGTAAAGATCTGATCTATGAGGCCACGCTTCATTGGGGGGATTGGGCATATTTGCTTACGGCTGCAGCTATACTAACTAATATCTTCCTCCTTTGTGCCGGATTGCTGGCCGGGTATAAACCATTTGCCGGAGCGCTTCCCACGCAGTTTGAAAAGACACATCTTCCTCATCCCACAATGTGGGTTCCTCCTTTGATCCTTGCCGGATTGGGATTGATATTTGGGCTGTTTCCCGGATTGATCGATCAAAGTCTGGTTCAGCCGGTTTTTAGAAGTATCTCAGGAAGTGGTTCAGGGCATCCTATCCAACTCTGGCATGGCTTTAACCTGATCTTGGGCTTGAGTGTATTGACCCTGAGTCTGGGCACCTTATTCTATTGGCTTCTGAAACCATCCGAGGGACTGGTGGGGACCACGCTGAAGTTTGAATGGCTAAGCCCTCAGTTTATTGCCACCTTGTTGGGCAGGCTTTTTACCAAGTTTGCGGGTTTGTGGACGGGCTTTTTCCAAAATGGTTACTTGAGAAACTACGTGATCACCATCTTGGGTTTTCTAACCATCCTACTTGGTCTCAGACTTTATCAGGGAGTAAGCCTTGTTATAGATGCTTCCAAACTCACGGAACTGACGATTTACGAAGTTATAGTCGTGGTGATCATGTTTGTTTCTATCATTTTCACGGTTTTCTCCAAATCCCGTCTCGTGGCAGTTGCGTCGCTCGGGGTGATCGGCTACTCAATATGCCTGATTTTCCTGTTCTATTCGGCTCCCGATCTGGCAATGACACAGTTTTCCATTGATACATTGACTGTGATTTTGTTTGTCTTGGTGATTTATAACCTGCCGAAATACAATACCTTCTCCAGCAAAAGTATTCGTCTGCGGGATGGCGTACTGTCCCTGTTTTTCGGCACGTTGATAGCGGTGCTCACCCTGGAGGTCTTGTCAGAGCCGCTCAATAGGGAAACTTCAATCTTCTACGCCGAAAGCTCCTACCTTTTGGCCAAAGGTAAAAATGTAGTCAATGTGATTCTGGTGGATTTTAGAGGGTTTGATACCATGGTGGAAATCACTGTGCTGGTCATTGCCGCCATAGGTGTATTTAGTTTGCTGAAGTTGAGGCTTAAAGGCATAGAAAAAGAATAGTATGAAATCGACACGATTAAAATCATCATTAAAATATACAGTGCTCCGCCAGCTGGCGGATTGATCGTCAAAGATTCCGTATGGCCTTTGAAAAAAAATATATGTATATCTCTTTTAAAGTATTAAAAGCAATAAAGGATGCGGCAAACCCTAGCATTGAGGTTCCTTCGGTCACCCATCATCGGTCTTCCTGCCGGCAGGCCAAAGAAAATGAGACTATCAGCATCACTGCCGATAATCATAAAAATTAAATACACATGAAATCGATCATTTTCAAATCCGCATCCACTTACCTCTTACCGCTGTTGGTTTTATTTTCGGTATTTATCCTGTTGCGTGGACATTATCTTCCGGGGGGAGGATTTGTAGGCGGACTGATTGCATCCATCGCATTTGTTATCCACTCTTTTGCCAATGGGCTGGAGACAACCAAAAGCTTGATCAAGTTTCACCCTGGGTTTCTGATGCCAATCGGTCTGAGCATTGCCCTGTTGAGCGGAATGGCACCTCTTTTAATCGGAGAAAGCTTTATGACAGGACTATGGTTTGATGAGCCTCTGCCGGTGATAGGAATGATAGGCACTGCCTTATTTTTTGACACAGGAGTTTACCTCGTGGTAATCGGCGTGACACTGACTATTATTTTCACCATTTCGGAAACTATCTAATATGGAATTACTACTCGTTATTTTGATAGGCTTATTGTACGCATCGGGAATATACATGATGCTCCGGAGGAGCATGGTCAAGTTGATTATAGGATTGATCCTACTTGGTAATGGTGCCAATATGCTCATTTTTCTATTGGGAAGAATAGTCAAAGGCAAACCGCCCATCATCGATTCGGCCTCCAAGATGTTGACCGAAATCTATGCTGACCCTGTACCCCAGGCGTTGATCCTGACAGCAATCGTCATCAGTTTTGGGCTGCAGTCATTTGCTATCATTCTGGTCAAGCGTGCCTATAAAATCACCAAGACCGATGATCTGGAT
Source organism: Algoriphagus sp. Y33 (assembly GCF_014838715.1). Lineage (NCBI taxonomy): Bacteria > Pseudomonadati > Bacteroidota > Cytophagia > Cytophagales > Cyclobacteriaceae > Algoriphagus > Algoriphagus sp. Y33. The sequence continues at coordinate 3,518,483 of NZ_CP061947.1, read as the reverse complement.
GAGTTGAATACTACTGACGAAATTTATGAATAACCCTTACATAGTTTTACCTGTAATCTTCCAGCTCTTCTCAGCGGTCTTGCTGATGTTTTTTTGGTATAAGGTAAATTCACAACGATTAATCTCGATTATATGCAGCCTTATCTCGGTGGGTATAGCAGGCTGGCTGCTGCGGGAAGTCCTTCAGAACGGAATACTTACCATGCAGGCAGGGGAATGGCAGGCACCCTTCGGGATTACGTTTGTAGCTGACGCCTTCAGTGCCACCATGGTATTGTTGACGGCCATTTCCGGTATGGCAGTGACCGTTTTTTCTACAGGCGCTATCCGAAATGCACGGCTGAAATTCGGCTATTTCCCCATACTTAATTTTCTCTTAATGGGGCTGAATGGGGCTTTTCTTACAGGGGATATTTTTAACCTGTATGTGTGGTTTGAAATTATCATCATTGCTTCTTTTGTGCTGATTACCATAGGAGGGGAGAAGGCACAGATCGAAGGAGCGATCAAATATGTGACGATGAACTTGCTGGCATCGGCTATTTTCCTCACTGCCATTGCAATTCTCTATGGGATGGCCGGAAGCCTGAATATGGCTGATCTTTCCGGGCAGGTCGCACAGATAGAAAATAGAGGCCTGGTCAATGTAGTGGCCATTTTATTTCTCATAGGTTTTGGCATCAAGTCAGCTATTTTCCCACTTTACTTCTGGCTTCCTGCTTCTTACCATACCCCGCCCCCGGCGATATCAGCGATTTTCGGCGGTCTGTTGACCAAGGTAGGTGTCTATGCTCTGCTGAGAATCTTTACCCTGATATTTATCCCTGACGAGTTTCTGGGTACATTGCTGGTAAGCATAGCGGCATTGACTATACTGTCAGGGGGACTGGGGGCTATACTACAGGTGAATTTGCGAAAAATCTTCTCGTATTTGATCGTGTGCCATATTGGTTTTATGATCGCAGGATTGGGAATATATACCGAACTTGCCATCGTAGGGGTAATATTCTACCTCATCCATGATATTATAGTTAAGACCAATCTTTTCCTTGTGTCGGGCTTGATCTTCAAGCTCAAGGGAACGCTGAATATCATGAAACTAGGGGGACTGTATAAAAAATATCCGCTATTTTCCCTGCTGATGGCAATTCCTTTATTTTCTCTGGTAGGTATTCCCCCGCTTTCCGGGTTTTGGGGAAAGCTCTTTCTGATTCAAAGCGGATATAATGAAGGACACCTTATTCTTATTGGGTTTATTCTGCTGGGTAGCTTCCTGACACTCTGGGTGGCGGGAAAGATTTGGACAGAGGTTTTCTGGAAAGATGCTGTTGATCTTCCCAAGAAAATGAACGTAAAGTATTACAAAGAACTAAAGCCATTTAAGCAACGTGCCATGGTCGTTCCGATTATCTTATTGGCCGGAGTATCCTTATATATTGGGTTTGGGGCAGAACATATCATCTTGCTGAGCAAGCAAATTGCAGCTGAACTAATGGAGCCTTCCGCCTACATAGAGGCAGTGTTGGGAGCTAAACCGGTTACACCATGATCAAGACCAAATTTCTAAGTAATCTTCTTCTTTCGTTGGTGTGGATTGCAATCACCGGAACTTTCACCTTTGAGAATTTTATTTTCGGCTTTGCCGTGAGTTTTTTCTTATTGTGGATCACAGCTACCGATAGAAGGGACAATAAATATTTCAACAGGATTCCCAAGTTGATCAGTTTTGTGTTGTTTTTTCTTTATGAACTGATCAAAGCCAATATAGAGGTGGCTTATGATGTAGTCACGCCCAAGCATTACATGAAACCGGGAATTGTAAAAATTCCGTTGGATGCACGTTCGGATTTGGAAATTACCTTGTTGGCGAATCTGATTTCCCTTACCCCCGGCACACTGAGTTTGGATGTCTCAGATGACAGAAAAGTGCTGTATGTACATGCCATGTATGTGAAGGACAGGGAGGGTTTTGTGGCGGATATCAAAAACGGTTTTGAAAAACGATTACTAGAGATAACCAGATGAGCGTTTACGACTATTTATATTTTATTATCCTGCCGGTATTGGCTGTATCTATATTGATTATTTTTATCAGATTCTTGATGGGACCCACACTTCCTGACCGGGTTATTGCACTTGACTTGCTATTGACCACCGGTATTGGGATTATAGCGGTGTATAGCGTGACCACCAATCAGCCTGCTTTTCTCGATATAGCCATGATTATGGCTTTGATTGCTTTTCTGGGGACGGTAGCATTTGCCTATTATTTAGAAAAAAGGAAAAGAAATGACTGAAATCATCATAATAGTACTTAGCTCGCTGGGAGCACTTTTCATCTTGTTGGCCGCTGTAGGGATTGTCAAAATGCCTGACCTGTACCTGAGGATTTCTGTTACTACCAAGGCGGCGACGCTTGGGATAGGTTTGATTTTATTGGCTGCCGGAATTTACTTTTCAGATACTGCCATTCTTGCACGGGTAGTTGCGATCATTGTTTTTATGCTGCTTACCGCCCCGGTAGGAGCGCATATGATTGGAAGAGCATCTTATTTTACGGGAGTGAAATTGTGGGATAAGTCCACTATCGACGAACTTGAAGGGCAATACGACCAAAAGTCCCACAAGCTGAAAAGCGGTGAGGAAAAGGAGAAGAAGAAAGAGGGGGACGGCTGATAAATATAAGCGCTTTTAGGGTGCTTCCATTTAGCGCATGTGCTATTTGATAGGGGTTAAGATCCCTGAAATCTCGACGGTTTTTTTATTTTCACCGCAAAGGATCAAATAAAGTAAAGTAGTACGGAAAGAGTTATTCTCATGCTCAGATTGTAGGAAGAGCGAAGTTCGCCGGAAGTATTATTGATTTATTTTCGATTATTTTATGTAATTAATTGGTAGTCAGTTTGATGTTTTGTTAGATCGTTTTTGGGAAATTAGTGAAATGCATTTCTCCGACCTAGTTCTTCAATATTGGTTATTCAAACTTTTTAATAATAACTGAAAACAACGTAATATTGCTTTTGATAAGCCGTTTGTTTTGAAGTGGAAACCTAACTGTATAGGAAAAAAATGGATTTTACCGTTTTTAATGTTCGCTGTCAACATGAAAAATCTACTTAACAATTTGAAACTTAAAACAACTAACTATTTAACTTTATGAAAAAGACAATTTTTGTAATTCTTGCCGTTTTTACAGCGACACTTGCCCATGCGCAACAGCCTTTTCAAGAAGGGACTACCATGGCCAATTTGGGTATAGGAGTAGGAACCAATCTGGGGGGCCTTGGCAATGCCCGACCTGCGATCAGCATTGCCGTAGATCACGGTTTTTGGGATGTAGGTGGCCCCGGAGTGATCAGTTTGGGGGGATATCTTGGAAATACGGGATACAAGTACAATGGTCCGGGCTATACTTCTAAGTGGAATTACGTGGTGATAGGTGTTAGAGGTGCTTATCATTACAATGGTTTCCCATCTATTCCTGAATTGGATCTTTATGGAGGTTTGATGCTGGCCTATAATATTTCCAGCTATTCTTATGAAGGAGGCGGAACCCCTATTTCAAATAACTATGGCAGTGATCTTGGCTTGACTGCCTTTGTTGGAGGGCGCTACTTCTTTAGCGACAATTTAGGCGCATTTGCCGAGTTGGGTTATGGTGTTTCTGCTTTGAATGTTGGGGTCACATACAAGTTTTAACCTTGATTTGAAAAAATTGAGAGAGTCTGTCTCATAAGTAGGATTTCTTGACAGGCTGGGTAAGGAAAATTTAGAATTTACAAAAGAGTAGTGACAGCGTAATTAGGGACAAATTAAGTGTCATCCTGAGCGAAGTCGAAAACCCTTCGACTTCGCTCAAACTGACACATTACCAATACCTGCTCAATGTGACAATTATGAGCTATGGGGCAGCCTCTTTTTTTTGTCTGTTTTTAACCACGATGACGCAATGGTTTATCGCGGATTTTGCATTAGGTTTCGTAATAGCCCGTCACGTTTTTCTTGGAAAGGGAGGAATAAATTTATTCCACTAGTGTGAGTTCCTTCAAGTGAAGTACTTATAGTTCATGGAGGTGTAGTTGATTTTATTCAAAACTTAACTTTTCAAAACCATACAAGATTCTCTCAGAATCAACTCAGTCTTTATACTTGTTGTTTCCAGGGGTGTTGCAGGATTATTGATTTTGTTTAGTAAATAGTTGGCTCCCAATACACCCATTTCAAAAGGTCGTTGATTGACTGTGCTCAGGGTGGGGTGGACGTAAGTAGAAATAGGTTCGTCAGCATATCCGATTACTGCCAATTGATCGGGGATGCAAATACCGAGAGCACTGGCAACTTTGTAAATCTCAAATGCCAGATAATCACTATAGGCAAACGCTCCTTCAACTTGGAAGTGTTTGAGACATCCGGTGATTTTTTCCGTCAAATCCGGCTCACTTCCTTCCAGAATCAATTCCTCTTTCAATGCTAATTTATGCTTTCGAAGTGCCTCTTTATAGCCCATAAACCGGTTGAAGGTAGTTGATAAATTTTCAGGCCCTTTGATGTGCAGAATATTCTTGCAGCCACTACGGCACAGGTAATCTACTGCCGAAAAAGCTCCGTTAAAATCATCCGAAATGACATACGGTGTTTCTATTTCCTCCGAAAAACGATCTATTAACACCAGCGGAGTTCCGCTGTCCATCACTTCCTGCAAATGGGCAAACTTGTCATTCATCTTGGAGATGGTAGCCAACATGCCATCTACCCGTGCATCTAATAGCGTTTGGGTGGATTTGATTTCCTGCTTTTGTTTTTCATTGGAGGTACAGATAAGCAACTGGTAACCTGCCATGGATGTGACACTTTCAATTCCGGCCAGCATGCGGCTATAAAAATGATGGGTGAATTCCGGAATGATCAATCCGATGGTATGTGTTCGGTTTTCCAGAAGACTCTTTGCGATAGGATTGGGTCTGTACCCCAGTTTTTTTGCCAAAGACAGGATTTCGTACCTTTTTTTCTCGCTGACTTTACCGCCTCCATTCAGTGCTCTCGATACCGTAGAGGGTGTCACATGAAGTGCATTGGCAATATCGGTAATGCTGGTTCTTTTCTTTTTCATCTTCAGCGGCTTGTCTGCCCTAAATTTAGAACAAATGGACGGAACTCTTGCGATTTACAGCATACACGGTTTGGTCTGGTCAAACGTTTGACCAATATAGTTTTAAAGAGAATTCTGATATTGGATTATTCTTTTGAAAAATGAATGAAAACCATTTCAACCGGGATTATGCATTAGGTTTCGTTATGAAGCAATTAATGGCTGCAATAACCTGTACGCCGTGGCGTAGAATTGCTAATGCATATTTCGGGTTCAAATAGTAATCCCCTTAATTTGTTGAAGATATGGAGTTAGGTCAAACCGGCATACAGGTACCTGCTATGATCGTAGGGACGGGTTCATTGGGCAACCTTTACGAAGCAAGACCATATGGGCAAAAACTAGAGCTGGTGTTGGCTGCTTTAGAATGCTTTCCGGATGGAGCCGTATTTGATTCGGCCGGGAAATATGGAGCTGGATTGGCTTTGGATACGTTGGGGCAGGCACTATATGATTTGCAAGTGCCCAAAGACAAGGTGCTGATCAGTAATAAATTGGGATGGAAACGTGCGCCTTTGCTAGGCACCGAGCCTACTTTTGAAAGAGATGTCTGGAAAGAACTGACGCATGATGCGGTTCAGGATATCAGCTATCAAGGCATTCTCAATTGCTTTGAGGAGGGGAATGAATTGCTTAAAGGCTTTGACGCTCAGCTCGTATCCATACATGATCCCGATGAGTATTTGGATCAGGCAAACTCACCAAAAGATTATGAAAAGAGGTTTGAGGATATTCTGGAAGGCTATGCGGCATTGACGGAACTGAAACAGGCCGGTAAGGTGAAAGCAATCGGTGTTGGGGCTAAAAACTGGGAAGTAATCCGTAAAGTCTATAAGAATTACCCACTTGACTGGGTGATGATCGCCAATAGCATGACTATCTATGATCATCCTGAAGAGCTGTTTCACTTTATGGGACAATTGGAAAAGGACGGAGTAGGAATCATTAATTCTGCAGTTTTCCACTCCGGTTTTTTGGTAGGTGGGGATTATTTTGACTATCAAAAGATGGATAGTGATGATTCGGAATTTCAGAAAAGACATCAGTGGAGAGCTCGATTCTTTACCCTTTGTGAAGAACAGGCAGTCGATCCTGCACATGCCTGTATCCAATTTGCACTTCAACTTCCGGGAGTCAATTCTCTGGCACTTAACTCCACCTCGACTCGTAGAGTTCGGGCTAATGCAGCGTTTTGCACCATATCACTTCCTGATTACTTTTGGGCTGCTTGTAAGGAGCAAGGCCTTATCGCTGACTATTTGGTAGAATTTAATTTGAATAAAACTGAATGAAATCGAACCTGTCTGAGTCCAGGCATGACTCGGGTGTCACTCAGTGGCATGATTAGCTACCATGCGGGACAGGCTATCCCGTTTCCTTTGTCATGGGACAGGTTATGACCATAAAAAAACAAACTATAAACACATGAAATCGAGCATGACGAAGAACGTCACACAGATGAATGATTATCCGTTATGCGAGATTCCATGTGACCATTAAAAATCAATTATAAACACATGAAAATACTAAGCTGCACTTCACCTGGAGAATTTGAGTATCAAGAAGGAGAAAAGCCACAGCTTTCTGAAGGAAGGGCTATTGTCAAAATCAAGAGGATCGGTATCTGCGGAACAGACCTTCACGCATTTGAAGGCACCCAGCCTTTTTTTTCTTATCCAAGAATCCTTGGGCACGAATTGGCAGGAGAAGTAACGGAAATAGCAGAAAATGAGGAAATCTTCAAAGGTGATTTGGTAACAGTGATTCCGTATTTCAACTGTGGGACTTGCGTGGCCTGTAGAAATGGCAAACCCAATTGTTGTCAGAAAATCAGCGTTTTTGGAGTGCATGAGGATGGAGGCATGCAGGAATTTGTATCCTTACCTGTTTCATCCTTGGTTAAAAAAGAAAGACTGAACTTAGAACAGCTTGCATTGGCGGAGCCTTTTGCCATAGGTGCTCATGGAGTGCGGAGGGCAGGAGTGAAACCGGGGCAGTTTGTACTGGTAATCGGAGCAGGTCCCATTGGATTGGGGGTGATGGAGTTCGCCAGGATTGCAGGAGCTATGGTGATTGCTATGGATATCAACGACAAAAGACTGGACTTTTGCAGGGAAGCCTGGAATATCCCCTATGTGGTGAAGGCTGGTGAAAATGCTTATGAAACAATACGGGAGATCACAAACGGGGATTTTTGTGATGCTGTAATTGATGCTACGGGTAGTCTGGCAGCTATTAATCAGGGATTTAAATACATCGCCCATGGAGGTAATTATGTGCTGGTAGGTTTGCAGAAAGGCGAAATAGCCTTTTCCCATCCGGAATTCCATAAGCGGGAAGCGACTTTGATGAGTAGCCGAAATGCAATCCGGGAAGACTTTGATCAGGTTTTGGAAGCCATGGACTCCGGTCAATTGTCGGTGGAGAAGTACATCACTAACCGGGTGCAGTTTGAACAGGTAACCCATGATTTTCAATCTTGGCTCAATCCTGAGAACGGGGTGATAAAGGCAATGGTGGAAATGTGAAGTGAATAAGGCTAAGTCTTCATTTTCTAAATGGAAGCAGGAATTAAGTCATTAAAAAATAAGTGATTAATAAATAATTTAACAAGTAGTAAAAATGAATTTCAAGGGCTTAGTAGTTAGTCTTTTCTTAATTCTTGGCATGTGTCTTTCAGCATGTGAGGAAGTAAAACCACCTCAGCCTTTCGGACCGGTACCGGATGAAAACCAGATGAGATGGCAGGAAATGGAATATTATGGATTTATCCATTTTTCTGTCAATACCTACACCGATATGTCTTGGGGATTTGGAGATGAGGATCCCGGTATTTTTGACCCAAAAGAGCTGGATGTGCGTCAGTGGGCCAGAATAGCAAAAGAAGCAGGAATGACTGGGTTGATCCTTACGGCCAAACACCATAGTGGATTTTGCCTTTGGCCTTCAGAATACACGGATTATTCCATCGAAAATTCTCCATATAAAAATGGAAAAGGTGATATCGTACGGGAAATGGCAGATGCCTGCAAGGAATATGGATTGAAGTTCGGTGTTTATCTTTCACCTTGGGACAGGAATTTTGCAGACTATGGCAAGCCTGAGTACATCACATATTTCAGGAATCAACTGACCGAATTGCTTACCAATTATGGGGAGATTTTTGAAATCTGGTTTGATGGTGCTCATGGTGGGTCGGGGTACTATGGCGGAGCTAACGAAACACGGGAAATTGACCGAAGAACGTATTACGACTGGGGAAATACCTACAAATTGGTGCGCGAGCTTCAGCCAAATATTGTCATCTGGAATGATGGAGGGAAGCGTGCAGACCTTCGCTGGGTAGGAACTGAGTCAGGGTACGTGGGAGAAACCAACTGGAGTTTACTGGATTCCCTTGGGGATGTGCCGGAGGATATGTTGCGCCACGGTGTGGAAAACGGCAATGCCTGGGTACCGGGTGAGGTGAATACTTCCATTCGCCCGGAATGGTTTTATCATGTGAGGGAGGATTCCAAAGTGAAAACGTTGCCTCAGTTGATGGATACTTATTACAATTCCATCGGAAGGAATGGGACTTTATTGCTTAATTTCGCGATCATGCCAAACGGTTTAATTCATGAAACTGACGAGAAAAATGTACTGGATTTTGCACAAGCTGTCAAAGAAGTATTTGACGAGGATCTTGCTTTAAATGCTAGTGCTGATGCTACCAATGTAAGAGGCGGAAGCAGTAAATATGATGCTTCCAAGGCTTTAGATGGAGATAAGGATACCTATTGGGCAACTGATGATGGAGTGAATTCGGCCTCTCTGACCATTACTTTTGATGAGCCTACAAGCTTTAACCGCTTTATGGTCCAGGAATACATCCGGCTGGGACAGCGGGTAAAAGCATTTACGATAGAAGCCATGGTAGATGGGGAATGGAAGGAATTGGACAGCCAGACTACGATTGGTTACAAGAGAATCCTGCAGTTTCCCACCGTGGAAGCTACCCAACTTCGCTTTACCGTCACTGATTCCAAAAGTAATCCTGTCATCTCAAATATAGGTGTATTTAACGCCCCTCAGATTTTGACCTCACCGGGGATCATTCGTGAGCAATCCGGAAACATTCGCATCATCCCTGCAGATGAGGAATCTGTGATTTATTATACGCTGGATGGTTCTGCTCCGACTAATGAATCTGAAATTTACACCGGCCTTATTCCGACTGCTGATGGCAAAGTGCAGGTGGCTGCCATAGCCTATGATCCTTCCTCTCAGAGAAGCAGTCCGGTAACTGAGGAAAGCTTTGATATTTCCAGGAAAAACTGGAAAGTCACAGGTGAAGGGGATTCCGGTGTGGCACAGGTTATTGATGGTGACCCCAATACGTTTTGGCATCAATCTGACGATAAGAAGCTCCCGATAGATCTGGTCATCGATCTGGGCAAAGAGGAGGAGCTGATCGGCTTCCGATACCTACCTGATCAAAGACTCTGGTCTAGTGGTATTATCACGGAATATGAATTCCATGTGTCTATGGACAATAACTCCTGGCACAGAGTAAGTCAAGGTGAATTCTCCAATATCAACAACAATCCACTATGGCAAAGTAAGGAATTCGCTTCGGTGAAAGCCAGATATATAAAACTCACAGCTTTAAAAAACACAAAAAACGACAATTCGGCCGGCTATGCAGAAATCGATGTGATTACCAAATAATCCATGGGCATCGTTTGCTTAACCTACACTTTTAAACACTAACCCAAAATGCCTGCTTATCAATCTTATTTAAGAAGCTTATTTATTGTGATTTTTCTAGCTTTTTCCGTGCCGGTAAAAGCTCAGGAAAGCTCACCACTCACCCTTTGGTACAAGCAACCGGCTGCTGATGTATGGACAGATGCCTTGCCGATAGGAAATGGTAAACTGGGTGCTATGATCTATGGAAATGTGGAAAATGAGCTCATCCAGCTCAATGAGCATACTGTCTGGTCAGGTGGTCCAAATAGGAATGATAACCCGGATGCCCTGGCTGCTTTGCCGGAAATCCGACGCTTGATTTTCGAAGGAAAGCAAAAAGAAGCCGAACAATTGGCATCCAAAACCATTCAAAGCAAGAAGTCGCACGGGCAGAAATTCCAGCCTGTGGGAGATCTGAATATAGCCTTTGAAGGGCATGGTACTTTTACAGATTACCGTAGGGAACTGGATATAGAGCGGGCAATTTCCAAAGTGAGCTATGTGGTAGATGGCGTGACTTATACACGTGAAGCGATTGCTTCTTTTGCGGACAACATCATTGCTGTTCATTTGACTTCCAGCAAACCTGGGGTGATTTCCTTCACCGCTTCCATGTCCACGCCTCAGCCAAATGCCACTCTCGGTATCAATTCCTATAAGGAGCTGACAATTTCGGGAACCACCACGGATCATGAAGGATTAAGGGGACAGGTTAAATTTAAAAGCCTCACCAAAATCAAAAACCGTGGAGGAACAACTTCTACTTCGGATAACTCCATTACGGTAAGGGATGCAGATGAGGCAACTATTTACATTTCCATTGCCAGCAATTTTAACAATTACCTGGATCTAAGTGGCGATGAAAATGCCAGATCAGAGGAGTTTATGTCAAAAGCTTCCACCAAATCTTTTGATGATCTGCTGAAGACTAACGTGCCGGATTATCAAAACTACTTCAATCGGGTAGTCTTGGATTTGGGTGAGACAGAGTCCTCCAAACTCCCCACAGATGAGCGCTTAAGCAATTTTAGAACCGGTAATGATCCCCAGTTGGTCACGCTTTATTATCAATATGGAAGGTATTTGCTCATTTCTTCTTCCCAGCCTGGAGGACAGCCTGCAAACCTACAGGGAATCTGGAACAAAGAGATGTCACCGCCCTGGGACAGCAAATACACCATCAATATCAATGCACAGATGAACTATTGGCCTGCCGAGAAAACCAATTTGGCGGAGCTGCATGAACCCTTCCTGAAAATGGTTTCCGAAATGGCCGAAGCAGGTGAAGAAACGGCCCGTGTAATGTATGGCGCCAGAGGGTGGATGGCTCATCATAATACTGATATTTGGAGAATTACCGGCCCGGTGGATGCGATCTTCTGGGGAATATGGAGTGGTGGTGGTGCCTGGACGAGCCAGCATCTCTGGGACCATTTCCAATACAGCGGAGATACGGAATACCTGAAGTCGATTTATCCGATATTAAAAGGTGCTGCGACGTTCTATGTGGATTTCTTGGTCGAGCATCCGGATAACAAGTGGTTGGTAGTAAACCCGGGGACTTCTCCGGAAAATGCCCCGGCCGCACATGAGGGGTCGTCCTTGGACGCCGGAACTACCATGGATAATCAATTGGTTTTTGATGCTTTCAGTGCTGTGATTCAGGCTTCCGAATTGCTGGACAGGGATCAGTCATTTGCAGATTCGCTTCGTGTGATGAGAGACCGACTGCCCCCTATGCAGATCGGAAAGCATGGGCAATTGCAAGAATGGCTGGATGACATAGACGATCCCAATGACCATCACCGTCATATTTCGCATTTGTACGGCTTATTTCCATCCAATCAGATTTCCCCTTTACGTACACCTGAACTTTATTCTGCTGCGAGAAATACCCTTATCCAACGAGGTGATGTTTCCACAGGATGGAGTATGGGTTGGAAAGTTAACTGGTGGGCACGGATGCTTGATGGAAATCATGCCTACAAACTCATTCAAAACCAATTATCTCCAGTTGGTTCTAATCAAGGGGGCGGCGGATCTTACAACAATCTTTTTGACGCACATCCTCCCTTCCAGATTGACGGAAACTTCGGCTGTACTTCAGGAATAACCGAAATGTTGGTGCAGAGTGCCAATGGTGAAATTCATCTTTTGCCTGCCTTACCGGATGTTTGGAAAGATGGAAGCATCTCCGGTATTCGTGCCAAAGGCGGCTTTGAAGTGCTGGAACTGAAATGGAAAGACGGGAAGATTGAGAAGGTTGTGATTAAATCCACTGTTGGAGGAAATCTACGGTTGAGGGTGCCAAATGCATTGAGCCTGGAAAATGGAAATGAACTAAATAAAGCTAGCGGCGAAAATCCGAATCCTTTCTATCAGGTGCCACTTACCGCAGATCCAATAATTTCTGCAGAGGCCGGGATTATTCCTGTGGATCTAACTGACATGAAGCTGTTTGATGTCAAAACCACACAAGGAGAGGTGGTTACCTTTGTAGCAGAAAATTGAGTCCTGCAAAATGTAGGTTTCTTTTCGGACATAGATTTCAAGTATAAATTGAGTAAGCGGAAACATATTTATAACTGATTTTTAATGGTATTCAAGGAAGATTTTTATTCAACAAGACTTCGTCTGAGGCGGTTTATTGGACTGATCGCTATGGGATTGTCCTTGCTTATGAGCGGGGATCTTTCTTCCCAAACCAAACCTGTCCATACCGTTTTAATCGTGGATGGATTTAGCAATCATGACTGGAAGCAAACCACCGAAGTGATCAAATGGATTTTGGAAGGAAGTGGGAAGTTTGAGGTGGAAGTATCCACCGTACCGGTTGACAGCATTCAGAGGCAGAGGTGGATTCCCGATTTTGAAGCTTTTGATGTGATCATCCAGAATACTAATAATATCCACAACCCAAGTTTAAACTGGCCTGACCAAGCGCAGAAGAGTTTGGAAACCTACATGCAGCATGGCGGAGGTTTGTATATTCTTCACTCAGCCAATAATGCGTTTCCGGATTGGAAAGAATACGATAAGATGATTGGATTAGGCTGGCGCTCAGCTCAGGCAGGGGTGTCTTTGGAGGTAAATTCTCAAGGGCAGCTGATAAAACATCACCGGGGAGAAGGGGAAGGTACGGGGCATGGGGATCGTTTTGATGCACTCATTCAAATACTGAATCGCCACCCCATCAATGAAGGTTTTCCTGAATCATGGAAGACCGTAAATACGGAGGTTTACAGTTTCCCCCGAGGCACTGCCGAAAACCTGACTGTACTTTCCTATGCTTATGATAGCACAGATACCGGGAAATTGTGGCCGGTGGAGTGGGTAGTCGAGTATGGCGAAGGAAAGGTATACAATTCCAGTATGGGCCATCTGTGGAAGGGCGAGACTTATCCTCCGGCCTACCGTTGTGCCGGTTTTCAGACTACTGTGATCAGGGCAACAGAATGGTTGGCCACCGGAAAGGTAACCTATCCTGTACCCTATGACTTTCCTACCTATGAAAATTACAGTCTAAGACCCGGTGACTGAGGAGAGCGGTCAATATGAATTTGTACTTCCTTAATCAATAACCTAACAGTATAATAAACTTTCAAACCCATACTAACTCCCAACCCAAAATGAAAAAGCCGCTCTTCCTCTTTTCCTTGGTTCTGCTATTGTTTTTTACCCCCCTACGGGGATTTTCCCAGGATCCCAACTTTTATGTTTTCCTGAGTTTCGGCCAATCCAACATGGAGGGAAGTGCCAAGTATGAACCACAGGACACTGTGGCAAATGACCGGTTTAAGGTACTGCAGGCGGTGGATTGCCCGGATTTAGACAGGGAAATGGGGAATTGGTATCCAGCTGTACCGCCGCTTAGCCGCTGCAATACCGGCCTTACTCCCGGGGATTATTTCGGGAAAACGCTCGCCGAAAATCTCCCTGACAGCATCAGAATCGGTATCATCAATGTGTCTGTTGGAGGCTGTAAAATCGAGCTCTTTGAGAAAGATAATTATGAGTCTTATGTGGAAACTGCTCCGGAATGGATGAAGGGCATGATCGCCCAATACGAAGGGAACCCTTATGGGAGATTGCTGGAGCTGGCGAAAATTGCCCAGAAAGATGGGGTGATCAAAGGCATTTTGCTGCATCAAGGTGAATCCAATACAGGAGACGAAACCTGGCCTAAAAAAGTAGCAGGCGTTTATGACAACCTACTCAGCGACCTAGGATTGGTACCGGGTTCTGTTCCGTTGTTGGCAGGCGAACTTGTCAGCGCGGAGCAAGGAGGCAAGTGTGCGGGCATGAACCCCATCATTGCTACGCTTCCTTCTGTAATACCTAATTCCTATGTGATCTCCTCGGAAGCCTGCGAAGCTATAGCAGACGGACTTCATTTCTCTGCAGCCGGATACCGACTACTTGGATCCAGGTATGGTGAAAAAATGGCGGAACTTCTGAAGAAAGAATGAGCTGGAAATTTTGATCCAGGCAATTTAACCCAAAAAATAACCTAATACACCTATATGAACTGCTCAAAAAACCTATTACTCCTATTGTTTCTTTTTGCCGGGCAACTCCATGGCCAGCAGTTAGAAAAAGAAGCTCCTGCAGGGTTTGACCAAGTCAAGGATGGAATTCCCCATGGGGAAATCAACACCATCAGTTACCCCTCAAAGACCGTTGGCAATGACCGCAATGCCTTAGTTTATACGCCTCCCGGATTTTCCGAAAAGGAGAAGTATCCCGTGCTTTACCTCCTGCATGGCATAGGCGGAGATGAAAAGGAATGGCTGAACGGAGGCCATCCGGAGGTGATTCTCGATAATCTCTATGCGGATGGGAAACTGGAACCCATGATTGTAGTCATGCCAAACGGCAGGGCGATGAAGGACGATAGTGCCGGTGGAAATATCATGGCGCCGGAGAAGGTTCAGGCTTTTGCAACCTTTGAACAGGATCTGCTGAATGACCTGATTCCATTTATCGAAAAAGAGTATCCTGTATTGACCGACCGTGAAAATAGAGCCATTGCGGGCTTATCAATGGGTGGCGGGCAATCGCTGAACTTTGGCTTGGGAAACCTGGATAAATTCGCCTGGGTAGGAGGCTTTTCCTCCGCTCCGAATACCAAAATACCTCAGGAATTAGTGCCTGATCCGGAAAAAGCAAAAGAACTATTAAAAGTGCTTTGGATTTCCTGCGGGGATGCCGACAGACTGCTGAGCTTCAGCTCCCGTACCCACGATTACCTGGTAGAAAATGACGTGCCGCATATTTATTACTTAGAAACCGGAGGCCATGATTTTAAGGTTTGGAAAAATGGGCTATACATGTATTCCCAATTGCTTTTCAAGCCTGTAGATCAATCCAAGTTCGACCATTATAGTCCATTGGAAATAGCAGAGTAAAACAATGTAGGAGCTTTAAGGAACCAACAAATTTGCTCAGATCATGCAGCCCTTTTGTTTAACGAATAATTCAAAGTAAATTTTATTTCATTTTCTAAGTAAGACAAACCCAAAATCCCATGAAAAAAAATACTCCTCATCTTACTGTTAATCAGTGGGTTTTCTAACCTCAGCTTTACCCAATATTTAGAATTTTAAAACCCATGATAACCAACTAAAAATTGCTTCTATGCTGTCACTTTTAGGTTTTCTTACCATAGTCATTTTGCTAGTCTTGGTGATGTCAAAAAAGGCATCTCCGGTAGTTGCATTGATTATGGTGCCGGTGGTGATGGGATTGATTGGAGGTTTTGGTTTTGAGTTGCTAGACTTCATGACGGATGGGATCAAGACCATCGCACCTACAGGTGTCATGTTTATTTTCGCCATTCTCTTTTTCGGGATATTGACTGACGCAGGGACTTTTAAGCCCATCATCAATAAGCTGCTGGGATTTGCAGGAAATGATCCTGCGAAAATATCTGTCGCAGCTTCAGTTTTGGCAATGATCGTGCACTTGGATGGCTCTGGAGCAGTAACTTTTTTGGTGACAATTCCGGCCTTTTTGCCCCTGTATGATGCCTTAACTATGAAACGGGCTAACCTTGCTTGTATAGTCGCTCTTTCAGCTGGAACGATGAATATTCTACCATGGGGAGGACCTACTATAAGAGCAGCCTCTGCATTGGAAATTTCGGTGACCGAACTCTTCAATCCTCTGCTGATTCCGGTTTTGGTGGGTTTAGCTTCGGTGCTCTTAATTGCATTCTATCTTGGGAAAAGTGAAAGAAAAGGAGAAGTGTTAACCAAGGTTCATTTTGAAGAAGAAATCACTTTCAGTGAATTGGAACGCCCAAGGTTGTTCTGGTTTAATATAGCGCTGATTCTTCTGGCTGTCGGGATTTTAGTGTCAGGATTAGCACCGCCTCATGTCATTTTCATGATCGCATTTTGTGTTGCTATAACGGTAAATTACCCGAAAGTGAAGGAGCAAGGAAAGCGGATTGATGCACATGCCAAGGCTGCGATTTTGATGGCAAGTATTCTTTTTGCCGCGGGATGTTTTACAGGGATTTTGAAAGGTTCAGGAATGATATCGGCAATGGCTGATTCAGCTGTTGCGTATACCCCTGATTGGATTGGGAATCATTTGGCTGTGATCATGGGGGTTTTATCCATGCCTGCAAGTCTGCTTTTCGATCCTGATTCCTTCTATTTTGGTATTTTACCTTTATTGGCTTCCACAGCCGTGGAGTTTGGAGGTTCAGGCATTGAAGTGGGAAGAGCGGCAATTATGGGGCAGATGACTACAGGATTTCCTGTTAGCCCTTTGACCGGAGCGACCTTCTTGCTGATTGGTCTGACAGGTGTTGACTTGGCAGATCACCAACGGAAGACCATTCCTTATGCATTTTTGGTGAGTATGATTATATTGATTGTTTCACTTATAATTGGGGCTATTTCCTTTTAAAATATGATGAAGATTAGAATAGGAAGTGGAGCAGGTTATGGAGGTGACAGGCTGGAGCCTGCCATCCGGTTGATGGAGAAAGGGAATCTTGATTACATTGGATTTGAATGCCTTGCGGAGCGGACGATAGCCATTGCCCAAGAACAAAAAAGAGTCGATCCATCCAAAGGGTACAATAATTTACTTGAATATAGAATGGAACAGGTGATTCCATTAGCCTATAAAAACAAGATCAAAGTCATCACGAATATGGGAGCGGCTAATCCTGAAAAAGCGGCTGAAATATTAGCTTCTTTGGCCAGGAAAGCTGGCGCTCGTGGGATGAAAATCGCAGCAGTAATCGGAGATGATGTGCTGGAGCAAGTCAAGAATCAGGATAATCTGGTGATCCTTGAAACGGGGCAACCCTTATCTTCTATCAAAGAAAACATCGTTTCTGCAAATGCTTACCTGGGAGCATTGCCGATAGTAGAAGCTTTGCGAAGCGGTGCGGATATTATTGTGACAGGCCGGGTAGCAGATCCTTCCTTATTTCTGGCTCCCATGATTTATGAGTTTGGTTGGAGCATGGACGATTTTAGGAAATTGGGAAAAGGAACCTTGATCGGGCATTTGTTGGAATGTGCCGGACAAGTTTGTGGAGGATATTTCGCTGATCCGGGAATCAAGGATGTTCCTGAGCTGTGGAACCTTGGATTTCCCTTGGTTGAAGTGGATGAATCTGGAGATGGATTTGTGACTAAACTTCCGGAATCGGGTGGTTTGGTGAGTACTGCCACTTGCACCGAGCAGATGTTATATGAAATCCACGATCCTCAGAATTACTTTACACCGGATTGCGTAGCTGACTTTTCGAAAGTAGAATTTCACGAGTTGGAAAAAGATAAAATTGCATTCAAGGAAGGCAATGGAAATCAGGCTACTGATACTTACAAGGTCAGCGTGGGATATAGAAATGGGTATTTGGGAGAAGGAGAGATTAGCTACGGTGGTGCCAATTGTTTAAAAAGAGCTGAATTGGCCATAGAAATCATCAAAAAAAGACTGGAAGGTAAAGAACTTACTGATTTGAGATTCGAACTTATAGGAGTAAACTCCATCAATCCTTTAAACTCGTCTAGTCAGCTAGTTGAGCCTCCGGAGGCTAGAGTTAGAGTTGCCGGGAAATCCGGTTCCGCAGCTATAGCTAGGCAAATTGGTTTGGAAGTAGAAGCTCTTTATACCAATGGACCTGCCGGAGGAGGCGGGGCAACTCAGCATTTGAGCGGGCAAATTTCCATCGCTTCAGTGCTTTTACCCAAATCAGAAGTACAAACGAACATCATATACCAAACCATAGACTGATATGAAACTTTGGGAGATAGCACATTCCAGGACTGGAGACAAAGGAAATATCAGTAATATATCATTGATCGTGTACGACAAGGAAAACTATGATTTGGTTTTCAGTAAAGTGACCGCAGAAAAAGTAAAAGCCTGGTTTGGTGACCGTATTAAGGGCAGGGTGGATCGTTACGAATTACCACAACTTGGAGCTTTGAATTTTGTGCTCTACGATGCCCTTGAAGGAGGAGTCACTAGTGCCTCTACCTTAGACAAGCATGGCAAATCTATGAGCTCTTATTTGCTGATGATGGATATATAAACCGAAAATAAATAATTAACAAAACCCAATAATACAATGAACCTATTAAAAAGCTCAATTTTGGCTTCGTGCCTATTCATCTCCACTGCCGTCCTGGCGCAGGATGGCACTATTTATCCACTTGAAAACCCTTCTGAGCCTAATGCTATTTTGCTAGGCACCGGTGGAGTTGAAAACCAACCTGCTCCAGAGACTTGGTTTAAGCAATGGGGAGATCCTATGGCACGGAATATTTCTACAGCTACACTGACCCCATTTCTCCCTGAACCCGGCACAGCGACAGGAGCAGCCGTAATCGTCGCTCCGGGCGGTGGCTTCAGATGGCTTTCTATGGGAAATGAAGGCTGGGAAGTTGCAGAAGCACTCGCAAAGCAGGGGATAGCAGCTTTTGTGCTGAAATACCGTCTGCGCCCGACCCCGGAATCAATGGATGGTTTCAAAGAATCCATGAATCAGACCTTATCTCCGCCACCCGCTCCTGCTCAGGGTGAAACTCGCCCAAGTCCGACTCCCTTTGATCTCTCTGATCAGCTGGAAGATGCCGAGGCTGCTTATGCAATGATTGTAGAACGTGCTGAAGAGTGGGGGGTAGATGTCAGCCGGTTAGGCATGATTGGCTTTTCTGCGGGGGCTGGACTTACGATGCACAGCACACTCAATTCCAAGACTATGAAATTGGCTTTTATAGGTCCGATATATGGCGGAATGGGTCCTGTGGAAGTTCCTGAAAATGCTCCTCCCATGTTTAATGTGATTGCTACAGACGATTTTCTTTTTAGAGGCCAGTTCGGTGTGATCGATTCCTGGTATAAGGCAGGTATCCCTGTAGAATTCCACCTTTATCAGAACGGTGGACACGGCTTCGGTCTTGGCAATCCCGACCGTACAAGCAGCCGTTGGTTTGATGCATTCATGTACTGGCTGGAAGTCAACGATTTCCTTGTTGCTGAGTAATTGGTTTTCTTGGATTTACTTCCATTTGTAATTGAGTCTATAGAGATCATGGATTCTCCCGGATCCGGTACCTGACTTACTTTTACATGATATCTACTTTCCTAAAGGCAAGAATATTGTGAAATCCTTAAACAGAAGCAACCATGGAATGGACATTTGAAAATACAATTAGTTCGGAGAATGAATTACGTGAGATTTTGGGGTATCCCAGTGAAATCGTTACGAGGAAAACTATTGACCATATTGATGAACACTGCAGAAATTTTATAGAGAAATCCCCCTTTATTACCATAGCCACGTCGGACTCTAAAGGGAATTTTGATGTTTCCCCCAAAGGTGATCCAGCAGGTTTTGTCAAAATTTTGAGTGATAAACTGCTTGCTATCCCGGATAGACCCGGTAACCGAAAGGCGGATACGTTGAGAAATATCATTCAAAACCCAAATCTAGGGTTGATTTTTCTAATTCCCGGAATAAAAGAAACCTTAAGGGTAAACGGTGAGGCTAAAATAGTGACAGATCAACAGGTTTTGGAATTGCTTACTTGTGAGGGTAAGATGCCTTCTTTGGCTATCATCGTCAGTGTGAAGGAGGCATTTATGCATTGTGCCAAATGTATTATCAGGTCAAAACTGTGGGTGGAGGTAGACTCCGGCCAACAAAATTCCATTCCCTCATTAGGTAAAGTTTTAGTTGATCATGGCAAACTTGATATCTCCTATGAGGAATTGGATGAAAGTATCAAGGGTGATGAAAAAAACAATTTGTACTAACGACAGCTTGCTGCCGGCTCTTTTCTCTACTTAAGGCTTGCTGAAAAAGTCTCAGGTATGCCAGCTTCAAGGCGGCTGAGTGAAGATGTATAGGTATACCTCGAATGAGGCCAACGTAGAAGATGGGATGACTGAGACTAGCTTGAAAATCCCGATTTTCGGATTTTCTGAGGCATGGATAAAACCCTATTGTCGTTAATAAGCTTGCACTTGCTGAAAAACCGTTCGCATCAAAAATGAGTTAATCATTCAAAATGACAGCTTTTGATTTATTGCCGGCGTTTTTCAGCATGCCCTACCTAAACCTATCCATTAGAGAGTAGCTCTTTGAGTGAAGGGCAGGGAAATCGCCTAGCCCCAATTGGTACAACTCTTCAAGGATTGATTTTCTTGAAAGTAAGCATACTGATTTTGTCTAGTTGTAACCTATAATTTGCAAACTCCCGGAGGATTTTGGGATGAAAGCGATTTCCCCGCAGTCAAGTATAGAGTTTGAATTTTCAATAAAAAGAACCTGTAAATCTCAGTATATCAATACAAAATTATATTCTGTATTGTCCTTTTATTTTCCGATTATCGGATGTAAATGTTGGTTATCATAGTTTTTTTTAGATATGGATAAAAATAATTTAAAATATTGAGGTTGTTTGACCTCTAAAAGTACTCTTTATAAATGAAGAGTGGAGAAACCTTCCTGTTCAAATGAAAAAAACCCAGAATAAACCTATTGAAAATATAGAATCCTCCGCTATGCTGTATATGCAGCATAGTCAGGTGATGGTCGTGTATACCGAAAAATCTGACCGCGAAGTATGGAACTCCTTTAAAAGCGGAGATGAAGCCGCATTCAACTATATCTACCGGAAGCATGTTGCAGAGCTTTACAATTATGGAATGCAGATCTGCCAGCAAGAAGAATTGATCCGGGACTGTTTACAAAAAATGTTTGTAGATCTGCGTAAAAACCAAGGAAAACAAGGGGATGTACATCGGATAAAGGGCTATCTCTTTACAGTGTTCCATAGAGAGCTTTTTAAGTTTTTGAAAAATGAAAAGAAACAACATGCTGAATTAATTGCACTGGAGTCCGAAGAAAGCGTTTTTTTCATTGAGACCTCCCACGAAACAAAGCTGATAGACGAAGAATTTGCGATGGAAAAGAAAGCAGAGATTTCCAAAGCACTCAATCAACTTTCTCCTAGACAAAGACATGCTATTATCCTGCTCTATCAGGAAGAATTATCCTACAAAGAGATTGCTGAAATCATGAATTTCAACGAAGTCAAAACAGCCAGAACCTTGGTTTATCGTGCCATGGAGAAGCTAAAAGAAATATTTGAAGTCAAGAAAGCCTAGCCGGCACACTTCCTCCCGCTATAATGGACCAAAAAAATAAATATATAGAATTTGAAATCGAGGACTTTTTGAACGATGAATTCTTTATTCAGTGGGTAAAGAACCCCGGAGAAGAAACGAATCACTTTTGGCTCAAGTGGATTGAAAATAATCCCGACAGGATGTCGATTCTTCAAAAGTCAAGGGAAATCATAACTATGGTTGATTATAAGGATCGGTATGTTTTGTCTGATCAGGTATACATGGATCTATATGAAAGTATAGTGGAAAAGAGCCACCAAAAAAGAGCTAATGGCAAACACTTCCAGTGGAGCGGTTGGCACAAAGCCGCAGCAATTTTGTTTTTGGTTTTTTCCACTGTTTACGGAATAGATGTTCTCAACAAGAAAAAACAGACTGATTCTGAAATGAATCAGGTGATTCCTTGGCTGACTATAGATAATCCAGTCGGTCAGAAGTATAAATTTCAGCTTCCGGATGGCACACGGGTCCACCTTAATGCAGCCAGTAAAATAGAATATCCCCAGACGTTTGATGGTCAGAACAGAACCGTAAGGATGACCGGTGAAGCATACTTTGATGTCACAGCGGATTCTGACAGACCTTTTGTCATCGAAATTGACAATAGTCAGGTGAAGGTGCTCGGAACCTCATTCAACCTGAAGAATGGAGAGGATTTTGAACTTGCGCTGGTCGAAGGGAAAGTAGAAGTGGCGGATTCCACCGGTGGGGTCATTACCCTTTTGCCAAATGAAATGCTCATAAAGAGAAAGAATGGCAAAGTGTCCAAAACCGGATTTGATCCCGAGGAAGTGTTGGGCTGGAAAGACCAACTTCTCATTTTTAAGGATAACACCTACCCGGAAGTAATCGAAAAATTGGAGACTTGGTTTGGTGTCAGGATCACCAGCACACTGACTGTAGACAAAGGCTGGTCTTATTCAGGAAGGTATCATAATAAGTCCTTGAACCATGTCTTGGAAGGAATCAGTATTTCCTCAGAATTCAACTATAAAATCGAAAATAAATCAGTAACAATCTCAAACCCATAATCTACTAACCATGGAAAACCAATACCCCAACAGCAGTTGAAAGAAAATAGGCAGAATTGCAAATGCTCCTCTGCCTATAGCCTTTGTCTCAATCGTCAAATTAAATAAAGGCTAAATCTCAAGTAATACACACTTAAAATCTTAAACAAAAGTATGGAAAAATCAATACTTAGGAAAATCATTATGCTTTCCAAATATTTTGTGTGTGCGTTTCTTTTTCAACTGCTTTTCACAGCAGTACTGATGGCGAGTACAGGTCATGCCCAATTAAAAGGGCTTGCGGATGTGACTGTCACAGTTAAGTTTAAAGGAAGCACACTGAATAATGTCATCGCGGAGCTGGAAAACCAAAGCGGCTTTCAATTCACGTACAATGAGGGAAAAGTCCCCGTCAATGAGCTCAGGGTGAATTTGTCAAAAACCAATGCACCTCTTACAGAGGTGTTGCTGGAAATATCCAGCCAGACCAATCTGAAATTTGTTCAGCTGGATGATAATATCCATATCACAAAAGGAGCTAAAAAGACTCCTGTCAAAGAGGACATCAAAGCGGCGGAATTGGTAGAAGTAAGGGGGCAGGTGCTGGATAATACAGGTTTGGCGCTTCCGGGAGTCACTGTACGGATTAAGAATACTACCAGGGGTACCACTACTGACGTGGATGGTGAATATGCCATTCAGGTCAATGTCGGAGAAACGTTGGTTTTTAGCTTCATAGGCTTTGTAGAAAAAGAAGTTGTAGTACAGAATCAGACAGTTATCGATATAGTATTGGAGGAAGACCTCCAAAATCTCGATGAAGTGATAGTAGTGGGGTATGCCGAGCAGAAGAAGGAAACCATCGTAGGGGCGGTAGCGCAGACCAGCGGAGAGGTACTCAAGCGTACAGGTGGTATTTCCAATGTGGGATCAGCACTTACGGGTAACCTTCCGGGAGTAATCACCACCGCAAGTACGGGGGTGCCGGGAGGGGAAAATCCTGAAATAGTAATTAGGGGGCAAAATAGCTGGAACGGCAACTCTCCTCTTATTCTCGTAGATGGAGTAGAACGTCCCGAATTCTTCAACACGATGGACATAAACTCCGTGGAGAACATCTCAGTTTTAAAAGATGCCTCAGCCACTGCTGTTTTTGGATCCAGAGGTGCAAATGGGGTGATCATTGTCAGCACCAAAAGAGGTAGAGAAGGGAAAGCCCAAATCACCGCAAATGTCAGCTCTACGGTGAAAGTGGTTTCCAAATTACCCGGTAAGTTTGATGCATTTGATGCCATTGGCGTAAGAAACCGCGCAATAGAGAATGAGCTTTCTGCAAATCCGGCAGGCTGGTCAGATTATATTCCTTATTCTATCCGGGAAAAATACAGAACCCCTGCGGACTTGGCTGAAGCTGAACGCTATCCTAATATAGACTGGCAGGAAACCTTGTTTAAGGATTATGCAATGGCGTATAATGCCAATATTGGAATCAGAGGCGGGACAAAATTTACCAAATACTTTGCGAGTATCGATTTTCAGAATGAGGGTGATCTCTTTAGGAAATTTGACAATAACCGGGGATACGAACCGGGGTATAATTATAACCGCCTGAATTTCCGGAGCAACTTGGATTTTCAGCTGACATCTACTACCCAGCTTCAAGTGAATCTGGGCGGATCATACGGAGTTAGAAAAACACCTTGGGGCGGTGGGGACTCCAACAGCTTCTGGAGTGCCGCCTATGCGAATCCGCCGGATGCTTTTATGCCTGTCTATTCAGA
This sequence comes from Algoriphagus sp. Y33, assembly GCF_014838715.1. NCBI lineage: Bacteria > Pseudomonadati > Bacteroidota > Cytophagia > Cytophagales > Cyclobacteriaceae > Algoriphagus > Algoriphagus sp. Y33. Next base: position 3,494,145 of record NZ_CP061947.1, on the reverse strand, counting down.
TGGAGCTTGGGGAGTTTACGCGCCTGATGATGTAGCCGCAGAAAATTCAGTTAGGATATTGGCCGTCAGCGGACTCCAATACCTAACCAAAACCCAGTTATCCACCAACTTTGTGCTTAATCAGGACTTGGGCATGATCCTAAAAGGACTCAATTTTCGAGGGACTCTAGCCGTGGATAATTCTTTTACAGAAGCCAATAGAGGGATAAATGATCTTTATAACACTCCATTTCAAAAATGGATTGACCCTGTGACAGGAGCTCACCTCTATGATGATGTAGTGGATTCAAACAGCAGATTTGACTTTAGGGAGGCTGTCACTTGGGGTACAGCAGATGGTGAAGTGGTTACGATAGGAGCGGATGCTACGCAGCGAAGACTTTACTACCAGTTTCAGTTAAATTATGCAGGGAGCTTTGCCGAACGGCACAACTATTCTCTGATGGGTTTAATGAGCCGTCAGCAGGACGCAACAGGTAGTATGATCCCTGCTTACCGTGAAGACTGGGTGTTTCGGGCTACCTACGATTATAAAAACAAGTATCTGGTTGATTATAGCGGTGCATACAACGGTTCCGAGAAGTTTGCCCCGGAATACAGATTTGCATTCTTTCACTCCGGAGGCTTAGGTTGGGTTTTATCTGAGGAAAATTTCATGAAATCCATTTCATTTTTAGACTTTTTGAAAGTGAGAGCCAGCTATGGTGAAGTAGGGGATGATAATATAGGCGGCAGATTCCTCTTTATGGATCAATGGACCTATGCAAACAGCGCCCAACTTGGAATAATAGGTGTAGACGGAGAATATAGCCCGTATACTTGGTATAGCCAGTCCACCGTGGGCAATCCGGAAGTTCATTGGGAAACGGTGTACAAAAGTAATATCGGTGTGGAGTTCGATATTTTCAACGGGATGATCAATGGTAATTTTGATTATTTCAAAGATGACCGAAAGGATATCTTAATGTCAGGGGATCGCTCAATACCAAGCTATTACGGTACTACTGCCCCTGCTGCCAACTTAGGCCGTGTGATCACCAAAGGTTTCGAATTTACCATAGGTGCAAGCCACACTTTTGCAAACCAGATTAGGATATGGGGAGATTTTTCCATGACTCATGCCGAAAGTATGGTGATAGACAGAGATGATCCTGAATTGCAGGTGGATTATCAAAAAGACCAAGGTTACCAGCTGGGCCAGTATCGTACCCACATCAACAATGGGTATTATAGCTCATGGGATGAACTTTATGCCAGTACACCACACAATTCAAATGACGAATTAAAACTTCCGGGAGGCATGCAAATACTGGATTTCAATGGTGATGGTGTAATTGATTCATTTGACGCGGCTCCCTACGGTTATTCAGGAGTTCCTGAAAATACCTACAGCACCAATCTGGGGATTGACTGGAAAGGGTTGAGCCTCTATGTACAGTTTTATGGTGTGAACAATGTTACCAGGGACGTTCCTCTAAGCAGCTTGAACAACCGTCTAAACAGGGTCTACGAAGAAGGAAGCTATTGGTCAGAAGACAATACAGATCCTGATGCGCCTATGCCGAGATGGGGTGCACTCATGCCGGGATATAGCAACGGACAGCGCTTCCTCTATGATGGATCTTATCTCCGTCTGAAAAATGCGGAAATAGCTTACCTCTTCAATTCAGACTGGGTGAGAAAGATCGGTGTGGAGACATTCAGGGTGTATGTCAATGGAAACAACTTGCTTCTCTGGACTGACATGCCGGATGACCGGGAGTCAAACTTCTCCTCAGCAGGATTTGCCGGCGCTTACCCTACTGTGAGAAGAATCAACATAGGGCTTAATGTCACATTCTAAACCAGTAATTCAAATGAACAACTATATAAAGAATATCATAAAAGGAAGTTTTCTGATGGTTATCTTCCTGTCAGCCACTTCCTGCGAGGATTACTTAGAGCGAACTCCGGATTCCATTATCTCGGAAGAAACAGCATTTCAGAATTTCAGAAACTTCCAGGGGTTCACAGAAGAGCTGTATCATTGCATACCGAACTTCACCCTTGCCTATTGGGTAAGTGCATGGAACTTTGGTGAGGATGAGATCGAGTCTACTGCCGGCACTTTTACAGTGTCTTACAATTTTGACAGAGGCAATTTCTGGGCTTGGCAGGAAGAACTTGGCGGAGGAGTAGGATGGTTTGACAAAGGGAATGCATCTACTATCGACGGTCACCACAGAAAGGCATTATGGCCATTAGCTTGGTTTGGTATCCGTAAGGCTAATTTAGGACTGGAAAACCTTGACCGACTCTCCGATGCTACAGATGAGGAAAGAAGGTTGATCGAAGGGCAGCTCTTGTTTTTTAGAGGATGGTTCCATTTTCAGTTGATTCAGTATTTCGGCGGATTACCTTATATAGATTCTGTATTGCCAAGTGATGAGCAACTTAGACTGCCAAGATTAAGCTATAAGGAAAGTGCCGAAAGAGTTGCCGCAGATCTTCGTAGGGCCGCGGATCTTCTTCCATTGGATTGGGACCAAACTACCATAGGGAGACAAACTATAGGCAAAAACTCGATGCGTATCAACAAGGCAATGGCTCTGGGATATCTGGGGAAAAATCTGTTGTGGGCTGCAAGCCCACTGATGAATTTCACGGATACAGGCAGTAGAACATATGATGCAGGATTGAGTAAAAGAGCAGCGGATGTTTTTGGCGAATTGCTCCAGCTGATAGAAGGTGGGGAAACCTTGTATTCTCTGATGCCTTTTGCCCAGAAGTCCAATCTCTTCTATACCACAGGACAGAACTGGGCTATGCCTGGAGGAACTGAGGCGATGTTCAGAGCACCTACGACCGGGGCAAACAGCAGTAATTATCAGATTTCAAAGCAGTTTATGCCATTGCTGATCAGTCAGGGTGATGCCACGATGTTTATGCCCACGGCTAATTACGTGCACGACAATTATGGAATGGCTAATGGTTTGCCACTTCCTGATGATATCACCAAAGCTGATCCTGAGTCAGGATATGATCCTAACTATCCGTGGAAAGGGCGGGATCCGAGATTCTATAGTGATATAACCTTCGATGGGGTAAAAGTAATCCAAGGATCCATTCCTGATCAAAGTGAAGAGGTGAATAGATATGCCAACCTGTTTACCGGGGGCAGCTATAGAAACCAAAGCAACGGGAGCCGGACAGGATATATGAGCAGGAAGTTTGTACCTCTCAGAGCCAACAAATATGATAATGCATACGATTGGGGTACTTCACTCCATATCAATGTGCCTTACATGAGAGTGGCGGATATTTATTTGATGTATGCTGAGGCGACACTGATGGGATACAACTCCCCAAGTACGCCAAGTGCCACCTTCGCCAAGACTGCGGTAGATGCGGTAAACGTGATTCGAAACCGGGCAGGTATGGCTGGAGTTCACAGCAAATTCGTTGGGTCGGTAGAGGATTTTCTGCCGGAATTGAGAAGGGAACGTGCAGTGGAACTGGCATTTGAAAGACACCGATTCACGGATCTTCGCCGCTGGTTATTGCTTATCGAAGAGCCCTACACGATAAAAACATCCTTGGAGATGGATCGTGTGGGAGATTTCAATGTGGATGACCCTACCGAAAACCGTGTGGCAAACATACGGGAAGAAGTGATTTTGGAGCGTCCATTTTCGGAAAGACACTATTGGTTACCTCTCAAAGTGTCTGATGTCTCCTTGTATCCTGAGATGACTCAGAATCCGGGGTGGTAACATAGGCGATGTTGACTTTTTATCATCTAAATGAAAAATCCTAATGAACTATATAAAAACAGTAATGGTGTGGTGTGTCCTAGCGGTGGTTTTTCCATGCCGGCTGATGGCACAAAATACCTTAAAAATAACCCTTAACCCTGTGGTAAAATCCAGTATTGGTAAAACGATACAAGGAGCCATAATCACAAGCGAAGAAGATGATTTCTCAGCTATTTCTGACAGTCTGGGAGTCGCGAATTTAGTAGTGACGTCTAATACGTATTTGTCTGTAGAAGCTCCCGGATATGAGACTAAATTGTTGCAGGCCATTCCAAATCTGGAAGAAATAATCCTATATGGCGCTTTGGAAGGCCAAAATGTGAATGTCGCCTTTCAAACAAAGGATAGAGACGACTTGATGGGGGGGATTTCCCATGTGAATATGCCTGAAATTCTACAGGATAACTACATAAGCAATCCTCTCAATGGGTTGGAAGCTTATGTGGGCGGCTTCAACGGTAATCTGTGGGGCAATAGTAGCGCTTTGGTATTGGTCGATGGAGTTCCAAGAGATATAGATAGTGTGCATCCAACTGAAATCGCCCAGATTACTTTCCTAAAGGGGGTAACTGCGGTGGCATTGTATGGAAGTAGAGCCGCCAAGGGAGTAATCATGGTTACTACCAAACGAGGTGTCGCCAATACCCAGAACATCACGTTACGTACCAATGCGGGAGTGAACACACCAAAAGCCTATCCGGAATATTTGGGTTCGGGTGAGTATATGACATTGTATAATGAAGCCCGGTCCAACGATGGCCTTTCCCCACTTTATTCCCAAAGTGATATCTACAATCACTCCTCAGGTGAAAATATCTACAGGTATCCAAATGTGGATTATTATTCTCCGGAATACCTTCAGGAAGCTTATTCCAGATACGATGGCAACTTGGAGATTTCTGGGGGGAATGAAACCGCACGGTATTATACTAACGTCGGTTTCATGACTGAAGGGACGGTGCTTGACTTTGGAACAGCTGCTGAAAATGCAAACGAGCGCTTTAATGTCCGGGGGAATATTGATTTGAATCTTAACGATTTCATATCAGCCAAAGTAGATGCCTCGGCTATTTTTTACAATAGCAACGGCGTCAATTCCAATTATGTTATTGACGAGGAAAATATAGACTACTGGCAAGGGTCCACTATTTTGAGACCCAACAGATTCACACCCCTTATCCCGATTGATTACATAGAACAGGGAGACGCATCTTCCTGGGATCTAATAGAAACCAGTGAACATGTGATTGGGGGTAAGTATCTGTTGGGAGGAACACAGCTAGATCAAAATAACCCAATGGCAGATATCTACGCCGGCGGCTCCAATAAATTCACAAGCCGTCAGTTTCAGTTCAACGCCGGGGTAGATGCTGATCTAAGAAATGTTATTGATGGACTTTCCTTCAACTCGTTGTTTGGATTGAATTACAATACATCCTATTTACTGTCATTTGACAACGATTATGCAGTGTATCAGCCTACTTGGACGAATTATAACGGAATAGATCAGATTGAAAGATTGACGAAATACGGGCAGGATGCCAGTACCCGCTCCCAAAATATCAGTAACAACTGGTTTCGGCAAACCGTCTCCTTCTCTGCACAGCTTAACTACGAGAAGACATTCAGGGAGAAGCACAATGTCTCAGCAATACTGCTTGCAAATGGCCATCAGATCACCGAGTCTGCTATCTACCATAAAGTCAGTAATGCCAATCTTGGTCTATACTTGGCCTACAATTACAACCATAAATATTACGCTGAATTTAGCGGTGCCATGGTACACTCCGCAAAATTGCCTGAAGGCGGAAGAAGTGCAATTTCACCCACTATGTCGTTGGGATGGAGATTAAGCGGTGAAGAATTCTTGTCATCCTCTTCTGTGATCGATGACTTGAGGATCTCCGTATCTGCGGGTATTCTCAATACTGACCTGGATATAGAAAGCTTTTATCTCTATGAACCTATCTACACCGACGAAGGCTCCTGGTACGAATGGAAAGATGGCCTGAACAATACAGGAACGGATGTGCGTCGGGGCGAGAATTTGGATCTTACTTTTCCCAAAAGGGAGGAAATAAGTCTGGAAGTCAACGCTTCACTTTTCAATAAACTGCTAAGTTTCAACGGATCGGTCTTCACCAGTCGAATGACAGGTCTGTTTGTTCAGAACAGCATACTATATCCCAGTTATTTTGTCACTGGGTGGCCTATATCTTCCTGGATTCCCTATGTGAACTACAATAACGACATCAGGAATGGTGCTGACTTTCAATTGAACCTGAACAAACGCACCGGCATAGTAGATTGGACGCTGGGGGTATCAGGGATGTACTACGACACCAAAGCGTCCAGAAGAGCGGAAAATTTTGAAGATAGCTATCAGAACAGGCAGGGAATGCCCCTTGATGCTATTTGGGGGCTGGAAAGTGTAGGCTTTTTCAGTGGTATAGATGATATCGAAAACTCGCCGACGCAGGCATTCGGTGAGGTGAAACCCGGAGATATTAAATACAAGGACCAAAACAATGATGGAGTGATAAACGCCCAGGATGAAGTCTTTTTGGGAAGAGGCGGTTGGTCAGGGGCGCCGTTGACGATGGGGTTCAACTTCTCTGCAAAAGTCAACAACTTCACCTTCTTTGTTTTGGGAACCATGAGAAGAGGTGCTTATGCAATGAAAACTGATAACTACTTCTGGGTCAATGCAGAAGATAAATATTCTGCTGAGGTAAGAGGCAGATGGACTGAGGAAACGCAAAGCACGGCAACTTTCCCACGATTGACCACGCTTAATGGAGCCAACAACTTCAGAAATTCGGATTTCTGGCTTTACAGTACCAATCGATTTGATCTGGCGAAGGTTCAGCTTTCTTATTCATTTCCCAAGAGCATTCTTGGAAATGGATTTATAAAGGAGTTGGGTACTTATGTAAGTGGGTCCAACCTACTGACTGTAAGTCCCAACAGAGAAATTCTAGAGATGAATATCGGTAGCGCACCGCAGACCCGATTCTATAATTTCGGAATTAGAGCGATGTTTTAATACGACCCAAAAAACTTAAAATTATGAATACTAAATTATTATTTTTCTTTGGAGTGGTCTTAATGCTGTCCGGCTGTCAAGATCTGATAGATCCTGCTATAGAAAATATTCAGGGTCGTGAGGATATGCTTGAAAGACCGAGATTGGCCCAGGGACTATTGATTAATGCCTACTTAAGAATCCCAACCAATGGCTGGAATTTTAGTGAACTGGCAACAGATGATGCTGTAAGCAATGAGCCTTCGAATGCATTTCTTAACATGGCATCAGGCCAGTGGGCATCTAACAACAATCCGGTCAACCAATGGACGGGAGCTCAGTCAGCTATCCAATATCTAAATGTACTGCTGGAGGACGTAGACAGTGTGAATTTCGCTGTGGACCCAATCGTCAACCAAATGTTTATAGACCGGCTGAAAGGAGAGTCCTACGGGTTAAGAGCCTTGTTTATGTATTATTTGCTGCAAGCTCATGGAGGAATGTCTGATGGACAACTACTGGGTGTTCCTATTCTCACTGAATCGCAGAATGTTGAGTCTGAATTCAATCTGCCCAGAAACACCTTCGAGGAGTGTATGAATCAATTGTATTCCGATGCGGATCAAGCGCTTTCCTTACTTCCATTGGACTATGGGAACATTACGGATGCTTCACTGATACCTAGTGAATATGGAGGAGCGGAAACAGGACAATACAACCGGGTGTTTGGGGATGATGCGTTTCAACTGGTTTCCGGGAGAATTGTGAGAGCCGTGATGTCCCAGGCGGCATTATTGGCTGCCAGCCCGGCTTTCAACCCCACCGGTGATCTGGAAAAATGGAAAAAAGCTGCTGAGGATGCGGCTTTCATACTCAATACTATAGGCGGTGTATCGGGGCTGGCACCGAATGGAGTCACTTGGTTTAAAAATATCTCTGAACTAAACGCGATTGGCGGAGGTATAAACCCTGCAGAAATCCTGTGGCGTACTTCCATCGGGCAGAGCAATAATCTTGAAGCTGATAATTTTCCGCCAACTTTATTTGGAAATGGTCTGGTCAATCCAACACAGAACTTCGTGGATGCATTCCCTATGGCCAATGGATATCCGATCGAATCCACGGGAAGCGGTTATGATTCTCAATCTCCATATGCAGCCCGTGATCCAAGATTAAATCATTTCGTCCTAGTCAACGGTACTACCGCAGGACCGGATAATACCACGATCACAACTGCAGTAGACGGGAATACAAATGATGCTTTAAACAGGGTAGAAACATCAACACGTACGGGCTATTACCTGCGGAAATTACTTCGACAAGACGTAAACCTGAATCCTAATTCTACCAACTCCCAGGTACATGTAAAACCTAGAATCAGATATACTGAAATATTTCTAATCTATGCAGAAGCTGCCAATGAAGCTTTTGGGCCTATGGGCACCGGTGGTGCCGGCTATTCTGCCTATGATGTGATAAAAGCAATACGCCAACGGGCGGGAATAGGGACTGAAAATGGTGATGAATACTTAGAGTCTATTAAAGGCGACCAGAGTGCCATGAGAGAACTTATCCGAAATGAGCGAAGACTTGAGCTGAGTTTTGAAGGATTCAGATTTTGGGATTTGAGAAGATGGGATGCAAACCTCACAGAAACTGCCAGAGGGATCACCATAGAAGATGGAAACCATGAAGTCATGAATGTGGACAACAGAGTATTCAGTGATTATATGATTTATGGACCGGTTCCCTATAGTGAAATGCTGAAGTTTTCAGAGTTAAAGCAAAACACCGGATGGTAACATTTTCTTTAATCTATATCCATGTGAACCCAATTGACCTTAAACTCACTGAAAAATGAAAAACAAAGCATATATAATTTTAGCACTTTCCCTGATCGCAACTTCCTGTCAGAACGAGGATTGGGAATTTCCTGATTTTGACTATCAGACGGTATATTTTGCCTACCAATATCCCGTCAGGACGATTACACTCGGAGATGACATATTTGATACATCTCAGGATAACGAAGGTAGATTCAATATTTTGGCTACCACAGGCGGAGTTTATTCCTCCCCCCGGGATGTCCTAGTGAACGTGGCAGTGGACAATACACTGGCCGAAGGCTTGTTGTTTGAAGAAGGAGGAGATGAAGTCATGGTACTTCCTGCTGAATATTACCGGCTATCTGCCGAGTCTTTGGTTATTCCCAAAGGAAAAGTGACAGGAGGAATAGAAATACAACTAAACAGCGGGTTCTTTAATGATCCCGAGGCAATCAAGAGAAGCTATGTTTTGCCATTGAGAATCACTGAAATCTCCAATGCAGATTCGGTGCTCTCCGGTGTGGGATTGGTAGAAAATCCACAAAGAAATAATCCGGCAGACTGGACAGTACTGCCAAAGGATTTCGTCTTGTATGCATTGAAATATGTCAATCCATGGCACGGCAACTACCTTCGGAGAGGGCAGGATGTAATCACCGGAAATAACGGCAATACAGCGCTGGATGAAACAGTCATAAGGCATGCGGAATTCGTGGTGGATGACGAAGTGAATATGCTTCATACACGCTCCATGACTGAAGTGGAGTTTCCCTTGTCCTTTCCAGGGGAAGATGGGACAAATATTCCTGCAGATTTACTCTTGACTTTTGATGATAACGGCAACTGCACCATCTCTCCTCTAGGTGACGGATACACTGCTTCAGGTACCGGTCAGTTTGTCTCCAAGGGGGCGGTAAAAGGCTGGGGAGACAAAGACCGTGACGTGCTTTATCTTCAGTATGATATCAATCTTCCTGAAATGCAGATTACTGCGGCAGATACATTGGTAATTCGGGATAGAGGAGTGGGAATGGAGACATTCACTCCGGTAATGAAAATCAACGACTAATTAGATCCTACAAATCATGAAGCAATTATATGTCCAATATTTAAGCGTTTTAGCTATTTCAGTAGGACTCAGTTCTTGTGTAGAGCATATAGAAACTGATAATTTTCAGGTTGAAAAACCGGCCGAAATTGCTGCCCGGGAAGAATTGAATGCCTATGGGGTACTCAGCAGTTATATAGATAGCATAGCTCATCCCAATTTCAAATTGGGCGGGGCTATAGACATGTCCCAATACTCCGGCAGAGGCGTGATGTACCGGCTCATCAACAGCAATTTTCATGAGGTCACTGCAGGATATGGCATGAAGCACGGTGCAATCGTTCAGGCAAATGGCTCTATGGACTTCTCAGGGGTAAATGCTACTATAGAAGCCGCAAAAGCCGCAGGAACCGGTATTTTCGGACATACGCTTGTTTGGCATGCAAATCAAAATGCAACGTACCTCAACAGTTTATTGGAACCATTGATCGTGACCTCACCTCCATTCAAAAACGAAGTGGACTTATCAGAGCCTATGAACGCATCTCTGGACGGTTGGGAAACAAACGGTGATGTGAAAATCGGTGAAGGAGAAGGGATGGGAGAAGGCACCAATGCTTTTGTATTTACCTCAAGCTCCGGTACCGGTCCCGAGAGTGTCCAATTAACCACACCGGAGATTCCTGTAATCCAAGGAAAGCAATATGAGGTAATTGTTTACATCAAGTCCGACAAACCGGGCCAAGGAGGAATTACGTTCGAAGGACTTACAAATAATAGCCCTGCGATTGACTGGATGAATACCGGTGTAGATAGTACGGCTTTTGGTACAAGCATCTCCTGGCAGGAAATCAGGTTTAGAATCAGTGATTTTGAATCGGATTCGTTTCGGATGCACTTTAATCTGGGTTATATGCCAAATACGACCTACTCTATTGATATCAACAATCTCTATGTGTATGATCTGGATGGGGATCCTGTCATCAGTAATCTGATAGCCGATGGGGATTTCGAAAACGGTACCGGCTGGGGAGGCTGGGGCAATGAATCCAGTCGAGGCATTACCGAAGACGGAATGGGGTTTGGCGGATCAGGAAAAGCATTTTTCGTCACGAATCCCTCTAAGACACCCGGATTCTGGGAAGTACAGACTTCGTATGAGCTTGCCGAACCTTTGAAAAACGGTCAGGAATACAAATTGACTTTCTGGATAAAAGGTGATGCGGAAGGGATAATAAGACCTGAGCTTCAGAGTCCCGATTACTCATCTAACGGGTTTGGACAGGTAGGGGTAACTACAGAGTGGAAGCAGGTGCAACTGACCACTATGGCTTCCGCTGAAGACCGCCAGAGATTTGTAATTAGTTATGGGGAATTTGCAGGAACAGTCTATCTGGACAACGTAGTCCTGAGCAGTGCAGAGGCGACCGGTGGTTCCACTACGTTGGTGCCTAAAACTGAAGAAGAGATTTTTTCAATTGTTTCCGGGGAATTTGAACGCTGGATGGAAGGTATGCTCACTGCAACCAAAGACTATGTCAAAGCTTGGGATGTGGTAAATGAGCCTATGGATGATGCAAACCCTTCTGAATTGAAATCAGGTATAGGTAACCCAACTGTTGTTGCCGATAATTTCTTCTGGCAGGACTATCTTGGAAAAGACTATGCGGTGAGAGCATTTGAACTCGCCCGGCAGTATGGAAATCCTGACGATATTCTTTTTGTAAATGATTACAATCTTGAATATAGCTTGGAGAAATGCCAAGGGCTGATCGATTATGTGAGTTACATAGAAAGTAAAGGAGTAACCGTAGATGGCATTGGTACCCAAATGCATATCAGCATAGATTCGGACAAGGAAAAAATCGTTTCCATGTTCAAAATGCTCGCTGCCACCGGCAAACTGATCAAAGTATCTGAGCTGGACGTGCGGGTGAATTCTACTGCACCAACTCAGGAAATGCTTGATATTCAGCGGGAAATGTACAAGTTTGTTGCGGAGATGTATAGTCAGCATGTTCCTGCAACACAGCGCTATGGGATTACCATATGGGGAATCACAGATAGCCCGGCAAACGCCAACTGGCTTCCCGGGGAAAAGCAGGGACTATGGGACTTGAATCTCAACCGTAAACCCGCTTATGCAGGCTTTGCCGAAGGACTTGAAGGAATGTGATTTTAAGTAGGGCTTGCTGAAAAACGTCCGCATCAAAAATGGGTTAACCATTCAAAATGATAGCTTTTGATCTATTGCCGGCGTTTTTTCAGCATGCCCTATGTAAACCAGCCTCTCCGTATAAACCCGATCGGGGTCTTGGGGGTAGGCTGGTTTTTTCCTCATTGGTTTATCTTCCATCTATACTTACATTTAGTTTACACTAACCCAAAACCTATCAAGCCATGAAACACAATTCTCTTGTTTTAGTATTTTTATTGATGCTGAGCAGTTCGCTTTGCCTTTCCCAGACAGAAACATCTGAAATCAAAGAAGATTTCAAACCATCATCCAAAAATCAACCCGGCAAGGAATATCCCCAGGTAAATTCCCAAGGATATGCCCGATTCAGAGTGGAGGCACCGCAAGCTCAAAGTGTCAATGTAAGTTTGGGACTTGGGGGAAGAGGAGGTACTGATCTCACCAAGGATGCTGAAGGAGTATGGACAGGGACTACGGCAGGCCCTATGGATGAAGGATTCCACTACTACCACCTGACCATCGACGGAGGTGTCTTCAATGATCCCGGCTCCATGAATTATTATGGCTCCACACGCTGGGAGAGTGGAATAGAAATCCCTGCGCATGACCAAGACTTCTATGCACTCAAGAATGTACCCCATGGCCATGTACAGCAAATCCTTTTTCCTTCCTCAAGCACCAATACTTCCCGAAGGGCATTCGTCTATACGCCGCCCGGATACAATGCGGAAACATCCAGGCACTACCCTGTACTCTACCTCCAGCATGGATGGGGTGAAGATGAGACAGCATGGAGCAATCAGGGACATGCGAATCTTATCATGGACAATCTGATCGCTGAGGGCAAGGTTGATCCTTTTATTATTGTGATGACTTACGGAATGACCAACGAAGTAAAATTTGGAGGATTAAGGGATTTTAAAGTTGATGCCTTCCAAACTGTTTTGATAGAGGAGTTGATCCCATACGTAGATGCGAATTATCGGACAATTTCAGATCGGGATCATCGGGCCATGGCTGGCCTTTCTATGGGAGGGATGGAGACGCATTCCATCACGCTCAATAGGCCCGAGGTGTTTTCCCGGTATGCGTTGATGAGTGGGGGAATCTATACTCCGGAAGAACTGAAAGAGGCTCCAAAACCTGCATTGATCTTCCTCAGTGCCGGAAGCAAAGAAAATCCGGATCGGGTCAACAGTGCAGTTGATGCGCTTAAGGAAGCGGGATTCAATGCCGTTTCATTCGTTTCCGAAGGCACAGCCCATGAATTTCAGACTTGGAGACGAAGCTTGTATAAACTTGCACCGATTTTATTCTCAAAATAACCATGATGTTCAAAAAGACCCTAAGCTTTGTAGTAATAACACTGTTGTTTTCAGCTCAAAGCCCTAAAAAGGAGCGGTTAAAAGATATTTTCGCTGACAGCTATCACATTGGCGTAGCGTTGAATTCAAGGCAGGTCAATAGTCCTGATCCTAAAGTCAATACCACCATCGAAAACAATTTCAATAGTCTGAGCCCTGAAAACGAGCTAAAATGGGAGAGAGTGCATCCGGAAATTGATCGATACGAGTTTGGATTCGGAGATGCCTATGTTGCGCTGGGCGAAAAAATCGGTGCATTTACTATAGGTCATTGTTTAGTCTGGCATCAGCAGACACCACGTTGGGTTTTTCAGGATGAAAACAAGGAGCCATTGCGCAAAGATGCGTTGATTTCCAGAATGGAAGATCATATAGAAGCGGTTGCCGGACGGTATAAGGGGAAAATCCATGGATGGGATGTAGTCAATGAAGCCTTTAATGAGGATGGCTCGTTCCGCGAATCAGCTTGGTATAAAATCGCGGGCAAAGACTTTATAAAGGCTGCATTCCGTAAAGCACATGAGATGGATCCGGAGGCAGAGCTGTATTACAACGATTACAATGTGTGGAGAGCGTCCAAGCGCAAAGGGATTCTTGATTTTGCCAAAGAGATGGTCTTAGAAGGAATCAAAGTAGATGCGATAGGGATGCAGGGGCACTATCAACTTGACTCACCGACACTGGAAGAAATCGAGCAGGGAATTATCGACATTCATGAAGCTGGGTTCAAAGTAATGATCACCGAACTCGATGTGGATGTGCTACCCAGGCCCAGACGGGCAGAAGGAGCTGATCTGAATATGAATTTCGCCAATTCCGATGAGTACAATCCATATAAAGAAGGCATCACTCCGGAAGCAGAGGCAAAGTTGGCTGAGCGATATGCGGCTATTTTTGAAATTTATGAAAAACACAAAGACAAAATCACCAGGGTTACATTTTGGGGATTGGGGGATAGGTATAGTTGGTTGAACAACTTTCCTGTGCGTGGGAGAACCAATTATCCGTTGCTTTTTGATAGAAATCTGGAACCAAAGACGGATATAATTGAGAAGATTGCCGGTGTGGTGAAGTAATTGCGAAGCAAGGGTGAAATGGTATTAAGTATATATGACGGCATAATGCATGTAAAGACGGCACGACGTCTCCTGACTGCTGTTGAGAATTAGCGGAAGGTGGAAGCCGCTCGTGACGACACGAACGGCGGCACAAATTTATGACGACACGAACGGGCGGCGAGAAATGTCTAGTGGCAAGGAACGGTGGCGAGGATATTATCCAATAACCTTCGAGGTTTCCAAAACCTCGAAGGTTTTTTACACGAGGATCCTGTGCAAGTCTCACGAACGGCGGCGCACATTTGTGCATACACGAACGTCGGCGAGGAAGTCACAGTACTTATCCGGCTTTCCGTCTTTACCTTCTAAACTAGACAATCTGGCTTTAGCGCCCTGGTTTAGTGTGAGGGAGCGTGGGGTGGTCGCAGCAGCGAGCCAGACGGCAGGTATGCGGGGGGAAGCTTTGCTGCGACAAAGGTTTTTGTTACTTTTTGCCTTCAAAAAGTAAGACAGATAATGGCCTCAACGCTATCGATTCGGGTCAATCGAGAGCTTGGTGATTGATAAAATATATACAAGCCGCCTTTCCACCTCCTGCACGGGCCTTCATTTCCAGACGATGCCCCCTGCGGGGTAATTTTTATTCAAGTGTCCGGTTGAAGCCGTTCGTGATGACACGAACGTCGGCACAGAGAATTGGCGGAAGCCGTTCGTGATGACACGAACGGCGGCACAAATTTGTGATGACACGAACGTCGGCCGAGGGATTATTAATCCTACACACCGTGTCCCCCCTTTAACCCTTTAACCTTTAACCCTTAACCTTTAATCCTTAACCTTTTCTACTGTTAAAAGTTAATCTGCTAAGCATTAATCCCATACATCGTGAAAAACCCCTTAACCCTTTTTCCTGTTAAAAGTTAATCCACTAAGCGTTATTCTGACTTGTGTATACCGAAATACAGCCTCCCGACTGCTGTTGAGAATTAGCGGAAGGTGGAAGCCGTTCGTGACGACACGAACGGCGGCACAAATTTATGACGACACGAACGGGCGGCGAGAAATGTCTAGTGGCAAGGAACGGTGGCGAGGATATTATCCAATAACCTTCGAGGTTTCCAAAACCTCGAAGGTTTTTTACACGAGGATCCTGTGCAAGTCTCACGAACGTCGGCGAGGAAGTCCCAGTACTTATCCGGCTTTCCGTCTTTACCTTCTAAACTAGACAATCTGGCTTTAGCACCCTGGTTTAGTGTGAGGGAGCGTGGGGTGGTTGCAGCAGCGAGCCAGACGGCAGGTATGCGGGGGGAAGCTTTGCTGCGACAAAGGTTTTTGTTACTTTTTGCCTTCAAAAAGTAAGACAGATAATGGCCTCAACGCTATCGATTCGGGTCAATCGAGAGCTTGGTGATTGATAAAATATATACAAGCCGCCTTTCCACCTCCTGCACGGGCCTTCATTTCCAGACGATGCCCCCTGCGGGGTAATTTTTATTCAAGTGTCCGGTTGAAGCCGTTCGTGACGACACGAACGTCGGCACAGAGAATTAGTGGAAGCCGTTCGTGATGACACGAACGGCGGCACAAATTTATGACGACACGAACGTCGGCGAGGGATTATTAATCCTACACACCGTGTCCCCCCTTTAACCTTTAACCCTTTAACCTTTAATCCTTAACCTTTTCTACTGTTAAAAATAAATCCGCTAAGCATTATTCTGACTTGTGTATACCGAAATACAGCCTCCCGACTGCTGTTGAGAATTAGCGGAAGGTTGAAGCCGTTCGTGATGACACGAACGTCGGCACAGAGAATTAGCGGAAGCCGTTCGTGATGACACGAACGGCGGCACAAATTTATGACGACACGAACGTCAGCGAGGGATTATTAATCCTACACACCGTGTCCCCCCTTTAACCCTTTAATCCTTAACCTTTAACCCTTTAACCTTTAACCCTTAACCTCTAACCTTTTCTACTGTTAAAAGTAAATCCGCTAAGCATTAATCCCATACACCGTGGTAATCCCTTCCACCTTCCACCTCTGACCTTTTTTTCTGTTAAAAGTTAATCCGTCACCGTCCGTGACAGAGACAGCAACTACACCCTTCCTGCAATAATCCAACACGCTCTAACCCCATTAGACATAACCATAATACGGTCTCCACAATCCATTCATTTACAATTAAAAGCGTTTGTTGGTTCAAGCTTTCTTTTTTCCCCATATTCCGCCATGGAAAATAACGTGTATATCCAGCCTGATAGAACTGTTAAAACCATTGAGGGGATTGATGTGGAATTTTTCCATACGGGTGAGGGCGTTACATTCAATCCCTTTACCGTTGTGGAGGATTTCATTACGGTATTTTATGGTATGGAAAGTAAAGACAGACTTTTGCAGCCATTTCCTGATGATGTCATCCCCAGATTCAGACAGTTTTTCTTTGCATCTGCGGGGAGAGTCGAATGCATCGCCGGCTTTACCCAGGGGCATGTTGTTTATGAGTCGCATCTTTTTATCGGTGAACTCGCATCAGCTCCTGTTTTGCGGGTCAATTATTATAAGGAAGGCGAATTGCTATTCGAGCACTTTAAGTACTTAGGACATTCTATACAATACGAGCAGTTTGTGCAGCAGTTTGCCTACCTCTCCGAATTGCGGTTGCCCCGATCCAGCGAAAATATCCTGGTTCAAAACCATTTGGGGGAAACCTTCTTGATCGTAAGAGGCAATAAATTACAGATTTGGCTTATTAAAAGCTGGCAAGCCCTTATGGATATACTGTATTAATGACTATGTCTGCTCAAATAAGTTGTTTTATGGTACTAATTAATTCCCTTTCCCTTGGAGAGGGAATTTCTACGCTTTCCTTTCAGGAAAGGGGCTGTTTGTACTAGCTTGTAATGACCGTTGAATAGGTGTTTTAATGTAAAAAAATGATATAATGTTAAGTTAATCAACTTGTTTAGAATTCCGGCCTTTCTGATTACGAATCGTATATTTCTACTCTTTTAATTAAGTGTTTTATAGTAAAATATGTACTTTCGCTTTCTTGCCACTGGATTTATTAGACATAATGACCTTTTCTCCTCTTAAAACAAAAGCGCTTCACACGGAGCCCGGTTTGGTGAGTGTGCAGAACCATACAGAGGTACGGTCAACATCCAAATTGGCTACCGGCATTAGTGCTGATTTTCGTGTATGATAATTTTCCGGCATTGAAATATGCTGTGTCTCTTCGGCCTGAATTGGGAGGAGACAACGCTACAACCCAACAATAGATCCATTTAACCTACACCCTGCTAACCCTAAACGTAAAGTGAATTATTTAAATTGATCGAATGCTCCCAGCTAAGCTAACCAAACCTGTAGTACCTCCTTCTTTTGGAGTATTGTTTTTCCTGTTATTCCTCACCTTTTCCGGCTGTATCTCGAATGAGAAAATTATCTACCTGCAAAACAGGGAAGGTAAGACGCCCATTGCAGACGGGGAACTGATTACATACGAAATCCCCGAATACAAGCTCCAGTACAATGACATCATCGACGTGAATGTGCAGACTGTCGATGACATGATTCAGAACGGATTCAACAATAAATCCACTGTAGGGAGCAGTAGCCAGATGGGGAATATGGCCAGCCAGTCGGGAGGGGATATTTATTATATGACGGGCTATACGGTAGACCAGGGAGGTAATATAAGACTCCCTATTGTCGGAAATGTACATGTGAAGGACAAAAGCCTGGAAGAAGCCAGAATCTTAATCGAGGAAAAGCTGCGTGTTTACGTGACCACCGAGCTGTATGTAAAGGTAAAGCTGGGTGGTATCCGTTATGCGGCACTAGGAGAGTTCAGGAGACCGGGTAAATTCGTGGTTCTCCAGGATCGTATGACGATTTTTGAGGCAGTTGCTAATGCAGGTGATCTGACACCTGTAGCCAAGCGCGATGAAATACTGCTGATCCGCCAATATCCCGAAGGGACAAGACTGCACAGGATTAATTTGATAGACAGACAGGTAGTGGAGTCTCCTTTTTATTTTATCCAGCCCAATGACCAGTTGTATGCCGAACCGATGAAGGTACGGGAAGTAGGTTCGGGA
Organism: Algoriphagus sp. Y33; assembly: GCF_014838715.1. NCBI lineage: Bacteria > Pseudomonadati > Bacteroidota > Cytophagia > Cytophagales > Cyclobacteriaceae > Algoriphagus > Algoriphagus sp. Y33. Next base: position 3,475,729 of record NZ_CP061947.1, on the reverse strand, counting down.
GAAAATGCTGCCCAGTCCCTTGCCTTGGTTATTTCGGCGGTTACCGCCCTTGCGCTTATACTGAATTTAATTAATTAAGATTTTATGTATCCCACTACCCCCAACGTGTCTAATTCCGGGCAGAATCCGTTCGCGGTTCAGAAGGAGGATGAGATTGACCTCAAGGTATTGCTTTTCAACTATCTCCAATACTGGCCGATTATTGCGGCTTTTATGCTTGCGGGGCTGGCCTGTGCATTTTTGTTCAACAGGTATGCTACCAATATTTATAAAGTCGAGGCGAGTGTGCTTGTCGAAGACGACAAACCCAGTCTGGGGACGGATCTGTTTGAGACTGCGGGATTCGGTCTTCAGGGCAAAAGCAACATCGAAAATGAAATAGGGATATTGAAGTCCTACTCCCTCGCCGAGGAGACCATATCGGAGTTGGACTTGAACGTGGAGTATTATCACGAGGGGTTGGTGGCGGTCACCCAGCTGTATGACAAACTGCCCATTCTGGTAAGTGTGGACTGGAGTCATCCCCAATGGGTAGGGGGCATGTTCAGGCTGGAGGTCATCAGTGGGGATTCCTTCAAACTCAGTATAGCCGACGACGGCTTTAGTGTGTATAATCCTGCGGATCCCTTTTATAAAACCAAGATAAAAAACCCTGCATTGGGCAAGTCACTTTATAGTTTTGGACAGGAGATCCGGGAGACTAACCTGAATTTTAAGATCGCAGGAATCTATGCCAATCCGGGAGATGTTATCCTGTTTAAACTATCGGATACGCCTAGCCTTGCCCTAAGATATAGGGGCGCACTTTCTGTGGCTCCGCTGAACAAACAGTCCTCTATACTGACCCTTAGCGTGGAGACCCCGGTGAGAAGACTGGGAGAGGATTACATCAACAAACTGATGGAAATGTACCTGAATAGGGAGCTGGATGAGAAAAATAGGGCTTCGGAGAGTACCGTACGCTTTATAGATCAGCAGCTAAGCGGAATTACCGATTCTCTTGAGTTTTCCGAGAACAAGCTACAGCAGTACAGGTCGGACAACAATATCTTCAACCTATCTCAGGAGGGGGCGGGGATTTTTGAGCGGCTGCAGGAATTGGAGAAGCAGAAGGGCGAAACGGAAGTGAGTATGAAATACTACCAGACGCTGAATGCTTACCTTGATAACAGCCGGGGCGGGGAGTTGGTGGCTCCCTCCATTATCGGAGTGACGGATCCTTTGCTGAATTCATTGGTCAATTCACTGGCGGAGTTGCAGGCTGAGCAGATTCGCCTTAAATCAAACTATTCAGATCAGGCTCCGGCAGTTCGGGAAAACTCCTCACGTATTGCCAACACCAAGAAGCAACTTCAGGAGAACGTGAACCTTGCGTTGGGCAATACCCGGAACGTATTGGCGGACATCAACAGCCGGATACGGGTCATAGAATCGGATATCAATGCGTTGCCTAAAACAGAAAGGGATCTATTGGGCATACAGCGCCAGTTCACGATAAATGAAAACATCTACGTTTATCTCTTGGAGAAGAAGGCAGAAGCTGAGATTACCAAGGCTTCCAATATGCCAAAAAACTCCATCTTGGATTATGCAAAGGCCGGAAATATTCCTGTAGCTCCAAAAAGATCCCTAAACATGCTGATAGGCTTAATACTGGGACTGATTCTTCCGGTAGGTTTTATCACCATAAAGGATTTTCTCAATACTACTATTGAAGATCCTAAGGAATTGGAAGCCCAGATTAAGGTTCCATTGATAGGCATGATTGGGCGAAGTCTGGGAGACGGTCTTCCCGTGTTGAATAACCCGAGGTCTTCGGTTACCGAGTCATTTCGTTCCTTACGGGCAGACATGACTTATCTCAGTCCCCATAAAAATAATTTGGTAATACTCCTCACTTCATCCATCTCCGGGGAGGGCAAGACGTTTGTTTCTATCAATCTCGCATCGGTATTTTCGCTGATGGGAAAGAAAACCATCCTGATAGGATTGGACTTAAGGAAGCCGAAGATTGCTGAGGACTTCAACTTGTCCAATGATGTAGGAATGAGTACCTGTCTCAGCACAGATATCCCTTGGCAGGAAGCAGTGAAGTCTACAGGTTATCCTGATCTGGACGTGATTCTTTCCGGACCAATTCCCCCCAATCCCGCAGAACTGTTGCTTCAGCCTAAGTTTGGTCAAATTGTAAAGGAAATCAAGCAAGCCTATGATGTGGTGATTTTTGACTGCCCACCTGTGGGATTGGTGTCCGAGACCAAGGAATTCTTCCCTATGGCCGACATCAGTTTCTTCGTATTCCGTCAAGGGTATTCCAAGAAGACCAATTCATATATTCTTAATAATCTGGTGGAAAAAGGCGGTGTATCCAAGATTTACGGTATCCTCAATGATGTTCATATAGATAGGGGATATGGGTATGGGTACGGGTATGGTTATGGATACGGCTACGGTTATGGCAACAATTCCTATGGTTACCATGAGGAAGTTCATATTCCCTGGTGGAAGAGAGCGATAAGGGGAAAGAAGTAAGTGTAATAGGTCAGTTCATATCCTACGAAATCTTTTAATTAGTTAACCCTTTCTGCCGCCGTTCGTGACGACACGAACGGCGGCAAGGAGATTATCCTATAACCTTCGAGGTTTCCAAAACCTCGAAGGTTTTTTACACGAGGATCCTGCGCAAGTCTCACGAACGGCGGCGCACATTTGTGCATACACGAACGTCGGCGAGGGATTATTAATCCTACACACCGTGTACCCCCTTTAACCCTTAACCTTTTTCCTATTAAAAGTAAATCCGCTAAGCGCTATCTGACACACCGTGGTAACCCCTTTGATCTTCCACCTTTGACCTTTCCAACTCTGTAGACCTCCTCGGGACAATATTTCGTCTTATCACTTTACTTCATGCCCGAAGGCAATGGCCTTTTGGTCTTTATTACACCGGGTTAAAACCCGGTGCAATAAAATCTGCCATGCCTACGGCATTGCTTCGTTTTTACAGGATCTTGGGATCAATCCACCCAAATTCTCACCACGCACCACAGGTGAACCCTGTAACCTTCCACCTTTGACCTTCCACCTTTTTTCCTCTTAAAAGCTAATCCCTTAAGCATTAACCCCATACACCGTGAAAACCCCTTTAACCCTTAACCTCCCCCGCAAAGAGACCACACACCGTCTGGATCCATCATATCCTTGACCCTTGAGAATTGAAAATTGAAAATTGATCATTTTTCAAGGACCAGATAATAATCCGGGGCAGGCCTGTCTGCCGCAGGAGGAAGGCAATGGCCTTTGTTCTTTTTAACCATGGGTTGCACCCAGGACTATTGAAGATTTTACCACTTCAGGGTGATTTTTATTCAAGTGTCCGGTTGAAGCCGTTCGTGATGACACGAACGGCGGCACAAATTTATGACGACACGAACGTCGGCGAGGAAGTCACAGTACTTATCCGGCTTTCCGTCTTTACCTTCTAAACTAGACAATCTGGCTTTAGCACCCTGGTTTAGTGTGAGGGAACGTGGGGTGGTCGCAGCAGCGAGCCAGACGGCAGGTATGCGGGGGGAAGCTTTGCTGCGACAAAGGTTTTTGTTACTTTTTGCCTTCAAAAAGTAAGACAGATAATGGCCTCAACGCTATCGATTCGGGTCAATCGAGAGCTTGGTGATTGATAAAATATATACAAGCCACCTTTCCACCTCCTGCACGGGCCTTCATTTCCAGACGATGCCCCCCTGCGGGGTAATTTTTATTCAAGTGTCCGGTTGAAGCCGTTCGTGATGACACGAACGGCGGCACAAATTTATGACGACACGAACGTCGGCGAGAAATGTCTAGTGGCAAGGAACGGTGGCGAGGATATTATCCAATAACCTTCGAGGTTTCCAAAACCTCGAAGGTTTTTACACGAGGATCCTGCGCAAGTCTCACGAACGGCGGCGCACATTTATGACGACACGAACGTCGGCGAGGGATTATTAATCCTACACACCGTGTACCCCCTTTAACCCTTAACCTTTAATCCTTAACCTTTTTTCCTGTTGAAAGTTAATCCCCTAAGCATTAACCCTATACACCGTGAAAACCCCTTAAACCCTTAACCTTAAACCCTTAAACTTTTTTCCTGTTAAAAGTAAATCCGCTAAGCATTAATCCCATACACCGTGAAAAACTCCTTCCACTTTATTTACAAATCCATGCAAAAAAAGGATGGCAGTACATTTGTATGACAAAATTATCCACTTTAATAACTAATTTCAATAAGTGTTTTAATTTCGCATGAGATAGATGTGTAGCGCCCAAAATAATCAGGAACCAAAATCTTAGCAAGGACCTCTTTGCTTAATATTCCATTTTTAACCTATGATTTGGTAAGAATTGCCCATGGATGTTTTGAACTATTTGAGTAAACTGGCTACAGGTTACCACAGCAAATCAATTAGCATTTCAGGTATTGACGTGAAATATAAATTTTACGGAAAGCCTGTGCCTTTTGATCCTATAGGTATGCTCAGGGAACTGCAGTACAAATCACAGGAGCCCACAGCGCATCGGGTGGAATTGTATGTACCGCCGAGGGATATGGCAGACAATAAGCTGATTATCGGAGGAAAACTAAGCCCTGTAGTTATTGCTGATGTAAAGCTTGACCGATGCAGGATCAAGGTGATAAGAGCAGTTACTACCCACAATAAATTACGCTATAGCAGGTATGAATTTTTTACGAATGGCAGAATTATGGCAGTTTTTCAGCGGGCTTACGATTACGGTAAATCATTTGACAAACTGCTGACCGAGATTGCCTCATGTTCTGATACGTCAGATTATAACGGCACTGCCTTGCTCAAGGGGGTCCACACTTCCGGACAGTACATTCTGGGTGAAGTATTTGGACATACCCAATTATGGCTGGTATTCAACCCTGAAGCATTGGAAGCAGCCCAGCAGCAGATTCTAGTGACAAGCAATAACACTAGGGATCAAAAACATTTTCAATAATATGACATCGAGCCTGACTCAAAAGTCACACATTGGAATGGTTATTTATGCTGCGAGATTCCATGTGACCGCTAAAAATCAATTATTACCACATGACATCGGGCATGACCCGCTACGTCAGATACTTGTATGAGGACCAATCGTGCAAGAATCCTGACAGATTAAAAGCCAAATCATAAAAACATAAAATTTATGTTGAAAAATAGGACAAAAAATGAGTACAAAAATTACTCACTTTGTTATCTTTACAAAATGAGACGGGAAAAACGAACTTATTGACAATAATTAGGCACTTTTTATGTCTAAAACCCAAAACAACTGGTTTTAAACCTTTTCAAATTTTCACCAAACCCACTAGCATACGCTAAGACTATTCCAAGTAACTAAGCAAGACTGATTTCCTGGATAGATAGACAATATCTATTTCGATGGAAGATTATTATATTGCTTTTTGTGAACGGGATGGGACTGAAAGGGCGAAGCTGTGCGGAGATTACCCTTATTCTTTTATAAAATCACTAACACTACAAATTATAATCTTATGAAAATCGCAGTAGTAGGTACCGGCTATGTAGGACTGGTATCGGGAGCATGTTTTGCCGATGTAGGAATCGAAGTTACCTGTGTGGACATCGATCAGAAAAAAATTGACAACCTGAAGCAGGGCATTATGCCGATCTATGAGCCGGGTTTGGAAGAAGTTGTGGTCAGAAATTACAAAAGTGGAAGATTGAAATTCAGCACTGACTTGGGTGAGGCTATTCAGGGGGCTTCTGTGGCCTTTATCGCGGTGGGTACCCCTCCGGGTGAAGATGGCTCTGCTGACCTGAAATATGTGCTGGCAGTAGCTGATGAGATAGGAGCAAAAATGACCGACTACATCGTGGTGGCCACCAAGAGCACGGTTCCCGTGACCACGGGTGAGAAAGTCCGCGGTGCCATCAAGGAAGCACTGGACAAAAGAGGTTCTGACTTACCGTTTGCAGTAGCATCCAATCCAGAGTTCCTGAAAGAAGGTGCCGCAGTAGAGGATTTCCTCAAGCCGGACAGAATTGTGATCGGAGTGGACGATGAGCGTGCCGAAGAAATTATGCAGCGTCTCTACAAGCCCTTTCAGCTGAGCGGGGAGCGTATTATCTACATGGATATTCCATCTGCAGAGATGACCAAATATGCCGCAAACGCCATGCTTGCCACCAAAATATCTTTTATGAATGACATCGCAAACCTCTGCGAACTGGTAGGTGCGGATGCCAATATGGTAAGAAAAGGAATAGGCTCTGATCCTAGAATCGGAAACAAATTTATTTACCCCGGAGTAGGGTATGGCGGTTCTTGCTTTCCCAAAGATGTGAAAGCCATCATCAAAACCGCTAAGCAATATGGCTATGACTTAAGGGTACTTCAGTCAGTGGAAGATGTGAATGACGATCAGAAGCATGTTTTGGCCAATAAAGTTAAGGCGCATTTCGGAGAAGATTTGACCGGCAAAACCTTTGCGATGTGGGGCTTGAGCTTCAAACCAAACACAGACGATATGCGTGAGGCTCCTGCCGCGGTGATTATCGATGAGTTGCGGGCAGCCGGCGCCACGGTAAAGGCGTATGATCCCATTGCCATGGATGAGGCGAGAGAGCATTATATTTTCGATAAAGTGACCTATTGTAGCGATGCCTACGATGCACTGGTGGATGCAGACGCATTGTTGCTGGTGACCGAGTGGTCAGAATTCAGAATCCCAAGCTGGGATGTAGTGGGCAGGTTGTTGAAGAACAAAGTGATCTTTGACGGAAGAAATATCTACGACAGAAAATACCTGGCCACCCTGGGGTTTGAAGCCTTCGGTATCGGCAGCTGATAAGTGATTCGTCATTGCAGTCGGATTACAGACTGCAATGACCACTCTTTGCTTGTTAAAAGTTAATTTGTTAAACGTTAATCTTATGCGCTGTAAGGTCTTAAACTTTAAACTCTTAATCCTTTAACCTTTAACAACCGGATTGCCGCGCTCGTACCTCGCTCGCAATGACGTATACCTACTATTCTCTATTAACTCCTATCAATCCGTTGAAAGTTAATCCGTTAAGTGTTAATCTTATGCGCTGTAAGGTCTTAAACTTTAACCTCTTAACCCTTAATCCTTTAACCTTTAACAACCGGATTGCCGCGCTCGTACCTCGCTCGCAATGACGTATACCTACTATTCTCTATTAACTCCTATCAATCCGTTGAAAGTTAATTTGTTAAGCGTTAATCTTATGCGCTGTAAGGTCTTAAACTTTAACCTCTTAACCCTTAATCCTTTAACCTTTAACAACCGGATTGCCGCGCTCGTACCTCGCTCGCAATGACGTATACCTACTATTCTCTATTAACTCCTATCAATCCGTTGAAAGTTAATCCGTTAAGTGTTAATCTTATGCGCTGTAAGGTCTTAAACTTTAAACTCTTAACCCTTAATCCTTTAACCTTTAACAACCGGATTGCCGCGCTCGTACCTCGCTCGCAATGACGTATACCTACTATTCTCTATTAACTCCTATCAATCCGTTGAAAGTTAATTTGTTAAACGTTAATCCAATACACAGTGAGAAAACCCCTTAACCTTTAACCCCTTAACCCTTAACCTTCAATCTTTAACCTTTCAACCTTCCCCTCTCTTGCAAACAATAAACGTAATCCTCTCAGGCGGAGTAGGTTCCAGACTCTGGCCATTATCCCGAAAATCGCAACCCAAGCAGTATTTACCGGTTTTTGATGGAGAAACCTTATTCCAGAATACCGTAAGGAGAAACGCCGAATTTTGTGGGCAGGCGATGGTAGTGGGTAACTGTGACAACTTTGAACTGTCGCGAAAAGATCTTACGTCAGCGGGAGTGGAAGGCTATGTGGAGATCATAGAAGCCTGTCCCCGCAATACTGCGGCAGCAATAGCGTTCGCCGCCTTTGCCGCCAGTCCGGAAGATATTTTGTTCGTTACTCCCTCAGATCATCTGATCACCTCAGGGCTAGCCTATCACACGGCTGTGGAGAGAGGAATCCAACTTGCCAAGGAAGGCTATATTGTCACCTTTGGGCTTAAGCCTACCAAGCCGGAAACAGGGTTTGGCTACATAGAAGCAGCCGGTGAAGAAGTCAAAGGATTCCGCGAAAAGCCCAATTTGGAGACTGCTGAGGCATTTGTCAAAAGCGGTAATTTCTTCTGGAATTCAGGGATGTTCTGCTTTCAGGCGGGAGTCTACCTGGAAGAACTGAAAGCCTTTGAGCCCGAGGTGTATGCTGCATCTCTGACGGCTTTTGAATCAGCAGAAGAGGGCAAGCTTGATTTTGGGCTGTCCATGCAGATCCCATCCATATCGGTAGATTATGCGGTGATGGAAAAGACGAAGAAAATCAAGGTCGTTCCTTCGTCCTTTTCCTGGTCTGATATGGGCTCCTTCGAGTCTATTTATGAGCACTTCAAGAAGCAGGGACATACAGTGGATTCCAATGGCAATATGGTCATAGGAACAAACCTGCACACAGAATTTTTGGGACTAAAAAATACCCTGCTTATCCAAACCCCCGACGCTATCCTTATTCTAAACAAAGAAAACGCACAGGATGTGAAGAAGGTGTTTGAGCGACTGGAGAAGGAGAAACCGGAGTTGGTGGATTAGTTTTTCGGATTAAAGGTTAAATGATTAAAAGTTTAAAAGGTTCGTAATTAAATCATTTAGTTTTAAACAACTTGTTGCTGATTGAAGGATTAAATGCTAATAGTTTAGAATAAAAAAGCTACAGATGAGTCTGACCACTTATTACACCTATTCTTTTGAAAAGCTTGAAGTATATCAGTTAGCGCGTAAATTCCGTGTCGAAATAAAAAAACTTACAAGGTCTTTCCCTTCTGATGAAAAATTTGAGCTAACCAGTCAAATTAGGAGATCATCATCCAGTATTGCTACCAACCTAGCCGAAGGGTCTGGCAGAGCAAGCTTAAAAGATCAGGCACACTTTACAAATATTTCTTTTTCAAGTGCTTTGGAGACAATCGACCACCTCACTTATGCATTTGATATGGAATACATAAATGAAGAGCTATACAGTTATTTTAGGATGAAAGATGATGCAATCATCCAGAAGCTTAATTCGCTTTATAAATACCAAATCGGGTCAACCAGTGATTTAAAGTCTAAATTTAGAAATGATTCTAATCCTTAACCTTTAATCCTCTTGATCCCATTTCTGCTAGTCTTTTGATTTACGCTTAATAGTTTAACCCTTTCATACTGTTGAAAGTTAATTTGTTAAACGTTAGTCCTACGCACTGTAATATCCTTAACCTTTAACCCTTAATCCTTTAAACCTCTTGACCCCATTTTTGATTAAGGCTTAATCGTTTAAAGTTTAATAGTTTAACCATTAACTCACTGTTTCTCTGTGACTCAAATTAATCATTTAACTCTGTGAATCTCTGTGATTAAAGACATGAAAATCTACATCGCCGGCCACCGTGGCATGGTGGGCTCCGCCATATGGAGAGCCTTGGAAGCCAAAGGATACGCCAACTTAGTAGGGAAAACCTCTAAAGAACTCGACCTGAGAAATAAGGAAGCCGTAGACGCATTTTTTGATCAGGAAAAACCCGATGTGGTGATCGATGCCGCTGCAAGGGTAGGAGGGATCTTGGCCAACAACAACTATCCCTATCAGTTCCTGATGGAGAATATGCAGATTCAGAATAATCTGATAGATGCTTCCTTAAGTGCTGATGTTCAGAAGTTTATCTTCTTGGGATCTTCCTGTATCTATCCCAAACTGGCTCCACAGCCCTTGAAGGAAGAATATTTGCTGACAGGCCCTTTAGAGCCTACCAATGAATGGTATGCCATCGCCAAGATTACCGGTGTGAAAGCCTGTGAAGCGATCAGAAAGCAATTTGGGAAGGATTATATTTCGCTTATGCCGACCAACTTGTACGGTACGCACGATAATTTTGACTTGAATACCTCCCATGTGCTGCCCGCAATGATGAGAAAATTTCATGAGGCGAAAGAGAACGGGAATACACCGGTGGAACTGTGGGGATCAGGTACTCCTATGCGTGAATTTCTTTTTGTGGAAGACCTGGCCGACGCAGTGGTTTATGCCTTGGAAAATAAGTTTCAGGACAACCTATACAATGTAGGGACGGGAACAGATTTGACCATCAAAGAACTGGCAGAGCTGATCCAACAAACGGTAGGACATACCGGAGATATTATCTGGGACGCCGGCAAACCAGACGGTACCCCAAGGAAATTAATGGATGTATCCAAAATGACTGATGCCGGCTGGAAAGCAAAAGTGGGCTTGGAAGAAGGGATCAAAAGAACCTATGAGTGGTTCTTGGAAAATCAGGAGACATTTAAGCAAGTTAAGATTTAGTGAGTGACCACAGAGTTACACTGAGATAACACAGAGTCGCACAGAGGTGATCTCTGTAACTTATTAGAACAGCAAATCTCTCAGTGCATCTCTGTGTTTCCTCAGTGGTCTCTGTGACCAATAAACAACAAAACCCTCAGTGCATCTCTGTGGCTAAAACAACATATTTATGAAAACCGCACTCATCACCGGTATCACCGGTCAAGACGGCTCTTACTTAGCCGAACTTTTATTGGAAAAAGGCTATATGGTCCATGGGATCAAGCGAAGAGCTTCTTCCTTCAATACGCAGCGTGTAGATCACCTGTACCAGGATCAGCACGAGAAATCTGTGAACTTCAAAATGCACTACGGGGATCTCACGGATTCAATGAATGTGATCCGCATTATTCAGGAAGTGCAGCCGGATGAGATCTACAATCTGGGTGCCATGTCCCATGTGAAAGTATCCTTCGACTCTCCGGAGTATGTAGCCAATGTGGATGGCATCGGAACCCTAAGAATACTGGAGGCGGTCCGTATTCTGGGAATGGAGAAGAAGACAAGAATCTATCAAGCCTCTACTTCGGAGCTGTACGGAGGTATGCCGGAAAATAAAAACGCTGCGGGGTTCTATGACGAGAGCTCTCCATTCTATCCCCGCTCTCCGTATGGAGCGGCAAAGATTTACGGTTTTTGGATCACCAAAAACTACCGGGAAGCCTACGGCATGTTTGCCTGCAACGGGATCTTGTTTAACCACGAGTCTCCTAGAAGAGGCGAGACGTTTGTAACGCGTAAAATAACCATGGCCACTGCCGCCATAGCCTTAGGAATGCAGGATTGCCTGTACCTGGGTAATTTGGAAGCATTGCGTGACTGGGGTCATGCCAAGGACTATGTAAAAGCCATGTATTTGATCCTTCAGCAGGAAAAACCGGAAGATTTTGTGATTGCTACGGGGGTGACTACGAAAGTGAGGGACTTTGTTCAGATGTCCTTCGAACATGTAGGCTTCAGCATCCGCTGGGAAGGAGAGGGCGTAAACGAAGTGGGAATACTGGATTCTGTAGATGAGCAGAAATACTTCGAAGCTACAGGCGAAGCCATTAAACCTTTAATCCTTAATCTTTTAAACAAAGAAATCATCCGCATTGACCCTGCTTACTTCCGCCCAACCGAAGTGGACCTACTTCTCGGTGATCCTACCAAATCCAAAACCCAATTGGGATGGACTCCTGAATACGATTTGGCAGGATTGGTAGGGGATATGATGGCCTCCGATATTAAATTAATGCAAAAGGATATGCATTTGGTGCAAGGTGGGCATGAGGTGTATAGACAGTCAGAGTAGTTTTTATATCCAACATTTAGATAGCTAGAGAAATTTTATGCAAATTTTAGTAACTGGAGCGGCAGGATTTATAGGTTTTCATCTTACTGGAGAACTTTTAAAACAAGGATATGATGTAGTCGGTGTTGATAATTTAAATGATTATTACGACCCTACACTTAAGCTAAGCAGACTTAATCAGCTAGGTATTGAAGCAAATCTATCTCTGAATTTTGATGTTTTAAAAAGTACGACTAACAATTTTACGTTTATTAAAGCAAATATTGAAGAAGATTTACTATGGGATAAACTTGATAAGGATTTTAAAGTAACTGCAATAATTCATCTTGCTGCTCAAGCAGGCGTAAGATATAGTTTGGAAAATCCAAAGGCATATATTAAATCCAATATTGAAGGATTTTTGAATGTGTTGGAATTCTGTCGAAATAAAAGTATAGACAAGTTAATTTATGCATCAAGTTCTTCTGTATATGGAATGGAATCAAAGCAACCATTTTCTGAAGAAGAAAGTTGTAATAAGCCTGTCAGCCTCTATGCAGCTACTAAGAGATCAAATGAATTAATGGCATACACCTACCACCATTTATTCAATATTAATTCAGTAGGATTAAGGTTCTTCACGGTCTATGGTCCTTGGGGAAGACCGGATATGGCTCCTTTTATCTTCACTAAGGCCGCATTTGAGGGGTCAGAAATAAGGGTTTTTAATCAGGGAAATCAAAAAAGAGATTTTACCTATATCGATGATATTATTGCCGGAATTATTCAAATATTTGAGCAGAGAGAAAAAATAGATGGTGCTGAGGTGTGTAATATAGGTCAAGGGAAACCCCTTGGTCTAGGAGATTTTATTAGCCAGATTGAAGATAGTACAGGAATGGTGCTTTCTAAAAAGTTTGTTGAGGCTCAACCGGGAGATGTTCAAATAACTTATGCAGATACAGATAATTTAAGAAACAAATTCTCATATGTGCCAAAAGTTATTTTGAAGGAAGGTATAGGAAATTTTGTAAAATGGTATGTTGAGTACTACAAAGTAAATAAAAGTTGAAGTGATTTGGTGTTTTAATAGCCATAGTATTTTGTTACAAACAATATTTTCAAATTATTTAAGAATGAATAGCTCCTTTAAAAAGAGAGTATGTTGTTATTTTGTAAGCTAGTTAGTTGTATTATTTTTCTTTATAATTGTTGAACAAAATCTTGGTTGAATATTGATTTTTGTATTGTTGAGTAAAATTTTATTTGATTGTTTTAACTTTTTTCAATAGGTTAATAGTGGGTCTTTAATATTAAAATAAATAATATATGAATAATATCTTAAAAGTTACAAAAGGAACTTTGCAAGGCAAAGTAAAAGTAAGTGGAGCAAAAAACAGCTCATTGCGGCTTTTAGCTGCTTCTATACTTACAGATGAGAATATAGAATTGTATAACTTTCCTAATGGACTATTGGATGTACAAGTTCATTTGGAGATGCTAAAGGTTTTAGGTAAAGAATATTATTCGAATGAAGATTATGTGAAAATTTCTGAATCTGATGCGAATACTACCACAGTCCTCGATTGGAAAGAAAGATCTATCCGTAATACACTGCTTATTCTTGGAGCTCTTACAGCCAGGTTTGGTGAAGGAAAGGTTCCACTTCCTGGTGGATGTAAATTAGGTGAGCGTAAGTATGATTTACATGTTATGCTTTTAGAAAGGTTAGGCGCTGAAGTATGGGAAGAAGATGAGTTTTTATGTGCTAAAGCTAAAGATGGTAGATTGAAGGGCAATAGTATCCATTTACCTATGAGATCTACAGGTGCTACAGAAAATAGTATAATCGCAGCTTCTCTTGCAGAAGGAAGTACTGTTCTATGGAATCCGCACATCCGCCCGGAAATAATGGATTTAATCGATATGTTATCCAAAATGGGTGCAAAAATTAAAGTTTTTGGTCAACAAAGAATTGAGATTGAGGGGGTACGCAAATTGTCTGGAGTTGTTCACAGCGTTATACCGGATAATATGGAAGCTTTAACATGGGCAATTGGATCTGTAATAACCAATGGAGATGTTGAAATTGAGAATTTCCCTATAGATCATTTAGAAGTTCCCTTGATCTTTTTGAAAGAAAGTGGTTTTAGATGGTATAAAGGCACAGATTCCGTAATAGTAAAAGGTGGGACACCATACCCTATAGAAATAAGCACAGGCCCTTATCCTGGTATCAATTCCGATATGCAGCCGATTTTGGCAGTATATGGTGCTATGTCAAAAGGTGAATCCAAGATAGTTGATTTGAGATTTCCCGGAAGGTATGGGTATGCTGAAGAGCTAAATAAAATGGGTATGCAATATTCCATTGAAGGTGACCTTCTTGTAATTAATGGAGGAAATCCTCTTGCTGGAGCAGAGGTTAAGGCGCTTGACTTGCGTGCAGGAATTGCTTTGTTACTTGCCGGGCTGACCGCTGAAGGCGAAACTATAATAGAAAATTCTTGGCAAATACATCGGGGTTATGAAAATTTGTTTGAAAAACTGAAAAATTTGGGGATTTCTATTTAAACCAACGTATGTATCCTCTCTATTACACGTTTGGATGAACGGCGGCAATACTTTCCTAATCAGGAAAGTGAGATCAATAAAATAGAAGTTATTCTGATGGTCTTGGACATTTTTAACCAAAAAAGTACTACTTCAAACCAGTCGACAACTAAATATCACAATCTGTCAACTTTGGCTACGAGCTGTCAACTGTGTGCGCTTATAAACTAATGATAACACTTAAACAAACCATACAAGCAATAAAGGACGATTTGCCGAAAAAGTCGTTTAAAACTTTTCTACGCTGCTATTTTTATAGTGCGGGGTTTCGGGTTTTACTAAACCATAGAATTGGCAAGTATTTATTTTATAATAGATTTATTCTTTCTCGCCAGATGGCACTTTATTATAAATATAAACTTGTTTCTAAAAGAGGATGTGACATTTCTTATAAAGCACAGATTGGTAAGTGTGTCCGTTTTCCGCATGCTATTGGTATTGTTATTGGTGATGGAGTGATAATTGGAAATAATGTTAAGATTTGGCAGCAAGTGACTTTTGGAAGCCATGGTAAGCTGGGAGAAAAATTAGAATATCCTATTGTTAAGGACAATGTGAAAATTTTTGCTGGTGCAAAAATTATAGGTGGATTAACCATAGGAGAATGTAGTGTTATAGGAGCAAGTTCTCTGATTAACAAAGATGTTCCCGCAAACTCTGTGGCATATGGAATCCCATTTAAAATAAAAGGGCAATGAGTTCTTTTGTAAAGGATTTGGCTCGGGTTGCCACCTCAAATGTAGCCATTATATTGTTTGGGGTTGCCACTTCTATTGTGACTGCGCGCTTTATTGGGCCAGAGGGGAACGGTATTATAGCAGGGCTTATTGTTTATCCCTCATTGTTTATGTCATTTGGTTCCTTAGGAATTCGGCAATCTACAGCGTATTTTTTAGGAAAAAAGATTTATTCCGAGGATAGAATAAAAACAGCTATTACTCAAATTTGGAGTTTAACGACAATTGTTTCGCTAATAATTTGTTTTGTTCTAATGTCCTATTTTAGTAAATCAGGAGAAAATTTCCTTTGGGTTGTTTTAGCACTTTTACCTGTACCGTTTAGTTTGTTTATTACTTATAATTCTGGGATTTTCTTGGGCAGAAATGACTTGAAATCCTTCAATAAAGTAAACTGGCTTCCACCATTTATAGTATTAGTTGTTTCTTTAATATTGGTCGGATTATTCAAGCAAGGGGTACAGGGAGCATTGATTGCTGCAGTAGGCGGACAGGTATTTATGGCAATATTAATGCTTTTTAAAAATGAATTTTTGAAAGCATTTAGTTTGAAATATGATTTCAAAGTCATAAAGTCAATGCTGTCTTTGGGTATTGTTTATGCTATAGCATTATTAATAATTAATCTAAACTATAAGGTTGATGTTATTCTGTTGGATAAGTTGAGTACTTCTTATGAGCTTGGTATTTATTCAAAAGGAGCAGGAATAATTCAATATCTTTGGCAAATCCCCATGGTATTAAGTACTATTATTTTCTCACGAAGTGCCTCGGCAAAAGATGGTTATGCATTTTCGCTTAAGGTGGCACAATTGTTACGGGTTTCTTTAGTTATAGTTGGAGGAGCATCTTTGGTTTTGTTTTTCCTGTCTAATTTTGTAATAATTACTATGTATGGAGAAGCGTTTCGTGATAGTATTTCGGTTTTAAAAATTTTATTACCTGGGGTTTTATTGTTGACTGTTTTTAAGGTAATGAATATGGATTTAGCAGGAAAGGGGAAACCTTGGGTTTCTATGAAAGCAATGGTGCCTGCATTAATTATAAATGTAGTACTGAATTTATTGTGGATCCAAGATTATGGGGCTAATGGTGCTTCATTTGCTTCCTCTATAAGCTACAGTGTGGCAGCCATTCTGTTTGCTTATTTTTATTGCAAAGAAACAAAAGTGCCTGCCAAGGAATTGTTCGGCATTCGAAAAAGTGATTTTAATGTTATTTTTTCGAAGTTAGATAAGTTTATTCCAAAAAAGAAATAATGAAAATAACAAAAAATTTAGATCTTACATCTTACAACTCATATAAGATAAAAGCGAGTTGTAAAGTTGCTTATTTCCCAGAAAGCGAGGAGGATATAGTTTCTTTTTTTACATTGAATAAAGATTTTATATTATTAGGGAGTGGGCACAATATTATTTTTTCAAAGGACTATTACGAGAAACCTATGTTGCTTTTTAATGGGAATTTTAATCAAGTGGAAGTTGAGGACGATGTTTTAGAAATTGAAGCAGGGGCTATGATGTGGGATGTGGCTCAATTGGCTCTTGAAGTTGGGTTGAGTGGAGTTGAAATATTTTATGATATCCCAAGTTCGCTTGGTGGCGCAATAGTGATGAATGCAGGTGCTTCTGGTGAAGAAATCAAAGATGTGTTGGTAAAGGTTCGTTATTTGGATTTGGCTGACCTACAAATAAAAGAAATATTTAAAGAAGAGATGTCTTTTGAATATCGTAATAGTTTTTTTCAACGTAATACTGATAAAATAGTACTAAAAGCATGGCTCAAATTGCAGAAAAAGGGAAAAACAGAGATTAGGGAAAAAATGGAACTACTAAAGACGCAACGCTGGGCAAAACAACCCAAGGATTTCCCAAATGCTGGAAGCGTTTTCAAACGACCATCGGGTTATTACGTAGGCGCATTGATAGATGAGTTACATATGAAAGGCTTTACCATAGGTGGAGCAAAAATATCAGAAAAACACGGTGGCTTTATCATTAACTTTAATAATGCATCAGGATCTGATATTCTTGAAATTATTGAGGAAGTAAAAAGGAGGGTTTACAATTTGCATCAGGTAAAATTAGAAGTAGAACAAAGAGTGATATAAGCAATGAAGCCAAAAGTATCAATTATAACAGTTTACTACAATAGATCATATTGTGTGGATGAATCTATTGAAAGCCTTCTTAACCAGACTTTTAAGGACTTCGAGTTATTACTCGTTGATGATGGCTCTTCCGATAATACTGTTGAGAAATTTAATAGTTATACTGATCCAAGGGTACGTGTAATAACTCACACAAACATGGGTTTTACAAATACTATAAGAAAGGCAGTAGATTTAGCACAAGGTGAATATATTGCTGTTCACGGTTCAGGAGATATTTCTTCGCCTGAACGTATACAAGAGCAGAGCAAGTTTTTAGACGAAAATCCTGATTATGTTGTTGTTGCATCGAGATTTGAAAGGTATGATGAGGAAACATTAGCTAAAATTGAAGAAAGTGAATTTTCTGGAGATTTGGATATTGAGGATTTTTTAATAAACTGTAGGATAATGCATGGAGCCTCTATGTTCAGAAAATCCACCTATGAACAAGTTGGGGGATATGAAAAAATTTTCACAAATACACAGGACTGGGATTTGTTTCTTAGATTTTTGAGAATTGGTAAAGGCAAAATTTTACATACACTTCATTATAAACAGTTTAAACGTGGAGATGGTGTGGCTGCTAAACCGGAAAATTTTGAAAAAAATAGTAGAATTTCTGTACTACGGATGTTATTATCTAGGAAGCATGACCAAAGGGAACAAATTTTAGAAAAAATAAATAGAGAAGGTATTGAATCGGTTATATTAAATTCTAATTATGATTTTCAACGAACCGTGGTTACAAACTTTATCATTTTGGTGAGAAGTGGATATTATAAAAAGTTTTTACATTTTGTTAAAGATAATTATAATCCCAGCGAGTTAAATTTGAAGTTAAAGTTGAGGTTTTACTCTTGGCTAACATTAGCTAATATTTTACTTTTTTTTAAATTAAGTGAAAAGGAAGCACAATCTTTTATTATATCCATACGGTCATTAAAAAATAAACTTAATTTCTACAAACTCAAGTGAAATGTCTAAAAAAATCATTTTTATTACCAGACGATATCCTTATTATACGACAGAAGCTTTTATAGAATCAGAGATAGATTATATTGCACAGAAGTTTGATGAAGTAATTATTTTTCCAACCGAAATTTCAGATTACAAGCGTAACGTGCCTAGCAATGTAAAGGTTATTGATGATTTTTCGTATGTTTTTAAGAATAAAATAAAAAGATCTGTAGCTACTGTTTTTTCTATTACCTTGTATAAAGCAATATTCTCCCATTTAAAATTAATAAAAAGTGTTAGCGATTTAAAATTGATAATTAAGTACGTTTCATCCTATTTAGCATATTACGATTTTTTTTCAAATCTGGAAGGATTAGATAGTGCTGATATAGTTTATACATACTGGTTCAATGAGGCACCATTGGCATTTTCAGAAATTAAAAAACAAAGGGAAAAGAGCTTTAAAGTAATTTCCAGAGCACATCGTTATGATATATATGAAGGGTTAGAATCGACCCTACCATTTTGGGTATATCGTCAAAAAACTATAGAACAAACTGATTGTATTTATTCGATATCATTGAACGGAAAGGAGTATTTGGAAAGAAAGTATTCTTCACAAAAATCCAATATAAAGGTTTCCAAATTGGGTGTGTACGATAGGGGATTGATAGCTAAAAATTCGATTGGTAATAATCATACTATTGTTTCGGTCTCCCGTGTTCATCCAATGAAGCGAATTGGTTTTATTTTAGATTCGGTAGTTGCTTTTGCTAAGACTGTTCCTTATAGAAAAATCGTATGGACACACTTTGGTGATGGAGATGAACTTCTAACTATAAAGAAAAAAGCACAAGCGATAACGCCTGAAAACATGGTTATCAATTTTAAAGGGAATGTGGCAAATAGTCAGATTTATGAGCATTATGCGATGGAACCAACCGATTTATTCATAAACTTGAGCAGTTCCGAGGGAATTCCTGTTTCTATTATGGAGGCGCAGTCGTTCGGCATACCTGTAATTGCTACAAACGTGGGGGGAAGCTGTGAAATAGTTGTGAAGCAGACTGGCATCCTCTTATCGGATAACCCTGTTATTGAAGATGTGGTTAATGCTTTGAACAGTGTCTTGATAGAGAAATCAATAAATAATATGAAAGTAAAGGAATATTGGAAGGATAATTTCGATGCAGATAGGAATTATTCCGAATTTAGTAATGCTATATCTAAGTTAATATAGAAATGAAAAAAATACTCTACATAGTTGCTACACAATACGAAAATATGGGTGACTTGTTGATAAACAAGTGTCTTGTAGATGAATTGGCTAAATATGGTAAGGTGTATCTGGATACTAAAAATGTACCGCAGGCATTTAAATCAGTTCTTCTAGAACATCCTAATTCAAGTGAATTGTCAGAAGTTAGCAACATTAGTCTAAAAGGGAAAGGACTTTTCCTATCACTATTTTCAAGAAAATTCAAATTCGATTATGTGTTTAAGAGTCCCGGTCCGTTTGGTGGTTCAGTAACTCTGAACGAGAAAGTAAGAGCTTTTCTATTTTATATTATCTTTTTTACAATGAAGCTAAAGGGCGCAAAATCGGTTCTTATTGGGAACGATTTTATTTTGGCTTCAAAATTTGATGAATCGATTGCTAAGTTATATAGTAGAGTATTACATGGAATTTATGTGAGAAGCAAGGAAAATGTTAGTATACTTCGAAAACTTGGTATTTCAAATGCCGATTATTCACCTGATATGTGCTTTATGATGGATATTGAAATAAAGGATGTTCAAAGAAACAGAGTGGGGATTTCGTTTCGTGATATGGGAGATGGGCCAAACCAAAAAATTAAGGAATCCGTAAAAAGATTCGTGCAGTATTTTACTGAGAAGCAAATCGATATAGATTATTTTTATCAAGTGGAGCGCGATAAAGATTTCAATCAGCAATTGTTTTTCGAATTTAAAACGCCATTTACGCATTTTAGAGAAAATGTTTTGAAATGGGAAGATCGAAACTATTATCAAGATAAAATTTTTTTATTGAGTAATCGTTTGCATGTTTTATTATTAGGACAAGCTTTTGAATGCATACCTATGGCTCTCGAATTTTATCAATTAAAAACGCTTAAAATCAGAAATATATTTAATAGTATTGGGATGCAAGAGCAAATTTATGATGAAATTTCAAAAGAACATTTAGATATACTTTTTGACGATATTGATAAAAACCAATTTAAATTGCGGCAGGTAAATCATGACCAAAAAGTTATTTTTAATAGGCGGTTAGTAGGTGTTTTTGAAAAGTAAGTAATGGGTATTTATTTATTTTTATTATTTCTGCTTTTACTGTTTTATCTCTTAAAGGGTAATGGCAACTCTTTTATTTTTCTTTTCATTTTAGCTACTATCCTTATTTTGGTAAGCGCATTACGTGCAGAAAGTGTAGGCATTGATCATATTGGTTATAAAAGGGGCTTTGAATATGATCTTCGGTTTGATACTTTTGTAGGGCACTTATTTAAGTGGGACGTGGGATGGTTAGTGTTGAATTACACTATGATGCTTCTATATGACAGTTGGTCTGGCATGTTGCTAGTAATTGCCATATTAACAGTATTTCCGATGTATTATGTGTTTAAAAATTACACTCCGGATCCATTATTTGCAATGTTGATATATTTTCTGTTATACAGTTATATCTTGTCATTTAGTCTCATTAAGCAAAGTGTTGCAATAGCCTGGGTTGTATTGGCACTATGTTTTTTTAATTTTGATAAAAAAAATACCAAGGCATTATTTTGCGGGATTATAGCTTGCGTGGTGCATTATTCTACATTATTTCTCTTACCCATTGTTTTCATTGCGGCTAAGATAGGATTAAGTCGTAAATTTGTAATTCCGGTATTAGCTAGTACTTTTCTTTTTGGTTTGTTTAGCTCACAAACTTCTGCAATAACAAATTTAATTAGTTTGTTGCCTTTTGAAAAATATGCTCATTATTCTGACTATAAAACAGATGTCGTTGTTAATCAATTTAATGCATATTTATATATTCTTCCTAAGAATATTTTTTGTGTTTTTATTTTTTATCACTTAAAAGATTCAATATATTCCCTTTTTAAGAATATTTTATTTTTCAATTTAGTTATTGCAAACTTGCTTTACACATCTATACCGCTTATTAGTCGTTTTGTGTTGTATGGTTTTCAGCTAGAAATATTATTACTGGTCTACTATGTTTACCAATTTAATGGAAAAAGACGTAATTTGGCAAAATTTGGAGTGTTTGTTTATGCATTCTTTTATTTTGCATATAATCTGATGACAAACCGCGGAGGGATCAGCCCTTATGAATTCGATTTGAACCTTTTTTAATACTCGTTAAATGCACCAAACAGCTATCATATATCACTATTTTGCTTCCTATCGATTGCCTATTTTTTTGGAACTTATGCAATCCAAGAAAGTTGAGTTTACATTGTATTCTGGAGTCGACAGCGAAATTCCTATAAAAAGAATTGATAGTAATTTGTCCAGTTTACCCATTGAAAAGGGAGGATTGCGATGGAAGTTTTTAAAGAATCATTGGTTAGTAAATAAAAAGTTCCTATGGCAGTCTGGGTTAATTTCCATAGCATTAAAATCGGATTTTGATTCGTATATTTTTTTGGGATCTCCATATTTTATAACAACTTGGCTTGCAGTAGCAATTGTACGGTTACGAGGTAAAAAAGCTTATTTCTGGATGCACGGAGTTTACAAGGATAAACCTACAAAAGTGGACTGGCTAAAATTGAATATTTTTTATAAAATGGCTACTGGTTTTTTTCTTTATGGTAATAGGGCTTTATCAATTTTAAGGAAACATAAGGTTAAGCCTGACTTTCGAATGCATGTTATTTATAATTCTTTAGACTATGAGAAAAGTTTAAAACTGCGAAAGCTGGTGGATGAAAAGGAATTAAAGGATTATAGATTATCTTACTTCTCTTCTGCAGATATCCCTATTGTTGTATTTATTGGAAGGTTGAATTTTGTTAAACGAATTGATATGTTAATTGATGCTCAATATTTTTTAAAGCGGAGAGATGGAAAATTACCTTTCAATATATTGCTAATTGGAGAAGGAGAGGAAAAGTCAACTTTAGTAGAACAATCTAAAGAATTAGGGTTGGATGAAAATGTGAAATTTTTAGGTGCAATATATGATGAAGAGATAAATGCAAATGCGCTTCTTTATGCTGATTTATGTGTTACTCCAGGAGAAGTGGGACTTACCGCTATGCACGCAATGTCCTATGGAGTACCGGTAATTTCCCACAATAATTTGGATGTTCAAATGCCTGAGGTAGAAGCAATACAAAATGGAGTCACTGGAAATTTATTTGAATATGGCAGTGTAGAAAATCTCTCAGAAACAATTTGTTGTTGGCTCGCAAAATATCCTGTAAAAACAAAAGAGATAATGGAGGCTTGTTTCTCAGTTATCGATACACATTATAATCCATATTATCAAAAAAGTGTTATAGAATCTGTTCTTTTAAAAGACTAAATTTCTATGGGAATACTAACGGTTTTTAAAAACATTGATACTTTAGCTAATATTTATAGATTTTATAAACGATTGAAAATACGCTATTTATACGGGCTGAAATATGTTCATCCAACTTTTAACATAGGGGGGAAATCAAACATAAGTAAAGATTTAGTAGCAGGTGAATACTCTTATGTTGGTCCTGGTGGACTCATTTACCCTGGCGTGTCCATCGGACGTTACACAATGTTGGCGCAGAATGTGCAGATAATTGGAGATGATCATAATTTTAATCTAGCAGGTACTCCTTCAACTTTTTCTGGAAGACCCAAGTTGCGTAGAACAACCATAGGAAGAGATGTTTGGATTGGAGCTAATTCTATCGTTATGGCAAGTGTTACAATTGGAGATGGGAGTATTATAGCTGCAGGTTCTGTTGTCACTAAAGACATACCGCCATTTTCTATTTTCGGAGGTGTTCCAGCTAAATTTATCCGAAAAAGATTTTCTAGAGAAGAGGATGAAAGAGTTCATCTGTTGATGCTTGATGGACCTGTTCTGAAAAATGTTAGAAATAAACCTATTCGAATTGATAAACATGCATCAGAATAATATTTCTATAGTGTCTGTCTTTAATATTTTAATTATTTAGTTTATTGAAGTTGTAATTCTAGGGGAATGAAGTAATTTGCTTGTTATATTATTAAGGTATTTTTTTCTTCCTCTTTTTCCTTTCCTTATCCATTTAATTTGGGGATGTTGTATTTGTTTGAAATAAATATGTGGGCGGTATTTGGATAGGTAATTCAATTTTTATTGAGTTAAATTTAATGATTGCTTGAGGTAGTTTAGGTGGGGCTAGTTCTCTTGGTACAATAGATGTAGAACCGTATGCGGTTGTAGGAGGAGTTCCTACAAATTTCATTAGAAAAATATTTGTAACAATCGAAGACGAAGAAAAATATGTTAGAATTCTATATGGAGAAATGTTAAAAATTTGAGTAATAAACTAATTCTATGAGAAAAGTGAAATTTTAAAAAATGAAATATTTTGGTATTTCCTTAGTTTTTATTTTTTGTGCTTGTGCTTCATTGACTCAGGTAAAGACTCTTATCTATGAGAATGATTTTGAAGAAGGCATAGAAAGTAGT
Organism: Algoriphagus sp. Y33; assembly: GCF_014838715.1. NCBI lineage: Bacteria > Pseudomonadati > Bacteroidota > Cytophagia > Cytophagales > Cyclobacteriaceae > Algoriphagus > Algoriphagus sp. Y33. The sequence continues at coordinate 3,451,847 of NZ_CP061947.1, read as the reverse complement.
ACAATTCTAGACAGAATTAAAAGTAGTGGTTCGTTTAACTCCCAGAACTTAAGTTTTCAGTATTCAAAGGGAAGTGTGGAAAATCGCTATGCAAGAGTTGTTCCAGACCCTTTGAATGAAAATAATAATGTTTTAGATATGAATATTTCTTCTACAGGTTTAGAGGCTCGTCAAAGGGTACAAGCAAGTTTTTCATCTGTTCCAAACCTCAAAGAAATAAAGCAGACAGTTCGTGTTTTTTTCAGTCCTGATATGGAGCATTTAGGACAATACCAAAATGCTTTTACTTGGCTCGTACTAGCAGAATGGTGGAACAGTGCGCCCAAAGACTGGAATACCCCGAACGTTTACAGGGTTTCACTTCGGGCTGTAAAGGATGAAGGTAATAATGAAGTACTTCGCTTTAAAGTTGATGCCCAATCGGTAACGTATTCTAAACAGAGCCCCACGGTAGGCACAGGTGCTATATTTAAAACGGAGTGGGAAAAGACGAATAAAAAATTTGTAATTCCGTATGGCAAGTGGCTTACGTTTGAATATCACATTAAAGCTGGCGATAGTAAAAATGGCTTGTTTTATATGGCAGTTACATCCGACGACGGAGAGAAGCAAGTGATTTTTAATATAAGGGGTGCAACACAGAGTCTAAATTATGAAAACCAGCAGAGTTTTAATTTTTGGAGTCCAATGAAGCTATATACTTCAGATGTGATTAGCGATTTTATGCTGAAGAATAAGAAATCTCTTCAGATATATTTTGATGATTTAAAAGTTTGGAAGTTAAACAACTAAAAGACAATTAAAATATAACTTTTCGAATTGGAGGTGCTTCAGTTGGGTAAGATAGATTTGCGGGCAGAATAAAAATAAATCTGTTAGTATTTCACTTTGACTTTGAAATTAGATTTTTTTTGTAATCAATTATATTGCACTTGCAAACCATTTGTGCTTCTTCCTGCTCGAAGATGTTAGACGATGAGTTCAGACATAGATATTGTGTCTTGACAGGTAATTAAGGGAATAATTAAACTTCAAAGAAAGACATTCACCATAATTTTCATTTGTGAAGAATGGGGTTGTTTTAGTTGTATAGATACATAATGCAATCGAAAGTAAAACTCGAAGATTTTAAACCAACTGGACTTGACAGAGGCATAAGTAAACCCAAAGAAATCCTTTGGTATTTCACCAAAATAGTGTTTTTTTTAAGTGCACTTCCTTTTCCAAACGGTGTTAAAGTTTTTTTATTGAAAGTATTTGGTGCTAAAGTAGGGGTTGGAGCTGTTATCAAACCGCGTGTAAATATTCATTTTCCTTGGAAGCTGTCAATTGGAAATCATGTATGGATAGGGGAGGAAGTTTTTCTGCTTAACTTTGAACCTCTAATTATAGGTAATAATGTTTGTATTAGTCAACGGGCTTTTCTCTGTGGTGGAAACCACGATTTCCGGGATCCTGCTATGCCCTATAGAAATGGACCTATTACCTTGATGGATGGTGCTTGGGTTGGTGCTTCTGTATTTGTTGGGCCTAATGTAACAGTCGGTACTGATACTGTGTTGGCTGCTGGTTCTGTAGTCACTAAGTCTGTGCCCCATAACTCAATTATTAGAGGTAATCCGGCAGAAAATGTTGGATTAAGGTGGAAGTGAAATTATCTTTAGCAATGCCAAATTTTGTTAATCGTTTCATATTTATTATTTCTCTTATTGTTGCAGTAGGAGATTTATATGCACAAAGCCTTCCTGCGGGCTATCCGGTTTTGGAAGAGGCTCAGCGAAGATCACAGTTAATTCCACCCATATCGGATTCCAGTACGATACAATCTGGCTATGTACAGCGAAATGGACTTAGATTTAGTATCCTTGCTGATGAGAGTAGAGTGAAAGTTGGTTTGGTGCCTATTAGAGTAAGTACGTTTTTTAATTCGGAAAGACCGTACTGGTTTAGTCCTCAAGGAATGATACCGGGCAAAGGAGGACAGGTATATGCATCAGCAGGGGCATATGTAACTCATAAGTTTTTTGACATAGATATTCAGCCTGAAGTTAATGTAGCGCAAAACTCTTCCTATACGGGTTATAGCCCCCTAATTGGAGAAAATGTTAATTTTGTTTTTTATCAGGGATTAAGACGTGGTGATCAGCCGGAAACCTATGGTAATGGAAGGTTTTCTAGGGTGGGATGGGGTCAATCTAAAGTCGTTGGTAAAATTGGTGCTTTTGAGGCTGGTATCTCGACCCGGAATCTCTGGTGGGGACCCGGTCAATGGAATGCATTGACTTTTTCCAATAATGCACCTGGGTTTTTACATGCTACCCTAGGAACGCATAGACCGGCAAAAACCTTCTTTGGCAGCTTTGAGTTTCAGTTAATTTCCGGTTTTCCAAAATCAAAGAAGTATGCGCCTTTACAGCAAGACAATTTAAATAGTCTTGTTGGAGGACAGCACAGGAATAGATATCGTTATTTAAATGCATTGACGTTTTCTATTCAACCCAAGTGGATAAGAGGACTTCATATCGGAGCCACCCGTACGGTGCAGACCTTTAGAGATTCAGTTGATACAAAGAGTTTTATTGATGTATTTCCCGTCTTCTGGGGAGTGACCAAGCAGTCCGTAGGATCTGACTTGATCGGAGAATCGGATAGAGGCAGGGATCAGCAGATTACGGTTTTTTTTAGACAGGTAATCCCTAAAGCCGGACTGGAATTTTATGGGGAATTTGGAAGAAGAGACCATTCCCTAAATATGAGGGATCTGATTATCAGCCCGGCGCATTCCAGAGCTTACCTGCTTGGGTTAAATAAGGTATTTCCGGTATATGGTGACAAGTTGATTCAGATCCGCTCCGAAATGACCCAGCAGGCACAGTCAGTCAACTGGATCACAAGGGCAAATAGCACCACTCCCTGGCATACAAACGGAACCATTGGAGGCTTTACCAACTGGGATCAAGCCATGGGTGTTGGGATAGGCATGGGAGCCAATGTGCAAATGGTAGAAGTATCACTGGTAGAAAACGTAAATAAAATCGGGATATACCTGGAGCGGCGTGCTCCTTTTGCCGATTTCTACGATACGGCTGATCTTGCAAAAAATGGCTATAAGCCCTGGATTGATTGGACTGCGGGTCCTGTGTTTGACCGGCAATGGGGCAATTTGATTTTTTCCGGTAGAATGCTGTTTACCTATGCTTCTAATTACTACTGGTCCCAGGAGTTGGGAAGTCAACGTGATGTGGATTTCCCTGAAAAGAACAATCTCTTCTCCACCAGCACCCAGGTGAATTTGATTTATCTATTTAAGTGAGTTGGGAACACAGCGTTGCACAGAGGGTTTCATAGAGTTACACAGAGACCGCAAGTATGTTAAAAGTTAACCTGTTCAACGTTAATCCCATGCTCAGTAGAAACCCTTAACCTTTTAACCCTTAAACTTTTAACCTTTAACCCATAACCTTTAACCTTTAACCCATAACCTTTAACCCATAACCTTTAACCCATAACCTTTAACCCATAACCTTTAACCCATAACCTTTAACCCTTAATCTTTTAACCTTAACCCACCCTTCCTCAGTGTATCTCTGTGCTATCTCAGTGACCTCTGTGGTTAAATACTCCCAATGCGCATACTAGTCTTTGGAATTAATTACTCCCCCGACCTTACAGGAATAGGAAAGTACACCGGAGAAATGTGTTCTTTCTTGGCAGAGCAAGGCCATCAGGTCACCATGGTCACCGCACATCCCTACTATCCCCAATGGGAGCTTGCAGCGGGTTATCCTGCCTATTTCTGGAAAACTGAATTAATCGATGGTGTCACCGTGGAGCGTTGTCCCCTGTACATACCGAAGGATCCCAGTGCCCTGAGGAAAGTACTCCATGAGATCACTTTCTTGGGTACTATTTTTCCGGTTTGGTTAAAGCTGTTGTTTAAAAAGAAATTTGATTACGTCATTTGTTTGAATCCTCCTTTTCACCTGACTATCTACCCGCTTTTGGTAAAGTGGTTCCGTGGAAGTAAGATGATCAGCCATGTGCAGGATCTTCAGGTGGATGTGGTAAATGACTTGGGTCTTATCAACAGTAAGGCTATGATCAACTTGATGTTTGCTTTTGAGAAGTTTTATTTTAAGCAAAGTGATGTTGTCAGTACCATTAGCCTGGGGATGGAAAGGAAAATCGCCTCAAAAGGTATTTCGAAAGACAAGCAATGGTTATTTCCCAATTGGGTGGATTCGGGTTTTATCACTCCCATGTCCAAGGAAGAATCGCTACGGAAACAATTCGGATTGAACCTGTCTGACAAGGTAATTCTGTATTCCGGAAACTTGGGAGAAAAACAGGGCTTGGAATATATCCTGGATGTAGCGTTAAGGTTTATGGGGCAGCCGGATGTTCAATTTGTCATTGTGGGAAATGGAGGGGCAAAGAAACGTCTGGAGGAAGCCGCTACTGAGATGGGATTGGATAACCTCCGCTTTTTTCCACTGCAGCCCTACGAGGATCTTTCCAGATTACTTGCTGTGGCGGATGTCCATTTGGTATTGCAAAAGAAAGAGGCTTCTGACTTGGTGATGCCTTCCAAATTGACAGGAATACTGGCGGCAGGGGGATTGGCTTTGATTACGGCAGTGGAAGGTACCAGTCTTTATGATGTTGTCAATAAGTATACGATGGGAATTCTTATAGAACCCGGCTCTGTAGAGGCATTATATCAGGGGATTGTTACTTGTCTGGAAAGTATGGATTCGGAACAGATCAAGGCAAATGCACGGCAATATGCGCTTAACCACCTGGCAAAAGATGCTGTGCTGGGCAGTTTTGAGCAGAAGATGTTAAAAGGCTTAAGCCAATAGGTGTTGTATAGGTAGTCTTAGTCATTTGCAAAGAGTTATAATAAGAGAGGGAGGCTGTTGCTTCCCTTTTTTTGTTTTCGCTGATCGGGATTTCCTAAAACCTTCGAGGTTTTGGAAACCTCGAAGGTTTTTTACACGAGGATCCTGCGCAAGTCTTCTGACCTTGTGCAGGCTGAAATGCAGTCTCCCGACTGCTGTTGCGAATTAGTTGAAGCCGTTCGTGATGACACGAACGGCGGCACACATTTGTGCATACACGAACGTCGGCGAGGAAGTCCCAGTACTTACGCGGCTTCCGGTCTTTACCTCCTAAACTAGACAATCTGGCTTTAGCACCCTGGTTTAGTGTGAGGGAGCGTGGGGTGGTCGCAGCAGCGAGCCAGACGGCCGGTATGCGGGGGGAAGCTTTGCTGCGACAAAGGTTTTTGTTACTTTTTGCCTTCAAAAAGTAAGACAGATAATAGCCTCAACGCTATCGATTCGGGTCAATCGAGAGATTGGTGATTGATAAAATATATACAAGCCGCCTTTCCACCTCCTGCACGGGCCTTCATTTCCAGACGATGCCCCCTGCGGGGTAATTTTTATTCAAGTGCCCTGTTGAGGCCGTTCGTGATGACACGAACGGCGGCGCAAATTTATGATGACACGAACGTCGGCGAGGGATTATTAATCCTACACACCGTGGTCCCCCCCTTTAACCCTTAAACTTTAATCCTTTCTACTGTTAAAAGTAAGTCCGCTAAGCGCTATTCTGACACACCGTGGTAACCCCTTTGACCTTTCCACCTCCTGCACGAGCCTTCATTTCCAGACGATGCCCCCTGCGGGGTAATTTTTATTCAAGTGTCCGGTTGAAGCCGTTCGTGATGACACGAACGGCGGCGAGAAATGTCTAGTGGCAAGGAACGGTGGCGAGGATATTATCCAATAACCTTCGAGGTTTCCAAAACCTCGAAGGTTTTTACACGAGGATCCTGTGCAAGTCTCACGAACGGCGGCGCACATTTGTGCATACACGAACGTCGGCGAGGGATTATTAATCCTACACACCGTGGTCCTCCCTTTAACCCTTAAACTTTAATCCTTAACCCTTTCTACTGTTAAAAGTAAGTCCGCTAAGCGCTATTCTGACACACCGTGGTAACCCCTTTGACCTTTCCACCTCCTGCACGGGCCTTAATTTCCAGACGATGCCCCTTGCGGGGTAATTTTTATTCAAGTGTCCGGTTGAAGCCGTTCGTGATGACACGAACGGCGGCGAGAAATGTCTAGTGGCAAGGAACGGTGGCGAGGATATTATCCAATAACCTTCGAGGTTTCCAAAACCTCGAAGGTTTTTACACGAGGATCCTGTGCAAGTCTCACGAACGTCGGCGCACATTTGTGCATACACGAACGTCGGGGAGGGATTATTAATCCTACACACCGTGATCGCCCCTTTAACCCTTAACCTTTAATCCTTAAACTTTTCTACTGTTAAAAGTAAGTCCGCTAAGCGCTATTCTGACACACCGTGGTAACCCCTTTGACCTTTCCACCTCCTGCACGGCCTTCATTTCCAGACGATGCCCCCGCGGGGTAATTTTTATTCAAGTGTCCGGTTGAAGCCGTTCGTGATGACACGAACGGCGGCAGAAATTTGTGATGACACGAACGTCGGGGAGGGATTATTAATCCTACACACCGTGGTCCCCCCCTTTAACCCTTAACCTTTAATCCTTAAACTTTTCTACTGTTAAAAGTTAATCGGCTAAGGATTAATCCCATACACCGTGAGAAACTCCTTAACCCTTAAACTTTAATCCTTAACCCTTTCTACTGTTAAAAGTAAGTCCGCTAAGCGCTATTCTGACACACCGTGGTAACCCCTTTGACCTTTCCACCTACTGTACGAGCCCTCATTTCCAGACGATGCCCCCTGCGGGGTAATTTTTATTCAAGTGTCCGGTTGAAGCCGTTCGTGATGACACGAACGGCGGCAGAAATTTGTGATGACACGAACGGAGGCGAGGAGATTACCCTAAAACCTTCGAGGTTTCCAAAACCTCGAAGGTTTTTTACATATAAAACCAAGAAAGGGAAGCATCTGCTTCCCTTTCTCGGTGTATGTGAAAATGAACGATTAACTCAAAAAGCATTTTCATGTCCTGTGATAATCGATTTGGCTGTCATCCATATGATCTTAAGATCCAACCTCGGATTCCATGTTTTGATGTAATACATATCCAGTTTGTAGCGAAAATAGATGGAATTCGATGCATTGGTTTCTCCTCTATAACCCCTTGCCTGAGCCAGTCCAGTGATTCCCGGCTTTACCAGGTGTCTATTTTTAAATCCATCAATTTCTTGTGAATGCGCATCATTCTGTACCAAAATATGTGGGCGGGGTCCGACTATGGACATATTGCCATAAATCACATTCAGAATTTGGGGTAGTTCGTCCAAACTTGTCTTTCTTAGAATCTTTCCCACTCTTGTAATCCTAGGATCATTTTTGGTAGCCATCTTCACGTTAGCTTCGTCGTTGACCACCATAGATCTAAACTTGTAGCAGTTGAATCTGGAATTATAGATACCCTCTCTTTCCTGCTTAAAGAATACAGGCCCCTTTGAATCCAATTTGATCAAAATGGCAATGATCGGAAACAACCACCAGCCGATTACCAGCATAAACCCAATAGCGCAGAATAAATCAAGAAATCTCTTAAATGTCAAATTTATCCAATTCATATCTTCTGATACAATGGATTCATTCTGTTCATTGAATAAAGCGTTGGACTCTACGTACAATTCACTAGGCCCAAATTTTTGGAGTAAATAATTTGTTGTCATAAGATTTGTTCTCTTGTCGTAAAAAATATCAGTAACTGATTACTTTGGGTGCAATAAAGATCTTTATTTATTGTCGATTTTGCAACAGATATCAGATATTTTTGTGAATACATAAAATTGTATTTTGTCATTGGATAATTTACCAAGGTGATTGTCTGTGCTGACTAACTGAATTTTTCGCCACTATTTCCGTCTCCACAAATGGTTTGATTTCCCGGATTTCTCCATTTTTACACGTACGGCGGCGAGGAAATTATTAATCCCATACACCGTGAAAAACTCCTTGTGCATACTGAAATGCAGTCTCCCGACTGCTGTTGCGAATTAGTTGAGGCCGTTCGTGATGACACGAACGGCGGCACAAATTTATGATGACACGAACGGCGGCGCAAATTTATGACGACACGAACGTCGGCGAGGAGATTACCCTATAACCTTCGTGGTTTCCAAAACCTCGAAGGTTTTTTACATATAAAACCGAGAAAGGGAAGCATCTGCTTCCCTTTCTCGGTGTATGCGGAAATGAACGATTAACTCAAAAAGCATTTTCATGCCCTGTGATAATCGCTTTAGCAGTCATCCAAATAATCTGCAAGTCAAGCATTGGACTCCATGTCTTGATATAATACATATCCAACTTATACCTGAAATACATAGAATTCGATTCGCTCGTTTCACCTCTATATCCTCTGGATTGGGCTAGACCTGTGATCCCCGGTTTTACTAAATGACGGTTTTTATACCCTTCAATTTCTGCGGCATGTGCATCATTCTGGGCTAAAATATGTGGTCTTGGGCCTACCAAAGACATATTGCCATAGATTACATTCAATACCTGTGGAAGCTCATCCAAACTGGACTTTCGTAGGAATTTGCCTACGCGGGTTACACGGGGATCATTTTTGGTTGCCATCTTGAGGTCTGCATCCTTATTCACTACCATGGAGCGGAACTTGTAGCATCTGAAGGTAGAGTTATAAATTCCCTCTCTTTGCTGCTTAAAGAATACAGGTCCAGGAGAATCCAATTTGATCAGAATTGCAATAATTGGAAACAACCACCAGCCAATTACGAGCATTAAGCCGATTGAACAGAATAAATCGATGAATCTTTTAAGCGTCAGATTCACCCAGTTCAGCTTGCTGGATACAATGGATTCATTTCCCTCTTGAAATTGCTCTCGGGAATTAACGTACAATTCGAAACTCCCAATCTTATTTCGTAAATAGTTGGTCATATGGTGGTTGGTTTCTCTAATAAAAAATTGAATTAAACTATTTTGGGACAGTCAAAGGTCTTGTTTTTTGATGATTCCACAAAATATCGGGCTGATTATTTGTGAATACTTAAAATTGTAATTTTTGATGCGGGTACATGCTAAAATTAATGTAGAAGTTTTTTACCACTATTCAGTGACATTAACCTTGCCATAAGTTTGAGGCTTGTGCGTTGGGCTGTTGTTTGATAATCCCCTTTCAGCTCTTCCCCGATATTGCTAAATCATTGACTTTGGAAGATGAGTATGCTCAATGAAGGAGATAATGTGCATTTCATAAAAAAATAAAATTTCTGTTTTGGAAGATTTTGTCCTAGCCGTTGGAAGGCAGCTATACGGGAAAATACTGTGGATTTTTAGGGCAAATTGGTGTTTTTTTGCTTCACTTCCTGCAGATGGCTGGGGGAGGAGTTGCTACTTGCTTGTTGGAAAGAGACTTAGTTTGCCTGTTTCTATATGTCTTGTCTTGAAGGGGATTAAAGTTGCTTTTAGAAGAATTCATAGGAGAAGGTGTTGAAAGTGGATTTTGTTATCTAGGGTGCCGGAAAAGCTAGCTGTTTTAAAATAGGACTTTTATCAAAGTGCCAAGGATATTTGTGATGCTTTAGATCAACCGGAAGAGGTGTCTGGGACGTATGTGTTTATATGTTCAGGGCTGACTTATGGTGTTGATTAAGAAAGCGGTATTATGAAATCTCACGCATTTCTTGGAGACATTCCGTATGTTCTAATTAAAATATAGTAGCAGGAAAACGGCTGCAAAATTTGGCAAAGGGAAAAGGTGTTGTTTTGAGGAATTTGAGGCTACCTTTGATGCCGGGAACTGAGGCTCCCGATAATTCGTGAGCCCGGATAATGGCATTGACTCCGGAAAATACTTGAATATTGGGCAGGCAAAATGACGAAAAAGTGTAATTTGGGTAGATGGTTTCTGTAGTATAACTAGTGATTTAAATCCGTATTCTAAGACGTTGAGAACGTAACGTAAAAGAGCTGACTTTTCAGGGTAGCATAAAAGGCATATGCGTTGAATGGTGATTTTACCCCTTCCCGAAAAGGATCGACGTAGGTTACTACTAAAACTAATGAGTTTCGGGTAGAACGGACAAAAACTGCAACCTGCAAGATAAATCCACTACTGCTGAAGCGTATGTTTCCCAATCCTTTGTTCTGCTTTCTTATTAATTCCGGTCTTTCTTATAAATTTGTTAATTAGTTAACGAATTACTATGATTTTCCATAAACTTGTAAAGTTTTAACCAGCCGACTATGTTTTTTTTATTAGCCACAATTACTGCCTTTACGGTGGGTTTTTTGATAACCCCCATCCTGATCACGTTTCTAAAAAGAATGAGGTTGGGGGATACTCCAGGAGGCAGAAAAATCCATAAGGTTTTTATCCCATCAATGGGAGGAGTAAGTTTTGTGGCAGCAGTGACGGTAGCCTTGGCTATTTGGGGGGGACAATATCCTCTTCCTGATATCAGATACCTTCTCGGTGCTATCTGTATCATGTTTGTGGTAGGCTTTAGGGATGATTTGGTGGAGATGAAGGCCACTCACAAAATCCTTGGTCAACTCATCGCAGTCATCTTGGTTATAGGTGCTTCTGACATCAGAATTAAAGATTTTCATGGTTTTCTGGGCATTGGAGAACTTAATCTTTATGTCAGCTACCTCTTTTCCGCTTTTACGTTATTAGCCCTGACAAATGCATTTAATCTGATAGACGGGTTGGATGGGTTGGCCGGAACTATTGCGTCAATTGTGTTTTCCTTCCTCGGTGCTTGGTTTTTGTATCATGATTTGGATAGTTATGCGTTGATCAGCTTTACTTTCTTGGGGGGCATATTGGCTTTTCTGGCCTTTAATTGGCATCCCGCCCGGATTTTTATGGGAGATACCGGCTCCCTGACTTTGGGTTTTACGATGGGAGCATTGATTCTTGCTTTTATGGAGAGGAATGAAGCCTTGCCTGCTGGCAGTGCATGGAAATTCGCCCCTTCATTTTCTGCCGGAGTGGCTCTGATGATGTTTCCTCTTTACGATATGGGACGGGTCTTCATGCGTAGAATATCCCAAGGTAAAGGGCCTATGACCCCTGATAGGTCACATGTGCATCATTTTCTGATGAGAATGGGGTTGAGGCACGATAAGGTTACTTTGCTATTAGCTTCACTACAGTTTGCGTTTATAGCACTGGTTTTTGTTTTTAAAGATTTTTCTGACAACATAGTTCTACCCATCATCACGGTAACGGCCATTGTTTTGGGACTTAGACTTGATTCGATTACATTAAAATATGTAAGGAAAAAAGTAGCTGTACAGCCTAGGGTATTAGAAATCAAAGGGCTGTCTAGCAAGCAAAAAGCCGAGTTGAAGCTTAAAACTAAGGAATTTATGGATTCAAAACTAAACTTGAATTAGCGGTACACCTTGCTTAATGGTCTTATCTATTGGAGCTGTTTTATAATTATTTTTTTGTTCTGGGCACGAAAGTTTGGAGGATGCTCAATGTGATTTTTTTTGATTTATAATGATAATTAGAGAGGATACCTAGCCTGAAATTATCTTCGGATTTTTTGCATTATGCTTCATAAAGTGTATGTTTAGATGATTACAGCAAGATATTCACATGGCTTTTAAGACTCCCTTATCATTTCCCGTTTTTGAAGGCAATGAAAATTCATATACCCAGGAGGTGATAAACTCCGGATCTATAGCTACGAGCGGAAGATTTTTAGATAGATTCGAACTGGAGCTAGCTGATAAATTAAAAGTTCATCCACTTGTAGCACTGAATTCATGCACCTCAGCACTGCATCTGTCTATGATACTTCTGGGTGTGGGGCCCGGAGATGAAGTTATATGCCAGTCATTTACTTTCTGCGCCTCTGCCAATCCTATTATGTATCTTGGAGCCAGACCTGTTTTTGTTGACAGTGAGAGGGATAGTTGGAATTTGTGCCCGGAGTTATTGGAGGATGCCATCCTAAATAAGATTTCAAAGGGAAGAAAGCCTAAGGCGATCGTAGTTGTCCATCTATTCGGAATGCCTGCGAAAATGAATGAGATAATGGAGATCTCAAAAAAATATGAAATCCCTGTCTTGGAAGATGCGGCTGAAGCTGTCGGTAGTTTATATAGGGGCCAATCCTGCGGGGCTTTGGGACAAATCGGTGTTTTTTCTTTCAACGCAAACAAAATAATCACCGGTGGAGGCGGAGGGGGAGCTCTGGTGTGCCAAGACAGTGATGCCCTTCATCGTTCCAAATATCTGTCTACTCAGGCAAGGGAAAATATCCACTATTACAAGCATAAAGACATAGGTTATAATTATAGAATGAATAACCTCACGGCAGGGATTGCATTGGCTCAATTGGAGCAACTGGATGGATTTGTAGCCAAAAGAAGAGCTGTAAATCAAAGATACCGCAGCTTATTAAAAGACATTCCCGGAATCGAATTTCAAAGTGATTCGGAAGAGACTTCTTCGAATTTCTGGCTTACGGCTATTTTGATTGACAAAGAGAGAACGGGGTTTTCCAATGATGAGCTGAGAATAGAGCTTTTCAATCACGGTATAGAAACCAGGTTTCTTTGGAAACCTTTACATACCCAGCCTGTATTTAATTCATACATGTACTATGGTGGGGGAGTTGCCGCCGGTTTTTTTGAAAGGGGACTTTGTCTTCCAAGTTCTGTAAGCCTTACAATGGAAGACCAGGAGATGATTGCGGAGATTATACAGGAGAAATTAATAAAAACTGCTACTTAACGTGTACAAGGGGGGTGTAAAGAGAAGCATGGATGTTGTTTTGGCTTCTATTATGTTTATAGTTTTATCGCCTGTTTTTCTGGTTCTCTATCTATGTCTTAGTATTCACCACAAGGGTGCACCGTTTTTTTATCAAGCCCGTCCAGGCAGAGGAGGTGTTGTTTTTAATATAATGAAGTTCAGGACTATGTCTAACGGCATCGATCCTCAAGGAAGGTTGCTGCCGGATTCTGAGCGGATTACAGGACTTGGGGCTTGGATACGTAGAACTTCACTTGATGAGATTCCCCAATTGATCAATGTGGTCAAGGGGGATATGAGTTTGGTGGGCCCTAGGCCTTTGCTGGAGGATTATCTATGTCTGTACTCAGCGCAGCAATGCAGAAGGCATGAAGTGCGTCCCGGAGTGACGGGATGGGCACAGGTGAATGGGCGAAATGCCATTTCATGGGCGAAAAAATTTGAACTGGATGTTTGGTATGTTGACCATATCAATTTCTTACTCGACCTACGTATATTGTTTCAGACCCTTCTTAATGTGTTGCTCGGCAAGGGAATTAGCCAGCAAGGACATGTAAGTATGGATAGGTTTGAAGGCGATGGGCAGGCTTGATGAATTATAGGAGAATTCTGCCTTAGATGAGAAGAGGATTGTGACAGGGGACAAGCTGATGTGCTCATGAGTATTGTAGGGGGAGGCAGCGTCCATTGAAAACATCAAAATTGTATAAAATGTAAAATTCAATGAGCAGCTGGAAAATAGCCTTAAAACAACTATGAGAAGTTGTTTTATATATCCCTGCCACCAAAAGTGGCCGCAAGGGGCATTGATATAAGCAGTGAGCCAACTACGGTTGGACTATTGGCAGATGATGTTGTCTAGGAGTTGGAATTTTCATTTCTATATCAAAAAAAGATACTCAAAGTTCCGCTAACTAATTAAAACCTGCCCGAAATTCCAGTGGACTTTGCTTGGTTTTTTGCTTGAAAAGTTTGTTAAAGGATTGTGAATGCTCAAAACCGAGCTCATACGCAATTTCGCTCACAGATAATTCAGAGGTGGAAAGCTTTTCTTTGGCTTTTTCGATGAGTTTGTAATGGATGTATTGTTTGGCATTTTGTCCGATTAGCGAACGCAACGTATCACTTAAATATCCTGCTGAAATATTGAGCTTTTCAGCTAAATGCTGAACGGTAGGGATGCCCTCAACCAAGGTTTTTTGACTGTTGAAATAGTCATCTAAAATGGCTTCGGTTTTTTGAAGAATATCATTATTGACAGCTTTTCGGGTGATGAATTGACGGTTGTAAAAACGGTTGGCGTAGTGCAGCAGTAGTTCCAATTGCGCGATGACAACTTCGTGGCTAAATTCGTCAATCCGGCTGCCCAATTCCTCTTCAATTAGTTTGAAAAGTGACAGCATTACTTCTCTCTCCTGATCGGATAAATGCAATGCCTCGTTCACTGAATAGGAGAAATATTGATACTGTTTTATTTTTTTTGACAATGGAAATCCCAGCAAAAAATCAGGATGAAACAACAAAACTCGCGCACTTGCCACATGATCGTCTTCGGTAGATCCAATTAATTGATTGGGTGCCAAAAACATCAAACTGCCCTCGTTGAAATCGTAGTGACTTTGGCCGTATCTCATTTTTCCCTGACGGTCGGTAATCAATACTATTTTATAGAAATTCAGCACATCATACACAGGGCCATTACCCAGGTCGAAGTGGGTATTGCTGCCACAGCGTGTTATGCTGATCAGTGGATGTTTCGGCTTGGGAAAACCGCAAGCTTCGTGTATTTCCGAAATGCTCTGAAAGCGGATGAGTTTTTTTTCTTTTTTCATCTTTTGAAGATACTAAATAAATGCATGCAAGTTTCAGGCGTTCTTGCAGGCAGCATGTTTGTTTTACCCAGGATAACCTTCCTGGTGGGATCCTGTAAACTGTCCGTTAACGCCGCTTTCATCCAGCGCCTCACGGATGGGTTCTTTAGAACCTTCTACCGAGTTGGTTCCCCGGAAATTATTGAGTGCAGTCCCTGTAAAGCCCGGCCTTACGGAATTTACCTTAATAGAGATGTCTTCAAGTTCATTTGCCGGGGAAATTGTAATGGCATTCATTGCTGTCTTGGAAGCACCGTAGAGGACATCAAAACTTTTTCTAAAAGGATTGGATGGATCGAGGTTCAGTATTACCGGTTTTGTTGAGTCTAAGGATTTGATTTGGGTATGTTTTTTCGGGAGAATATATACTTTTGGAGAGATGTTTTATTTTTGCTGATATATACCTTAATTTGGAAGATTGACCCAATTATATGATAGCAGACTCAATGGCAAGACAGTTCTTGGTAATGCACAGGCATTTTTTACGGATATCTGCGATCGAGGATGAACTGGGGATAACCGGGAAGTCTCTTTATAAATGGATGATAGGCAAGAGGGCGCTACCTGATCGCTGGGAACAGCCGCTGTATAAGTACCTATATCCCATGCTGGATCCTGAGAATGAAATCCATTTGAAGACTTATTGGATTGATAGGGTAGTGGTTTTGGAGGAACATCATCTACTGCCCCGGTATCAGCATATCAAGCCAGAACTATTGAGAAGGTTTCATTTCTATAAGAAGTATACCGAAGGAGCGGATGTGGTTTACTTCAGGTTTCTCAACAAACAGCAGAGAGAAAGTAATATTTCCATCTATTCGGTCTATATCAAGGATTCGTGGTAGCGTAAGGCAGGGGGGAATTTGGAAGTTTAGAGATTGACTTAATTTAATATGTATATACGCTTTTCTGCCAGTAAAACAATAAAAGCATCATAGGATTCGGAAAATACTAGCGTCAAGACCGCTTCTTCACGCGTCTTCGGTCATCCAGTAAAGCAAAGAGAATATGGTTACTGGCATCATTGCGGATAATCACATAATTTAAAGTCTCTCCTATACCAACCTGAAATGTGGGTAAGTTTTCGGTTTTCACCAAAAAAGCACTCTGTATATAAGGAATGAGCGTAAAAAATGATCCTCCGCAGGGAATCTTTTAGCCCTGGGTCAGGATGCAGAGATAGTAAATTCAGCCCATTCACCACTAGCGATTTAATTAGGGCTTGCTGAAAAACCGTTCGCATGAAAAATGGATTAATCATTCAAAATGATAGCTTTTGATCTATTACGGGCGTTTTTCAGCATGCCCTAACTACTGCAGTGATCCTGATTTGATGTATTCTTGTTTCCCTCTCTTTGATATTTTTAATCTTCTTCGACCCTCCCTCTGAGAAATTTTCTTTTGGGAATGGCTATAGCGAAAAGGACCTTTCAAAAGCTTTTGAGTCTTTCCTTCGATTTGGTTATAACTCTCCCTGTTTCGGTTACAAGTACCGGCGTCTCTATGCTGACATTTGTGCTGTACTTTAAACAGAAATACTACTATGATAGCTCAAAAAGAAAGGAAACCTAAAGTATGGTTTATTACAGGCACTTCACGTGGCTTTGGCAGGGTATGGACTGAAGCGGCACTTAAGCGTGGCGATCAAGTGGCGGCCACTGCACGGAATGTGGACAGCATCACAGATTTTAAGGAGAACTACGGAGAGAATGTTTTGCTTTTACCGCTGGATGTCACAGACCCCGTGCAGGTAAAGTCTTCTTTGCTGCAGGCAATGGATTATTTTGGCAGATTGGATATTGTTTTCAACAACGCAGGATATTCTTTGGTGGGTACCATTGAGGAATCCGATTCAGACGACGTCCGTGCACTCTACGAAACCAATATTTTTGGGCCACTGGCTGTAATTAAGGCAGCATTGCCTCTACTGAGAAAGCAGGGGTATGGTCATATCCTCGGCACTTCGAGCAACTTGGGACATGTCACGCTTCCGGTAATAGGTTATTACTGCTCCTCCAAGTGGGCTTTTGAATCCATACACGAAAGCCTGGCCACCGAAATTGCCCAATTCAATATCAAAGTCACCATCGTGGAGCCCGGTGCATATGCCACTGAATTTGGTAGTCAGCAATCTTTGAAGTTTGCCGAAGGAATGGAAATCTATGCCGGTTTTAAAGAGAAGTTTTTTGGAAATCTCAGCAGCATGGAGCGGGGTGATCCGGAAGCTACTCCAGACGCCCTCTTTGCAGTGGTAGATTCAGAGAATCCTCCGCTGCGGTTTAACCTGGGCAGTCATAATCTGCAGGGGATTAAATCAGCCTATAACGAACGGTTGAAATCCTGGGAAGAATGGGATGACGTGTCGAGGGCTGCACAGGGATTCGATGTTAATCACTAAATTTGAGCGGGATGGCATGTGTTTACCCAGTGAACCGGCCATCCCTGACTTATCTTCCGATTATGAAAAAAGAACCCGCCCACCTCAAGTTTGATTCCATCTCCGATGCGCATAGCGCATTTGGCCTGCCTGAGCCAAAACATCCGCTGATCAGTTTGATTACAGGAGGGACGGGAGGGAATATGATGACACCCGGAGGAACACATGTGTTGAATTTTTACAAGATCTCATTCAATCCCACGCTAAGTTCAAGGGTACGATATGGACAAGGCTATTATGATTTCAATGAGGGAGGAATGCTTTTCGCCTCACCGAACCAGATTATTGGTAGTGATGAGAATTCGACTGACCTGCCCGGGTGCTCGTTGAAGGCCTTAATTATTCACCCGGATTTTCTGCTCGGTTATCCACTGGCCCAGGACATCAAAAACTACGGCTTCTTTTCCTATTCTACCCGTGAGGCATTGCTGCTTTCACAAGAGGAAAAAGATACCATCGCTTCTCTGTTTAATATGATTGAGACTGAGCTTAACAGCCGTATCGATGATTTTAGTCAGGATGTGGTGATCTCCCAGATAGCACTCCTGCTTAATTTTTCAAATCGCTTTTACAAACGGCAGTTCATCACCCGAAAGGCGGTAAATCATGATATTCTTCAGCAGGTGGAAACCTATCTCGATGATTACCTGAACCGGGAGAAAGCACTGCAGCATGGCATTCCCAGTGTACAGTCATTGGCCCGACAGGTCAATCTGTCTCCCAACTACCTGAGTGACCTGCTTCGCTCACTTTCCGGTAGGAATACCCAGCAACTCATCCAGGATAAACTCGTAGAAAAAGCCAAGGATTTGTTGTCCACTACCAACCTGTCCGTGGGCGAGATTGCCTATCAATTGGGCTTTGATTACCCACAATCTTTCAGCAGATTATTCAAGACCAAGACAGAAGTATCTCCCTTAGAATTCAGAAGGTTGTTTAATTGAGATAAGAACTTTTCCGCACCGGTGATAGGCACGTTTAACATAGCGGATAATCATATTATTTCAATAACCGGTCCAGCTGTGACCTGAATAATTTACCAATGGGTACGGTGTATTTATCGATAATTAGTTGGTTTCCTTCTATGCTTTTGATGTGCCTTTTCGCCACCATAAATGACCGATGTACCTGGATGAAACCGTCTGTTGGCATGTGCTCAGGCAGTGAAGATAACACGCCACGCAAGGTGATGACTTCTTCTTTCAGGACAACTCTGACATAGTTGCCCGAAGCCTCTACAAACAAAATATCATCCAGTGATACTTGTATGTGTTTGTTAGTTGACCGTAGAAAAATTCGTTCTGGCCTGACCTCGGCAGCATTACTTTTCTCAATGGATGGCGTTTTGGAATTGGTTGAACATGCTTTATTGACAGCTTTCAAAAATCGTTCGAATGAAAAAGGTTTCAATAAATAATCTGATATGTTCAATTCATAGCCTTCCAACGCATGCTCTTTGTAGGCAGTAGTCACGATTACTCTGGGCTGGTTGGGCAGTGTTCTTAGAAATTCAAACCCATGCAGCTTAGGCATGTTCAGATCGAGAAAGATCAGATCAACAGGATTACTGCTTAGGTAGTCAATGGCTTCAATCGCGTCATAGCAGTCCTGCATCAGCGTCATGTTTGGCAACATCGAGCAATACTTTTTAATGATGTCATGGGCGATTGACTCGTCATCTACTATAATGTATTTAACGCTCATAAAGCAAGTCTTAATCGAATCTTATAAATGTCGGCATGGGTTGGGGATATTTCAAGCTGATACTTGTTCAAATAAACCAATTCTAACCGTTGCTTTAGGTTATTCAAGCCAATCCCTGCTTTATCGTCAATTTCCTCCGCATCAAAATTGTTTTCAATTTCAAAGTCCACATGCTGCTTAGTAGCCTTTAAGAAGATGTGAACAAATGCATCCCTTCGTAGTTTTTCTACCCCATGCTTAAAGGCATTTTCCACCATAATGATAAAGAGCAATGGCATGATTTTAACATTCCTGTCTTCCGTCTCTATATCAAAGCGGACAGCAATTTCCTTATGGTACCGCATACGATGTAAATCCATATAGTTCTCCAAAAAGGTGATTTCATCTGCTAACGTTACCCAATCATTTTGCCCCTCATAGATACTGTAACGCATCATATCGGACAGCTTGAGAATTAACTGCTGCGCCTTGCCAGGATCTTTCTCCACCAATCCATACAGGTTGTTCAGGGTGTTGAAAAAAAAGTGTGGATTAACCTGACTTTTTAAATGCATAAGTTCAGCTTGTTTTTTTTCCTTTTTCAGTCGGAGAATGGATTTGATCTGAATAAATATCCAGCGGATCAGCCAGATGGTCAGAGCAGTAAAAAACAGCAGGCTGAAAACTACAAAGCCGTCCTCATCTCCAAAAAAATCATTAAAAACCAGAATTAAAATGGCTGTAACTATAAAAAAGTACGGTACTGACTTTTGAAGAAGTCGCTTGCTAAAGATGTTCTGATAAAACGCCATTCTGCAAAGTTACCCAAAATTCAGACTGCAAATAGGGCTTGTTGCAGATGCATGCCCAGTTGTTATGAACGTATGCTCTAGTGGTATGAAGCGTTTTTTTTCATGAATCAGCAGTCCATACCGGGTGAACGCCTGTCTGTCCCGCATTTTTTTCCGATCACTTCGCACTGCATAGTATTGCAATCAAATTTAATTAATCATGGACGATCTGATCATAACCAATCTTTCTAAAACCTATCGCAACGGAGTGAAGGCACTCCGGCATGTTTCATTGCAAATACCCAAAGGAATGTTTGGTTTGTTGGGACCTAATGGAGCCGGCAAGTCAACACTTATGCGAACGATAGCAACGCTACAGGAAGCGGATCATGGAGAAATTCAGCTTGGGGACCTCAACGTTAAGGTGCACCCAAATGAATTGCGGAAAGTACTGGGTTACCTGCCACAGCAATTTGGCTTATATCCATCCCTATCCTCCGAGATGTTATTGAATCATCTGGCCGTTTTGAAAGGAATCGTAAATAGGCAGGAACGCAAAGAAATCGTAGACGCTCTTCTTCATCGGGTAAATCTGTATAGCGTTCGAAAGCAAAAATTAGGGGAGTTCTCCGGAGGAATGAAGCAACGGTTTGGTATTGCCCAGGCACTAGTGAACAACCCTAAGCTAGTGATAGTGGATGAGCCCACCGCAGGGCTTGACCCTGTTGAGCGAAATCGTTTTTACAACCTGCTTAGTGAAGTGGGAGAGCAAACCATCGTAATCCTTTCCACACATATAGTCGATGATGTGAAGGAATTATGTACCCGGATGGCGATTATGAACACTGGGAAAGTAATTATTCAGGGGAGCCCTATTGAAATTATAGAAAGCCTTCAAGGTCGATTGTATGAGAAGACAATCAACAAAAATGAATTGGACCACTACAAAAAAGAATACCGGGTAATCAGTGACCGGCTATACCTGGGGAAGCAAATTGTACATGTGATCAGCGACACCCATCCAGGGTTAGATTTCAAAGCCTTAGAGGCCAACCTTGAGGATGTTTACATGGCTCAAATCTTAAACGCTTAATCTTAACTCTTTATGTGGTATCACCTTTTTACATTCGAAATAAAATACAGGTTAAAGCGTCCTGAAACGTATTTTTTCTTTCTGTTTCTGTTTTTCTTCTCAATCATTGGGGTTGAATTTGTATTTCAGGGAATTGACTTGGGGTTAGTCAAGAAGAATTCTCCGCTCGTCATTGCCAAATCCATGGCGGCTATTGCAGGCTTGTCTATGATTATTGCATCCATGATCATGGGAGTGTCCGTACTGCGTGACTTTAAATATGACATTTCTTCCATTATCTATGTCACTCCAATCTCCAAAACAAGTTATTTGCTAGGTCACTTTTTAGGTTCATTTGTTGTGTTACTTTTCATTTTCAGCGGTGTCCTATGGGGAATGATGGTTGGAGAGTTTATGCCTTGGCATGATCCAAACGAATTTTTGTCGTTTCAAATTATTCATTACCTGCAACCTTTTTCTCTGGGTTGTATTGCCCATCTTGTTTTTTGGCGCAGCCGTGTTTTTTGTCACAGGCGCACTCAGTAAAAGTCTGATGGTGGTGTACACACAGGGTGTGGTGATCTTTGTGTTGTTCATCATAGCTAAAGCTATTTCCAATGAGACATTTCAAGCGTTACTGGATCCCTTTTCGCTTTCCACATTGACCCATGCAAGTAAAGACTGGACTGTGGTGGATAGGAACTCCTTACTCATCCCTATGTCCGGTATCATGCTGCTTAACAAACTCTTCTGGATAGCACTGGGAATTTCTGTCCTTATAGTGGGCTATAGTAAGTTTAAATTGATGGTTCTGCCCGAGAAAACCACCAGAAGTAAAAAACGAAACATCCAGGTCTCAACGGATCGTTTCGATGAAAACTTACCTCCGGTTACTCCTGTTTTTCATTTTAAAGCAAAGCTTGCGCAACTGCTTTTAAATACGTGGTTTCATAGTGTGTCCATTCTGAGGCTCGCCTCTTTTTGGGCGATCGTTAGCTGCTGCTTCATTGTTATACTGGTTAACTCTGTTAGCTTGGGCACTTCTCATGCAGTAGATAGCTATCCTACCACTTATCTGATAATAGAAGAATTGCGGGAAATGTCCCTTTACTTCTTTATGATCCTTTTGACGTTTTATTCAGGCGAAATCATGTGGAAGGAAAGAGATGCAAAGCTTGACCTCATCCATGACACCCTGCCGCTTGATAGCTTTGTTAATCTATGCAGCAGATTTCTGGCATTGCTGCTCATTTATTCCATAATAATGGGTTCTCTTATTGCTTCAGGCATGCTGTTTCAGACATTGAATAGTTACTATCGCTACGAATTGGATGTCTATTTCTTTGGATTTTTTCTAGAGCTGCTCCCATTCCTTGCGTTGTATACGCTTGCCGCCTTGTTCTTTCAAGCACTTACCGGGAACAAGTTTATGGGCATGCTGGTCACCATCGTATTTGCGATCATCAATGTAGCTATTAAGATGTTTGGCTTGGAGCATGTGTTGCTCAACTTCGGTGGGCATATGCTGCCTGCGTATTCGGATATGAACGGGTATGGTCACTTCCTTACACCCTACCTTTGGGTGAAACTCTATTGGGCGTTGTTTGGAACCCTGCTCTTAATCTTTGCCGGCATCCTTATGGTAAGAGGCAGTGAAACGGGGTTGAGAAAACGATGGATAAGAGGACGAAACCAGCTAAAAGGAACATTGGCTGTTTTTAGTTTGGGATGCTTTACGCTCTTTATCGGTATTGGAGGCTATATTTTTTACAATACCAATGTGCTGAATGAATTCTGGACTAAGGGTGAACAAGCTAGTTTCAGAGCTGATTATGAAAAAACGCTGAAACAATTTGAATATATTCCCCAACCGAAAATAATAGACGTCAACTTAACAATTGATCTATTCCCCTCACAACGGGCCTATGACATAGCAGGCTATTATAGGGTAACCAATACATCGCAAGTGCCCATTCGTGAAATTCACTTACAAAAAAAGATAGCCTCCAACGTGGAAGTAAAGGATGTAGCCTTTGATCGCAGCGTGACTTCTGACAACACGCATGAAAAATATCACTATACTATTTACGGGTTGGACCAACCGTTAGCACCGGGTGATACCCTGAAAATGACCTTTAGACAGAGCTTACAGCCACTGGGTTTTGAGGTTGACGATTCCGATCCGGATGTGGTATATAACGGGACGTTTTTTGACAATGCCGGGTTGCCGGGTTTTGGTTATCAGAATAAATATGAGTTGCAGGATGAAGATGATCGAAAAGATTTCAACCTAGCTCCACGTTTAGGAAAATCCAGCCGTGATGATGCGCGGGAATTGCTGAATGCACGTAGCGGAAGTGATTCGGAGGGTGTCAGGTTAGAACTGATAATCAGCACAGAAGCTCCACAAACAGCGTTGACGTCAGGCGATTTAGTTGCAAAATGGAATACGGGTGGTCGCAATTATTTTCATTACAAGACCAATAAGCAGATTATTCACTTTTATCCCGTTGTTTCAGCCCATTATGAAGTGTTTAGCGATAGTTTTGTTCCCTCAGGAGATACTGCAGGAGAGCCTGTTGACTTGGAAATCTATTATCAGGATGGGCATGAGTACAATCTGACCCGTATGATGGAGTCCATGAAGATGTCCTTAGACTATTACAGCACTCACTTCAGTCCATACCCCTACAAGCAACTTCGTATAGTGGAGTTTCCCAGATATCGCAGCTTTGCCCAATCGCTGCCAGGCATCATTCCATTTTCAGAGGCTATAGGTTTTGTGATGGACATTGATGATGCAAAGGATGTGGATATGGCCTTTTACGTTACTGCGCATGAAGTAGCTCACCAATGGTGGGGATTGCAACTGGAAGCAGCAAATGTACAGGGACAAAAGATGATTTTGGAAACGCTGGCACAGTATTCTGCCATGATGGTGTTTAGAGAGAAATATGCTGATGAAAAAGTTCAGAAATTCCTGAAACTTCAATCGGACACCTACCGGGAAGCGAATTTAAAATCAAAAGAGCAAGAGTTACCATTAGCGTTGGTTGGGAATGAAGAACACATCTACTATAATAAAGGGGCACTTGCTATGTACGAATTACAAAATCGTATGGGCGAAAAAAACCTGAATAGGGCTTTACAGAATTTCCTGAATGATTGGCGTTCTTTCCACAATCCCCAAAAGCCAACCCGCTATTCAACAACGGTGGATTTAATTCACTATTTTCGGGAAGTAGCACCTGATTCGTTACAAGGTACGATTACCGATTTGTTGGAACGGACAAATAGTATCAAGTAAAACAGGTGTAAACGAATTAGTAGAGCGACATCAAAACACTGAACTCAATTGCCTAAAATCAAAATAATATGCAAGAAATCAATTCAATCAATGTCATGGAGAAATTTTCATTGTTCGAAAAGCAATGGACCCCTCATATTATCGGAGAACTCAATGGGCAATATGTGAAGCTTTGCAAGCTTAAAGACAACTTTGTCTGGCATAGCCACGAAAATGAAGATGAGCTTTTTATGGTGTTTAAAGGGACATTACTGATGGACTTTCGGGATGGGCGAACAGTTGAAGTCAAGGAAGGCGAAATTTTAATTGTTCCCAGAGGTGTCGAACATAGACCACATACCAATGGAGAAATTGTATTTAATCTACTCTTTGAGCCGAAAGCAACGCAGCATACCGGCAATGTACAAAGTGAGTTGACGGTAAAAGAAATGGGGTGGATTTAACTAAGGTTAAAACAACGAAATGCTGACATCGGTTTGCCCATATAAACTTTTGCAACGGGCAACCCCATGCCATGCACAGCGTACCGAGGGACGCGTATCCTCTCATCCAAATCCAGTGAACAAGTATCCACAGGTTGGTGCAAGTCGCCGGTAAAGTCAAATGAAAAATTCCCCACGTACTGTTGACTATGAAAAGGGCTATAACATTAACGGGAGACAAAGGCACGGTTCGAATGAAGTGGGGGCAAGGATGTTACAGCTATCAAATGTTTCTGCAATGGTATGTGGTATATGCTATAAGCTTTTATCTTCGTTCCACGTTTGGGTTCGTGCCATAGGAAGCGGCTTCGAAAACGCAGGACGGTAGAAATACAAATGTTTTCTGTAAGCGTAACTCTTAAAATGATAAAACGAAAATGAACAAACTATTAATAGCAGGGCTGATGCTTTTTTGCACAACTGCAAATGCCCAAAATGATTTTAAAATTTCAGGAAAACTAAATGGGTTTGAGGAAAATGCACTTGTGAAAATTGAAAGGGAAAATATCATTTTGGACAGTTGTTACCTAAAAAATGGAAAATTTCAATTGAGCGGGTCTTTTGAGCAATCTCCAACACCCGCATATCTTACAATTGAAAATGGAGAAGATGTTGTTTACACCTCTTTATTCATTGGGAATGAAAATATAACGATCAATGCCAATAGTAAAGATTTTCCTTATGCTGTAAAAACAAACGGATCCGAATATGACCAGTTAAGATATGACTATAACCGACTGGAAGAAAGCCTGAATACTCGGCGAAAAATATTCCTTAACGAAATGTTTTCACTAAGAGAACAGGGAAAGTGGAATGACAGCTTGCAAAATGCTTATTGGAACAAATCTGAACCTTTGGGAAAAATAAGAAATATAGATAATCAATTGGATAAAATCAGAGATGAGTTTATTGACGAAAATTTCAATTCATATTATGGTTTATATCTTATAGGGGTTTATAAAACTGAAATTCCTAAATCAAAACTTCAAAATTATTTCGACAACCTTAGTCAAGAGTTGAAAAATACTGCATATGCAAAATCAATTAATTCTCACTTGAAAAATCCCGATTTAAAAATCGGAGAAAAATATTACGATTTTCCGGCTTTAGATAAAACCGGGAAAAGAAGATTGTTTTCGGATTATTTTAGCGACAAATATGTATTGTTGGATTTTTCTACTGTTTATTGTGGGTGGTGCCTAAAAGCCATTTCTGATCTTGAAAAGATTAAAAATACTCAAGGCGAAAAATTGGAAATCGTAACTTTTTATGTTGACAAGAACGAAAAAGGATTTGAGGAGTTAGTACTAAAACACAATGAAAAATGGAATGTTTTATGGGACAAAGAAGGACGTTTAAGCGATACTTATGCTAAATATAAAGTTTTTGGGACGCCGACATTTTATTTGTTTGACCCAAATGGGAAATTAGTACAACTGTTTAACGGCTATCTGGAAGACTTATCTGAACAGATTGAAAAGGCGATTATTAACAACTAGGTTTCCGTTGCGTGCGAGTCACTGCCTGCCCAGCACTGCTGGAAACAATGGAATCGCAGCTGCACTGCCTGTCCCGTATAGCGAAACGATTCGGGAACGGGCTTGTGTGCGGGGAAAGTATCATTTTATTCCCGCTTTTACTACTGCTCTTTACCATCAGAAAGCGCAACCGACTTTTAGCACACCCCTCCGGGCTTAAATTCGGAAACCATCAAACTCCTTATGATATATGGATGATTGTACCAAACAAGGGCCCTCTCTTCAGGAAAGGGATGGGGTGAGTGAATTGCCGTTACCCCCCAGTCCACACGAGCCACCAGACTATGCCGACGGGGAGATCTATACACATGTGCTGTCCACTTCCAATAAAATATCCAGAGTCTGCTTGACAGTATCTCCGAAATCAATAATTTGGTGTCAGCAGACCCCCTGACCTCTGTAGACGAGGAGAATATAGACGCAATAGGGTAGGGCAATGCCTGCCCACAAGTATTAGGCAACATCTGATAAAACGACTGAACAAGCAAGAATGGCATTCGATAATTTAGAATATATAACCATAGAAAACCAAACGACTGATTTCCCAAAACATTTTCACGAAACGTTTTGTATTTCACTTATTCACAAAGGAATTGAACAAATTGATTTTGACAATCAAAGCTTTTTTAGCGAAAAGGGTAGTATTTCAATTACCAATCCTTACGAAACACATTCCAACCCTTTGATAGATAAAAATAGTTGTCTGAAATTTGACACTATATACCTGTCAAACGACTTGATGAAATATTTGCTGAACGGAAAAAATATCAGGTTCGTTAACCGGAAAATCAATAATGAAAAATCAAACCAATTGTTCGTGGAACTCAAAAACGCTATGGACACAAGAAATCCTGAAACCGTTGGACTTTTCCTAAAACAATTTGTGAATACATTAAAATTTTACTCAGAAGAAGACGAAAAGGAATATTCCCAACAAAATCTTAACGGATTCAAAGAAATTAACAATTACATCGAGGATAATATTTACGATAAATTTTGCTTGGAAGACCTTTCAAGAATGGTAAATATCAATAAATATGGATTTGTCAAAAAATTTAAGGCTTCAACCGGAATGACACCGATGAACTATGTTTTGATGAAGAAAATTTTTTCCTGCAAAAACTTAATCGATTCAAATTCAGAATTAACCGAAATAGCTTATCGATATAATTTTACGGATATGTCCCATTTTTCCAAAACGTTTAAACGCTACGTTGGTATTTCACCAAAAGTATACCAAGAAAATTTTATCGACTTTTCATAATTGCCAAGATTATACAAGTGCTCTTTTCGGCATGCCCTTACATTTGGAGAAATTTAAAATTCGAATGAAAAATTATTTATCACTTCTTTTTGTCATCATGTCCAATGTCATATTGGCTCAATCCATAGAGGATACCTTTCCGCAGAAGAAGATGTACAAAGATTTGGAAGTATTTAAAAATATACGTCTTAAAGCCAATTCGGGACTTTACAAGTACCGGACAAAAGAGCAAATAGACAGTATTTATCATTGGGCTGAAAAAGAAATCGGGAAATCCAATACCTATCTTGACTTTTACAACATCATTTGTCAACTAACTGACTTTGAAGGCAGTTTGCATAATGATACGGGTTTACCCGAAAAACA
The DNA here is from genome assembly GCF_014838715.1 of Algoriphagus sp. Y33. Classification (NCBI taxonomy): domain Bacteria; kingdom Pseudomonadati; phylum Bacteroidota; class Cytophagia; order Cytophagales; family Cyclobacteriaceae; genus Algoriphagus; species Algoriphagus sp. Y33. Next base: position 3,424,264 of record NZ_CP061947.1, on the reverse strand, counting down.
TTTAAAAAACCTACGAAAAGAAAGCTATGGCTATTTTCCATACCCTATCAAATGGATTGACGGTAAATGGATTATCAACTATGAAAACGGAGAAATCCCGCTTGGTTCTGAAATTGTTGAAATAAACGGAATTCCCATTTCAGAAGTTGTTTTAAACCTTTACAAGTATTACACCACCGACGGGCAAAATATTACGGGGAAAAGAATCGGTGTTAGAACCCATTTTTCAAAATTTTACAGGTTTAATTATGGACAACAGGAAAAATTTCATGTAACGTTCAAAGTGCATACTTCTAATCTAGAAGAAAGAAAGACAATTAAAAGTGTTGGTTATTCGGAATATTACAAACGTTTCAACAATAGGTATTCTAAACCCTTTGACCAAATATACTATGCCGACTTAAAAGACGAGCAAAAATACAAATACGAACAAATAGATACTTCTACAGGGCTATTAACTGTTTACACCTTTAGTATGGGAAATGAAACAACAGAAGAACACAAAAGCTACCTCGTTTTTCTCGATAGTATTTTTTCTAATATCAAGAATAAAAACATAAAAAATTTGATTGTGGATATTCGCCAAAATGGAGGAGGAACAGACCCAAATGATTTGGTTACTTATTCTTACCTAACACAAAGGAATTTTCAAGAAAACCAACAGGCTTGGATTAGTTTTAAAAAAATGCCTTACCTTAAATATGCCTATACGAAAATCCCAAGATTTTTAAGACCGTTGGGAGTCGGAAGATACAATAAAATGTTTCAAGAAGACTTTTATTTGGAAAAAGAGAATCGTTTTTACCAAGGACCGTTGAGCGGTGACCATAAAATTAGAGAACCAAATAGGAATGCTTTTACGGGAAACATCTATCTTTTAACAAGTCCGGCAGTAGCATCAGCAGGAAGTTTGTTTGCTGCAATGGTGACGGGAAATGAAAATGCAACGGTAATCGGTGAAGAAACAATGGGCGGTTATTATGGACATAACGGACATACACCTTTGGGCTATATATTACCTAAATCCAAAGTGGAAACATTCTTTTCGGTCGTCAATTTGGAGCAGGATGTTCCCAAAAAGTCGAATCAGATATACTACAGGGGAATTATTCCAGACTATGAAGTTTCGCAAACCACCGAAGATTATCTAAACCAAAAAGACACTCAAATGAACTTTGTACTTGACTTGATAAAAAGAAATTCCGCGGAATAAAAAACGTAGTATAAAACAGCTCTAGATCCATTGAAAACTGTATCATTAAATATTAACCAAAAAATAGAAGGGTTTTAAAATCTACGCAATTTCCTTTTGGTAGGAGATATAGATGGGGCAGATTATAAGGAAATTAAGGCAATTACCAATGAGACAATAGTTCAACTCTAGAAGCAACTGACATTGAATAAACCCAAGTCTGATTTGTATATGAAAAATTTTGTAAATCAGTTTGTTAGCAGAATTTCGAAACTTGACGAATTGTTTTTAAATACATCGACAGCCCAAAAAGAATGCTGATTGGTTTGATTTTTCCTGAAAAACTGTGTTTTGACAAATCTAAAAGTCGAACCGCTATAATTATTTCTATTGTCAATTTAATGTATTTGATAGACAGGGATTTACAGGGTGAAAAGAATGAAGAAAAGTCGCCTTTCTCTTATGGGATGGGGCTTGTGATACAGAAGTCGAACCATTTTGAGGGGGATTTGGAGCTTTTGGATTGGTTGTTTAAATCTCTTTAGGACATAATTTTGCAATGGTGTAGTAAGTTCCTCTGTGTAATAAATGAGGGATTTATGTCGATATCATCAGAAGTTAGAAATTGATAATACAAGAAATTTGATTGCACCTCAAATACTTTTCCGAACCCTTGGCAATATCGGATTTATTTTTCCATGTAAGTTAAAGTGGTCCTTTTCTGCAATTTCATGCACATTCCACGTTTCAAACTGAATGTCAGCATACAGTTCTATTTCGTTTCCTGCTTTATTTTGAGGTATGTTAATCTGGTCCTCGAAAACGGAAGAGTAAATTTTCCCCCTGAATTCAAATCTTGGAAAAGTCATTTTCTCATTGTCATCATAGTTACTTCTATCAATAGCCTCAATTACCATAATTCTGGAAACTTCCTGCATCATTAAGGTCCCAAACAGCTTATATTTTTTGTAGTCCCAAACAGCTATATCACTACTGATAAAACTGATCAGGGGATAACCAACCGTATTTCTATCACCAAATCCGTACAAGTGGTTTTCAATTCCGTTCGCTTCATCTCGGAAACTCGCCGTGTTAATTGTCAACACAAAAGCGAGGTCAAAAGGGTCGTTCCCCATGAAAACCATGGTGGCTTCAAAATCTGAAATTGCTGTCTTAATTGACTTGTTTGTGGTCCCGGAAACCTTCAAATATATTTTTGATTTCTGTTTATTTGCGGTTTTGAACACAGAAGAACGATAAGTGATATCCATTATGTTTAAGTTTATTTATTCCAAGAATCCTAATTTCTAGCTACCTTAGTAATTATAGACCAAAGGACGGTTTTTACCTATAGGATTACATTTGCCTTAAAGTATTGGTTTGGTATAGCTGTTCAAATTAAATTATGGTGCAAATTGTTAGACCTTTCCAATTATTATATTTAGATAGACAGTTAATGATTTATATATGTTCATGTTTTCGTTATATATAGGTATTTCTATTGCTAAGAAATTCAAGATACTATGAAAAACCTGATTTTGTGATAGTGTTTCTTTTGACTACAGTTTTAATAATATAAAATTAACGAAACTAGCTATTAATACAAAATGAGCTAACTTAGAGTTGTTTGTTCAACATCAATACTAAGAATTATAACTAATGTTTCGACCAAACTGACTAATGCAAAATAAAGCGTCATCACATTTCTAACAACTACTTATTTGTTACAAATGGTTAAATCCTTTTCAGAATGTCATTGATAATCCCAACCCATATTCTCTTCCATTATAAAAAGGCATAGCAATTCCATTTATCTTATCCTTTTCTTTGAAAATTGTTTTATCAATTAGTGGATGAATCCAATAAGCAATCTTGGTACTTAAAATTCCTATTCCCGCACCTGCGGCAACATCGGTAAGCCAATGCTTATCGTTGTATATTCTAAAAAGACCTGTGCCGGCAGCGATCACATAACCGGTAATGCCATACCAAACGGATACATCTTTATATTCTTGATATAAAAATTCGGCAGCCATAAAAGCCGTAGCGGTATGCCCCGAAGGAAATGAGGTTGAGGAGGAGCCATCTGGTCTGGTAACTTTTGTAGTCTTTTTTAGTATGCTTACAGTGCCGCCCATTATAAGATATGCCGTTCCCAAAATAATGGTTCTATCTTTAAAATTATTTTTTCCCTTTATACCCATCGCATTTAATGCATATACAGATACAAACGGACTGTACTGAGAAAAATCGTCGATGTTTAATTTCTTATCATCATACCCTCTAAAATCATTTTTTGCACTGATATTAATATCTTTTAAAGCAGGGTTTGTAAGACCAATAACTCCATACCCGATTAAAACAGTTGGGATTATGAGTGATTTGTATTGAATAGTTTTATTGTTATTTGTCGAGTCAATTGAAGCGTTTTGTCCGTTAACCTTTATAACAGATAAAGATAGAAGAAGTACAATTATTATTTTATTCATTTTAGTTTATTTAAAGTAATCTTTCTCAAAAGAAATTAAAATTTGTAGGTTAAACCTAGTATAGGTGTGCCTTCAATAAAGCCTGAAGAAATTCCTAACTTCTTTTCCTCATCATACCGTTTGGTGAACAAATAACTTATTCCAACACCTATCGCAGCACCCGCTAGCACATCTACGCCATCGTGCTTGTTTGCTTCGATCCTTGTATATCCAACATATCCTGCTAAGAGGTAGGCAGGAATGCCAAATTCCCAACCGTATCTTTTTTGCACAAATGCAGCACTGGCAAATGCAACAGAAGTATGACCGGATGGAAAACTATTGTTGTTTTCACCATTCGGCCGTTCTTTATTTGTGGCTAGTTTTAAACCATACGTTAAAGCAATAGTGCCAGCCAGGGCTTTGGAGAATTGATAGGTTCCTTTTTGACCATCTTTCCAAATGAAAGTAGAACCCAAAGCCAAAGCTGGCATGGCACCGCGTAAAACATCCCCTGCAATCTTATGGGTCTTTTGAGATGAAGTCAGAGGCACCACCTGCCCATACGTTAGCGACAAACTCAAAAATAACAGCACAACTATAGCTCTAAAACCGCACATACTTTTCTGTACAATTGTGATGTTACTCATAAGTTTTAAGCTGAAGTAGTTAGATCTGGATACAGCGTATTTTCAATAAGTACTATCAGCTCATCGATTTCCACCTTATGGGTTTTTACGGCGATACTACTCCTATATCCTATTGTTAATTAATTGTATATGAGGTGGTGTTGAATTCACCAAGCCTAAAATATCCCAACACTTCTTCGTTAGAATCATTGACATTAGTGACGTTTCCTTTTAACTGTACAGGGGTAGTTGGGAAAGGCCCGCCTTCTTCACTTCCAGCTTGTTGAATCAATATGTTTAAATAGTCATAATATCGTCGTGAAATACCATACACATTAATACCTACAGTTACTCCGGCCACATAGTTGTCATTATCGTTCTCGATAAAATTTTCGTTTCCATCTGTAAATTTATCGCTAATAACTGCAAGAGACGGCAGTGGTAAATTAGCCGGAGTAAATTCGCCTAAATAATAATTTTTAACATCTCGGGGGTCGTCAAAAAATACTTGAAGCTCAATTTCCGTGTCACCATCAGCTTCATCAATGATTTGTTCAACTCGGGTAATAACAGGTCCTGCCATTAAGGTTTCGGTTGCCTTGTAGGAGTTGCCTTTGTAAAGGATTTCCAAAGTGTACGATGCGTTTAATTCCGGAACAAAATCTGTTGCAGTGTAACTACCATTATTCTGGTCGGCAAACACAACTATTGACCCGTCGTTTTCTTTGGTTACAGTTACTGAAGCACCCTTAACAGGGACATCTTGATTGATATCAAAAAAAGCGGTTGATTCTCTTAGATTAATGGTTTGTGTTTCTCCTGATGTACCTTTTTGCCATTTAATAGACGCATCGACCACCAATCGTGCGCCGCCGTTTGGGACATTCACATCTATGACATCGGTACATGAGTTTAGTAATCCTATTATTATAATAAGGACCCCTAATTTGTTATATATATTTATATTTTTCATTGTTTTAAAATTTAAAGTTGTATGTTGCTGAAGGAACAATGCCAAATATGGCAGTACGAGTGGCTTCAGTTGCGCCTGTCTTTTGATTTTGACCAAAAGAAATAGAGGCTGCATTTCTTCGGTTATAAGCGTTGTATATGCCAAATACCCATTCCCCTTGCCATTTTCTATTTTTGTTTTTTTGTGGTGTTAAGGTTGCCGAAAGGTCTAGTCTGTGATAAGCCGGCAATCGGTCTGCATTCCTTTCAGAATAAGTCGCCACGGATAACCCGTTGTATAGAAACTGTCCGTTTGGATAGGTAACGGGTCGTCCTGTCTGAAATACCATATTGGCTCCAAATCGCCATTTTTCGGTGAGTTCGTAACTTCCGGTAAACGAAAAGTCGTGGGTTCTGTCCCAGTTGGAATTATACCATTTCCCGTTATTAATGCCTGTTCCGCCAGCTGCTCCGCCAGGTGTGCGCTGTTGGGATTTTGACAACGTATACGCCACCCAGCCTGTAAAATCGCCTAGGTTTTTCCGCAATAGAAACTCTAATCCATAAGCTCGGGCTTCACCGGTCAAAATTTCGGTTTCAATGGTGTTCTGTGCTATAAGTTCTGCACCGTTGATATAATCTACTCTGTTGTCGATAGTTTTGTAATAGGCTTCGGCTTCGATTGAAAACATATTTTCGCTGAAATTTCTGAAGTAGCCTACAGCATACTGGTCTGCAATTTGAGGGTCAATAAACTTTCCGCTGGGTGTCCAAACATCTAATGGCGTGGCTGATGCGGTGTTGGAAATTAAATGCAGATATTGGGCCATCCGGTTATAACTTGCCTTAACAGAAGACTTCTCGTTAAGCTGGTATGAAAGTGCAAACCGGGGTTCTAAATTATTGAAGGTAGCGATGCTTTTTCCCTTACCGTAGTCGGTATTAGAAATAGGTTCGGTACGCTCATAAATGCCTAATTCTTCGTTGTAAACCACCGGTAAATTATTGGCGTAATTGTTCAAGGTTTGCTTTCCAAGTCGATTAAAGTAACTAAAACGCAAGCCATATTGAGCGGTGAGCTTGCCGGAAACTTTATGTTCTAAACCTGCATACAATCCGGCTTCTAAAGCAAATTGGTTGTCCAATTTCTCCGGGTTAATATCCGAAGTTGCATTTAAAGGATTGATTCTGCCTGGATTAAACTTATAGTAAACACCATTTACTCCAAAATCAAATGTTAATCTATCGCTTGCATAATACTCAAAATCATAGCGCATATTATAATTGCTGATATCTGAGCTCCAATCCATTCCCTCAAGTTCCAGGTTGTAATTATATCGACTGTATATTAAGGATGTATTGGAGAATAGTTTGTTATTGAAAATATGATTCCATCGCAGATTTCCGGAGAGGTTTCCGTATGCATTAGTAAATCCTGCTCCTGCCACGTTAAAGTTATCATGGCCTAAATAACCGGATAGGTATAATTTGTTCTTCCCATCAATTTCATAATTTGTTTTCAGATTCAAATCGTAAAATCCGGCTCTGCTGCTTTGGTTAGCTAAGGCTAAAAATATATCTACATAAGAAGCTCTACCGGCCATTAGAAACGAGCCTTTGTCTTTAAACAATGGCCCTTCTGCCGCCAAACGGCTGGAAACGGAACCAATGCCGCCGGTGAGTCCAAATTCTTTACTATTTCCGTCTTTTTGGCGTATATCCAGTACCGAAGAAGCCCGCCCTCCAAAACGTGCAGGAATGCCTCCTTTATAAAGTGTAACATCCTTAATAGCATCAGCATTGAAAACCGAGAAGAAACCAAACAAATGGGATGCGTTGTAAATAATTGCTTCATCCAAAAGAATTAGGTTTTGGTCTTCTGCACCACCGCGTACATTGAAACCCGATGCACCTTCTCCTGCATTGGTAACACCTGGCAGCAATTGAATAGACTTGATCAAATCCACCTCACCCAAAACCACAGGTATCTGTTTGATATCCCTAGTTGAAAGTTTTGCCATACTCATTTGTGGTGTGCTGAGGTCAACTTTCTTTGATTCTTCAGCTGTGATGACTACTTCATCTAATTCAGCGGCATCCTCTTTGAGCTCAATGTCGAGTTTTTGATTAGAGCTAAGGTTAATTGTCCTTTCAAAAGTTGTAAAACCTATATAGGAAATGGTTATGGTATAATTACCTTCAGGCGCTGTGATAGAATAAAAACCATATTCATTGGTTGTGTTTCCAATGGAAGTGCCTTTTAAGAGGACGGTTGCCCCGAAGAGTGATTCGCCGTTGACAGCATCCTTAACCACACCACTGATTGTAAATTTTGCATTCTGATCTTTGGCCTTGGAAAGAACTATGTGTTTATTCTTAATGGTATACGTAATATGAGTAGAGTGAAAAAGTAATCCCAATGTTCTATCAATATTTTCATCTATTACGTTGATATCAAACTTATCCTGAATGTTCAGCTCATCATTATTGAATACAAAGCTGTATGGTGTCTGTTCTTCAATAGTTGACATGATGGACTCAAGTGAGCCCTTCTGGATATTTAAGGTTACTTTATTTTGGGAAAAACTATTGCTAGCCAAGAGATGAAAGCTACTGAAAACAAAAAAGAAGAAAGGTAGTTTCATTAAAATTGAGGGTTTGGATAAACTTTTTGGCCATAGTATGCCCTTGAAATGTTTTAATTTCATAAATTTGGTGTGTTAAGTGATACTGATTTTTGCGATTGGAATTCTTTAACATTTTAGAGTGGGAAGACTGGAATTTTCCCACTTTTTTTATTTTATCACCCACTCATCAGCCTCTGTGTTTAGATGATAATTGAAATCTTTGGAGGTTTTAAGGATTTCTAAAATTTCACTTACCGGTGTATTTTTATCAAATACACCGGTGAATTTAGAATTTGCTATTTCATCATTTTCAAATACCAGCTTTACTTGATATTGCATATATAGGTCATTGGCAATTTCTCTGAATGACTGATTTGCAAATTCAATTTTCCCTTCTCTCCAGGCGATTCTCCCTTCTCTTTCACCCATATCCTGCTTAGAAAACTGTTTACTGTTTCGATCAAAAACCACCTTTTCATCAGGTAACAGTAAAATCCTTCCTTTTAAATATTCAGCAGAAGTAACTGCAACTTTGCCTGTGAGTAATTTTGTTTCTACAATGGAGGTATTTGAATAGGATTTGACATTGAAGCTTGTTCCCAAGGCTTCTATTTTCAAGCCATCGGAAGTGGTGACAGTGAAGGGATGTGCTGTATCTTTGGCCACTTCAAAAAATGCCTCTCCTTCCAAACTTATCGTGCGGGGAGTGTTGCTTTCGTAGGAGAGCTGAGTGGAAGCGTTTAACCAGACTACCGAGCCATCGGGGAGGTTAAGCTGTTTGTTTTCTCCAAAAGAAGTCTCCTCTACAATTAATTGACTAGTGCTCTCTGAAAACTGTTGGTAGGTATATCCGACTGCAACAATTACAGCAATCATTGCGGCATATTTTAATAGCGTAACAGCTCTGGATACTCTTTTTTGTTTAGTGTTTTTTGAGGCTCGTAGAAAGCGGTTTTTCGCATCTTCAACAGATACGGGATATTCTTTGGTGTTTAGATAGATTGCCGTGAGTTGGGAAAACAACTCCTCGTCATATTCTGAAGAGTCCTTCCATAATTCTACTTTCCTAATTGTTTCCTGATCAGCAGTTTTTGAAATGTATGCCCAAAGCTCTGCCTTTGAAATATGAGATTTATCCATCATTAAGGGGTTTACTGCTTATATGACGTATGCCAAGTAGCGGCACCCTATTAAAAATTGGATTTTCTTTAAAAGTAATCCTTTAAACCTTTTCGGAAAGCTATTAAGGCCGTTGAAATATGAAGCTCTACGGTTTTTATGGAAATATTTTTTTTTATGGCAATTTCTTTATAGGTCAATCCTTCATTTCTGGATAGTTGAAAAATATCTCTTGTTTTTTGGTCAAGATTCTCATAGATAATATCAATTTGTTGTAACAAATCCCATTGTGTGTTAATTTCTGAGAGAATATCTGAATATAGGCTATATAAATTATTATGCTTTTCTCTAGTTTGATATTTTCGGAAATTGTCAATTATCTTATTTTTGAGTGTTACTATTAGAAACGATTCGATAGCACGGTGGGATTTATCTATTTTATGGTACTGTTCCCAAAGTTTTATAAATGTTTCTTGAACAAGTTCCTCAGAAGTAGAGATATCATTTAGTAGTTTATACGCATAGTTGTATAACCTTTGATAGTGCTTATCAAACAGAATGGAGAACTGTGTATCTTGATCTAAACTGTATGTGGTTTTTTTATTCAAGTTTTTAGAGGTGAATGCGTAGAATCCTATGATGTGCTTAGACTCCTATAATATTTTGAATATATAATTTGTCTATATTCACCATCTGGATTTGTCATAATTATTAGAAATTTTAATTAAGGTTTTCATTCAACCAGGGTAAAACTAGACTTGCCTCCATTGAGATCAAAATGAAGTAGGTTTTGAATTCGCTTTCAGTACCTGTTTGTTATATTAGTGGATTTAATAATCTGATTATTAGGTCACTAAATTCTGTTGATTGGACGGTTTCTAAGGTTCTAAATGCGCTTCTCGCACTAAGAAAGCCACCGAATGTAAAATTTATGGCTGTTTCGTTTTTAAAGTTTGGGGATTTGTCAGTTCAAGCTTAAAAGCCAAGGGAACCCAAAAAAACATGTTGCAGATTGGGCGTGTAATTTGATGCTATCGATTCCAAATAGCCCTAATAAATACAGCCTTAATGGCTATATTTGGCAATTGTATTTAGGGAAATTCCGATGTTCATCAGAAAAATGAAGCCTTCTTTAATTTATAAGAGGTATTCTGAAAGTGGAATTGGAACGTAATTATTCTAGGAAGAATAAGGAGATAAGGCTGTTTCTAAACTACTGTAGGTAATGCCTTTTTAAACTCACTAGGGGTAACCCCGTATATTTTTTTAAAGGTAGTATTGAAAGAGGATTTGGATTTGAAACCAACTTCGTTGGCAATGCCCAGAATAGAGTAATTCTTGAACTTTTCATCCTTGAGACATTCTACAAATTCTTCAGCCCTATACTTGTTCATGTAGTCCTGAAAATTTGATTTTAAGTATACATTCAAGACTTCAGATAAGTACTGTCTTGGAATACCCATCTTTTGAGCTACTTGGTTAACCGTTATATTACTATTAGTAAAAAGCTTCTCTTTATCCATGAGTCTTAAAAACTCCCTTTTATATACCTCTGCTTTGGATTTACTAAGATTTGAAGATTTATAAGCCTTGGTATCCGCCTTTGGTAATATAGATTTTGGTGATACAACAAGCTTGAATAAAATCATGTAGAGAAGTATTGCTGATAATCCAATAATTCCATAGGTTTCTAGGAAGGAGAAAGAATTATGGCTTTTTGTTATAATAAATAAAATTTCGTCTATTAAGTTAATTAAAGCATAAGGTACTATAAAAAACAGCATCCATCTTTCCTTTTTGTTTTTGATGATATCATAGATGGTATAGCCTAAATAAACTAATAGCGTGATGCCTGCCAAAATTTCCCCGATTATTAACCATGTGTTTTTACCTAAGATGTCTTCTGCGATTTGAAGAGCAATAAAAAACATATACGGAATGAAGTAAATAAAATCTCTAAATTGAAATTTGTCTTGTTTAGAATTGTGATACTTTATAAGTAAAAAGAACAGTGTAATGATTAATGGAGAGTGGAAAAAATACCAATTAGCATTAGAAAAAAATAGGTTAAAATCATCATCTCCGACAATGTTCAAAAGTAATGCAATAATTGACACTAGTAGCAGTAAGAAGTTTACCCGCTTGTAACTTTCTTGTTTAACGAACAGTACACTTAAAAGAAACAAGCCCTGAATAAGGGCGATTATTTGAATTATTTCTAACATAAATAACGGAATAGAGGTCTTCGCTTAGGTTCACACTAGATTTTTGATATACATTTTATCAGAGCTTACCCGGGAAAATTTTGTCCTGATCAGGGATTTAACCTAGTGGATTGCCGTTTGCAATACTTTAAAGTTCTGACCGAAATCACTCGGTATTTGGTTGATATTGTAGCCTTTGGCTTTGGGATTGTACCCTTTCCACCCATCGGTGGTTACTTCGGCCTCTTTAGCTAGATGGTGATCAAAAATGAGACGAAGTGATTTTGCCGGGAAATCAATGATCTGAAGACCGTAGAGCTGCTTTACCTTCCCTTCTTTGGTGAGTTGGACAGCGCAAACCACTTTTTTTTTCTTTACGCCGTAGCTCCTGCCGGAATGCCCGCATTTTCTGCACGTATAGCCGGATGACCAATTAACTTCACTCAGGTTTTTCTTGCAGTCCAAGTCGCTTTGGAAGCGTCCAGCAAAATCTACAATCTTTTTTCCTTTATAAATGTCCATTTATTCCGTTTTTGAATAGATAAATTTATGAATTTAGGCGACTATCTCTGTAAAAGTATTGGCACAATTTTCCGATTGATATATTAGACCCGCCAATGCGTTAAAGCTCGATTTTTCGTTTGTCTTTGATACGGACTAAAATATCGGTTTCGCTGATTTTCGGATCCATAACTTCTTCTAACTTTATTCCAAAGTCATCCAAGGTGTTTTTCTGACGATAAACCAACGCCTTCATAAGAAATGGTATTAAATTGGGCGACTGACTAAATTCAGTCCGGATAAGGCTTTCCGGGCATCGGTTATTTGCCCCGCCTGTTCCAAATTTCCAAGGTCAACCACCTTAAATCCTAAGTCTTTTATTATCCTACCTACGGTCTTATTGGCAGAGGGGTAGTCCCCGGAAATAAAGTTGATACGTTTAAACCCAAATTATGCATTAGCATTTCTATTGCGACCAATAATTGCTTCAAAATCAGTCACTGCGTTGCAATTTTCGACTTCACCATAGCGGTGCTATGCCTCAGTCTCCAAACAGCCTGATTTTATTGCAATTAATGGTCTCTTAACGAAACCTAATGCAAAATCCGGGTTAAATCGAAGTGGCTGAAAAATATATATACTCTGCCACTTCGACTATTTTAACTTGTAAATATTCTAAGCTAAAGTTGTTTCCATGAGCTCTTTGAAAGTTTTTGTCTTTTTACCTAATAACCGCTCCAAATCGCCGGATTGATATTCGAATTCACCTCCTTCAATTGCCAGTACCCAACCCGTTATAAATTCAGCCACGTGGCGAGCGACTCCTTGGGCAACTATCCCATCACTATATTCTTCTGCTGTAATGGCGGTAAAAGAAACAGGTTGTCCTTTTATTTCCGAAAGAATTTTTGCTATGTCGGAAAACGAAATAGAATGGGAACCACCTAATGAATAGATTTTATTTTCATGTCCCAGAGTAGAAAGTATTTCAGCATGGGCTTCCGCCAATTCATCTCTCGTTGCAGGTGCCATTTTTCCATTCTTTGCCGGAACTTTTATTCCATTTTCATAAGGATTGGGATCATAATAGAACGATAAAAGGTCGGCAAAAGGCGGATGGTATAAAATAGTATAATCAAGCCCTGAGGATTTAAGTACTTGTTCTGTAAAAAGGTCGGACTCTGTAACTTCGGGCATGATACGTCCCGAACCTTCTTTGCGCATAATTGACATATATACCACGTGCTTAACGCCAGCTTGGCGGGCAGCGGTAATTGCATTATAATGTTGGGTAGATCGGTCTGTAAAAGCAATTGCACTCGTCAGCATGACTTTGTCAACACCTTCAAATGCACGTAATAAGGAATTATAATCAAAATAATCACCTACACGAACTTCTACGCCTCTCGCAGCTAAGTCTTCTAGATTTTCCTTTTTCCGGGAAAGTCCGATAAGTTGACTTGCAGGAATACCTTTCTTTAACAAATGCTCAACTGTGTTTTTTCCGACTACCCCTGTAGTTCTTGTCACTAAAATTTTTGTCATGATGTACTACTTTTTTATCTCAAACGATTAAATTTGCTTTTCATTTGCAAGTGAAATTTAAAATTAAATACTTGCAAAATGCAAGTGCAAAAATAGATGACTACTTTTGATTCGCAAGTAAAAAATATAAAAATTTATGAAAGCAGCTGAAATGCGTTCCGATTGCCCAATAAGTTCCTCATTGGATATTTTCGGAGATAAATGGTCTCTTTTGATTGTAAGGGATCTAATGCTCTATAAATCCCGTACGTACGGAGATTTTACAAAATCTGTAGAAAAAATAGCAACGAATATATTAGCGAATAGATTACAGATGCTGGAGAACCATGGAATAATTATCAAAGCACCATATCCGGACAATAAGGTAAAAGGACTTTATAAGCTCAGCCCAAAAGGTATTGCTTTAATACCTGCATTGATTGAACTGGCCCTTTGGGGAGGAAAATATTTATCCGGTTCGGATGAATCTTCGCCTTTCCTCAAAGAAGTTAAAAAGAACAAAACAAAATTTCTAAAAAAGATTATGGATGACCTATCGGCTAATGATGAGGCGAATATCGATTAGGCTGGTTGTTGATTTTACTATTTTAGGAAAGCCTTAATCGTAAATACAAAATACTACTTATGACAGAAACCAATAAAATAATTCTACAGAAAGCAAATGAAGCTGTTTCTAAAGGTAATTATGAAGAATTTCTTCAATACTGCACCGATGATACCAAATGGATATTTGTAGGAGACCAGATTCTAAATGGAAAAGAAGCGGTCAGAAAATGGATGTCCAATGAATATATTGAACCACCACAAAATGAGGTTAAAAATTTGATTGCCGAGAATGATTATCTTACAGCAATTGGTCAAATCGCAGTGATGAACGAAAACGGAGAACGCATTAAATACGCTTACTGTGATGTATGGAGATTTCATGATGGAAAAATGGCTGAGCTAATGGCTTTTGTAATCGAGTATAAGGATCTGAAAGACCACAAATAAATAAGGGGGACTTTTAAGCAAGTGTTGGTCTACTCAAAACAACGGAATTACTGGCAAAAATGAGTCAGTACGTATGTTTATTGTGCCAAATCAGGATAGGGTATAGGAAATACAAAGCCGGCGGCCAGTGGCTGTGCACCTCATTAGTGGCCATAAGATCAACTGTAAACCTGAATTTAAATACGTTTATCCTTGATTTGAAAACTTTATAAATCTATGTACCCTGTAGTTTTGTAAAAAAACAAATATTATGAGTAAACAAAAAGTTTGGTTTATCACAGGAGCATCCAAAGGAATGGGTTTTGAAATTACAAAAGCCGTTTTACAAAATGGAGACAAAGTAATTGCAACTTCCAGAAATAAGGAAACGCTTTTAGAAAAAATCGCGGATTACAAGGATAATTTACTTCCTTTAAAGTTGGACATTACCAAAGAAAAAGATGTTGAAGATGCTATTTCGAAAGGCATAGAAAAATTTGGTCAAATAGATGTCGTGGTCAATAGCGCGGGATATAACCTTTTGGGAAATATCGAAGAACTTAGCGATACCGAGTTTAGGGAAACAATGAATGTAAATGTTTTTGCAATGACCAGTATCATTAGGAAAGTCTTGCCACATTTGCGCCGGCAGAAATCCGGACATATCATTAACATCTCTTCAATGATGGGATATATGGGGTATGCGGGCAATGGAAGCTATAATGCATCAAAATTTGCTGTTATCGGACTATCAGAAGCTCTTGCCCAAGAAGTCGCTCCTTTTGGGATAAAAGTAACTATTCTTGCACCAGGAACATTTCGTACCAATTTTATGAGCGAGGACAGTCTGAATGTGGCGAAAAATAAGATTGACGCCTATAATTTAGATAAACAGGTTGAACAGTTTACGGGATTTGATGGCAAACAGTTAGGTGATCCTGAAAAATTAGCAGAAGTATTGCTTAGGATTGCTGAATTGTCTAACCCGCCTTTACATCTTCCATTAGGTTCAGATAGTTATAACGCTATTTTAGAAGTGCGCAAAAACGAAGCAAAAGAAATGGAAGAATGGAAAGACTTATCTTTATCTACCGATTTTAAATACTAAAATTGTGAAGAAAGCTGCTCCATATAGAATTGAGTCCATATCTGAACTTCACCGATTATTTGCCCTGCCAAAACCCCATCATCCGTTAATAAGCGTGATTGATTTTGAGCATCTGAAATTCGATAAGAACAAAATTTGGAGCAGTTTTTTCTATGATTTTTATTGTGTAGCCTGTAAAAAAGGAGCTTCAGGAAAATTCAAATACGGGCAAGGTCATTATGATTTTGATGAAGGCGTCATGAGTTTTACCAAACCCGGTCAGATTTTTTCCATAACCAATCCTACAGATGACGCAGTTTCAGGGTATATGCTAGTCTTTAAACCAGACCTAATTCGGCATTATGAATTGGGAAAGGTAATAGGAAATTATGGCTTCTTTGCATATTCGACTTCTGAAGCCCTGCACCTTTCTGAAAAAGAAGACAAAATAATGATGAATCTAATGCATCAAATGCAGGATGAACTAAAAAATAATATTGATAATTACAGCCAAGATTTAATTGTTTCCCATATTGATCTGCTTCTCAATTATGCAAAGCGTTTTCATAATAGGCAATTTTTGACACGAAGTGCTGCAAATAGTGATTTAGTGGCAAAAATGGAAGAATTGACAGATTCCTATCTCAAAAGCGAGGCTGCACTTTCGGGTTTGCCAACAGTTAACTTTTTTGCGGAAAAACTCAACTTGTCTCCCAATTATCTGAGCGATGTGCTAAAAAATGTTACAGGCAAAAATGCTCAAACACATATTCAAGAATCCATAATTGACAGAGCTAAAGAACTGCTTTTAACTACTAATTTAAGCGTAAAGGAAGTAGCTTATGATTTAGGCTTTGAGCGTCCCCAATCATTCAGTACAATGTTTAAAAAGAAGACCCAAAAAACTCCGCTGCAATATAAAGCTTCTTTCAATTAGGTTTTACGTCCAGCTGTTGTTGGCAAAAGGGAATGTTTCATTTTAAATTAAGGGGAGTATGGAAAAAGTACAGTTTATACTCTTCCATGCGTAGATTTTGTGAGAAAAACTGAAAATCCATCAGGGAATAGATATGTTCTTTGGCTTTAGGATTGGACTTTTCCAACAGCCTCAAGGGAGTGTTAGCTTAGTATATGTTTCTAAGTTGAATTAAAGCTAACCCCTAAAAAAGACCTTAAATAACGATAGACAGGGGGTTGATGGTAATGGGTAGGTTTGGTGAATTATATGACAATGCCAGTGTCGAGGAGAAGAAGATTATACTGAGTTCGACTTTTCTAAAAAAAATAACTTTTCAGGCTTAAAAAGTTCGAACTCCGGAGGTTAATAAGTTTATTGAACTTATCTCTCTGATAAACAGTATGTTGTGTGCTAAAAAGAAAGGCACAAATCCGTCAAAATTGGATTTGTGCCGTCACGTGGAGCTGGCGAGATTCGAACCTTTCTTGTAAAGTGTTGGTATTCAGTAGTTTTGAAAATAAAATTTTACCTACTACACGATTTACGCAACGAGTTTTTTAATCTTTTGTCTTTGCCGGTTTTTGCCACAGAATATTTTTTCTGAATTGTGCCTACACAACTGCTATTTGAATGAACTTGATTTCGAGGTTAAAATTTAAGAAAATAAAATGAAATTGACTAAGATATTATGTTTTGGTAAAGCAGATATATGAGAATTGATCTTATCTTCTTCGAATTTGTTGATGCTTGAAATTTTAGCATTTTATTAATTGTTAATTCCTCAATATTTTCGATTCTATTCATTTTTTAATTGCTTTTCATTTAATAAAGTGATGGTTATTTGAAAACATCAACTCTCATGATTCTTGAATGATCACCACTACGATTTCTCTAAAGAATTTTCCTATTCTTACTTATTTCAAAGGGATTTCTTCATGCCTAATAAGTATTAATCGCAGGGTCAGATGCTCCATCGCTATACTTTACATAAGGATTTACGAAACTGTCACCGTGCTTAAAGAGATGATGATCATTTCTGGAGTTAATTACACTGATCTTTAGGGTGGAGGTGACAAGAAAAATATATTCCTATCGATAAGTTAAACTGCTATTTTATAGCAAATCTTCTCTTAATCGAAAAGTTGCTTTAATAGTGATGAGGGTCAATTAGAGTTTGAATTTGTCGATATTTTTAATTCTTCATATTCATAAAGTAAACTTGAGAATCAACAAAAAAATGAAGAAATTTAATAATGTAACAGCCTCATTACTTTCCACCCATCTACCACTGTAAGTTGCTCCCATTTTCCTTTTCCATTTAAATTAGGTAGTTCACTTTTTTCTTTTGCAATCCAAATAGAATGGTTGGAAGCTGATTGGATAATCCAATTCGGTTCTGCTTGCAGATTGATTAAATTGGTCTTCCAAGCGTCATTATTTTGAAACTGGGTTTCCCTGTTCAGACTTTCGTCCCCGTCATAAATGGAAATTACTTTCAAATCCGAATTGAAAAGAAGGGAAGGGAGACGTTTGTTGTATACTATCACCTCCTTAAGATCAGGTTCATTTTGTTGGAGCCAAGTGGTTACATTTCTGGTGTCATTTGTTATTCCCGGATTTTGACTCATGAAATAGGTTGACATACCTGTTAGCCCCATGGTGAAGATAAATGCTGAAATCACCGTTCTTTCAATCCTTCGGATATCCACTTTCTGCATAGCCACTAGCAATGAGGCAGTAATAAACCAGAGGAAGTAAAATTTAAAATTCAGGGAGATCCTAGGCTCAATCCATGTTATTGAAATTAATCCAATCATTAGTAGGATATGGAATCCCATTTGCCATCTCTCCCAGATTTTTTGTTGGGTATCAGTTAGTCTCTGCCAATAGTAAATTGCTCCAATGGCCAGCCCTGAATACAAGGGCAAAATGTAAAGCACCAGTTTGGACTGGCTGGATGAGAAAAAGAGCAAAGGCAAAAACACCCACATGAATAACATTGCCCCCAGATTTTTTAGGTCAGGGCGATTTTTGGGGAAATTTCGCAATAAAATTATGATCCAAGGAAAAGCCGTTGCCAACACTACAGCTCCATAAAAATAGAAGGGTTGCCCCCGATGAAAAGTATCCGTCGCAAATCGATCTATGGTATGTTTGAAAAGGAAGTAATTCAGAAACCGAGAATCTTCTAAATACAGGAACACAAACCAGCTCAGCCCGATAAAAAGCATGACTAGTACACCGGAAAGATGTATCTTCAGGGAACCCATTTTTTGTCTCATAACCCATCTCTGATATAACCAAATCAATAGCGGCACTATCAACACCACCGGTCCCTTGGTCAGAAATCCAATCCCCAAAAACACATAACACACAAGTAATTTCCATTGCTTACCATCCTCTAAAAATGCAAACCAGAAATACAGGGCTGCCAATATGAATAAAGTCAAATAGGTATCTGTGGTCAATGCCCTGCTGCCGATAATCACTGCAGGAAATGAGCCATAAAGCATGGCAGACAAAAAGGCAGCATTGGATCTCTTCAATAAAATGAATGCAATCTTATACACCAGCCAGATCTGAACCAGCACTGAAATCTGAAGTAAGAATCTAGCCGAAAAGGGAGAAATTCCCAGCACCTTAAAGCTCACTGCGGTGAGCCAATATGTTACCGGAGGCTTATGATAATGGTAAATTCCCATAAGCTGCGGGTGTAACCAATCTCCGGTTTGCACCATTTCTTTGGCAATCTCAGCATAGCGCGCTTCGCTCGATTCAGTAACAGACCAGGCACCCAAATTGAAAAACAGAACCGTGCCGACAAGTGCGAGCAGTAAAGTCAACCTTATACTCTTAAGTCGATCCAGGAAACTGAGTTTTAATTCATTGCTTGCTCCATAGTGGATCATCAGATTTCTTCCATACACCAGGATCCCAAATGCCTGTCCAATGAATAGGACAGAATCTTTCCGCAAAATCGCATAGGAGGCAATCAGAACGGCACCTACCAAACTGATATACCAAAAACTCAGCGGAAAGCGGGATTCTTTGCTGCGTTCGGAATCAAACCATTGCACCACAAACCTGCTTGTAAAGATCACCTGACCCAGCGTTCCCCAGGTTAGGAGCATTCCGCTGATCTCAGGATTATGCACCAAACTGTGAAAGTTATAGTGCGCATGAAAAATCAGGTATGCAAGAAATAGAAGCGGTAGAAAAATAAAACCGATTCGAATCCATTTTGGAAAGAGCTGCCATGCATTCTGGATTTTTAAATTTCGGATATAAATAAAATATCCCAACAACTGCCCGCCTACAATCACCAAATCCTGCCGAAACGTCCCATAAACGAGCAAAAGAAAAGAAGCAACCAAACTAAGCTGCCAGAAAATCACAGGAGACAATACCTTTCCTGCTTTTTCTGATTTGACCAATTGTATCAGAAACCGGGCTGAGAAAAGTCCTTGGGCAAGAAAACCAATGCCTAGGAGGAAGGAGCTATTCATTGACTACTTCTTTATGAGTTTTGATTGAATTCTCTGAAATCGTATAGGCTGTTTGCCGCTTCATCATCCAGCGTAGGGCAAAGGTGTCCTGAAGTGGAGACAACAGCCGGTTCCACACATTGAACTTGGATTTGCCCGTGATTCTTGGAAAGTGCTTAACAGGGATTTCGATCACTTTTTTACCTTGGATCAATGCCAGGGCGGGAAAAAACCGGTGCATCCCTTGGAAAAAAGGCATATCCATCACAACCGATCTTCGCATGATTTTCAGCGGACAGCCGGAGTCATGGACGCCGTCATGAAGCATGGAATCCCGAAACCAGTTGGCAAAAGTGGAAGAAACCTTCTTTACTCTGCTGTCCTTTCGTCCTTCCCTTCGGCCGGTTACCAAATCATAACTTGGAACCATGGCTTCAAGTCTGAGAAAGTCCAGAGGATCTGTCTGCAAGTCAGCATCTATGTAGCCAACCCAGGTAGTGGTGCATTTTTCAACTCCTGCACGGATAGCAGCACTCAATCCCGCATTTTTTTCAAAAGATAGATATCCTACATGTTGGTGGAGTTCAGCTAATTTTTTGATTTCAAGCAGGCTGTTATCTGTAGAACCATCGTTAACCAGGAGAAGAGTTACTTTAAATTTGGATTGGGATATATAGTCTTCAAAAGCGGGCAATAGTCTAGCTATGCCTTCCTCTTCGTTGAAGATGGGAATTACGATGGTGATTGCTTTAGGATTAATTTTCATTTCAACATTAAACAGTGGCAATTTTTCTTTTGAAATTCATTCATTTTAAATTTTTAGATTGTCCTATAGACTTTTGTTTCCTACTTGAAATAATAATCATCACAGAAATCAACAGTAGAGATACAAGAGAGGCATTATTGGTTCCCAAGTCCAAGCCACCTTTCGAAACAGGTTTGGTTAAAAAATCCCCAAATGTGGCCCCAAAGGGTCTGGTGAACACGAAAGCAATCCAAAACAAAAAGATCTGATTTAAATTGGTGAATTGGTGGAGTAGGTAAACAATCAAAATAATACTTGCTGTAATCAGAGCCCCTTGCAAATAGCTAAATCCTAGATTGTCGGATAAGAAGTCTCCAAAAGCAGTTCCCAAACTGTTGGAGAATAGGATCGCTGTCCAATAGAACATTTCTTTTTTCCTATCAATAATGGGGTATACAGCCAGTGTCCTAAATTTTATATACCAAATCACCAGGGTTAGCAATAAGGCTCCAAATAAGATCAGACTTCCCCATGTGTAACCCAACTGGAGACTTCGATCCATAAAATCTGAAATCTCCGTTCCCAGAGTAGTAGTGGAAATGATGACCAGCCAATAAAATATAGGTTGGTAGGACTTGGCTATTAATTGCACTGTTAACACAGTAAGAAAGAATCCCGCAGTAATCAATATCCCTGTGAGATAACCGAGGTTTAGGGTCATTGACAAATAATCTCCTAAAGTTTCTCCCAGTGTGGTTGCTACAATTTTCATCAACCAGAAAAGCAGGGTGATTTCAGCGACCTTATTTGCAGAATAGATTTCAGTTTTCATTAGAATTTATAATTATATCCAACTCTCATTACCTGTGTTTCATAGTAATCCGCACTCGTGTAGCTGAAGTCGTTTCCGTCAATAGTCCTCTTGATCACCATGGTATTCAGCAAATCTGTGGCATTGAAAAACAACTCCCCGTTTCCCTGTTGAATCACACGATTTAGCCCCACATCCAAGGAAAATCTAGACTGTATCCTTCCTTGCGGAATAATGTCTGGAGCTAAATAAATTGCAGTCAGTTGACCGGAGAACTTATCCGAGAATTTGAACTTGGAATTCCATTTTACATTTCCGGAAAAAATCTCCTGTTTGTCTACAGTGAAGGTATGTGGTGTGGGATATTTATTTTCCACTGTAAATTCATCGATCTGATTGTGATAACCAGTTAGGTTTAGATCAAAAGAATACCAATCCGTGACATCCTGATCCCATATCAGCTCAAGACCTGAGGTATAACTTTTGTCACCATTCTGGAAAATAGCGTAGATCAAAGTACTGCCTGGTACGGTAGTCGAGATGCGGGTGATCGTCCCGTTGACCATGCGATGGTACAATGCGGAATAAAGGTAACCTGAGCTCCAGCCTGCTTTCCAACCTAACTCATAAGAAATGGTGAATTGGGGCTTTAACGCAGGGTTTCCTACTTTGATGATTTCGGCATCGTCGTATTTGGGGAAAATCCGAATATCCACTTCATTAGGTCTATCCACGCGTCTGTTAAAGGAAGCGGTCAATTTGTTGAACTCATTGATTTTATAGGAAATTCTCGCATTTGGGAAAGGCTGGAAGTAGTTGTATCCATCACTTTTGTAGGTTGGATGGTTTGGATTTACCTCATAATTCAGGTCTATGTATTCCAGTCTCAGCCCAATTTCACCTTCCCATTTTTTGCTTTCATAGACATAGTTCCCATAGACTGCCGGAATGGTTTCCTTATAGGTAGCTGCTCCTCCCGCTAAGGAATCGATGGGAGAGTTTAATCCAGGGAAAAACTGCATGTTGGTGGGAATCCATCGTCTTCGAAGCTTTAATCCCGTTTCAAGCCTTCCATTTTTCAGGGGTTTTACATAGTCAAGCGTACCATCTACCACATTCTCATCGGAAAGCAATTTGAATGCATCCTCCCCTTTGAAGGTGGGCAGGGTGTTGGTGAAAAAGTACTGTTCATCCTCCCGGTGAAAGGTATAGTTCAAGCCAGCTGAAAGGCTATGTCCAGGGTCAGTAAAATTATGCTTGTATACTGCCGTCGCCATCACGGTGGTCTTCAGCTCATCTTCCAAAAATTGCCAAAGTCTCAGTTGCTCCGAAAAATCACCATTGAAAAAGGGCTGATCCCCGCGATCTATGATTTTTTCACTGCCAAACATTCCCGATACGGTAAGAGTATTCGCTGAATTGATAGTCCAATCGACTCCTGCTCGAGTGGTAAGAAAGTTTGTGTTACGGTTTCTCTTCAGCTGCTGATTGATGACGGTGCCATCATCGTAGATCCTTGTCACAAACTCGTTTTTATTTAAGGTTTGCGTGTAGAGATTATCCGCTTGTAGGAAAAAGTTCACGTCCTTTTTTCTATAATTCAGAGACAATGATGGATTAACCTTTGGGGTATTTTGATATTGGGGACGAATGCCGGGAAGATTGGCTTTCTTTTCCCAGAGTGTACCAAGGCCAAGAGCTAACCCTACTTTTCCATTAAACCCTTCCTGATTTTCCTTTTTGAGAATGATATTGACGATTCCGGCATTTCCGTTTGCATCAAACTTAGCAGAAGGGTTGTTGAAGATTTCAATTTTTTCCACCGATGAAGCGGGTAAATTGTCCAAGCCACTCTGATTCCCAAATCCGGTTAATGCGGTTTGCTTTCCATCAATTAGGACGGTTACCCGGTTATTCCCTCGGATTTGAATTTGGTTGTCCACTATGGCCACACCAGGTAAATTGGACATTGTTTGCAATATCGAGCCACCTCTTTGGCTGATATTTTCATTCAGATCGAATGTTTTCTTGTCCATTTTCAAACCAACAGCATCCTGAACTCCTACGACTTCCACAGCACCTAACTCCTGATAGGAATCACTCATTGCAATTTCTCCTATATTCAAAAATGGGGAGCTCGAGCCAACAAATACTGGGGTTACACTTGTCTGAAACCCTATGAAACTAGCTTCCAACACATATTCTCCCGGCGCTACATCCGAAAGAGTAAAAAGACCTGATTCTTCAGAAATTGCTCCGGTAACAAATGCTGAATCTGATGAGGTTTTGAGGACTATATTCACAAATGACAAAGCTTCCTGGGAAGCCTTGTCGGTAATTTTTCCTGAAAGCTTCACTTTAGTTTCTTGGGCCAGAATTGCCTGGGAGACTAATAAGAGAACTATCAGTGAGAGGTTTTTAATCTTCATCGTCTTCTTCGATCGCTTTCTTTTCCAATAATTTCCCGTTGGTGTCAAATACCAATTCCCATTCTTCTTCTCCTTTTTCTACTGCCACTTCATAGACGCTTGCATCCGATTTTTCAGAAATTTCCGCTTCTTCGATTTTGAAGCCTGCGAAATCCTGAGCTAGGATTTGTTTGATGGATTCTGGGATTTCAGTTGTTTTGATCTCATGCTCGGTCTCCTGCCATGTTCCGTCTGTTAAAAAATTGGCGGAGTATTCTTTACCATCGAGTTTGAATTCCGCTTCCCATTCGGTGGCAGATTCCATGTCCCAGCTCACTTTTTTTGCATCGGGAAATTTCTGTGAGAAAGCTGATTTGACAGCTACAGGGACGTCTTTTTCAGAATGCCCTTGGGCACAGGCTCCTGCTGATAGCAATATGCCAATCGATAAAATTGATAGGGACTTGTTCATTTGAAATTTGGGTTAGTAAAATATGATTACCCAAAAGTCACATGAGATTTAGAAGACATTTAGAATTTGCCGAGGCGAACAGAAAAAACATGGAAAAAATCAGAAAATTCGTAGCTGACTTCCCAGCCATTTTGCTTGCAGATCTCTTTCACGATGGCCAAACCCAATCCGCTGCTTGTAGTCTCCGTAGTTGAGATAGAAAAACGCTTGAAGAGAAGCTCCTGATTTAGCGCCTCCTTGCCTGAATTTTTAAATGAAAAGCCATAAGTATCCCATTCTACCATGACTTCACCATTATCGGAAGTATGCCTAATCGCATTGGAAAGCAAGTTGTTGATTAATGTTTCGGCTAAGAATTGGCTACACTGAAACACACAAAGCCCCCATTCATTTTTAAGTAAGGTCAATTTCTTTTCAGAAATATAATCCTGCAGCAGCTCTTCACTTTTTTCAACTTTCACGGCAAAATTTATATCAGTGATATCCGAAAAATGACTGTTGTCTATCCTGGCCAATAAAAGCAAATTCTTATTCACGCGGGTAAGTCTTGCGAGCGGAACCTGAATGGCATTGACCAGTTCTGATTGGGTTTCACCGAACTTTTCATCCTGAAGGAGCATATCCAATTTGGATTTCAATAAGGCAATTGGAGTTTGCAGTTCATGTGAAGCGTTGGCTACAAAAGCCTTTTGCTGGTTGTAAGCATTGATATTTTCGGAAATCAGCTTAGCTATTGTCTGATTCAATGTTTCGAATTCCTCTATATCACTTACCTCGAATGTTATTGCCTTGCCGCTACTCAGATCAAATGATTTCAGCTTAGTCAAGGTGATGTCAAAAGGCTTCCAGACATTTTTGGATATTTTTCGATTAAGCTGGATAAAGCCAAAAACCAGCAGTCCATAAAGCACTACGGTCACTAAGCCAATCGCAAAGATGGTCTCGTAAGCCTCTTCTACATTGGTTTCAATGTTTAATTGATAGGGCTTTTGATTGATAAAAATAACTGTTTGTAAACCTCGAAAGCGGTCCCATTCCGATTCGTATTCATTGAATTTTGTGACTTCATAAATGCTGTCTTTATCTGAAAAATTTCCAGCAATGGGTTTTATAGTTGAATTGGGCTGGAGCGTGTTCCATGTAGTTAGGATGGTTTCCAAATCAACTTCCGAAACATGGGCTTGCTCAAATCGATTTTCAATTCGCTCCATGATGATTTCATGATTGTCGTCGATTTCAGTCACCCAAATCCAGTCCACTACCAAAAAGTAAACAGGTATGCTTATAAGCAAAATGACCAAGGCATAAATAGTGAATGCTTTGAAGGGTTTATCAAGCAGTTTTGTCATATTTCCCATTTATAACCTGTTCCATAGATTGTTTTAAGGTATCCCCCGTACCCCTGCTCGTTGAGCTTCTTTTTGAGATTTTTCACATGGGCATAGACGAAATCATGACTGTCAAACATATCGGCCAAGTCACCTGAAAGATGCTCTGCCAAAGCACTTTTTGACAATACCCTGTTTTTATTCCCAATAAAAAATAAAAGTAAATCATACTCTTTCTTCGTCAAAACGATAGTGTTTTTACCAATTTGAACAGTTTTAGAAAGCAAATCAATTTTGATTTCTTTCTGTATTATCAAATTTGAGGGATCGAATTGCTTCCTGCGTATGACCGAGTGAATTCTGGCTGCCAACTCGGAATGGTGAAATGGCTTTGCCAAATAGTCGTCCGCACCGATATTCAACCCTTTGATTTTATCTTCAAGCGTATTTTTAGCAGAAATGATAATTACCCCATCCTGCTTATTCTGGCTTCGCAGATGCTCCAAAATTTCAAATCCGTCTCCACCTGGCAGCATCAGATCAAGTAAAATACAGTCATATTGATACAGACTCACTTTTTCTTTTGCCGAAGCAAAATCGTTGGCAGTCTCACATCGATATTCTTCCTCTGAGAGATAATTGACGATATCCCTTGCCAACTCTTGCTGATCTTCTATTACCAGGATTTTCATGGGTTCAAAATAAGCATTGAATTTGGAAGGAATTTAGAATTGGGATGGTATAAAGGATTGAAAACCCGTGGAAACTGGGAAAGAGAAATGATCATCTTGCAAATATTTGCACTTAATTGATGGATTAAAGTAGTTTGGTGTACTTGTGATGTATTTGCCAAACGAACGATTATATTTCAGAAACCCAATTTTTTTACTCCCCCGAGATCCTAGCTCAAACCTAAGTTGAGGCCTTATTTTTTGTTTTTAATAAAATCACATTAAATCTACTGATCAACAGGTCGTTAGTCTTTTTACTCTCATATAATTAGGGTTAAGGTTTGTTAATTAAATTTCCGACTATAGATTTGCGTCCTATTTGTAATAAGTCTAAATAAAAATGAAATACTGTTTAACAATAGTTGCGATATTATTCTCAATTAGCGCTTTCTCCCAATCTGTCTTAACTGGAAAAATAACCGATCAAAAGGATCAGCCACTTATTGGGGTTAGTGTTTATGTCCAATCTTTGCAAAAAGGAGCAGTCTCGGACCATACTGGTAAATTTGAAATAGCAGGATTGGACAAAGGAACGTACAAGGTTTCATTCAGTATGATCGGTTATTTGACAGAAGTAGTGGAAATTTCAGTTGATGGTGAAGGAAAGTTAGAGTGGTTTCAGGTTCTTATGGAAGATCTAGCCAACCTAAATGAAATAGTCGTGTCTGCGAGCAGGCATTCAGAATTTCTTTCGGAAATCCCCGCTTCCGTTACTGTTGTGAATGAAAAACAGTTGGAAGACCTGAGTCAATCTACAAGTAATATCAGTGAAATTCTGGAATTTACGGTTCCAGGTTTGGGTGTTTCCACAGGTACTTTTTCCAACTGGGGGCAAACATTGAGAGGTCGTTCCCTATTGGTAATGGTCGACGGGATTCCCCAATCTTCACCTTTGAGAAATGGGCAACTCGGAATCAAATCTGTCAGTCCTTTGGATATTAGCAGAGTAGAAGTGATCAAAGGAGCTACTTCAATTTTTGGTAACGGAGGAAACGGAGGGTTTATCAACTACATTACCAAAAGACCGAATGCTTCAAGAAAAATCGAAGGCACCACAAGTCTGTGGGGCACGTCCAATTTAGCTAAAACCAAGGATGCATTGGGATATGGGGTTTACCAATCCCTAAAAGGAAAATTGGATAAATTCAGCTATTTAGTAAGTGGTAGTTTTGAACAAACTGGAAATAAATACGATGCAAATGGTGATGTGATCCTGCCAACTTATGGATTGGATAATACCCAAATCGTAACCGGATTAGCGAAAATTGACTATCAGCTATCAGATAAACAGTCAATTACTTTGGGAGGGAATATTTATAATTCACGTCAGGACACTCCTTTTATACCTGTTCCAGCGAGTTTTGAGGTACAGGAGAATGGTGATTATACCTTAACTCCAGGATACGGAGTCGAGGGATCCATTGAAGGAGAGGAACCAACTGGCTCAAAATTGATCAATGGACAGTTAACGTATAATTATTACTCGATTTTTAGAGGTTCCACCGATTTTGCCACCGATCTATATTATCAGAACACCAAAAATGTGTTCTTTTATTCAGACAAATTCGAGAATGGAGGGCAATCTGTGATCAATGCAGAAAAATTCGGTATCAGACCAAATTTCACCTCTAATATCCCAACCAAAGGCTCCACAAACATTACTTTAATTTATGGTCTGGATTTATTGAATGACAAAACGAACCAAGGTCTTCTTGATGGTAGATTATGGGTTCCCAATATTGATATGTTCAGTTGGGCTCCGTATTTGCAATCTACCGTCAAATTTGACCAAGATTGGGTGCTTAAAGTTGGGATGAGGTATGATGATATGCGATTGAATATTGATGATTATAATACCCTTCCATATTCTGCCCTTAGCGACGGTAATTTTACTCCTTCAGTAGCAGTCGAAGGAGGGGTCATTGGGTTTAATAACCTATCATTTAACGCAGGGCTTAGATTTATTAAGCATCAGGAATTTATTCCATATGTTAGTTATTCTCAGGGTTTCTCTATCTCTGATTTAGGCTCTGTTTTGAGATCTGCTACGGCATCCAATATCAACGATATTCAGCTCGAGCCGGCCGTGACTGAGAATTTTGAATTTGGGTTTACTTCCATGTTCAATAATTTCAAACTGGAGGCAGTGGGATATTATAGTACGTCAAATTTGGGTACCGGGGTGGTATTTGACGAATCCATTAATTCCTTTGTTCCCTCAAAACAGCCACAGAATATCTATGGGGCTGAAGTTGCATTGGACTATAGAGCTTTTGACAGTAAACTACTATTGGGAGTGAGCTATTCTTATGTTGAAGGGGTCAACAAAAGTACTGGCAGTGGAAGCACCTTAACCTACCTTGGCGGTGATGTCATTAATGCTCCCAAATTGACAGCCTATGTTACCTACAACCCAAGTGATAAAATCAGTACCTCACTTCGGATGACCTCTTTGGGAGATAGAGATCGATTTGATCCATATCTGGATGGAGCCGGAAATTATACCTATAGACATACCCAGTTTCCAGTAGAAGGATATACTCTTGTAAATTGGTCTGCTAACTATCAAATGCTAGAAAATCTAGGCCTTTCTTTGGCTATCAATAATTTGTTGAATGAGTTTTATTTGCCAGCCAGATCACAATGGGCAGCTCCTTTAAAGACTTTTTCTGGAACAGGGGAAGGAATCAATGCGAAGTTAAGCCTTCAATACAATTTCTAAACAGAAATTGATAAACAACAAGTATGTTTTAATTCAACCCAGAGCCTATTAAGCTTTGGGTTTTGTTATTAAGAAATCAGATTGACACGCTTCCAGAAATTCAATAGAAAACTCCATCTCTGGTTAGGAATAACTTGCGGATTGATTGCATCATTCTCGGGTTTAACAGGTTCCATGTATGTATGGCAGCCCGAAATTTCCGCATTTTTAAATTCTGATTTATTGGAAATCCAGCAAAAGGAGGAATTTGATGAGAGTTGGCTGTTGAATACGGTGAAGTCCCTGATTGAAGAAAGGGGAGGGGAAATCAGTCAAATCCATTTGCCTTATAGAGAGCAGCAAACTATTTCAATCGATTTTAAAGATGGAAAAACGGAGTATTTTCATCCTTATTCGGGTACGTATCTTGGTGAAAAATCGAATTCAATTAAATTTTTCGAAAAATTATTGATTTACCACAGGACCTTGGGAATAGCCGATTATGGTAAATATATCATCGGTACCAGCGCCTTGATTTTTGTTTTCCTCCTTTTAATGTCTGGATTGAAAATTTGGTGGGATATCTATGGAAAAAAGGTGTCAAGTGGATTTAAGCTGAAATGGAATTCGCCAAAAAGACTTTTTAATTATGATTTGCATAAAGTCCTGGGAATTTTCTTCTTCCTTCCATTAGGATTTATGGCTTTCTCAGGTGCATATTTTACCTACAATTCTTCTTACAAAGAAGTCATGCAGGTTTTTGATTTGCCTGAAAAAGTAAATCAAATGTACGTAGATCATAGCATACCGTCTTATCGTTCATTTGGTGAATACTTAACTCATTATGATGAAACTTACTTCATTCGAGCCATATATTTTCCTGTGGATGGGAATGGGAAATATAAAATAAGATTGATAGAGCGTCGGGAAATTCAAACAGGACTAAGAAAAACCAAGGAAATAGAGTTGCATCAAGATGGAAGCGTCTTTACACTATCAGATTTTCCTAATGATCCCTTAAGCTTACAAACGGCCGGTCAATTCTATCCCATCCATATTGGTGAAATAGGAGGGAAAGTTGGTCGTTTTTTAGTGTTTATATCAGGATTTATCCCTTTAGTTTTGCTGGTTTCTGGTTGGGAAATTCATAAGTTAAAAAAATAGAGGATGGATATTTTCACTTAAAAAAGGATAGAAGTTTGTTTACCCAAATAACATGTTCCTCTAATATAGATTCAAACTTGCGATCAAATAACCCTTTTGTCATAATTCAATTTGCCTCTATGTCTCTGAAGTTTATACTGAATAATTTGATTCCAGCGAAAAGGTGAAATTTCAATTTGTTAAATAAATTTGAAACTGTACCCATGGAAATAAATAAGCTGTTGAAAGAATTTCCACAAAAAACAGTGTCTTAATTATTAAAGAATATTAGATTTTTTATCTAGTAAGTAATCCGCTCAACCTAAACTTTGTTCCTACGGAGATGGATTAATTTTTTTATAAAATGTAGTTTCGAAAGGAAGGTTAGTGTCTCTTGGAGTTTTGGATAATGTTTTTTAGTTTTCCTTTATGCACTTCAATTTCACCCCACTTCCCAATTTCGGATGATAAGAAGGATTATATTCTACTAACCCTCGATCTTTTAATTCGGAGATACATTTATGATAGGTAACAATACTTTTTACTCCAGATAGTTTCATGATTTTGCGTCTGGAGATCTGAAAAGGATTGCAGCGTTTCTGCTCTTTCCAGAGTTGTAGCATGGCTAAAAAAACGGATACCCGCGTTGGTTTGATATCCCTTTCTTTTACGATTCTATCCACGTAATATTCCATTTGGAGAACTTTCATAACTGGTTACTTTTATTGTTTGAATAAAGATTTCAACTCTTCGGATTTGTAGTAATAGAGGCCTGAGATTTTAACAGGATGCAATAGTCCCCGAATCCGTAAATTCTGTAAGGCTGCATCGGAAATACTCAGCATTTTTTTTACATCCCGGCTTCTTAGCCATTCCTTTTCGTTTGGTTTATTCTCAGTTGGTTTTTCCAGTAATTTTTTGAGATCTGCAAATAGCTGAAATCGTAAGGTTTCCAAATCTTCTTTAGTGATGGTTTCCATGGTCTTGGAATTGAAATTGAATTGACTTAGGCTTGGTTACTTTAAGGTTCTTTAGCTAATGCGACCCGACTTTGACTCATACGGTTGAACGTTGGCAGGTAGCATATGTAGCCATACTCATGGAGTTGCCGGATGATTTTGAAGTAGGTGGCTGTGCTGGATATCTTAGCAGCTTTCATCAGCTCTTCCCGTTTTATTGGAAAGGGTTCAGTACCTCCATATTCTTCACGTGCATGAAGCAGCACGGAGAAAACCCCGATATGGGAAAGGCATATTCTGGGATCTTTCTCAATCCCTGCCATAAATTCCTCCAATGCTTCTTTCATCTGTACATGCTTTTTTTTAAATGGTCAGATGGAATCTTGCAAGCTAAGTAATACTTCTAATGTATTGCGTTCTCTGTCATGCTTGATTTCATCTGCTCCATTTTGGGTGAATTAACCTGCTACTCCTGCACTTTTCCTTTTTCGTGTCTTCTTCTTGGGACTCTCATCCGATTCTTCATTGACTTCCTGTTTTTGGGATTTGCTCTGTGATTCACTTTTGCCTTCCCGCTGAGTTTCTGTGGTGCGTACCTGATTAGCATCGTAGGTATTCACATTTTTGAACTGTGGGTTTGCTTCTACAAAGCGCTTTTGTTCGCCTTCACTGCCAGTAAAAGTCACCGATTGTCGGTTTCCCTTTTTTAAGGAATCCATCAGCTTGCTTTGGTCTTCAGGATTACCAAGTTCTTTTATCGGGTGCTTTTCCAATGCCTTTTGCAGATCAAAGCCGTAATTCTCATGGAACTGCTTTAGTTTAAAGTTTCCTTGATTATCCGTTTCCTTAAAGTCCAGTTGGACCCAGGCATTATACTTTTCCTGTTCCTTGTTTACCAGATCTTTGTTTACTGCACGTCCGTCCAACAGATTGTATCCTTCCTTCAATGTGATGTTGTTGTCCTTGCCGATGTAAAAGGTCTGATTGATCGCCGGTTCATCCTGTCCGGATTTGGTCAGACTCAGATCGTACTTGTTAAAGAAATACATATCAGTCATTTCTGACTTTCGAAAATGCAGGTTTGAATTGACGGTATCCCCTCCAAAATTTGCTTGATGATTTAGCGTGAAATTGGATTCTCCCTTGCTGATCTTTTCTTTTAATTGAGGCTCCAAAGCTTCGCCGAATCCGGTGTACTTAACCTGGTTTTTGAGGTAATCGAAATTTTGCTCGTTCATGATCTATGTTGTTTGTGGTTAACTGATAAAGATTTATTGATTGGTTTTTCTGTAGGTAAGGAATCTTACTCTACCACAGCTGCATGGATAATGTGGTTGTTTTTGACTTTTATTTTCAAATGTCTTCCGCCTTGTTGTTCCATTAATTCAATTCCTAAATGCTTTTGGTCTGGAATGGTAAACTTGGGAAGTGCGACTACTATAGTCTGGGTTGATTGGGCAGGAATTTGTGCTGTATTGCCAAGAATCTGAATGGGGATTTGCTCCAGTTCCTGTACTGCTGTTCGTTTGTCTTTTCTGTTGTCCCGGATAAAAAAGCGGAACTGTTCCACATCGTAGGTAATATTTGTTTGGTTCTCCAGCCTGATCTGAAAATAGAGTAGGTCTTCTTCGATGTAGATACCGGTCAGACTTAGCCCGGTCATGTATTTACGTTGTCTGATCGGCTTAATTTGCCTGTTTTTTACAGCTACTTTTTGAGCTGTTTCTAAAACGGCCACTTCATTGGATGTTCCCTTTGGGAACTCAGCTGCAGGTTTTTTGGAACCTGGAATTACAGTCAAATTGAGCTGTTGGGGATTTGCTGAATAACTTACTTTAAATGAGTAAAACTTACCGTCTGATGTGATCACAGTTAGGTTGCTATTGTTCATTTCGCTTGTTTCAGCTTTCACCTGAAGGACGTTTTCAACGGTATTTGCACGTTGAACCATGATTTCTCGATTTCCTCGGTCCACACTTTTGATGGCCTGCGGGAAAATCAGGTTGGTAGTGAGCTGCTCGCTGATCTGTAAGGAAACAGAAGGGATTGCTTGCGTAGTAAAGGATGAATTTGATTGGGCTTGTACACTACGGCCAACCAGAGAAGTTATTCCCACAAGCATTAGTGTGACTGTCCATTTTGTAAGTTGATTGCTGTTCATAGCATTGGATTTAGAAGTTAGCGTTGGTTTTTTCATCACTGAGCCAGATCTGATAACCTGCTTTTAGCGTAAACTGAATCAGTTTGGTCTTTTTGCTTAAGAAGGTTTTTGCCGTTTCGATTCCCGCACTTGCAGCCTGAGCTTCCAGTGAGGTATCGAATGTGCTGATCCCAAATCCCTGAATTGCCCGATCACTAGCTTGTGCAGTCACTTCTCTTGATAGTGATCCTGGGATGTAAATTCCTTCCATTCCATCTGCATCATGAACAGTCAAAGCCACGGGTAGGATCTGGTCATGTACCCGAATGTGCTGGATTTCAATTTTTAGACGTTCACCGTTGAGTGAAGCGGTGCCATATACCAGTTGATCTTTGGGAATAGTTAGCCCATTGATACTTGCTGCCTCAGTCAACCGAAGTTTCACTGTAGCTCCTGATGTCAGTGTTTGTGTTTCATGGATTACAGCTTTAATGGAGTTTGCCTGCTCATTTATATCGTCTGGACTTTCTAAGCCAAAGAAGCCATTTCTCTCTGCCGTAACTATTTCTCCTGCAGTAGCTGCCTCAGTAGGGTCTAAACTGGAAATATGTTGAGTATTAGAAATTGGGTTTACACTAAATACCTGGTTTTGCTGCTGGATCTGGTTGGAGCGTATTCTGGCTTGTACACGTTCAGGATGCTGTATGTCCAGAATCTGTTCGAGTAACTGGCTCATTTGCTGCATTTCAGGATCTGTGCTTGCATTTCCTGCCTGCATCTGCTGCATCATGTGATCTAGCCGATCTAAGTCTGCGCTTAGTGTTGGATCACCGGCAGTTTGAGTGAGTTGGTTTGTCTCAACTTTTTTATCGTGGACTTTAGCAATCGGCTTTTCCATAAGCGTTTGGTTGAGTGCTTCCAGTTTTTCCATAATCAACCGTTCATTCGGGTCCTGAAATTCAGCCATAGGAACACTTCCCAACCTGCCATTTTCCAAGGATTGGGAATCAGTTAGTTGATCCTCAATACCGGTGCTTTTTTCCGGTTTATAAGCCATGCGATAGTACGGGTCATTCTTTACTGCCTGTAGAAATCTAGCAGAGTCTGTTTGGGACTTTTTATAATGCCCTAGCTTGTCAAGTACTTGGGTTTTATTATCTGCAATACCTGGCAGCTCCATGTTGATTCCACTTTGCTGGCTTTGCATAGGATCAGTTGCTATCCCGTTTCCACCGCCGAGAGCCCAGAATGTAAAAGTCAAAAAGGGTACTGTGAGCAGGGGTAGCATTAGAAGAAATTTTCGTTTCTGCTGTTGTTTTTGGGTTGTTGTGTTAGTCATGGTTTATATTGTTTTGAAGTGTTAGGGTTTGAAGTGAGACTGTCGGGATCGGAATTTGAATTTCCCAAATCAGGAAAGTAGGGGAGGTTGGTTGTTGGTAATGGTTCTGTTGGAGGAGAAAAGGAGGAGCTTTTAAAAACAAGCAGGTAGGCACATCCACTTAATGAAATGAGGAGAAAGAGAATTAAGTATAGGTATTTAGCTCTTTGACTGAGTTTCTCAGTTCTGTGGTGGAGCAGTTCCGCGAATTTTTGGGCTTGGAGTTGCCCAAATTCTTGGACTGCTTCGATGGGATTGGGATGTGTTTGAGGGGTATTCATGCTTAGCGGTTTTGAATATGTGTATCTGTATTTTCCAATGTCTTCCAGCCTTCGATCAGGAAACCATGAGGATTATTATCACTGCGGGACACCTCGCGCAGGTAACCTTCAGTTACTAGTTTTCGGGTAACGATGGAGCCTGTCCGGGTCAACTGCTGGGTACCATAATACCGGAAGTAAGACGGGGTTTGCTGCAGATCAATGGATACACTGTCCATGTTGATTTCCTGACTGATATTCCCTGCAATGATATTTGAGTAGTAATTGCTTTCCGTCAGGTTATCGTATTGACGTTTTGCAGAAGCATCTGCCAGATAGAGTGCTTTGGCTGTATTGGCGATGATGACTTTTTCATCAGGATCGAGTGTGAAGAAATACCGATGAAAGGCGGATATATGATCTTTTGCCTCGACTAGAATATTATCCCTGCGGTCTGTTGCAAAAGCTTCCAAAGCCTTTCCATTGGCCAGGATGTAGACTTTTTGCTGAAGCGATGCGGTCAATTGCTGACTCTTGTAGAGGGTGAAACCTGAAAAGAGGAGACAAGCGAGGATTATCGTAAGTGTGAATAACCGGATTTGTCGAAAGGCGGTGTCTATGTTTTTTGGTTTGCTGAACATGGGTAGTAAGATTAAGAGTTGCCTTTAAGTTTGCTGGATTGAAAATCACTGCCATCCTTGAAATAACCGGCAGCCGTACCACGTGAAGCCATGGACTGGTTCATGCTTCCTGCCTTATCCCCATAGGAATCAGCAGACATACTTGATCCTCGTGTTGTAGCTATTTTGGCGGCGGAGCTGGCCATGGAAACAGTGCTGAATGCAGCTTGAGTGAAAAAGCTGGATGCTTTATGCGGAAGTGCTCCACCTGAAGCAGCATGGACAATGTAGTTGGCTACTGAGGGTACTGAGAAATAGCCTATGATACCGATCACCAAAAAGATCAGGTATCCTGTATCTGTGGCAGAGAAGAAGGTGTCCCCGGTGCTTTCGATTTGTCCTATGTCCAGCACGAGCATTTTTTCCTGTACGGTGCTGATGATGGCACCGAAGATATTGGCCACGGGTAGCCAGAGGTAGATATTAATATAGCGGGCAAGCCAGACCGTAAGAGTATGCTGGAATCCATCATAGACAGATAGACCGAAAACCAAGGGACCCAGAATGGATAGAACAACCATCTGAAAGGTTCTCAGGGTATTGATGCAAAGCGCGGCAGCTTCAAATAGCAATTGCAATATTTCAGCAAGGGCTTGTTTGATCCAATGTTTAAAATTGAAGCTCCATTTTGCATTTGAGAAAAGTTCGTTGTTCCATAAAGATTCTAAAAAACCTTCCTCCGGAGCAGTAGCTTCCTCAGGCAAACCCTGAGTGTATTTCAACCATTTTTCATAATCCCCCTCCCTGTAATTACTTCGGTACATTTGGCCTTTAATAGTCCCTTTAACGACTTCTTCTTTATGCTTCAGAAGGTTTTCAATAGCTTGGTTGGAATTGTCCATCATCGAGGCTGTAGCGTTGACAGTTGGATTCATCACTCCATTGATCAGGGAAAGAACAGATGGGAATAGCAGGATACAAAAGCCGATGGCAAATGGCCGGAACAAGGGATAGAAGTCTATGGGCTCAGCATTTGCTATGGATCGCCAGACTCTGGAGGCGATATACCATAAAGCTCCAAAGGCAGCAATTCCCTGAGCCACGCTGATCAATTGACTGCATAATGGCATCATCTCAGAGTAAAGGTCTTCCAACACGCCATGGAGTCCTCTATCATAGCCCACCTGGGCCTGAGTAGTCAGTGGTAGAAGGATGGAGAATAAAATGATAGCTATGGATTTAGGAATTACTTTCATGGCGATGGTTGAGCTTAGTTCCCTATTTATTGATAGAGGTTTTTGATTCCATTTACTTCCTGATTTGCCTTGATTCGGCTAATTGCCAGAACCTGGTTCTCCTGATTGAATGCAATTAGAAAAATCAGCTGGTCTTGCATGTGGGTATGGATCTGATCAATGGCTGCCAAGCGTTCCTCATCTGACATCCTAAGTCTATTTGCAGTTAAGACTAAGGTTAGTTCGTCGAGCTGTTGCAGACTTTTTTTGAAGAGATTGTTATACACTGAAGAGAGGTAAGAAATTTCCCTGCTCGTGAACTGACCGGAGTTTTTAAGTTTCGTAAAGGCCGATTTGTAATCCTTCACCAACTTGATTTGAAAACTGATAATTTCTGCGACTTTGTAATAGTTTTTTACCGTTGGATTTACTTGTAGCAAGCCATCCAGGAAGGCTTCATGGATTGTGAAATTTCCTGACGCGATATTTGAAATCTGTGAATAGCCGGAGTTCAGTGTGTTGTATCCTTTTTCCAGATCGCTGAGTATTTGCTTGAGCTGGCTCAGTTTGGTGACATTCAATAGTAACTGAGCAATTTCGTCTGCCTGTGCAGATGCTGGCTGAATGTTTATCGTGAAAATGAGCGGGAAAAGCAGTATCAGTAATTTTTTCATGGTTGAGTAGGTTAGAGTTGATCATGGGTATGAAAGTTTCTTGCTTGGCTAATCCCGTTTAGTTCCTGCTCTCTAAGGCTGGATAATTGAATGGCTTCCTGTCCAAACCGCATTGTATAGGAATAGATGCTTTGCATGTGCAAGAGGAGTTGTTCCAGTCTGATGATGCGCTCTGAATCAGACAGGCTGAGTTCGCTGTTTTGCAAAAGGGCTTGTAGCTCAGTGAGCAGTTGCCCAATTTCTTTTTGAATGTTTAAAAAGACTTGGCTGACCACATTTTCTTCGGAAGCATTGAGCTGATTGAGTGAGCTAAGTTGCTTTTGGTATTGTCTTGATACCTGTTGAATAGTTGAAGCCAACTCTATTATTTGCCGGGTGTCTGGATGGTTTTTTACTTTAGAATTTACCTTCTCAAAAGACTGGAAATGATCCTTATGCTGATCAAAGTCTCCATTTGTAATGTTACTGACCAAGCTGAGCCCTCGTTGGCTAACCTCATAACCTTTTTTAAGGACAGTACGGTAGGATTGTAATGCAAAGATCTGCTCGGCCAGATACTTCTTTTTGGTCTGCTTTTGTTGAAACCATTCCTGGAAGTTCTGTGCTGATACTGGCAAGGCCGTAGCGATGAGGAAAAGGAAAATAAGTAGCTTTTTCATAGGTATAGGGTGTTAGGGTTGGATCCCGTAGAGTAGCTGTATGTGTGAAATCTCTGTGTTGCTTCTCGCCCGTTGTAAACTCAGCTGTCCGTTGCTGCGGTTAAATGAGAGCAAGTCCTGGTAGTTTTGGTCTACCTTTAGAGCAGTTTCATTCAGTAGGGTCAGTCTTTCTCCATCACTCATTTGAAGGGTAAATGCTTTGATAAGAATTGACAGTTGATCCAGGTTTTCTACCGTATCTCCCAGAATTCCGGCATACACCTGCCCCATGTACTCTTTTTCCTGGATGGTGAAATGATCATCCTGCTGGATTACTGCCCAGACTTTTTTGTATTCAGTGACAATCAGTGTTTGTTTTTGGGCGATGTCACGCACCCGATGGTAGCTGGAAATCGCTGATTTGACCTGTTGGAGCTCGTCGAAATATTTTTCGTAGAGTTCGCGTTGCTTTTCTGTCCAGCTGGAGATCTCATCCAACTTGAGTTTGGACATGGTGTTTTCCAATACTTTTTGGGCATTCTGTAGCCAGATCACTTTATTTTGCTGCCTCTGGATTTGAAGATCTACTGCAACGATGACTTTCTTGACAGCAGCCTTAATGATCTCCACAATAGGAATTGTTGCTGCCGCCTGAGTCCGGGTTGGCGGAAGGATAAATGCTACACAAAGTACCGTGAGCAGGACTGTAAGGCGGATGTTTTTATGGGAGCTAATCATGGCTGTGTTTTTAGTGTTGGACTTGTTCTACTGTAAGTGCTGCTATTCCTTTTTGTATGGAGCCGTATCGATGGGCATAATCCATCACCTTGATTTTCTCGGTTTCTTCAGTCGTATAGGCGAGGTACTCTTCTTTGGATACCTCGGTACGATACACTTTGGAGAGCATTCCTCCCAGACTGATGAATACCTCCTTGTAGATGCGATTGGGATCATTGGCCTTGTTGACTGAAAGTACCATTGCCCGTTCCTTGTCAGTTAAGCCCAAGAGTTCTTGGATCTGATCAAATTTGTTCTGGTACTTGGATTGGTCCAGTAGGATCTTGCAATCACTGTTGTTGATGATGGCCTGCTTAACCACAGGGGAGCTGATGATATCCTCGACTTCCTGGGTGACTACAATGGCTTCCCCGAAGAACTTTCGGACTGTTTTAAATAAGTATTTGATGTATTCAGCCATGCCTTCCTTGGCAATGGCTTTCCAGGCTTCCTCAATGAGAATCAGTTTGCGGATGCCTTTGAGCTTGCGCATTTTGTTGATGAAGACTTCCATGATGATGATGGTCACCACTGGGAATAGGATAGGATGGTCTTTGATATTGTCCAGTTCAAAGACAATGAATCGCTCCTGAAGCAAGTCCAGGTTCTCAGTGGCATTTAAGAGGTAATCGAATTCTCCCCCTCTGTAATAGGGGCGAAGCACATAAAGGAAATTGCTGATGTCAAAATCCTTCTCCTTGACTTTATCGATTTGAAGAAGAGGCAGAAAGTCTGACTTCACGTACTCGTAAAAGCTGTTGAAACTCGCAAATAGGGATGAATCTGAAGCCAATTTTTCATAATATCCTTTTAAGGCATTGGATAGCGCTACATACTCGCTACGCGTGAAGGTTTCGTTGTCTTTTTTCCAGAGTGCAAGCAGCAACGTCTTGATGCTTTCTTTTTTTTCGGTATCCAGCTGGTCACCTTCAGCAATGTAAAAGGGATTGAATTGGATCGGGTTTTTCTCATCATAAGTGAAGTAATAACCTCCGACCAGATCACAGAGTCCTTTGTAGGAATGCCCCACATCCACAAGGACTACATGCGTTCCCTGCTCGTAATAACTGCGGATCATGTGATTGGTGAAAAATGATTTGCCGCTACCACTTGGACCAAGGATGAATTTGTTTCTGTTGGTGCAGATGCCTCTTTTCACAGGTTCATCGGATAGATCCACATGAACTGGTTTTCCAGTGAGCCGGTCTCCCAAGCGAATTCCAAATGGACTGAGCGAGTTGCGATAGCCAGTTTCCAGATTTAGGAAACAACTGGCTTGCTCCACAAAGGTGTCAAAGCTATCATTCATCGGAAAGTCGGCACTGTTGCCAGGAATTCCTGCCCAGAAGATCTGGGCAGCTCCGACGGTTTCTTCCCTTGCAGTAGCCTCCATCTGGGAGAGGGCAGCGCCAACCTGCTTTTTGATTTCAGGGATCTGTAGCGGGTCTTCTGTCCAGGTTAGGATATTAAAGTGGGCTTTAACTGGTAGCCTTTGTTCACTGATCGCCTCATTCAAATAGTCATTGGTCGCATCCCTTGCAATGGCATTTTCCCTGCTGTAATTGGCAAGTGACTGGAGACGGAGCCGTTTGGATTCCAGTCTTTTTAGCGTTTGCTGTACATCTTCAATAAAGATGTACTGGTTGTAGATGTGGTTGCAGGGTAGGAGTTGCCCCAGCGCTGAGGCAAAGCCTACGCTGAATTTGGTAGTGTCCGTACTGTATTTGTCGTAGTTGATTCTGCTTCCGCAAAGAGAAGGCAAATCACTGGCATCGGAAAGGGTGAATAAACGGCAGTGCTTGTTACCAATGCTTAGGCTTTGTTTGAAGTTAATGTCTGAAAGCCAGGTTGGTTCCTTGGATTCCGAGAGACTACAGTATTTTTCCAGTATTCCCTTTTGGGTTCGAGTGCTGTAAATGTCGAGTTCTTTTAGTCGCTTTATATGCACAAATCCACTGTCGGTCAGGATGCGTTCGAACTGTCCGCAGGTATCCAGAAAGTTGGGAATGGTGCCAGCAAGAATCAATTCCTCAGGTACAATATGGGAGCGGAGTAGGGTGGAAAACAGGCTGCTTGAAACCTTCCTGTTTTTAGGACTTAGCGTTAAGTATAGGTAACAGCAATGATCTAAATAGGGACGTTCGTGAAAGAAACGCTCACTACTTCTATGCAGAAAGCTTTCTTCGGATTCCGTGAAATTAGCTTGATGGCGGCTGTCTATAAACCAATCCTGTTTGTGTAGAATACTGTGCTTGGGAAGTGATTTGATAGCCTTGATCCACACCTGATGAAAGGCTTCGTATTCCTGATTACTTAAGGTAAAGATCTCTGGAAGTTCTGCCTGGAAAGCTACCGTGATATCCCCTTGTTTGGAAAGGATACAGTCCTGCTCTATACTCAGGATAGGAGAATGGGTTTCAAGTGGTCTTTCCATGGATTGGTTTTATTTTCTCTTTGGGAATGAGGGTTTTTGTGGGTTTGACTAGCGTATATGGGCTATTTTTTAGTTTTGGGTTTCCGATAGATCCCTCTTGATTTAATGCGGATGGCATGTGGGATCTGACGGTGGGCAAGCTTTTTCATCATGCCGTATTCCCCATATTTATGGCTGAGTTGATAGACCTTGACGACTAAAACTGATCCTGAGATTGCGATAATGATCAGACAGATAAAAGGATTTACCCCAAGAATAAAGAGGATGGCGAAGCTGACAAGTAGTGCAAGCACACAGGCACCGAGATACCAGATGTACTGGGCTTTTAATCCTTTGAATTCGATGGACTTATTGATGCCTTTATTGATTTTATAGATGCTAGTTCCCATGGGTGTGTAAGTTTTGATTATACCCCGAAGAAGGATTTGATGACTGTGGCGACTACCACGAGAAACACGCAGCTTCCAAACCAGGCAGCGGCAACTTTTCCGGTGTCCGGGTCGCCTGCATTCCATTTTTGGTAAACTTTTACTGCGCCTATCAATCCCAGAATAGCGCCGATGGCATACATCAGACTTGTGCCTGCATCAAAGTAGCTTCGCACCTGTCGGTTGGCTTCGTTGATTCCTGCAAGACCATCCTGGGCTTTTGCAGTCAGTGTAGAAAAAACTAGCAGTAGGGCAGACAAGCCTGCTCTTGACTTGGATGAGGTAAGGAGTTGCTGGTTCTTTTTCATATTTGCTTTATTTAGTGGTTGTTGTGATGCTGTAAAGTTTTGGGAGGGTTATGCTTGATTGGGATTAAGGAGAATGAGCAGCCCAAGCTTCTTCGAGTTCTGTTTCGCTGAAGGAAATCCTGCACTGCTTTTCAGCGTTTTCTAAAATGAAATTGATAACGGCAACCCGGTAGGCGGGCTCCCGAAGCCCGGTGTGGTTTGACAGCATCTGGATCAGCTGCAATAGCAATGTTTCCTTGCTTGTCCTTTTTTGTCCCGCCTTCCCGAGGATGCCGCTTAATTCCGCAACTGTTGTTTCCAACTCTTCAAAATGATCAGTAGGCTTTCCATCAGTCCTCCTGTGGTCCTGCTCCTCTTCCTGTTGACGGTTCTGACTGATCTTATTTATCCTGCCGGAAAGCAGGCTGCGAAATTCTTTTGGGTAGTATGCTACCAGTATGGTTATATAGTAAGCCGCTATGCCTACTGCCAAGGTGCTGAAGTATGTGTTCCAGGTAATTGCTTCCAACATAGTGCGACTGTTTTAAGTCAGCGTCCTTGTTTTGTCTCGCTGACAGAAGCAAATGTGGGTATGATAAATCCCTGTTTTTTACACCGTTGTGGTAGCTACCAAAAAAAATGAAAGTATTTTTAGGTTGGGGAGTATGTATTTACTGACATCTTGCCTTAGTGGTATGCATATATATCTAGATGGTTATTTGGGATTTATTCTAGGGAATTTGATAGCAAAAAAAAATGAGAGTTTTGGCCCCTGAATTCCTCACCAAGTTAGTCCTCTGGGCTCTGGGCGACCGAAAGCTTCCGGCATAAAGCCGCTTGCTGCGCTGCGCTTTTTATTCCTTTGCCTTCCGGTCTTTGTCGCCCACGGCCTGATGAAGCTTCATAATTCATTGTTCCACAAAAACGAAAAAGATTATGAAGACCCAAGAAAGAAAAATTGATTTGTTTGAAGTAGCTGAGATCAAACTGAGCTACAGCGCAAAAGTAAAAGCTTCACTTCGTCCAAGAGTAGAAAGCTCAAGACAGGTGTATGAGGTTTTTGCCAAAGCCTGGGATCAGGACAGGATAGAGTTTGTTGAGGATTTTAAAGTGATGCTGCTGTCTAGGGCAAACAGGGTTCTTGGTATCGTAACTATCAGTTCTGGAGGAACAGCAGGAACTATTGTAGATGTAAAACTAGTCTATGCAGCTGCTATCAAATCAAATTCCAGTTCTGTTATCTTGGCTCATAATCATCCGAGCGGAAATCTACTTCCCTCAGAACAGGATAAAAGATTGACACAGCGAGTAAAAGAAGCTGGAAGAATCCTAGATATTCCGGTACTGGATCATGTAATCATGACTGCAGAAGGATATTATTCATTTGCCGATGAGGGGGAGCTTTAGGCTTCCTTTTTTATTTTTCTGAATTCAACTCCGTTTTTCATTTTCGATCAGTACGTATGTTTTTATTCAAAGTCATTTTTGCTTTTAGATACGATAAAAATGTGATTGTGATTTCAATAAGTTGACCTATTTCAAATCAGTAAGTCATATAGAGCAAGTTTTTCAAATGCAATTTTGAGGGTTCTTTAGTGTAATGGTTCTTTAGGGGTATTGTGTGAGCCTACAGTAAAACTTTAATTTTTTCTATTCCTTCTTCAGCCAATTTAGCCAGAACCGGTCACACGAGGCAAGAGAC
This sequence comes from Algoriphagus sp. Y33, assembly GCF_014838715.1. NCBI lineage: Bacteria > Pseudomonadati > Bacteroidota > Cytophagia > Cytophagales > Cyclobacteriaceae > Algoriphagus > Algoriphagus sp. Y33. The sequence goes on along the minus strand of NZ_CP061947.1, from coordinate 3,380,655 downwards.
TTCGGCATAAATCCCATGCTTTCGCCCCTGCTGGTTTATTCCGATTCCTCTTGCACTTAGTGCCCGGCACAGGCTGGTGCAGCTTCATAAGTATTTGTCAAACCAAAACACAATAGCTATGAAGACTGAAGCAAAAAGATCAGTAAGTGAGACTCCTATAAGGAAGGGCCAGGAAGCCTATTCAAGTAAGGCTGTAATCTCAAGACAGGCAAAAGGATCATCGGATATCTATCAGAAGTTTACCGATCTGATTATCGAGAAACTGGAACAGGGAGTGATTCCCTGGAAGCAACCTTGGCATGAGATGGGATTGCCTTCCAATTACCTCACCAAGAAACCTTATAAAGGGATTAATCTCTGGCTGTTATTATCCTGTGGACATCAGTATCCGTATTACCTGACTTTCAAACAGGCCAATTCATTGGGAGGTAAAATAAAGAAGGGTGCAAAGGCTCTTCCCATCTGCTACTGGAACTTTGTCTTCAGGGACAAAAAGACAGGGAAGACGATTCCCGAGAGCAAACTGGACTTCTATGATCTTAAACAGGTGGGTAGATCCGGATTTCTCAGAGAATTCAAGGTCTTTCCTATAGAACAGATCGAAGGGATAGATTGGGAGTTTCCAGAGGCATCACCTAACACCCAGATACCGGTAAATGGGGCCTGCCAGAAAATTTATGCAGAAATGGTAAGACCTCCCGAGTTGATTCATCAAGGTTCCATGGCATATTACAGAACGGATCTTGATCAAATTACCATGCCGGAAAGGAAATTGTTTCCATCGAGCGAAGCCTATTTTGGAGTGCTTTACCATGAGCTTTGCCATGCGACAGGGCATTCTTCGAGACTTAATAGGACAGAGATCACAAAACCACATTCATTTTATGATTCCGGGTATGCAAGGGAAGAACTTTTGGCGGAAATGGGTGCAGGTTACCTAAATAACTACACAGGGATATTGGATGAAAATCTGCTGGAAAACTCAGCAGCGTATATCCAAAGCTGGTTAAAGGAACTTCGGAACGACAAACATCTACTAATAGACGCAGCCAGCAAAGCGCAGAAAGCAGTCGATTATATTCTCAATGAGTGTCCATTCTAGAGAAAGGGGAGCTATCCCCTTTTTTTGTCATGACTGGATACTGAAAAGGGTTTGGTCTATAAAAGATCCGTATTTAAAACTGAAGCTATTGAGCAGTTGGTGGATCTTTCGAAGGGTAAAAGATGAAAACATATGCTACCAATGGCCACGTGACTTACTGAATTGAAAAATTCAATGTGGCCAGGGAAGCAAGAGTTAGTGAAGAATTACCGGTGTTTGTCTTTTCAGTAGTTTACCGAAAGATGTTTTTTTAGATTGGTTGGAATTGTTTAGTGGTGGAAACTTATGATGGTTTTCTTAGGTAAGTACTTAGAAGTTCAAGCTGGGATGATCTATCTATATTGGAAAATATTCTCATTTTGAAGCTTTATAACTGAAAATATTTAACATTTTTAGTTAAAATCGCTCATGTATTGGAAAAAACTTGCAAGGATAATTTTCCTTATAATAGAAAATATTTGTCTGTTAGTTATTTATAATGGAAAATATTTATAAAATTGAGCTTCAACCTGATTTATAATGGAAAAAAACATCCCAATCCACTTACAGGAAATTATATATAGCTCCTCTGATCCAACCATCTCCAGATTTGTTTCAAAACTGGAAAAAGAAGGTAAAATCAGAAAAATTGCACCTAGATTATATTCAGCTAATTTCGAGGATAGTCCAGCAGCTATCATAAGAAGAAATCTGTTTTCTGTTCTTGGGAAATTATATCCAGGAGCAGTATTAAGCCATCGTTCTGCGCTGGAATTTAAGCCTACGAATGCAGGTCAGATATTTCTGACGTATAAATACACCAAGAAAATTGAATTGCCGGGCATAATGATCCACTTTTTGAAAGGTAACGGGCCAATAGAAGGAGACAACCCATTATCTGGGGAGTTGTATGCTTCCCAACGTGAACGGGTATTTTTGGAGAATCTACAGGTCTCAAGAAGACCGGGGCCTGATTCAAAAACGTTGACATTTCCTGAAATAGAAGATCGCCTGGAACAAATTATAAGGGTAAATGGAGAACAGGAGCTGAATAAAATAAGAGACCGGGCTAGGATCCTAGCGAAGGAATTAAATATGCAAACCGAGTTTGATAAACTAAACAAGATAATCAGTGCACTACTGACAACGCATCCGGCAACTATATTAAAATCTCCGGTAGCTGCCGCACGTGCATTTGGTAATCCCTATGATCCTGCCAGGATTAGTTTATTCGAAATGTTGTTTCAGGAATTGGTTCAACAGGAATTCAAATACAGGGAAGAGCAAAACCTCAGTAACAAGTCGTACAGGAATTTTGCGTTTTTTGAAAGTTATTTTTCTAATTACATCGAGGGTACCGTTTTCGAAGTTGCGGAAGCAAAGCAAATTATCCAGACCCAACAACCACTTTTAAAGAGAAATGAAGATTCGCATGACGTTTTGGGGACCTACAAGATTGTCTCAAATAAAAGCGAAATGAGTACTACTCCCAATTCACCTGAGGAATTACTTACCATATTGAGTTATAGACACCAGCTATTGTTATCAGCTAGGGCAGATAAGAATCCCGGAAGTTTTAAGCATATTAATAATTATGCCGGTCAAACTGAATTTGTTGATTCTTCACTTGTAAGGGGAACGCTGATCAAAAGTTTTGACTTTTACCAAGCACTCAAGCACCCATTTGCGAAGGCAGCCTATATTATGTTCGTTATCAGCGAAATTCATCCGTTTTTGGATGGAAACGGGCGTGTGGCCAGGGTAATGATGAATGCTGAGCTAACAAAAGCAATGCAATCCAAAATAATAATACCAACAGTATATAGGGAGGATTATTTGGGAGCCTTAAGAAAATTAACCAGACAAAATGATCCTAAGCCCTATATTCGAATGCTTTCCCGCACCCATGAATTTAGCGCCACGATTGTAAGCGAAGACATGGACAAAATGCAGGCACTGTTGGAACAAAGCAATGCCTTTTTGGAACATACAGAGGGAAAATTAAGAATTATTGGCTAAGTGCCCAGTAACTATTGATAGCTACATCCAATTGCACCTATTCGGATACTATTTGCGGCAATGCCTCTTTCTTATCCTGTACTCTGTATTACCTATGGTTAGGTAAGGAAATATGGAATCTGGCATTATTTCGGATTATCAGATTAAAGAATTTCCTCCCAATTGATTTCCGGTAGATCTTCCAGTATGTTGTGGAGGTAACCGTCTCCCTGGGCAAATAATATCGGAGGTGTGTTTTCGGTCTCTTTGATTCGCACCGGGATTTCATTGGTGTTTGCTAAAACAAACAACTCCCAACTTCCGGAACGTATCCCTTCGATAGCCTCTTTGGTGCTGATCGCCCATCGCTGACCAGTATTGTTAACTCCTCCGATCTTTAGGATAAGAATTGAATCTTTACTCTTGGAATCCTTTTGTATAAAATGGACGATTAATTTTCTCATGTGTTTGATCTATTCTCGTACAAATATGTCAAATAATATAGAGGAAGTATTAGTTCGTCTACCAAATGCTGATTTATTCTCTAGTCGGAGTGCAAACGGTTATATGATTTTTTTCGCTCTATTCCCTCACCGACTTTAGTTTTACTCCCTTTTCCAGAAGCATTTGTAGGAGAATAGAACCATCCTTTTCATTATCCTGCTCAATAAATCCTCGGATTGCTCTGGAAAGAGATGCAATTTCATGCGCCTTTTTAAGGCGATCAAAAGGGAATGGATCTGGATTTGTGCTTATAATCAAGCTTACTTTTATTTCCACACGCTTCTCTATCCCTTTTAATTCACTACATATTTCTGCCCAGTTGTACATGCGATTTTTGAAATGATTCTTATCGCAATATCGAATGACTTTGAGTTAATATTTTGGTTCTGCCTTGTTTTAAATTCTTTTTGAACCAAACTGTCTCAGTGGTTTTGAAAAATAAGGGAAGGGCTGTGTGTTCGCCATAATCTTCGAGGCAAGGCCTCTTTTATCTTGGCGGTTAATTTAAAAAGGTAATAAATTTCCCCGACCAAGTCATCCCGGAATTTGAGACTGAGTTTGTTGAATTAGTAAAGTGTTAACGGTCACTTCTCAAAAACTATCTTATATTTAAATGGTCATAGATAATTAGTAATGAGGAACTTAAATGGTTATTCTGATTGGGAGCATAGAAGAGACAGGGAAATCGCATTGATTGATTCAGAAACCAGGTCATTAAATGTGTGGTTTTTTAGGGTTTTCATCCTATTCCCTATTATTGTTCTAGTTTTAATTATTACAAATGAATTACTGGGTAATTCTTACAAAGCAAAAGGAACTGTAGTTGGATTTTCTTTTTCTGAGGGTGAATGGGTGGGACCGCCGTCAATGTTTTCTGATCATCCTAGTATGATGTCTTCATTTACCCATTATAGAGAAGATGCGTATAATGTGAGTGCATTAACGGAATCAGGTGAAGTCATATCGTTTTTATGTTTTTCATGTAAGGCATCCAGTTATAAAAGTGGTGATTCTGTTGATTTCATCATTTCCAAACCCTTAGTAGGCCGAGCAAAGTATTCAGAAGCGAAGAAGTAGCTTTCGGCTTATATTATACAGGATTTTTGAAGTAAATTAATTGTTTGCTCACTGTCCTGAAATATAAACTAGGATAGATCAATTCTTATAGGAGAAAAATGAAACTCACCAAAGAAACAGCTGGTGACCTGGATCTAGTGATCAAGGAGCTGATAGCAACTAATTCTAGAATAGCCTCCGTGGAGGATATGAAGGCAGTTCTTTTTTCCGGATAAACATGAGGGCTATTTGATTTGCAGAATACCAAACAGATCAATAAGACGTATTAGTGGACTTTAACCTTCGATTGACCATGATTTTTAGTTTTAATCAAATACTCGTTTTGATCTATGATTTCATTTTTTTAGTAATACGCGTACTTAAAAATAAATTTTCCATTTTGTGTTTTTTTTAAGAATTTCTCCTTAACTATGTAAAATCGTAATTGATGTACTAAGAAATAAAATTGAAAAAAGCACTCAAAAATATAGCGTCCATAAAATCCGGTGTTTTTCTAAAACCCCAGGCTCAAGGTGATTTGGTTTACTTGCAAGCTAAGCATTTCAATGCTGATGGCGAGCTTGACTCCGAGCTTTTCCCAGACGTTCAATGGCAGGATATTTCGGAGAAACATGTATTGAAGCCTGGAGATATCTTATTTTCAGCAAAAGGATTGAAGAACTTTGCAGCTGTCTATGAATCACGGAACTTGCCTGCGATAGCTTCCACATCATTTTTGATTATTTCTATTTGGGAGAAAACGGTGGATCCTGAGTATGTTACCTTGATTCTTAACTCGAGGCATAGTCAGGAATATTTGAAAGGAGTCGCTAAAGGGACTTCGATTCCCTCAATAAGTAAAAAGCAATTGGAGGAATTTGAAGTTGTGATGATTCCAAGGGGAATCCAGCAAAAGTTGGTCGCATTAAGTAAATTAAAAAAAGAAGAAAATGATCTGGTTTCAAAGATAGAGCGATTAAAGAAGCTGAGTTTTGAGCAGGATTTAAATACTATTATACAGCAATATGAGTAAAATAATAACGCAAAAAGACATCAACGACGCGGTCTGGAGAGCCTGTGATACGTTCCGTGGAAGCATTGACCCCAGTGTCTATAAGGATTATGTGTTGACCATGCTTTTTGTCAAATACCTGAGTGATGTGAATGATGACACAGAAGAGGAATACTTAAAAAAATATCACGGAGACCAAGAGCGTGCAAAGCGAGCCATGCGTCACGAGCGATTTATTGTTCCAGAGCATAGCCATTTTAAGTATTTGTATGCCAACAGAAATGCGGTAAATATTGGAGAGTTGATAGATATTGCCCTTGTGGACCTGGAAGAAGCCAATCGCCAAAAGCTGTATAGTGAAGATGGAGCAGGGATTTTTAAAAATATCAGCTTCAATAGCAGTGTATTGGGAGAGCCAAAGGATAAAAACAACCGACTCAAAAATCTACTTTTGGACTTCAATAAGCCTGAGTTGGATTTGAGGCCATCTCATCTTTCTGGGGTAGATATCATTGGGGGAGCTTATGAGTACTTGATTTCCAACTTTGCTTCCGATGCAGGAAAGAAGGCGGGTGAGTTCTTTACACCAAGTGAAGTCTCCACTTTGTTGGCTAAGTTGACTAAATCAGCACCAGGTTCAAGGATATGTGATCCTACATGTGGATCTGGATCCTTGCTGATCAAGGCAGGTCAGGAGGTTGGTTCGTCTAATTTCTCGCTCTACGGTCAGGAAGCTAATGGTAGTACCTGGGCTTTGGCGGTAATGAATATGTTTTTGCACGGATTTGATAATGCTACCATCAGATGGGGAGACACCATACGGAATCCTAAACTGAAAGAAGGGGATTCTCTGATGAAGTTTGATACTGTGGTTGCTAATCCACCTTTCTCCTTGGATAAATGGGGGAAAATCGAGGATAAAGATGGAGAAATAACTACGGTAACTTGGGACCCTGAAACGGATCTATATAATCGTTTTTGGAGAGGGGTGCCACCAAAGAGTAAAGGCGATTGGGCATTTATCACCCATATGATCGAAACGACCTATGAGGGAAAGGGGAAGGTTGGAGTGGTTGTTCCTCATGGAGTACTTTTTCGAGGAAGTTCTGAAGGACGTATAAGACAGAAAACCATTGAGGAGAATCTGCTGGAAGCAGTGATCGGTCTTCCGGCAAACTTATTTTTTGGAACGGGTATTCCAGCAGCAATCCTGATTTTCAACCGGGATAAAAAGCAGGGTAAGAGCGTCTTATTCATAGATGCTTCTCAACATTATGCTGCTGCCAAAAATCAAAATAAGCTTCGGGATTCGGATATCAAGCATATTGTAGATACGTACCGGAATTTTAATGAAGGTAAATCCCAGCCTGGTGTGGTAGAGGATAAATTCAGCTATGTCGCCACATTTGAGGAGATCAAGGAGAATGACTTTAACCTGAATATTCCACGATATGTGGACACCTTTGAGGAGGAACCTGAAGTGGATATCCAAGCGGTGCAAGAGGAGATCAGCAGATTGGAGGGAGAGTTGAAAGTAGTTCAGTTGGAAATGAAAAAGTATTTAGATGAATTAATTAAAAAATAGAAGATATGCTTTCAAAAGATCAAAGAGATCAGTTTAGTGAAATTTTAGAAGAGCTTGGTAAGACTCTGGATATTACTGAAAAACAATATAATTCAGCCGTGCAAAGTTATAATGCGGTCGGTTCTTGGTTGTCTAGCCCTGATTCTACTTTGGCACCCTACCGCCCCGAAATTTTGCCTCAAGGCTCATTTATGTTGGGTACCATGATTAGACCCATTTGCGATGACGATGACTTGGATATTGACCTAGCGTGTCAGCTTAAAGGGAAGAATCCTAACTGGACCCAAGAAGATTTAAAGAATAAAGTTGGCGATCGATTGAAAGCTCATGGTACCTATGAAGATATGATAGATGAAGAAGGTAGGCGATGTTGGACATTATTATACAGGCAAGATTCTGGGAATACACGAGAGAGGTATCATATGGATATTTTACCATCCATTGTTGATTTTGGTTATAGGATGATTCTGGAAAAAGCTTTTTCAGTGAAAGAGTTTGAAGATGTAGAACAGCTAGGAATTAGGATTACAGATCGAGACGATGATGGATATAAATGGGATACAAATCATTTGAACTGGCTTAAAAGCAACCCTTTTGGTTATGGTAGATGGTTTTTTAATCGAGCCAGTTTAGATCTTGAAAAGTCTTTTTCCTTAAGAGAATCAGTTGCTCCAGTACCAAAATATCAGAATGAAAAATTGCCATTGCAGCGTGTGGTTCAAATTCTCAAAAGGCATCGAGACATGATGTTTAATGGTGACGAAAACAAGCCAATATCAATTGTTATCACAACACTTGCTGCTCGAGCTTATCAGAAGGAAACAGATATACTTTCTGCATTAATGAATGTTGTAAGGGGAATGAGAAGTCAAATCGAGGAACGATGGTCTAGTGAGTACGTTAAGTTTATCAAATGGGTATCAAACCCTGTGAACGATAAAAATGAGAATTTTGCAGATAGGTGGCAGCAGTTTCCAGAGCGAGAAGATTCATTTTTCAATTGGTTAGATGAGGTTGAAAAAGACGTGAATTTGATTGTTTCAAAACGAGGAGATTTGAGATTGATTAAGGAATCAATGGAAAAACCATTTGGAAAAGAATTAATCGAAAAATCCTTCAGTGCATATGGAGCAAATCAATTAAAATCCAGAAATGACGGATTGATGAAAATGGCCTCAGGTTCTGGAATGCTGGGCAGTACCGGGATTACTGTCAAAAGACACGATTTTCATGGGGATGAAAGTTAAGATTCATCCTTTAAACATGGCTTTGCAAGCTCAAAGATTAAAAGCGTTGTTTCCGAATTCTGAAATAAATTTTAATTCTCAGGTTTTGAATTGGAGGTGTGTCATTACCCCAAGTCCATTAAGTAGAGAATATCAAATTAAGCTAGTCTTAGGAAGGGGGGAGCAACCAAATGTTTACATTGAAAGCCCGCTCCTTGAATTATATCCTGAGAAAAATAGTCTACCCCATGTTTATAGTACGAAAAAGCAATGGTTGTGTCTTTACTATAAAAAAGTAAAGCAATGGAATAGTGGGATGTATTTGGCTGATACAGTAGTCCCTTGGATTAGTGAGTGGTTGATGCACTATGAACTTTGGCTTTGCACAGGGATTTGGCACGGTGGAGGAATACACGATGAAAAGAAGGTCGAAAATCTAAAGGAAGAACTAATTGAGGGAAATAAAGGAAGAAGTTAAGTTTACCGAAATGGGAAAGGTGTTCTTTAATAAAGAAATCCCTAGTGATTGGGATATAAAAAAATTTGAAGATATCGCTGAAATAGATAAAGAAAGTCTTAAGAGTAGTACTTCCAAGGATTACGAGTTCGATTACATTTCACTTTCTGATGTTGACTCTGGTGATTTCAAAATTGAAACAACAAGACAAACATTTGTCACTTCGCCTACAAGAGCAAGAAGAGTCGTCAGAAAAGGAGATATATTGATGTCAACTGTTCGCCCCAATCTTCAAGGTTTCTCCATAATTAAAGATGAAGTGAAGGATTTAATCGCTTCAACTGGATTTGCAGTGATCACAGCGAGTAAATGCAACAATGAATTTTTATTCCAGTACCTGTTTAGTTCATGGGTTTCAAGGCAATTTTATCTATTGCTGGTTGGGTCTAATTATCCTGCAATAAATTCTTCAGATGTAAGAAGACTTCAAATCCCCCTCCCACCTCTTCCCGAGCAACACGCCATAGCCCAAGTGCTGGGGACGATCGATCAGTCTATTCTGACTACTGAGCGCCTGATCGCCCAAAAAGAACTCCGCAAAAAATGGCTCATGCAGAATCTACTGACGGGGAAGATGAGGTTGAAGGGATTTGATGGAGAGTGGAAGTTTATTTCTATTTCAAATCTTTTTATTCCGGTTAATAGATATGTCGATTGGAACGAAAGCGAGCTATATAAATTAATAAGTATTCGCAGGAGGAATGGTGGTGTTTTTTATCGAGACCCTCTTTTTGGATATCAAATAGGAGTTAAGAAATTGAAAACCGTTCTAAAAAATGATTTCTTGATTTCAAAACGACAAGTCTCACATGGTGCTTGGGCCATTATTAATTCCGACTTTAATAAAGCAAAGGTTTCAGACGAGTATGTTTGTCTAGAAATTGCAGATAAAAAAATAATCACAGCTGATTTTTGTAAGTGGTATTGCCAATTTCCAATTCTTACTCATTATGCAAATGTAGACTCAGATGGTGTGCATATTGAAAAGTCAATCTTTGATTATGATCTTTTCAAGAAAAGAAAGGTATTAATACCAGATACCATTGAAGAACAAACCGCCATTGCCGAGTTGCTGAAAACGGCAGATAAAGAAATCAAGTTACTCAAAGCTATGGCGGAGAAACTCAGGGAGCAGAAGAAGGGATTAATGCAGCAGTTGTTAACAGGTAAAAAGAGATTGGTATGAGTATATCCTATATTTCAGCGACAACAAAATACATTCTATGGGGCAAGGCAGCAGGAAGATGCCAATATAGAGGCTGCAACAAACCCTTGTTTGTTGATGCACTTACCAAAAGTGAGTTTAACCAATCATACATAGCCCATATTGTTGCAGACGTACCTGGCGGACCAAGAGGTGATGTGGTTCGATCTGACTTACTCAAAAAAGATATTACCAATTTGATGCTCATGTGTGACGAGCACCATAGGCTAATTGATAAAAAAGATGTCGCCGGACATCCTGAGCCATTGCTTCTGCAAATGAAAAAAGAGCATGAAGATAGAATTGAAAAAGTAGCTTCAATCAATCCAAATATGCATAGCCATATTGTGACCTATAGAGCCAATGTCGGCGTTCATACTCCAGTTATCTCCTACGAATCGGTTCGTGAATTTCTGCTCCCATCTTATTATCCTGCTCAATCGCAAGCGATTGATTTAAGCTTAAGTAATAGTCCGCAAAGAGATAGGAATTCGAGTTTTTGGCAGACTGAATTAGAGAATTTGGAAACTCAATTCAATGAACAATTAAGGCCTAAGTTCAGAAAGGGGGAAATCAGTCATTTGTCTATTTTTGCCCTAGCTCCAATTCCTTTATTGATAAAACTGGGAACTTTAATCAATGATATTCAAAATGCGGAAATTCATCAACCAGTTAGAGGTCCAAATACTTGGAATTTAAATAGTGACTCTTCTGATTTCCAGTACCATATAAATGAGAATTTGCAAAGTCCTGAATTTGTGGCATTGGCAATTTCATTTAGCGGAACGATTGATAATCAAAGGATAATTAGAGTTTTGGGCGAAGGTTGCTCGATTTATACATTAACAATAGAGGAACCTTTTAACGATTTCTTGAAGTCAAAGAAGCAACTTCAGCTGCTCAGTATCGAAATAAGGTTGCTATTTGATAGAATTAAAACAAGGTTTGGTTCTCAAAAAACTCTACATGTATTTCCGGCAATGCCGGTTGCTACAGCCATTGAATTTGGCAGAGTTTGGATGCCTAAGGCTGATATGCCTTTGAACATCTATGATGAGAATACTGCTAATGGTGGATTTTCTTTAGCAATTCAAATAAAAAACTGAAAATAAAGGAATTTAAAATGACTAAGAATTATTCCCATATTCAATTTCAAAGTAATTAAAAGGTTGACCAGATGATATCTGGTTAATATTTCCAATACTCAGCATATATGACCAAAACCTTCAATTTCTACTGCGATGAAAGCTGTCATTTAGAGAATGACGGTCAGCCCTATATGATGATCGGCTATGTCAGCAGTGCCTACAATCAGGTGAAAATGCACTCCCAAAATATCCGCCAGATTAAGGAAGAACATGGGGTGTTTTCGGAAGTGAAGTGGAGCAAGCTGTCCAAGTCTGCCTATCCGCTGTATAATGAGCTGATCGAGTACTTTTTTGCGACAGATCTCCAGTATAGGGCTATCGTGATCGACAAGAGCAAACTTCGTCATGCGGATTTTTCCCAAGACCATGACGATTTCTACTACAAAATGTATTTTCAGCTTTTGAGTAAGAAACTGGTGCCGGAATATGGTCATAATATCTACCTGGATATCAAGGATACCCGAAGTGCCAAGAAGGTAAACGGTCTCCGGTCTTTCCTTTCTTCCAATCTAATCCAGGTCCGAAACCTTCAGAATATCCGCTCCCACGAAAGTGAGCTGATGCAACTGGCGGATATTATTACGGGAGCTTTGTCTTACCACCTGCGAGGATTGGATCAGGTGATTGCCAAAAACAAAATCATCGAAAAGATCCAACAGCATTGCAGGCTTCCCCTGACTCAGTCTACCCCCAGGGATCATCAGAAGTTCAATCTTTTCTTTATAGATCTGAAGTGATATGATGCCAACCAATCTTTTAAAGAAATATCCGGATTTGCTGGAAATCATGCATTTGTCAGAGAGTGAAAGAACCGGTTCTCTACGCTCAATTTTCAATAGAGATATCGAAGAAAATCCTGGCTTGAACTTCCGAACTAAGATAATTCGCCCCATAAAAGGAGAAGAGCCTGCTATGGATTTGCTTTTTAAGCATTTGACCACGGAGGAAATCCAGGAGGTGGATGCTAATGGAAAGGAGTATCCCAAACGGATTTTTGAAAAGGACAGATCTCAACGCCTGCATTGGATTAGGTTTCATTTGGAAGAGACAAAAAAAGACAGGGTTGAAATCTTCAGTGTTGAAGAAAGAGATCAGAAAAAAAGAGAAGATATCATTAGAACTTACATTTTCGATGTAGATCAAAATTATATTATAGTTCTGGATCCACAGAGAAGTAAAAGAGATTATTATTTGGTTACTGCTTATTTTCTCAATAAGAACTATGGAGCAAAAAAAATCAAAAAACTTTTAAAGAGAAGGCTTCCTGAAGTCCATTAAAACCGCAGGGCTCGATACATATCGTGATGTATCGAGCCCCGAAACTCCTTTTTCCAATGGTAAAATGAGCAAGACAAAAGTATTAGAATGAATTGGTTATAAAAAATTTATTTAAATAAATTAACACTTGACCTCAATTGAATTAGTTGATTTCATTAGTCGATAGTTAAGTTTTGGACTAGTGTTATTTTCAATAAATTAAACGCTTTACAATCTTCCTAAGAAGAAAAAGCCAAAAAAAGCTAAACGAAAAGGATCAATGATGAGCACCAGAAATAAAGAGAATTCAGATAAGCTTTCAAATTCACAATGGAGGATTTAAGAAGAAAACCGCATTTCAATGAATGCGGTCCGCATTTACGGATCTGCGGGCAACCAGGTCTTTCACCCTTTGGGCAATGACCCTACAAATTTCACCATTCTACTTATTTTAAACAATAAAACATTTAATTTTTCCTAATCGATTAGGACTTCCCTATGGATACTCCCAGTTTCAAAGAAGATCATATTTCACAGATTCCTGCAATACAATGGCTCTGCAAACTTGGGTTTGAGTACCTGCCGGAAGGAGAGGCTTTTAAACTGCGTGGAGGAAAAACTACCCAGGTTTTGCTGGAAGAGGTACTTCGAAGGCAACTTCGTTTGATTAATTCTGAAAAGAAAGTCAGTTCCAGTCGTAACACTTACATCAGCGAAGCAAATATTGAAAACGGAATCCGAAAACTTCAGGAGATTCCTTTGAACGAAGGCTATATCCATTCCACCGAAATAATCTATAACCTGCTGACTTTGGGAATGGCCGTGGAGCAGACTGTGGATGGAGATCGGAAAAGTTTTACCCTACAGTACATAGATTGGGAAAATCCCCAAAACAATAAGTTTCAGGTTTCAGAAGAATTCAAAGTCTTACGTAGCAACGGCAAAGATCATTACATTCCGGATCTAGTGATTTTTATCAACGGAATTCCCATTGTGATCCTAGAGTGTAAGCGACCGGACATGAAGGAGCCGATCAAGCAGGCTATCTCCCAACATTTGAGAAATCAGCAGGAGGACGGGATTAGAAATTTTTATGTGTATGCCCAGCTGCTGGTATCATTGGCAAACCAAGAAACAAGCTATGCTACCAATGGTACTCCGTTGAAATTTTGGGCGCAGTGGAAAGAAAAGATTTCATCCGATTTGAAAAGGAAGGAATATGAGGATCAATTAAGGGTAATCAAAAAAGAGAAACTAGATCCTACCACACACCAGAAACTGTTTTCGGATCGCTTTTCCTATGTCAAGCGATATTTTGAAGACTTGGAGAAGGGAGAAGTACAATTTACGGCGCAAGATGAGTTTTTATTCAATTTATGCCGACCGGAGAGGCTTTTTGATTTGATATACAACTTTATTCTGTTTGATGGAGGTACGAAGAAGGTCACTCGATATCAGCAGTACTTTGCAGTCAAGAAGACATTGGCACGTCTTAAGGTTTTAGTAAAAGATGCAAAAGGTAGGGATCGACGAGAAGGTGGGGTGATTTGGCATACACAGGGAAGTGGTAAATCTCTTACGATGGTCATGATGGCGCAGGCGATTGCCATGGAAAAAAGCATTTTGAATCCAAAAATCATTTTGGTAACGGATCGGACGGATCTGGATAGACAAATTACCAGTACGTTTCGAAAATGTGGGATGGCAGTTAATAATGCGTCGACGGGAACGCAACTGGTACATTTGCTCGAAAGTCCAAGTGATGCTGTAGTCACCACAATAATCAATAAATTCACCGCTGCAATAAAGAAGATTCAAAAGCCGCTGGAAAATCCGAATATTTTTGTTTTGATAGACGAAGGACATCGGACCCAGCATGGAACCTTCAATATAGAAATGCAAAAGACCCTGCCAAATGCATGTTTTATTGCGATGACAGGTACTCCTCTTTTCAAGAAAGAGAAGAGTACAGCTGCCAAATTTGGGGGAATGATCGATGCCTACACTGTAGATGAAGCCGTGAAAGATGGGGCGGTCGTCCCACTCTTGTATGAGGGGAGATTGCCATATCTAAAAGTGAATTCAGGCCCTCTAGATCGATTTTTTGATATGGTTTCAGAGCCTTTTAATGATAGGGAAAAGGCTGATTTCAAGCGGAAATTTAGCCGTGCTGACCAGATCAACTCTGCTGAGCAAAGAATTTATGTGACCTGCTGGGATATCAGTAGACACTTTAGGGACAATTGGCAAGGAACAGGGTTTAAAGCTATGTTGGTCTGCGACAAAAAGCTAAGCGCAATCAAATACAAAGACATCTTGGATGAAATAGGACTGGTAAGCTCTGAAGTTTTGATTTCACCCATTGACGACCGGGAAGGAGAAGACAATGCCTATGAGCAAAGCAGTGACAAAGTGCAAAGGTTTTGGAAAAAGATGATGCAGGAGCATGGATCTGCCAAAAAGTACGAGAGCCAAGTGATCAGTCGCTTTCAAAACCTGCCTGATCCAGAAATTATTATTGTCGTAGATAAACTTTTGACGGGCTTTGATGAACCCAAAAACACGGTTCTTTATTTGACCAGAAATCTCAAAGATCACAAACTGCTCCAGGCTATTGCCCGTGTGAATCGAGTAGAAGAAGGTAAAGATTTCGGATTTGTGATAGACTATTATGGAGTCATTGAAAATTTGGACGATGCATTGAAGATGTATGCTGCTTTTCAGGAGTTTGATGAGCTCGATATGGAAGGAACACTGGTGAATATAGAGGTAGAGATCAACAGACTTCCGCAGAGGCATTCTGAACTTTGGGATATTTTTAAAAGTGTAAAAAACACAAGGGATGCGGAGGCTTATCAGCTTATCTTGCGTGACGAGTCAGTTAGGGTGATTTTTTATGACAAGCTCACTTCTTACGGTAAAAGTTTGAAACTTGCTCTTTCGACCATTTCCTTTCATGAGAGAACTGACCCAAAGGAAATCGATCGGTACAAATCCGATCTGCTTTTTTTTATGAAGCTACGTGTCGCAGTTGTTGCCAGGTTTTCTGACAGGATAGATTATAGTCGATATGAAGAGCAGATTCAAAAACTGCTAGATACTCATGTGACTGCAGAGGAGGTAGAGCCCATTACTGATTTGGTCAATATTTTTGACAAAGACAGTTTTGCTAGTGAAGTTGAGAAGACGGTGGGAGAGGCAGCGAAAGCAGACAAAATTGCCAGCCGGACAGCCAAGTATATTTCCGAAAAGATGGATGAAGATCCCGCTTTTTATAAGAAGTTTTCTCAACTCTTATCCCAAACAATTGCCGACTATGAGGCGAGGAGGATTTCGGAAACCCAATATCTTCAAAAGACAAAAAATGTCATGGATGCGGTGCTCAATCATACAGACTCGGACATTCCCGAGCTGCTTAAGGACGAGTCGGTGGCAGCTGCTTTTTATGGATTGACCAAGGTGTTTTTGGATGAAAAGATTTCCAACACCGATGCGCTAAAGTCTATCTGCGAAACTTCCGCATTGAAAATAAATCAGCTTATAAAAGCGGAGGTTTTTGGTCAGGGGCAGAGCCCTATTGTGGAGTGGGAGTCCAAAAGAGAGATTACCGGTAAACTTATTATCGAGATAGGGGACTACCTGATAGATGAAGTCCGTGATAAACATGCGAGGGAGATTTCCTACTCAGAGATCGATTCCTTGGCTGAAAGAATCTTGGCCGTTGCCAAAAAACGCTATCGATCATGAAAGATTCAATTCAGTTTGGTTCTAGGGTGATCGATTATGAAGTGAGTTTTTCGGATCGGAAAACCTTGGGAATAACTGTCACACCTACCTCCGAAGTCTTGGTCAAAGCACCTGCCTTCGCCAACAGAGAAAAGATTAGACAGGTTTTGCAGAAACGTGCTGCATGGATTATAAAGCAGCAGAGTTTCTTTTTGTCATTCCAGCCGAGACTAACAGAGCGTAACTATGTAAGCGGAGAGACTCATCTATATCTGGGAAGGCAGTACCGATTGATGATAGAAGAGGCAAGTCAGGATTCGGTGAAGTTACTTCATGGAGAAATTCGTGTAGAGACTACAGATCGTGATAAAGTGAAAGAATTGATGAAGGCTTGGTATCTACAACTAGCTCGGAAGAAATTTGAGAAAATTGCTTCTGAGTTAATTCTAAAATTTAGATCAGAAGGTGTGGCTCCAGATTCAGTGGTCATACGAGATATGGCTTTGAGATGGGGAAGCTGCACTCCAAAAGGAAAAATAATACTAAATCCTGAGTTGATCAAAGCACCCAAAGGATGCATAGAATATGTCATTATTCATGAGCTATGCCATTTGGTTCACCCGGATCATTCTCCTGCTTTTTTCAGACTTCAATCCCGTTATATGCCTGATTGGGAAAAATGGAAGGAGAAGTTGGAGCGGATGATGGCTTAATTTTGATTCAGAGGCTTAGAAAGTGTTCTTTGTGGGGGTACGCTAAAGCACCAGATTTTATAAAGCAAAAGTAGGTATACGGAATTGATAAGTAAGGAATGAAACAATTATATATAGAATGTAGACTAAATCAGTGGTCTGATATTTTTACTTTAAATCAGAGATTTTTAGATCAATTTGTGTTTAGAGGTCAAGCTAATGAAAATTGGCCCTTATCTACCTCTCTTGAAAGACTTATCAATTCATTGTTCCCAAACTTGGTAGACAAAGCAATGATCCCACACCACGAAAAGGAAATGTTAAAAGAGTTTAAGTGGAAATATCCGCTTTATTCGCAGAATTCGCCGGATAGCACAAATAATATCGAGTGGTTAACTATTATGCAACATTACGGAGCGGCAACTAGGCTCTTGGACTTTTCTAAGTCTCTATTTGTGGCAATAAGAATGGCTATCGCAAATAACGAAAGTAATTCTGCCGTATGGGCTATAAACAAAAATATTTTGACATACAGTATCTCAGATAGTTTTTTGCGAGAAAAATATGAAAAAACGGGGAAAGGTGGAGGTATGAGTATGGATAAAGAGTATCAGCTTAGTAATGAAAAAGCAAACTGTGTAATTACTGACAAAAGTTTCGATAGGGAATTGGAAAAGGAGTTGCTGTTGATAAACCCGGAACAATGTAATGAACGCTTATCTATTCAGCAGGGATTATTTGTTATGCCTACAAACATAATGGTTCCGTTTTCTCATTCATTAACGTACTATTTGTCCTCACCAACCCCTACAAAATTACATTTTGATGACTTGTCAGGATACAACATAAGGGAAATCGCCCTATTAAAGATTACAATAGCTAAGGAATTGAATTATAGTGTACTGAAATATTTAAGACAAATGAATATTACTCCAGAAACTTTATTTCCTGGCTTAGAGGGATTGGGGAAATCTCTAAATTATCCGAGAATTAGTTTTAATAGAGATGGTGATTAGCCTCACACGAAATACTTTTTTTGTAAACTGATAGCACTACTAATGCTATCGAATCAGATTTTAGACAGCAGGTCAAAATAAACCGATATCTAACAGGACTAGGGTGATTGCTATTGGGAATGGATTTAGCTTTATTATAGGGTATATATGATATAACTTTTTGGCATAGGCTCACTATCCCAACCTTAATTAAGATACTGCAAATGTAGAGTCATTAAATGGGTAGAGGTTTTTTATTTTGATCCTACCACGGATTTAAAGGAAGCATTTTCAATTAATGGAGATCATAGGAAGCGATCTCAAATGGAAGGTCTTCAAATGATTCCTTGAAAGCACTTAAATGGATAATATTTCTATAATCATACCAACTAGGAATTATGTTTCCAATAACTTAAGGTTGAACCTTTATTTAAAACTTTGTTCTTCATTCAATCATCTTTGGCCCAAATTAGAGAAATAGGTATGGGGATTGTATTAATATGGTTAATATTAGATGGCTGAAGCATCAGAAGAAAGCCCATTGCAAATTGTTTAGGATATGAGAATTGAATTACAAATTCCGACCAGTCAATACAAACGATCTGAATACCCCCAGAAGGGAATGTTGGCTATTCGATTTTGCTCAGAAGAGGATTTATTTTAATAAAGTTTAAATAGTATGAACCCTATTTCATTGACCATTCAATCGGTATTTCATGTTTAGACAAATTGACTATGCTAAGATCATCAGCCTTTTGGATACAACTAAATCTTTTCCTCCACAACTGGATTTATTAGAAGTTTTATTACCTAGTGATTTAGAGATTCAGGCAAACAGGAAATCAATAAGTAGTTACATCTTTTTGGATTGGCTGAATAATCAAAGAGGGTGGGAGGATTTCTTCCCAAGTCAAGGTTCACATCTGATTGACATAGAAGTTTTCCTCTTAGCTCATATTCAAGGCTGCCTGTATCAAAACCTAGATAAATGTAAAACTATCGGGTCAGTTCGTACTGCTTTGGAAGGGGCCCTGATAGTTTCAAAGTTCAAAAAACTCGAAAACCAACTTGAGTTATTGGCTTTTTCCTGTCTAGTTTACAACAATTCGGGATTTTGGAGTGGATTGGCAAAAGAGTTCGATATGGAAGATTGGGATGATATTTTTCTGCTAGCCGATTTACTTCCTTTTTCTGATGTTTCTGTGGAGGAGTTGTTTGATTGGATCATTAGGATTATGGAAAGAAATCCTAACGATGTTGGGATAGAAGATGTCCTAAAAAAAGTTGTGGTATGGGGAGATTTTTGCAAGTATGGAGCCGTTGACATTGAAAAATTTTTGCCTGTTCTTTTTACATCAGAGTCTGCGAGAAAAGCCCTTCCCGCATTGATCCGAATGATTGATAAAAAGCAATCCAAAGGAGTCAAATATTATCTAAGTTTGTTTGAATCTGATGTATTCGGTCATTTTTGGTATGAGAAAATGTTTGCCATCGGCAATGTCTTGAAAGGTGAGGAAGAAAGGGAGTACTATTTTCAGCACCTCGTCTCATTGAATGATGTTGGAAAACTTAATGCAAAAGATTTCATATTGATTTGTGGCTCTTTCGGTTTTATAGACTCCCGTGTAACAGATTTCATTGATCAGTCTTTAGCCAGACAGGGAAACGGTGACAATTATTATTTAGGAATTGGTTATTTTTTAACCAAGCAGAAATCCAATATAGATTGGGACTGGTTTTTTTCAACGTTAAAGGCTCTTATTTCTGTCGATGAGTTACAGATAGAATACTATCAATCCAGCCTTTTGAGATCTTTGATGGAAGAGAACTTGGATGCCTCCTACGAACTAGTTGAGCACAGGATACAGCTTGACGGGGGTAGCAAGGTTTTGGATGACAGTGTTTTGCGTCTTGCGCAGCTTGACATCATTTTTTTTCAGAAGAAATTTCTGTCTTGGCTTAATTCCGACGATTCCAATTTCCATAGGGGTGTGTTTCGCTTTTCTTCGGGAAAATTACCCGATACCATTTTTGATATCCCAAAAGAGCTGTTTGCGGGATTCTCCGATTTGGATTTGGCGTACATGGCTTCAAAAACTGTCGGTTTTGTATTCTCAAAGGAGCCTCTTCAAAAATTGTTGTTGTCCATAATCAGGTCGGTGAACCATGGATCTTCTGGATTATCTGGGTTTTTGGGCCGTTTGCTGAAACATTACCTGATTTACAACTATCGAAGCACACTTGAAATTATCAAGGAAGATCTAAAGTCTGGAACTCTTTCTCCTTTCACTAAGATTTTGTTCGAAGATGCATTGGTAGTATTCGAGAGATATTTTGAAAACTTGAATACCATTCTCCCAATGAAAGAGCTGAAGCCGTCTTCCAAGCTCGTTCAATGGGTGAATTTCTATGAAGGGCGGAGCCTTACGGAATATTCAAAGGCAATAAAAAAAAGAGGGATTTTTAGTATTGGTAAGACCCTAGCCATAAATTCTCATAAATGGGCTATAAAAAGGCCAAATGAGTTGCTTCATAAAGTCCAACCATTAGGTAACATCAGGGTAGAACGTGAATTTCCCTCGGGAGAGAACCTGAATCCAGTCCATCAAGAATCAATAAGAGTCCAAATGAAACTATTGAAACGGTATGAAATTAATATTGGCTGACTATGTCGCATCGCTAAAAGAAGACAGGGAACTTGATGCTTTGATTGAAGAAATTTTAAGGGAAAATGGGTTTGAGATACTTTTCGGGCCTCAAAAAGGCGTACGTCAGTATGGAGTCGATATTTGTGCGATAGGCAAAGATCCTGATGACAAAAGAAAAAAACTCTTTCTAATTACAGTAAAACAAGGAAATCTTGATCGAAAGAATTGGCAGGGCGGGAACCAGGCACTTGAGCCTTCTTTACGCGAGATTATCTCTGTCTATATCAGAAATAACATCTCGCCTGCACACAAAAGGCTTCCCATTGTCATCGTAATCGCACACAATGGAATCAACGAAGCTGCTATTCAGCAGAATTGGGCTGCATTTCAAAAAGATTACCCAAAATATAGCTTTGATATTTGGCAGCTGGAGACACTTGTCTCCATGGTATATGATTCAATGCTCAACGAGAAGGTTTTTTCCGAAAGCGCAAGGGAGTTGCTCAGAAAGGTGATTGTCAACCTTTATAATTCCGAATATGACCTTTCAGATTATTCTTTGTTGATAGATGACGTATTGGCGGCTAACTCAAAAATTAAGAACACTAGCACGAAGGAGAATCTGAAAATCCTTCATAAAATCAAGCTTATACTAGCAATTGTTTTTAACTACTGCAAAAGGGAAGAAGATAGTATGTTGGCAATCAAGGCAGGAGAACTTACGGTATTAAAGGTTTGGGAGCGATATTGGGAATCAGGGATTCTCTCAGATACATCTCTAATGGAGGTGTTTATTGGCCTGTTATTTCTAAAAAACCAAATCAATCAGTTCTATATGTCCAGGTTACTACCCGTTTGCGAGATTGAAGATGGATTTGGAAAATACTGTTCGAATCCTGTCACTTACAATTCGGTCGTCTATAGCCATTTTGGGCAGATAGCCCTCTGTGGAATTGAAAGTGTGACACTACAGGCATTGTTTGGACAAGATAATCCTGAATTGAGGGATATTCTGGATTCCTATTCAACAGCAGCTGCAAACGGATTGTTGAGGTTATTCGAGAATAACGAGATCATCACCGGGCCGGATACAGATGACAGAATGATCGAGATAAACCTTGCTTTCACGCTACTGTATCTGTTTGGAAGGGGGGAAGATATCCAAAAAATGATAGAGGATTATCTAGAAAGTATGGCTGAAGGAATTGTGCTGATGAAAACTTTTCCTGAATATGGGAATAGCCTGGAAAAAGTAGCGGAATTTCGGGCTACACCAGAATTGCGGAAGTCAGATGCAACAAATTCGTCCTCTCTTTTATCATGTCTGATGGAGTGGATTGCTGTTTTGGATGCTCCGTCATTATATGCCAGAGCACAAATATATCTCAATTCCGTTTTTAAGGAGGTCAACCTTATGCTTTGGTTTCCTGAAAAGGAAACAGAGTCAGTTATGTTCCGTCGTCGGGCTGTTCCTGAGACTGGATATACACTGACCGTGTTGTCATTTCCGGATGACTATCAGAAATTCAAAGATGGAGTGTTATCGGATTTTCTTTATAATTCCCAAGAGTATAGTTTTGGCTTTGTTAGAACTGGCTTTTGGCCAGTTGGTTTAATGTCTTGTCTTCATTACAGAACTTACGTTCCCCCTTATTACTGGCGGCGGTTTATAAAGAATTTCTCCGAATTGCAATCCTGCAATTAAATCTAAAGTTTGAATCAAGCAATTGTCAAAAATATAATGGATCGAATCTGCAAACTTTGCAACAATCATATTGCTGACAAAACAGGATCTCATATAGTGCCGCATTTTTTACTTAAGCGTATTGAAAATGAGGAAGGGAAAACAGGGAGAGGTAATGAACTAGGCTTTGTTATCAAAACTGGAGATACATTCTCTTATTTTGGAAGAGAAGTATCTCCTGAAAAACTTGAAGAGGTTTATGGTGACCTCACAGAAGAGGAAATAGAAGCAAATTCACATCCATTGATAATTGACCATATTTTCTGTTCACAATGCGAGAGAAAACTGGGTGTAATTGAAGAGAAGTATTCTCAAACTTTAAATTTGAAATCAAATAATAACTATTCATCAGGTGTTCAGTCAGCGTTGGGGCTTTTATTTTGGGCAAGTATAATTTGGAGATTATCAATTAGTGGAAATGGAGGAATGCGTCTTTCAGACCCTCAGAATGAAAGGCTTAGAGAAATGCTTTTCAAAATATTAAAAACTGATTTTAAGGAAATGGATCTAACTATTTTGAAAAAGATGAAATCGGCAAAGGGGATTACTTACAAATTGATTAGATCCCCGGATTATTCTAAATCATCCCCTACATTTCTTCATTTTTATCCGGATTCTAAATATCCATATACCCTCATTATTTGGGAATATATCTTATTCTTTTCCTTCAGTGATAACTATACTCATTTCTTAAAAGATAAGTTTTTCGGGATCCAAAATCAGATTTTTGCAGCTTCTACTAATAAACCTGCTGGTGATGAAGAGCTGATCTTTTATTTGCCAATTGATGTGATGAAGAGATTTAACAATGGCCTGATTGAATTTATTAAGAACATAAGGGTTGATAGTATTTTCTCGAAATTAGATGCGTTGCATGTTAAGTTGGGTGGGAATGGTACCTCTATGCCAGATATAATCAAAAAGGAAATAATGCAGGAAATTACCTCAGATGAGAAAAAAATCGGCAGGGCACAGACTGCAGAAGACCTGGCTGCTTCATCAATCAAAGTTCTGCAAAAATATATTAGGAAATAGGTGGGAGCATTATATAAGTTTTTTCCTTGACTTCCCTTTAGGACCAGA
Source organism: Algoriphagus sp. Y33 (assembly GCF_014838715.1). Classification (NCBI taxonomy): domain Bacteria; kingdom Pseudomonadati; phylum Bacteroidota; class Cytophagia; order Cytophagales; family Cyclobacteriaceae; genus Algoriphagus; species Algoriphagus sp. Y33. The sequence continues at coordinate 3,357,179 of NZ_CP061947.1, read as the reverse complement.
GAGAAGGAAGCTAAACAAAGTTTCTAATGATAGACTGAAGAGTATGGTTTTAAATTTTTGGCTCATCCGAAGGTTTAATCTTTAAGAGATTCGAAACCAGTAAAGTCCTCACATCAACCTCCAAAAAATCAGCTATTTCAAAAAGCCTTTCAATTGAGGGTTGAGAATCATTTGTCACCCACCTAGAAACTGTAGTATCTTTAACACCTAGATTTTTTGCTAAATCAATATTTTTCTTTCCTTCTTCAGCCAAAACGGCCTTAATTCTATTGTAATTCTCTCTTTTCATTTGAAAACTGCCAAGTTTCCCAAATATAAGTAAAGGAAAACTTACAGTATTCAGTATTATAATTCCATAAAAAGGGTATAAAATATATTTTAAAGTAAAAATATTATCGTTTTATGAAATCTTTTTATATTTTTGGTATAGTCATTGAAAATAGAGCCTTGATTTTCAAAGAGAAAAATTGGAGAGGTTCCTCAAATGCATTTGCACTTTATAGTCTCGTCTAAGAAAACTGCCAAATTTCAATATAGACGGTAGAAGTGAAGTGAAAATGCTCACGCTACGGCGTGAGCTCACTTTTACTAGATTATATTGAAGCCTTTTCTTTTAGGGACGATTGAAATATTTCCTGTTGGGATATCTCAAAATGACTTAGTAATAACCCAAGTATCATGGAACAGATGGTGATTTTTTCTGGATTAAGTTGCTTCCCGGGCGTAGTATTCTGGAAGAAGGATCTGTCTGAGCTTTTTTATATTGGGTCACATTGCTCACTACCTTTATCCTATTACATCCTTCCAGAGGAACATGGCATCGCCGCGGTCGATCGACTGTATCCTCTAAAGCCCAAGAATCCGATCTAAGGATCAGGGCACTTTTTCTCTCTGATTGCTTCCGATTGGGCTTTGTATGTTTGGCGGAACGATCCTTACAGATCAGAGAGTGACGATTATTTCGTCATTGCGAGAAAAGCCCCTAGATGAAAAGATAGGGGTTGCCGAAGCAATCTTATGAAGGTTTGTACTTCACACTTTGAGACTGCTTCGTCGTTCCTCCTCGCAGTGACGACAAAATGGAGATCATCTGCTGCAGCAGGTCAATAGCTCCATTACTTCTGTTTATTTCTTATTCATTAATGCTGGTTGCCTGAGAAAGGCAGGATGGAAGAGGTATGTCTTGAAAAATGTACCGAGTACCAAGTACAAAGAGCCAAGAATCAAGAAGTTAGAGTTGAGAGATTTCTCATTTGGAACTCCTTCGAAATGACCTGAAGGTCGGTTGTAAGGATTTTAGATTTCTTACTTAAGCTTTTAGCTTTCTGACTTCTGCTCACTGCGACTTCCTGCTTCCAACGCCGGACATCGGGCATCCGACACCGGACACCTTTCTTCCATCTTCGGTCTTCCGTCTTCCAGCTTAAAATCGTAAAAGCATGAAAAAACACATACTCATATGCTTAATGGGACTGCTATGTCTACCCATAAGCACCACCACAGCACAGGTTGCTGATTCACCTACTCCAGGGCAGGATTTGGTTTATTATGCCGGAGTCCATCGGGGCGGGGAGACCCGCTCCGATACCTTGAGTATAGGAGACCAGATTCCTAAGGGCATCGAATTCTCCGAGGTCTTGAAGTTTGACTCGGATAAGCTCCGATTGGACGATTACCGCGGCAAATACCTCATCCTGGAGTTTTGGGCGCCTACCTGCACAGCAAGTATTGCTTCATTGCCAAGGATGGCAAATCTGAGTCAGGAGTTTAGGGATCAGATTGCAATTATTCCTATGACCATCTTTGAAGAAGAGCGGGTTTCCGAGGTTTTTGCCGGTTACGAATCCCTTGTCGGGGTTGATTTACCCCTAGTGCTACATGCAGGTAAGATGCGAGAGCTGTTTCCGCATTCCACGATTCCTCATTTTGTTATCGTGGATCCAGAAGGGAGGGTGATTGCAATTACAGGTTTGGAGGATCTGACTAGTTCCAATCTGGAAAAAATGCTCACAGGGGATGCTTCGGTTTTCCGCTACAAAGAGGACCGTAAAATACTACTGGGAAGGTATGACAAACTGATTTCTGAAAGCCCCCAGGTACCTTCTAAAAACATCTGGTTTCAGTCTGCGCTGACAGGATATATCCCCGATGTATCGGGTTCTATCATTCAGGAATACGAGGACCTTTCCCATATCCGCATCGTCAATATGCCCTTGATCAGGCATTACCAGTTGGCTTTTTCGGAAAGGGATCTGGTGGATTATTATGGGAGAAACCGTATTCAGACTATTGGATTTGAAGCCGAAGAACTCTTTACCAAAAAGACAGGAATGGATTATCTGGACTGGAAAGAACAGGGTAATCATGTTTTTGGCTATGAGTTGATCGCTCCTCCTTCCCAAAATCCCTATGCGCTGATGCGCGAGGATCTAAACAGGTACTTCCCCCATATCAAGGCCTCTGTCAAAAAGGAGAAGCGGAAGGTGTATGCGATAGTTCAGCAGGAAGGAACTAACTACCCCAAAGCGCAAGAGGTTGAAAGCAGCTATCAAGCCGGAGCCTTTGGGCTTAGTATGCAAAATTATCCCTTGCAGGGCTTTGTCTATCACCTTAATTTCTATTTCTATCAACGATCAGAATTCCCTATCCTCAACCTGACCGGAATAGACTATCCCATTGATCTGGAACTGGAAGCACAGCTATCCAGTATTTCCAGCCTGAAGCAGGCGCTACGTCAGGTGGGTTTGGATCTGCTGGAAAAGGAAGTGGAGATCAACGTATTGGTTTTGGAAAAAATAGGGGATGCTAAAGTACTGGCTTTATGAAAAATCTACTGATTCTAATTTTTGTTTTGGCCTTTTCTTCTATGGATCTATGCGCCCAGAATCTGCAAGTTGTAGGAAGGGTGCAGGATCAAACTACCGGTGAAGCATTGATCGGAGCTTCGGTGCGTGTTCTGGAAAGCGGAACGGGGAAAATTACCAATGAGGAAGGTGTATTCCGTTTTGAGTTGGACGCAGGAACCTATACGCTTCGGATTAGCTACCTGGGTTATACTGTCCGGGAAATTGAAATGGAAGTTCCTCTTTCGGAGCAGTTAACTATCCTTTTGGCGCCAGAAGACTTTGAGTTGGGAGGCGTAGAGGTACTCGCCACTGGTTATCAGGAGATTCCGAAGAGCAGGGCTTCAGGTTCTTTTGTTTCCTTGAATGAGGAACTGGTGGATCGTAGGGTAAGTACCAACCTGATTGATCGATTGGAAGATGTTACTTCCGGTCTGATCCTGAACCGTACCGGTGACGTGGGGAGAGATCCCATTTCCATCCGAGGCAGAAGTACCTTGGGAAGGTTTTCCCAGCCTTTGATTGTGATAGATAATTTTCCATATGATGGGAATCTGGAGGATATCAATCCCAATGACGTATCCAGTATTACCGTATTGCGGGATGCAGCTGCAGCCTCTATCTGGGGGGCTCGTGCAGGAAACGGGGTGATCGTCATTACCACCAAATCAGGAAAGAACAATCAAGCCACCCGTGTCAGTTTTACAGGTAATGCCAATTGGATACAACCAACCGATCCTTTTCTTGCTCCAAATCTAGGAGTTGATGATTACATCGATGTGGAAGAAATGCTCTTCGGTCAGGGCTTTTATACTGCCTTGGAATCAGATTTTGGAAATGAGGTGTTGAGTCCGGTGGTGGAAACACTCATCGCAAAAAGGGATGGCTTGATCTCAGCATCGGAAGCGGATGCTAGGATAGCAGCATTTCGAAGTTATGACCTCAGAAATGAGTTGAAACAATATATTTATCGTCCCCAACTCAATCAGCAATACAATCTGGGAATAGCTGGGGGAGGAAATTACCATACCTACCGGATTTCTTTAGGTTACGACGATATACGTCCGGAAATCAGTGGGGATGCTTCCAATCGGATTACCCTTTCCCTCAAAAATGATTTTTCATTTCTTTCGGATAAGTTGAAGGTACAGACAGCTTTTTATGGGGTGAAAAGCAAGTCTACGGATGCCCATATGGCAGCAGATGACATTACTTTCAGCAGTTATGCAGGAACCTATCCCTACGCTAGACTGGCAGATGATTCAGGAACTCCATTGCCACTAAATCGGGATTATCGCAATAGTTTTAAGGAGGAAATGGAGACTTTGGGCTTTTTGGACTGGTCTTTTGTTCCCTTGGAAGAAAGAGGAAGATCAAATTCAAATTCAGTTCGGGATGATTGGCGGGTAAATTTGGGATTGACTTATGAAGTGCTTCCAGGTTTATCAGTTCAGGCATTGTATCAATATTGGCAAAATACTGGTCTTACAGAACGTCAGTATCAGGACAATAGCTATGATGCCCGAAACCTGATTAATCAATTTACACAAATGGCAGAAGAGGGAGCTTTGTCCTATGCAATACCATACGGAGGTATTTATAACTACTCGAATTCGAGAGCTAATTCCCATTCAGGTAGGCTGCAAGCCAATTATGCTAAAGATTGGGAACAGGGATGGAAATTAAATGTACTGGCAGGAGCGGAAGTAAAAGCCTTGGAGTCCAACGCCTTTTCAGGGAGATATTATGGGTATAATCCTGAATTGGCTACCACACAGGTTGTGGATTATGTGAGTTTGTTCCCCTTGTCTACCAATCCTTTTGCTACTGCACGTATTCCCAATACAGATGGAATCAGCTTAATGCGTGATCGATTCTATTCAGGTTTTGCCAATGCTTCGCTAATGTATCAAGAACGATACCTGCTCACTCTAAGCGCCAGAAAAGATGCTTCCAATCTCTTTGGCGTTGCTGCCAATCAAAAAGCTGTTCCGCTCTGGTCTGCTGGTTTGGGGTGGACGTTGAGCGAGGAAGGCTTTTATCACTGGAATTGGATGCCGTTTATGAAGCTTCGGGCATCCTATGGATACAATGGAAATGTGGACCGCAGCCTGACCGCCTTTACCACAGCGCGTTCCACTACATTTAATCCTATTACACAAATCCCGTATTCCATCATCGTAAATCCACCCAATGAAAACCTACGATGGGAACGCATCAAGATCCTGAATCTGGGTCTGGACTGGGAAAACAGATCAGGCAGGATTATGGGCACTTTTGAAGTCTATAAAAAAGAAGGATTGGATCTAATTGGAACAGTTCCTTATGCTCCGTCCACGGGAATTACGGCTTTTTCAGGGAATAACGCCGCTACGCAAACTCAGGGATTTGACCTCTCACTGGAAACGGTCAATCTGAAAGGGAAATTTACCTGGTCTTCGGTACTATTACTTAGTGGAATTAAGGAAAAAGTCACTTCCTACGAAGATGAGATCAATGTGAATAACCTGCTGAACTATGGTATAAACGGGTTGGGAGGAGCCTATTTTCCAATCGAAGGAAGACCGCTTTTTGGGGTTTATTCCTTGCCTTGGGAAGGTTTGAATCCTGAAACCGGAGATCCTGTAGGCTTGCTGGATGGAGAGGCGAGTGAGGAATACCGGGAGATTATTAATGAAGCTACCCTGGAATCGCTGGTTTATCACGGTCCTGCACGTCCTACTGTGTTTGGCTCTTTTAGAAATACCCTCAGCTTTCAGGGTTTCAGTCTTTCAGCCAATATATCCTATCGTTTCGGGTATTTCTTCCGCAGATCTTCGGTGCAATATGAATCTATTTTGCAGGGTCGGGGCGGTCATTCTGATTATAGTCTTCGCTGGCAGGAAGCAGGGGATGAGTTGATTACACAGGTGCCTTCCATGCCAGAGGAAAGGGATGCATTTCGAGATCAGTTTTATAGAAGCAGTTCGGTTTTGGTGGAAAAGGGGGATCATATCCGGTTACAGGATATACGGCTCGGCTATAAAATCCCTTCCTCATCAAATAAGGCTGGGATGTTCAACAATGCTGAATTCTATTTATATGCGAATAATCTAGGCATGATCTGGAAAGCTACGGATACAGACTGGGATCCTGATTTTGGAACGTTTAAACCCAGGAAAAGTATAGCGGTGGGAGTTCAGCTGGATTTCTAAACAGCGAAAAGATCATCAAGAATTAAAAGGGGACTGGTCATACATTTTCTTAATCCTCAATGGCAATCGGGAAGTGAGGGAGGTTCCTCTTTTAGATCTGTTAGGGGAGAAATTCATGGCCCTATTTATCTTATAAACAATCAATCAAATGAAAAATATACTAGAACAGATGAAACGAAAGAAAGGAAGATTGACAATCCTGCTGTTTTGTTTTTCCCTCATAGGGCTGATGTCCTGTGAGGAGTTTTTGGATGCCAAACCGGATCAAAGCCTGGTTGTTCCCAAAACTTTGGCAGATGTGCAGAGCCTGCTGGATAATACGAATGTATTCAATGGGCAGGCAACTTTACCTAGTATTGCATCCGAAGAAGTCTGGATTTCCGATGCAGGCTATGCATCCTTAAGTAATCCTATTGAGCAAGCGGTATATATCTGGTCTGATGATCCCTATCCCTCCGGGTTCAGTGGAGACTGGAACGGGTTATACGAACAGGTTTTTTATGCCAATGTCGCATTGGAAGTTTTGGAAGATTTCGAAGGGGAGAAGACTGAATTGTACAATGTCTTACTGGGTTCGGCTTATTTCTACCGTGGCTATGCTTACCTGCAATTGGTTTCTGAATTTGCGATGCCCTACCAGAAAGTAGGAGGAAATGAGTCCCTTTTGGGTATCGTCCTGAAATCCACAGCAGATGTAAATGAGAACCTGGAGCGAGCTAATCTACAGGAAAGCTATGATCAGATTTATTCAGATCTGAATAGAGCGGTAGAGCTGCTGCCTTCTACCAATGCACCCAAAACCAGACCAACCAAAGCAATAGCTTTAGGAGTGCTCTCCAGAGTATATCTAAATACCTTCCAATATGAATTGGCAGCCAAATCCTCTATAGAAGCTTTGGGGATTTATACTGATCGTCTGGATTTTAATAATATAGATGTAGAAGCTAGAAGACCTTTTACACGCTTTGATGAGGAGACTATATTTTACTCCACCTTATTTAGTTATTCCTATTTGAGATCTACTCAGGTATTTGTGGATTCAGCCTTGATAGATCTTTTTGAGGAAAATGATTTAAGAAAACCTGCTTTTTTTGATGAGACATCCTCTGGAAATTTTAATTATACAGGAAAGCTTTCTGGGGCTACACAGAATTTTGGTGGGATCAGTGTAGGGGAACTGTACCTGAATGCTGCGGAAGCATTGGTCAGAACAGGCGAGGATGACCAGGCATTAAGTATGCTCAATGACTTGCTTTCCTTAAGGTATCAATCAGATTCTTGGGTGCCATTAGCCGAATTGAACTTAGAAGAGGTATTGGAAAGAATTCTGCAAGAACGAAGAAAAGAGTTGATAGGGAGAGGGTTGCGCTGGATGGATTTGAGGAGATTGAATCAGGAAGGTGAAACAGAAACTTTGGTGAGAGAAGTGAATGGGATTCGATATGAATTGGCTCCTAATTCTCCTAGATATGCATTTCCTATTCCATTGGATGAAATCAGCAGAAGTGGAATAATCCAGAATCCTTGATCCACAAAAACCCAAGGCTCAGCAGAGCCTTGGGTTAGTGCCTATAAGTTTTAAATTATAATTCTACGAATTCTCCTTCGCTCAGGACGTTAGGGATGCCAGTCGCAGGGTTATCGTTGGAGAATTCTACCAAACAATCCATTCCACTGGCATTACACTCATAGTCCTCGGATTGAACCTGAATAGTGACATCCCGGTAGCCATTAGGTTGGGAAGTGTCTGGGGTCCAGATTTTAGTTGCCGTAGGTTCGCTGCCTATGACAGGAGCATTGAATGCAAATGCAGCAAAGGCTGCTATTACAAATGCAAAAGCAGGTAATCTTTTAATTAAAGTATTCATCGTTGTGTCCTGTTTTTTAACAAATCAAAAACAGGGAAAACGTTTAGGATTCCCGGATTGAGCTACATGCTGTTTACCGGAAGTGGTTAAAATACCTACTCTGTTTAAAGGGTTTTCGGCATCTCCCTCTTGCATCACCCAGTATAGTCTGGAGTCTCCACTTCCAGATTCGGAGACAGGTAATGCGGTGAATTGAGTTGATTTTCATTAAGCTATTTTTTGGGGTGGGATAATGCCTTTTCCTGCCCCGTTTTTTCAAATGCCTAGTGACAAGTCTTTATTCTTCAGAGCGATAGTGTTTAATTATTTACTCTTTAGATGCTGATGTAATTAATATTTAGTTTATATTGTTTAAGGAAATAGTTGCTATCACCTACTAAAAACTTAACGCCTCAAGGCGGGATCTAAGGATTCCGCTTTTTTGTGAAGTATAGTCCGATGATACTTATTCCAATCATTCCACTGTTAAGCCAGAAATGTGCTTTCCAACCTAAGCTTTCTAAAACTCCCGCACAGTTGCAGGGAACTCTGGGAAAAGCTCCTACCCAGATCAATCCCACATAGGTGGTGAAGACGGTGAGGAGGAGGATACTTGAGAGGTATCCCCACCATCTACTGACTGAAAAGAGTAGGAGTAAGGCAATCAGCAACTCAATAGTCGGTACTGCATAGGCCAGTACTTCTGCCAGCTCTGCAGGAAAGGTCTGGTTATGGAATGCTTTTCTGCTGTCCTGCCAGTGTAGGATTTTGTCAATTCCAGTATAGGTCCATAAGAGGATCAGCAGGATGCTTGGGATAGCTGATTTTTCTGTGTTTTCCATTCATTTTAATGTTCGATGGAAAGTTGGGTATTATAAAAATCCAGAATTCACAAGGTGGGTGATAAACTTAAAAAGTGTATCAATTATACAATTTTAGATGGTTTTGAAAAATAAGTGATTGATTACTTGGTTTTTAGGTGTCGGGATTTTAAACTGGACTACTGTTTTTTTAGTGAATAATAGAACTAAGCAAGTTCGGCAGTTGGGTCTTCAACTGCAAAGGCAATTTAAATGTAAGCTCTGGCAAGGAGTTTTGTTATCGGAAGTACTGTGTAATCTAAACAGTCATCATCATGAATGGGTATGATTTGGATCCAACGTTTTTAAAGAAACTTTTCGGACTGGGAGGTAAAGTGAGTGATAATGCTTTTGAAAAAGTAGGTGAATTTCTGGAAATAAGGATTGCTAAACGAAAAGCTACCATCCGTCATGCCGGTACTGTGGAAACCGAATCCAGGTTTCTGGTGGAAGGAATGATCGGGATGTACTATATGGGTAAGTTGTCCAGACTCTACTTTCCGGGTGATGTCTTTATGGATTTTGAATCCTATCAAACACAGATGCCCAGTAAATTTCGCTTTAGGTCTTTGGGAGAATCTTTTTATATAAGCCTTTCCTACCCAAATGAAACGCTATTGCTGAAGGAAATACCTGAGTTCACAGACTTTTCAAAATCCCAGATTGCAAAAGTCCGACATTCTGATGTGGAATGGCATGCATTTACCCAGATGAACTACCGGGACAAACTCAAGGTGATTGAAGAGAAGTTCCCCAAGTTCACCTATGATCTGACCAATAATGAAAAGGCGAGCCTTCTGGGGGTAAGCTACGCTACAGCAGCACGTATTAAGAAAGAGTCCACTGGTAAAAAACCTGCTGATAAAAGTGGAAAACTTGGAAAATTGCTACACTATCCATTTCCTGCCTATGTCCACACTGATGCAGCTGAAATCGAGGAACAGACTGTCTCCTGGGCTTTTCACTTCCATTCAATCCTTAGGAACAACGTTGAGATCGCCTATTACAAAGAACAAAAATTCAGTTACCTGTCCTCCTGCCTGTATCCGGAAATTGATATTGAAAAAGGGGTTTGGATTTCCAAGCTCTACCTCTGGCTGTTTTATCTGGATGATTTGACAGATGATTTGCATTTCGGGCAGAAAGCAGGTTTTTGGGATTATCTACTGACTGGGGTTGATAACATCATGGGGGGTAAGCCATTGGGATTTAATCCTGATCGTATAACAGTTTTCCTAAATGCTTTTAGTGATCTGGCTACAGAATTCGATGCGCTGGTTTCTGGCCATAAGGAACTGAAGGGACTGATATTTTCCGAGGTTCTGAATTATATGCAAAAGAATAAAATTGAAGCGGAATTTAAGGACAAAAAGACTCTGCCTAGTTGGGAAGAATACCAGGTTATCAGGCCAGCTTTTTCAGGAGGAAATCTAGCCTTGGCCCTTTGTGCCTTTGAATCAAGTGAGAATTTTTCAAGTGATTCTTTTGATTGGAAAGAAACATCCGATCTCCGTGTGCAGGCTGCCAAGCTGATCTACTTAACCAACGACTTGATATCTTACCAAAAAGAAACTGATAGAGGTGATTTTATGAATGCCGTGGCGTTATTGATGCAACATAAAGGAATGAGTTTCAAAGAGGCCCAGCAGGAAATTTTGAACCTGCATGCGGAAACACTGGAGGAATTTATGGTGCTGGAAAGAAGATGGAGAGAGGAATACAAGCCTGAAAACAGTGGTATACTGAAATACCTCAAGCAGATCAAATACAAGATTGCAGGTTCAGTGCATTGGTCACTTTCGATTTCTCCACGCTACAGGAAGAGTTGATTCTTCACTTAAAATTCTAATTTATGAGCATTCTCGCGTTTTCGGACCAGATAATCTCCAGACTGAAAAATGATCTGGAGGTTTTGAAAATGGATGGAGAAAACAAGCTCATCCAATTTGAATCTGCCTTTCACCTAGTGGATAGGGCTTTGGATAAGATCAAACTGTTCATGGATAAATACGAATTTGCGTCTGATACTGAGGAGATAGAATTCTTCAAACACCATATGACCTACCTCCTAAGGGAGTCTGTCTATTTCTCCGAGCTTTTCAATATGGAGTCTGTCAAACCGGCTGGGTCGGAACATGAAATCAGAAAATTCTACGAAAAGGAATTGCTGAGTGTACAGGAGTTCTTACAAAGCAACCAGAACCTTTACAATTATCTCCTAATGAGAAAAGAGAACCAGGACAAGGTTTTTTTCTTAAGAAGTGCTCAGGCGCCAGTATATAAGCCGAATTTATTCTGGCATACCCTGGATACCAGATATTGTACTGTCTATACTTTGTATTGTGCCAGGATCATGGGCACTCTTTCATTGGCAGGCTATATCCATGATCAACTATTGTTCTTACATGACGCCAAGAGCCCAGTTAATGAAGGTAAAAATCCCCAATTGCTTTGGACTGGGAAAAAGGCGGACTTGGTGGAATTGGTATATGCCCTGAAAACTTCAAATGCAATAAATTACGGAAATGCCAGTGTTACGGAATTGGCAACCATTCTGGCAGAAGTATTCGGTAGGGAACTGCAAGGGTATTATAGAACCTTCCTGGAAATTAAGACGCGTAAGAAAAATAGGACTGTATTTCTCGACAAGTGCAAAGAAAGTCTGGAGGCTTATATGAGTAGTTTTGAAGCTGCGAAGTAGTAATCATTCCCTACGTATTAGGATTAAAAAAAGGCACTGAATGAGTTGAGAGGCAATCAGAGTTCTGGAAATAAATAAGGAGGATATGAAAGCATTTGTAGAAAAGCTTTTTGAGGAGATGGAGTTGTCACTGAAAGAGGTGGCGAAAGAAACTTCAAGCGAAATACAAAAAGCTGAGAAAAGTGGAAGAGCTGTCCATGCTATTTTACTCAAACTTAAATTGTTTATGGGGGGATATCAATTTGCTGATAGTACCGAGGAGATAAAGTTCTTTAAGGAGTACAAACCTCTATTTTATAAAGAACTAATATTTTATTCTGAGCTTACCTACATTGAATCAAGAAGACCTATAGGAAAGAAAGAGCTTATCAAGTCGTATTATCATCATGTAATGGATCAGATTCAGGATTTTTTTGCTAGAAACCATCAGCTCTATATCTACCATCAGTTGGATAGGAGTGACCAGGACGAACAGCTGTTTTTAAGAAATTCTCTCCCTGTTTCATTTATCCCAGATTATTCCTTTGATTTTGACCCGGAGTTTTCTACAGTGAACAGCAGTAAGTTGGCCAAAATAATGGCTTATGAAAGTCTGATTGAATATATGCAAGAACAGTTAATAAAATTAGAATTGGGGCTAGGTAAAAGTGGGGACAAAAATTCAAACCATGAATGGACGGACTCAAAGTCTGCATTGATTGAATTGGCTTATGCGCTGCATTCAAGAGGCTCTGTAAATCACGGAAAGAGTGATGTGAAGATGATCATATCGATTCTGGAGAAAATCTTTCATGTGAAAGTTGGGAATTTCTACCGCACATTCCAGAGCATGAGGGGCAGAAAAAAAGGGAGAACAATCTTTTTGGATGGTCTGAAGGAAAGCTTGGTGAAGCGGATGGATGATACGGATATGGGATATCAATAGGACAAATTATGTTTTGGGAAAATTTATTTATTGTATCGGTAGGAATTTGTCTTTTGGGAGGAGGCTTTGCGTTGAGGGTATGGGTGAATCGTAGGAGGTTTTACCGGCGAGGACCTGGAGGCTTGCAATATTATTCCAGATATAGCAAAGCAGTTTTAAGTTCTATGGTTGAAGGTTTTATGATGTTTGTGAGTATTCCAATGATGATCTTGGGAATGCTGATTATATTTTTATGGAGCATTTATCTGATTGACAGAGGTAAGTATAAAATTCAAGACTCTGATAAAACAGAAAAAAGTCAAGAAGATCCCACAGCCCACTTCCTTGTTCCGGCGGAACAGGGCTTTGGCAAAAGATTGATCTACCCTTTACAAACCGATTCATTCCCTCCGTCAATGAATCGATTTGTATAAGGTAGGTTTGATCATTGTAATGATACCTAAGCTTTCTGTATTTTTTAGCAATAAGTAGCCTGTTTCTCCTAGCCTTGACTTGTCAGCCTTTTAAGTTTGGAACTTAGGGTAGTTAGTCCCGCTTTCTCCAAGCTATCGGAGATAATAGCATTCAGCTCTTCTTCTGATTCTTTTGAAATACGAATAGGGTTTTTACCGGGTTCAGATTTTTGTTCCATTCCACGTGTGATTACTTCACTTAGTAATAACACGGTTTTGCGGGGAATTTTCAGATCGATTTTTACTGTGTCATTCATGCCTGGAACGGCAAGTAGGGTATCGTAAATTGTTTCAAGAGATGAGATAGCCATGGCTTCTTTGGTTTTGAGTTGGAAATAATGTTTTCCTAAAACTACTGTCTATCAATGAAATGAGCCTATTTAGAAATTGATCAGGATAGGTAAATGATCCAAGCACTTTTTATACTTGTATCACCTACCGACTGGGATTATAAAATGGATCAGCGATTTTTCCAAAGCTTGAAAAACCTTCAATAAGCTAACGGGATTTCCTGTGTCCTCTGAAATCGGCAAGATGTACGGTTGTATCACAACCGGGATCTTGAACCCCTTACTCCGAAGTCGTGGGGTTGGAATTTGTAAAGATGTTGAACAGTGAATAAGGATCGTGATGAAGGAAAAGAACAAAAGAAGCAAATGGTTGCATGTTAGGCTGACACTTCAAGAATATGAGAAAATCCAAGTGGCATTTGAGCAGACAGTTCAGGATAATCTAAGTGATTATACCAGAAAATTGCTTTTGAAAAAGCCTGTTATCGGGAGGTATAAGGATACCGGAATGCAGGAACTTTTGGCCGAGTTAGCATCGCTGAGGAGAGACTTGCATGGTATTGCTACCAACTATAATCAGTTGGTGAAAAAGATAAATTCAACTACTGGAAATGAACTAAAAATTCACCTTTCTGAGGGAAACATATTACAGCGGGTGATTGAAGATTCACTGAAATCGGTTACCCTTTTTATCAATCAATCAGCAGCGAAATGGTTGCAATCATAAAGACCAGCGCTTCTTTAAGACGACCATTCCACTACAATGAAAATAAGGTAGAACAAGGAATGGCTGAATTGCTTTTGATCCAGAACTATCCGGTTGAGGAAGGGATCAAGTCAGCAGATATTCGTTTGAAATACATGCTTAAACTGACTGAATTGAACTCCAAAACTTCAGTGAATTCAGTGCATATTTCTCTCAATTTTGCTCCTGGAGAGGATTTTGAAAAAGAAAAATTACAAAAGATTGCCAAGGAATACATGCATGGGATTGGGTTTGAAAACCAACCTTATCTGGTGTATAAACATACCGATGCAGGCCACCCACACCTGCATATTGTGACAACCAATATTGAGCTCGACGGCAAGCGGATTCCCTTGCATAATATCGGAAAACTCAAGTCTGAACCGACCCGAAAAGCCATCGAAAAACAGTTTGGTTTGGTGCCAGCCGAGTCTCAGAAACAGGGCCTTTTTATAGCAAAGCCTGTGTCGATTTCCAAACTGGACTATGGTAAATCTGAGACTAAGAGAGCTATTGGAAATGTATTGCAACATGTGTTAAGAAACTACAGTTACACTTCCTTGCCTGAACTAAATGCGTTATTGAAAGGCTATCGGATTTTGGCTGACCGTGGGACTGAAGAATCACGAATTTTCAAAAATAGAGGACTGGTTTACCGGGTGTTGGATGGTCAAGGAAATAAAGTTGGGGTACCTGTAAAGGCAAGCAGTTTTCATTTTCCTGCTACACTTAATGCCATAGAATCAAAGTTTGAATTCAATAAAACAGAACGTAAGAAATATATCAATTCCATTCGCTCAGCAATTGATCTGACTGTATTGAAGATGCATAAAAGCAGTTTGGATGAGGTAATAAAATGCCTGGAGAAGCAGGGCATTGTCACGGTCAAACGGGAGAATCAAGAAGGTCGGCTGTATGGGATTACTTATGTTGACCACCGAACCAAATGTGTGTTTAACGGAAGTGCACTGGGTAAAAAATACAGTGTGAATGGATTGTTAAATCGATTAAAAAGTATTCAGAAAAATGAAACGGGTTCTACCGAATCGTTCCTCAAATCACCAAGTCTCCAGCAGAAAATTTCACACGCTCAGCGATCTATCATACTGAATTCTGATAAGGAAACCAGAACTTCCAATGGCTCTTCAAGTGGTTTGTTTGATGAAGTGATTACACCGATGGAGACGTATAGTTACCTGCCATTTGAATGGCGGAAGAAGAAACGGAAAAAGAGAAAGCAGGTAAAATAACAGGATTAAACTAGGAGGGGATGGGGATGCAAACTGGAGAAAACGAACAGGGATTACGCAAGATTTTGGACATGACCCGCTTAATGGGAGTTGGGGTTTTGGGACTGCATTTTTATTACTATTGCTATGCTACTTTCAAAGATTGGGGACTGGTTTCAGATCTGACTGATGGAGTATTAGAGAATGTTATAAGTACCGGTCTCTTTGAGAATTTTTATACCTCCAAGCTTATTGCGATTGCCTTGCTTGCGATCTCACTTTTGGGAATCAAGGGTAGGAAGAATGAAAAGATGAATGCCAAAACAGCATCGGTTTATGGCGTTTTGGGCCTGGTATTTTATTCAGGCAGTTACGTCTTGATGCTGTGGGAAGCGCCAATAGAATGGATTTCGATTACCTACATGACAGTTACCTCCTTAGGTTTTTTGCTTATCCTTTCGGGTGGAACTAAGCTTTCTAGAATTATTTATGACAAACTCAGTAGTGATGTTTTCAATTCAGAGAATGAAACATTCCCTCAAGAAGAACGGCTGCTAGAAAATGAATTCTCAGTTAATCTACCTGCAAAATATAAACTGAAAGGAAAGGTTAGAGACAGCTGGATCAATGTCATCAATCCATTTCGTGGACTGATGGTTTTGGGAACACCGGGTTCGGGAAAGAGCTATTTTGTCATCCGACATGTGATCACCCAGCACATCAAAAAGGGCTTTTCCATGTTTGTGTATGACTTTAAATTCGATGATCTGTCATCCATTGTTTACAATACCTGGCTTAAAAATAAGGCTAGTTATAATGTAGTTCCAGCATTCTATGTTATCAATTTTGATGATCTTACACGGAGCCATCGCTGCAACCCATTGGCACCGGAGACCATGTTGGATATTACTGATGCAGCAGAATCAGCCCGGACGATATTGATGGGTTTGAACAGGGAATGGATCAAAAAGCAAGGAGACTTTTTTGTGGAATCACCGATCAATTTCCTGACTGCTATCATCTGGTTTTTGAGAAAATACAACGGTGGAGAATTCTGCACGCTGCCGCATGTCATCGAGTTGATGCAGGTTGATTACGATGAGTTGTTCACAGTATTGCGAACCGAAAAGGACATTGATGTGCTCATCAATCCTTTTGTAAATGCCTACCTCAACGATGTGATGGAGCAGCTGGAAGGACAGATAGCATCGGCTAAAATATCCATGGCAAGACTATCTTCAGCTCAGTTATATTACGTGCTTTCAGGCAATGATTTTACGCTGGATATCAATAATCCGGAGGAGCCAAAGTTGGTTTGCATGGGAAACAATCCCCAGAAAATTCAGATTTATGGAGCAGTACTTTCACTGTATGTAAACCGTCTAGTGAAGCTGGTAAACCAAAAGGGAAAGCTAAAAAGCAGTCTGATTTTCGATGAGTTTCCGACCATCTATTTGAACGGAATGGACAGTCTGATTGCTACGGCAAGGAGTAATAAAGTTGCTACTACATTGGGAGTTCAGGATCTTAGCCAGCTTAGAAAAGACTATGGACGAGAACTTGCCGATGTGATTATGGGCATAGTTGGAAATATCATTTCAGGGCAGGTGAATGGGGATTCTGCCAAACAATTATCAGATAGGATAGGGAAGATCATGCAAGACAGGCAGAGCCTTTCCATAAACAGTGCAGATACTTCTGTCAGTCGATCAAAACAGTTGGAGTCTGCTGTTCCACCTTCTACCATATCATCTCTTTCATCAGGGGAATTTGTAGGGATGGTAGCAGATAATCCAGATTGTAAACTGAGCCTAAAAGCATTTCATTCTGAAATTATTAACGATCATAAGGTATTGAAAAAGGAGCAGGATAACTACCAGCCCATTCCTGAAATCCGAAAGCGGGACAATGCTATCGTGCAGCGAAATTATTTGCAGATCAAGCAGGATGTGCAGGATATTATTCAGGCTGAAATGGGAAAGTTATTGAATGATCCAGGGAAGAAGCATTTGGTGATTAGGAAGGGTAATTAAAAATCACTCTTAATTATTCGATGTGGGAATAGGGCAATAGTAATGTTTACATTCAATGGCTTAATAGACTAAAGTAAAGAATTTTTTGAGCGTAAATGGAATCATATTATTATTTCCATTATGTCGGTCTTCGCTTTTTAATTCGAGTGATATTTAACCTCATTAAATACATTGGAATTGATTCGAATTTCTGCCTCGTATTTCTCGTACATTTCCAGGGGTACGGACTGTACGAACCATACGAATTCTGAAATATCATTTTTTGGCAGTCTTCATTCGAACACATTCCTGAATGATGTATGCGTCACTGAATTTGAAGGACGCAACCCTTGAGAGAAAAAGGTTTCCAAAAATTATTTATAAAAAATGTATCCTTTTCCCCACTTTCTGGTCTACTAAGTGAACCAAAACAATTAAAATATGAATTCTTGTACCTGTACATCCTGTTCCTGTGATCAATGCAATTGTGTGGATTGCTCAAAGAGCAATTGTCCCTGTGAAAAATGTAATTGTGAAACCTGCTCCTGCTGTAATTAAAAGGAACAATCTCAGGATTAATTTCTAATTTACTATCTATGGATTCCGAAGAAATTTATCAGAAATATTATTCAACCCTATTCTTCTTTATCCTAAAAAGGGTGAAAGATGAGGTGGCAACAAAGGATATTCTACAGACTACTTTCCTGAAAATCCATGAAAAAAAGTATCAGCTAAAGGACAGGAGTAAACTCAAGGGCTGGCTATTCCAGATTACCAGAAATGAAATAGCCAACTATTTCAATTCACGTGATTCCCAGCCTGTAGAGGAACCAATTTCCGAGACTAATGTGGAAACTCCCTGTTGTCTGGACCGGTTTATTGATGAGCTCCCTAAACTTTACCAAACTCCTGTCCAGCTGGTCTATTTGGAAGGAAAGTCCCAACAGGAAACTGCAAATCTTCTAGGGATCAGTTTGGCATCCACCAAAGGTAGGATTAGGAGGGCAAAGGAGATATTAAAGGAAAGATTCAGGATCTGTTGTAAATATCAGGTCAATGAAAAAAATCAGCTTGTCGGAAAATCTGACTGTGAAGTATGTGATAACTGAATAGGCTATTCTTATGCTTTTTTTACCTCGAAGAAGTGGGAGTAAAACTCTAAAGATAGACAGTTGATTTAATCCAGAAACACCCTTTTTCTAACTATTGGAGCCAGTTTACAACAAATCAGAAATTCATGCTCATCTGCTTATTAAAACATCCCAAAAGGATACTTGGATTTTACTATAGAATTTTCTGCAATAGCCTTGCACTACTTTATTTTGTAGCTTTGCAAATATGAAACGGCTTGGAAATAAATCATTTATTGCGCTACTCCTTTTGGGGATGTTGTCGATGAATTTGGATTTATGCTGTCAGATACAAAAGCTTCCCTTCTTGTTTTTACATTTTGGAGAGCATCAGAAGGAGCATGGTGATTCAGTATTAGACTTCGTCGTTGAAGATTACATAGATCACGGGAATGATAATACAGGTCATGACGAAGAAAATCATGAGAATTTACCATTTCACGGAAATCATACCTGTTCCCACCCTTCAATCTATTTCTCCTCCATTGCTGAATTTGTAGTACCTCAGTCTTTTACTGAGAAGGTACAAGCAGAAAGCTATTATAATTTCCTTTTTACCTCACCGGTTTTAGGTGAACTTTTTCAGCCTCCTCGGGGCTAATTCCCTCATTTCATTTCGTAGCAATTTATCCTGATCAGAATACTTGATATTCCTGTTTAGGATTGCTGTGAGTGCTTTTTTCTTTGGGCAAATCTGCCCACTTCCATTTTAATTCATAAAACTTAATTCCTTATGCTGGATAATATAATCCGGTTCTCAGTTAAAAATAAACTGATAATCGGGCTACTTACCATAGGATTAGTCATTGTGGGCGGGTATTCACTTACCCAACTTCCCATTGATGCAGTTCCTGATATTACCAATAATCAAGTACAAGTAATCACTACTTCCCCGTCATTGGCGGCTGAAGAAGTAGAGCGTTTAATCACATTTCCCATCGAAATCACGATGGCCACTATTCCTGACATTGAAGAAATCAGAAGCTTTTCGCGTTTCGGGTTGTCAGTTGTTACCATTGTGTTTAAGGAGAATGTGGATGTCTATTGGGCCAGACAACAGGTAAATGAACGCATGTCCGAAGTCAAAGAACAAATACCTCCGGGGATAGGAGCTCCGGGGATGGCTCCGATTACCACAGGGTTAGGGGAAATTTACCAATATGTAGTTGGTGTAGAACCTGGCTATGAAGACAAATATGATGCACGTGAACTTAGAACTATTCAGGATTGGATAGTCAGAAGGCAGCTACTTGGTACGCCAGGGGTAGCTGATGTGAGCAGCTTTGGAGGGTATCTCAAACAATATGAAATCGCCATAGAGCCTGATCGGCTCAAATCTTTGAATGTATCAATTGCTGATATTTTCCAGGCGCTTGAAGATAATAATGAAAATACCGGTGGAGCCTATATTGAGAAGGATCTAACTGCTTTATTTATTCGAAGTGAAGGCTTGGTAGGTTCTTTTGAGGATATCAATAATATCCCCGTACGGGTAAATGAAAATGGGATTCCAGTTCTCATTAAAGATGTCGCAAAAGTACAGCTTGGTAATGCTGTGCGCTATGGGTCTACCACCAGGAATGGTGAAGGTGAAGTAGTCAGTGCGATTGTAATGATGCTGAAAGGTGAAAATTCGGCAGAGGTTATTGATAACGTCAAATCAAAAATCGAAGAAATTAAAGAAACATTGCCCGAAGGGGTGACTTTAGAGCCTTTTTTGGATCGATCCAAACTTGTGGACAATGCCATTGGCACAGTTAGTAAAAATCTGATTGAGGGCGCCTTGATTGTCATTTTTGTTTTGCTGCTTTTGCTTGGCAATTTGAGAGCAGGGCTGATAGTGGCTTCGGTAATTCCACTTGCCCTGCTTTTTGCTTTCTCACTCATGAATCTATTCGGGGTGTCTGGTAACCTGATGAGTTTAGGGGCAATTGATTTTGGATTAATTGTAGATGGAGCCGTCATTATAGTTGAGGCAACCATGCATCATTTAGGTTTGGTGAAAAGGAAAACAAAGCTGACACAGCTGGAGATGGACGAAGAGGTGTTTCTTTCTGCAAGTAAAATCCGAAATTCAGCTGCGTTTGGTGAGATTATAATTCTTATCGTATATCTACCAATTTTAGCATTGGTTGGAACTGAGGGTAAGATGTTCAGACCAATGGCACAGACCGTGGCTTTTGCTATTCTTGGTGCATTTATACTCTCGCTTACTTACGTGCCCATGATCTCTGCACTTTTTCTAAGCAAGAAGATCAGTGACAAGCCTAATATTTCTGATAAAATCATGGGATTTTTCCATCGCTTCTACGACCCTTCCATTCGATGGGCTATGCATCATAGGGGAATAGTCATTAGTGTAGCCTTGGTTTTATTGATTGTTTCAGGTTGGGTTTTTTCCCGTATGGGTGGAGAATTTATACCTACTCTGGAAGAGGGGGATTTTGCTGTGGAAACGCGGGTGGTCACTGGTTCTTCCCTTCAGAATACCATGAAGGCTACAACCCAGGCAGAGAAGATTCTTTTGGACCAATTTCCAGAGGTAGTTGAAGTTGTATCTAAAATCGGGGCAGGTGAAATTCCAACGGATCCCATGCCAGTTGAAGCTGCGGATATGATGATTGTCTTAAAGGATAAAAGTGAGTGGACTTCAGCTACCAACAGGGAAGATTTGGCAAATAAGATGTCTGAAGCTT
The DNA here is from genome assembly GCF_014838715.1 of Algoriphagus sp. Y33. NCBI lineage: Bacteria > Pseudomonadati > Bacteroidota > Cytophagia > Cytophagales > Cyclobacteriaceae > Algoriphagus > Algoriphagus sp. Y33. The sequence continues at coordinate 3,336,255 of NZ_CP061947.1, read as the reverse complement.
TGGAAGTTTTGCCAGGGGTCAACTTTGGATTTCAACAACCCATACAAATGCGCTTCAATGAATTAATGTCTGGGGTGCGTCAGGATGTGGCTGTCAAAATTTATGGAGAAGACCTTGAAAAACTATCTGAATACGCCAACCAGATAGGACAGATAGCACGAGGTGTAGAAGGAGCGGAAGATATTTATATAGAGGAAGTGACGGGAGTGCCACAGATAGTCATTGATTACAAAAGGGCTCAACTGGCTAAATATGGACTAAGTATAAAAGAAGTGAATCGGTCTATACAGGCAGCATTTGCAGGTGCTTCAGCCGGGAAGGTTTATGAGGGGGAAAAACGGTTTGATCTGGTAATAAGACTCGATCAGACTAAAAGAAATGATATTGAGGATGTTCAGAATCTTTTTATCGCCCGGGCTAACGGAGAGCAGATCCCGCTATACCAAGTAGCTGAAGTTTCAGTAAAAGAAGGCCCCTATCAAATCCAGCGGGATGATACCCAGCGGAGAATTGTAGTCGCATTCAATGTGAGAAATCGGGATGTAGAAAGCATAGTTAATGAAATAGAGTCCAAAATTGAAAATGCTGTAACATTTGAAACGGGTTATTTTGTGACATTCGGAGGCCAATTCGAAAATTTGGTTGAAGCAAAAGCCAGACTGGGGATTGCAGTTCCGTTGGCTTTGTTATTGATTTTTGTCTTGCTGTTCTTCACATTCGGTTCTATCAAACAGAGTATTTTGATCTTTACGGCTATCCCTCTTTCCGCCATCGGAGGGATTTTCGCTTTGACCTTACGTGGAATGCCTTTTAGTATATCTGCAGGAATTGGGTTTATTGCACTGTTTGGCGTAGCTGTACTTAATGGTATAGTTCTGATTGCTGAATTTAACAATCTGAAAAAGGAAGGGGTCACGGACATATTTGAACGGATCTATTCGGGAACTAGAACCCGGTTAAGACCCGTAATTATGACTGCTTCCGTAGCATCTTTGGGCTTTTTGCCAATGGCGCTTTCATCTTCAAGTGGAGCGGAAGTTCAAAAACCACTGGCTACCGTAGTGATTGGTGGACTGATCACGGCCACCATCCTGACTTTGGTTGTATTACCTATATTATACTATTATTTCGAAAGAGGTTTGAGAAGACCCAAAGGCACCGTAGGGTTACTGGTGATTGGATTCTTGGCCTTAGGAAATTTATCTTCCTATGCACAAACTCCAATGCATGTTACTTCCCTGGATCAGGCAATAGAACTGGCTTTGGAAAACAATCCAAGTGTCAAAGCTGAAGGACTTAGATTGGAACAACAGCGGGCATTAAAAGGGGCAAGCTGGAATATTGGGAAAACAGCTGTGGACATGGAATATGGCCAAACAAACAGTGCCTTCACCAACGACAGCCGGTTTTCGGTTTCCCAGACTTTTGAGTTTCCGACCACCTATAGCCGACAAAATGGATTGGCTGAATCTAAAATAGTTTCTGGTGAGTTGGCAGTGGAGATGAGTAAAAATGAATTGATCAGATCCGTGAAATCCACTTGGTATGCGTTGTGGACTGCAAGGGAAAAAGGGAAATTACTTGCCAGGCAAGACAGTATTTATGACCGGTTTGCATCTGCAGCTTCCTTGAGGTTTGAGTCTGGTGAAACCAATCTCTTGGAAAAGGCAACCGCAGAGACCCAGGTGGCTGAGATCCAGGCTATGATAGCTCAGAACAATGCCGATGTGGAGATCAATACCAAACGGTTGACAATGCTTATCAATGCAGAAGTTACGATTGAGCCTGAAATGGGAGAATTGAAGGAAAATTCACCTCAGCTTTCTCTGGACCAGAATAGTATCGCCGACAACCCTACATTAGCCTGGGTTCAGCAGCAAATTGCCATTACAGAAAAGGAAAAGTCAGTCGAAAAATCTCGGTTGATGCCGGACATCAAACTAGGGTATTTTAATCAGTCCTTCAATGGGCCAGGTCAAACGATGTCTGGAGATCCCGTAGTTTACAGCTCAAAAGACCGTTTTGATGGATTTCAGGTGGGTTTAGCCATTCCTATTTTCAGTTTGAAATCACAATCAGCGATTATTAAATCAAAATCAATTCGAATTGCTGAAGCAGAGGAACAAGAAACAGCATTCACCATTGAGCTCGAAAACCGATTCACCTCTTTACTTCTCGAGTACCAAAAATTCCAGACCAGTTTGGATTTTTATGAAGATAGTGCTCTTCCTCAAGCAGAGCTTATCCTAAAACAATCCCAGAGAGGTTTCCAAAGTGGTGAAATTGGCTATGTGGAATACACACAAGGACTCAATAGAAGCTTGAATGTGTACTTCAACTATCTGGATTTACTGGACAAATCCAATCAAACACTTATTCAAATCGAATTCTTATCGGGTATCAACTAAAACCGATCAAACGGAAATAATATGAAATCAAGCATGAATAAAAAGTCAGATTCTAAGGTGATTAAGGAATGCGAGATTCATATAACCATAGCAAATCAAACTATAAACAGATGAAAAAATATATCATAAATAGTCTCTTCACATTACTTGTTCTTGGAATTGCCACGTCCTGTGGGTCTAAGGTTGACAGCATTGAAATTCAGGGGGATCATGAGGAAAATGAATCTAGGGTCGAACTGAGTCAGGCACAATTTGATGTCACCGGGATTGAGCTAGGCAAGCTGGAATTTAGGGAAATTGGCAGCGAACTGATGGTCAACGGGGTGATAGACGTTCCGCCTCAAAATAATATTTCCATCACAATGCCTTATGGGGGATTTGTGAAGAATACTACACTCCTTCCTGGGGATGAAGTGAAAAAAGGCCAACTACTCGTGACAATAGAAAATCCTGAATTCATTCAGTTTCAACAGGATTATTTGGAAAGCCTGGCAAACAGTTCTTATCTGAAGTCTGAATATGAACGCCAGGAGAAATTGTACAGTGAGCAAGTGGCATCCGGAAAGACATTTGAAGAATCCAAAAGTAATTTTCTGGCCAATGAAGCTAGAATCAGAACCTCCAAAGCCAAGTTGACCATGATTGGCTTTGATCCGGAGAAAGTGGAGTCCGGGGAAATCAAATCTGTCGTGAATATTTACTCTCCTGTGGCTGGAGCTGTGCTGGATGTATATACCAATATTGGCAAATATGTAAACCCACAGGATGTAATCATGGATTTAACGAATTCAGATGATCTCCATGTGGAGCTTTCTGTCTATGAAAATGACATCCCCAAAATCAAGAAAGATCAGCGCATCAAATTCAATCTCGCCAATACGAATGATGAATGGAGAGAAGCCCATGTGTTTTTGGTTGGTAAGGGAGTTCGAAAAGATAGGTCGGTGACTGTTCATGGGCATTTTGACAGTAAAAACACCGATTTGCTCCCAGGGATGTATGTGACAGCAAAAATAGAAACTGCAAGCGAAGAAGTCTTGGTAGCACCAGATGATGCGGTGGTAAGATTTGGGGAGAAGCATTTCATTTTTTCTTACTTGGGGCAACGGGACGAGAATGGAGAGCCCGCATATGACTATGAAATGATAGAAGTAGAAATGGGTAATAAGGAGGACGGATTTACGCAGGTGACCCTTTTGGATTCCAGTCTTGTCTATCAGGATATTAAACTGGTGACAAAGGGAGCATTTACCTTACTTTCAAAGGCAAAGAATAGTGAAGAAGAAGGCGGGCACCATTAATCATTTTGTGAAAAACACTACTAACATGAAACTTAAATAGAAAACCTATGGAACAGGAAAAAGTGGAACACTCTGGGATATTCGGAAAGAATAGTGAATTGATTTTCTCCATTTGCTGTGGAGCTCTTTTGGGAATTGGGTTTGGCCTGAGTTTTTTAGAAGATGTGCCTCAATGGGTAAGTCTTGCCATGTATATAGGAGCCTATTTTTTTGGGGGCTTCTATACCGCGAAAGAGGCGATAGAAACCATATTAAAGGGAGGTTTTGAAATTGATTTTCTCATGTTGGTCGCAGCCATAGGTGCTGCGATCCTGGGAGAATGGGCAGAAGGTGCATTGTTGCTGTTTCTATTTAGTCTTGGGCATTCATTGGAACATTACGCTATGGGAAAAGCGCATAAGTCCATTGAATCACTTGCAGCTCTTGCACCAAAAACCGCCTTAAAGAAAACTGAAGGCAGTTCGGTGGAAGTGGGAATTGAAGAGTTGGAGGTCGATGATATCATCATTGTTAAGCCTAATTCCAGAATTGCGGCAGATGGGGTTATTGTAAAGGGAAGTAGTGCTGTGGACCAATCTCCTATTACTGGTGAAAGTATACCTGTGGACAAGGAAGCTATAAAAGAACAGGATGAACAGCATATTTCCCTAGATAATGTGCCTCAGGAAAACAGGGCATATTCAGGAACGATCAACGGAAACGGCACCTTGGAAATTAAGGTGTTGAAAATTGCAGAAGACTCTACTGTTTCCAGGTTAATTACCTTAGTCAATGAAGCCAAAGCGCAGAAATCACCCACTCAGCTGCTGACCGATAAATTTGAGAAGTATTTTGTCCCATCGGTTCTGGTATTGGTAGTACTACTGTGCTTTGCCTTTTTGGTGTTGGATGAGCCTTTTAGTGATAGTTTTTATCGCGCAATGGCAGTTTTGGTGGCAGCAAGTCCGTGTGCGCTAGCAATTGCAACACCTAGTGCGGTATTGAGTGGCGTTGCCCGGGCAGCAAAAAAAGGAGTTTTGATTAAGGGAGGAAGACCACTGGAAGATTTGGGAGTTCTAACCGCAATTGCATTTGATAAAACGGGAACTTTGACAGAGGGAAAACCAAAAATCACAGTGGTAATCGCATGGAATAGTATTTCAGAAGACGAGTTGCTGGGAACCGCAGTTGCGGTGGAAGGGCTAAGTGATCACCCCTTGGCGAAAGCCGTGGTGAGAGACGGTAAAGAAAGGATGGAAGGAAAGAAAATCCCAGAGGCGGATTCATTGGAAGCCGTTCTTGGCAAGGGCATAAAGGCAAATGTGGGAGCAGATAAAATTTATATTGGCAATCTGGATTTGTACGAAGCGCTGGATGATAACAAACCCTCACAAGAAATTATCGAGAAAATAGAATCTTTGGAATCCAATGGGAACACAACCATACTGGTGAGGAAAAACGATACTTATATTGGTATCATCGGGTTAATGGATACTCCAAGAGCTGCGGCAAAGTCCACCCTTGCGGCGCTCAAGGAAATTGGGATTAAAAAGATGATTATGCTCAGCGGGGACAATCAGAAAGTAGCAGATGCAATAGCCCAAGAGGTTGGACTGACGGGGGCAAAAGGAAGTCTGTTGCCTGAAGAAAAGGTTGAGGCTATCAAGCAATTAAAGCAGTCAGAATCCAAGATAGCTATGGTAGGTGATGGGGTGAATGATGCTCCGGCTATGGCAGCTAGTACTGTTGGTATTGCAATGGGGGCAGCAGGGTCTGATGTAGCTCTGGAGACTGCCGATATAGCTTTAATGGCTGATAAGTTGGAAATATTACCTTTTGCAATTGGACTGAGTAGAAAGGCTAAAGGGATTATCAAACAAAATCTGTGGATCAGTTTAGGTGTAGTGGGACTTTTAATACCTGCTACAATTTTTGGATTCGCATCTATTGGAGTTGCTGTATTGATTCATGAAGGTTCTACCATTGTAGTTGTAGTAAATGCATTGAGACTGCTTGGCTACGAAAGGAATTGATAATATTGAATGAATGAGCAGCAGTTTAATTATTTTACTAAATGGAGAAGTCACTATTTGAAATAAAACAGATGGATTGTCCTTCCGAGGAAAATCTGATTCGGATAAAGTTGGATGGAATTACTTCTGTTAAAAACCTGGAGTTTGATATACCCAACAGAAGATTGATTGTCTTTCATATGGGGGAAATAGAACAGATTGAAAAGTCAATTTATGAATTGAATTTGGGAAGTAGGAAACTATCCACAGAACTTACTAACCAGACTGATTTCCTTGAGGATTCCAACCAGAAAAGGCTCCTCTGGTATGTACTTGCAATCAACTTCGTTTTTTTTCTTATCGAAATGGCTACAGGAATATTTTCCAAATCCATGGGGTTGGTTGCGGACAGTTTAGATATGCTTGCAGATAGCTTAGTGTATGGCATTAGTATATTTGCGGTGGGAGGGACTATTCGGAAGAAAAAACGAATTTCAAAACTTGCGGGGTATTTTCAAATTGTACTTGCTCTAATAGGTTTTTCAGAAGTGTTAAGTAGGTTTTTCGGGATGGAAGAAGTCCCCAACTTTTCAACGATGCTTATAGTTTCAATTTTTGCACTACTCGCTAATGCTCTTTGTCTTTACCTTTTACAAAGGTCAAAAAGTAAAGAAGATGCTCACATGAAGGCAAGTATGATTTTCACCTCCAATGATGTAATCATAAACTTAGGCGTTATAGTAGCTGCTCTTTTGGTCAACTGGTTGAATTCCAGTCTTCCAGATTTGATCATTGGAGGAGTAGTTTTTGTTTTGGTGGTCCAGGGTGCATTCAGAATTTTGAAATTGAGCAAATAGGGAGTTATATAATTTTAATAAACTTTACTCAACATGGAGAATTCTATTTTTTAGATTGCCTTTTTTTCTTAAGAGTCATGATGAATAAAGTGAAACCTGACCCTACAGCCGCTAACCCAGCAAGAGAAAATATCCTTAAGAGGAGGTTGTTGAAGTTGTCTCTCCCCGCATAGTCCATAGTGTGGAACATCCAAAGAAAGTCAAACCAACGCCAAGCTCGGTGCCTGACTTTGGTAAACTGGCCACTCTTAGCATCTACATATGCTACCAGATTTTCAGAGGTATCGAAATGTATTGCCCATGCAGGAAGCGATGTACCTCGGTATTCGTGATGAGCCCCAGCATCAGTCAGGTAATTAACTTCCCTGATTTGGAGATTTTCTTTGATATAAATTTGAGCGATTTCTCGTGCTTCAGCCTCAGAAATCTCTGAATGAAGCTTTCCTGATTTGGCATCAAATAGCTTGCTTTCATTCACCCAATAGTAGGGTTCATGATTTACAAATCTAAGTTCTAGGGTTGAGATCTTTAGGGTGGAATCGAGCTGATTGATGTCGATTAGTTCGCTAGCATTTTCATGCATCATATGATCATTACGAAAATGATCTCCATGTATTTCATCGATATCTGTCCAACTGAAGTATAGCCCGGAAATAGTCCAAAAGATAAATTGGATTCCTATAAATACACCTAGAAATCTATGGATTCTCCGTGCATAATATTGATTGTTTTTTCTCATTATTCAGCGTTCACTGCTTCAAACGAGACCTTAGTCTTGTCCCATGAAATTGCGACTGTAGTTGTTTTGGCATCTTTTTCTTTGACTTCGAAAGTCAGCGCTTCCACAGTTTCATTTAATTTTTCCGGTTTTACATTGATCCTGATCAGATCATTGGAAGCATTATAGTCATCTGCCAAATGCATGTCCCAATCCTGATTCAGTAATATTGTCCATTCCTCTTTTCCTGGGATGGTAAAAAACCCATATTGGCCAGCCTTTATCGTTTCGCCGTTTATGATCACATCTTTGTCAAATTTGATATTGGTAGCTTTGTGGGCACCTGTCACCCAGACTTCATTATAAGCCACAAGCCCGCCAAAAATCTGTCTCCCTCTTACACTTGGAGCACTGTAATCAATATAAATATGATTACCACCTGTCATGGCCATAGCTGAAGTTCGGGGGCTTTTGGGTACTTCCGCGGGCTTCGCCTCATGAATTTCATGAGATTCTGATTCCATTTGATGTTCCATGTGATCCATTTCATGGTTTTCTTTATTTTTTGGATTGCAGGCTGCAGTCGCAAATAAGGCTAGTAATATTAGTTTGATTTTCATGTAGTTGGGCGGTTTTATTATTGAATTGTTTTGGTGACTTCTCCACAGGAGAGCATAGCTTTTCCAAAGTATGGGTTCATAACTTTTTCCTCCAGACTCAGCCAATCAGCACCTTTGTTGGAATCTGCCATTGGACAATGCTGCACATAAATTTTGGAAGCCAAAGGCGTGAAATTTTCGGCCAAATCAACCATTTCGTCTGAGATAGAAAGAAATGAATTTCGGATCTCTTCCAGAGATTTGGCACTCTTAATTCTAACCAAATCGACTTTAATGTTTTTTTCGTATTTCATCCATTCCACATGGGCATCTCCTTTGAACTCGGACATATTTACTTTTTCCACTGAAGCAAGCATTGTAGCAGCGCTAGCTTTGGCAATGGACAGATCATCTTTGGTCAAAGCATTTTTTAATTCGAAATAGCTGTCAAAAATCAGCTTCAGCTCATCTTTAGCTTGGGGCGTTAACACTACCGCTCTTGGCGATGAGTGATTAGTAGTTTCCATTTTCATTCCAGGCATTCCACCATGATTGTGTCCAGTCATTGCAGCTCCTCCATCAGGAGACATCATACTCGGTTTCCCCGCAAGTTGAGCGGCAGCATCAATGCTGAATGTGCCATTTACTGCGATTTCTTCTCCTGATTCTAAACCTGAAGTAATGACATATTCTGAGCCCAAAGATGCGCCAAGAGTTACTTCCCGAAGCTTAAAACTTACTGCTTGATCTGAAACATTCTTCACATAAACCACAGATCTCGTTCCTGTCCACATCACAGCCGTTTTTGGAACTATGATGCTGTTATCTATAGACTTACCGTTACTTTCCACTTTCCCGGATACAAACATTTCAGGCTTGAATTTCAGGTTAGAATTACTCACTTCCAGCCTTGCTTTTGCTACTCTTGTCTGAGGGTTGATCATCGGGTCGATGTAGCTGAGTTTTCCGGTGAAAGTCTCACCAGGAAGGGACTGAACAGTAAATTCGATTTGATCACCTTTTTTCACCCATTGCAATTCTGATTCATAGACGTCAAATAATACCCAGACTTTGCTGAGATCAGCAATTTGATATATAGGTTCCCCTTTGCTCACATAGTCGCCCAGATTCACCATTTTATCAGTGACATATCCTGATACATTCGCTAAAATTGGTAGTTGCTCGGTTACTTTTCCTGTAGCAAGAATTTGTGCTATCTGGGAATCAGTCAGTTTCCAATTTTTAAGTTTTTCTTTGGCTGCATTGAAAAGCGCAGGTTGGGAATCCTTGATCTTCTGTGCCTGAAAAAGTTCTTCTTGGGCGGTAGCCAATTCCGGTGAATAAATTTGGCCTAATACCTGGCCTTTTTTTACATATTCACCCGTGAAGTTTACGGACAATTCTTCAATCCTTCCCGGTATATGCGCTGATTGTGTATAATTCTGACGTTCATCAGCTTGAATTTTTCCGTTCAGACGAATTGACTTTCCAGCATCAGCATTACCAACTAGGATTGATTGTACCCCTGCAAGTTGCATTGCAGTAGGAGACATGGTTACAGCCATAGGATCAGCATCAGCATTATCATTCTCCAATGGGATTAGGTCCATTCCGCAGATTGGACAATCACCTGGCTCATTCTGTCGGATTTGAGGGTGCATGGAGCAAGTGTAGGTAATAGGGATTCCAGCGATCGACTCGACATGCTCATGTTCATCGGCTTCTAGTTTTGGAGAAGGAGCAGGCTTAAGTAGCCAACCTATGGTCAGTCCGATCAGCAAAGTGACAGCAATCAGGACAAATTTGTTATTGAATATATTTTTCATTTTGTGTATTACTTAGAATTTTTAATCCTAATGTTTACTATGTCAAATTCAATTTTTAAACTAAAATCATGAATTTGTTAAATTCCATTCACTGTAAGTTTTGCAGGTAAGCAACGAGTTCCTTTCGGTCTGAGTCAGATAATATTGCATCCCGATGTATGAGAGTGTATGAGGAAATAGGCATTTTTTTTTGCTCAATTTGTTTAATCATACTCTCTAATTTCATTTTTTCCATTCTCTCGGATAGTGATCCATATTGAGAAAGATTTAATTCTTCCTTACCCTCCCGGATATGTTTTTCAAGTAACCAAGCAGCAGGCTGAAGTTTGCTATACCATGGGTAGTTGATCTGATCACTATGGCAGTTGTAGCATGAAGTTTTAAGCATCTTTCCAATATTCACAGGTGGATTATTAAGAATTATGAAATCATTGGAATCTTTAGGCAGGTAAGGATTTTGATTGGTGGGAATGAATTGAATTCCCACCAAGACAATAAGGAGTAAGGTTGTAAAAACCCCGACTACTTTTTTCATCCGATTTCTATCACTTGCTTTACAGCTCCACAGGTTTTCATTTTACCAGCAAACAGGGGATTCTTTATTTCTTCTGAATCACTCAGCCATATGCCACCTTCATTCTTGTTATACATTGGACACTGCTGCTGATATAGCTTTCTGTCCGAGCCTACAATTGCCAATAGATCTGTGAAGTCTTTTCCCATTGCCTCAAAATGCTCAATCTGATGATCCATTTCACTTTTGGCGATGTGCTCGCTGTGTTCTTGGATAACTTCCAATATGCTACTTACTTCGGATTTCTTTTCATCGGTTAACTGATCGAATGAAATGGTTTTTGCATTCTCAGCCAGTTTAGTTGCTGCTTTTGCAGCTTCTTCCTTACTGTTGTTTCCAAGAGCTGTTTTGATTTCCAAGTACTCATCTATTAGATCAGTCTTAGTGGCCGGTCCACTCATGTCCATTCCTTTATCCATGTTGTCCATAGATTCAGACATTGCATTATGGTCTTCTGATCCCATGGTATGATCCTCTTGTTTCTTTTCTCCACATGCAATTAGTGAAAAAGAAAGTCCAGCAATTAATGCCAGCGATAGAATTGTTTTTTGAGTTTTCATTTTACTTCATTTTGAATTTTACGGATACTTAGTTTTATTTATTGATGTTTACCTATGCTTTAAGTTTCTTATCTAAGCGCCTAGCAGCCAGAAATCTTATGTGCCAATGGGTGGTTTATGTATTTCTTTTTTAGATAATGTCAGTTAAGATTTGATCTGCCGTTTTAATAATTGTGCGTTGAAGGCCACGATGACTGTACTTAAACTCATCAGAGCTGCACCAATTGCTGGGCTTAGAATAATTCCGGCGCCAGCCAATACTCCTGCAGCCAAGGGAACGGCTACGATATTATATCCTGCTGCCCACCAGATATTCTGCATCATTTTTTTGTAAGTAGCAGTTCCGAATAGGATCAGGTTGGCGATGTCTATTGGGTTGCTATTGACCAAAATGATATCGGCAGTTTCAGCAGCAACGTCAGTACCTGATCCAACAGCGATTCCTACATCTGCCTGAGCTAAAGCTGGGGCATCGTTGACACCATCTCCGGTCATAGCCACGAATTCACCTTTAGCTTGTAGGTCTTTGATGATCTTTTGCTTGTCTTCCGGCAATACTTCTGAATAATAGCCGTCCAGCCCGAGTGTCTCACTTACTGCTTTGGCAACTATTTCATTGTCGCCGGTAGCCATTAAGATCTTAATTCCGTGCTTTTTAAGTGTATTGATAGCTTCTTGAGACTCATCACGGATTTCATCCGCTAATGCGATGTAACCAATAAGCTTTTCATCCGAAAGTACAAAGACTACTGTTTCATCTTCTGTTTTGAAAGCACCTTCAGGTTGTTCTATTTCTTTTTGTTTTAACCCGCCCGGGCTTAAAATACTAATCTCTTTCCCGTCAAGATTGGCTTTTATGCCCATTCCAGTGATGTTTTGGAAGTTTTCTGGCTTGCCTAGTTTTAATTCTAGCTCCTTTGATTTTCTTACAATTCCAGCTGCAATTGGATGTTCAGAACTATTTTCAAGTGCTGCTGCAATGGCGAGTAACTCTTTATCATCCATTCCCTCTGCTACACTTTTGAATCGAGTCACTCCGAATTCACCTTTGGTCAAGGTTCCTGTCTTGTCAAAAATGATGGTGGTCAGGTTCCTTGAATTTTCGAATGCAGTCCTGTTGCGAATCAACAAGCCGTGCTTAGCAGAAACGGAAGTGGAAATAGCAACAACCAATGGCACTGCCAGACCTAATGCATGGGGACAGGATATTATCATGACCGTGACCATTCTCTCCAGGGCGTAATTGAATTCTTTGCCAAGGCTTAGCCATACTACCAAGGTGATAATTCCTGCTGCCAAAGCGATGTAGAACAACCAGCCTGCAGCTTTGTCAGCCAAATTTTGAGTATTGGACTTCGTTTTTTGTGCCTCTGTAACTAATCCTATTACTTTGGACAAGTACGACTCTTCTCCAGTGTGCTTCACTTTGATTTTTAGGGCACCATTATCATTCACTGATCCACCGATCACTTCATCGTCTTTCTGTTTTGCCACTGGTTTGGACTCACCTGTAAGCATGGATTCATTTACATGACTGCTCCCTTCCAGGATTTCACCATCAGCTGGAATTTTTTCACCTGGTCTCACTAAAATTGTGTCTCCAGATTTTAGCTCTGCAATAGGAACATCTTCGGATTCACCATTTTCCTTTATTCTCCTAGCTTCTGAAGGCATCATTTTAGCCAGTTCCTGAAGAGCATTAGAAGCTCCCATCACTGATTTCATTTCTATCCAATGTCCTAGCAGCATGATATCAATCAAACTAACCAATTCCCAAAAGAATATTTTTCCAGAAAGGCCAAAGACTACAGCTGAGCTATAGAAATAGGCTACTGAAATCGCCAGTGCAATCAATGTCATCATGCCTGGTTTTTTCTTTTTCAGTTCCTCTACCATGCCCTTTAAGAATGGCCAGCCTCCATAAAAGAAGACCACCGAGGAAAGGGCGAATTGCAAGTATCGGTCTCCTTCAAATCTGAATTCATAGCCCAAAAGCCCTTGGATCATTGGTGCCAAGACTACTATTGGCAAGGTGATCACCAGAGAAATCCAGAATCGCTTTTTGAAATCTTGGATCATATGCATATGATGCATGCTATGGTCATGACCTTTCATTCCATGCTTTCCCTTTTGATGGGATTCATGTTCCTTACGTTTATGGTCTGAATGTTCCATTTTATCTTTGTTTAAATAGCTGTCTAAAAGATTTTAAAATCTAACTGTCAATCCACCACCGGCGCCAAAACGATTGTCGTAACTTCCCATGACAGAGAAGTTTCTGGAGAAAATATAACTAGCACCCGCTGACCAGGTAGTCTCCCCTTTGTAGTTGGAGTTTTCGCCTGATTCGGGAAGGGTATTTGTCCATCCAAAATCCATTTGATATTCATAATTAGCGAAAATGGTAGTTCGTGGGAAAATCATGATTTCTCTGTTGATTCTGAATTCTGGTCTGAGTTTGCTATCAAGCCTTACATCGAGATTGAATAAGTAAGGTGTGAGGAATCGAATCCCGACCACTGCCGTAGCATTGATCTCATCAAGACTTTCGGCCACCTCATTTTCCAGGTTCACTCCAGCGAATACTCTGAAATAATCATAGAGATATCGTTCGTAGCTTACCTCTGCTTCAAAATTCTGGTTATATCCATATTCCATATTCAGGTTGAACTGATTGCGAATATTTGAAGACATTAGGTTTAGACCTACCATTTGAGAGGCTACATTCGCAGTTCCCCAGTTAAAATATTCATCACTTTCTTTAATAAGTTTTTTTAGCGGAAAGCCTTTTAATCTTGGATCTCGTGGGTTTTCGTAAGAGAATATCCTGGCCATTCCACCCATCATATGATAAAGCACATGACAGTGGAAAAACCAATCTCCCTCTTCGCTACCTTCAAATTCAATAGTGATCTTTTGCATTGGAGGCACATTCACCGTATGCTTGAGAGGTGAATATTCGCCTTTATCGTTGATTACTCTGAAGAAATGGCCATGAAGGTGCATCGGGTGATGCATCATCGTGAGGTTGTTCAAGGTAATTCGGGTCACTTTTCCGCCTTCGATTTTTATCTTATCAGCTTCAGCTAGTGGTACTCCATTCATGCTCCAGATGTAGCGCCACATATTTCCTGTAAGATTCAGCAGAACTTCATTTACAGCTTCATTGGCTGGGAAGCTGGTTTTTTCGGGTGATTTTAGGTAGTCGTAATTGTATTCGGCGAACATATCCATACCAGGCATTTTGTCCATAGACGCACCCATGTCCATTTTACCATCCGTTTCCATAGGTTTAGCCATTGGTTGATTGTGGTCCATTTTGGAATGATCCATGCCTTGCATAGTAACTTTTTTAGAAGAATCACTTGAGCTTTTCTCCTCCATATTCATCTTGGAATGATCCATTGTCATTTCAGTCTTCTCCATCTTCGAGTGATCCTTATTCATTTCATTAGGATTCATGTCGTCCATGTTCAACTTATCATCCATTTGCATTCCCCACTTATCCATCATTTCTATTGGATTCTCTTCGGAAGGTTTAAACTTCATGGCTGGGGCTCCCATTTTCATGTCCATCTTTGCCATTTTCATCATCATTCCTATTTTGTCGGGGCGGGGGACATCTGGAGCACTGAGGATATTTCCATTTCCTAAGAAAGCAGACGTTTGCCCTGAGCCGTCTTGTGCAGTTGCTCTGATTTCTATCTTTCCAGAATCTGGAATAGTGACAATGAAGTCGTAGGTCTCGGCGATGGCGATAAAAGTCTTATTGTGGACTATTGGCTCCACGTCCAGACCGTCAGCAGACACAAGCAGGGGATCCGCTCCTCCGAAAGTCAACCAAAACTGTGATGATGCAGATCCGTTGATAAACCGTACACGCACTTTCTCCCCAGGTTTCAAATCGGGGTACTCTGAGGTAGACTGGCCATTTGTAAGGAAAGCATTGTAGTAAATGTCTGCAATGTCAGCACCTTCCATTCGTTGTTTCCAAAAATTCATCTGAGCACCGAAGCCTCCTCTTGCTATCACTTGATTTAGAGGTGTTGCAGTGCCTTTTTTGATGTTATACCATTCATTTCCTCGCTTTAGGTTTCGCATTACATTCATGGCTTTCTGATTAGTCCAATCAGACAGGAGAATGACCAAATCTGTATCATATTCCAGTGTTTTTTCCTTCGGCTCAATAACTATAGAGCCGTAAACACCACTTTGCTCCTGAAGCATTGTATGCGAATGGTACCAATAGGTTCCAGCCTGCTTCAGAGGGAACTCATATTTTTGGGTTTCTCCAGGCAGTATCGGAGGTGTGGTCAGATAGGGGACTCCATCAAAGAAATTTGGCAATAATATTCCATGCCAGTGCACGGAAGTTTCCACATCCATTTCATTTTTGACATAGATGACAGCATATCCACCTTCATGAAAAGTCAGTGTAGGGCCTGGAATTCCACCATTAACAGTCATAGCGGGCACAGGTTTTCCAGCTTTGGTTACCATATCTTTTTTTATAGATAAAGTATAAGTGGCAGTGTCAGCTGGTGTCTGATCTGCTTTTGCCAAACTGCTGTTCTCGCCCATGCAAAGAAGAAACAGAATGGAACCAATGAGATATTTTAGCATAAGTCTCATCGCTTATTTTGTCGCCTCCAGTCGCTCAATCATTGCCTGCATCTGAGCGATCTCCCGCTGCTGTGCTTCTATGATATCCTGCGCCAATTTCTGTGCTTCTGGATCTTGGAGATGAGCTTTTTGGCTTACCATGATGGCTGAAGAGTGATGTGGAATCATGGCTTTCATCCATTGCACATCTGCAATTAAGGTTTGATTTCTCAGCATAGTCAGCGTACCTATGAAAACGATTAGGGAAGAGGCTAGAATAATGTAATTGGTCTTTT
Organism: Algoriphagus sp. Y33; assembly: GCF_014838715.1. Lineage (NCBI taxonomy): Bacteria > Pseudomonadati > Bacteroidota > Cytophagia > Cytophagales > Cyclobacteriaceae > Algoriphagus > Algoriphagus sp. Y33. The sequence goes on along the minus strand of NZ_CP061947.1, from coordinate 3,320,523 downwards.
TATTCTCATACATTCCCCACATAAATAGAAGCATGGAAATGGCCATAGGGGCAACCATCAAGATGGTCATATAGGTCCTGGTAGTGCTTAGCATGACATGCTCGAATAAATCTGCATTTAGAAACATTACTCCATACATAATGACAAAGGAAACTGCCATCATTGCTGCGAATTTTAAATAGTTCTTACTTTTCATAATCAGTAGGTTTTAGCGGTTATATAATTGATTTGAGCCAAGGAAGTTTGATAAGCTACCGTGGCTTTGAGTTTCATTTTTTGATATTCCAACAGTTGTTGCTGTACCCTCAAGACCTCTTCAAAGTCGTTTCCTGAATTGCTATAGGCAGAATAAAGTAATTCCAGAGTTTGCTCGGACGTTTGCACTTGTTTGCTATACAGCGAGATCAGATTCTCCTGAATCTCCATGTCGGTGGAGAAGCGGTAATAGGAGCCAAATAGTTTATTGTTGAGTTCGTCCTTCTCCAGTTGATAAGATTCCTGCATAAGTTTGGCTTCCTTCTGTGCACCCTTATATTTCCCTCTGAAAATCGGTAGGCTCATCGTGACCATAGGCATCAAGACATTTTTCCCGTTATCTGGGATGTCCATATCTGTTCTTTCGCCGACAAGTACATAATCGACACCTGCACCTAGCTTTGGCATTCCTTGCTTTTGGGCAACACGCACGCTTGCTTCACTGGCCTGAATTTTCAAATCTATACTCCCCAACATGGGGTTTGCCTGGATTGAATCAGTTGAAATCTGCCGGTCAGCATCCGTGATTTGGAGCATCTCAGAGATCTCAACGGGGGAATCATGAGATCTGGAAAGCAGGGAATTGAACCATGAATTGCTTCCTTTGATTTTCATCTGTAGCACTTCGATGTTAGTTTTGGTTGCCTGAATCATAATTTCTACTCGTAGTGCATCTGCAAGAGAACCTTGACCGTTTTCGAATTTTGAAGTAGCTAATGAGTAATAAGTTTCCAGGATTTTCAGATTCTCCCGTTCTAGGTTTATCAATTCGTGCGTTTCTACCAAAGGATAATAAACAGTGGCCAATTGGCTGTATAGTTGGTTCTTAGCATCCAGAAATTCCTGATATTTTGCTTCAGCCATGAAGGAAGCTACATCTTCCTGAGCTCTTAGCGTACCGAACCAAGGGAACATCTGCGTCAAAGAAAAGCGGGCATTCTGAGGACCAACTCTGGTTTCAACCGGAGATATGAAATATCCAAAAGACAGGTTTGGATCTTGTAAGGATCCTACCTGCGGGATTTTTTCCATGGCAGCTTCAAATGCCTTGTATTTAGCTTGAAGACCTGGATTGTTTTCAGCGCCTATTCGAAAATAGTCTTCTAAACTTTGCGAACTAGCTGAGAAACTCATACCCAGAAGCAAAAGAATGGAAAGTGTGATAGTTTTCATTTTCAGCTTTTTTTAAGTTTTCGTTCTTCCCGGATGGAGTATAAGACAGGTACAATAAAGTAGGTGATAGCAGCCACGATCATTCCTCCAAAAGCCGGAATAGCCATCGGAATCATGATATCTGACCCTCGTCCCGAGGAGGTTAAAATCGGAAGTAAGGCTATAATGGTAGTAGCCGAAGTCATGACTGCCGGTTTTATTCGACGCTGTCCAGCTTCCACAATTGCCTTTCGTATTCCTTTAAAATTGTCAGTTTTGTTGCGTTCAAAACTCTGGTCCAGATAAGTAGCCATCAGCACCCCATCATCGGTAGCAATACCAAAAAGCGCAATGAACCCAACCCAAACCGCTACGCTCAGATTTATTTGGTGTACTTGGAACAGGTCCCGCATATTTGTGCCAAAGAGGTTAAAATCAGCAAACCAAGGCTGGCCGTAGAACCATAGCGTAATAAAAGCCCCGGAGAACGCCATAGCAATTCCAGTGAAGACCATGAAAGTGGTGCTTACGGATTTGAACTGGAAATAAAGAATCAAAAAGATAATGACCAATACTGCCGGGACGATGATGCTCAGGCGTTTTTCTGCACGAACCTGATTTTCGTAGCTACCGGAGAATTTGTAAGTCACTCCAGTTGGGACTTCCAGCTCGCCTGAATCAATTTTGCTTTGGATCAGCCGTTTGGCATCCTCGACTGTGGTCACTTCAGAATTCCCATCCCGCTTATCGAATAGCACATAACCCACCAAAAAAGTCTCCTCACTTTTGATTGCCTGAGGTCCTCGGACATAGTCGAAGTCAACAAGTTGCCCTAAAGGGATTTGAGCTCCTGTAGGGGTAGAAACATAGATTTTGGACAAGCTCTCAGGATCATCTCGTAATTCCCGTGGATAGCGAACACGGACAGGGAATCGCTGCCGTCCTTCTACGGTGGTACTGATATTCATGCCTCCAATAGCCGTTTCTATTGTTTGCTGTACATTTTCTATTGTTAACCCAAATCGGGCGATTTTCTCTCGGTTTATATTCAGCTGTAGATAGGGCTTCCCGACAATTCTATCAGCGAATACTGCTTCTTCTTTGACTGAGGGAACCTGCTTTAATATAGTTTCCAGTTGAATACCAAAGTTCTCGATGGTCTGCAAATCAGGCCCATAGACTTTGATTCCCATAGGTGCCCGCATGCCAGTTTGGAGCATAACCAGTCGGGTTTCAATGGGTTGGAGCTTAGGTGCGGATGTGATTCCTGGGATTTTTGTGACTGCAATAATTTCATTCCAGATATCATCTGGGGATTCTATATGATCGCGCCAGTTTCTGTAATACATCCCATTCTCATCAGGGATCAAATTTTTTGTAGACTTATTTTGTGCAAGAGCGTCCTGATTCGATAGGGTGTCACCAGAGGCAAATATGAACCTACCTTCTTTATCAATTTTGAAACGCTGTTTATGCCCTTTGGAGTTGAGAAGATATTCTGACTTGTAATTAATGATATTCTCGTACATGGAAATCGGAGCTGGATCCAGTGCAGATTCTACTCTTCCCAATTTCCCAACTGTCAGATCAACCTCCGGAATGTTAGTCAACAGCATATCCAATTGACCAATAATTTTTCTATTGTAAGCAATGCCAGAGTGAGGCATCGCAGTTGGCATGAGTAGGAAGCTTCCTTCATTCAGAGAAGGCATAAATTCCTTTTGCATCCCCGGGAAAGTATGTGATAAGCTAGACCATGGTTTACTGGATTGAATATCCCAACCTATGAGATTGGTGGCTTTGGGAATTAGTCCAAAGGCGGCATTAAAGCCAAGCCAAACGGTTGCTCCTAACAAAATTAAGGCTGCAGGAATACTGAGGAAGGCAGTTTTGTGGTCTAGGCACCAGGTTAATACACGTTTGTAATTGTATTCCAATATGGAGAATGCACCTAAGATCAGGCTGACCAAAATGGCGACAAATAACACATTGGCAATAATAGAATGAGAAGCTCCTAGTGGTAGCCAATAAGTAGCTAAGAGCCATACCACTCCTACGATTGCCAGAATAATTTCAAGTTGATTGTATACTGGTAGAATGCGAGTTGGAATTGTTATCGCTTCTTTTTCTACATAGAATTTTGCAAAAGAAATGATACTAAAGAATACCAACATTATCCCTGCCCAAGTATAACCGTAAATCAGAACTCCAATACCGAGCATAAGTAATAAACCATTACCTATTAGCTTGTACCGCTGATTTTTGACTTTGAAACCAAAAAATATATGAGCCAACATGGGTAGAATTAATAATGAAACTATCAAAGCTGCTATAAGAGCAAAAGTCTTGGTATAGGCTAGAGGACCAAATAGTTTTCCCTCTGCAGCTTCCATGGTAAAAACAGGAATAAAGCTCACAATAGTTGTAGACACTGCAGTTAGAATTGCAGTAGCTACTTCGGAAGATCCCTTGTATATGGTGGTGATTAATTTTTGCTCAGGTGGAGCTTCGTCAATGTGTTTGATGATATTTTCAGAAAGTATAATTCCAAGATCCACCATAGTTCCGATAGCGATGGCTATACCTGAAAGAGCTACGATGTTTGCATCTACTCCGAAGTAGCGCATGGCTATAAAAACCATGAGAATGGCGATCGGTAATAAACTGGAAATCAAGATGGAAGCTCTGAGATTATAAACCATCACGATTACCACCAAAATAGTAATCAGGATCTCTAGCGAAAGAGCCTCTTCCAACGTTCCTAAAGTTTCCTGGATCAGGGTTGACCTATCGTAAAATGGCACTATAGTCAACTGACTTATACGGCCATCTGCCAAAGTCTTTTTGGGAAGACCCGGAGCTATTTCGTTGATTTTCTCTTTGAGGTTATTGATGACCTGAAGGGGGTTGGAACCGTATCGAGCGACTACAACTCCGCCTACTACTTCAGCCCCATCTTTATCGAGAAGCCCTCTTCTGTTTGCAGGTCCTAGGCTCACTACGCCGATATCCTTTATTCGGACCGGAACGTTTTGCTCGACAGCAACTACAGCTTCTTCCAGATCTTCTACCTTTTTGATGTAACCTAAGCCGCGGACTAAATACTCAGCTTGATTGATTTCTATAGTTTTAGCACCTACATCCCGGTTGGATTGCTTTACCGCCTCCATGACTTTCATTAAGGGAATATTGTAGGCTTTAAGTGCGTCAGGGTTAACATCCACTTGATATTCCTGTACAAATCCACCAATAGAAGCTACTTCAGAAACGCCTTCGACTGCATTTAATCCATATTTCACAAAGAAGTCTTGGACAGTTCTGATCTCATGGAGATCCCAGCCCCCAGTAGGATTTCCTTGTTCATCTCTACCTTCGAGTGTGTACCAATAGACTTGCCCCAGTGCTGTGGCATCGGGTCCCAATCCTGGTTGAACAGCTTCTGGAAGTAGCCCTGCCGGTAATGAACTGAGTTTTTCCAGAATTCTGGATCTTGACCAATAAAATTCTGTGTCTTCATCAAAGATGATGTAGATGCTTGAAAAGCCAAAAATAGAGGAACTGCGGATGGACTTGACACCTGGAATTCCTAATAAGTAAGTCGTAAGTGGGTAGGAAATCTGGTCTTCAATATCCTGGGGAGATCTTCCTGGCCATTGTGTGAATACGATCTGTTGATTTTCGCCAATATCTGGAATGGCATCCACTGGAACAGGATCGGAAGGTAGAGCACCGACTTTCCAACCAAATGGAGCAGTCACTATGCCCCATGCAATCAGAGCAATCAGTAAGAGTACGGTAACGAGTTTATTCTCAAGAAAATACTTGATAATTGAGTTAAGCATGATTTAATCCTGGTAAAAGGGGAAACTAGAATAAAGAGGCCAGGTAGTTGAAAGCTACTAGGAAAAAAGAGGTCGGATGACCGATTACCAGGAAGTATTAAATCAGGAATGATTGAAAAAGAACTGTGTAGTTTTTTTCAATCGAAGGGGGGGAAATAAATGGATTTATATAAGCTTCAGTACTTGTTAATTCAATACCAAAGATAAAGGATTGGGTAAATGCCGCAACAAAAATTAGTTGGGCTGAATCTAATTGAAGAACTTTTAATTGTTGATCCCCATCGTTATGAACAAGTTCAAAACTATTTTGACAACATGGGTTTGCTTCACTTAAGCCCCCTTCTTCAGAAGAAGAAGACTTTTGGTGTTTCATACCACAATCCAAATTTTTGGCAGAAAGACCTATTGCATTTAACATTTCAGATCCCATGCATATATGACTGCTTTTCGCCAAACCGATGTTTGTGAAAAGAAGTAAAAATGCTAAAACTATGGAAAATGATTTTTTCACTAATACAATTATAGGATAAATTCCTGAGGCTTTGAAATAATTTAGCTGAATCTTAATCTACGCAATTTTCTTAATTGGGTTTAAGATTTCCTTTAAACTTTGCAAAGAAATATTTTTTGCAACTTCTGACTTATCTGAAAGCATGTGAGAATTGGAAGTGTATTTGGCTTATTGCAATGGTTTTTAACAACAACTTTCGTTTTCTTGAATTAGTGAACAAGGTACTGTTCCATATAGAAAAACTGCCATGCATTTTTTGGCAGATCCTCTGATTTATTATGTCTGCAGTTTGGACAATTTATTTCTGGTTTTAATTGAACTACCATTTGTTTTCATCTTTGTCGGTTACGCTATAGACTGTTGAATTAATTGCTTTCTCGATTTCTGTTTTTTCAAATTCAATAATTACATTTCCATTTTCAAAGGACGTTTTTGAGTATACGATTCCGTTGAATTTATTTAATTCGTGACTTAAGTGGACTTAGCAACTCACACAAGTCATTCCGTTGATTTTGGTTTCAGTTGTTTCAATGTTCGATTTTTCGGCTATGAATAGGTCCATTTCTATTTGGGTAAATTAATTTTGAAAAATATGGTTTGTTTACTAGATAGTTTCCTATTTAAACTTGACCTCAATTAGAGTTTCCCCCTCCCCATCAATTCCCTGGCATATTTTGATTTTCCGTTGTTCTTGTTCAATGTAAGATTCATTTTTGAGTTTTGGACTCTCCATAAAATAAGCTGTATTCTTAATTTATTTTAACTTATCTCGGAGTGCCTTCATGTCAAAACTTATCTTCGTATCTAGGATTTTGGCATAGTGCTGTGTCTGCTTAAGGGATTTGTGTCCGAGCATTTTTGATACGGTTTCGATAGGGACTCCGTTGGCAAGCGTGATTGTTGTCGCAAATGTGTGCCTTGCTATATGAAAAGTTAGTGGTTTATTGATCTCGCAGACATCTGCGATTTCCTTAAGATACGAATTCATCTTTTGGTTGCTCAATACTGGTAGGACATGAGCCTCGTCCTGGCATTGAGGATGGTTCTTATACTTTTCAATAAGTTCCAAAGCTTTTGGTAATAAGGGTAAACGGGTAGGAGAATCTGTTTTTTGTCGATGGGTATAAATCCATTTTTCCCCATCTATTCCCGTAGAAATCTGATTCCTTTTTAGATTTTTGACATCAATATAGGCTAGTCCAGTAAAGCAGCTAAAAAGGAAAATATCCCTAACCTGGCTAAGACGTTGTATAGAGAATTTTTTCTCTATTAAATTTTCTATTTCATGCCAAGTAAGAAAAACCCTGTTGTTGACTTTGGTCGCCATCTTGAAACGGATGAATGGGTTTCTGTCAAGCCATCCATTATTGATGCAGATTAGAACTACTTTTTTAAAGTTGTTGAGATATTTTACAGTGGTATTGTGATTGCAATTTCTAATACTCTTAAGCCAGAAAGCGTAGGATGAGATAAACTCGTAATCTAACTGCTTTATGTCCATATCCTTTTTCTTGTACTTCCAGTTAATAAATGAGCGGGTGTGGTCCAGCGAGGTTTTGTAGCGTAGCAGGGTCCCTTCTGCGAAATCCTTTCCTACCAATGATTCTAAATTATCATTGTGTTCTTGGAAGATTTCTAGGATCATTTTTCTTTTTTCTCCAATACCAAGGATAATATTTTTCAAGGATTCGGCGGAAATTTCCTTGTCTGATTCAAGTAATTGTTTTTTCGCCTGAAGTACTTTGTGATGGATGGTGTCCAAATAGGCATTTAATTCTCTGGCATCTTCTTTTGTCCCCTCTGCTCTACCAAAAGCTGTATTCCATCGTGAAACTGCCCACAATCTTTTGGTAGACAGTTCTTTTGATTGACCATCCACGGTAATCCTGAGGTAGACATACCTCGCTGATCCGGTTTCTTTTTTGGATTGTTTCAAGAAGAAATGCAATCCGAAGCTTTTTTCTAACATGACAAATTAGTTTAAAGTTAAATAAAACTCGAAAATCAGGCTCTAAATAACAAGAAGCTCAATATATGAACATGTTCATAATCAGTTAACTATGACTTCCAGCCAGCGTCTTTTTTTTGGGAGAAGCCGAACTACACGAATGACGCAACTGAATTTTGAGTAATTGTGAAGATTTTGGTGGTTTTAGCCACAAAAAAAAGCCTGCAAAGAGTCTTTTTGCAGGCTTTAATTTTACAATTCTGAAAAGCTAAAATCTGATAATCTAAAATTAAAAGACTGTTAATCAGCTATTTAATTCCTTTTAATCAATTTATTGAAGTCATTTTGTATAATTTCTTCAACTTTTTTTTAGCTTTTTCCGTGGAGCTGGCGAGATTCGAACTCGCGTCCAGATAAGGAAACAACGTACCGTCTACATGCTTAGTCACCTGTTGGATTTTCGACCGGATTATGCTGGGTGACACACCTGAATCCGGCTTAGCTATTTGTCTTAGACCTGCTTAATAGCATCACAGGCCGCAGTCCGGTCAAGTCGACACCTCAGATCCACCCGGATCAGACAACGGGCGGTGAGATGTGGCCGGGGAATTACTCTCGTAACTCAACCCTTTAAGCTTTCTTTCCTGTTAAGGTAAGATTAGGCAGCCATAGCGTAAGATTCTTCGCCATTTATAGTGCGTATGAATTTTTTAAGGCCATACATACTCCAGCCTGCATGCGAGCCCGATCTTTACACTTACTGTCAAAACCGGTCAGCCCCATTTGAATTTGGATTACAAAGTTAATTGTATTTTCGTTCCAAAGTGGAGCTGTTAAGAATTTCGTGTGGGAAATTTTAAACATAAATTCCAAAATGCCATAATCCGCTTTTTGGTGGTGCTGATGTCTCTGCGACTTTGACATACTCTACAACTTTATTTCCTTCCTACTTTCAACCCACCAAAATCAATCTTCTAATTCTCTTATATTTCATCTTCCTAGTGCTCAAATAATTAGCGAAAATTGTCTCAAATTGCGATTTTTCAGGCTTCCCGAGTATAGAGTTTTTTATATCTTGCGGTGATGGAAAATTTCGTCGTTTCGGCAAGAAAATACAGACCGGCAGATTTCAAAAGCGTAGTTGGGCAGCAGCATATTACTACCACGCTTCAGAATGCCATAAAAAACAATCACTTAGCCCAGGCTTTTTTGTTTTGTGGTCCACGTGGGGTGGGTAAAACTACCTGTGCCCGTATCCTAGCGAAGACGATTAACTGTGAAAATCTTCAGGCAGATTTTGAAGCCTGCGGTGAATGTGAGTCCTGTGTCTCTTTTCAGAACAATAGCTCTTTCAATATCTACGAACTCGATGCTGCTTCGAACAACTCGGTAGATGACATTCGTAATCTGGTAGACCAAGTACGATATGCCCCCCAAAAAGGGCAGTACAAAGTCTACATCATTGATGAGGTTCACATGCTGTCCAACCAGGCCTTTAATGCCTTTTTGAAGACCTTGGAAGAACCTCCGAAGTATGCTATTTTTATTTTGGCTACAACCGAAAAGCATAAAATCATACCTACTATTCTTTCGCGGTGCCAGATTTTTGATTTCAATAGAATTCAGATCAAAGACATCGCGGTACACCTCAAGTACATCGCAGAGAAGGAAACGGTAGATTATGAAGATGAAGCACTTCGATTAATTGCCACCAAAGCTGATGGGGCGCTAAGGGATGCCTTGTCTATGTTTGATTTGATAGTGACGTATTCCGCCGGGAAAAAGGTCACTTATCAAGAAACCATCGGCAATCTCCATATTTTAGATTATGATTATTATTTCAAAGTCGTGGATGCATTGGTCTCGGAAGATCTTTCCAGGGTCTTGTTGATTTTTGATGAGATTTTAAAGAAAGGGTTTGATGGTCATAATTTCATAGTTGGACTTTGTGAACATTTCAGAGACCTTTTGGTTGCCAAGGATCCCGAGACTGTGGAATTGATAGAAGTTTCTGAATCGGCTAAAGAACGCTATTTGCAGCAGACAGAAGCAACTTCTGCCTCCTTTTTGCTTTCGGCTCTGAACATCGCCAACTACTGCGATATCAATTACAAAACTTCTAAAAATCAGCGGTTGCATGTGGAATTGGCATTGATGAAAATGGCTAAGCTTCCGCAGGCGTTCCGCCTCTCTATGATTGCGGCTGAAGACGCAAAAAAAAAAGTCTGACAGAAGTAGCTCCTGAGCCACTTAAAGAGCCTATTTCCCTTCCTACTTCTTCCGGCACTTCTAAGTCTGGTCTACTGAAGACTATTTCTATTCCAAAAAACCTTGGGCATACCAAACAATTGGCTGATCAAAAGGCCAAGGTTGAGCTTGAGAATGCCAAAGCAAAGGTTAGCGAAGAGGTAGTCGAAGTAATACAGAAGGGAAGAGATCTCACGCAGGGGATTTTGGATGAGGTGTTTCCAAACGTAAGAGAACACTTCCAGAAGCTTGGGAAAAGTATGGAACTGGCCATTCTCGGGCAAGCTATGAGAATGAACGGGGAGGGGAAGGTAGTTCTGGAAGTAATGGGGCATGTGCAGGAAGAGCTTGCGTTGAAGATGAAACCGGAGCTTGTTCGGATTGTCAGAGAACTGGGTAAGGTCAATCAGTTTAAAGTGGAATTGGAACTGAAGGAGGAATTGGAATCTGAGCGTAATAAACTCTATACAAGTACTGATAAATTCAATTTTTTGAAGGACAAGCATGCGGCACTGGGGGAGTTTCAGCGCAGATTTGGATTGGAGACAGATTTCTAAAAATCCAGGGATATCCCAAAGTTGATGAGGTTTTGCAGCTGCACAGCTTGCTTGGAAGTGCCATCATCTTGGTTGATAAATACCTCTTCATCATAAATAAGCACCGTTTCTATCCGGGTTGAAATGAATTTATTTACTTTCATTCTAATCACGGAATTGAAGTTGACTACCATGTTTCCAAATACCTCGTAATTGGAGAATAAATTAAGGTCGGATTTCCATGTGATATTTTTCATCAACTGAACGTCCACCACAGAAGCAGCAATGGAAACCCCAGCCTCAGCCCGTACATTTTCTCCGGGAACTATCCCGAATGCACCGGCTCTGCTTAACGAATCGTCTAAAACAATAGTAAATCTACCCGTGAAAGGGGATAGGATTACAGAAAATTTACTTTTATCGTTGTAGGTTTTTCTGTAATTAAGACCCGTAGAAGATTGTATATAGCCAGGGGAAAGTAGGTCTGATATTTTGGTTCGCTCATCCCGATCACTTCCAGAAGGTCTAGTGTATTTATATCCTGCAAGGAGTTGGGCCCTTGCGTCTAACTGGGTGGATAAATAGAAGAATTTTGATAGTTCTCTACCATAGTTAGTGACAAAGGTAAAGTTGTCGTTGGTTTTTCGAGTTCTGTAAGATCTGTCATCCTGTCTGTTGAAGCCCAAACTTACCGTAAGTTGGGTATCCCAGACTTTATTGTCTTTCTTGTAATTTGCAAAAAGAGTCAAACCTGAATTTAGTGCAAATGTACTCGATCCGCCTGCAGCCCAGTTTGACAAGGTAACCTGTTGTATATTGAGATTGTAATTTCCCCCCGTCTTCCAGAAGATTTCTTTTTTAGGTTCTTCTATCAGTAAGGAATCTCCAAGCATCAGCAAGGTGTCGCCGTTGATCAGTACAGTGTCAGGAATGAATTGCCTATCCTGAGCCTGAATGGTATGGCTGAGGCACAGTAGGAATAATCCAAAAACCGGGAGATACTTTGACATTTAAAAAGCTTAGGGATTGCAGATTAGGGGCGAAAGATAACCAATTTCTGCCCAATGGATATGATATTTTGAGTTCCAATATTGTTCCAGTCTTTCAATTGATTGACAGTCACTCCGTATTTTTTACTAATGGCAAATAATGTTTCCCCACTGCTCACAGTATGCGTAATTCTGGAGGGCTGTGCTACTGAAGTGTTATCTTGGGCAGCAGGGCTAGGTGAAGCAACGGAAGTAGTGGTGGCGACTGCCTGTCTGGCCGGTGCCGGGGTATTCAGCTTTACCCTTGGTATTTCCTCACCACGTTTTCTATGCTCCTGTAGGTTGAGTACCATCCCGGCTTTTAAATCCCTGTCTTTTCTAATTCTATTTTTGGACTTAAGAGCAGCTAGTTTAATGCCGTATTTTTGGGAGATGCTCCAGAGCGTTTCACCGGGTCTTACAATATGGGTAGCGACTTCTGCACTGGCTTTCTTTTTCTCCGTATAATAATATTCTCCGGCTTCGACACGCTCCCCTTTGTCAAGGTCATTCAGTCTTCTGAGTTTGTTTTCTTTGACCCCTATGCGATCAGAAAATGTACCCAGGGTTGTAGCTTGAGCAGCTTGTACACCGTCGAGGTTGTTTACTTTGATCTGATCAGGCAGTGAAGCTTTGGTGGTGTTTCCTGCTATTCTAGGATAAGAATCGGCTTGCTTATAAACAGGAGAAGAGCTTGTAACTACTGCCTGTCCTCCGGTTTGCGGCTGTGCGGCAGCGATGACTGCCTGCTGGATAGGTGCTGACCCATCTTTCACATAGACCACTGTGTAAGCCCTGTCTCCGGGGATTTTCCCGTTGCGGGTCCACAGGTTGTATTCTTGTAAATGCTTCTCGGTTACCCCGTATTTTTTAGCAAGGGCTGTGAGTGTTGTAGGGCCTTGAACACGCTCTTCTACCATATAGCGTCCGCTATTGGTAAGCATTACCGTTGGGCTTCCAAATGCGATTTTATGGGCTAGGAATTTCTTGAAATACCAGTGGCTATTGCGGTCCACATCTACTATGCGCTTCCCATTGTATTGAGATCCAAAGTAAGCTTTGGCTCCACCCAAGCCCATCTGATAGGATACCAAGGCGCACATCCAGTTGTCGAATGAATTGTTGTGTTTTTGCAGGTACAGTGCTGCGCCCTTAGTAGAAGAAACGATGTTTTTTCGCTCATCGATTTGATTGTCTACTCTAAGAAAGACCTCTTCGGCGGTTCCTTGCTTAAACTGCCAAAAGCCAACTGCATTTGAGGTGGACACTGCATCTCCGATCAGCCCACTTTCCTGAATTACCAGGTATTTTAGATCCACAGGTACTCCTGCATTTCTAAGCTCCCGTTCGATGATGGGCATATACAGATTGACCCGTTCCTGCTTGATTTTGAAATAGGAGGGGTTGCGATATTGTGCGTCCACATCTAATTGGATTTCACGACGTGCCTGAGAATTGATTCTTACGATAAGGTCTGCAAATTCCAGTTCAGCAGGGACTTGTGGGATTTGAGCCATGGACTCTCGGCCAAAAAGTACTAGCAGGATGAAAATTAAATAGGTGATTTGTGTTTTTTTCATTCGAAAAAGGCTTTCATCGTCGTTTCGGGCTCATTTTAGCAAAAATGATTCCCCTTTTCGTTTACCTTAGATTTTTCTTGCCATCATCACTCCGTCGCGTATGGGAAGCAAGGCGTTTTCTACCCTGGGATCATTCTGGATTAGGGCATTAAAGTCTAAAATTGCCTGTGTATTCTTGTCTATTTGTCGGCTTTCGTCTGCCAAAATTTTCCCGGACCACAGCACATTGTCGGCTAAAATAATCCCCCCTGGATTCATCTTGTCGATTATCAGCTCATAATAGTTGATGTAGTTTATTTTGTCTGCATCTATAAATACCATGTCGAAAGGCCCCGGTAGTGTAGGGATGATTTCCATGGCATTTCCTAATCTGTAATCGATTTTGTCATTAATACCGCTTTCTTCAAAAAATCCACGTACCATCACTTCCAACTCATCATTGATGTCCAGGGTGATCAACTTCCCGTCTTTATCGAGTCCTCTTGCCATGCAGATTCCCGAATACCCTGTGTATGTACCGATTTCCAAAATTGTTTTTGGATTTTTCATTTTGGTGAAAAGTTCCAGCATTTTTCCCTGCAAATGACCGGAGATCATGCGGGGCATCATTACTTTCGCCTGAGTTTCTCTGGCGATCTTTTTTAGCAAATAATCCTCTTCACTGCTGTGAGTTTCGCAATATGTTAAAAGAGCTGGGTCGATGAATTCCATGATTATTGAGGGGTATAGGTGAGAAAGGTCAGCATGTCCGGATTGAAGATTTCACTCGCGATTTCCTGTATATCTTTTCCTGTAGTTTTTCTGATTTGATTGAAGATGTTTTCCAAAGGATCTACTTTATCGTGATCAAGTAAGCTTTTGCCATAGACCAGCATCAAAGCGGAGTAGTTTTCCTCAGCTATTGCCATTTGTCCTATAGCTTGCTCTTTGGCCATATGAAGCTGAAGTGTTCCCAAAGTCCCGTTGGCCAACTTGCTCATTTCTTTGAGAACAAGTGATTGGGCTTTTTTCAGCGTTTTGCCCTCTGTGCCAAAGTAAATCCCAAAGAAACCTACATCTGAAAAAGGCTGATAGCTGGATTCGATACTGTAGACATAACCATGTTTCTCACGGAGCATGAGGTTTAGACGGCTGTTCATACTGGGGCCTCCCAGGATGTTGTTGAGAAGATAAAGCTTAAATCGATTGGGATTGTAAAGGGAGAATGCCGGTCGGCCAATAGCACAGAGTGACTGACTGACGTCCCGTTCCTGGATTTTTACCTTAGGTGTATAATTAGTGAAGTTATTTCGGATATATAGACTTCTTTTTGTCTGGATCTGGGACAAAGAGCCTTCTATTCCGCGCAACACTTTCTGAAAAGAAATATTTCCCACAACTGAAAATACCAGTCTGGAAGTGTCCAATCGGGTGGATATAAAATCGAAGAAGTCCTGCTGTGTAAAGCTTCCGACTGTTTGTTCTGTACCCAAAATATTTCTCCCCAGCGCATGATTCTCAAAAACCAGCTCATCCAGTTCATCCTGTATCGCATCATCGGGCGAATCCCGATACATGGCCATCTCCTCTAAAATAACTTGACGCTCCTTTTCGATCTGTTTTTCAGGGAAAGTACTATTGAAGGTGATGTCAAACAGTAATTCGGAGGCTTTGCCGTAATGTTCCTTAAGGGTGGAGGCATAGAAGCAAACCTTCTCTTTGGTGGTGTAGGCATTGAGTTCACCACCGAGTGATTCCAGTCGATTGAGTATATGGAATGTTTTGCGCTTTCTAGTACCTTTGAAGGCCATATGCTCCCAAAAGTGAGCCAACCCTTCTTGTTCTTTGGTCTCGTCTCTACTCCCTATATCTAATATAAATCCACAGTGAACTAGTCTGGTATGGGTAACTTCCTGATGGACAATCCGAATGCCGTTACTTAGTTCTTTGATGTTTAATTCCATGCTATAATTTACCCTTTCGGTAATATACAAAGTAACGCAGGAAATTGGTTCTTGGTGAATTTCTAACCTAATTTTCACCATAGAATTAGTAACTTTCCGTTTCAGAATCAGAAAAAAAAGGGGCAAATCGAGCCTGTTTGGCGGCAGACAGACATGTCAAATGCGTTACATGGAAGGATGATTATCCGTAATGCGGGATTCTCCCGATCCGCCGCTGCGGACGGGACAGATTATGGCCGCTAAAAAGTAAATTATAAACGTATGAAATCGACACGATTAAAATCATCATTGAAACACACAGGGTTCCGCCGGTTGGCGGGTTAATCGTTAAAGATTCCACCCCGACATATCGGGACAGGTAATGACCATTGAAATCAATTATAAACAGATGAAATCGAGCATGTCGAAGACGACACACAGTGGGATGATTATAAACCGTGCGAGATTCCATGTGGCCAATAGAAAACAATTATAAACACATGAAATATCAACCTCTTTCCAGTTCACTTTATATCAAGAATCGCGAGAAATTTTGCTACAAGCTTGCCGAAGGAAGTGTGGCAGTTTTCCATTCCAATGACATCATGCCTACCAATGCTGACGGGACGATGCGTTTTCGTCAGAACAATGATTTATTTTACCTGACAGGAATAGATCAGGAAGAAACCATCCTGTTGGTAGCCCCTGACTGCCCTAATCCACACATGCGGGAAATTCTTTTTCTCAGGGAAACCAACGAGCATATTGCAATTTGGGAAGGGCATAAATACACCAAGGAAGAAGCCGAGGCCACTTCCGGCATCAAAAATATTCAGTGGCTGGCGAATTTTGACCAGGTCTTCAATACAGTAATGGCACTTTGCTGCAATATCTACCTGAATACCAATGAGCATTTGCGTGCCGGTGTAGTAGTAGAAACCAAGGATGCACGATTTATCAAAGAGTGCAAAAAGCGCTTTCCGCTACATACTTACCACCGTTCAGCTCCTATCATGCATAAGTTAAGAGGAGTAAAGGAAAAGGAGGAAATTGATCAGTTGCAGACTGCATGTAATATTACAGAGAAAGGGTTTAGAAGAATTCTTTCTTTTGTAAAACCCGGGGTCACCGAATATGAAATCGAAGCTGAATACCTGCACGAGTTTGTAAGAAACCGTAGCAAAGGATTTGCCTATGAGCCCATTATCGCTTCCGGTGCATCTGCCTGTGTTCTCCATTACATCGAAAATCATAAGGAATGTCTGGCAGGTGAAATGCTTCTGATGGATGTGGGGGCAGAGTATGGAAATTACAATGCGGATATGACCCGTACCATTCCGGTGAGCGGTAGGTTTACGGAGAGACAGCGGGCCGTTTATGATGCTGTATTGCGGGTGCAAAAGGAGGCTTCACGCATTTTGATCATTGGAACAACTATTCAAGACTATCACAAGGAAGTGGGATTGATCATGCAAAGTGAATTGGTTGGGTTGGGATTGATAGACCAGACAGATATCAAAAATCAGGATCCGGCTTGGCCCGCATACAAAAAGTACTTTATGCACGGTACTTCCCATCATCTGGGATTGGATGTACATGATGTAGGCACGATGCATGGACCGATCAAGCCGGGGATGGTATTTACCGTGGAGCCGGGGATCTATATTCCAGAAGAGGGTCTGGGAGTCAGATTGGAAAATAATATTGTGATTCAGGAAGGGAAAGGCTATTTTGATCTGATGCGAAATATCCCTGTTGAAGCTGAGGAGATCGAGGAATTGATGAATAGTTGATTGAGTTCCTGCTGCTTTCAGGAAGAAAGTAGATTTCCCATTGAAAGTGCGGGTACCTACCTATCAATAGGTGGATCTCACTCACTGGAAAAAGGTGGCTGAGGGTAGCCCGTGATGACACGAACGGCGGCTTGGCAATAATTGCGAATGCTTAAGATCTCTCTTCTTTGAGCGAAGAAACTCACAGAAGCTTTCAGCTTTATAAAGCGTACTACCTTAATCAAAAAAAGCTTTACCCAAGTTAAGGGTAAAGCTTTTTTTGATGTCCGTACATGAATTAATCATTGGGATAAGGGATATACACAAAGCTGGTAAATGCTCCGTCCATCACAAAAAGGCAGCAAAATTCATCAGGGTCTTTGTAGGATTTTTCGAATTCAGGCAACGCTTCCTCAGCGATTAATTTTCGCTGCACAAACTCATCTACATAGGTCATGAAGTAATTCCAGTCCAGTCCTTTCTCCTCTTTTCCGACAAAGATTTTACCTATAGGCTGCATTTCTTTCGAGATAGGGAAAATCGGGTAATCTGAGAATTTCCGTGTTCTGATCTGATAGGAAGCTTCTTTAAGCGCATCTGAGATCTTTATAAAATCACTGGTAATTGTACCCAGGTATTTTCCACTCAGTTCGGGATCGTTGAAATCTGAAATCATGATTTTAAAGTTAAGAGTACGACATTTTCTACATGGTAGGTTTGTGGAAACATATCCACGGGCTGCACTTTTTCCACTTTATATTTTTCGCTTAGAAGTGCCACATCCCGGGCCTGAGTGGCGGGATTGCAGGATACATACACTATTTTTGGCGCATTCAGTCTTAGAAGCATCTGTACTACTTTTTCATCCATTCCGGCACGCGGAGGGTCGGTAATAATCAAATCCGGTGCGGCATGATTTGCGATGAACTCATCGTTTAGCATGTCTTTCATATCCCCCGCGTAGAAGAGCGTATTGTCCAATCCGTTGATTTCCGAATTAAGCTTTGCATCTTCTATGGCAGCCGCTACGTACTCAATTCCGATTACTTGCTTGGCCTGTTTGGCTACGAAGTTGGCGATTGTGCCGGTGCCGGTATAGAGATCGTATACGACCTCATTGCCTTGCAGATCGGCAAAGTCACGGGCAACTTTATATAGCTCGTAAGCCTGCTCCGAATTGGTCTGATAGAAGGATTTTGGGCCGATCCGGAATTTCAATCCTTCCATTTCCTCTTCTATATAGGACTGTCCCGAGAAAGTGACCAGTTCTAGGTCATGGAAAGTTTCATTTCCTTTGGTATTGATGACATAGAGAAGAGAGGTGATTTCAGGGAATTTTGCATTCAAATGCCGCATCACCATCTGAATTCCCTCAGGATCATTTTCTCCAAACTGTACAATCACCATAGCTTGACCGGTGCTGGTGGTGCGGATAATCAGATTCCGAAGCAGGCCTGTTTGATTTCTAATGTCATAAAAGCTTAGTTGCCTAGTCAAGGCAAATGCTCTAAGTTCATTTCTGACCTCATTTGATATGCTTCCCTGCAGATAGCAATGATCCACATCGATGATTTTGTCAAACATCTTCGGAATATGAAATCCCAGGGCGTTTCTGTCAAAATCCTCTCCCGAGCGGATTTGATCAAGAGTCAGCCATTTTTTATTGGAAAAAGTGAAGTCAAGTTTGTTTCTGTAATAGCGGGTTTTTTCTGAACCCAGCGTCGGCCATACTTCGGGAATGTCCACTTTCGCAATCCGCTGAAACTGGTCTACAACCTGCTGGCGTTTGTAGGTTTTCTGCAGGTCGTAATTGATGTGCTGCCACTTACAACCGCCACATGTGCCGAAATGCGAGCAAAATGGATCGATTCTTTCTTTGGAATACTCGTGGAAATTGACGGGTTCCCCTTCCATGAAAGAGTTTTTTCCTTTCGTAATCCGTACATCTACCACATCTCCCGGAGCAACTCCCGTTACAAAAACCACTTTTTCCTCATGATGTCCCAGACATTTACCCTCCGAGGCAATCCGCTCGATAAGTAGGTTGGTGATCACCTTGTTCTTCATTTTTCGCGACATGGGCGCAAAATTAGAAAAAAAAGACGAGGAGGTTTACTAGAAGGAGAATTAGGGAGAAAAATGGAGCGGTTATTCTGTTAGTTGGATGAATAGCTGTCCTTTCTATTATGACAGCTAATCTCATTTAGAGGGTTTTCAGCGATATATACACAAACGGGAGAAAAACTCTTTATGTGGAAATCCTTGTCCAACTTGGTCTTTATATCCCTCGTACAATGAGCTATACCTTATAAAAAGTTCTGAATAGGAAAACTTAAAAATTGAAATTTTGGTTAAAAGTTGGTCCAGTAGGGATGTTACTAATTGATTGGGATATTGGATGAATCAATTTAGATGCTCTTCTAAACCCGAACTTGAAATTTAAAAATCACAAATTCAGTATCTTTGAATCATCAATGAAACAAGATAGTCTTAAAGATAAAGTAGTTATTGTCACAGGAGCCACCTCGGGAATAGGAGAGTCCTGTGCCAGAGTTTTTGGAAAAACAGGCGCTAGAATCGTTATTACAGGTAGAAATCAGGAGAAATTGGATGCCAGCAAGGCAAAATTGGAAGCGGAGGGGATAGCTGTTTTTGCGGTTTTGGCCGATGCAAGTGTGGTGGATGACAATAAGCGAATGGCTGAAACGGTTATTGCGGAATTCGGCAAAATAGATATCTTAATAAACAATGCGGGGATTTCGATGCGTGCACTGTTTGAAAATCTTGATTTCGAAGTCTTTCATAAGGTGATGGATACAAACTTCTGGGGCACAGTCTATGCCACTAAGTTTTGTCTTCCCTCAATTGTTGAAAATAAAGGTACGGTAATAGGGATTTCTTCCATCAACGGTTTTCGTGGGACACCCGCCAGAACGGCCTATACGGCCAGTAAATATGCCATGAACGGATTTTTTGAATCATTACGGACTGAGGTGATGAAAAAAGGAGTACATGTATTGGTGGCTTGTCCCGGATTTACAGCCTCAAATATTCGAAAGAATGCACTTACTGCACATGGTTCTTCTCAGGGAGAATCTCCCCGGGATGAATCAAAAATGATGAGCTCGGATGAAGTTGCCGAAGAGATTTTGATGGCAACTTTAAAAAGAAAACGTGATTTGGTGCTGACTACCCAAGGTAAATTACTGGTGTTTTTGAATAAATGGATGCCGGGTAGGTTGGACCATATTGTCTATAATCAGATGGCTAAGGAAAAAGACTCACCTTTCCATTAAATGCCTGAATCGATTTTTCAGACTTACCGGAATCGATTGGTAGACCTGTCTTCCAAAAACAGGTCACTTTATTTGCCTAATACTGAGGGATTTGGGGTTGTAGATCTGAAAGAGTTGGATTTTTTGAATGGAGAAAATAGCTTTGAGATCATAAGAAAGGTTATTTCCTCAAAAAAAGCATTTCCTTTAATTCCCGAATCTGATCCTAGGCTTGCCGGCGTTAATACATATTCAAAGATATTTTCAAGACTTTCTTTTCGGGATCAACTGACAAAGGAGGAAACGGGCGAGCGATCTTTATTTCTGGGATGGCCCTTCGTGGAAGGGAAATTAATCAACGGGTATGTTCTTAGAGCCCCATTGTTACTTTTGAGTGTTGATGTTCAGCTCGATAATGGGCAATGGATTCTTGTGAAACTGGATGAATGGCAATGGAATCCGGCTTTTCTCTTGGCTTACAGTCATGGCTATGGGAAATCCTTGGATACGGATTTTTTGAATGAGTCAGTGCGGGGGCTGTCGACTGACGCCACAACGTTTAGAACTGAGTTTTCCAAGATTCTCCATGACAATTTTTCCATTCAGCTAAGTTCTTCGCTATTTGAAGATCAGTTGATAACCTTCCCTGTTTCGCAAGTGAGTGTGGATTCAGGCAAATTTCAAGATGGAAAGCTGGCGTTGAAAAACTATGCCCTGTTAGGCCAATTTGCCCAAAAGGGTAATTATCTCTTTGCGGACTATGAAAAACTGGAAAGCGGGTTTGGTGAAATAGGCTTGGAGGAGTTGTTCACCAAGCACTTTGCGGCTGATGAAAACCAGCCCTTACTTAGAGAAGAACAGCTTTTTCCGGCGTTTCCTTTGGATGCTTCCCAGGAAAATGTCTTGATGAAAGTCCGGCAGGGAAGAAGTTTAGTGGTGGAAGGACCTCCTGGAACGGGTAAGTCTCAGTTGATCGCAAATTTAGTTTCTGACTATTGCTCAAGAGGCAAAAAAGTGCTGGTGGTTTCTCAAAAGAGAGCAGCTTTGGATGTGGTCGTTGAGCGGATGACATTGGCCGGTTTTGGTGATTTTCTAGGTTTGGTGCATGATTTTCGGGTAGATCAAAAAGTGCTTTTCCGCAAGGTAAAAGCTCAAATCGAAGCTATTGAGTCTTATCAGGAGCATAATAGAGGCATTGATTCTATTCAGTTGGAGCGGGAGATTTCTCAATACTCCAAGGTGATTTCAAGACTTTCGGAGAAATTCGAGGTTTTTCGCACGGCATTGTTCGATGCGAAAGAAGGGGGGATGCCTATTAAAGCTATGTATCTGAAGGCAGATTTGAAAAAGCCGTTTTTTGAAGATCAGGATTTAACGAAGCTGGATTATCAGAAAGCGCAGGATTTTGAAAAATCCTATAAAATCTACCATTCGTATCAGTTACAGTTCAAAGGATCTTTTTGGGAAAAGAGAGTCTCATTTGCCCATTTCGAGCATGTGGTTTTTCCGAGAATTATCCAGGGTTTGAATGAAATTGAGTCTTTTAGAGCGAAATGGGTAGCAGAAGATTCTGATCTTCACTTCGAAAAGCTAGCTGGTCAGATTTTGGCAACTAATGATTTTGCATCAGTTGTAAATTTGCTCAATGATAAGTTGAATCGATTGGAGAAACCTGAATTAGCCATTTCGGCGATTTTTGATTCGAAGGTTCGATTAGCACTGATCAAGGGTCACAATTGGATGTTATCCTCAGTCGAAAAGCTTCAGCAGCTTTCATTTGGAATATCGTCCAATCCCGAAAATCTTTCCACTCTTGAAACTGAACTTGATATATTGGAAGCAAAATCAAGCTCATGGTTTGGGAGAATCCGGATACAATTGAATAAGAGCAAATTCCCGTTGACTTTTGATATTTTGGACAAATCGAATCTGAAACTTGACTCAAAAACCATATCGGGTATTCGCACTGAACTTGAGACTTTCAAAGGATTAAGTGCTGAATCTGCGGAGTTTTCAAAAATGAAAGAGGTAGAGTTTGCTGAACTTTCTGTTGAAGGGTTAGGAGATCGGCTTGGATTATTATTACAAATTCTTGAGTGGGTTGATTTATGGGAGAGTCGAAAGGAACTGCATTCATTGGCTTGCCGGACAGCAGACGGTTTTAAAGCCTGGCTTGACAAGGTTTGCGAGTTTTCGGAATCATTTCAGAACTCATCGATCAACTGGAAAGCTTACCTGAGTGATGAGCAGATTTTGCATGTTTTTCATAATAGAGCTGTTGCGATTGGTCCTGAATCGAACTTAAACCGGATTTTTTCGGAGCTTGTATCTTTCGATAGATTTCTGGAAAATTCCTGTCCGATTACGATTTCACTTGCTGAGAAACTGGAAAAGGAATATCCGCAATCGGGTAGTAAGGATCAGCTGGGAGCATTTTGGAATTCATGGTATTTGGCATGGATAGTTTACTTGGAGGTCAAAAATCCTGTTTTGGCAGAAGCGGGAAGTCTCGCGATGCAACATGAGTTGGCAGAATTGAAAGAAGCGATTCTTGAAAAAAGGAAGATAGCTAGGCATATTGCTTTGCTTAGGCTTCGGGAGCAGATCACAGGCGGACTGGAATTTAACCGTCTGGGAAATCGACTGACTTATCGGGATTTGCTTCATCAGGTGAGTAAAAAGAGGCAGCGTTGGTCGATCAGGAAGTTATTGGAAGAAATGGGAGAAGAGGTCTTTCGCTTGTTGCCCTGTTGGTTTGCCAGTCCTGAGACAGTTTCTGCATTGTTTTCATTGGAGCAGAATTTTGATTTGGTGATTTTTGATGAAGCATCACAGTGCCGGGTAGAGCGTGGACTGCCCTCCATGCTACGGGGCAAGCAGGTGGTAATTGCGGGTGATTCCAAGCAACTTCGCCCTTCGGATTTCTATCAGGTAAAATGGGAATCTGATGAGGAGGGGCTGGAGTATGAGAGGGAATCCCTACTTGAGTTGGCTGGGGATCTTTTTGAAAAACACCAACTAAAAGGCCATTACCGCTCAGCTGATCCTGCGTTGATTCATTTTTCCAATGCACATTTCTATGAAAATCAGCTGGATACTTTACCTGATTATGCGACTTTTATTACTGCCGGTCCGGCATTTACATGGGAGAAGATCGAGGGGATTTGGCTTAATCAGGTAAATAAAATAGAAGCAGATGCAGTTGTTTTGAAAGTCGAAGCTATTCATCATTCGTCTCCTCTGGATAGCATCGGGATCGTGACGGGGAATTATTTTCAAATGGAATTGATCCGTGAAAATCTTTGGAAAGCGGGTTTCATAGACGTGGGAATCAAAGTGCGAAATATTGAAAATGTGCAGGGAGATGAGTTTGATCAGGTGATTTTGTCCTTGGGTTATGCTCCCAACCCCGAAGGGAAATTGGTCACTAATTTTGGATTGCTAGGTAAGTCAGGTGCAGAAAATAGACTGAATGTGGCCATCACCCGGGCCAGAAAGAGAATGCATGTAATTTCCAGTATTGAGCCTGTTGATTTCCGCCCCGGTCAACTTAATAATCCCGGATTGGCCTTACTGCGGGAGTTTCTTTCTTTTGTGCAGACACAGAGTGAAAATCCTTCCAGTGCTTTTACCGCATCTATAAACGAGGGCTATGAGATTGATTGGAGCTTAAAAAACAAACTGTTGAAATCTGAATTCTTTTATTCTGCAGAGGTCCCCTCTACTTTAATGGACTTGATAATGAAAGATGCTGATGGCGGAAAGAGGGCTGTACTCACTGATGATCAGCGATTTTTTAATTCGTCTACAGCAAAAGCAGCTTTAGCATATCATCCTATTTTGCTTGAGCAAAAAGGCTGGAACTATGAGTGGAAATGGAGTCGATCTAATCTCTATTCTTAAGAAATTTTTGAATGATTAATCAGTCATTACAAGTAATATTAGACTTAAAGACTGATTAATCATTCCTTAATAATATTAAATAATGTATGATAATTCAGTCGTTAATTTGTATATTTGTGGATAATGAATGATAGTTAAGTCATGGATTACAATCAGCTAAGTGATACTGCAATTCTCCATCAGCTAGGACGCTTTGTGAAGCATCATCGGATGGACCAAAATAAATCCCAAGAGCAGCTGGCTACTGCTGCAGGGATTAGTAGGTCTACTTTGAGTCTTCTGGAGCGCGGTGAAAAAGTGAATCTAATCACCTTGATTCAGGTGCTTCGGGTGTTGGATAAGCTACAGTGGCTTGAATCCTTTGAGGTGAAGAAGACAATCAGCCCCATAGATTACATCAAGCTTCAAAAGAAGCACGAAAGACAGCGGATTCGTAATTCTGATAGGGCAGCAGAAAATCCTCCTTCAGAATGGTAGTGGCAGCAGAAATCCGGATTTGGGATAAACTTGTCGGAGCGGTTCTTTGGGATGATTCAGAGCAGTTGGGGAGTTTTGAATTTCATCAGGATTTTCTTCGTTCCGGGCTGGATATTTCCCCTGTAAAAATGCCCTTAAGTCAAGGAAATAGAGTGCATGCATTTCCTGAGTTGCGAAGAGCCCGGGGTGATGCTTTTGATACCTTCAAGGGGCTTCCGGGCTTACTGGCGGATATGTTGCCGGATAAATACGGCAATCAGCTGATCAATACATGGTTGATCCAAAATGGCAGAGTGGCGGACAGTCTCAATCCTGTAGAGCAACTCTGTTTTATAGGAAAACGGGGAGTAGGGGCCTTGGAGATCAGACCGTCCCTTCGGGATGAAACGATCAAAGCCAGTTCGATCGAAATAGACAGCTTGGTCAATATCGCCGGCAAAATTCTCAATTCCAGAGAAGATTTTCAGTCAAATCTGACCGGAGAGGAGCGGTCTGCCTTATCGGATATTCTTAAAATCGGTACTTCTGCGGGAGGAGCCCGCGCTAAAGCCGTAATAGCGTACAACCCCAAAACAGGAAAAGTAAAAAGTGGACAGGTGAAAGCTCCTTCTGGATTTTCGTACTGGATCATTAAGTTTGA
The DNA here is from genome assembly GCF_014838715.1 of Algoriphagus sp. Y33. NCBI lineage: Bacteria > Pseudomonadati > Bacteroidota > Cytophagia > Cytophagales > Cyclobacteriaceae > Algoriphagus > Algoriphagus sp. Y33. The sequence goes on along the minus strand of NZ_CP061947.1, from coordinate 3,295,435 downwards.
TGGGGTTCACGATTCTCAATTTGGTTCCACACTGGGTTATGGTCGGGTAGAAATGGCCTATTTTCTTATGGCTCAATCCGCTGGAATCGAGATGAGTGAATGCCGATTATTCGAAGAAAATGGCAGGGCGCACTTTATGACCAAGCGTTTTGATAGACATGACGATGGTCAGAAAATCCACATGCAAAGTTTATGTGGATTAAGACACTTTGATTTTAATCAGGTGGGGGATTACAGCTACGAACAGGTGTTTGAGACGATGAGGATGCTAAGGCTTTCCTATCCGGAGGCAGAGCAGATGTTTATTCGTATGGTGTTTAATGTGTTGGCCAGAAATTGCGACGATCACACGAAGAACTTCGCTTTTTTGATGGATAAAGACGGTAAATGGAAGCTTTCGCCGGCTTATGATATTTGCTATGCCTATAGGCCTGGAAGTGTATGGGTAAGTGCCCAGTCCTTACTGGTCAATGGAAAAAGGGAGGGAATACAGCATGCTGATTTTTTGGAAGTTGCCCACAAAATGAACATTAAAAAACCCGAAGAAAAGATCGATGCTGTCGTCACTGCGATCAAAAAATGGAAAGAGTTTGCTGAGGAAGCAAAAGTAGATTCGGAATTGCGGGATGGTATCGCTTCTACGCTTTTGGTGTGATATGCAACTTATAGTCTGGCCATCCATCGGGCAAGCTGGACTTCATGGACCAGGTAGTATTCTTCGTCTTTGATGACTAATTCTAATTTTTCCAATGCTTTCAGTGCAGTTCTGACTGTGCTTGCAGCACCTAGGTTGTGCTTTTGCAGAAAATCCTTGCTCATCGGATTTTGCAGCGGTTCTTCTTTGGCAATAGCCCGGAATACATTCCATTGGGCTTTGGTGAGCATTTTTTGGAAGTTGGCAAATACGGACTGCTGCTGCGTCAGAATCTGATCAAAAACCACATCGAGAGTAGAATCGGTTATTTTTTTATAGTTGGCGAAAAGCTGGTTGCAGATTAGCTGGACGGTGTAAGTCTGTCCGCGGCTCCAGCGGTAAATCTTCTCAATTGAATCCGGGCTGATTGACTTTTTTGCAGCTTGAAAATGGTGCAGGATAAATTCAGTGTACGCAGCCAAGGCAATCGGCTGGAGCGATTCAAGTTGGGAACTTTGATAAAACGGCCGCTTTTTCTCCGTAAACATTGCCTCCATCAATGTCCTGTGGCTGCCGCTGAAAATGAATCTCACTGCCGGAATCTGCTGCACCCAAGTGCGGAACACTGCCTCCGCCTTCACATTTTCGTAATCGGCAATCTGCTGAAACTCATCGATGGCGATTACTATCCTCTTTTTTCGGGCAAGCAGAAACTCTCCCAGTGCTTTGAGAGATTGGTCTTGTTGTCCTGATTTGATGATTCCAAGGGTGATTTCCGGCAGTCCCGTCAGCCCGTTGAAATGGATGGTGGCACCGATGGATCCGAATAATTTTTGTATTGCGGCACTTAGTCCGGACGTGGTTTTTCCGTATTTTTCATAGATAGCTGAGGCGATGGATTGAATGGCTTCATCCATATTCTGTGAAACTAACAAATCTATGTAAATCGTTTCGTAGTCCTTTGAAGTTTCTAATTCTTCAAAAAGACGATGAATAAGTGCTGATTTCCCCAATCTTCTCCAGGCATAAAGCACTACATTTCTATCATTTTCTATATGTGAAATGAGCATTTTTAGATCGTTTTCACGATCAAAAAAATAGTCTTTTCCCTGATATGTGTTGATTACAAATGGATTGAAAGGCTCTTTCATGATTCTGATTATTCAGTATTACGCAAAGTACGTCACGCAAAGTACGTAACGTAAAGTACGTCATAAATATTCAAATCATCAAACCAGCCTTGATTTAATTCTCCTTTTAAAATCCAAGGGGATTGTCAGGGGAATTGGGGATTTTCAGAGAAAGGTTAAGCTCCTTGTTTAGCATTTTGATGAAATGTTCTGCAAGAAGCGGTGATTCCTTTTCCACATTCTGATGGATAAAGAAATAGAGCTTTTGCAGGCCTTGGGATCTCCACACCTTGATTCTCTCCACCCAGTCTTCAAGTCGCGTATAATCACTCGCATGATTGGCACCTACGTATCGGATGAAAGCGGCATTATTGGAAAGCCGCATATGCAGCATGTCTCTACGTGCAGCCGCATCCACGATGATATTGGTGATATCATTATTCTTTAAAATTTGATAGTATGCATCAAAGACTTCGCCTTTAAACCAGTCTTCATTGCGAACCTCGATTGCCAGTGGAACTCCTTTGGGGAAGTCTTGGGCAAAGCCTTCTACCCGGTCTATAAACTTCGGTTTGAAATTGTCAATCATCTGTAGAAATACCATTCCCAGTTTTTCTTCAAACATGCTTACAGAATCAGCAAATTCATCAGTCAGATTCTTGACATCATTAAGCCTGCGGTAGTGGCTGACGGATTGACGGATTTTAGGGAAAAACTTAAAGCCTTCCGGGGTTTTCTCTTTCCATTGCACAACCTGATTTTTGTCGGGTGAGTTGTAAAAAGTCGCATTGAGCTCAATAGAATTAAACTGCCTTGAGTAATAAGTCAGCTCATCTTTGGTGCCCCGGGGATAGAAGCCTTTGAGATCTGCTTTGTTCCACTTGGCGCAGCCCACATACACTTCAAAAGGGGCGTCACTTTTATATTTCTTAAGTGTCTCAGCCGTGTCAGGGTGATCAGGCGGTAGAGTGAAGTCAATATTCTCAGGATGATCTGTGCTGCCAAATTTCATATTCAGTATATTTTTAATTTAGAGTTAAAGCGTAGAGATTATAAATATTCTTTATGATTATCCGCCTATTTCAAGTAAAAGACAAAAGCATCATAGGATTCGGAAAACACTGTCGTCAAGGCCACTTAGGTCACCCGTCATCCCCGCCTGCCGTCGGGCAGGGGGCTTCTGTCCAGTAAAGCAAAGAGAATATGGTTACTGGCATCATTGCGGATAATCACATATCAAATATACCCGACTAACTTATATACTAAAATCCCGATCCATTCCTTTGACAATTTGTGCCAGTTTTCGATTGATGAAGGGTTAGGATATAAAAATGCAGGAAGGTCATATTTTGTGTCATGACTGTAGTAGTCTGTTGGGAAAGTTTGGGTTTTTAAACCTGCCTTATCAAAGCACCCTTTCGCTCTATACATGTGAAAAGCAGAAGTGATCAGCAAAAATTCCTGATTTGTATCAATTCCTTTTGCATCTAAAAACTCCTTCGTAAACGCTGCATTTTGAGCAGTATTTTTCGATTTATCTTCGATCATAATGTCTTCTGCAGGAACACCGGTCATCAACAAAAACCGCTCCAAAAGCTCAGCTTCTGATTGAGGATTGACAGGATTTAGACCCTGACCGCCTGTGATAAGAATTTTCTTGATTTTCCGTTCCCGGTATAGCTGCAATGCATGTGTGATCCGATCAGCACCTTTATTGAAAAAAGTACGGTCATATGCTGTTTTGCTCAGGTTGGTTACACCGGTAAGCACGATGCCGATTTCATGATTTTTCACCTCATTGAAGCCCTTAAATTCAGGTTCCCAAGCCAGCATCGCTTGATTTGCAATAAACTGATTGGAGAAAAACCAGAGTAGTATCAATCCGATCCAGAGACATCTTTTCCCCCATTTTTTCCTGATATACAGCAGTCCAAATAGCCATAAAAGCGATATAATCGTCAGTGGCATTGCAAGAAAGCTCAGGAATTGGGATAGATAGAAAAACATGAAGGTGATTTGATATTTGCCGTAAAGAAAGCTGGGAAATGATCAATTATCCAATTATCAATGGTCAAATTCAATGTACAATTATCAAGTGGGGTATGCTTTGAAAATTGAGAATTGAATTTTGTCTCTTATGTATATCTACTTTTCCGCCGGTAAAACAAGGAAATATGACTACTGGCATCATAGCGGATAATCATTTGTCTATTGATCATTTCCAAATTCTTTTGCCTTAGTTTTCCTTAAATCCGCTACATCGGCTTATTTTTGACCATGAGTTCAAACCTACCTAACCTTTTGCCCTTACTTCAAGAACTTTCCACCCAGCTGGAAGGAACATTGCAATTTGATACGCTTACCAAAACACTGTATGCTACGGATGCATCAGTATACAGGGAAATGCCTTTGGCCGTAGCCTTCCCAAGGTCCGAGTCGGATATAAAGAAACTGATACATTTTGCGGCTAAAAATGGGACTTCATTAATTCCCCGTACCGCAGGCACTTCACTATCAGGTCAATGTGTAGGGAATGGGATAGTGGTGGATGTGTCCAAGCATTTTACGGGAATATTGGAATTGAATGTGGCTGAGCGATGGGTAAGGGTGCAGCCGGGTGTGGTGCGTGATGAACTCAACCGGTACCTGAAACCTCATGGACTTTTCTTCAGTCCTATTACTTCTACTGCCAGTCGGGCAATGATTGGCGGTATGGTGGGAAATAACTCCTCCGGCACCACATCCATAGTCTATGGAGTGACTAGAGATAAGGTGATTTCATTGAATACCATCTTGAGCGATGGAAATACAGCTAAATTTGAAGCGCTTACAAAAGACGAGTTTCAGCAAAAAACCAAACTTCAGTCACTTGAAGGAGATATCTATAGAAAGGTAGTTGAAGAGTTAAGTGATCCGGCAGCCCGGGAAGAGATTCATGCGCAATTTCCCAAAAAGACAATTCACCGGAGAAACACGGGCTATGCGGTGGATGAACTGCTGAAGGCTGAGATTTTTGAAGGACAGGAAAAATTCAATTTCTGTAAATTATTAAGTGGTTCGGAAGGGACATTGGCCTTTACTACTGAGATCAAAATCAGTCTTGACCCGCTTCCCGAACCCATAGAAATCGTAGTGGCGGCACATTTCGAGACAATCCACCAAAGTATGGTATCTGCCCAGACAGCGATGAAGCATCCCGCAACGGCTGTGGAGCTGATGGACAAAATAATTTTGGACTGTACCAAAGAAAGCATAGAATACAGCAAGAATCGCTATTTCGTGGAGGGTGATCCTGAAGCGATTTTGATGGTGGAGTTTCGGGGGCACACGCTCGATGAGGCCATGGCCAAAGGTGAAACGTTGGTAGAAGACCTAAAAAGGACCGGATTGGGATATGCGTATCCTATCATTGAACCGGCAATGGTTTCTACCGCCTGGGCTCTTCGCTCGGCTGGACTGGGATTGCTCGCCAATATTCCAGGTGATCCCAAAGCCGTGGCATGTATTGAAGATACGGCAGTGGATATAGAGGATTTGGCAGATTACATTGACGAGGTAGATGAGATGATGAAAGGCTTTAATCAGAAGCCTGTCCATTATGCCCATGCAGGTGCCGGAGAGATACATCTGAGACCTATTTTGGATTTGAAAAAATCAAAGGATGTGGAGGAGTTTTATCAGATCTCCAAAGCTTCTGCTGAGTTGGTGAAAAAGTACCAAGGCTCGCTGAGTGGTGAGCATGGAGACGGTAGAGTCCGGGCAGCATTTATTCCGTTGATGGTAGGGGAGAAGAATTACGGGCTTTTCCGCAGGATCAAATTTTCATGGGATCCCCAGAATATTTTCAATCCTGGCAAAATCGTGGATGCAGCTCCGATGAATAAGTTTCTGCGCTACGAGCCGGATATGGAGACCCCAAGTCATGATACGTTGATTGATTTTTCTCATGTGGGCGGAATTCTCCGTCTTGCAGAAAAATGTAACGGATCAGGTGATTGCCGAAAGCTGCCTGGCTCCGGAGGTACGATGTGTCCAAGCTACATGGCTACCCGAAATGAAAAGGATACAACCCGGGGCCGCGCCAATACACTCCGTGAGTTTCTCACGATGGACAAAAAGGAAAATGCCTTTAACCATCCTGAGATCAAGGATGCCATGGATTTGTGTCTTTCCTGCAAAGGCTGTACAGCGGAGTGTCCATCCAATGTGGACATGGCAAGTATGAAAGCTGAATTTCTTTACCAATACCAAAAGACAAACGGTATCCCACTACGATCAAGAGTATTCGCCCATATCAATGAGCTGAATGAGTTAGGAGCCAAAACAGGTGGCTTGGCCAATTTTATGCTGAGCAATAGATTTACAGGAGGAGTGATGAAGTCTGTTTTGGGAGTTGCTCCTCAGCGGAATTTGCCCGCCATCAGCAAGATAAGTCTTCGTAAGTGGTACAAAAAGAACTATGTCTCCCTTCCCGGTGCGCCAAAGCAGCTTAAATCAATTTATTTCTTCGTCGATGAGTTTACCAATCACAACGATACTGAAATCGGAATCAAGGCGATTTCCTTGCTTAAGAGATTAGGCTATGACGTGAAAGTCGTGGATCATGAGGAGAGCGGTAGGTCTGCACTTTCTAAGGGCTTGCTGGAAAAAGCCAGGAAACACGCTGAAGCGAATGTGCAAATTTTTGACAAGCTTATCAGTGGAAATTCCCCGCTGATAGGCTTAGAACCTTCCGCTATTTTGAGTTTTCGTGATGAATATCCAAGAATAGTCAAGAAGGAATTGGCAGAGACTGCCAAGAAATTGAAATTTCATGTGAAGCTGATTGATGAATTTTTGGCGCAGGAGATCGCTGCCGGAAACATCAAAGCTGATTTGTTTACTTCCAAAACCCAGAAGATCAAACTCCATGGACATTGTCACCAGAAGGCACTTTCATCCATGACTTGGACACAGAAGTTATTGTCTTTGCCTGCAAATTATAGTGTGGAAACCATCCCAAGCGGATGCTGTGGTATGGCGGGAAGTTTTGGCTATGAGGCAGAGCATTATGCAGTTTCTCAGCAGGTAGGGGAGCTGGTGCTATTTCCTGCTGTAAGAAAAGCTGATGCGGAAACTATCATAGCAGCACCGGGGACATCATGTAGGCATCAGATAGCGGATGGTACAGGGAGAAAAGCCAAGCATCCGGTGGAGATTTTGTGGGAGGCACTAAACTTCTGAGGTCTTTAAGACCTCGAAGGTTTGCCAAAACTAAGCTATAAATTTAGTTGATTTTTGGTATTCACCTTGTATTTAATCAAAACAGGATCTTCAAAGTCCCTCAGTTCGCCTAAAGTCTTCTCTAGTTTCTCTCCATACTTCCCAAGGATACCTTTGTCCAAGGCATTGATCCAATCGTCAGCTCTTAGGACATCATAGAAATAGCCTTTTGTAGCATCGCCTTTTCCATTTGACCAACCAGCAAGTGAGGGAAACGCAATTACGTTGTTTGTTTCGTGGTCTATAAAAACTTCATGAACAGGGAATGTTCGCACATTGGAAATATCCATGTTCGGGTTTTTGGCTAGTGCAAAAGTTTTTAATCTTGAGATGTTATCCGTATACCAGATTTTGCCGACATTGAAGGCTAGGGATTGGTTCATAATAGCAGTCTCAAAACCCTCAGCATTCATTTTCAGATCTTCTGAGCTTGGCTTTCTTTTTCCAAAATCCAGACCTATAAACGGAGACGTTTTGTTATTTTCAAATAGATATAAAGTGTCCGAAAATGCGTAGTTAAGCAAATAGGAATGTCCCAGCCTTGCGAACTCTCCTTCACTGATTTCTGCAGTCAATGGAGTTGTTTTGAGAGGCAAATCCGTGATTTGCTTATTGGAACTGTCCATGATTTTGAAAATGCTGAATTCTCCATTTTGGTCAACATTTCCATCAAACATAGGAGAGGTCATCCACTTAGTTTTGGAGATCTTGGTAAAAGAGGGGATGAAAGTAGCCTCTTCATCCAAAGAAACCATTCCGATAAATGCAAAATCAACAAAATGGTATTGCTTGATAATTCCTCCTCCTACAGCAATATTGATCGTGTCTTGTTCAATGTTGATTCCCTGAATGGTCTGATATTCTTCAGGACCATCTCCGTTTTTTGCGAAGGTTTTAACATAATTTCCTTCCAGATCGAAAAAATGAATTTTGGCTTCGGGGTTACAAATGGTTGAATAGACAAAGTAATTATCTGTGACTTTAAGATCCCAAACACTGCAATTCAAGTTGACGGGTGAATTCACTTGATTCAGAAGTGGAATAAATTCGACAGCTTCTATTGCCTTATCAAAATCCACAATATCACTTTCGGAAATTTCTATAATTGGCAAAACTGCCTCTTCCTTACTTGAAGAACAGCTTAAAATTAAAATGGAAACTAGTACAAGAACTTGGTTTCTGTTTTTTAAATTCATGGGGCTGATCTTCAATGGTTAGGTAATAGTGAGCTTATATTATTCCGTTTTTCCCAGAACCTTCCTTGCTACATATTCTGCACATCTTGCAGCCAATCTTGCCGTAGCATGATCATGGTCGAAAGCAGGATTGAGCTCTACTACATCCATAGAAATAAGCTTTTTGCTGGATGCAAGCAGCTCAAAAACTTTAAATGCGAATTCCGGCCTGAAACCCATCGGAGAGGGTGCAGAGACTCCCGGGGCAAAAGCGGAAGAAAAACCATCCATATCTACACTCAGGTAGATTTTGTCCACAGAATCCAGAAACCACAGGATTTTTTCCTGGATAACCTCCCAGTTATTCAGCCTGAAATCCTCCATGACCATCCATTTTGCACCGACTTTATCCGCAGTCTCAAAAAGTGATTTGGGGTTCACAGATCGCTGCACCCCTAGACATAAATATTGGAAAGTATCCGGGTTTTCCTCTGCAAGTTGAAGGAATGGAGATCCTGAATGACCCTTTCCGTCAATAGTCGGTCGCAGGTCAAAATGAGCATCCATATTGATGATTCCCAGTTTCTGGTTTTTAGCATCCAAATACTGATAGACCCCTCTCCCATGTGCCAATGCCAGATCATGTCCGCCGCCTAGTAGGATTGGGAAATGTTTACTATTCAGTAGGTTAAGAACAGTTTTGGAAATCAAATCATGGCTTGATTCTAAGTCAGAGTTTTCTGTATATATATCCCCATAATCAAATATTCGGCTTTTATCGGGTAAGTGAAAAGCCAACGTTCCAAGACTTTTCCGGATTGCATTTGGCCCTTCAGCAGTTCCCAATCTGCCTTGATTTCTTTTGACACCCTCTTCCCCTGCATACCCTAGGATACCTACTTTTGGAGAATTTTGATTTTCATCCAATTTGAGGTCCTTTACAGAGATTGCAGCTTGGTGCCAGTATTCAACTGTTTCCGATTTTCTGCCTGTCCAAAGGGAAGGGTTTGGATTTTGATGGAGCATATGGAGTTTTTATTTATTTTATGCTAAATTATAAACTGCTGTCTGATATTTTAAATAACAGAAACAATGTATATGGTTTTTAGGTAAAATTCAAAATGCAGTTTAGTTATGAAATCGAGCAAATCGAAAGCGACACACGGGAGGTTATTTTAAGCTGTGAAAGATTTTCCCGGGTGTTCGGGACAGGCTATCGCATTTCTTTCGTCACGGGACAGGTTATGGCATTTAAAAATCAAATTACAAACACATGGAAGAATATAGAATTCCACAGAAAGATAAGATTGATTTAGATACTTTTCAGGAGCCAAGCGAGTCCTTTGGAGGATATAGTTATGCGGATTACCTCGATTGGGACTTCGAAGAAATCGTAGAATTGATCAAAGGGAAAATATTTGCCAAAGCCGCTGCTCCCAATAGAAGGCATCAGGAGGTTTCCGGAAATGTCTTTTTTAAAATTTTCAGTTTTCTGAAAAATCAATCTTGCAAAGTCTATTCTGCACCTTTCGATGTGAGGTTTTCCAAAGATCCTGATTTTGCTAAAATAGATTCCGTAGTCCAACCGGATATTTCTGTGATTTGTGATCTATCCAAGCTGGATGATAAAGGCTGTTGGGGTGCTCCAGATTTGATTGTTGAAATTCTCTCACCGGGAAATAGCCGGGTAGAACTTCAGAATAAGTATGAGCTATATCAAGAATACGGAGTGAGAGAATATTGGGTGATTCATCCATCTGAATGCACGTTAATGATTTATACTTTAGTCGATGGTAAATTTCAACCTTCACGGCTGTTTACGATCGGAGACAAAGTCACATCTACTGCGATTGCCGGCTTTGAAATCGATTTGGAAGAAGTTTTCAATACATAAGATGCATTATTATCCTGCTTCTCCAGAAGCAGGATTATTACCATCATTTAAGGTTTGATTCTCCTGTTTTCTAGAGTTTAATTGATCCTAAAATCTCTTCATCCACCAGATTTGGCAAAGTGACTTTCAATCCCTGACTGCGATCCATTTCCCGTTGAATGACTTCCACAGAACCTGAGTTCCTAGCCCAGGCACGTCTAGCAATCCCATTGTTTACATCATAGAATAGCATGGATTTCAGTTTTCTTTCTGCTTCCGCACTTCCGTCAAGCAGCATCCCGAAACCGCCATTCATCACCTCTCCCCAGCCAACTCCGCCTCCATTGTGAATAGAAACCCAAGTGGCTCCTCTGAAACTGTCACCGATCACATTGTGGATTGCCATATCTGCTGTGAATTTGCTGCCGTCGTAGATATTGCTCGTTTCCCGGAAAGGTGAATCTGTACCACTGACGTCATGATGATCGCGACCAAGTACAATCGGAGCGGAGATTTCTCCTGCTGCAATGGCATCATTAAAAGCTTGGGCAATCTTAGCCCGGCCTTCCGCATCGGCATACAGAATTCGGGCTTGGGAGCCGACTACCAGCTGGTTCTTTTCTGCTTCTTCGATCCAGGTGATATTGTCCTGCATTTGTTGTTGAATAGAAGCAGGCGATTGCTGCATGATTTCCTTCAAAACTTGGGCAGCTAGCTGATCGGATTTCCTCAAATCCTCAGCTTTTCCGGAAGAACACACCCAGCGGAAAGGACCAAATCCAAAGTCAAAGCACATTGGTCCCAAAATATCCTGCACATAGGATGGATACCGGAAGTCAAGACCGTTTTCTGCCATTACTTCAGCACCTGCTCTGGATGCTTCCAGTAAAAAGGCATTTCCATAATCGAAAAAGTAAGTTCCTTTTGCTGCATGTTTATTAATCGAAGTGGCATGTCTTCTTAGCGTTTCCTGAACCTTTTCTTTGAATACTTCAGGATTGTCGGACATCAGCAGATTTGACTCTTCGAAAGAAAGTCCAACCGGATAATATCCTCCAGCCCAAGGATTGTGAAGAGAGGTTTGATCAGAGCCAAGCTCGATGAATATGTTTTCTTCATCGAATCTCTCCCAGACATCGACCACATTGCCGATGAAGGCCAGAGAAACCACTTCCCTATTGCGTTTGGCAAGTTGGGTTCGTAGAACTAGCTCATCTAGGTTTTCGATCAATTCATCTACCCAGCCCTGTTCATATCTTTTTCTGGCTGCGGCAGGATTTACTTCTGCACAGATAGTGATGCAGCCTGCGATATTTCCGGCCTTAGGCTGCGCTCCACTCATTCCGCCCAAGCCTGCGGTCAAAAATATTTTTCCTGCGGGAGTTTCTCCTGCTGCCAGTTTTTTTCTAAAAGCATTCATCACCGTAATCGTAGTCCCATGCACGATTCCTTGCGGACCGATGTACATAAATGAACCTGCCGTCATTTGGCCATATTGTGTCACTCCAAGTGCATTGAATTTCTCCCAATCATCAGGTTTGGAATAATTTGGGATCATCATTCCGTTGGTCACCACCACTCGGGGAGCTTCTGGAGAAGAAGGGAAAAGTCCCATAGGATGACCGGAATAGAGGTGGAGCGTCTGCTCATCTGTCATTTCAGACAGGTATTTCATCACCAAAAGGTACTGCGCCCAGTTTTGGAAAACAGCTCCATTGCCACCGTAAGTAATCAGTTCCTCGGGATGCTGGGCTACAGCAGGATCCAAATTGTTTTGAATCATCAGCATGATGGCCGCTGCTTGCCGACACTTTGCCGGATATTCTTGTATAGGACGAGCATACATTTCATACTCAGGCATGAACCGATACATATAAATTCTCCCGAATTCCTTCAGTTCCGTTAAAAACTCATTAGCCAACTCCGCATGCCAATCTTGTGGGAAATAGCGTAAGGCATTTCGTAATGCCAGTTTTTTTTCTTCTGAGGAAAGAATGTCTTTTCTTTTGGGAGCGTGGCTCAGGGAAGGATTTCTCTCTTTTTTTGCTGGAAGAATACTAGGTATGCCTTGGGGTATTTGCTCTTGAAAAACCATGGGATTTACGAATTACGATTTGGGATTTACGAGATGGGTTTGAACTTCCATCCTCATTCTCGAAATTTTGGGTCTAGTGTCTATTGCTTTACGTTTTCCAGCTTTTTTTCCACACTTGTGCTGGTTTGAGCTTTCCTTGTTGGTAAAGAATTTCTCTATAATCAGCGGTGGGGAAAAGATTGAAATCAGCCAAAAGGCCTGCTTTTAACTTTCCTCTATCTTCCAATCCCAAAGCTGCCGCCGCGCGAAAAGTAAGACCCGAGAATACTTCAGCAGTACTTAGTTTTTCGAAAGTGGCCAAAATAGAAGCTTGGGCCAACAGGTCACCCAAAGGAGCGGAACCGGGATTCCAATCACTGGCAATCGCCAGAGATCCACCCTGATCCAAAATTTTTCTTGCCGGAGTAAAGGCACACCCCAATCCAATAGAAGCGCCGGGAAGTGCAACTGCTATGGTATCAGACTTTGCGAAAAGCACTGTTTCTTTCTCTGTGGAAGCTTCTAGGTGATCGGCTGATTTGGCACCGAATTTTACCGCCACTGCGGATCCTCCTGTGGTGAATTGATCGGCATGAACGGTGAGGTCAAAGCCTGATTCTTTAGCTTTTTGGCAATAGCTGTTAATCTCATCAGGTGAAAAAGCACTTTGCTCAATAAATGAATCGATTCTATTAGTGAGATTCTCTGATTTGAGGGTAGGGAATAGCTGCTCGACTATATCCTGAAGATATTCTTCTTTTGAGCCCTCAAAATCCCTTGGTTTCATATGGGCAGCAAGGCAGGTGGGAATAAGGTCAGCTTTGGTATGTGAGTCGGCATCTTTTATCGCCCGAAGCATTTTAAGTTCTTCGGCGACAGTTAATCCGTAGCCGCTTTTTACCTCAATGGTAGTTACTCCTTCACTCAAGTGTCGATTGGAATTTGTGACTGTTCTCGCGGTAAGTTCTTCTTGACTGAGATTTCTTGTCTGAGTGACTGTATCCCAAATTCCCCCACCTGCTTCTGCGATTTCCAAATAGGATTTTCCCGCATTCCGCATTGCAAAATCTTTTGCCCTGCTTCCTCCGAAGCATATGTGCGTATGACAATCGATCCATCCCGGCAGCGCAACAAAATCTCCTTCCAATTGAATTACCTCTGTCTGCAGCTTATTGGCTTTTGCCAATAAACCGGCGTAATCGCCAATCTCCAGAATCTTATCTTCCTCGACCAAAATCCCTGCATTTGTGAGGATTTCGAGTTGCTCGTCTTTTAAAGCCCCTTTCAAAGGGAGTTTGTCCAGCGTGAGTAGTTGGGCAATTGGACCGATTAGTTTTAGGCTTTTCATTGTTTTGTTTCCCGCAGATGATTATTAGTTTTCCCGCTGATTTTCGCTGATTCATTTCGCTGATTTTCACAGATTTTTTTTTGTAAATGATCTGCGCCTTTTTCTGTGGGGATCTGCGGGTAATTTTACTTCTCCGCAGGCAATTTTAATAGTTGAACATTTCACTCCACTCTGTTTCAAACGGCAATCCTTCTGCTTTCGCTGTTTGGTTTGCAAGATCAATCAATTCGCCGCTTTGGATCATCTCAATTGCAGCTTCCATATCCTCGGTCATTACTCTGTCATTTATTACAGGCGTGATGCTTTTTCGCACATGTTTGTGGATGGCTGTCATCACTTTGCCAGACTTAAGCGGTGCATGGAAATCCATCGCTTGGGCAGCATAAAATAGCTCAATTCCCAGTATTTTCTCCACATTTCCAATGACTTGCAGCGCTTTTCTCGCGCCAATCGAACCCATACTTACATGGTCCTCCTGTCCCAAGGAGGTAGGAATACTGTCGGCAGAGGCAGGAAAACAAAGTCCTTTATTCTCAGAAGCCAAAGCAGCGGTGGTGTATTGGGGGATCATCAAGCCCGAGTTCAATCCTGTCTCTTTCAAGAGTAACTTGGGAACCCCGGGTGTATCACCTTCCAGGGAAAGATAGATCCTTCGATCGGATATATTGCCCAATTCAGAAGCGGCAAGGCAAGCATAATCCAGCGGCAACGCAATAGGCTGTCCATGAAAACTTCCGCCGGATATCGTGTGATCTTCACTGAAAACGACTGGATTATCCGTCACGGAATTGATCTCTGTTTCGATGGCCTCTTTCAGGTGAAGCCAGGCATTTCTGGATGCCCCATGAACCTGTGGCATGCACCGCAGAGAATAAGGATCCTGCACCCGTGCACAATTCAAATGGGAATTCACGATTTCGGATCCGTTCAGTAGATTTAGAATAGTCTGTGCCACATGTTTGTTTCCCGGAAACGGCCTTAATTGATGCAATTCAGCTGAAAAAGGCTTAATTGAACCCATTAGGCCTTCGATCATCATCGCCCCTGTAATGTCGGCATGGACGAGCAGATTGTGCAAACGATCTACTACCTGCACTCCATAAGCAGCCATAAACTGGGTGCCGTTGATCAGTGCCAAACCTTCCTTTGGACCCAGGGAAAGGGCTGCCACTTCCAATTTTTCATAGATGGATGATGTGGATTGAATAGTTCCTTCAAAATGCACTTTTCCCAACCCCAAAAGCGGTAAAAATAAATGTGAAAGAGGTGAGAGGTCCCCGGATGCACCTACTGAACCTTGAATAGGAACCACGGGAATTACATCATTATCAAGCATCCATAGCATTCGATCCAGCGTTTCTAGCCTGATTCCCGAAAACCCCTGAGCCAAAGCTTGAAGTTTCAATACGAGCATCAGCTTTGAGATCTCCAAGGGAACTGGTTCTCCCAAACCAACAGCATGACTTTTCAGTAGATTTTCCTGTAAAGTCTGCGTATCAGCTGCTGAGATTTTGCTGGTACAAAGAGGGCCAAAACCTGTGTTGATACCATAGACGGCTTTTTCTCCTTTGGCTATGTTGGCAACAGCAAGGGCAGAAGCCCGAACTTTATCTTGGGTTTCCGGAGTTAAAATGCCTTTTGTCTCTTTTCTAGCGAGTTGTAAGGCTAATCCTATTGTAAGATGGTCTTGGCCGTAGTGAAAAGTCTTCATTATAATTGGGTTTAGATTCAGGGGCTGGACAAAGATACAATTCATGAATGATAATTTTTGATATCAATTTTGTTATTATTTGATACCTTTGAGGTATCATGGAATTAAGACATTTGAGTTATTTTAAAGCTGTTGCCGAGGAGTTGAACTTCCGAAAAGCAGCAGAACGTCTGTTTATTTCGCAACCTGGATTGAGCAGGCAGATCAAGCAATTGGAGGAAATATTGAAAGTGAAGCTTTTCGAGCGGGATCAAAAGCATGTGGAGTTAACTGCAGCCGGGATATTTCTGAAAGGCGAAGTGGATTTTGTCCTGAATCACCTTGAGCTCACTCGATCCCAATTGAAACTGATCGCTGAAGGGAAAATCGGGGAGTTGCGGATAGGATTTCTAGGCTCGGCATCCAATCAAATATTACCCGATTTATTGGCTAAGCTCAATGATAATCATCCTTTAATAAGTACTAGTTTGGAAGAGCTGAGCAATTCGGTTCAGGTGGAAATGATTGAAAAAGATAAATTGGATTTGGGCTTTGTTAGATTGGCTTCTGTGCCAAGTGATTTGGAAATGAAGGTTGTGCTTAAGGATACTTTTTCGTTGGTGGTGCCAAAAGAACATCCGATTCAAGAGCAGGGATTTATATCAGTGAATCAGTTTAGGGATGAATCCTTTGTGCTTTTTTCCTCAGATTACAGTAATCTGTATTATGAGCAAATTATCGGCATTTGTCGGGAAGCCGGTTTTTCACCCAAAATCAGGCATAAGTCCGTCCATGCGCTGACGATCTTCAAATTGGTGGAAAATGGGATGGGAGTGGCGATAGTGCCGACTTCCTTGAAAGAAGGGTACGGACTGAATGTGAGGTTTATGGAAATTCCGAATATAGCTCAGCACACAGAACTTTCGGCTGTTTGGAAGGCGGAAAATAGAAATCCCGCATTGAAGCAAGTTTTGCCCTTGATTTGAAATGTGAGGTCATTGATCATTATTTTGCTTAGAGACTTACATTCAAAACTCTTATTTTTAGCCTTGTGCTCAAATGTCGGGCAAATGTCGGGTCTAAACCGAGCCCGATTCGTCCTAAGTCTAAATCCAATCCCAGAAATTGCCATGGTTAATCAAAAACTATTTACAATGAAGCAACCGGAACTTGGTAAGAAAATCTCTGAAATGAGAAAGGCAAAAGGATTGACTCAGGAGGAGTTGGTCGAGTTATGCAACCTGAATGTGCGGACAATCCAGCGCATCGAAGCGGGGGAGGTGACTCCCAGAAGTTATACGGTCAAAGCACTGTTTGAAGCGTTGGGAGCAAAGATGGAAAACATAGAAGCTGAGAGCTCTCCTGATTATCCAAAGTCATTAATACCATGGTTATACACTGGTTTTGGTGCAGGATTGATCTATTTCTTTTTGAGCTATTTTGATATCACTATGGAAATCGAGTGGATGGAAGGAAGTTATACCAATCCCTTAACTTTTGGCTTAGTGAAAGCGGGGGTTATAATCACTTTTTCTCTATTCCTATTTGGGTTGATCAAAATGACTTCGGTTTTCCCAAATAAGACCCTTCAGATTGCACTTTGGGTGATGCTGATTGCAAATGCATTTTGGCTCTCAATTGACTTGATTTCTTTGGCGACTTCCGGTTTTAAAATTGAGGACTATTATTTCGTAAAGCTGGGTACTTTTGGCCTTGCCTATGGATTTATGGGGGCTGGATTTCTTTGCTATAAAAATCTCTGGTCAAACATTCCCCAGATTTTAGGAGCATTGGGAATTGTGTCTGGAATTATGATCTTCTCTACAGTGGGAGCACTTTTTGGGTTGATTCCGCTTACGTTGTTTGAATTGGGAGAACTTGGATTTATGATCTGGGCTATTAATAAAATCGGGAGAACTTCTTCTCCCGATTCTACTTTTGCTGCTGAATTACAATCTTGATTTTCTCCTTTACTTCTTTCAAAATCTCAGCATTTTTTGGACTGGAAGTCTCGATCTCCAAGATTTTTGGATGTAGGGAATCCGAATAAAAGTCCGCAAGTGAAGCTTTCAGTTCTTCTTGATTCACCACTTTGGAATAAAAGAATCCAAACTCAGTAGCCAAATGGTTTGCAGACAACGGCTGTTGGGTTTCGAAAAACTCCTCCAATTCCGGCTGGTTTGAAGGTCCGTCTATCAACCGGAAGATTCCTCCCGCATGATTATTCAGCAAAATCACACGGAGGTTGGGCATGGTGTAGTTATGCCAGAAAGCATTTCGGTCATAGAAGAAAGCCATGTCACCAGTGATCAGAGTCACCATTTCCTTGGTGGTAAAAGTACAGCCTACAGCGGTTGAATTGGATCCGTCGATGCCACTTGTTCCTCTGTTACAAATCACTTCCTGATTTCTCTTTCCAAGAAAATTCAAATAGCGGACAGCCATGCTGTTGGCAACGTGGATTTTGGAAAGGGAAGGTGTTTTATTAAGACAATATGCCAATGCACCATATTCTCCAAAGACGTCTCTCTGTAAGATTTGAGTCAGACTTGAGTCAACCGCCTTCTCGAAAGCATGCCATGACTGATAATATTCAGTGTCTTGTGGACCAAGGTTTTGAGCTAACCAGTGGAGGAAGTATGCAGGTGAAGAGGCAATAGTTCTTGTCAATTGCTGAAAGGTGTCTTTGGCGTTTCCATCAGACTGAATATGCCAATGCGACGCCTTAGTGCTTCGAAGGAAGAGCTTAAGTGATTTGGATATAATCGATTTGCCAAAGCTAACAATCAGGTCTGGTTTTAGATTTTCTGAAATTTCTTGACTTCCCAACCAGTGATCATGCAATGTAATGGTTTGGTCAGACTGAAGGTTGCTGATGGTATCTGCGACAATTACAGCTTTTTGGGTTTTGGCAAGCTGATCCAGCAAGTTCTGAAGCTGTGGATCGGGACGTTGCTGACCTGGAATGATTACTATCCGTCGGACTGTTTCCAGCCTGTTTTTGAGTTTGATAAGCGATTCATCCGTAGGATGGGTTTTGCTTTTCAATAAATTAAAAACACGTGGCTTTTCCGGGAAAACCAATGGCTCTCCTTTCTCGGGATAAAAAGGCTCCCGAAGTGGAATGTTGATATGAACAGGGCCTGCCGGGAATTGTTGAGAGAGATTGATCGCTTCATTCACAATCCGTGAGGAATGCCAAAGTTGATCAGGATTGCTCGAGAAATCAGGTAGCTGAAAACTCTTTTTCACATGCTTGCCATAGACCTCAGGTTGGAACACTGTCTGCCCGTCATATTGGTCAATCCATTCTGCAGGTCTATCTGCCGTCAAGATGAGCAGGGGGATTTGCTGGAAAAAAGCTTCCGCTACAGCGGGATAATAATTCAGGGCAGCGGATCCGCTGGTGCAGACAAGTATTACCGGTTGCTCCAGCTGCTGTGCCATTCCCAGTGCTATGAAAGCAGCAGATCGCTCGTCAGAGATCGTCCTGGTGTGAATGTGCGGATGGCGGGCAAAAACAAGCGTCAAAGGAGCACAGCGGGATCCGGGGGAAAGTATTGCGTTTTGGATACCTTTTTTGGCGCAGATGGCTACTAAATCGGTAATTTGAGGAAGAATCAAGCGCTTGGGTTTTGGATGAATTTACCGATTATTTGACATTTGAGCTCCGTTTCTTCCCATTCCTTTTCAGGATCAGAATCTTCTGTCACACCTGCACCGGCGTAGAGCGTGGCCTTATTGTCATGAAGGCTGGCAGTTCTCAAATTGACATAAATGGAGGTACCTCCCTGAATATTCACAGGTCCCAGAAAACCCGAGAAAAAAGAGCGGTCGAAGCCTTCGAATTCCTGAAGGAAATTATGTGCTTCATGTCTGGGCATTCCGCATACAGCAGAAGTCGGGTGGAGAAGACCCAACATGATAGACCCCAGTTCAGGAAAGCCGGTTTCCTGCATATTGATTTTGAAATCGGATCGAAGGTGAAGAAGATTTCCCGCCAGCACTGTTTTGGGGCCATGCTCTTCATATTCCCGAAGCCGTATTTTCTTAAAGCAAGATACAATGTACCTGCTGACTAATGCTTGTTCCTCAATTTCTTTTTGTGTCCATGCAACTGATTTCAGGGGGTTGTCTCCCGATGCTTTTTGGGTGCCTGCAAGAGACATGGTAGTGAAAATGTCCCCGTTGGTTTCGATAAGTGTCTCAGGCGAAGCACCAATCCAAGTACCTACATGGGGTAAATGAAAGAAATTGATGAAAGTATTTGGGTAGGAATCCATTAAATTTAAAAGCGTACGGCTCAGATCAAAATTTGATGGAATTGAAATGGTCTTGGTACGTGCCGGAACAACTTTTTCCAGTTGTTTTCTCTGAATAGCTTCAATACTCCTTTTTACCAACTGGATGAAGTGGGCTTTGTCCTCGCTTAGTTTGAAGGTTTGTACTTTACTTACCAAGGGTTGGTTAATAAGCAATTCTCTAATTTCTTCATGGGAAAGCCTTTCCTTGCTGTCCAATTGGATTCTGACCCATTCAGGAAGCTCATCTATACCGGGTGGATTATTGAGGTCAAAGGATAGGTATTTGTTTGCTTTGATAAAGTAAGCTTTTTTATCCAACTGATCTGCAAAGGGATGGACTATAAATCCCGGTTCAAGCTCTTCGATTGACAAATCAACTTTTGTGGGTTTTGCATTCTCGTCTTGTACAATTTCAATGGTGTTGGATTTGGGTTTTCTCCAAATTGCAAAAGAGCCGCCGGAGGTCAAGCCCAATTGAAGCAGAAGTTGGATGATTTCTGTTTTGCTATGTTTTGTAACTACGTCGTTGGTATGCATTACTTTTTGTCTAAAATCGCTAGGGTGATGCGACTGATGCAACAGAGCTGCCCTTGTTCATTTTTGATTTTGATTTCCCAGACCTGTGTGCTTTTCCCAAGATGAATAGGGGTTGTAGTTCCCGTTACTAATCCAGATTTCACACCTTTTAGATGATTGGCGTTGATCTCCAGTCCCACACACGCTTGTTTGTTCATATCAATAGTAAGTGAGGCTGCCACGCTTCCGAGAGTCTCAGCAAGTACTACATTGGCACCACCGTGTAACAATCCCATGGGCTGTTTTGTTCTCTCATCTACAGGCATAGTAGCGGTAAGGTGATCATCGCCAATTTCTGTAAATACAATGCCTAAGAAACCAGGCATGTTGTTTTTACCCATTTGATTGATCTGATTCAGTGAAGGCTTTTGAGAGAATACCATGAAAATTAAAGTAAATGGGTTTTCTTTGGGGTGCGGACAAAAATAGAGAATCTTGAATCGAAAAAAAATTTACTTAGTTAGGCACGGTCAGACAGATTTCAATCTAAAAGGCGTAGTGCAGGGGAGTGGGATCGATGCTCCGATTAATAATACAGGCATGAAGCAAGCGGCTGCATTTTTTGAGGCTTATAAAAATGTTCCGTTTGATCAGGTATATTACACTGGATTGCAGCGAACCAAACAATCAATTCAATCATTTTTGGATCTGGGGATTCCATCAGTCTCTACGACGGATCTCAATGAGATTTCCTGGGGTGACTATGAGGGGCTACCGATGTCGCCTGAAGAAAGTCACTATTACCGGCATATGCTAGATCAGTGGCAGCAGGGGAATCTTGATTATTGTATTGCAGGAGGGGAAAGTCCAAATATCGTCGCCAAGCGTATGCAACGGGGAATAGATGCAATCATTGAAGGGCCGGGGGAAACTATTCTGGTATGTATGCACGGCCGTGCGATGCGAATCTTTTTGAGCTTGATGATGAAGCAGGATTTGTGTCACATGGATATGTTTGAACACAAAAATCTCTGCTTGTATCTACTCGAAGAAAAAGAGGATGGGGATTTTGAGTTACTGAAAAGAAACGATACTGCGCACCTTAAGGAGCTGGTGTAGCATTTCGCTTGTCGTTTTTTTCTTTTTTCTGACTTTCTTCGAAAGCTGTGATGAACGTGTCGAGAGATTTCTTGTTTGCCGTCATGTCAATCACCCTAAAAGCTATCTCCTGAAGCTTTAAATCCTCTCCTTTTTCTAAGGAAACCAGAAATTGGCCAAGAAAACAGGCATCAAATTCACACTTGGGTATGTCGATGATCAGAGCAAGTTCTGAATTTCCCGAGTAGCTCCTTGTTTTAAAAGCAGAAGAAAATTGGGATTGGATTTCTTTTAGCGAAGTGTTCAGTGATTTTAATTCATTTGATTTAAACAACACCAAAAAAGTTTTGGGTTCAGTATCGTTAGCAAAAACCGAAACAGAAAGAAACAAGGTAATAACTAGAATTCCAATACTCTTCATAGCTCTCAATATAGAAAAATTAACAGGTAGAAAGCAAAAAAAACACATAAAAAAGAAACCCTGAACTCTAGGTCCAGGGTTTCTTTTTTATGTAGAATCTACGGATTCTTATTAAGCTTTAGCTGTTTTGGTAGCTCTTTTCTTTTTTGGTGTAGGTTCTTCGATGATCTCATCTTCTACGCCGGCAAGGATTCTGCCACAATGTTCACAAACAATTAGCTTTTTCTTCTCACGAATGTCCGCTTGTCTTTGAGGCGGAACAGTGTTGAAACATCCACCGCAAGCACCTCTTTTTACCATCACCACTGCCAGACCATTTTTGGCATTAGCTCTGATTTTAGTATATGCTTTCAGAAGTCTCTCGTCCACTTTCTTTATAGACTTTTCACGTTCGTTGTTAAGTTTGGCCTCATCCGATTCGCTTTCAGATACAATCGAAGTCAATTCGCTGTTTTTCTGATCCAAATCTTTTTGCCGATCCTTTTTTACTGAACTTAATTCCTCCAAGTCTACTTTCTTCTGGTCAATTCTAAAACCTGCTTCGGTGATTTTTTTCTTCGCAACTTGAATCTCTAGATCCTGAAGCTCAAGCTCCTTGGTGATCGCATCGTATTCGCGGTTATTGCGAACATTCATCTGCTGCTCCTGATACTTTTTGATCAGTTTTTCAGAGTCCTTGATGCTTTCTTTAAGCGCCTTTATTTCGTTATCAAAAGAATCTATTTCACTTTGAAATTTCTCCAAACGAGTTTCATATCCAGCAATTTCATCTTCTAAGTCTTGAACCTCTTCTGGAAGAGCTCCGCGAACCTTGATGATGGCATCTAGTTTTGAATCTAAAAGTTGAAGGTTGTGAATAGCCTCGAGTTTCTGTGCTACTGTACTTTCCATGTACTATCGGTAGGATGTGGGATTTGTAACTACTTTTGTCAAATAGAGTGCAATATTAGGAAAATTTTGTGACAATAACTCCTGAAGTAATTCTTTTGTGAAAATTTCGCTCTCGTAATGTCCGATATCACAGAGAATTAATACCCCCTCAGCGTCAAAAAACTCGTGGTATTTCACGTCAGCAGTCACAAAGACATCCGCCCCCGCTCTTTTGGCATCACCCAAGAGAAAAATCCCCGCTCCTCCGCAAACAGCCACTTTTTTGATTTTTCGGGAAATAAGCTGTGTATGCTTGATCACTTCCAAATTCATTTTGGCTTTGAGATAATCCAAAAATTCTTCTCCTTCCATTTCTTGAGAAAGTGTTCCGATCATTCCCGCACCTACTTCTTGGTTTTCATTTTCAAGAGGTTGCACATAGTAAGCCACTTCTTCGTAGGAATGTGCTTTACGCATTTGCTTCAAAACGTTAGCAAGAAGGTGATTTGAAACCATAACTTCCACTCTGACTTCCTGTTCTTCGTGGGCTTTTTCGTGTTCACCTATCGTCGGATTCGCATTTGCTGAAGGAGTAAAAGTACCTGTCCCTTTTACCTGAAACGAGCAATTTGAGTATTCTCCGATTTTCCCCGCACCTGCATCATATACCGCCTGAAGAACGCGCTCTTTATCTGACTCGGGGGTGAAAAACACGAGTTTGCTGAGCAATTGTCTTTTCGGCTGTAGAATTTTGGTGTTGAGAAGTCCCAATCGATCCGAAATCCGTTTATTCACTCCGTGGGCTACGTGGTCAAGATTGGTATGTATCGCATAGATCGCTATGTCGTTTTTGATTGCCTTGATGATGGTTCGCTCCACATAATTTCTTCCGGTGAGGCTTTTCAAACCTTTGAAAACAATAGGGTGATGGGCCACTATCATGTTGGCACCAAGTGCTATAGCTTCCTCTACGATAGCTTCAATGCAATCCAGTGAGCAGACGATCCCGGTCACCTCTGAATTCCTGTTTCCTGTGATCAAAGTAGCGTTGTCGTATGACTCCTGATAGGCGGGAGGAGCAATCTGCTCCAGGTAGGAAATCACATCGCTAATCTTGTATCCCATAATTTTTACGTTTATTTGATCAAAAATAGTAATTCTGCAATGCGCCGGTACGCTTTTTTGCTCTATCCTTTTGCTTTATTGTACGATTTGGTCACGGGACTTCGGAATTTGTTTTTCGATTTGGGCTGGCTGAAAAGTGTCTCTTCTCCGATCCCAAGTATAGTGGTCGGGAATCTGAGTGTGGGCGGCACGGGCAAAACTCCCATGGTGGAATACCTCATCCGGATG
This sequence comes from Algoriphagus sp. Y33, assembly GCF_014838715.1. Taxonomy (NCBI): domain Bacteria; kingdom Pseudomonadati; phylum Bacteroidota; class Cytophagia; order Cytophagales; family Cyclobacteriaceae; genus Algoriphagus; species Algoriphagus sp. Y33. The sequence goes on along the minus strand of NZ_CP061947.1, from coordinate 3,271,687 downwards.
CTCCACAATGAGAAAAGGCTGGCGACACTGAGCAGAGGGTATGGACGAAAAACAAAAGGTTTTCTTAAGGCTAGTCCTACAGTGTCACCTCAGGAAATCGGTGATGAACCGTTTCAGGTTTATGGTAAATTCGGGACGCACATTTCAGTCTATGTAGGTGAAGACCGGGTCAAGGCACTTGAAGAAATCGAGGCAAAGTCAGATGCTCCCGAACTGGTTATTTTGGACGATGCATTCCAGCATCGCCATGTGAGGGGAAATCTTCAGATTCTTTTGACTACTTATCAAAAGCCTTTTTTCTCGGATTTTCTTTTGCCCATGGGTAGGCTAAGAGAGGGGAAATCAGGCGCAAAAAGGGCTGATGTAGTCGTCGTTACCAAATGTCCTGAAGCGTTGGATAGCTTTGAAAAAGACGTAATTAAAAGCAAAATGGCTGCTTACTCTGTGGCTCCTGTGCTCTTTTCATCCATTTCTTACGGGGATCCTGTGCCCTTGCATAACCCTGAGCTGTTTTCATCCCGGATCATACTGCTGACAGGCTTGGCAAATGACCGGCCACTCGTGGAATATGTGCGTGAAAAGTACGATTTGCTGGAAGTATTGAGCTATCCTGATCATTACGATTATAAAGAAGTTGATTTCGACAAAATCAGAGCTGTTTATAAGCAACATACATTGCTAAATCCCGTTGTGCTAACGACCGAAAAAGATGCAGTGAAAGTTAAATCCAATGCTCCGGAAGGTTTTCTGGAAGAAATTCCGATTTTTGTGCTGCCTATCAAGATGAGTTTCTCATCTGCTGATGAGTTAGCTTTGGCAAAACTAATCCAACAAAAGGTCTTCAAAAAAGACAATAACTAAGTGAATAGACGGTTTCTCTGTTTTATATTTTTCCTCAGCATTGCGTGTGTACAGCTCGTTTTTGCACAGCGGACTGTTCCCACTCGGCCAAATACAAATCAGCAGGGGGGCCAGGAAGATCCGGATGAGGAGGAGGGCGGATCAATTAGAAAATCCCTGCTCGATGATAGTACCAAGATGGTTTATGGACCAAAAACAAGTCTGTTTTTTTTTGAGAAAGACATCAAGAGGAACAATCTTATTCTTTATCCACAGGATACCGTACTCAATAATTTTCACAATTATGATCCGGTGGCCAAAAGCAACTGGAAGTATCAGGATTTGGGAAATATCGGGAGTGCCACGAAGCCGATTTTTTATGAGATTCCTAATGTGATCGGAACCAGGTCAGGATTTTCGGCTTATGATCTATACTATCATGCTCCCGAAAACAACAAGTATTTTGACACCAAATCTCCATTCACTGAAATGTCCGCTTTTTTCGGTGGGGGTCAGCGAAATATGTTGGATATAGGCTTTGCCCGAAATATCAATCCGAGATGGAATGTGGGATTTAATTTTCATACCATCCGGGCGCGCAAGACACTGAATCCCAATGCGCGTGATGATAACATGACCGTTCAAAATTCCTATTCTCTACATACCAATTATCGTTCAGAAAATGGGAAATATTGGTTTTTGGGGAATTTTTCCAGAATGCTTCACGCCGTCAATGAAATAGGCGGTATTATTCCTCCTGAGATTGACAGTACTTCTGTGTATTTCACTTATGAAGATGCCAAAGTATGGCTGAGCAATACACAGGCGAGCGATTTGCGTCAGGAATATAGATTCTATCATGAGTATAGTGTTCGGGATGAACTACAGATCTATCATATTTTTGACCAGAAGAACAATCATTTTACCCTGTCTGCAGGTCTGAATAGCAGTGATTCTCTTTTCTATCCCAGTACACGTCTAAATGAACAGTTGGATACTACGCGGAATTACAGCGGTTTCAAAGAGTGGGGGAATGAGGTGGGTTTTAAGGGAAGTTTTAAGGGGTTTTATTACAATGCTCACGGGAAGTTTCGCGCGGGAAGAATGAAAAGCACTTTCTATCCGGGTAAGAACAACTTCAACGAGGTTTATCTGGGAGGAGAATTGATAGGAAAGATTTCTGAAAATTGGTCAATTAGTGCTGATGGAGAATACTTGATCCCCGGTGCTTTCAAACTTCATGGCTTATTCATTTCCCCTTGGCTGGAAGTAGATTATACCAAAGCAGTGTATAAACCCACTGCAATGCAGCAGATGTATTATGGAAATCATTACCAATGGGATAATAATTTTGACAATATAGGAGTAGATCAGATTCGGGGGGTGTTTAAGATAGATTTCAACAGGATCCAACTCAGACCTTCGCTTACTATCAATCGCATAAACAACTATGTGTATTTTAATGAGGAAAGGATGGCTGCTCAGTCCAGTGGAGAAGCATTTATGCTGATTCCTGGCTTGAAGTCCAGCATGCGGATTGGGCAGAAATTCCAGTGGGATGCTGAAGTAGTTTTCACGCAAATCTCAGGTGAATCAAGTGATAATTTTAGAATTCCGCAGCTCTACGCAAATACCAAGTTTTATTTTGACAGCCCGATGTTTGACGAAAATGTCTACGTCCAAATGGGGATTGATATCCGTTATCATTCAGACTATTATGCAGAGGCCTATTTCCCTTCTACGCAGCAATTTTATCTTCAGAACGATTTCAATGTCTACGCTTACCCGATAGCTGACATTTTCTTGGACTTCCGAATCAACCGCACACGGGTTTTGCTGAAATACAATCACTTGAATAGTGGCTTGATGAATAATGAAGGGTATTTTGTAACACCGGATTATACAGGATACAAGTCATTTATAGATCTTGGAATCACCTGGTTTCTATTTGATTAATTATGAGTTGGGAAGAAAGCACCAGACAGAAGATGTTGCATTTGAAGCTGCCCACAGATCCCAGGTGGGCAGGAATCGCGGAAATGCAGCTGGAAGATGTGCTTACGGATCATGCCTACTGTGAGCAAAAGGCAGCATCTTCCTGTATTAGTTTGATTTTGCGATTCAATGATTTGGATGAAGTGGTGGACACCCTTACGCCAATTGTAGCAGAGGAATGGGGACATTTTGAACGGGTGCTTGAGCAGATTCGCAAGAGAGGCTTGAAATTCGGCTTTCCCAGAAAAGATGAATACGTCATTCAGTTGGCCAATTTCGTAAAAAAAGGGGGGAGCAGAATGCAGCAGCTCACAGAACAATTGCTGATGAATGCGTTGATAGAAGCGAGAAGTTGTGAACGCTTTAAGCTGCTATCTATCCATTTAGAAGATGTTGAGCTACAGAAGTTCTACTATGAATTGATGATTTCTGAAGCGGGACATTATGTTACATTTATCGAGTTGGCACGAAGGTATCAAGATCCGCATTTAGTGAACGAACGATGGCAGGAGTGGCTGATTTTTGAAGCAGAAGTGATGAAGAGTCTAGAGGTTCGGGGTGACAGAATTCATTGAGTGTATCTTAAATTTTCTAGTTGAATAGTCATTTCCCCGGTAATTATTTATAATTGGGATATGTAGGTGCGATTGTACTTTAAACTCGTTCCATTACGAACACACTATGAATCTGATCGAAAACGTACGTGAAGCTGTGCGCTCCATAAAAGTTAATTTACTCAGGACCATTCTTACGGGTGCCATCATTGCAATAGGAATTTCCTCACTGGTAGGCATGCTAACAGCTATAGATGGAATCAAAACACAGATAGCAGATAGTTTTTCCGGTTTGGGAGCAAATTCTTTCGATATCAGAAATAAGGGTTTTAGTGGAGGAAGAGCTATTCAGGATGGTAAAACAGAGAAGACTTATCCTAAGCTTACCTTTAGAGAAGTGATGAATTTCAAAGAGAAATACAATAGCGTGGGGATTTCTACAGTATATACATCCGTTACAGGAGCTGCGGAGATTAAGAGGGGCTCTAAAACCACGAATCCAAATGTGAGGGTTCGGGGAGGGGATGAAAACTATTTGAGTATCAAGGCTATGAAGCTTGAGTTTGGGAGGAATTTCTCCTCTATGGAAGTTCAGAATGGCTACAATGTTTGTATTATCGGAAAAGAATTGGTCACTACACTTTTTGAAGCCAATGATGACCCGCTAAATCAGAAAATCACTGTATTGGGCCGGCCATATACAATCGTCGGAGTGCTGGAGGAGCAAGGTGGTGTGGGCCAGGATTCAGGTGCTGATCGACAGATCCTGCTACCTATACAAAATGCAAGTCGCTTGGATCAGCAGGGAACTTTCAATTATAACATCACGGGAGTCGCCTCGGGACCTGAGCGGATTGAGTATGAAATGGGACAGGCTATTGGCATGATGAGAGAAATACGTCAAGACCGGGTTGCCCAAGAGGATTCTTTTGACTTGACTAAGAGCGAGTCTGTAGCCGAAAGCTTGGAAGAAGTAGCCGGTTACTTAAGAATGGGAGGATTTGGTATAGGTTTCATCACTCTGCTGGGCGCTTCTATAGGTTTGATGAATATTATGCTCGTGTCTGTGACCGAACGAACCAGGGAAATTGGTATCCGTAAGGCTTTAGGGGCCACACCGCTCAGAATCCGACAGCAATTTCTGCTTGAAGCTATAATGATCTGCATTTTGGGAGGGGCTATGGGCGTGATTTTGGGCATTTCCATTGGAAATGTTATCGCCTTGGTGATTGGAGTGGGAGGATTCCTGATTCCATGGCTCTGGATGATGGTGGCTTTTATGATTTGTATTTTCGTTGGTCTGGCGTCAGGTTTTTTCCCTGCTTTCAAAGCCTCCAAATTAGATCCTATAGAGTCCTTGAGATACGAGTAAATATTAGAACGATTATCCCTTATTTCTCAGCTTGTTTTCCGTTTTTATCTTCTAGAAGCTGAACTTGCTTTTCCATCAATTCGGCCATCCTACTGAGTAATTCAATGTTTTTAGGCGTTGTGATAGTTTCATTTTTTGGGTCTTCGGCTTTTTTACGAATGGAGTTCATCAGTTTCACCACTAGAAACACCGTGAATCCAATAATCAGAAAATCTACACTTGCTTCCAGTAGTTTACCATAACCGATAGCTATTTCCTCGGGGTGTGTGACACCAGCTGTAGTGATAGACTCCCTGAGGATAATTTTCTTGTTTTCCAGATTGATCCCATTGGTAAGTAGAGAAAGTGGAGGCAGAAAAATCTCCTTTACCAATACATCTACAACTTTATTGAATGAGGCACCTATGATTACACCGATAGCGATATCGATCATGTTTCCTTTTACGGCAAATTCCTTGAATTCCTGAATCAACTTGATTTTCATGCTGGGTTTATTTAAAATCCGGTGATTAACTTTTAATCAATTGGATTGCCAAAATCAGCTTCGTTCCAATTAATCGCTCATCGATTTCGGCATTTTTTATGAACTCATACTAAGAGAACAATTGATTAAGGCAGCAAGGGGATCCCTAAACATCGGTGTCCTAATTCTGCAAAAAAACCGCATTATTTAACTTTAAACAATAGAAATCATGACTAAAGACCATGGCCCAAGCATCAAAAATGATGAAAAATACGAGGCATTATTAAGAGAAGGAATGAGCAAAACTAAGGCCGCCCGGATCGCAAATACCCCCAATTCGGGTAAAAAAGGCGGCAATGCCAAAAAATATGAGGAAAGATCAAAACAGGAATTGTACGAAAAAGCAAAAGAAGTAGGAATCGAAGGCAGAAGCAAAATGACTAAGAAGGAATTGATTTCTGCATTGAGAAACTCTTGAACAAAAGTAGCGACTAAACTAAACCATTACGACTATGAAAAAGCCAACTGAATTTAAAGACCAAAAGCAAACTTTGCCAGGGCAGCAAAGCAAAATGAAGCCAATGCCGGAAGTGATTCGCAAAGGGTATAAAGGCAGCGGAAAACTAGAGAATAAAATTGCCATGATTACGGGAGGAGACAGCGGGATCGGCAAAAGTGTTGCGGTTTACTTTGCACGAGAGGGAGCGGATGTGGCGATCGTTTATTTAAGTGAAGACAAAGATGCCCAAGACACCAAAGAGTTGGTAGAAAAAGAGGGAAGAAAATGCCTATTGATTGCAGGTGATCTTAAATCCGAGAGTTTTTGTAAAAAAGCTGTGAATCAATGCGTGAAGGAGCTAGGAGGAATAAATATCTTAGTGAACAATGCAGCAGTGCAGTTTCCCGAAAGCAAACTCACTTCCATCACAGCAAAGCAGCTCCATGAAACCTTTGAGACTAATATTTTCTCATTTTTTCATTTAGCCAAATTGGCGATTCCTCATTTCAAGGCAGGTGACACCATCATCAACACAAGTTCTGTGACCACCTATCGTGGCAGCGAACATTTGGTGGATTATGCAAGTACCAAGGGCGCAATCGTGGGATTTACCCGCTCCTTGGCATTGATGCTGGCCAAGGACAAAATCCGGGTAAATGGAGTTGCGCCTGGGCCGATTTGGACTCCGTTGATTCCCGCCACATTTGATGATGTCACTAAGTTTGGGCAGGATACTGCACTGGGAAGAGCAGGACAACCAAGTGAAGTTGCTCCCGCATATGTTTTTCTGGCGAGTGAGGATAGCTCTTATATCACCGGACAATTTATCCATGTAAATGGGGGGGAAATAATCGGTGGATAAGGAGAATGTTGAATGAATTGTTTAGCAGACAAGGATTTTCCGGGACATAGTGAGGTTAGTAATCCACATACTGTTGAATTTTAGGAGCATATGAAAATCCTGTCATTTGAGAAATCGGCGATTGATAAGATGTGAAAACTGCGAATCAAGCATGTTTGGGATGTAGTGATGATTATAGTAATCTACTGGAATACTAGTTGACTGTAAGAATGATAAGAATGAGACAATAAACCCCAATTGTTTCATTATAACCAACCGACTATGAAAAAGATTTCAGCCTTATTTTTTCTGGTTAGCATTTTCTTTGGTATATCTACTGATGCGCTGGCAGAAAACCATTCACCAAGCTATCTCCAGGACACGGTTCCGCAGAGAGATTCCATTCCACCCCCTGCAATAGCTCAGGCTGATGGATCCATTTCAGGAATCGTCAAGGACACAGATGGAAATCCATTGCCTGGAGCCACTGTCCAGATCAAAGGATCCGAGAAAGGTGCTATTACCGATGATTCGGGAAACTATACCATAGCTATACCGGCAGACCAAAAAGGAGTCGTGCTGGTATTTTCTTTTTTGGGCTTTCAGCCAAAGGAAATGAGAGTGGGTAATCAGACTTCCATCGATGTGACGCTGATAAGTGACGACCAAGAACTGGATGAGGTTGTGGTAATAGGCTACGGTTCTACCAGAAGGGCAGATCTTACCGGTGCTGTGGCACAGGTTAACAGGGAGGAAATTAACGCTTTCCCCGCGTCCAATGTCATTCAGTCACTTAATGGACGGGCTGCGGGCGTTCAGGTCATCCAGAATAATGGGGCACCCGGAGGTGGTGTCTCGGTAAGAATACGTGGTGCCAATTCCATCCAAGGCGATAACGATCCCCTCTATGTGATTGACGGGTTTCCTTTTTCGGGAAATCCCACCAACCTGAACAATGCGGATATAGCAAGCATTGAAATCCTGAAAGATGCTTCGGCCACTGCAATTTACGGTTCGAGAGGAGCAAACGGAGTGGTTCTGATCACAACCAAAAATGGCTCCGGTTCAGGAACAGTCGTTGAGTTTGATGCGGCATACACTGTTCAGACATTAAGGGAAAAGCTGAAGCTGATGAATGGAAGACAGTATGCCCAATTGATGAATATACAGGCAGAAAATGATGGTTTGTCACCTTATTTTACAGAGGCAGAAGTCAACGGGTTCGGAGAAGGTACGGACTGGCAAAATGAAATTTTCCAACAAGCACCCATCAAAAATACTTCGCTGAGCATATCCGGAGGAGGAGAAAATACCCAGTTTTTAATTGGCGGAAGTGCTTTTCAGCAGGATGGTATCATTGAAGGGTCAGACTATGACAGGTATTCTATCAGATCTACTATAAATCACAAAATCAGTGACAAGTTCAAGGTAGACTTCAATAGCACAATGAGTAAACTGGTGACCGCACGGAGAGATAGTGAAGGCGGATCCAGAGGGAATAGTATGATAGGGGCAGCACTGGGAGCTTCGCCGCTCTCAAGTCCCTATTCCATGGATGAGACTATCAATAATCTGGCTGATGATTTTCCTTTTGTTTCGCCGGATATGATTAATCCGCTCTATTTTATCAACGAGCAATCCACTGTAATCACCGCCAATGTGATATTGGCAAATGCCGCTTTGAGCTATAATCCCATACCTGAGATTACGATCAAAGTGTCCGGTGGTATAGAAAACCGTGACGATAGGACTGACACTTACAGAAGTAGAGAATTTATTAACAGTAATGGGAATGCGAGTATTACCACTGGGCAGTATATAAGCCGTCTTAACGAAAATACAATTACTTATGCAGACGTGTTTAATGAAAAACATGATTTGAATGTATTGGCAGGTTTTACTTATCAGGATTTCACGACCAAATTTCTGGCAGGCAGCGGTACGGGATTCTTGAGTGATCTCTACGAAACCGATAACCTAGGGGCTGCTGAAACACCGGGTATCCCAACTTCCGGATATGCGAATTCGGTTTTATTGTCTTATTTGGGAAGAGTGAATTATGGTTTTGCCAATAAATACCTCTTTACGGCATCTTTCCGGGCAGATGGCTCCTCTCGATATAGTGAGGGGAATAAGTGGGGTTATTTTCCCTCGGGAGCCATCGCTTGGAAAGTATCTGAAGAGGATTTCATGAAATCTCAAGAAGCTATTTCTACGTTGAAAATCCGTTCGAGTTGGGGGGTGACCGGATCACAGGCAATTGATCCCTATGCTACACTGAATAGGCTCTTTCCGGGGTACACGGTTTTCGGAGATGAGTTGTATAATTTTTTAGCTCCCGGGTCTACGTTACCCGGAGATTTGAAGTGGGAAACCACCACACAGTTTGACTTGGGATTTGATCTGGGACTTTTACAGGATCGCATCGTATTAGGTGCTGATTATTATCTCAAGACCACGGATGATTTGCTGAGCACAGTGCGTTTGCCAAGTTCTTTTGGTTACACTACTACAATTGACAATGTGGGCTCTATAGAAAATAGGGGGATAGAATTAAGTCTTTTTGCGCAGGTGTTTTCTTCAGAATTTCGCTGGAGTTTAGATGGCAATATCTCCTTCAATCGAAACAAGGTGCTGAGTCTGAATGATGGACAGCCTATACTTACCAATTTCATTAATGTGATTACTGTTGCGGATAACTTCTCAATTATGGAGGAAGGAAAACCATTGGGGCAGTTTTGGGGGTATCAGGAAGATGGTTATACCGACACAGGAAATATCAGGTTCAAAGACCTAAACAATGATGGGGAAATCACGGAAGCTGACAAGACCTATATAGGGGATCCAAATCCTGATTTTTTCTACGGATTCAACTCCAATATGACATACAAAGGTTTCCAATTGGATCTGTTCTTCCAAGGAAGCCAAGGCAATGATATAATGAACGTCAGTGCGGTTTCCGGCACTATGGATTATGGACAGGGACTGAATATGCCCGAGGAAGTATTGTTGGACCACTGGACTCCGCAAAATACGGATGCGAAATATCCAAGAATCAGCAGAAGTTCTACTGCCCGTGTGTCGGATAGGTTTGTGGAAGATGGCTCTTATCTACGTTTGAAAAACATCTTGTTGGCGTATAATTTCCCCCTTAAGAATGCTCAGGGGAAATTCCTCAAAAGCCTTAGAGTCTATGCGAGTGGGCAAAACCTCTTGACTTTCACCAAGTACTCATGGTGGGATCCTGAGGTGAACAGTAAAGGGGGGGACAATAGATTGGGAATTGACCACTTCAGTTATCCTATTCCCAAATCCTACACCATCGGTATAAATGCAACTTTTTAATCCTCAAATGAATCAAGCCATGAAAAAGTCAAATAACTGTAGATTATTAAATTCTAAACTGATGATAGCCGGTTTTCTGGCTATCGGAGGACTTGCGGGTTCCTGCGACAGTCTGTTGGAGGAAAAGCCCAAAACCATCGTAACGGAGAATTTCTATCAAAGCAAATCTGATTTTGATGCAGCTACCAATGCGATCTATTTTCCATTGCGGATGGTACGCTCCGAACAGATCGCCATCCTCAGTGCCCACACGGATTGGGGCTACGGACGTGGGAGTCGTGCACAATACAATGATTTTCAGGGATTCAATCCCACTAATATTAATGCAGCGGCTGAACGATGGAGTAGATTCTATGAAGGAATCCGAAATGCAAATATTGTGATCGGGAAAGTGCCTCTAAGTGAAGAATTGACGGAAGATGAAATGAATAGCTATTCCGCTGAGGCTAAATTTCTCAGAGCGTTGACCTACTTTGACTTGGTAAGAAACTGGGGAGGGGTGCCTCTTCGAACTGAGCTCAATATAGAGCAAAAAGATGTGCCCAAAAGTACTCAGGAGGAAGTGTATACCTTAATATTGGCGGATCTGGCAGATGCTGAGCTGCACCTTCCTACTGGTGCATCAGCTCCGGGAAGACCCACTCAATGGGCTGCAAAAACACTGCTTGCGGATGTTTATCTTCAATTGGAAGAGTATGAGATGGCAAAGATGAAAGCCCAAGAAGTAATGGAAGCAGCAGTATTCCGTTTGGTACCTATTGCCTCTGTCGATGATATCCGCGAGAAGATTTTTGGTGCTATGTTGATCACCTCCAGTGAAGAGATCTTTGCGTTCAAATTTACCAGACAAACAGGACAAGGAAACGGATTGCCGTGGATTCTAAACCACCCAAGTACAGGACTTTATAATTTTGGCGGTGCCTATGCTCATTATGGGGATGCTACCAACCCTTTTCACAAAGAATGGGACGAGGGTGACCTGCGTAAAGGACTTTGGCAACTAGTTGACTTTGGATTGGGTGATTCTACGATAGTGAATGGTAAATATGCCGAGCCACAGGCTGTGGACAATACCGGTGCAGGAAATGATATTCCCGTCTATCGTTACGCTGAGTTGCTCCTCATTTATGCAGAAGCCTCTGTAAAAGTGGATGGGCCGACCGAAGAGAATCTGGAAGCACTCAATCAAGTCCGCCGTAGAGCCTTTGGGCTCGATCCGGTGACAGTTTCAGAAAAGGATTATGTACTGGAGGAGCTGACTTCGGATGACTTCTTCGATCTTATTTTACAAGAGAAAGCTTACGAAACACAGTTTGAAGGCAAGCGGTGGTTGGATTTGAAAAGAACAGGCAGAGCTGAAGAATTTCTTATGAAGAATAAGGGAATCACCATTGCGGAAAAACATTACTTATGGCCAATACCGTTGGAAGAGCTTAATTTCAACGCAGCAATGAGTCCAAGTGACCAAAATCCCGGCTATTGAAAATTACAATTCATGTAAAAAGGGCATAGCAATATGCTCTTTTTTCTTGATTACAAATTCCCTTTCCTTGGGCTGAAGAAAGTCAAGATCGTTTCTTAACGCTTCATCTTCACTATAAAAATCGGTAGTAGTGGTATAATACTCAGTGTAGAAAATTACCTCATCTTTCTCGAAGACCCAGGGATCAAGCTCAAAATTTCCGTCGGGAAGTTGGGATATTGAGATCTTCTCTGATCCACTGATCGGATCAATCTCTACAGGAGCTTTTTGATTCTTGAAGTCATTTTGACACAAGGCAAGCGAAAGGTCATCGCAAAACCGCAGTACCTGATAGCATTGAGAAACTTGCTCATTCTTTAAGCCAAGGTTGGACATTATTTCCTGACAGGATTGGTCTATGTGATCCAGAAACTCCTGAACTTCCGGTTCCTTGGATTTGCCATATAGTTTTTGGAAGTGGGCCGAAACCATCAGTACAATAAAACTCGATTTGTATTTTGCACTTTGCAGTACGGACTTTGCTTGTTTCAAGTCTACTCCCTTTCGCTGCCGATAATCAAGTGGTGCTCCTGAACCGGTTAAATTATCCCTTTTATTCCATTTAGGCTGATTGTTATCATGTTCTCCTATACTCTCTATCCCAGCTGCCCAATAGTTGGGAAGGGGCCAAATTTTACTATTCAAATTCATACCGATAGCCATGGCCAGCAGGGCATGTGCTTTGTGAAAGAATATTTTCCAGCCTTTGTCGAGAGGGCTTACTATCATTTAAATTCTATTTAGAGGTTTTCATCATTTTGAAAATGAGTAGAGCTTATTTTACCGTTTTCAGTAGTTCTATTCCAGATCAAATTGGTAGCTAAAGGAAACAGATGAGCACTAGATTCAAAGAAATGCATCATATACCCTGCTGTATTGACAAACACCACTAGGTCACCTACCATAGGGAGTTTTGGCAATCCTATTTTTCGCTTCAGTAGTACGTCCCTTTCCAAGCAGTAAGCACCTGTGAAATATACTTCTACGGGCTCTTCTACTTCGTCCGTCTGGTAAATTACAAATGGATCCAACAGAAAATCAGCACTTCCACTTAGCATCTGAGTCATATTCATTTCTAATCCAACTAACCTATTCCCTTTGGAATCCACTTTTCGGTAGGCAACTTTCGCTATAGTCAACCCTACTTGATCCAACATGGACCGTCCGGGCTCCATCCTGATTTCTAGTTGAAGATTTTTGGCAATTTCACCCAAACTCTCATTCGAATGGGGCTTATGAGATAGTATTTCCCGCAGTGAATCTCCTTTTGAGACAGGACTCCAGAAAGGATACGTTTTTAATTCCCCATGCATGACTCCACCTACTGCTTCCAATCCCAACCCCTGGTTTTCATATGTTATCTCGCTTGTTTTTTCACCAATTGCTTTACGAAGCTGTTGATTAAAATAATCCCACTCCGACTCATTATTCAGGTAATTCATCAGAATCCCTCCTCCTATATCTATGAATTCTGTTTTCAATCCCTTCTTGGATAAGAGCTGTGAAAAAGCGAGACACTGGGCTAAGGAAAATCTTCTTTCTTCTATGGAGTAACCATTAATATGAAAGTGTAATCCTTTATATTCTAAAAGATGGTATTTGTCTGACTCAATGAAATTGGCAGTGATGAAATTATCAATGTCCAGTAAGTCAAAGCCAAATCTGCTGTACAGCTTTTTCTCATTCAGAAAGAATCCACTTACCCGAAAACCGATATTCGCTTTTTTATTTTGGTCTTTCGCAACGGTCTGCACTAAATCACACTCATCCTCATTGTCCAGAATGAGTAGGCTTCCATGATGAACAGCTTTCTCTACCAGCTGCCTGTTTTTTACAGCAGCAGTGATAATTAGCTCCGAAGCCTCAATTCCCATTTCCAGACATTGGGTATATTCCCGGAGGCTGGCGGTGTCTATTCCCATTCCAAGCGCGTATGCTTTTTGAACCACGCCCTTAGTTTTATTGGCCTTTCGGGCGAGGAATATTTTGTGCTTTAATCCAAACTCTTCGAAAACGCTTTGATAAGAGTTGAAGTTCTTCTCCATCGTGTCCACTTGGTGGATATTTATCGGTGATCCGTACTTCTCCAGAAGTTCATTCAACACAGTTTTTTCCTCCATGAGTTCATGCATCCATGGAGAGGTAATCGGAGTCAATTTAGGTAAATTCGTCATCACTAAATGGTTGTTGAATTAGATACTGGCTGTAAGGAGCGGCAGTGTTCTGCCAAATCTTTCGCCCAGCCACTGACGAAATCATTTCTTTTTCGGGAAAGCGTATCATTGTCATAGGTAAGGCCTTCCGTGGGAGTTCCTACAAATGTGAGTGATTTATTGGCGAAGCCGGTTTCGTCTAGTGGCTGCCCTTTTTCGTTGATTGAAAGACAGCCTGGCCTGAAGTCAAGTCGTCCCTCCAGTCTATTGACATACGGAAAGATGAGTTGATTTTCCAGCATGTTGCCATACAGCTCTCCTGCACACCGGTGTAACTGAATTTTGGGAATTCTCGCATCCACCAAGTATTCCACAGAGATATTTTCTTGTCCGCTTATAGTAAGCGAAATTTTATCTTTTTTTGTGATTCGAGGATTTCGGCAAAAAGAGAAATCTATTAATCCTGCTTGGGCCACTGCCAGAATTTTTTTCATGTTTTCGATAGGAGGTCCATAAGAAATCCTATTCAGATGCCCCGCATATTTTTCAAGGAAGATCTTCTGGGATTGTGGTTTTAACCCCCCGAATTTATAAAGCTCGTTAAAAAAATCGCTTAGGTGCCTCCAAAGATCAGCTGTAGCGGCAAAAGCACTTTTTTCCACCCCGATTTCCGCTTCATCAATGCTTTTCCGCATAAACTGCATTGTTTGATTAGACAGATTTTTGACAGAAAGCGGTTGACTTAAAAAGCTGTGAAAATTGAAACGTTCAATATCGGGATACTGCTTGTGGAAATTTTCTATTTGGAACTCGACTTCGGTGAAATCCCTTGATAGCACCAGTTCATTTCCCTGTTCCTTGAACTTCTTGCTATAATAAACAGCTTTAAACTCCTGTTCAATAAATGGCAAAAGCTGTCTTTCAAAATCATATTTTCCATCCAATGGCTCAACGAATTCAAAAGAGTCTTTCCGGAAATAAAATGGCTTAACTGAAGGCTTATCAAATGTGTTTCCGCGTGGAATCATCATCAAACCTGATTTTGAAAAAGGATAAATTATCTCGGGTTCTAGTCCTGATCTGATGTAGGAGAGGCTGCTTTCATCATTTGTTTCAAATTTTCCGTTTCTACCTTCTGTCAGAGCCAGAACTGCATCAATGAACGTAAGCCCCATTCCCTTGATGGCAACTCTACTTCCTGTGGGTATTGTGTCAAGTCGTTGATTTACAGGGTATATAAAATCTATTCGGTGGGGCTGAGGAAGTAAATGGGGGGCATTGATGCAGGGATGACCAGTCGCCACAAGGATGTTGTGGAAGCCGTTAAGTTCTTTTGTCGAACTGTTGGATTCTCTAAAATAAATAGTGTAACACTCCTTTTCTTTTAGAATATTATGGACATCGCCTACATGTTTTACACAAGACACTTCTTCCGGACAGTTTCGAAGAAGATCTTCGAACCCCTCGCAAAGATATCTACCAACTGTGGCACGGGATGAAAAAGTATATGCACTGGCATCAGGAAATTCTTCTGCATGATCACTTAACCACTCAACAAACGATTTGGGCTCTGAAACTATCGGCTTTGGTTCTCCTTCGGGCCACATATTAATATAGCCATTGACGTAGTTCATCAATAAATAGGAAGGTTGGTCTGGGTTGTAAATATCTCCTGCACCGAAAGCGTTTGACTTATTGAAGAGATGGATTTCGACAGGACATGATTTTTCCAACTGAGTCAGATTTGCAAGCAAACGCTCTAACCCGTAGAGTCCTTTTGGGCCAAGTCCGACTATTGCGATACGTTTTGAAACAGTTTTTTCGATCATTTGAAGCTTCTTTAGTATTCGGGGGAATTGGTTAAGCCAGAACTTTTTCAAGCTCCATAATATTCTCTTTCACCCAATCTTCATTGTATATCGTATCCAGATATCTTTCTCCCCTGTCACATAAGATCATGGCGATTGTAGCACCATATGGCAAGGAAGGTGCTAGCTTATGCACTGCCCAAGCCACTGCCCCAGAGCTGCCTCCACACAATATTGCTTCAGAATTCAGAAGGTTATGGCATCCTTTGACGCATTCTTCGTCATTGACATGAACCACATCGTAAATCGATTCTCTCTGCAGAAACTGGGATTTTCTTCCTGCGCCATGACCGGGGATTTTCCTGTCTCCTGCCGGCGTACCAAAAATTACGCTGCCTACAGCATCTACAGCAACTACTCTGGTTCTCAGCTCATTTTTTTGCACGTATTCTGCACAACCCATGAGAGTTCCGCAGGTACTGGTGGCGGCGAAAAGGTAATCCGGTGCCTTACCGAGATCTTTGATTATTTCATGCATTGTCTGCTTATGGGCAGCAGGATTCTGAGGGTTTCCATATTGATTGGTCCAGAAGCTTCTAGGGTTGGAATCCAATATTTCTTGAACTTTGTCCAAGCGAGCCTGTAAATAACCACCCTCCTTTGCAGGGAAATTGACAAAATTGACTTTACCTCCGAAGGCCTTTATGATTTTAATATTTTGCTTATTGACCATTGGATCTACCACTACTTCCAGATTCAGACCGAAGTATTTACAAGTTTGGGCTAGTCCTATGGCCATATTTCCTGAACTGGATTCTACCACCGTGTCTCCCTTTTTTAATTTTCCGATCTCCATCGCGTGGGTGATCAACTGCAGTGCGGTACGGTCTTTAATACTTCCGCCGGGATTAAATGACTCCATTTTAGCAAAAATCCGTTGTGGAATGTCGGGGTATAGTCTGCTTAGTTTAATCAATGGAGTATGTCCTACGGTATCCAAAATTCTGGAATAGTACGGTTGATGGGGGAAAGTCATGTAATAGTTGGTTAGAGTATGACCATCTTGAATACTAAAATCGAACCTGTAACTTTTCTTATCGTATTGCGGAAAATTTTTACTTCTGTTTTTGCATTAAGTTTGGCTTTCCCACGGAGGCTAGCTGATAGGCTACCTTTACCAATTATCGGATAGAAGTGGCATAGAGTGGCTTTTGGGAAATAATATGAAGAACCAATTTCTGACCAAAAGCAAGTTTGGGATTTATAAATTAAAAGAATTGGATAGAATATCAGGGGGCACAAATTTCAATTAGACTGTAGAATTCTCTACAACATCTAGGAAAAATTCACCCCATCCATTTAACTCATTACTTGCTGAAAGTATTCATTTCCGTAAGTTTCGCCAGTTGAGATTCATCGGTCAAATCCAACCTTAAAGGAGTTAGAGAAACCAGGTTGTTTTCTAAGGCATAGCGATCCGTCCCTTCTTCAGAATTTTCTAACGGAACTACTGTAAACCAAAAATGCTTTCGGCCCATAGGGTCTTCGGATGGTTTTACCAGTCCGTCATACTGACGCACAGATTGTCTGGTCCAGGTGATTCCCAGTGGAGAGAAAGGGAAGTTTACATTCACCAATTTAGGTCCTTCTTGACCAAGCAAGTAAGAGATTACTTCTCTTGCATAAGGCCTAATATGAGAGAAATCATACTCCTCTATTTGGGTGGGGGTACTGAGTGCAATACCTTTTATTCCGAGCAATGCGGCCTGTTTTGCGCCGGCTAGCGTGCCGGAATGCCACATGGAATTCCCGAGATTTGGACCTAAGTTGATACCTGAAAGAACCGCATCTACTTTCTCCCAATGAAAGCTGCCCAGCGACACACAATCTGCGGGAGTTCCATTGACTCGGTACGCGTCGAAATTTCCGATTTTTGTTTTGCGATAGGAAAGCGGTCTAGTCGCAGTGATAGCATGTCCCATAGAGGATTGCTCCACATCAGGAGCTACGATTCGCACGTGGCCAAATTCAGCAGCGACTTCTGCCAATTCCAAAATTCCGGGGCTATAGACTCCGTCGTCATTTGTGATTAAAATATTCATGGTTAGTCAGTTTGGTTTCCTTTTAGCACGCAAATAGCAAGCAGAACTTTCATATCACCCGACTGATGAAGATTATATTACTCCACAACCCAACCGCAGGAAACGAAGAATTTCCACTCTCCAAGATTACAAAATCGCTTGAAAAGCAAGGGGCAAGCGTGATTGCGCAGAATTCCAAGGAGGACAATTACGAAAAGGTACTGGATCTCAGTTGCGATCTGATCCTGATCGCAGGAGGTGACGGCACTGTGGAAAAAACTCTCCTCCAGTTTCGCAACACTAAATACCCAATCGCAATTCTTCCTTTTGGCAATGCAAATAATATTGCAGGCAGTCTCGATTTGACAGATTATTACAAGAAAATTGTGGGTCAATTTGAGAAAAAGGACTTTCGGTACCTCAGCATTGGGAAATATAAGACCAGGGAAGCTAAAGGATGGTTTTTAGAAGGAATGGGCTGGGGGATATTCACAGCATTGCTTCTGGAAAAGAGTAGGAACAAAAAAATGGAAAGTGATGGGGAAGATAAAGTGAGCTTTGGGATCGAAAACCTGATCAGATTGGAGTCGGAACTTCCTGTGCAGGACTATACAATCAAATTGGATGGCAGGGACTATTCGGGAGCGTACATCTGGGTTGAAATCATGAATACGAAGCAGCTGGGACCACGACTGGAGCTGGCTCCCGATGCTGACCAAAGTGATGCCTATCTGGATGTAATGTTGATAAAAGAGCACCAAAAGGAAGAATTAAAGACCTTTTTAGAGGCTCAGAAAAAGGGGACGGAGCCCAGCCCTTTTCAAACTATCAAAGCAAAAAAAATCAACATCAGTACATATCTTCCCTTTCATGTGGATGATGAGTTGGTTGAACATCGAACGCTCTACGAAGGAATCCCTAAAGTGAAAGTATCCTTAACAAAGCATCAGTTGAAAATTCTAAAAAACGATTAACCACAACGCTTAGAAAACATGAAATACCCATGAGAATGGCTTTTCATACAGAGGGATGATTATTCACCGAGCGAGATTCCATCTGACCTCTTAAAACAAAATATAAACAGATGAAATCAATCCGGAATGGCATGTGGGGTTTTGGCCTGGCAAATATTCCCATCAAAATGTATTCGGCTTCGGAAACACGGATAATAGGTCTGGATATGATTGATTACAAGCCTCATGCAAGAATCCGATTTCTGCGTGTCAATGAGAAAACGGGAATTGAAAATATATAGGAAAGTTAACTTCTTCTACCGTTTAATTTGCAACCCAATTTGGGTATTATTATTCTCATATGTGAAGGTATAAGGCGGTTTCTCGATTATAAACAACCTACTAACAGTCCATACGGTACGATATGCCTACCATATCTTTTTTGGCTGTATCATTGATCTTTTTGCCACGAAAACCAAACCTTAACTACCAATGGGCTTTAAATCTATACTTACTTTATCCCTTATATCAGCGGCTACGTTTAGTTTTGTTTCCTGTCAGGGGAGGGTATCCAATAACGAGAAGGAAGAGATTTCTCAGTCAAATCCCGACACGGTACAAACTGCAATCGGTGAACTGATTTTACCACCTCCCTATTCTTCAGAATCAGTAAAGAACCATAGCAAAGTAGTAGGCTGGTCGGAAGGTAAAATGCCTACGGCTCCTGCAGGATTTACTGTCAGCAAATTTGCAGACGGACTGGACAATCCCAGAAATACATATGTTGGTTCCAACGGAGATATTTTCGTCGTAGAAAGCAACACAAAAGGTAGTGCTGACCGCATTACCATTTTCAAGGATAAGGATAAAAATGGCGATTATGAAACCCGTGAAGTTTTCAAGCAAGACTTGAATAGTCCTTACGGAATGCTTATTCTAAATGACCATTTTTATATCGCCAATACCGACGGGGTATATAGATTTCCCTATAAATCAGGCCAGTTGAAATTGGAAGGTGAAGGAGAGAAAATCGTCAATTTACCTGCCGGTGGTTATAATAATCACTGGACAAGAAATTTGATTGCGGGCGAAGATGGTAGTAAAATCTACATTTCTGTTGGGTCAGCCAGCAATAATGCCGAGTACGGTATGGAAGAAGAGCGCAGAAGAGCAGGGATTTTGGAAGTCAACCCTGATGGTAGCGGTGAGATTATGTATGCGAGTGGATTGAGAAATCCGGTAGGCATGTCTTGGAATCCTATTACCAAAGAATTGTGGACGGCAGTAAATGAGCGTGATGAGTTGGGTGATAATCTAGTGCCCGATTATATTACCAGCGTGAAGAAAGGAGGCTTCTATGGGTGGCCTTATTCCTATTTCGGTCAGATCGAAGACCCAAGGATGGAAGGAGAAGCACCTGACTTGGTGGAAAAAGCGATTATTCCTGAAGTTCCGGTGGGAAGTCATACAGCTTCTCTGGGGCTGACTTTTTATGAAGGATCCACTTTTCCTGGAAAATACAAAAATGGGGCCTTTGTAGGTCAGCATGGTTCGTGGAACCGTAAAAACCTAGCTGGCTACAAGGTGCTTTTTGTGCCGTTTGAAAAAGGCAAGCCATCCGGTGAGCCACAGGATTTTTTGACGGGATTTGTGTCTGATGCGGACAATTCGGAAGTCTATGGACGTCCTGTGGATGTCACTGTGCTGCCTGATGGTTCATTATTGGTAAACGATGACAGTGGTAATACTTTGTGGAAGATAACCTATACAGGGAATTAAACTAGGGAGTTTGATTACTTAATATCAAGAATAGGGATTCAATCCATACTTCTTAATAAGGAAATGAAATCAAAAGAAATTCTATTATTTACAGTACTTCTGGTGCTGGGAACTTACTTTTTTATAGTAGGTGCTATTGAAGCTGCGGGTTTTCTCAAGCCTGTAGCAGTAGCATTATTATTGACTTTGATTTGTATTCCACTTTGTAGAAAATTGGAAAGTTGGGGGCTCTCACGCGGGTTTTCGGCATTTATAAGTGTGACTTTAAGTTTGTTGGTATTTATTTCATTTTTTGTGATCATATCAGCTCAAGTGTCCAATATCTCCGAACGATGGCCTGAGGTGAAAAGTAAGATGCAGCCAAAATTGGAAGAGATTCAGCAGTTGATTTCAGATAAAACAGGCCTTAATTTCCAACAACAATTCGATATGTTCTATCCTTCAGGAAATTCCGAAGGAAATGCAGCCCCAGATGAAAACCCTAGTAATCCAGCTGATCCATCTAAAGCTCAGCTTTCTTCACCACAGCAATTCGTCTCAGGTGCCTCAGAAGAAATCGGAATGATCGTGAAGAATTTCTTTGGCTTTTTGGGAAGCACAGGTCTTACATTGGTCTACCTGTTCTTTATGCTTTTGTATAGAAATAAGGTAAAACGGTCTATTCTGAAGTTTTTTAGCATGAAAAACAGAAAAGAGGCGGAGGAAGTAATGAGTCACTCCATAGGACTGGCTCTTAATTTTGTCGTTGGAAGATTCACACTGATTGTTTTTTTGGCCATCATTTACAGTATAGGCTTATCTATCTCAGGAATCCAAAATGCTATTCTTATTAGTGTAATAGCGGCTATATTGTCGTTGGTGCCTTATGTAGGCAATATCATTGGTTACGGACTATCCATTGTTATGGCGGTCTTTTCAGGTGCTGAGATGTGGGGCTTGATTGGAGTTTCGGTGACTTTTGGAATTGCGCAGTTTGTAGAAAGTTATATTCTTGAGCCCTATGTGGTAGGAAGCAAAGTGGAAATCAATCCTTTGGTCACCATAGTGGTTGTGGTTTTGGGAGGTTCAATTTGGGGTGTTGCAGGGATGGTGTTGAGTATCCCTATTGCAGGTATAGCTAAAATTATTTTTGATGCTACTCCGGCTTTATCACCTCTCGGTTATGTCTTGGGCGAAGAGGATATTGAGGGCAAGGATGAGCAAAATATCCTTAGCAAGTGGGGTGAGAAATTATGGGCTAAACTCAGCAAATAGAACTGCTTCTTATAAGCAATAAGCGAGAGAAGAAATCCCCAAAACGGGGAAAACCATAAAATAATCAGAACTACTTTTTATAAAGCAATAGCTTAAAATTGTCATTTAGAAGTGGGAATGGACTATAAATTTACTTGGGTTGGATTTTGATATAGTAAGAGATATAAACCTATTCAATTAAATCTAACCGATTATGAAAAATCAGATATCAGTATTTGCATTGGCACTGTCCTCCGTGATGTTCGCCTGCAACGAAAAGAAAGAGTATGGTAGCGTCACAGAAGATGGTACCATGGTAGTGGAGGAATCAACTTCTGTGGAAGAGAAAACGAAGGCAGGAACTGACTCCAGTATGAGATTGACAGATGGCACCAAAATACCTCTAGTTATCAACTCTACAGATTCAATTAATCTGCCACAAGAATTGCTGGAAGTCATCGAGAATATAGATGAGATCCATCCTGATAGCATTTTGGTCAAAAGGAGGTATGAAGAAAATAACATTACCTATTATGAGTTAGAGTTCAGAATGAATAACGGTCCTAACCAGACTTTTACGTTTGACGAAAAAGGCAAGCGAAAATCCTTGGATTAAATCCGGATTATGCATTAGGTTTCGTTGTGAGGACATTAATTGCAAGAAAATAGCAATGTAATGGCTGATTTTGAAGCAATTAATGGCTGTAATAGAATTGCTAATGCATATTTCGGGTTAAACTATGCCAATAGATGATGTGGGTTTTTTACCTGCATCATTTTTTACCTTCTTGCTGTAGGATTGATTTTTAACCTCATGATGAGGAATTTTTGAATCAATTTTTTCAAAATACAAATCCATTGACAGGGGTATTTTGGTCTCCGACTTTTTAATTAGAATAAGTTTGTAATGTGTCGAAATGTTTAGTCATCTTATATCAATACATCTAATATGCATGATATAGGCTATTAGAGGTTAATAAGCCCTAGTTGCTGTTTTATGGTAAAGGAGTCAAGGACATAAGAAGTCGATGCTAATGATGTGTAAGGTTGTTTTAAAAAAGGTATATTGACTTTGCTTCCGTGCTTGGAATGTTTTTAGAGGAATGATCTTGTAAAACCACTAAAGACAAACTATTATGGCTGAAAAAGAGAAGACCCCAAAAAATTCTGAAAACCCAAAAATCGATGACCTCTACATGAATACAGAGGATGGAAGCGGGGAGGCAATGACTACCAATCAAGGATTGAAAATCAATGACGATCAGAATTCCCTCCTTGCAGGAGAGCGGGGACCTACGTTGTTGGAAGATTTTCATTTCAGAGAGAAAATGACCCATTTTGACCATGAGCGGATTCCTGAGCGTATTGTCCATGCCCGGGGAGCCGGAGCACATGGCTATTTTGAATCCTATGGAGATCTTTCCGAATTCACCAAAGCGGGATTCCTTGGAGAGAAGGGGAAAAGAACACCTGTATTTACGAGATTTAGTACTGTGGCCGGATTTAAGGGTTCGTCTGATTTGGCTAGGGATGTGAGAGGTTTTGCTGTTAAATTCTATACAGAGGAAGGAAATTATGATTTGGTAGGGAATAATATGCCTGTATTTTTTATTCAGGATGCCATGAAATTTCCCGATTTAATTCATGCAGTAAAGCCTGAGCAACACAATGAAATCCCGCAGGCAGCTTCTGCCCACGATACATTTTGGGATTTTATATCGCTGATGCCAGAAAGCATGCATATGATCATGTGGGTGATGAGCGACCGCGCATTGCCTAGAAGCTACAGTATGATGGAAGGATTTGGTGTACACACTTTCCGTTTTGTAAACAAAAAGGGGGAATCTTTCTTTGTGAAATTTCACTGGAAGCCTGTAGCAGGAACTTATTCGCTCACGTGGGATGAAGCCCAAAAAATATCGGGTCAGGATCCTGATTTCCATAGAAGAGATCTTTGGAATGCTATCGAAAACGGCAATTATCCTGAATGGGAATTAGGTGTGCAGATAGTTGCTGACAAGGACGAACATAAGTTTGATTTTGACTTATTGGACCCCACCAAACTTATCCCCGAAGAATTGGTTCCCGTGAAGTTGATCGGGAAAATGGTGCTGGACAGAAACCCAACAAACTTCTTTGCAGAGACAGAGCAGATTGCTTTTCATCCGGGACATCTAGTGCCTGGAATTGATTTTTCCAACGATCCGTTGCTTCAGGGAAGATTATTCTCCTATACAGACACGCAGCTTTCCCGCTTGGGAGGGCCTAATTTTAATGAAATCCCAATCAACCGACCGATTGCGCCTGTGCACAATAATCAACGGGGAGGACTCATGCGACAGACAATCAATACGGGACAGACCAGCTATCACCCGAACAATATAGGAGGCGGGTGTCCTTTTCAGGCTAAAATGTCAGAGGGAGGTTTTGTGTCACATCAGGAGAAAATCGAAGGGCATAAAATTCGTGCAAGAAGTACAAGTTTCATGGATCATTTTAGCCAAGCCAAACTTTTCTTCGAAAGTCAGTCAAAAGTAGAGCAAGATCATATGATAGAAGCACTGCGCTTCGAACTGGGTAAAGTAAAAAGTGAGGACATTAGAGAACGGATGGTAGGAATGCTGACATACGTCAGTGAGGAGCTGGCGAAGCATGTCGCTGAAGGACTGGGAATCAATCCGATCACCAAACCTGAAGAGCCGCTAAATCATAGCTTTCCTGCAGATGCTGACCCGAAAGATTATGAGCCTAAAGAGGTGAAATCGTCCGTCCAAAAATCCGAAAAACTAAGTCTGATGGCTTCAAACGGAAAAGGGATCAAAGGACGTATGATAGCTATACTCGCAACTGACGGTGTAGATGCAGAATCGCTAGAGCACTATAAAAAGGCACTTAAAAATGAAGGAGCAGAAGCAAAAATAATCAGTTCACATTCTGGATCGATATCAGATTCTAACGGTGGAGCTATCAAAGTAGACCATAGCCTGTTGACTACTGCATCTGTATTGTTTGATGCTGTTTTTGTCCCTGGCGGATCTAAAAGCATAGAAATTCTTCATAAAAACCCGGATGCAATCCGATTTGTGGATGAGGCTTATAAGCATTACAAATTTATCGCAATCAATGGAGACGCTATGAGATTATGGGATATGACTTACGCTTCCAAAAACGCCAGCCCTAAAGGAGTCCTGTTTGACCAAGATGCAGCAGCCTTTGTCGAAGCTATCGGACAGCATAGAATCTGGGATAGAGAGGACGCAGCGAGAATACCTGTATAATACTTTGCGGGCAAGATCAATTGTTGATTTTGCCCGCATAATTTCTAATTCACCCTCATGGATATAAAACATTTCTTGATTACGGTTTTTTCCGGATTGGTGGGTACGGTTGCCATGACCTTAATCATGTACCTATATTCTTATCTAAGTCATTCATTCACCAAGGTGATTCATATCTTGGGAAATATGCTAGTGGCCGAGCGAAATTATTACACACCAAGCAAAAGCGCCATTACCGTGGGTAGCATTGCACATTTCGGAGTAGGTGTGCTTTTTTCTTTATCGTATTTTCTGCTTTGGAATTGGGGTATATTCAAAATTAATGTGCAGGACTCTATTCTGATAGGAGCAATAAGTGGAGTAGTAGCGATAGTGGTATGGAAAGGGTATCTTAGTTTACATGCAAATCCGCCTAAGTTGTCTCATTTCCATTACTTTATAGCCTTATTTATCGCCCATATAGTATTCGCAGTAGTCAGTGTGTATGTATTGCAACTGATTACTAACAATCCTGAGTTATGGTATGAACAATCATCCCGATGAGAAATCTGATATCAAAACTCGTTCTTTGTGTCCTACTGGGCATTCTTATATGTTCTTGTAACCGGTCTGTACGCATATTCAAATCCAACTCAGCTAGAATTCAGTATGAAAATAAACTTGAGAGCTCAGGGATCAACTCTACAAAAATAGGAGAGGAGTGGTTGAACTCTGCCGATGAAGCACTACTGAATGCTCCATTGCTACAAGTTCCCATTGCAATTCAGGGAAGTTTTAAGTCTAAAAGCATAGCTGCTGAAGCGTGGAAAATCCAGTTAGAACAGGGAGCATCCATCAACATAGTAGTACGGTGGCATGCAAATGACAGCAGTGAATTGATTGTTGACTTATTGGAAGGGCCGGAGTGGAAGGAACTAAAGTCCTACACCGCTCAAAATGACTCGGTGAAGTTTGAAGCCGGTAAAACTGGATATTATGTGATTCGGATTCAGCCGGAACTTCTTGGTCAGGGGAACTTTCAGCTAAGGATTAGTGGCACTGCCACCTATGCTGTTTTTCCTGTGGAGGGAAAAAACAGCAGAGCAATACAAAGTGTTTGGGGTGATGTGCGTGATGGCGGACGTAGGACGCATGAGGGCGTTGATATTTTTGCGGAGCGCGGTACACCTGTCCTTGCTCCTGTAGAGGGCGTAGTCACTGCCGTTCGGGATCGTGGATTAGGAGGTAAGCAAGTTTGGGTGAGGGACAGTGAACGTAACTGGAATCTTTATTTTGCTCATTTAGACAGTCAGCTGGTTAGGAATCTACAGCGGGTAAAACCGGGAGATACATTGGGACTGGTAGGGAACACCGGTAATGCTAGAACTACAGCGCCGCATTTACATTTTGGAATTTATCAAAGTGGAGCTATTAATCCTTTTCCAGCGATTAAAAATGATTTTATAGCTGCACCGTTGTTGCCGGATGAGCAGTTTTCTCCTGCTATGAAGGTGAATGTATCTCAAGCAAATTTGAGAAATGGGCCGAGTACCAAGTCAGCTGTTATATCCAGAATGAAGGTAGAAGAGCTTGTTTTCATTAAGGCTGCGACGTCGGACTGGTTTCAGATAAAGACTATTGAAGGAATGACTGGTTTTTTATATAAAAACCTCCTTTCTGGAATAGATTCAATAGCCTTGGAAGAAAAAACAGCTTATGCATATGGCAATTATCCGCGCTTATCGACTTCAGATAGCTTGTTGGTGGAATTGGATCAGTTTAGTAAAATCGGGACGACCAAAGATGGATTGGAAATAATTGTGGATAAGGATGATAACTTGCTTTACCTTCCTTTATCGCAGAAAAGGTAGTTGAAACTTTACTCATTCCGGGAACATTACTGCACATAGATCGGCTCGGAATTAAGTTGGATAATCTCAAATATTTTTTGAATAGAAGGAAAACAGGGCTATCGCCTTTCTCAAGGTAATTTGATTTTTTTTAAGAGTTTTTTCTGTCATAGGGCATCCATGTTGCCTTAACCTAAAGAAAAAGCTATGAAAACGACTAAGCAGGGAAACTCGAAAAACTTAAAGGATAAGTCAACAGAAGAACTCGTCAAGGAAGCTAAGGTAACCAAGGAAGATCTGGAAGCTCTAGGATCAAAGGAGGCAAACCTACGGGATGATGGCGGTGATGATGAACAGCTTATTGAGAGAAATCGGAAAGTTGATTTCACTGGAGATGATATGGACGTTCCCGGAAGCGAATTGGATGATGAGCAGGAAGATATTGGTTCCGAGGACGAGGAAAACAATTTTTACAGTAACGCAGACGAGGAGGAGAAGTAATGATCGATAAAAAGACAAAAGAAGCACTTACAGAAGCTCTTAAAACGGGAAATGTTCTCAACCTTTCACTTGGAGGCAAAAACCGAATAAGGATAGAGCGAAGACTGCCGTTTCTTTTGGTCTATAGAGAAGAAAAACATGATCATTTCAAAATATCCCATCTAATTCGAGCGGAGTCATCTTACCTCATCACTGAAGCCACGACAGATTTTAATTCTGACATTGCTATTCTAGTCAAGGAATTGTCAAAGGAACTGGCCGAAGAATATGGCTCGGTGATGGTGCTTGAAGTTTGGGTCGGAAGGCAGGACAGTAAAACCTTTGTACTCAAGACGGCCAAAGACAAAGCTCCAAATACAGTCAAAGCATTTCAAGATGGATTGGAGTCATTTTGTAAGTCTCATCAAGAGCTGACCGTTCGGGTGGAAAAGGATACTATACGTCATCCTGACCATTTGGAGGATTTTCTGACTTTAAAGCAATGTCAGGAGGCGGGGATTTATTTGATGGGGTTGGAGATCCCGCCGTTCTTTCAAGACCAAGATAAAAAGGAGTTTTTCTACCTTGTTTTTAAAGATTTTAAGCATGCTTTTTCTAATATCCTACGAAAGGCAGTTTATGAATTTATCCGTGTGCAGACTTCCTTCGATATTCCCAATTACCAGCGTTTGGGCACCATGCAGGTGGACGAGAAAGTTTGGGAAGTAGATCAGCATCTCTCTGAAATTGAAGCTAAGTTTCAGTTTTTACTGTTGATTTCTCCGACTAATACCATGCAGGCCAAGGAGGAGTTTATTGCAAACCGGCATCAAAAAAATCCGAAGTTCCTCTATCGGAATTTGCCTGTTGACCCCGATCGACTGAAAGAAGAATTATTCAGGATTGATATCAAAGGGATAGAAGATCCTACACTTTTATATCTCTACACCGAAAAACGTGAGGAACTCGAAAAGCAGATCACCATGCTAAAGGAGCGGGGAACCAAAAACTTCATGTATAGTAGCATCCGACTATACAGTTCCCCGGAAGTCGACTTGTATGAGACGGCCAAGCTTCTTTTAAAAACGTTACGGCCAGACAGCCATGAGGATGTAGAATGGATAGATCCTTACGACATGGCGAAGTTTTGCTCGGATGAAATAGCGCAGTATAAAACCCTATATCCGGAGCTTGACTCAAAAGTAGAGGTGAAACACGACATTGTCGGAATGCTGGTTTCCAAAGGACAATTATATATAGGTTCTAGCTTTAAAGTCCCTATGCGGCGGATCAAAGCCTTGGTCCACCATGAAATCGGTACCCACGTTCTTACATTTTATAATGGGAAAATACAGCCTTTCGGACAAATGAGTAGCGGCTTTGCCGATTACGATGAGCTGCAGGAAGGATTGGCTGTATTGGCAGAATATCTTGTGGGAGGGCTTACCAATAATCGACTCCGGACACTGGCTGCACGGGTTGTAGCAGGAAGATCAGTTACTGAGGGAATGTCTTTTGGAGAGACCTACCATTTGCTTACCGCAGATTATAATGAAGTGCCGGAGCAAGCTTTTCAGATTACTGCAAGAGCATACCAAGGAGGGGGATGCACCAAAGATATAATCTACCTCAGAGGGCTAATCAAGCTGATAGATTACCTGCAAAACGGAGGGGATTTGGAACCTTTGTATGTCGGTAAAATCGGTTTCAAGCATATTCCTTTAATACAGGAATTGCGTATACGTGACATCATCAAACCTTCTCCCCTTGTTCCGAATTTTTTGCAAACAGACACTGCCCAATTGAGACTTAAAAAACTAAAGGAGGGACTATCCTTACCCGAACTAGTCAACTAACCACTAACTACCACTAAAATGAAAATTGGATTTGTAGTAAATCAGCTAGAAACCGAAACAGGAGAATACAGTACTACGCTCCTGTCATCAGCTGCCATTCGTCGGGAGCATGAGGTTTACATCATCAGCGTGGGGGAGCTCTGCTATCTCGAAGATGGCAAAATGGGAGCTATAGCAGTCAAAGCACCTTCTACAAAGTTTCGCAGTTTGGAAAAATACATAGAGGCTCTCCACAGTCCTTCATCCGAGAAAATTCATATTTCCTCTGATGACTTGGATGTGCTTTTTCTGAGAAATAATCCCTGTGAGGAATTTGGGGAGCGGGCTTGGGCGCAGACAGCAGGAATGGTTTTTGGCCAGGTAGCCGTCGCAAATGGTGTACTTGTAGTGAATGATCCGTATTCACTGATGTCTTCTTTCAACAAAATGTATTTTCAGCATTTTCCGGAGAGCGTACGTCCCCGCACCATCATCAGCCGTGATGTGGATGAGATCAAGGAGTTTTACAAAAAAGAGAAAAATAAGATCATACTGAAGCCACTTCAAGGTTCTGGAGGTAAAGATGTTTTTTTGGTAGATAATGACAAAAACCTCAATCAAATGGTAGAAACTATCAATCGATATGGGTTTGTAATCGCACAGGAATACCTTCCTGCTGCCAAAAACGGTGATATTCGGGTGATCATGATGAATGGAAAAATCCTTGAAGTAAAAGGAAAATATGCTGCAGTAAACCGGGTCAATAGCAATGATATCCGGAGTAATCTACATACGGGAGGAGCGGCAGTTCACGCTGAAATAACCGAGGATATAAGGAGACTGTGTGAGATAGTTGGGCCAAAACTGATCAGGGATGGGATGTTTCTGGCCGGTATAGATATAGTAGGGGATAAAATCATGGAGTTGAACCTGGATAGTCCAGGAGCAATCAATGCGATGCACGACCTTGAAGGGGTGGATTTTGGATCAGCGATAATCGATGCGCTGGAGCGGAAAGTAGCTTATCAAAAGCACTATGACGGAGCACTTCCCAATGCTTTTTTGGCCACATTGAATTTGTAAGCTAAAGGCCGCAGAAATCAAAAAGGGAAAAGCCAATGGAGGTTTTTCCCTTTCTTAATCGTGATGTCGAAAGCTTACTGACTTGGTCTTAGGGAAGGAATTTGGATTGGATTTAGGATGTTTTTTTATGCCTGCTTCACTATAAAAAAACCGTCAGAGCCTTGGTTTTGGTATAAAGGCAAGAATACCCTTCCCTTAGAACGGGATACAATCGTTTCCCCATCCAATGTGGCCAAACGCTGGCCTTGATTGATTTTAGTGAAATTAGCATAGCCCGGATCCATTCTGAAATAATGGTCTTCACCAATTTCTTGTCTATAAATCACCTCGAAATTATCATTAGTCGGAGAGGCATTTTCCAGCATTTTATAGTAGTTGTCATATGGAATAGCTGATTTTTCCAGCATTCCGGTGTTCACCAAAATTATCCAGATCGCAGCTTCGTGATAGTCTACCGATTTGGGATCGTCATGCTGTCCCGCCTCCATGGTGAAGCCGGTGTGACCCTTGAGGGTCTGGTAGTGATCGAAGTGCCCCGGGATATATTTTTCTATTCCCTTCACTACGGGCAATGGCATCTGTTTAGCAAAATCGAAACTCCTTTCGCGTAAATTCACACTGATATACGGTGCAGTAGTAGAAGATGTGGTATGCAAGTCCATAAAATGAAAGGCGGAATTGAATTCTTCATTTTCCAGTTTTTCCACGATTTTTATTAATTCGTTAAACTCTGAAGCTTCGTGGAAATCCAATGATTGCTGTGCTTTCAACCGTTCTTCATTTGCCAATGTACAGACTCTGTTAAGATCTTTGTCGATCAGACGTACTCCTTTTTTCAAAGCAACGATATTTCCCGCGATGCCAACTATTTTGCCTTTCAATGAAGGCTTGTCCTCTTGAAGTTTTCGGAATACCCGCTGTATTGCAAGCACACCGCTTGTTTCATTTCCATGTATTCCTCCACTTACCAATAAATAAGGACCTGAAGTTTGGTTGCTTGGTTCCCTTGGGTATTCGCCTATTATTCTGGTAAGATTTTCTTTATCTAAAATTTCACTGTTCGTTTTCATGTGTTTATAATTGAGGTTTTATAGAAATAACCAGTCCCGTCCGATGCGGCGGATCGGGAGAATCCCGCAAGCCGGTTAATCATCTCTCTCGGTCTCGCCTTCGACAGGCTCGATTTCATGATTCCTAATCTTGAGGTTATTATAGATTATCCAAATTTTATACCATGGGAGACGAATGTGATCAACTGGCAAAAAAGCCTTTTTGATGCAATGAGAAGCGGTTTTGTTGCTGTTTTTATTTGCCAAAAGAAAAAATCTAACAAACTAATTGAGAGCAATTTTCCTCAATATGAGGACTTAAAAAATTTGATCATAAAATTCTTTTTCAGCTGGATTAAACCAATAACGCTCAGCTGTCTGCAATAGAAATTGAGAATCCGGAGACGCATGCTTACTAGCGGTCATTCAATCCTTTACCTTCTAGGATTTTTGGAGTGCACTTTTCAATCCTTGTTACACGGGTTTGGGTTTGCTTGGGAGCGGTAAAATACAGAATGTATCCTCTTTGTCTTCCTGGAGTCAAGGCCTCAAAAGCTTTTTTGAAACTGTGGTTTTCGTCTAACTTTGCTTGGAGCTCTTCGGGAATAGGCTCTGGATTTTTAATGAATTCTACTTTCAGGCCGGCTTTTTCTACTTCAATTGCTTCGTAAATATGGGACTTCAGGATGGTTTTCAACAGTGTTATATCTGTACTAGTAGTGAACTTGATCAGACGTGCTGCCTGCGTATTGTCGCCGGGCTTGCTCAGGATATTGTGGACATCCTGTAACAATGCTCCTTTAAAAAAACTGACAGTACAATACTCCTTCATTGCAGCCAATACCAGAACGTTTTTTTTCCGAAATGTGTAGCAAGGCACTCCCCATTTTGATTCTTCCACAAGCCCACAATCAAGAATGATCTTTCTGAGAAGGTGCAATTCTTTTGTCCAAAAATTGACTTTACAATCAGAAGTGCCGCCTAGGGGACAGCGTCCGCAGCCTTCTGTGAAATACAAATCAACGTTGGTATTCATAGGATGATGGTTTAGCGGGACACTATTGGAAACTAAGTTATTCATGCAGACCGAAGTATACAAATTGGATAATATTTAAGTTTGTTTTTTATTTAAGCGTGTTTAATGAATAGATTCAGCTTATGAAATCAAATCGATTTGATGCTATAGTAATAGGCTCCGGAATCAGCGGAGGATGGGCTGCCAAAGAGCTTTGCGAGAAAGGAATGAAAACTTTGGTGTTGGAAAGAGGTCGTGATGTGCAGCATTTGAAAGATTATCCTACCATGACTTCAGCACCTTGGGAGATGGAGCATAGAAATCAAATTCCAAGGGCTGATAAACTTGAGAATCCTGTAGTCAATAAATGCTATGCTTACAAGGAAGATACCCGGCATTTCTTTGTCAAGGATTCGGAGCATCCGTATGTTCAGGAGAAGCCATTTGACTGGGTTAGGGGATATCAGGTAGGCGGTAAATCTTTGATCTGGGCCAGACAGACTCAGCGCTGGAGCAAGTATGATTTCGAAGGACCAGACAGGGATGGTTTTGCTGTTGATTGGCCTATTAGATACGAAGACATAGCTCCATGGTATAGCCATGTTGAGCGTTTTGTGGGAGTAAGTGGCAGCTATGAAGGTTTGGAAACGTTACCTGATGGAGAGTTTTTGAAAGCCTGGGAGATGAACTGTGTGGAGGAGGCTATCCAAAAGCGGATTAAAGCTGCTTATGATGATCGTGATGTGATTATTGGGCGCTGCGCACATTTGACTTCTCCGAAAAAAGTGCATTTGGATCAGGGCCGTGGACAATGCATGGCACGTCACCAATGCTATCGCGGGTGTCCGTTTGGCGCATATTTCAGTTCGAATTCTTCTACTTTACCCGCTGCGGCAAAGACAGGAAATCTGACTTTAAGACCGGATTCGGTGGTACACTCCTTGATTTATGATGAGACTAAGGAGAAGGTGACCGGTGTACAAATAGTAGATAGGGTCTCAAAAGAGACGAGCGAGTACTTTGCGCCGGTAATCTTCATCAATGCTGCGGCCTTGAACTCTAATTTGATTTTACTGAACAGTACTTCAAATCGATTTCCTGATGGACTTGGAAATGATTCTGGTGTCTTGGGAAAGTATATAGCATTTCATAATTACCGTGGGGTAGTCAATGCAAATTATGAGGGCTTTGAAGACAAATATTATTACGGTAGAAGGCCTACCGCAGTGATGATGCCCAATTTCCGAAATGTAAAAAAGCAGGAAATGGATTTTATGCGCGGGTATATGACTTTTTATTCCGCGGGCAGGGCAGGTTTTGGTCATTCACCGGATATGCCTTTTGGAGCAGGGTTTAAGGAGAAAAATTCAACCCCGGGACCATGGTCTGTATATATGATGATGCAGGGGGAGACTATTCCCAAAGAAACCAACCGTGTGACATTGAGCCCTGACCGTAAAGATGAGTGGGGAATTCCTTTGCTTCAAATCGACGTGAGCTATGATGAGAATGATGAGAAAATCCTAAAGGATTTTCACGAACAGGGGGAAGAAATGCTGTCTAAAGCCGGTTGTGTAAATATCCGTAGAGGGGATTCCAAACAAGCTCCAGGCCTCGATATTCATGAGATGGGCGGAGTGAGAATGGGCAGAGATCCCAAGTCTTCCCTGCTTAATGGATTCAATCAGTTGCATGCAGCGCCCAATGTCTTTGTAACTGACGGAGCTTGTATGACCTCTACCGGTACTCAAAACCCTTCTATTACATACATGGCTTTGACGGCTAGAGCGGTAAATTATGCTGTAAGTGAAATGAAAAAGGGGAACTTGAAATAGTAGACTTGACCATCTTAGGATTTTATATATCGACTGGCTTTTGAGAGAAATTCATGAGTTTGGACTTTTCAAACTGGGATATAAGACACGTGGCTAGCTCGGTTCAAGACTATATGAGTTTATTGAAATTCAATCGAATAATAGGTTGTAGTTAACTTTATGAAGGTGTGCTTCCTTCATACAGGTAAGGCACAAGGTGTAACAGCGGTTTGAGCTTCTGTAGCTTGAAAGCCTGTGATTTTTGTAAATATATAGGAAATGAGAGTTAGATTCTTTCCAATACTAAGACAGTACGGTTGGGTAGGTATAATTGCATACACTGATGCTCATCCGTAAAATAATTCACTGTTTGGTCCAGACGCTCGAAGCCGCTGAATTCTTTCTGATCGGAATCCAACAGGATACTGTATTCCCCTGCTTTTCCCACATGGATGGGCAATCCAAAAAACGACTCAGTGGGATGGAAGGAGAACACGAAAACCAATCCCGCTCTTTCATACGCCAAGATTTTTTTGTCAGGATCAAGATGAAGTTGGGCAGCAGGAGCGGAAGCGAGTAGCTGATAGTCGTTTGCCAGTTTGATGATGGCTTTGTCCCAAGCTCCTAGCTGACCGTATCGCAACAGAGGATCATCTACCAGCGACCATTGTCTCCGCGCGTGCTGATAGCTCCAGTCATTTCCTTCTCTGGGGAAATCTACCCAGTCAGGGTGGCCAAATTCATTTCCGATAAAATTCAGATAGCCCTCCCCACCTAATGTGAGCGTGATCAATCTGATCAGTTTGTGGAGAGCAATTCCGCGATCCACAATAAGGTTTTGCTGAAGCAATGACATGGAGAAATACATCTCCTTATCCATCAGTCGAAATGCAAGTGTCTGATCACCGACTAAGGCTTGGTCGTGACTCTCGGCATATCCTATGGATCGCTCGGCAGCCGGTCTATTGGTCAGCTGATGCCAAAGCTCAAACATATCCCATTCCTCGTCTTGTTTGTGTTTGAGTGTTTTAATCCAAAAGTCCGGAACACCCATCGCCATACGGAAGTCAAATCCTATTCCTCCGTCTGCGATCGGTCTGGCTAGTCCGGGCATGCCGCTCATATCTTCGGCAATGGACATGCTTTGTGGCCTGAAGGTATGAATAAGTGTGTTTGCAAGTTGTAGATACAAAATTGCGTCTTCATCCACATTCTGATCAAAGTACAAATCCACCGAATCAAAATCCATGAATAAACCATGGTGGTGATACATGATAGAAGTCACGCCATCGAAGCGAAAGCCATCAAAATGGAATTCTTCCAACCAATAACGGATATTGGAAAGTAAAAACTGCTGCACTTCCCGCTTGGCATAATCGAAAACCTTGGAATCCCAAGCTTCATGATAGCCTTTGTCTCCGGGATGGAAGTATTGGTGATCGCTCCCGTCAAATTCATTCAGGCCTTCATTTATATTTTTGATCGCATGGGAATGTACTATATCCATCACTACTGCGATTCCCATTTCATGGGCTTTGTTTACCAGAGACTTCAATTCCTCAGGAGTGCCAAATCTTGATGTGGGAGCAAAGAAATTAGAAACATGGTAGCCGAACGATCCGTAATAAGGATGCTCCATCACAGCCATAAGCTGGATGGTGTTATATCCTGCAGCTTTGATTCGGGGAAGAGTAAGCTCCTCAAACTCTTTATAAGTACCCACCCCAAGCTTTTCCTGAGCCATTCCGATATGGCATTCATAGATTAGCGGTTGCTTGAGACTTTGTCGGGTGCTAAATGAACTGTCTGTCCACTTAAAATCTCCGGCAAACCAAAGTTGACCGGAGACATCGTGGGTTTCTTCGTCCTGAACCACTCTCCTTATATACGCAGGTATTCTATCCAATGCGCCATTCTCGGTAATGACATGGACTTTTACTTTGCTTCCATGTACAAATCTGTCTTTGTATTGTTTAAAAGGCAAAAATATCTCCCAGTCTCCGCGGGAGGTTCTTTTCATGGGATGGGAGTTTCGGTTCCAATCATTGAACTCGCCGCAGAAATAGAGTTGCTTGGCTGCCGGTGCCCATTCTCTGTAAATCCAGCCATTTCTCCACGGTTCAAAATGAATCCCGTAATAGTTATGGATTGAGGCATATTCGAGAATATTTCCACAGAAATCATCGATTTCTCTAATAGCTTCCTGATAACGATCAAATCTTCTGAGTATTTGTGTTTCGTATTGAGCAAGCCAAGTTTCCTGACGAACTAAAGCGATTTTTTGTGAATCTTCCACCTGTTTTTTTTTAGCTGATTTGAAGTTAAAAAAATGACGGCGATTATTCCCCAAACTTTTGAGTTTCCCACCTTTACTAAGGTGCAATAACAGAAAAGCGTCGAAGGAAGATGTATTTCCTCGACGCTTTTAATCCTCTTTCCTTAAAAATTAATTCCCAAGGATTCAAAGGGTACTCCCTTAAGTTACTGAGAACATAGTTCTTAGTTGGTTTAATTGCAAGAGAACAAGCACTGTTAGACATGTAAAATTGCCAAAGGACGGTCTCTCATATTGAATAATCAGCTGTTGGCCAGATTCTCATTGTCTGACTTCCATTGAATTAGTGGTAGAACCTTTAACCCGGATTATGCATTAGGTTTCGTAGTGAGGATATTAATTGCAAGAAAATCAGACTGTTTGGAGACTGAGGCATAGCATCGCTATGGTGAAGTCGAAAACAGCAATGTAATGGCTGTAATAGGATTGCTAATGCATATTTTTGGTTTAAAAGAGATCGGTTTTCCTTGGGCTTGGTCCGTATTTGTTTTCTCCATCCTGTCCTTTTTGTGCAGCCAGCCAGATAAATCCTATGAAATTGATTGGCGGAGGTATCAATAGATAAAGCGCATATTTCCAATCCAACCCTATGTCGTGAAGTCGTTTGATTGCTTGGACAAGTAAAATACAGATCGATGCGATGAGCGCTACTCCCGCACCGTAGAAAATCGCCCAGGATTGCGTCTGGAAACTGTCCCAGATCAACATCAGACATAGAATATTTATGAAATAAAATATGATAAACATGACCAGATACATTCTTCTGGTAATTCGTCCTTCCGGTTTGAATATAGTGTACATACTATGCTAACGGTCTGGATATAAAGTTGTTTATGAGATTAGGTTAAAATTTTATTCTGTTAAAGCTTTTGCTGTGTCATCTTAAGGTCTGGTACTTCTAGCATACCTTTGTCGTTGATAAGCACAAGTAGTTAATTATGAATAACCGCAGCGATGCCGGTAGCCTCAATTTCTTTGCGTATCAGGACGGTAGGCTGAAGCGACTTGAATGCGGTTAGCCAGGGACTTAGTCGGTTTGTCGATGCAAATGCGGATAGCCATATATTCATTTATGCAATATCAATTTTGAAATTAAAGCGTTTACAGAAATACAAATGAAGAAGAAAAGAGTCCTGTACATTTCCTTGTTTTTAGCAGTTCCCATTCTGATATTTTCAGCATCAGTTTGGGTCGCTTATAGCAAGCAAAAAGTACTGACCCAGGATGCTTTGACTGCCATCAACAAGGAGTTTGTTGGCGAGCTTACCATAGAGGACTCTCATATTTCCCCATTTGTTAATTTCCCTTACATCTCTATTGATTTAACAGGAGTAAAGTTTTTTGACTCCAAAACCAAAGAAAACAAACCGATCTATGTGGTGGAGGATTTTTACATAGGTTTTGACGTGTGGGATATAATCAGAGGAAGGCATCAAGTCAAAAAACTGAAAATCTCAAACGGTCATTTGGATGTCATCAAATTCGAAAACGGAGATATCAATTTGCTCTTGGCCAAAGGAATTAAGGCTGATGCTAAAGAAGCGGATGAAGAGGAGGAGACTGAATTTGCTTTTGATTTGTCAGGTATTGAAATAGAGGGATTTGATATCACTTATTCAGATGTTTCAAACAACCAAGATTTGGTATTTCACATCGACCAATTGTTGTCAGATTTTAGCTTGAAAGACGGGCATATTTATATTGATATAGTTAGTGATTTGATTTTTGATCTGGACCAAGATGGTGAAAACACATTTTTCGCTGATAAAAAGGTGCATTTAGATCTCGAGCTTGATTACTTTGAGGATTTGCAGAAGTTGTTGATTTCCCCCTCAAGGGTGAAATTGGAAGAAGCTGTTCTAGGTTTGGCAGGCCAGGTTAAGATCTTGGATGAAGGATTGGACCTTGAGCTGAATCTAAATGGAGAAAAGCCTGATTTCAATATTTTTGCGGCATTCTTGCCAAATGAGGCGGCTCAAACGCTCAAGAGGTACAAGAATGAAGGAGAAGTTTATTTCTCAGGGTCTGTGAGAGGAATAGCTGGAAACGGACAAAGCCCCGCAATTTCGGTAGAATTTGGAGCTGATAACGCTTATTTCCTCAATTCAGGAATTCAAAAGAAAGTAGATGAGTTGAGATTTATAGGGTTTTATACCAATGGTGAGGAAAGAAACCTCCGTACCTCAGAATTACAGCTTCAAAACTTCTATGCCCGACCTGATGAAGGGATTTTTCAAGGAAGATTGACCATTCGGAACTTTGAAGACCCCAATGTGAAAATCAATGTAAATGCTGATTTGGATTTAGGCTTTTTGAGTGATTTTTTCGAAATAGAAGGACTTCGGGGAATAGAAGGTCAGGTTTTATTGACTATGGATTTTGATGAATTGGTAGATATGGACTTGACCTCTGCCTCTATATCGGATGTGGAAGAAAGTCTTCAGAGTGAGTTGACATTAAAAAATCTAAGCATTCAGATTCCGGAGTTTGACCTTCCTGTAAGGAATGCCAATGGATATGCCTACATGAGGAAAGGAAAGGTGGTCTTGGACTCGTTGAGTTTTCAGATAGGGCAGTCCGACTTAGCCTTTTCCGGTGAGTTGAGCAATTTCCCCGTTTTGCTGCATGGTAACAAACTGCCGATAAAAGCGAAAATAAATGCGAAATCTAATTTTTTGAATTTAAAGGAATTGATTCCCTCTGATTCAATTAATATGGGGGTGGATGAAGAAATTTCGGATTTTCAGGTCAAAATGGCTTTTGAGACGACGGGGGAAGAACTGTATAAATATGACTACTTGCCGAAAGGTGAATTTCTCATAGAAGATTTCTATGCAAAATTCAAGAACTATCCACATGTGCTACATGATTTCCATGCTGATGTTTACATCGAGGATGACTTTTTGGAAGTGAGAGATTTCAAAGGCGAGATTGATGAAAGTGACTTCCTCTTCACAGGTAAAGTATTAAATTACAAGAAGTGGTTTCAGGGCAGGAAGGTGGGAGAAAGTAGTTTTGACTTTAGCCTTGTTTCAAGTCAGATTAAACTCAATGACCTGTTGAGTTACAATGGAGTGGATTATCTACCTGAAGATTACAGTAAGGAAATTATTTCAAACTTGAATCTAAAGGGGAAAGTTGATTTACATTATCAGGGCGATTTTCAGTCAGCTGATTTTTATTTGGAAGATTTGGATGGAAAAATGAAAATCCATCCATTGAAGTTGGAGGATTTTGCTGGTAGGGTTCATTATGAAAATGAATACCTTACAATGGAGGATTTCCGGGGAAAAATGGGGGATTCAGATTTTACAGTGCAACTTGGATATTGTTTGGGTGAAAAAGATTCCGTAGCAAGTCCTACTGAAAAGTCAAATTATTTCCATTTGAGTTCTCAAGCGATGGATTTGGATGCATTGATGGGATTTGAAAGTATAGAAGTGGATACAAATCATCAAGAAGCCTTTAACGTTTTTCAATTGCCATTTTCAAAAATGGAGTTTACTGCAGCTATCAAGAAGTTGAACTACCATACCTTCTGGCTAGAGGATATCGTGGCAAAAGTGCGGACTAATGAGGAGCATTATTTGTATTTGGACACCTTGGGTTTTGGGATTGCAGATGGATCTCTTGGGGTCAATGGCTATTTCAATGGTTCGAACCCGGATGAGATCTACTTCAGCAGCGTGATGAATGCCAGTGAGGTAGATTTGGATCAGCTCTTGATCAAATTCGAGAACTTTGGACAGGATTATCTGATCAACGAGAATCTGCATGGTAAGGTGAGTGGGAAGATCGCAAGTAAATTCTTGGTATACCCGGATTTGACTCCGATTATAGAAAAATCTGAAGCAAAAATGGATCTGACTGTGTATCAAGGAAGCTTGGTGAATTTCGCTCCGTTGGATGCCATGGCAAGTTATTTTTCGGATAGGAATTTGAAAAATGTGCGGTTTGATACCCTAAGCAATACTTTTGAACTCAAAGGAGGGGTGCTCACCATTCCAAAAATGAATATCAATTCGAGTTTGGGATACATAGAACTTTCGGGTAGCCAGAGTCTTGATTTGAATATGGATTATTTCATCAGAGTCCCTCTGGCATTGGTGACACAGGTTGGCTTTAGGGCCCTTTTTGGTGGGAAAAATAAGAATGAAGTCGACCCTGATCAAGAGGATGCAATTGTCTACAGAGACCGGGACAAGAGAGTACGGTTTGTAAATATAAATATGAAAGGTA
The DNA here is from genome assembly GCF_014838715.1 of Algoriphagus sp. Y33. Lineage (NCBI taxonomy): Bacteria > Pseudomonadati > Bacteroidota > Cytophagia > Cytophagales > Cyclobacteriaceae > Algoriphagus > Algoriphagus sp. Y33. The sequence continues at coordinate 3,231,292 of NZ_CP061947.1, read as the reverse complement.
CACCTGATGACTATAAGATCAGCCTAAAGAAAGATGGGAAGTAGCTGGTTGGTAGTATCAAGTATCTAGATTCTAGAATCCAGAGTATAGAATCAAGAGCCTAGAACCCAGAATCAAGAGTCTAGAATCACAGTCTGGAAAGACAGAAGAAACCAGATAAGCCACCTGGTCTCATTGCAGATACAATTACTAATTGTGCCTTAATGCTTCTCATACACGAATTCGGGTTCCCGTACCTCTACGTTACCCTTGTCATTGATCTGATCAAGGGTGACGGTTTTTAATTCGTTGATCAGCATAGGATCGTATTTGGCAGCGACACGTATGTAGTTTTCGGTGAATCCATGGATTTTACCATCCTCAATATCTTCCTCGAAAAGTACGGTGAAGGTTTTTCCAAGATTCTCCGTGTAGAATTTTCTCCTTTTTTTCTCCGAAAGGATCCTGAGCATTTTCGAGCGCTCATTTCTTTTTTTCATAGGAACTACATCCTCCATCTCTGCTGCTCGGGTATTGGCACGCTCCGAGTAGGAGAATACATGGAGGTATGAAATATCCAGTTCATTCAGGAAATTGTAAGTTTCCAGAAATAGCTCATCTGTCTCACCCGGAAAGCCTACGATCACGTCCACACCGATACAGGCATGTGGCATGAGTATTTTGATCTTGGTCACTCTATCCACATATAGCTCCCGGAGGTATCTTCTGCCCATTTTTCTCAAAATGGTATTGGATCCGGATTGAAGAGGGATATGGAAATGAGGAACAAATCTCTTGGACTGTGCAGCAAAGCTGATGATCTCATTGGTAAGCAAGTTTGGCTCGATAGAGGAGATTCTCAATCTATTAATCCCTTCTACTTCGTCAAGTGCGTAGACCAAGTCAGCAAATCGCTCATTTCTCTTGCCATCTACTATACCGAAGTCACCGATATTAACTCCTGTCAAGACAATTTCTTTGACATCTGTGGCCGCAATCTCCAGGGCAGATTGTACGACACTTTCTATTGTATTGCTCCGGCTTTTGCCACGGGCAAGCGGAATGGTGCAAAAAGCGCATCCGTAATTGCAGCCATCCTGAACTTTCAGGAATGTCCTTGTACGATCATTGATTGAGTATGCATTATTGAAGACAGTTGCTTCCTGAATCTCAGAAGCCAGCACTTTTGTGTCCTGAGCTTTTGCAAAATCATCCAAGAGTTCTATCAATCGAAATTTCTCGGCCGCACCGAGAACGGCGTCTACACCTTCTATTTCTGATATTTCGGTTGGTTTTAATTGAGCGTAACATCCTATTATGGTGACGTAGGAGTTTGGGGATATCTTTTTCGCCTCTTTTACGATTTTTTTACACTTTTTGTCAGCATTTTCAGTGACTGAACAAGTGTTGATTATGAAAATATCGGGATTCTCCTGAAAATCGACTTTTAAGTAACCCTTTTCTTCAAATTGGCGACTGATAGTAGAGGTTTCAGAGAAATTTAGCTTACATCCTAATGTATAAAAGGCTACTTTTTTCACAATTACGCTTCTGACAATGAGTTTGCAAAGATAATTAATCTTCGCTTGTTTTCAATTCTCCAATTTTCTATCTGAATCCAATAAGATTTCCCGAAAATGGTGCCTTTTTCCTATGATTTATTGAAAAAAGTGTAATTTTTTTGAAAAATTAGGTCAAAAATGAGTCAAAAGCATTTTCGAATACATATTTTTCTATTTTTGTGAGTATAATTTTAAACCACATATTGTAGAAATGGCAACACTCAGACAACAAGCCTTAGCAATGGTGCAGACAAGACAACGCGTAGTTGTAAAAGCACCATCCAACAAAATCTCGGACTTTTTTGGCACAAACACGTTTGGCACAGCCCAGATGAAAGTGTCTTTGGCTCCATCCGCCTATAAAAGAGTGATGGAAGCTATTGATAAAGGAACCAAGATCGACAGTTCCACAGCCGAAGAAGTAGCTTCTGCTGTAAAAACTTGGGCTTTGTCCAAAGGCGTTACACATTATACACATTGGTTCCAGCCTCTTACGGGATCTACTGCTGAGAAGCATGATTCTTTCTTTGATGCACTGGGAGGCTTGGAGAAATTTAAAGGAAGCGCACTTGTACAGCAGGAACCGGATGCATCTTCTTTCCCGAATGGTGGCATACGCTCTACTTTTGAAGCGAGAGGATATACTGCTTGGGACCCTACTTCCCCGATTTTCATCTTCGAGAATACACTTTGTATCCCTACCATATTTGTGTCCTACACCGGCGAGGCGTTGGATTACAAGACTCCATTGTTGAAATCAATAGAAGCCATCAACGACGCGGCTGTGGCGATTTGCCAGTTGTTTGACAGAAACGTAAGAAAAGTACAGCCTTCACTAGGTGTAGAGCAGGAGTATTTTGTGATAGACAAGGCACTTTTCGCAGCAAGACCTGATTTGGTAATGGGCGGAAGAACCGTTTATGGACATAGCCCTGCCAGAGGCCAACAATTGGATGATCACTATTTTGGATCTATACCTACCAGGATAAAAGACTTTATGGTAGACTTCGAGAATGAAGCGTTAAAGTTGGGTATTCCTGTAATGACCAGACACAATGAGGTAGCACCTGGCCAGTTCGAAGTCGCTCCTTTGTTTGAAGAAATCAATAAAGCTACGGATCACAACCAATTATTGATGGATGTGATGGAAAAAGTCGCTGAAAGACATGACCTAAAAGTTCTTCTTCATGAGAAACCATTTGCTAATGTAAATGGTAGTGGAAAGCATAACAACTGGTCACTGATTACTGATACAGGGGTAAACCTTTTCCAACCAAGCAATTCAGCTAGGGAGAATCTGCAATTCCTTACTTTCTTGGTGGCAACTGTAAAAGCTGTTTATGATCATTCAGACCTATTGCGGGCAAGTATAGCGTCAGCGGGCAATGATCACCGACTTGGAGCAAATGAAGCGCCTCCGGCAATTATCTCCGTATTCTTGGGAGCTACGCTTACTGAGGTTTTGAATGAGCTTGAGAAAAACGGCAACATCAAAATCGAAAAGGGTGATAACATGTACATGAAATTGGGTATCTCTAAGATTCCTGAGATCATCCTTGACAATACAGATAGAAACAGAACTTCTCCTTTTGCTTTCACAGGTAATAAATTTGAATTCCGTGCAGTAGGTTCTCAGGCTAATGTGGCCGGTCCGATGACTGTATTGAACGTGATTGTTGCGGATGTATTGGCTGATATGGCCAAAGACATCGAGAAAGAAATGACTGCCGGCAAAGAGAAGAAAATTGCGATTGTTAATGTATTGAGAAAATACATCAAGGATAGCAAGAAAGTAAGATTTGAAGGCGATGGCTACTCAGAAGAGTGGGCGAAAGAAGCTGAAAAAAGAGGCTTGTCCAACTTGAAATCAACGCCTGGTGCATTGGATGTATATGCAGCCAAAGCTACCAAAGAGCTTTTCGAAAGACATAATGTAATGAACGGTATTGAAGTTCACGCCCGTCATGAAATCATGCTTGAGAATTTTATAAAGAAGATTCAGATCGAAGGACGGGTAATGGGTGATTTGGCATTGAATCATATTATTCCAACAGCCATTCTTTACCAGAACAAGATCATTCAGAATGCCAATGGCTTGAAAGGACTTGGGTTGGACCATACAGCGGCTGTAGAGACAATCAAAGAAGTTTCCAAACATATCGAATCGCTGAAGGCTAACATCACTGCAATGGTAGAGGCACGCAAGAAGCTCAACAAAGAAACAGATATCGTAAAAATGGCTAAAGGATATCAGACTGATGTCAAGGAAGCTTATTTTGATAAAATCCGTTATGCTGTAGATAAATTGGAGCTTTTGGTGGACGATGAGTCATGGCCACTGGTGAAATACAGAGAAATGCTTTTTCTTAGATAAGTTTTTCTATATGTGATAGTGAAAGCCGTTCCGAAAGGGGCGGCTTTTTTTAATTATTTATATTTAGTTTATGTCCATTCTTGTCATTTAGCTAGTAAGGCTTGGCCATAGATTATTTTGTTTATAGTCTGATTAGGCGCACGGCTAATTTTATTTAATATACCCGGCCTTCGATAGGGTAGAGGCTTGTAGTTATGGTTTTTAATAAAGTATAATTATTCTTTTAAAAGATTATAAAAAAAGGGTTAGAAAGAAGGTGGTTATAAAAATTTTATTTTGCTTTTACATTACCTAAATCTCATAAGGGATATCGACGAATACTTTAGATTGAGTCCGTCTCTCCATTACTTAACGAAAAAAATATGTTAAGATCATGAATTTTTAAAAAAAAATGCTTTAATAAGTTTTGATAGAAATATGTTTTTATTAGATTTAATGGAATGTTAAATGCCTTGTACTGTGATATTTGAAAATATTGCTTAAGTGCTTGCATTAATAAGTCTATTATAAAACCTTAATTCAAACAAGTATGAAACAACCTTTACCTATGATTCCGCAAGAGGGTCGGAGGATGACGCTTAGCGTGAAGTTTATATTATTGCAAACTTTAAATCACCTGCTATGAAAAAAATTTTATCAATTGCTTTCGCTTTGGTCATGGTGCTGGGACTTTCGGTCTCGACACAGGCTCAGCAGCGAATATTGAAAGGAGTGGTAACCGCTGCGTCAGATGGCCTCCCCTTGCCTGGTGTAACCATTGTGGACAAAAGTACAAAGGCGGGAACGACTACTAATGTGGATGGAGAATACGCTATTTCCGTAAATGAAAACACGGTCTTGGTATTTTCGTTTATTGGATTTGCTAATCAGGAGTTCACTGTAGGGAACCAGACTGAATTGCTTGTTTCTTTGGAGGATGAAGCATCAGATCTTAGTGAAGTGGTCGTGACCGCATTCGGTATGGAGAGAGACAAGAAAGCATTGGGTTATTCCGTAACACAATTAGGAGGAGATCGATTTACTGAAGCCCGTACCGCAAATGTGGGAAATGCACTTTCCGGGAAAGTAGCAGGAGTCAATGTAACACCTCCCTCAACAGGCGCCGCAGGGTCTAGCCGGGTAGTAATCCGGGGAGGGTCTTCTTTGACAGGAAATGACCAGCCCCTTTACGTGGTGAACGGGATACCTATTGAATCAGGGAATCTTGGAAATGCAGGGATGTGGGGTGGAAATGATTCTGGGGATGGTCTATCTTCAATCAGTCCGGATGATATTGAGAGTATGTCTGTATTGAAGGGAAATGCAGCAGCAGCTCTTTATGGAGCCAGAGCTGCCAATGGTGTTATCTTAATTACTACCAAAAGCGGGACAGCCCGAAAAGGAATTGGGGTATCATATAGCTCCAATATAATGTTTGATAATGTTTGGGACCAGACAGATTTTCAAAGACTATATGGTGCGGGAAGAGATGGACGTGTTTCAAGCTCCAGTGAAGAGGCCTTAGAAGATGCAACCAATGGTTGGGGTGCTAGATACGATGGTTCATCTGTCATCCAATTTGACGGAGTATCCCGACCCTATTCCTTTACGGGCGAGGGCTTGGCTGATTTCTACAAAACTGCCTATACTTTTAACAATTCTATTGCTTTTGATGGAGGCAATGAAATGGGGAATTATCGCTTCTCATTTTCAGATTTGGATAATAAGGATATTATGCCAAATGCAGGTTTCAAACGTAGGGTGGCTAACGCCAATATCAATGGAAAACTTGGTAAATTCACGCTGGCCGTTACTGGGCAGTTTTCAAATCAAAAAGCGAAAAACCGACCAAGACTATCGGATGCCCCCGGCAATGCAAATTACTCAATGCTGACCAAGCCAGGCCATATTCCATTGGAGTTGATGAGAGGAACTACAGACAAACTTGGGGCAAAAGAGGATGGAACAGAACTAAGGTATCAACAAAGCAATTTTGTTACTAACCCTTATTGGGCTGCTTATCAATTTTTCAGGGAAGATGAGACAAACCGGATCTTGGGAAATGTTTCTCTGAAGTATGATATAACTGATTGGTTGTATGTGCAGGGTAGATTAGGGCTTGATTTTCAATCTCGGGTAGATCACTCTTCTGAACCATATGGAACCGCTTATAAACCTTTGGGGGATTATTATGTAACGGAGCGGACAATCAGGGAAGATAATGCTGATTTGTTTATTGGATTCAATAAAACGTTTGGTGATTTCGATTTTGATGTTTTTGTAGGGGGCAATCGAATGAGAAGAACGTCCGAAAGCTTACGTGGAGGAGGAAATGATTTAGTTATCCCCTTCTTTAGCAGTGTAAGAAATGTAAGAGCTCCATCTATTACCTATGACTTTTCTGAGTATGGGATCAATTCGTATTTTGGAGCTGCAAATATTGGTTACAAAAACGTCCTCTTCTTCAATGCTACTGCCCGTCAGGATCAATTCTCGACCTTGGCTGGTGCAAATAGTAAGTTATTCTATCCTTCATTTAGTTTGAGTGGAGTTCTAAGTGATATGTTTACCTTTCCTGAAGTGATCACCTTCGCTAAAGTCAGAGGTTCTTGGGGACAAGCAGGGGGAGGTGCTCCAAATCCTTATGCTTTAAATCTTACTTACGGCTTAGTGGGAGCAGGCCACTTGGGTGGTAATTTAGGACAGATTCAAAACGAATCAATCCCTAATTCAAACCTTGGTCCATATACTTCTACAGAATATGAAATTGGAGCAGATTTAAGATTTTTTGATAATCGTGTAGGGCTTGATGTTGCTTATTATAATAGAACGACCAAGGATGATATCCTAGCTACGGGGATTTCTGGCACCTCTGGATTTAATACTACTACAATCAACATCGGTGAGCTTAGAAATAAGGGCTTTGAGTTTTTGTTGAATATAACTCCAATCGCAAGAGATTTTAAATGGGATATATCATTCAATTTTGCAAATAACGTATCTGAGGTTTTAAGTTTAGGGACCAATTCAGAAGGAGAGTCCATAGAGTTTATCAACTTGGGCAACAGCCGACTTCAGCGTGAAAGTATAAGACATATTGTAGGAGAGCCCTTAGGTATGATTGCGGGCTTTAAGCAGCTTGAGATCGATGGCCAAAAAGTGTATGATGATAATGGATATCCTGTAGCTACTGATGGTTATGAAACTATTGCCCAAGGGCGACATCCGATTTCTGCGGGATTTAGCAATACCTTTAGCTATAAAGGATTTCGTATGTATTTCTTAATTGATGTACGAAGCGGAGGATATATGATGTCCGGTACGAATAGTTCAGCTTATTCAAGGGGCTTACATGAAAATACATTGGTAGGAAGAGACGGGGGATTAACGATAAGTGGTGTAAATCTGGCGGGAGAACCAATGGAATGGACTATACCGGCGAATCCAACTAATTCGGAAGAATACTTATTGGATCAATACTACCAGAGATATGCACAAATAACGGAAAATGTAGTATATGATGCTTCATTTGCCAAGTTAAGAGAGTTCACTTTCGGATATACTTTTCCGGCTAAAGTGATCGGCAAAACTCCCCTGCAGTCTTTAACCCTTTCCTTTGTAGGAAGAAACCTAGCTTTGCTATGGTCCAATGTGCCTAATGTTGACCCTGAATCTGCTTATGCAAATGATGGGAATTCTCAAGGGTTGGAATACTTTGGTCTTCCTACCAATAGAAGCTTTGGGTTTAACCTTTCAGCAAATTTCTAATCCATTCACGGACTAAAATTATTGAATAATGAAAATTAAAAATACACTAGGAACAGTCCTACTGGCAAGTGCTATGCTGTTTTCTACAGCCTGTAGCGAGGATGCATTGTTGGATTTGAACATAGATCAAAATTCAGCTACAGATATTGACATGGCCTACCTATTTTCTCTGGGAACATTGAGGATCGGGGCTGAATTTGAAAACACACGTGTTTCCATGCTTTATGCTGCTACTATGATCCAACAGATTGGATCAACTTCATCATATTTCAGTGGTGACAAGTATTTCTACAGTGCTGCGTATAGCGGCTCTTACATGGAAAGTCATTATACCGGAATCATGAGACTGTTTCAGCAGGTAATCGCTGAAACTGCCGATGACCCTGCTATGGCTAACCTGAATGCCGCTACCACAGTATTGAAAGTCTTTGATCTACACAGAATGACGGATATCTATGGAGACGTTCCTTATTTTCAGGCTGGTAAAGGGTTACAGGGGGAGGAAAACTGGTTCCCCGCTTATGACAATCAGAAGGACATCTATAGTGCAATGGTAGAAGAGCTTCGTGCCGCTAGGGATAAGTTCACAGAATCTGCCCTTCCGCTTGGTGCACAGGATTTTGTTTACTTCGGGGATCTGGGCAAATGGCGGAAATTTTCCAACTCATTATTAATGCGTATCGCAATGCGGATGAGCAATGTTGATCCCACCTTTGCTGAAGAAGTATTTCTGGAAGCAAATTCAAGTGGTGCTTTTACTTCGAATGACGATATAGCATTTATTCATTACGAAACAGGGCCTCAAGGTATAAATAGAAATGGATTGAATGATGGCTATTGGAATAGCAATAAGTATGGTAGGGATTGTAAAGTATCAGCTACGTTTATGGACTGGATGGTCGAAAATAATGATCCCCGGTTAATGATAATAAGCGGTGGTACGGGTGATCCAGATGATCCTACTACATGGAATACGGATCCGGCTGTTCAAAAAGGGTTACCAAATGGCTATAATTCTACCACTATCAGAACTGTACTGTCTCCTGCAGATACTGCGGATTTTAGTGCAAGAGGGAATAGGATTTTTTCCATGCAAAATCTCAGGTATTTTGATTGGGAAGATCCCTACTACTTACAATCATACGCTGAAGTAGAATTAATGAAAGCAGAGGCTGCGCTAAAAGGCTGGATATCCAGCAGTGCAAATGAGCACTTCTCGAATGGTGTAACGGCAGCTATCAATGCTTGGGTGGAATTTGATCCGTCTTTTTCCAGAACTCCTGAAATGATTTCGGCTTATATTGCAGGTCGTGGATTTGCATCAGCTTCCACTGAAGACAAGTTGAAACTAATAGGGGAAGAATACTGGGCGGCCACTTATTTAAATCATATTGAATCTTGGTCCAACTGGAGAAGAACAGGGTATCCTGAATTGACCCCTACTCAAGATCCGAATGCCTTTGAGGGTAATTTTATTCCGAGAAGACTGAGGTATTGGGAAAACGAGATAGGATCCAATTATGAGAATTATTCAGCAGCTAGGGCACGTATGGGGGGTGATCTATTTGCCACCAAGGTATGGTGGGATGGGGGAAATTAATTTCTGCAACTTGGTCTACCAATCATTACATACAGAGGTTTTGATCAGATTCAAAGCCTCTGTTTTTTTATTCTGACTAAGCTAAGCACACTCAGTTGCTTGCAAAACATCTCGAAAGGGACATTGCGTACTATACTCTTGACAAATCCAATCAATACTTTTCTTAAAAAAGGTTTGGAAAAAGAGACTATTACGGATATTTTTTCCTGACCCACATTTTCCAAATTTATAGGAGATTTAGCGTTAATAACGCAAAATGAACCCTGTTTGTTTTTACTTAATAAAAAAAATATATTAAGATCATAAGTTTTTAAAAAAAAATACTTAAACATGTTTTGATAGAAATATGTTTTTTCTAGCTTTAGGGTATGATAAGCATCTTGTACAGTGATGTTTGAAAATGTTACTTACGGGGTGTTTGCTATCAAGGATTTTATTCTGAACCCTAATTCCACACTAGTATGAATCAACCATTACCCAAGATTCCACATAAGAATCTGAGGAAGGCGCCTTGCGTTAAGTTATTATTAGTATTACAAATCTCAAATCACCTACTATGAAAAGAGTTTTATCAATTGCTTTCGTTATGGTCATGGTGTTGGGGCTATCAGTCTCGATACAGGCACAGCAGCGAATATTGAAAGGAGTGGTGACCGCTGCACCGGATGGCTTACCAATGCCGGGAGTCACAATCCTTGATAAGAGTACAAAGGCTGGTACTACCACCAATATAGATGGTGAGTACTCGATCTCTGTAGGCACCAATTCTATATTGGTTTTTTCGTTTATCGGCTATGCTTCACAAGAAATCCCTGTAGGCAATCAGTCTGAACTAAACGTGTTGTTGAGTGAAGATGCCAGTGAATTATCCGAGGTGGTTGTGACCGCATTGGGTATTAGTAAAGAGAAGGAGACATTGGGTTATTCTGTTACCCAAGTAGGAAGTGAGTCCCTTACTACTGCTCGTGAAACCAACGTTGCGAACTCCTTGGCTGGACGTGTTGCGGGACTGGTAGTGAAAGGCACCAACAGTGGCCCTGGAGGAACCTCTAAGATTACCTTGAGGGGTCTTCCAAGCATCAGTGGAACGGGATCTCCTTTGTATGTGATTAATGGCATTCCTATGGATAACAGCCAAAGAGGTGCTGCCGGTGAATGGGGCGGTGGTGATAGTGGCGACGGTATTGGTAACCTGAGTCCTGATGATATTGAGACCATGACGGTTTTGAAAGGACAGGCTGCTTCTGCTTTGTACGGTTCACGTGCTTCAAATGGTGTGATTCTGATCACAACTAAAAAAGGGGCTAAAGGCGGGGACTGGTCATTAAACTATACGATGAATTACATGGCTGAAAATGCTGTGGATTTTACTGATTTTCAAAATGTGTATGGTCAGGGTGTTGGTGGAGTGAGACCAACGACTGCTACGGATGCCCAATCTACCGGTAGGCTATCCTGGGGATCCAGAATGGATGGAACTCCAGTTATCGGATTTGACGGGAACCAATATCCTTACTCTCCTTCAAGCGACAGGTACATTGATTTTTACAGAACTGGATCTAATTTCACCAATACAGTTTCTGTATCAAAAGGATTGGGTGAGGATGGTTCATTCAGGATGTCTGTTTCCAATCTTGATGCTAAATCAATTGTACCTAACAGTGGGGTAGACCGTCTAACTATCAATTTGAATGTTGAACAAAATATCACGGATAAATTAAACGTGACTGCGATGGTCAATTATATAGACCAAAAAACAAACAATATTCCACGTCTAAGTGATGGACCGCAAAATCCAAATAATTTCTTGCTTCTTGCTCCAAATATCAGTCAGAGTATTTTCGCGCCTGGGTTTAATTCAGAGACTGGTGCAGAGACAGTATTTAGTGATGATATCTACGTGACCAACCCTTACTTTGTAGTGAATCAAGGCATAAATGATGTGGGTAGAAAACGAACCATATCAGCTATCTCCACGAAGTATAGCTTCACCAAGGATATTTTTGCTATGGTAAGGTTGGGGAATGATGCCTCTAGCGATGATTTCTACAGTGTTGAGCCCTATGGTTTGGCTTATACAGCGGATTTGACAGGTAATCTAAGTGGCCGGGGCCAATCTCAAAGATCCGAAATGAACATTGATGCGATTTTGGGAGGTGCCTTTGATTTGACTGATAAGCTAAACTTGGATGTTTTGGCTGGTGCGAATATGAGAAACAATAAGTTTGAATCAGTTGGTGTAGGAGGAAGCCGTTTCGTATTACCGTACTTGTATTCTCCATTCAATGTAGAAACATTCTCAAGATCGTACGAATTCAATGAGCGTGAAGTTCAGTCAGCGTATTATTCTGTTGGGATTGGATACGATAATATTCTGACCTTAACTACGACAGGTAGATATGATGTCTATAGTACATTGCCGACTGACAACAACAGCATTTTCTCACCTTCTGTAGCTGCTGCATTTGTGTTCGATCAGTTGATTGACATCCCTGCCCTGGACTTTGGAAAGCTGAGAGCATCTTATGCAGTAACTAGCGGCGAGCCCTTTAATGCGTATCAAAGTACTTTTTATTACAATTCCGCAAATTCATATAATGGAATTCCTGCAGGTTCTTCCCCTACATCTTTGCCTAATTTGAACCTGAAACCGTTTACTACAAGTGAGGTTGAATTTGGACTAGATCTAAGTTTCTTTAATAACAGATTAGGGTTTGATATTGCCTATTACGAAAAAGAAACGCACAATGAAATCATGAATGCCAATTACAGCATTACATCCGGTTTTAACAGTGCTGTTGTTGCGACAGGTTCTACCAGCAATAAGGGATTGGAAGTTTTAGTAACCGGTACGCCGGTACAAACGACCAACTTTACTTGGAAATCGTCCTTTAACTTGTCTAAAGTGAAAAATGAAGTACTTAGTACTGATAACAACAATAACCCGGTAAATCTTGGGCAGAACAGAGCAACGTTGGGAAATGCTGTGACAGCCTACGTGGTAGGCGAAGCCGGTCCTCAGATCAGAGCATACGATTATGCATATAATGCAGACGGCTCTATCCAAGTGGATGAAGCAGGTTTACCTGTTAGGGGAGAATTGATTAATATGGGGACTGTTTTGCCTACATTATATGGTGGTTGGAATAACGAATTCAATTACAAGGGAGTTACATTCTCTTTCTTGATTGATTATAACTACGGTAACAAAGTCTTATCTGCCACTGAGTTCTATTCGACATTCAGAGGGCTTAATCAAATAACTCTTGAAGGCAGGGAAGAGGGCGTAACTAACGGTGGTGTAACTGCTCCGGCTCAGGAATACTATCAGGCTTTAGCCCAAAATATCACCAGAACAAGTGTCGTTGACGGCGATTTTATCAAATTGCGGCAATTGACTTTAGGATATTCCTTCCCTGCAAAATGGTTTGGAAACATGCCTATTCTAAAAGGCCTTGATGTCTCTTTGGTAGGTAGAAATCTTGCAATTCTAATGCGTAAAGCTAAGAACATTGATCCAGAAGCAAGTTTTGGTTCTAATATCAATTACACAGGAATCGAAGGTGGTAACTTGCCTAGCACTAGATCTTTTGGGTTTAACCTTAACTTCAAATTGAACTAATATGAAAAAATATATAAGCATATTTCTTACAGGCGTTATGCTGGCGGTGTCCGGCTGTGATGGGGATTTTGCAGACATCAATACCGATCCAAACCGAGCTGACGGTGAGGTGTTTGACCCAAATTTGATCCTTCCTACAGTTTCTTATAACTACGGAAACATGATGACCGGCTATACTGGAGCAATTTTGTTTCAAAGTATGTGGGTACAGCTGATGGCTTCTACTTCTACCGGAGGAGCTAACTATTATTCCAATGCAGATAAATATGTAGCATCTGGGAGTACAAACAGTTATATACAAAGCGTCTGGAATGATGGCTATTCTGCGGCCTCCCGAGTATATCAAATGCAGGCACTGGCAGAATCAAAAGGGTTAACCAATTTAGTGGCAGTAGGAGAAATCTGGAAAGTACTTACTCTTTCATTTGTATCTGATATTTATGGGGATATCCCGTATTCTGAAGCATTACAGGCTGAAGCGGGAATTACCCAACCAAAATATGATTCTCAGTCAGAAGCATATTTGGCTATGCTTTCAGATCTTGAAGGCGCACTTTCTTCCATCAATGATTCCGGGGATGAAATTAAAAACGATGTGCTTTATGGAGGAGATTTGACAAAATGGAGAAAACTGGGATATTCTATTATGTTGCGTATGGCAATGAGATTGGTGGAGGTAGATCCGTCTACGGCTCAGTCTTATGTACAAAAAGCGATTGCAGGCGGTGTCTTCTCTTCCGTAGATGATGAGGCTGCATTGATCTCTGACGATGCTAACGGATATTCCAATTCCAGTGCTAATGCGTTAAACGTCACAGATGATGTTTATGAAGTACGTTGGTCTAAAAAACTTGTAGATTTTCTTAAATCCAACAGTGATCCTAGACTATCCATAATCGCCGAAGTACCGGCTGCGGGTTTGGTTGCCAACAGAAGTACAGCAGCAGGGAACAATGATCCTAGTATTCAAATAGGATTACCCAACGGATACGATTTGAGCGGTAGAAGTACAGATGTCAGCAATGAACCTAATTACCCTGGGCCAACTGGAACTGGGAGTGATGTTGCACCAATTGGAAAGTATTCCAGACCCACTGCAATCTACAGAGATAGGGATGCACCTGTATTTATTTTGACGTATGCGGAGATTCAATTTTTGTTGGCCGATGCTGCTGCAAGAGGATATACAGTGCCGGGTACTGCTTCTGAATATTATGCTGCCGGATTAGAAGGCGCATTGGCGACTATTGGCAAATTCGGAGGGGCAACTGTTCCGGCTTCCACGGCTTCTGCTTTTGTTGCGGACAATCCTTTGGATATCAGTAGTTCTGAAGCTTCACTGAAAATGATCAATGAGCAAATTTGGGCAACCACCGGAATCTTGGCAAACTTCGTAGAATCTTGGAACAACTGGAAGAGATCAGGCTATCCTGAGTTGACTCCTGTGAATTATTCAGGCAATTTCTCATCGGGACAAATTCCAAGAAGACAACTTTACCCTGCATCGGAAAGCACTACTAATCCCCAAGGATTGGCTAATGCAATTTCGAACATGGGAGGCGATACTTGGATTAACAATGTATGGTGGGACGCTGGAAATTAATCCCTGAGTTTAGTAAGGTGTAATTTTCTGATAGAGGCTTTGATTCAATTCAAAGCCTCTATTTTTTTATTTCCATTTTTCAAATGTTTAACCCGCATCATGCATTAGCATTTCTATTGCGCCCAATAATTGCTTCAAAATCAGTCACTGTGTTGCAGTTTTCGACTTCACCATAGCGGTGCTATGCCTCAGTCTCCAAACAGCCTGATTTTATTGTAATTAATGGCCTCTTAACGAAACCTAATGCAAAATCCGGGTTTAACTCCTTGATTCGAATTGTTAAGCATTCGGTAAATCCGGACTTTCAACAATTTTTGCTATCGATTAGTACTGACTCTGGGATAGAGGAAGTTTTCCAGAGTCACCGGGATAAAAGCTACATATAATTGATTACCGCCGGTTGAATTCTACCCTAGACTCTAAAAATTGATTTGTAAATTTGGGCCGAATTAATACCCTCTTTGATGAAACCTATTATTGCTATTCTCGCACTTTTACTGTGCGTTCAATTGGGGCTTTTTGCCCAAAAAATCACAGCCATAGAATCACGGGAATTAGTGGACTATGCCCTACCATTGGTGGGAACAGACTCCAGACCGGAATTTTCCAACGGAAATACCTATCCTGCCATAGCCTTGCCATGGGGGATGAATTTCTGGTCCCCACAAACCGGAAAGATGGGAGATGGCTGGATGTACAGTTATGGAGCTGAAAAAATCCGCGGATTCAAACAAACACATCAGCCTTCACCATGGATGAATGATTATGGCCAGTTTTCTATTATGCCGATGACAGGTGCACCGGTTTTTGATCAGGATGAAAGAGCATCTTGGTTTTCCCACAAAGCGGAAACTGCTGAACCAAATTACTATCAGGTTTACCTCGCAGATCATCACATCAATGTGGAACTTACGCCCACGGAGAGAGCCGTACTTTTTAGAATAACATATCCGGCAGACCAAGAGGCTTCATTTGTTTTGGATGCTTTCGATAACGGATCTGAGGTCACCATTGATCCTGAAAACAGAAGAATTACAGGCTACTCTACCAAGAATTCAGGTGGTGTCCCTGATAATTTCAAGAATTACTTTGTTTTGGAGTTTGATGAGGATTTCACTTTAGCACAAACTATAGCAGACACGCAGACAAGTGGAGAACTGACGGTAAATGCAAATCACGTAGGGGTATTGATTGGTTTTGGAAAGAAATCAGCCGCTTTTCAAGTAAAGGTGAAAGTAGCTTCTTCTTTTATAAGCCCTAAGCAGGCACTTCTGAATTTGAAGGAATTGGGTTCCGGGGATTTTGAATCTCTCCGTAGTGAAGGTAGAGATGCCTGGAATGAGCAGTTGGGTAAGATAGAAGTTGGAGGAGGTTCGGTCGCCCAGCTCGAAATGTTCTATACCAGTTTGTACCGTTCCCTACTGTTTCCAAGGAAATTCTATGAGATCAATGCAGACGGGGAAGTGGTGCATTACAGTCCATATAATGGAAAAGTGGAAAGCGGATACATGTATACGGATACAGGGTTTTGGGATACTTTTAGAGCCTTATTTCCTTTGTTAACTCTGGTTTACCCGGATGTAAACGCAGAAATTCAGGCAGGCTTGGCAAATACCTATAAAGAAGGGGGCTGGCTTCCGGAGTGGGGCAGTCCCGGACTAAGAAACGTGATGGTTGGGAACAATTCTGCTTCCGTGGTTGCTGATGCCTATTTGAAAATAGGAGAGGATTTTGAATACGATATAGAGATACTGTATGAAGCACTGATCCATGGGGCAAACAATGCAGGACCTTTGACAGCTGTAGGAAGGGCAGGAGTAGAATATTACAAAAGATTGGGCTACGTACCTTACGATGTGAAGATCAACGAAAATGCTGCCCGCACGCTGGAATATTCTTACGATGATTTTACCATTTATCAGTTGGCCAAAAAACTGAATAAGCCTCAGTCAGAACTTGACTTGTATAAGTCAAGAGCCATGAATTACAAAAAGCTGTTTGATAAAGAGTCCGGCTGGATGCGTGGCAAAAATGAGGATGGGTCATTCCAATCTCCTTTTGATCCGCTCAAATGGGGAGATGCTTTTACCGAGGGAAATTCCATGCATTATACTTGGTCGGTATTTCAGGATATACAGGGCTTGATTGATCTGATGGGAGGAGAAAAGGCTTTTGTAGATAAACTGGATGGGGTCTTTACAAGTGCGCCTACTTTTGAAGAAAGCTACTATGGCTTTGTGATCCATGAAATCAGAGAAATGCAAGTGGCTCAGATGGGCCAGTATGCTCATGGAAATCAACCTATCCAACACATGATTTACTTGTACAATCATGCACTTCAGCCTTGGAAAGCACAATACTGGGTGAGGGAGACGATGGACAGAATGTACCGTCCTACACCTGATGGATATTGTGGAGATGAAGACAATGGACAAACTTCTGCATGGTATGTCTTCTCGGCTTTGGGTTTTTATCCGGTCACTCCTGCTGCGGATGAGTATGTTTTGGGAGCCCCTTTGTTTAAGGAAGCTAAAATCCATCTCGCAAACGGGAATGCAATTGAAATCTCCGCTCCCAATAATTCGCCGGATCACAGCTATATTAAGTCCATGACCTGGGATGGCAAACCGTACGACAAAAACTACCTGAATTATTTAGAGCTAAAAAAGGGAGCAAAGCTAAGTTTTGAAATGGATGCTGAGCCAAACAGGTCAAGAGGAGTGTCAGAAAGTGCTAAACCATTTTCTTTGAGCTTAGAAGATTGACTATGGAACTCATTGGAGTAGATATTGGAGGTTCGCATATCTCAGCGGCAAAAGTGACGTTGAGGGGGCGGGTAGCATCTTTTAATTGCTTTGAGGAAGCTGATGTAGATACATTCGGAGACCAAGAAAGCATCATTTCGGCTTGGGCGGAGGTCATAAGAAAAGCTGCGGGAGAATCTGTAAACTATAAAGTAGGAATTGCCATGCCGGGTCCCTACGATTATGAAAATGGAATTTCTCTGATTAAGGATCAGGGGAAAATGGCTTCCCTGTATCAGCTATCTGTTAAGGATTTATTGGCAGAAAGCCTAGGCTTGCCGTCGTCTCACTTGGCATTCACCAACGATGCGGAAGCTTTTTTGGTTGGAGAAAGCTATGCCGGAGCAGGCAAGGAATTTCAAAACTCAGTAGGGATCACTTTAGGCACAGGACTTGGGTCTGCCATTAAAGTCCATGAGGTGGTCAAAGACGCGAAGCTCTGGACAGCACCATTTCGAGACGGAATTGCTGAGGATTATCTGGGAACTGTCTGGTTTAAAAAATATGCACTGGAACAATTTGGAGTTGAGATTTCGGGAGCGAAGGATTTACTTTCTTCTGATTTTGATTCGGAAGTTGCCATCAAAGTATTTGAGACATTCGGAAGAGCTCTTGGTGAATTTTTGTTTCCATATTTAATCCGACTGCATTCTGAAGGAGTTGTCCTGGGAGGTAAAATCAGTTTGGCAGGAGCCCATTATCTACCTACGACCAGAGCCTATTTGGAAACTATGGGCTACCCTGTTCCCATTAATATTTCTGCCTTGGGAGAACGTGCAGCATTGATTGGAGCTTGTTTGCCTTTTGTGGAAAGTGATTTATGAAGATGTCTAAATTAAAAACAACCGCTGTAGCCATACTTCTTTGCGCTTTGTCATCCTCCATTTATGCTCAGGAGAAATATGACCTGATCATAATTGGTGGCGGAGCAAGTGGGACCGCCGCGGGAATTACAGCCGGTAGATTAGGGACCAAGACATTGATTATTGAGCCTACAACTTGGTTGGGAGGGATGCTGACTTCTGCGGGTGTATCAGCCATAGATGGGAACCATAAGCTTCCCTCAGGAATTTGGGGAGAATTCAAATCAAAATTGGAAGAGTATTATGGAGGATCTGAGAATCTGGCTACCGGCTGGGTGAGTAACACGCTTTTCGAGCCCAAAGTAGGGAATCAAATTCTTCAGGAAATGGCTAAGCCAGTAGATAAGTTGACGGTTTCCTTTGAAAGCGATTGGATAACAGCGGATTATGGTGAGGAAGGTTGGTTGGTCTCGTATACCAAATATGGTCAAGTCAATGAAGTGACTGCGCCTATAGTGATAGATGCTACCGAACTTGGAGATGTAGCTGCTGCCCGTCAGCTATCCTATAGATTGGGAATGGATGCCAGGAATGAAATCGGAGAGGAATTTGCGCCGGAGGAAAGCAATGATATCATCCAAGATCTGACTTATGTGGTGACACTTCAGGATTATGGAGTGGGTGCGGATAAAACTATTCCCAAGCCTTCCAATTATGATCCGGAAGAATTCGCCTGTGCCTGCGCGCATGCTGATCCCATATCTGATAATGCTCCTACTTTGGACTGTGAGAAGATGCTTGACTATGGCAAGCTTCCAAATGGTAAATATATGATCAATTGGCCGAATTGCGGAAATGATTATTATCTAAACATAGTAGAGATGAATCCTGAGGAAAGGATAGAAGCTTTGGAAGCAGCAAAGCAAGCAAGCCTGAGGTTTACCTATTACATCCAACATGAGCTAGGCTATCAGCATTTGGGGATAGCAGAAAATGAGTATCCTACAGCAGACGGATTGCCTATGATTCCTTACCATCGTGAATCTAGGAGATATGTCGGTCTGGCAGATTTCACATTGCCTTATTTACAAACACCTTATAATGCTCCCAGTCCACTTTACAAAACGGGAATTGCAGTAGGAGATTATACAATTGATCATCATCATAAAAAAAACTTAGAAGCTCCGGCAATAGACTTTATCAAGATTCGTGTCCCTTCTTATAATTTGCCATTGGGAGCCCTGATTGCGAAGGATCATCCAGGTTTGATCCTCGCAGAGAAAAGTATTTCTGTATCTAATATTGTGAATGGTGCCACCAGACTTCAACCCGTAGTATTGGGAATTGGGCAGGCTGCGGGAGTATTGGCTGCAGTAGCCGTCAGAGAAAAGAAGGACTTGGAAGATATTTCCATTCGTGAAGTGCAACAGCTTTTGTTGGATCAGAGAGCTTATATCATGCCTTTTGTGGATATGAATCCGGATGACAAGCATTTTGCTGCAATGCAAAGAATCGGAGCTACAGGGATCTTCAAAGGTGAGGGAGTGCCGTATCTTTGGGCAAATCAAACATGGTTTTATCCGGATAGATTAGTAACTGAATACGAATTGATGGACGGATTGAAGTCAATATATCCAAGTTTAACCGATTTTTGGGGAGCTTCCGGTGCGTATTTGACTGGAGGTAGATTTCAGAATTTTATAGAAATTATTCGGCCAAATGCTCCTTTAGCGGTTATAGCTCAAGCGTGGGAACGGAGAGGGGTGTCAGGTGAATTTACAAGTGAAACCAAACTGAATAGAGAGCAAGTTTCAGTTTTGTTGGATGAATTATTGAGCCCTTTTACTATTGAAGTGGATTGGCAGGGAAGAGTTGAATAAAATCGATTGATTTTATTCAACTCTTCCAGCTTTTCTTAATCCTGTTCCTTCAGATTTGGTCAAGGCGTCTCCCATATCTGCTCTGGCCTCATCTGCAAATTGATTCAATTTGGCCAAAATTTCCGGATGGCTAGTAGATACGTCAGTCGTTTCATTGGGATCATTTTTGAGGTCAAAAAGTGCTGTGTTTTCCAGCTTCAGCATGTGGTATTTTACGGGAATCCCGTCATTTCTCCTAGTTGTTCCCTCTGGGATACTCCGGTAGGAATGTGGTAGTACAAGCTTCCATTGTCCATAGATTACAGCTTGTAGTTCATTTGTGTTATAGTAGGCGAAGTAGGGTTTTGATTCCATTTCATTACCTTCCAGAATAGATAGAATACTCCTGCCGTCGATTGGTAACTCAGGGAGTTTAGCTCCGGTAATCTCAGCTAACGTAGGAAGAATATCGATAGTCATAGCTGCTTGTTCTTCTACTTTTCCTGCCGGGAAATGATTGGGCCAAACAAAGATGCCCGGTTCGCGGATTCCACCATCCCAGGATGTCCCTTTTCCTTCTCTCAGGCCGCCTGTTAAGCCGGCGTGTCCTCCGTAAGAAAGCCAAGGGCCATTGTCAGAGGTGAAGATTATAATGGTGTTATCTGCCAGCCCCAGTTGTTCTAGTTTCCTTCTTATTTGACCAACTGACCAGTCAATTTCCATCATCACATCACCGTAAAGCCCCTGCTTGGATTTCCCTTTGAATTTATCAGAAACAAAAAGTGGGACATGGGGCATACTATGCGCCAAGTACAAGAAGAAAGGGGTATCCTTACTTTCCTCTATGAACTTGATTGCCTCTTCCGTATAGTGAGTAGTAAGCAAACTTTGATCGTCAAGTGTGTCGATCACAGCAGTGTCTCTGTATAAGGGAAGCGGAGGGTAATAGCCTTTGGCTTCAGGGTGATGTGGCCACATGTCGTTTGAGTATGGAAGTCCATAATACGAATCAAACCCCTGTTCTGTAGGGAGGAAAGGTGCTTGATGTCCTAAATGCCATTTCCCAACCATCCCTGTAGCATAGCCATTTGTCTTGAGCATCCCGGCAATGGTCATTTCGTCAGGGTTCAAACCATGCGTTGCGGTATGGTCTAGAGCTCCGAAAATCTCCAACCTATTTGAGTATGTTCCTGTCAGAAGTGCTGCTCTAGATGCGGAGCAAACGGCGTGTGGCACATAAAATTGGGTAAACCGAACACCATCCGCAGCCATTTGGTCGAGATTTGGTGTTTCCCATGCTGTAGCTCCATACACTCCTAAGTCACCATACGCCATGTCATCGGCAAAAATCAAAACGATATTAGGTTTTGATGAAGTCCCATTGCTTACTTTTTCTTCG
Organism: Algoriphagus sp. Y33; assembly: GCF_014838715.1. Lineage (NCBI taxonomy): Bacteria > Pseudomonadati > Bacteroidota > Cytophagia > Cytophagales > Cyclobacteriaceae > Algoriphagus > Algoriphagus sp. Y33. The sequence goes on along the minus strand of NZ_CP061947.1, from coordinate 3,209,940 downwards.
GATTTTTCCTCACAAGAAGTGAAATACAGTAGCGAAATAAGGTAAAGTAAGTGGGGGAAACGCATAAGTTGAGAGGTTTTTAGTACTTGTTTTTACTGACTTTTGACCACACCAGATCTCCGATTTTTTCTCCTTGTTTAATGCCTTCTTCTATTGCATCCCTAAAATGAATTCCCCCATAAAGACGGGAGATCGCAGCTTCCTCGGAGGCGAGCAAAAAGGATTTAAAAGGTCTTTCCGGTAGTCCAAAGTAAATTTCCGAATTGTCTACGTAATCAAAATTATCGCCGAAGTAGCCTGTCAATACTACTGCCGAAGCCCTGCTGATCACCGAGTGGCCAGAAGTGTACTCGGGAAATGGAGGTGTTTGTAAAAGAGGTTTCCAGCGTTGGTCTATCTTCTGATTAATCACAGTCTCAGGCCTGATTCTATCGGTTTCATATTTTGTTTTCCAGCAGGAGATAAAAGCATCGTGAAGTGTGAGGCCTACAAGTGCGTGAACATACGCTGTTTCAGCAAATGACAGCCCTGCCTTTTGAGCTGCAATTCCGGTGATTCCGATCCAATGTCCACCGGGCGATATTTTTTTTACTCCAATTGCCATATGCCCCGAAAATTCAACTTTGAAAGGATTGCAATCCCAGAAATTGGCAATCAATTTTCTTTCCTGATTCAACTCTTTGGTAGTAGTGTAAACCTCCATCAATTGTCCGTGAAATGAACTGCCTTCACTCATATCAAAAGGAGCCATCGGAGCAGGTTTGTATTCTTCCAGATTTTGGATAAAAAAGGGTTTGATGGTTTTCCATTCAGGTTCTACCGCAGCAATATAAGCCGGGGGGGTGGGGTACCAAAATCCCTCGCCTTTTTGAGGGGTATACCTTGTAAGTGTGGATAGCTGAAGATATCCGTCTTTTTTTGCCACTCCCATTATCTTTTCAGCCACTTCACTAGCCAAATCCAAATGTGCCTGAAGTGTTTTTTTGGTAACTATTTTATCCCTTAGTCCTCTCCTTATCCAGTCTTGTTGTTTTTCTTTCAGCAAATACCCGGAAGGCATTATTTCCTGTCCTACTTTCAAAAAAGCCATAACGGCAGCGAATTCCGGGGAGGATACCTGTCCGGAAGTAGTAATTCCCCAATCGTACGAACCCAAGTAAGAATGCTCCAACAAGTCGTCATTTTCAAACCGGGCACCTTGATTTTTGGAAACTAAATAAGCAGCAAGGCTAGTGTAAGCATAAATCCGTGCAGCTACCGGAGGGGGGGCCACATCGGTGACCATGACTTCCGTAATATGGAATAACTCTTCAGCATATAGTTTAGACCAATTGACTTCTTTGGAACCGGCTTTTGAAGGTGAACCCATCAGAAGAATTGCAAAGGTCAAACTTAGAAATAGAAATCTGTTCATTTGATAGTGTATCGCTGAATTTGCTGATTATGAATACCGAAAAGCAGGCTTGATTCATCTGATGACTGAAGCTGCAAAATTGACTTAATGTCCCCTTTGATCCCTATCCCAGACTCTGAAGGAGAAAGTGGGTGAAAGTTTCCCTTGCCATCACCGAGCATTACCAATCCAAGTCCGGCATCAATTACCCCGATTCTGATCCTTGTGAAGGTTTGATTTCCGCCGAGAATTAGATCCATATTACCATCCTGATTCACATCCATTGTCTGAATAGCATATACCGGAAAAGCCTGGGCTTCGCGTGGAAGCGGGATTGCCTTAAAGCCTGATCCTGTATTTTCAAGGTACATGCTTTCCAGACTGTTTGCTACCAAAACCTGTGCTTCTTCGAGCTGTTGCGCCGTGAATAAATCCTCCATTGTTGCATTGGAATAAGAAGCGTAATCCGTGAATTTACTTCGCATACTCGCCATCTGATCCAATAGCTCATCTCTACTTGCATAAGGAAACGCCTGATCTCCCACATAGCATTCATAGATGGGGTCAATCGATCCGTTTTTATCAAAGTCAGCGGCGTAGAGTTTGATGAGTTTATTTTCATTTGCTTCAAACTGTGTGTTCAGCCCATAGTTTCCTATGATCAAATCGAGATCCCCATCTCCATCCATGTCAGCCGAATGTATACTTCCCCACCATCCCGAGCGTGTTTTGTCAAGATAGGCTGAAGTTTGATCCTCAAATGATTTTCCGCCTTGATTTAACAAGAAGGTTATTGGCATGAATTCACCCACAATAACCAGATCATCGAGTCCATCCGCATTTAGATCCATTTTTTCTACTCCGGTCACAAGCCCGAGATTCCCTGATTTGGGAAGATAGGCAGGGGATTGGTCAGAGAAATTACCTGCACCGTCATTGATCAGTAGTTTGCTTTGCGGGATGACTGGATACTTGCCAGGAATAAGTCGTGCACCTATGAAGAGATCCAATGCTCCGTCTCCATTGGCATCTATGGCGACCGCATCACCTGTACTTACGGAATGGTCAGGGAAATTCACTGCCCTGGTAAGTTGGCCGGAGCCATCATTTAGGTACAACCGATCATGAATGCTCTCGTCTGAACTCAAATAGTCATGATAGCCACCGCTACCCACAAATAAATCCGGTACGTTATCTCCATTGAAATCTTCAAAAATAGCTACTGCGTCAGTAAAATCGGGAGAGGAGCGGAAACCTTGATAAGGTATCCATTCCTCATTTTTTAGGGTGAAAATTTTTGCCGGTTGTCCCTTAGTTCCACCGATAAAAATCTCGGGATTCCCATCTCCATTAAGATCTCCTTGGGCCAGAATAGGGCTGATATAACTGGGCATGTTGATCATCAACGGCTGACGCTTAAAATCATTAAAGCCCGTCGGCTTCGATACGAAGTTTGGTGCATTTACAGAGCGTACGAAGATAGGGCTGGGCCCAGAAGACTTTTCTGATGGGCTCGTGTTTTCCTTTTTGATTTTCAGAAGTTGTTTTCCTTTTATATTTTCCAAAAGCTGAAAACTTCCGTCCGGCCAGCTAATTTTAACTGAGAGGACTTCAGTGCGGTCACCTAATCCGAAATGTAGTCTTGTACTCACTGAAGATAGAAAGCCACGTACGGCTTGGACTTCTGCAAATTGCCTTGTCTGTCCATCGTAGATTTCCACTTTGGCTCCAATCGCAAATTTGTTCTGATCGTCTTGATAGAGTTGAATTTGAAGGTAATTGGCTGGATTTATCTTGTTTTCATAAATTCCCGCCAGATCGTTTAGGTTGTTTATGACCAAATCCAGATCCCCGTCATTGTCCAAATCAGCATAAGCTACTCCATTTGAAAAGTTCTTTTCAGTAAATCCCCATTCCAAGGAGCGATCCGAGAATTTTAGATTTCCGTTGTTTTCAAAAATATAATTATGAATTGGTGTTGAGCTCATACCGGTGACCAGATGCAATGTGTCGGCTTTTTCTGCTGCTATCGCCTGTTTGAAATAGTAATCCCCCTTGTACTTCAAAAAATCCCGATTGGTGTAATCCCGGAAATAGCCATTGGTGACAAACAAGTCTTTTTGCCCATCATTGTTTGCATCAAAAAATAGGGCGGACCAACTCCAGTCTGTATTTGAAATCCCGGCCATTTGCGCCACTTCAGAAAAGAATCCCTCACCCAAATTCACCTGAAGCATATTTCTCATGTTTTGATGGTAGAATCCCTCTTGGATCATTAGTGCATATTGCTCATAGTTTTCAGGCCCATAGAGCAACTTTTGTCTTGTATTGTCTTCAGGAAGCATGTCGAGGGTGTAGATGTCGGGCTTGCCGTCATTGTTGATGTCAGCGATATCCGCCCCCATCGAAAAGTGGGATATGTGCTGAAAATATTCGGTTAGTTGGTCAGTGAATGTGCCATCCCCATTGTTGATATACAGGTAATCGGGCTCAATGTAGTCATTGGTGATTAGCAAGTCAGGCCAGCCATCTTGGTTCACATCAGAGGAAATTACAGAAAGGCCAAAGCCCAGTGCAGAACCTTTGATTCCGGCTTGTTCCGATACGTCTACGAATTTCCCTCCGTCATTTCTGAAGAGCTTGTCTCCTGCCGAGGGGTGTCTGATAGATTTCACCTCAGAAAATTCCATTTCATGGATGGACTGAATGTGGTGGTTCAGCAGATACATATCGAGGTCACCATCTCTGTCAAAATCAAAAAATAATGCCTGGGTACTATTTCCTGCATCATCCAGACCGTATGCTTCTGCTTCATTCTGAAACTTGAATCCCCCTCTGTTAATCCAAAGTTCATTTCGGCGGCTGTTAACATCTCCTTTTCCTGAGTAGTTTACATAGATGTCAAGGAGTCCATCTCCATTCACATCTGCCATGGCCACTCCCGTAGCCCAGGAATCTTTACCTGAAATGCCGGAAAATTTGGTTTTGTCTTCAAATTTGAAATTTCCAAGGTTTTTATAAACCCTGTTGGGTACCATATTGCCGGTGAAAAAAATATCTTCCAGCCCGTCGTTGTCTAAGTCTCCGACTGCTACTCCACCACCATTATAGAAGTATTCATACCGGAGTATATTGTTGTATGTATCCTCTTTGAGCTGATTTTTGAAAGTAACTCCGGATTTTTTACCGGATATTCTTTCAAAAACCATATTGGAAGATTGAGCTAGAAGTGTGTTTCCAACGTGAAGGATAAGAATATGTCCTAAAATCAGTGCAAGTACTGCTTTGGGTAAGTTGAGGAAACGCATGAGTTTATTTGGAGCTGAGGTTTAGTTCAGCCTATTGATTATATCTTCGAAGAGTTGTTCGTTCACTACAGCAACACCTCCCAATAGCCCAACATCCTCACCGAGTTGGTAAAGTGCGAGTTGGGACTTTTCCCGGGATTTTGCCATACTGTAAATATTAAGAGCTTGTTGAATTGGCGTGATTAAATATTGATTTGCCTCAGCAACTGAGCCACCGATGATTATCAGCTCGGGATTCAGTACCTGGATTAGCATAGAGATGCCTCTTCCTAGATCCAAACCTGCTTCCGAAAGTATGGTGATTGCCCGTTGATCACCGGACAAGGCCGCCTCGACGACTAGATTGGGCACTATGCCACCTTCCTGATTTCGAGCCATTCGAGCCAATATGCTGTCCTTATCGAGTTTGATGGCTGCTTCGGCCATCTTGACGATTGCCGTCCCTGATGCTACAGCTTCCAAGCATCCTTTTTTGCCGCAGGTGCAGGTTACATCTCTGGATTCAAAGATAGGCGAATGGCTGAACTCTCCTGCAAAACCGGATGCTCCTTGGTACAATTTGCCGTCTATGATGATACCCAGTCCAATCCCCCAGCCGATAAACAGACCAAGTACATTTTTATAGTTATGAGCAGTAGCGAACTTGAATTCAGCCAAAGTCATTGCGCGAGCATCATTTTCGAGGAAAATTTTCTTCGAAAATCTCGTTTCCAAGTTTTCGAGAAGGGTTTTGTCTCCAAATCTCAAATAGGTGTAGTTCACACCTCCAATAGAATCCGTAAGCCCAGGCATGGAAAACCCAATCGCAATTACTTTATGGGCAGGGATTTTTGTTTTGATTAGATATGATTCTATCAGCTGACAGATATTATCGAAAGTTTCTTTTTCGTTGTCTAAGCTGATTCTGTGACTTTCTTTCTCTGTGACAACAGTATGATTGCATGAATACAGCGCAAGATTCATGTTGTACTTCGAAAGATCGACGGAAAGTACATAGAAAGCGTCAGGAGCTAATCTATACAGATCGGGCTTTCTCCCTCCCTGCGACTCTGCACGCCCTTGCTTGATTACTTCCCCGCTTGAAATCAAGTCGCTAAGAAGTGAATTGACTGTAGGTAGAGAAATTCCGACTTCAGCGCAAATTTCGCTGGCAGTATTGGCTTTTTTTATATAAAGGTTCTTAATAATCTTAATTTTGTTGAGGTAGCTTTTAATTTCTACCACTCCATCCATTTTATCGATTACTTCTTGGGGGTTTATTAAGTTCATAGGTCTAAGTTATTCCTGAATTACGGCAATTTTTGATTTTCAAAAAAATACTTTTTTAAAAAAATAAGATAACAAGAGTTGATATGTTATAATATCGCTGAATTCTTGGGTAGCAACCTCTTGTTTTCTTCAAAAGATTCCAAATGTAGGAATATGTACGGAAAATTTATTTTTCAAATGAATTAGCTATTTTTGGGTAATAGATTTTTAATAAAAAAAGTTATGAATTTGATCGGAATAAATGCTGGCCTTGGCAAAGAAGAGGTGTTTCAGAAAGTAGAGGATTTCTTGACTCAAAAAGGATTTAGAATCTCAAAAGTTGACCAAACTAGACCATGGGGTGGTTTTTTCGTGCTTGACGAGAGTCAGATTCGTGAGTTCAGGTCGATGTTTTTCGAAGATGTTGATCTATCCGAAGAGCAATTGGAACAAAAGTTAAGTCCTAAGTTTTTACTTGTGGCTCCGGGAGCCCGCCTTTCTTGGCAATATCACTTTCGAAGAGCCGAGCTTTGGAAACTTATCAATGGGGAATCCGGAATAGTACGTAGCGACACAGATGAATTGGGCATTTTAGAAAAAATGGAACTTAACAAAACTGTGTCTTTGAAGCAGGGTGAAAGACATAGGTTAGTTGGCTTGGATTCTTGGGGTATTGTGGCTGAAATTTGGATGCATGTAGATCCGGAAAATCCATCCAATGAAGAGGATATCGTGAGATTAGAGGACGATTATTCCAGAAAATAAAAAAAGGCTCGGGTTTTATCCCGAGCCAAAAAACTTAAAATTTGTCGTCCGTAGCTCAATCACCCTTAAATAAACGTTTTAGTCAAAAAAATCCTACGAGACTAGCTGAAAGAGTGATTGAATTTAATTGTAATTATTTGATATTCAAAATTATGTATTTGTGATCTATTTTGATTGATTTGAGAGAATTTCACAGAGATTCTAACTTTTTGGCAAGCTCTTCTGCCTCGGCTGCAAGACGGTCGGCTACTTTTCTGTTTGTCTGCGAGGCTTTATACACTTCTGCCAATTTTTTGGAATAGGCTTCCTGTAACTTTTCCTTCTCTGTTTTTTTATTGAACAATCCGAACATGTGTTTTTTTTAAATAAACCACAAATTGACAAAATTGTTATACACTAGTTGAATTGGATAAGATTGGAAAGGGATTCTTCTTGAACCTCATCGTTTTTATAATTAATTAAATCCTCCAATCGTCCTGCAGGATTGTAATATCTCCAAGGTCCTTCCTTTCTTCCTTCTTTCATTTGTCCCTCAGATGCCTTTCTGCCATTTTCATGGAAGAAAAGCCAGGTTCCTTCTGCCTTCCCATTCGTGTAATTTCCTTCTGATTCCTTCCTGCCGTTTACATAGTAGGTGATTCTAGTTCCGTTTCCATCTTTCAATGTTCCTTTGTCTAGATTTCCACTCCCGTCATAGGATTTGTAATCACTTACATTCATCAGGCGTCCATTGTCCCAAAACTCTTCCTGAGTAAGCTGTTTGTTGTCATAGAAAAGACCCCAAATCCCGTTCTCAAAACCGATAGAATAGCTGCCGACAGATTTTAGCTGCCCACCATCGTAATAGTATACCCATTGGCCATTTTCAAGGCCAAGCGTGTACTCTCCCTCAGCTATTAAAATTCCGATTTTGTTGAAATATTTCCAGAGACCGGTTTTTAGGTCGTTTCTATATTCTCCTAGAGAATAGAGTTCCCCATCAGGAAAGAAGCTTTTCCAAACCCCTGTTTTCATACCGTTGCTGTATTTGCCGGACACGGATACCTGTCCGGAACTGTGGTACTCTACATATTCTCCTACCGGAACACCCAGCTCGTAGGTTTTGCGCTTTGCTATTGCCTTGTTTGGGAAGTATTCTTCCCAAGTCCCCACTGCTATTCCATTTTCATATTTTTCTATTCTTGCCAGCCGTTGATTTTCGTAGTAATACTTCCACGTGCCAATTCGATTTCCGTTTTCATCATAAAACTCTTCTGATTCCTTGGTTTTGGTTCCTGTGAAATATCGTATCCATTCACCTATTTTTTTACCTTTTTTATAGTTCCCTTCCTCTACTACAAGATTTGGATAGGTAAGCCTTTTGAATGCACCATCCAATTGCCCCTCTTTGTATACTCCTTCAGTAATGAGTGTTCCCTCCGGATCATATTCCAGAAAAGGACCTTCTCTTAGTCCATTGACATAAAACTCCCTCACAGCAACCTCTCCAAACTCATAATATTGAACCCACTGACCAGTCTTTTTACTGTTTTCATATTGACCTTCTACAGAGACTTGACGGGGATTAACATAGTCTGGAATACCTGTTGTTCCGAAGTATTCTATATACTTCCCTACAATCACAGAATCCTGAAAAATCATTTCTTTCTTCAACGCCCCATCAGCATCATACAACTTGGATGGCCCAAAAAGGACCCCGTCTTTATATTCTGCTACTAATTTTCTTTTACCGTCTGGGTAAAAATTACTCCAAGTGCCTTCTCTAAGCCCATTTTTGAATGTGCCTTCAGTAAGTAAGGTATTTGTCTTAGGATTATAGTATTTCCAGAGTCCTTCCCGAAGGGAATTGGTAATAATGCCGGTAGCCATCAGGGTTGAGTCTGAATTGTATTGCCGGACCATAGAACTTTCTTGAGCAGACACTGAAGTGCTGAGAAGAATAAGTGCGATAAGGATGTATTTCATATGTTTATAATTTCTTTTTTAAGGCCACTCCGATCGGTCGGGGCAAGCTATGGAATCTCGCATGGCTGATAATTATCTCAGTGAGTGTGCCGTCTTCGAGAAGCTCGATTTCATAAAGTTTTTATTTTGAGCAGACTCAGGAAATTTCCCGAATCTTTCAAAAGGATAATCTGAATAGTGTACGAATGAACTCGATTCCTGTTTAAAAATAAGTTAATTCCGGCTTTATACCATTTATTCAGAAAGTAAGGATATCAATTTTTTTAGTTCATCCAAAATCTTAGCCTTTATCATGATTACATCTCCAGAAATACGAATGGGTTTATGCCACTGGCAGAACGTTGATTTTTCGAACCAGTCGGAGGGAGGAAAGTTTGTCGAATTGCTGTTGAGGAGTATTTCATGATACTCCCAGGGAGTATGGGATTGGTCAAAAGCCCAACTGTGGCCACATAACTGCTGAAAGGGAGCCTTGGGGTGATTCTTGCCTAATAAAACAAACATGAAAAGGCCATGTCCAAACCAGTTTAATAAGCGAATGTTCAGTCCGGTTGATAGATCAAAATCCCTGATCAAATCCAAAACTTGGTAAGGATATCCCGATAGATCATTCCCTTTAGACAGTTTTATTCCTCGATTCGCAGGGTGGATTTTTATCAGATTAGCGGAATCTATGGAATTACCTACCTCCGCCAGAATATCCCAAAATTTGGCTTTGAGCATATTTTGACGGGGAATGATCTCTGTGTCAAGCCAAAGCTCAAGATCCAAGACGTTATTGTTTTCTGTCATCTACCATTGAAGTAAAGCGGAAGCCCATGAAAACCCTGAACCAAATGCAGCTAGGCAAATCAAATCGCCATCCTTGATTTTTCCCTGTTCCCAAGCTTCACTCAATGCAATCGGAATAGTAGCAGCTGTGGTATTCCCTTTGGTCATGATGTTGTTAAATATCTTTTCGTCAGCTAAATCCAATTGCTTCTGTATATACTGGCTAATGCGAAGATTCGCTTGATGTGGAACAAGTAAATCTATGGTGGATTGATCGAGGTTATTTGCATCAAGAGCTTCTTTGATCACTTCCATAAATCGGACTACTGCATGCTTAAAAACTGCATTTCCATTCATTTTCAAGAAAAAACTCCCTGATTCTATCAATTCCGGGGAAACACGTACTTCTCTGCTACTACCGGGATCCCTACAAAATAATTCTTCTGCATGCTCACCTTGAGAATGAAGGTGGGTAGACAGAATTCCTGGTTGATCTGATTCCACTGCTCCCAGAACAGCAGCTCCTGCACCATCCGCGAAAATCACAGAACTGGAGCGGCCTTCATCGCTCTTGTCCAAAGCAGATGATTGAATCTCTGCCCCGACTACGAGTATTTTTTTGTACATCCCCGTTTTGATAAATTGGTCTGCGATCGAGAGTGCATAGATAAATCCGGAGCACGCGTTTCGAATATCAAGCGCACCTATAGTTCCCATGTCTAATTCCCGTTGAAGCAAAACCCCGTTTCCGGGTAAGAAATAGTCAGGAGTGATAGTAGCGAATACAATGAAATCTATTTCAGAAGCTTTCACACCAGCTCGATCCAAAGCCATTTCAGTCGCTTTTTTAGACATGCTGGTTACCGTGTCAACTCCAGGGGTAAACCAGTGTCTGGATTCTATCCCGGTTCTTTCCACGATCCACTCATTATTGGTGTTCATTATCTGAGCGAGCTCATGGTTGGATACGATACGCTCCGGTACGTAATGACCCACTCCCAGAATTCTGGATTTTTTCATCTGTTTATAATTGTTTTCTATTGGTCACCCCGATTAGTAGGAGGAGGCCGTGGAATCCCGCATAGTTGATAATCATCCCACTGTGTCTGTGTGACGAATACGTCATGCTCGATTTTGTATCAATTAGGATAATCATAAAATTGACCACCAATATCGCCAGATCAATTTACTCTAGCAAAAAGTAACATGATTAGCGGATAAACTAGCCGAATAGCGTGTAGTTTCCATGCTGATCTACAGGAGAGGTTTTACGGATTAGGGAAGGGCTGTCATTTTCCACAGAATTCACCAATGGAGACACCGTATAGGCCAGCATAGAATCAGCAGGGTAGGGGTTGAGCAAATTCAAAAGATCATCTTCTTCTGCGTATTTATCCAGCCATTTTTTTTCTGCACTCTGATCCAGAATTACCGGCATTCTATCATTGATTTCAGAAACGACAGCATTCGGGGTAGTCGTAATTATTAAAAAGGTGTGCTGAGTATCTCCATTCACAGCTTCATATTCTTCCCAGATTCCTGCAAAGGAAAACAGTTCATCATCACGGAGCGTAAACCTGTAGGGTACTGATGTTTTTTTTCCAAGTCGTTTCCATTCATAGAAGCCATCTGCCGGGATGATACAGCGTCTTTGTCTGAAAGCTGTTTTTAGTGATATCTTTTCATTGACAATCTCTGCTTTTGCATTGATGAGTTTTTGAGCCACAGGTCTGTTTTTTCCAAATTCAGGAGTGATTCCCCAATAGAAATACGAAAAGCCCTTTGGGCTCTGCGAAGTGACCACAGGTACAAGCTGCGTAGGAGCGATATTGTATCTGGGTTTGAGTTCGGACAGCATTTCTGCCTGAAATCTCTGTTCAAGTTCTTCTTTACTTTTGCTAAGGGAATATCGTCCACACATATTATTTATCACTGTAATTGGCAGGAAGTTAGATAACAGTACTTATAAATTCAACTGCTCTTTGCTCAGAATAATAGGTTTTTTCGTGAGTTGCAGGACTGAATCCCACATGTCCTCCGTGGTTCGGGAATTCAAAATAGACCATATCCAAGGATTTAGCCAGAGTTTTGGGGAAGCACTTATCGCTTAGAAATGGGTCGTTTAGGGCGTTTAGAACCAAACTAGGCACTTTTACCTGATCTAAAAAATACAAGGAGGAGTTTACCTCGTAGTATTCTTCAGCATCCGCAAAGCCATGAAGAGGCCCTGTAAATAAATCATCGAAATCGGCCAAAGTTTTAATGTTTTTCATCATTTCCAGTGGAATCTGCCCGGGATGGACTGCCGATTTATCCAATACTTTCTTTTTTAGACTTCGCAAAAAGCGCTGGGAATACAACGTGTTTGAAGTTTCAGAGATTTTTTTGGAGGAACTGGCCAAGTGCAAGGGTACCGATATTGCAACTCCCTTATGAATTTTGGGAAGACTGTTGCCTTTTTCACCTAAGTACTTTAAAGTTAGATTCCCGCCCAGACTAAAGCCCACAAGATTGATTTCCTCATAGGAACCGTAGGAATGTTTCACTACCAGATCCAAGTCGTATGTAGCTCCTGAATGATAGAAAATCACCTGCTTATTCATCTCATTACTGCAGCTTCGAAAATTCCAAGTGAGCACATCGTAGCCTTCTTTCAGAAATTTGTTTACCATTCCAAGCATATAAGCACGGGTACTGCTTCCCTCAAGTCCATGGCTGATAATGACTAATTTCGATTTGTTTTGGCGATACCAGTCCAGATCAAGGAAGTCTCCATCGCTTGTTGAAATTCTCTCTTTTACGGGATTTGGTGCTACAACTTTTCTGAAAAGAGACGGGTAAATTGTCTCTAAGTGTCCGTTAAACAGCCACTTGGGTCTGGTGTAGGTGATGTTTTCTACTAAGGGCATACCAGAGAGAAATGGGTGGAAGACTGAAATGCTTGGGGAAATTACTAGTTTTAAATTTGAATAAAGCCATTATAAAAACTATTTTTGGACACTTTAAAAACGAAATAGCGCGGAATAACCTATGGCCGAAATAATAAGAATGCCTAAAATGAGCGACACCATGGAAGAAGGTGTGATTGCTGCATGGTTGAAGAAAGTTGGAGATTCAGTAAAACCGGGAGATATTCTGGCTGAAGTCGAGACTGATAAAGCAACTATGGAGCTTGAATCCTACGACGAAGGTGTGCTTTTATATATTGGAGTTAAAGAAAAAGATGCTGTGCCTGTGAATGGCGTGATAGCTGTGATCGGTGAGAAAGGTGAGGATTACCAGCACCTACTTGACGGCGGCGATGCTCCTTCAGAAGATAAGAAAAAAGAAGAGGAGCCTAAGGCTGAGGAGAAAAAAGCTGAACCTGCCAAATCTGAAGCTCCTGCAGAGAAGATTGATGTATCAAACATCAATGCCACCGTGATTACCATGCCTAAGATGTCTGACACCATGCAAGAGGGAACGATTGCTTCATGGCTGAAGAAAGTAGGTGATGATGTAAAATCCGGTGAGATCATCGCTGAGGTGGAAACTGACAAAGCTACTATGGAGCTTGAGTCCTATGATGACGGTACCTTGCTTTACATTGGAGTAGAAGCGGGTGACAGTGTGCCTGTAGATGGGGTGATCGCAGTGATTGGTGAAAAGGGTGCGGATTTTGAGACTCTTTTGAAAGCTCAAAAATCAGAATCTTCTGGAGCCCCTGCGGAAGAAAAAGTAGCGCCTGCCAAAGAAGAAGCTCCAAAGACCGAAGCTAAATCTACAGGAAGTAGTGCGCCGTCAGCCACTGCTGAGGGGGATCGATTGAAAGCATCTCCTTTGGCCAAGAAGATGGCTGAAGATAAAGGAATAGATATCCGTACACTGAATGGTTCGGGTGAAGGCGGAAGAGTGGTGAAGAGGGATGTGGAAAACTTTGTTCCTGCTGCAGCTCCACAGGGTGGTGATGCCGTAGGTACTGCTGCTCCTGCTGTAGGGGTAGAAAGCTTCAAAGAAGAGAAGGTTTCCCAGATGAGGAAAGTGATAGCAAAAAGACTTGCAGAAAGTAAGTTTGGAGCACCACACTTCTATCTGACCATGGAAATTAACATGGACAAGGCTATAGAAGCTAGAAAAAGCATGAATGAAATCGCTCCGGTGAAGATTTCCTTTAATGATATGGTAATCAAGGCAGCAGCAGCAGCTCTACGCCAGCATCCTAAAGTAAACTCTAGCTGGTTAGGTGATAAAATCAGATACAATGACCACATCCACATAGGTATGGCAGTAGCAGTGGAAGAGGGATTGTTGGTTCCTGTCATCCGATTTGCTGACAGTCTTTCACTTTCCCAAATTTCTACCCAGGCGAAAAGTTTGGGAGGAAAGGCGAAAAATAAAGAATTGCAACCTAAGGATTGGGAAGGAAATACCTTCACAATCTCTAACTTGGGAATGTTCGGAATCGACGAATTCACCGCCATCATCAATCCGCCGGATGCATGTATCCTTGCTGTTGGCGGGATCAAAGAAACTGTAATCGTAAAGGATGGAGAGATGAAGATTGGCAACTTGATGAAGGTGACTTTGTCTTGCGATCATAGAGTCGTGGATGGATCAGTGGGATCTGCATTCTTGATTACACTGAAAAGTTTACTCGAAGATCCGGTCAGAATACTGGTTTAAGAAAACAATAAACTGCCAAAAAGTCCTGATTTCAGGACTTTTTGCTTTTTGTACGTTTATTGGTAAGTATGCATCACACAATAACCAATCACATGACAAAAATTAAATCAACAACCGTAGTTGCGATCCGCCAGAATGGAGAGGTAGTGATAGGCGCAGATGGGCAGGCGACTTTGGGAAATACAGTAGCTAAAAGTAGTGTAAAGAAATTGAGGGTATTGCAAGGTGGCAAGATCGTTACAGGATTTGCAGGTTCTACCGCTGATGCATTTACGCTCTTAGAAAAATTCGAAGAGAAGCTCGGAGCTTTTGGTAATAATATGAAGCGTTCCGCCGTGGAGCTTGCGAAGGAGTGGAGAACAGATCGTATGCTTTCTAAGTTGGAAGCTATGATGATTGTTGCTGACAAGGACGATATTTTGATTATTTCAGGAAATGGAGATGTGATCGAACCGGATATGGAGATAGCCACTATCGGATCGGGAAGTATGTATGCCCAGTCAGCAGCAAGAGCCATGAAGCAGTTTGCTCCTCACATGAGTGCTGAAGAAATGGTAAGAGAAAGCCTGAACATAGCAGCCGACATCTGTATTTACACCAATCATAACTTGGTGATTGAGAAAGTAAAGGACTAACTAAGGATTCTGAATTTTTAAACCGAAGCTAGCTACTTCGGTTTTTTTAACCATAAAGGCCAAAGCGTATTACGCAAAGGGCGCAATTTATAATTTCGGATGTATTGCCAAGTTATGCGTCAGCTTTGCCGGAATCAGGATTTCAAGATAAGAGCCTTCGTTTTTCCTAAACTGTAAGTAGTGATATTTAACCATTTCGAATAATCATTAAGTTTTTATGTTTATCCGCTTGTCTGCCAGTAAAGAGACAAAAGCAATATAGGATTTGGCAATTCCGATAGCCATCGGGACTACTTAGGCCTGGCCGCCGTGGCGGGTCACCTGTCTTTCCCGCCTGCCGTCGGGCAGGAGTCTTCCGGCAAGCAAACCGAAGAAAATCATGCTACTGGCATCATTGCGGATAATTATAAGTTTTTTATGTTTTTCTAAACCTGTTGCGCCCATTGACAGTTAAGTCTTTGAATACAAAAAGACACTATGGAAACTACCACTGTTAAGAAAACGACCAAAAAAGATTATAGAAAACTGATTCTGGAAGGGTTTAAAAATTATGTGCTCGAGCATGGTGATTTGCCAAAATCTGTGTTCAAGTTTGCAAAGGACTTGAAAATGAAAGAGGAGGAGTTCTATGCTTATTTTACCTCTTTCGAGTCGATCAAATCCACCATTCTTGTTGATATTTTTGAGGAAACACTTGCTGAGATCGATAAACAGGGAGTGTTTGAAGGGTATTCGGCAAGAGAAAAATTTCTAAGCTTTCTATTCACATGGATTGAGGTTCTGAAAAAAAACAGATCCTATTTGCTCAGTCTCTATATGAGTAAAGTAAAATCCTTTGCCACCTTACCGAAGGAATCTGCTGAGTTCAAGGAAAAGTTTAAAGCTTTTGCCAATGAAATAATTTTGGAGGGCAAGGAGACGCAAGAAATTGCTACCCGACCGGTGATTTCTGATCGATACGATGAAGCACTATGGATTCAGGTAGGATTTGTGTTTAGATACTGGTTAGACGACACATCTCCAAGATTTGAGAAGACTGATGCAGCGATAGAGAAATCCGTGAATTTGGGCTTTGATCTGATGGGCAAAAGTGCACTGGATTCATTTTTGGATTTTGCGAAGTTCATGTACCAGTCTAAATAACTTATGACAGACAACTTAAACGAGCAACAGGCAATCCCTGTCTCAAAAGTACAGCGTGCTGCCAAATTCATCTCCACTGGAGCAAAAGTCGGAGGGAACTATGTGAAGCATTATGCCAAAAAAATGGTGAATCCCTCGATGGATAGGGAAGAGCTCCACCAAAATAATGCTTCGGATATTTACAATTCCCTGAGTCAGCTCAAAGGTTCTGCACTGAAAGTGGCTCAGATGATGTCTATGGACAAAAATCTGATGCCCCGAGCCTATCAGGATAAGTTTACGATGGCACAGTATTCCGCCCCACCCTTATCTTACCCGCTGGTGGTAAAAACATTCCAGAAGTACTTTGGGAAAATTCCTGATCAGATCTTCGATACCTTCACTAGATCGGCAGTGAATGCGGCTTCGATTGGTCAGGTGCATCAGGCTACATTGGGTAATAAAAAGTTAGCAGTCAAAATCCAATATCCCGGCATTGCCGATTCGGTCAGTTCGGATTTGAAGCTTGTTCGTCCATTTGCGTTACGCTTGCTCAATATGAATGAGAAGGAGTTGGACCATTACATGGAGGAAGTGGAGGAGAAGCTGTTGGAAGAAACGGATTATGTACTGGAGGTGAAGAGATCCAGAGAGATTTCCGGCGAGTGTAGTCATATTCCCAATTTGAAATTTCCAACGTACTACGATGAATTGAGTGCAGAACGGATCATCACGATGGACTGGATCGATGGTGCACATATGAAGGAATGGCTGGAGACCAATCCAAGTCAGCAATCCAGAAATCAGATTGGACAGGCTCTTTGGGACTTTTACCATCATCAGGTTCATAATCTCAAGCAGGTTCATGCCGATCCGCATCCGGGGAATTTCATAATTCAGAAAAACGATCAATTGGGAATAATTGACTTTGGTTGTGTGAAAGTAATTCCTGAGGACTTCTACCAGGGTTATTTTGCCTTGATCAAAAAGGATCTGCTGATCAATAGCAATGATCTGGATCAGGTGTTTTTTGACTTGGAATTTATTTCGGATAGAGATTCTCAGGAGGAACAACAGTATTTCAAATCTGTATTTAAGGAAATGATTTCCCTGCTGGGCAAGCCTTTTCATGCAGACAAGTTTGACTTTTCTGATGACGGGTTCTTTGAGAAGATTTTCGAATTGGGGGACAGGGTTTCGAATGACAAGCTGTTCAAAAAATCCAATCAGGCGCGGGGCTCTAGGCATGGGTTGTATGTGAACAGAACTTATTTTGGATTGTATAATCTACTGAATCAACTTCAGGCCGAAGTGGTGACTACCAAGCCGGAGTGGTTGGGTTAAAAAAGGACTAACGAAGGTTTTTGATGCTGTTGGGGTTTTGAAGGATACTTTTATTTAATATTAAATATGATTATCCGCAATGATGCCAGCAGCCTCATTTTTTTTGGTGTAACGGCAGGAAGACCGATGAGAGAAGACCGAAGTGGCCTCGGCGCTAGTGTTTTCCAAATCCTATAATGCTTTAGTCTCTTTACTGGCAGAAAAGCGGATATACATAATATTAAAATAAGAGTTTCTTAGGTGTGTCGTTTCAAATGTTTTTTTTAATTTGTTGAAAGCCTGTTAAATCGACTATTTCTTTAATAAAACTAGAGAGGATTTTTTCCTTTGGTGGTATAGCGATATATCCGTCCAAAATTGATTTGAAGATGTACTTATCAGGTTTTGTTTCAGAAAGAAGCTGTTTTTTTAAGGCCAGAGTGGAAAACCAAATTTTAATATACTATGAAGATTACAACTTGTTTATTGTTTATGATGATTTTTCTTTGGGAAAGCGTGAGCGGTCAGGCTATAGAAGAATTGCAGAATAGAAACGTGGAGCTTATTGATGAAGTGGAAAACAAAACCGCGAAACTTTTAGAATTTGAGGGTATTGTAGAAAAGCAGAAGAATGAAATTACGGGTCTTAATTCTCAAATCATAGATCTCGATAAAAAGGTGGAGGAGCTTGAGAAAGAGATAATTTACTTGAAAGAGACATTGAGGTTAATGAATTCAAAGCTAACAGCAAAGGAAGAAGATTTTGAGTTTAAGCTAACATCTGTGAATGGGAATGAAGCATCAGGTAAAATTACTATTGAGGGCATTGTGTCAAATACCGGATTAGACCGTAAGCTTCAGTTGGCTTCTGCAGAAATTGTTGATCCAAGGGGAAACGTCTATAAAGCCAAGAACATGAATTTTTCCAATTATGGGATTATGATTGCTAACTTACCCAATGATGTTCCTGTAAAGTTTACAATTGAATTTGAAGGAATTCCTAGGGATCCGGGGATGTCGGTTATAAAAGCTTTTATCCCTTACATCTACAGGCCTTCCCCGGGAAGAGGGACAGCACCATTACATTTTAGAAATCTTGAAATTCAATGGGATTAAATAATACAATGTAGGCGATAGTGACTCAATAAGCCTAAACTACTCAGAAGTTAAAAAGGGAAGCTGTCTTGCCTCCCTTTTTTATCCGAATTAATTCTCTGAATAAGTAACCCGATAGATCACACCGGCCATATCGTCTGAGATCAACAGGCTCCCGTCTTTCATCTCCTGCACATCTACCGGACGTCCCCAAGCTTCTTGGGCTTCCTCATCCAACCATCCCGAAACGAACTCCATCTCGTCAGATGCACTAGAACTTTCCACCTTGAGTGAGCTGAGGACATAGCCGGACTTTTTACTTCTGTTCCAGGATCCGTGTTTGGCTACGACTATTCGGTTTTTATATTCGGAGGGGAACATGTCGCCTTTATAGAATCTCATTCCCAACGGGGCTACATGTGCCCCTAATTTTGCAGAAGGTGCTAAGTAATCACTTGCCGGTCCGCCTTTACCTCCAAATTCAGGATCTTTTACCGTTCCTTCATGCCAGTATGGATAACCGAAATGTTGACCTGCTTCTGCAATATGATTCAGTTCACAGTTGGGGACATCGTCACCCATCATATCACGTCCATTATCGGTAAACCACATGTCACCCGTCTTGGGATCCCAGTCGAAACCCACTGAATTTCTTACGCCATGCACGTAGACTTCCGGAGTTGGGGTTGGCGAATCCACATCCAGTCTAGTGATGGAGGCAAAGATTTCCTTCTCCGGCTCGCAAATATTGCAAGGTGCCCCTACAGGCACATACAGTTTTCCGTCCGGGCCAAAAGCTATGAATTTCCAACCGTGATGCGTTTCTGTAGGATAGTCGTCATACACTACTTCATAAGTAGGATTGCCCAGGTTGTTCTTGATGTCTTTGAATCGAATGATCCGGTTTACTTCGGCCACGTAGAGATCCCCGTCCTTATAGGCTACTCCATTTGGCATGTTTAGACCTTCGGCTAATGTAAATTTGGTATCAGCTTTCCCGTCACCATCTTCATCAATTACTGCATAGACCTTGTCTTCTTGGCGATTTCCCACGAATACAATTCCATCTTCTGATATTGCCAGCTGTCTCGCATTTGGAATAGCGGCAGCCCATACTTCAATTTTGAAATTTTGGGGAAGCTTAATTTTATCAAGTTTTACATCAGCTTTGGCATCACTGATCGCTTCCTTATTAACACTGTCAGGAGTCTTAAAAGTTTGATTTTCAGATTTTTGATTTTGCTTGCAGCCGAAGGTGAATAGCGACATTCCTATTCCCAGAGTGAGTGTGGTTTTGGAGAAATAGTTCATGATTGGGAGTTTCTTTGATAGTTAAAGATAACAAACATTCAGAATGTTTGGGATTGAAAGGGGATGAGTGGGGGAATGGTTGTTTTACCCGAAAGCCTTCAATTAGTTCCTGCTGACATGGCTGCAGGAGGTAGGTCGACTCAGAAAAGAAACCCATACTTAAACGCTAGATTTATAAAGTTGGCTTTTCTTTTACTTACCAGTACCTTTGCAGCTTCAAAAACTAGGAGAATTATCCGGTTTTTTTGTCAAAAATGGGGCATGGGGATAGGTGGATAAACTATTTTATATGACTTCATTTAAACTTTAGTCTGTAATATACTGAATATTAATCAGTTGAAAATAAAATTATGCTTTCGATTAGCAATCTCTCTTACTTCATCGGCGGACGTCCACTTTATGAAAACGCCAATTTACATATTAAACCTAAAGACAAGATTGGTCTAGTAGGTCAGAACGGCACTGGAAAATCAACCCTGTTGAAAATAATCAATGGGGATTATCAGCCAAGCTCCGGAGAGGTGCAGAAGGCAAAAGATTGTACCATAGGATTTTTGAATCAGGACTTGCTGTCCTATCAATCAGACGATAGTATCTTGAATGTGGCACTGGCTGCTTTCAAGGAAACATTGGCACTCCAGGATGAAATCGATGCAATCCTGAAAAAGATGGAAATGGATTATTCCGACGAGATTATCAATAGATTGGCATTTCTTCAGGAAAGATTTGAGGCAAACGAAGGCTATACGATCAAAGCCAAGGCTGAGGAAGTATTGGAAGGAATAGGTTTTAAATCTGCAGATCTGGAAAAGCCGCTGCGAACTTTTTCCGGAGGATGGAGAATGCGTGTGATGCTGGCGAAACTTTTGCTGGAAAAGCCATCTTTGCTTATGCTTGATGAGCCTACCAACCATCTGGATCTTCCATCCATCGAATGGGTGGAAAACTACATGAAAAACTATGAGGGTGCGGTAATCGTAGTCTCCCACGATCAGACTTTTTTGGATAACTGCATCAGTAGCACTGTGGAAGTTGCAAGCAATACCCTGACACTGTATTCCGGCAATTATTCTTTCTACAAGGAAGAAAAAAAGGAACGGATGGAAATCCAGCAGAATGCCTATGAGAATCAGCAGCAGATGATCAAGCAGACGGAGAAGTTTATCGAGCGGTTCCGGGCAAAAGCGACCAAGTCCAATCAGGTTCAGTCTAGAATCAAAGCACTGGATAGACTGGATCGGGTACATGAAGTGGTGAATGATGAGGTATCGGTGAATTTCAAATTTAAATTTTCCAAGCAATCCGGTCGTGATGTGGTTATCCTGGACAATATCTCCAAAGCATACGGTGATAATGTGATTCTTAAAAATACTACCGCCCGAATCGAGCGTGGGGATAAAATAGCACTTATAGGAGCGAATGGAAAGGGAAAATCAACCTTGCTTAGAATCATCGATGGTTCTGAAAAAGATATAAAAGGAAGAACAGAGGGCTATAATGTCATCAAATCATTCTTTGCACAGCATCAACTTGAGGCCTTGACACTGGATAATGAGATCATCCAGGAAATGGCTCAAGCGGGCAGTGCAAAATCTGAAATGGAGCTTCGTGGAGTTTTGGGGTGTTTCTTATTTACCAACGAGGAAGTATTCAAAAAAATCAAAGTGTTATCGGGCGGTGAAAAATCCCGGGTTGCCTTGGCAAAAACATTGATATCAGAATCTAATTTTCTGTTGCTTGATGAACCTACCAACCACTTGGATTTTCAGTCTGTGAATATCCTGATTCAAGCACTTCAGCAGTACGAAGGAACATTCGTGACTGTTTCCCATGACAGACATTTCATCAGAGGTGTGGCTAATAAGATTTGGTACATAGAGAACTATGAGATCAAAGAATATTTGGGGACTTATGCCGAATACGAAGCTTGGCGTGAAAAGCAAGTTCCGGCACCTGCGCAGGCGGTTCAAAAGCCGGAAAAAAAGGAACAGACGAAGCCCAAGGTGCATGTAAATAATCCTGAGGTACAGCAAGCCAAAAAAGATCTTCGTAAGCTTGAGGAGGAATTGGCGCAGGTGGAAAAGGAAGTTGAGAAATTAGAAGATAAAAAATTGGGGCTGGAGCGTAAAATGGCAGATCCCGAACTCTATTCCAGAGAGGAAGAAGCCCAGGAAATTCAGGAGACTTATCAAGGAATTCAGGCTAAACTTCAAGCTTCTAATGAGCAATGGGAGACTTTGGTAGATAGAATTTCCACATTGCAGGAAGTCCTTTCCTAGAGAATTTTAGATTTGGTCTTCATTTTGCCTATTTTTCAGGATGAAGACCAAATCCCTTTTTTTAAGTTTTTTGCTGTGCGGTTCAGCTGCTTTGCAGCTTGTTGCGCAGCAATTGGAAGACAAGATATACAAAGATCACGTCCAGTCTGTTAGATTATTCCCTGAAGGAACCACTTTTGATGCCTCTATTGATGCACCGGTAGTTCCGCTTCGGTCAGGTAATCCGCTCATGCTCTTATTTGATGATCTTGCTTTTGATCCCGAATTATACACTGCCAAATTGATTCATTGTGATGCAGACTGGAAGAAATCGCAATTGAAAGACAATGATTTTTTGCCAACCTTCAATGAGTTTAATGTTCAGCAGTACGAGTATTCGGTCAATACGCGTATTCCTTACATCCATTACCGATTCGAACTTCCTGATGTCACTAAGTCAGGAAATTATATCGTGAAAGTATATCGGCAGCGCGATGAATCAGATGTGATTTTGACCAAGAGATTTATGGTTTATGAGGAGATTTTCAAAGTAGGGGCGGAAATAGTTCCTCCATCCCAAACGGCTGACCGCAGGAATTCTCAGCAGATTAATCTCAATGTGAATTATTCTGCCGGAGAAGTGATTAATCCCCAAGAGCAGCTCAAAATACTTGTTCGTCAAAATCAACGCTGGGATAATGCGAAGTTTTTGGCTAAGCCTACATTTATGAATGAGAGTTCGAAGATACTACGATACGAATCCTTTGATGGGGGAAATACATTCGATGCAGGCAATGAATTCCGTTTTTTTGATTTAAGATTTATCCGTGCCAATGGTGTCAATATAGCCAATATGCGAGTGGAACCGGATGTGGTATTTGCTGATGGTACCATAGACAAACCCAGACCGGAGACGGCATATTCTCAGTATCTGGACTTAAATGGGCAATATCTGGTAGAAACTAAAGATAGACCGGGTGGAGATCCGGAAGTAGAGAGTGAATATATACTGATGACTTTCAGATTGGCGATAGAGCAAAGTCCGGAACCTGTCTACCTGATAGGGGCATTGACAAATTGGGGAAAAGCTGAAGAAGCAATGATGGAGTGGGATCCAAAATTGGGTGTTTATACCACATCGCTTCTGGTAAAGCAAGGCTGGTATGACTATCAATACGCCTACTTAGTTGACGGGGAATTCGTCTCGCAGTCTTTTGAAGGAAGCTACTTCGAAACGGAGAATGAATATGAAGTGCTGGTTTATTTCAGAGATTTGGGTTCCAGGTATGACCAGCTTGTAGGATACATCTACTTACACCCTAATCGTCGAAGACTATAATTGAAAATCCCTTCCGATTATTCGGAAGGGATTTTTTTAGTTGAATGTTCTGCTGATTCTCCGATAACCGGATTTGATTTGTACTTTCAACTGCGCTTGTTCAATCCAAATTCATAAATAAATTCATGAATCGTCTTCTGAAGAGATTGGAGGTTCGTTGTCTCCCTCATCTTTCGGAGCTACGTTTTCGCGAATACGCTCTGTTGGCTTGTAGGGGACAAATCCTTCTCTTTTGAATTTATAGGTAGTTGTTCTTGGTCCAGGAGGATGGTTAGCCAAATCCAACATGCCAAAACCTTTATGGGTGAATGCACCCAGTCCGCATTTGAATACGAAATCCTGAACCTCCGGAGCAGCGTATAGTGTGATTGGAAGTGTATAACCTCTTACTTCGTATTTCACATCCATGTCATACACGGCATAGATTCTGGCAAATTTCTTCTGTGCTTCTTTTAGTTTATTTACATAAACCATATCAGGAACCACCTGAAATTTGTAGAAAGTCTCCATCTGTTCGGCTGTGTACCAGCCAGATCGTTCCATCCTAGTAAGCGTGGATTCATAAAGCAAGTCGGAAAACTCATCGCTATCCGGGCTTATAAATCGCTTACCCGCTTCCTCATTGAACGCAGGAGTGATCAATACCAGAGGAGAAATACAAACAAATTTGTTTGAGGTCTCCAAAACCGGTTCCACTTCTATTTCAGTGTATTCCGGAACCATGATTAGGTTGCCCAGCTCGATTTTTGGGGTGGCAAAAACCTGCTCTAGCAAGTAATCCATGAAGTCTTCGCTTTGGGAAGACAATACTAGGGTAACCAAACTTGAATAGTAATGCAATCCACTTCTACTCACTTTAGTCTGGCCTTTCAGACCGGAAAAGTTGAAGTAGTTATAGTTGTAAAACTCTTCTCTGCCACCTTTCACAATTAACCCTTTAAGGAATTGCGCCAGTATATACTGATGGTGGAAAGGTAAATAGGAACCCTTGTTTTTTAGGGAAAATATTAGTCTAACTCTCACGGTAGATTAAAAATAAAATGAGACAATAAATAAGATAAAATTGTAACGTTTGGGGTGAACAAGCAATTGCAAAATTATCATTTTTTTTGAGAAATTGTTACACATTGAATCTAAAATGCATAATATCACCATCTTGGACTACATATTCTTTTCCTTCGATGGCGATTTTTCCGTTTTCCCGGCACGCTGCTTCAGTCTTTAGTTTCTGATAATCAGCAAGTTTTATAACTTCAGCTTTGATAAAACCCCTTTCGAAATCGGTGTGAATTACACCGGCTGCCTGAGGGGCTTTCCAGCCTTTTTTGATAGTCCAAGCTCTAACTTCCTGTACACCTGCTGTAAAATAGGTAATCAAGTCTAACAATGCATACGCACCGCTGATCAATTTGTTCAGTCCGCTTTCTTCGAGTCCATATTCTCCAAGAAACATTTCCTTTTCTTCGGGATCATCGAATTCAGCTATCTGGGCTTCTATAGCTGCGCAAAGAATAATTACTTCAGCGTTTTCATGCTTCACTTCTTCCTTTAGCTTATCTACATATTTATTGCCTTCCTGCAGGCTTCCTTCATCCACATTGGCTACATAGATCACAGGTTTGATGGTCAAAAGATGCAGGTCCCGAACAGCTTCTAAATCTTCCTTTTCCACATCTACCGATCTGGCATTCTTTCCATCTGTCAATGCTTGTTTGAAGAGCAAAAGTGTTTCCAGTTCTTTTCTTGCTTTGGCATCGCCAGACTTCGCAATCTTTTCGGATTTTTGGATTTTCTTTTCCACCGACTCCAAATCTTTGAGTTGAAGTTCTGTGTCAATTACTTCCTTGTCGAAAATCGGATCCACACCGCCTGCAACGTGGACAATGTTTTCATCGTCAAAACATCTGATCACATGGATGATAGCATCCACCTCACGGATATTTGCAAGGAACTTATTGCCCAATCCTTCGCCTTTGCTGGCACCTTTCACCAGTCCTGCGATATCAACGAACTCGATCACGGTGGGAAGGACCCGATGAGGATTGACAAGCTCTTCAAGGATCTGAAGTCTCCTGTCCGGTACCGTAACCACGCCTACATTAGGCTCGATAGTGCAAAAAGGAAAATTGGCTGCTTCAGCTTTCGCACTGGATAGGGCGTTAAACAGAGTGGATTTCCCTACGTTTGGAAGTCCTACAATGCCACATTGTAATGCCATTAATTCGTTATTTTATTTTAAATATTTTATAAGATTTATACCCCGTATAGAATTCCAAAATGAAAACTCTAAAGATGGTGTAAACCGGTATGGCAAATATCATCCCGACTACGCCGGCAATTTTTGCCCCGGCAAAGATAACAACAAATATTTCAAGGGGATGCGCTTTTACAGATTTAGAAAAAATCAAAGGCTGCAGAAATAGGTTGTCTGTCATCTGGACTAGTCCAAAAATCGACAGGATCTTTATGATTAAGTAGTTTAATTCAGTGTTTGACTCAAAAGTGCCCGAAGAAATACCGACTATAATTCCGAAAGTAGCTCCTAACAGCGGGCCTGCATAGGGGATTAGATTTGCTACTGCGGCAAAAAGCGCTATTGTTAATGCGTATTCAACTCCCATGACAGTCAGCCCAAAACTAGCCAGCGAAAAAATTGCAAGCATTTGCAGCATAAGTCCCGAAAGGTAGTTTGACAGTAACTTTTCCACTTTGGTAAAAGTCGCAACTGAAAGCTCAAAATAGGGGTTGGGGATCAAATTGAGCAAATTTCTCCGCAGCAGACCATTCTCCAAAAGGAGAAAAAAGGTAATAAAAGCAATTGCCATTGTCCCGATAAATAGACTGCTCGTAGTAGTGATCACTCCACCGATAAAGGTGGTGAAATCGAATTCTTTGATCATATTGATCATGCTGCCTTTCAGGCGACCAAATAAATAACCCTGTTGAGTTTCCAATAATTCGTGACGGAGGAGAAAACCTTCGATTCTAGTGACGGGGATTTGGATTTGCTCATAAATACCATTAAGATCCAATTCACTTAGGATTATGATTTGATTATTGATCAGCGGGAAAAAAAGGAAGCTGAGCAATACCAGTAGCAAAACTATCGCCGAATAGGATAAGGCTATGGCTGCCCACCTGGGAATATGCTGTCCCAATAAGTGGAAGTCGTTTAGCTGATTGGTTAGCGGGCGCAGAAGCGCTGCTAGAATTAATGAAACAATCAGGTACAGAGTGATATTGGAAAAATACCAGCCGAACAGCAGAAAAACTGCAAGGAATAAAATGAGATAAATGAAAAAGCGCTGCATATCCTAAATGAGAAGAGGAGGCAAAACTGCCTCCTCTAATATACTATTTCTCCGATTTGAAACTAAAGTTCAAGAAAATCTAACTGTACTATTCCCACTTCAATTCATCATTATAATCTGACTCAGCTTCCTCTTTTTCGTATTGATCGAAATCTACGTCAGGCAGAAGCTCGTTTTTAACGTGATCTACCGACTCATTCAGTGCTTCTACAAATTTGAAGAAATCTTCCTTGTAAAGGAAAATTTTATGCTTTTCGTAAGTGAAGTTTTCGCCGTTTACTTTTCTCTTGCTTTCCGTAATCGTCAGGTAGTAATCGTTTGAGCGAGTTGATTTGACATCAAAAAAATAAGTTCTCTTACCTGCTTTTACTTTTTTAGAGAAAATCTCATCTCTATCATAGCCTCTTTGATCTTCCACAATTCCTTATGTTTTATGAATAACGTTGGTTAAAATACGACCGAATATAAAACAATTCGCGTCTAGAATTCAAATATCAGTGTTAATATTTTAGCAAAGTATCATTTTGGAAGTTGGATTAGGGCCGGCAAAAGCTCATTCTCCGTGCATCATTGCTTTTTTTGCCAACAGCTCTTCTTCGGTTTCTCGATGATCAGGATCATCCACACAGCAATCCACCGGGCATACTGCGGCACACTGTGGTTCCTCATGGAAGCCATTACATTCTGTACACTTATCAGTCACGATATAGTAAAACTCGTCCGATACAGGCTCTTGCTTCTCATTTCCATCTATTACAGTACCGTCTTCTAAAGTAACTTCATCCAAACTAGTACCGCCACTCCAAGTCCATTCTACACCGCCTTCATAGATTGCAGTGTTTGGGCATTCTGGTTCGCATGCACCGCAGTTGATGCATTCGTCGGTAATCATTATAGCCATAACTTCGATTGTTTAAAGCCCAAAAGTAATAACCTTAAAACTGTGAGGCAATAAAAAAGTTGTCATACTAACTAATTTAATTCGATTCTAAGTTCGCTTCTTTTCAAAAAAGCTAAATTTGCCTCATCAATTATAAAGTATGAAACCAGCAGAACGTATATCCGCATTTGTCAATCTCGGGAAAGTTATCAAAGAACTGATGAGCCCGGATGAAAAAGATGAATTGATTTGGAGAGCAGAAAACAACAATAACTGGTTTACCAAAGATGCTGTAGATGCTGCTTTGGAGGGGATTATCTATATGTTGTCTGAAGGGAAATTGAATTCTTGGCTCTCGAACTATGAATTGGAAGAAATAGAAAATCCAAAGTCCGTTGGCTTGATGATGGCTGGAAATATCCCTGCTGTTGGCTTTCATGACTTGATGTGTGTGATACTTTCAGGCCATCAAGCAGTTATCAAACTGAGTTCTTCTGATACGATCTTGATGAAATGGATCATTAAAAAATTGATTGAAGTTGATCCAAAAATAGAGAGACAAATCAAGATTGAAGAAATGCTTAAGGGAATGGATGCCTATATTGCCACGGGAAGTGATAATTCTTCCAGATATTTCAATTATTATTTTGGGAAATATCCCCATGTGATCAGACAGAACAGAACGTCAATAGCCGTGCTTTCAGGCAATGAGACCACGGGGGATTACATTAGGTTAGGCAAGGATATTTTTCAATATTATGGTTTAGGATGCAGGAATGTCTCTAAAATTTATTTGAGGTCGGAGGAACAACTTCAGGATTTGCTCGGTGCGCTGGAAGTGTATTCGCCAATAGCATCACATCACAAATATCATAATAACTATGATTATAATAAATCCATCTATCTGGTGAATTTAGAAAAGCACTTGGACAATGGTTTTTTGCTGGTGAAAGAGAGTGGGGATATGGTCTCTCCGATCTCGGTTCTCTATTATGAAATTTATGAGGACGAGGATCAATTGTTAGCAAAACTGAATCCGCTAAAATCTAAAATTCAGTGTATAATAGGAAGCGGAGACGGTAAAATTCCATTTGGATCGGCACAATGTCCTGAGCCATGGGAGTATGCTGATAATGTAGATACTATGGCCTTTCTGCTGGGATTGTCTTAAAATACGCTTTCTATAGCACAAGCAGGCAATTTCATATGGAATGTGGTGCCTATTCCTTCTTCAGAGTAAACCTCTATTTGCCCGTTGTTTTTCCGCATATATTCTTTGACCAATATTAGTCCAAGTCCTGTTCCTGATTCGTTGTTTTGGCCTGTAGTGGTGAATGAAATTCCCTCACGGATTTTTGACAGATTTTCAGAAGAGATTCCTTTCCCACTATCTTCAATACAGATCTTCACAAAGTTCTGCTCATCGTAAGTTGAAATCCTGATTTTGCCTCCATAATCAGAAAATTTGATTGCATTGTTGATTAAGTTTCTTATTACCAGTTCGATCATGTTTTTGTCAGCTTTCGCAGTGAATTTGGCTTGGGCATCTATAGAAATGCTGATTTTCTTCTCAGCGGCTATTCTTTCCAGAATTCCTTTTTGTTGGATTAGTATTTTGTGGACATCAAATTCCTGATACTTCACTATTTCCCCACCTCTGAGTTGAGAGCTGGACCAAGCTAGAAGATTCTCAAGCAGGAGTGCGACCTGTTCCATGTTTTTGGATACCTCGGGTAGCATATCCATAAATTCTTTTGCTGAAACTTCCCCTGAATTAGTCAAATGTATCAGCTCTTTGATACCGAAAATCGGACCTTTGAGGTCATGGGAAATAATGCTGAAATATTTGTCTTTTAGATCGTTTAGCTGTTGGAGTTCAATGGCTTGGGACTTAAGGGTCTCATTGATGGATTTTTGTTCAGTGACATCTTCAAAGAGTAGGACTAGCCCGTTGTTTATAGCTCTTTTGTCCAAGAGCGGAATCGCCTCAATGAGGTAAGTTTTTACCTGTTTTCCTGATTTGATTTTGCTTTCGATACTAGTTGCTTTTCCGGTTGCGATTAACTTCAGGATGTCATGATTGTTTTTGAAAATGACTTCGGCCTTGCTGGCGACTTTTATTTTGGCGGGGCTAGTGCAGTAGGCTAAAAAGGCTGGATTGAAGTCTACTATTTTAGTGGCAGAATCCAAGACCAGGACCCCTTTGGTAATAGCTTCCATTACCTTGGTGCGGGCAATGGGCTTGAGGCTAAACAATTGATATTTTAGAATGGCAAAGCCCAAAATCAGGTAGGTAAACAAAAAGGCAAAAGGAGTCAAATCAATGACTTCGAATGGCCTGAAAATGTGGGTTTGGTATAAAAGATTGATGACTAAAGGGAATATGCCCCCCAAGAGTAATAATCTGGTTTGGGTTTTGAACAATTGATCGGAGAACCGGAATCTTTTCCAAATGATAAAGCTTCCCAGTGAGAAGGCGAAGTATATGTAGATCAAATTGACATAGTACCATGGACCAATTTCAATTTTAGCGGTTGGAAATGGACTTGAATTTAGGAGCTCAAAAGAATTGTAATGAAGGTGATGGTAGTCATTCGTGATCACCAATAAATAAGTCAGAACGGGAATGAAAAGTATCAGCCCGGTAAGTAGGCCAAATTTACGTGATTTATAGCTCGTGTACTTTAAACTGAAAATAAGATAAAAGGCACCGATTGGTGCGATGCCCAAATATTCCAGTTTGACAAAGAAAAACATTGCCTCTCTGGTAGAGACACTGAGTTCCAATCCATAGAAAAACCCCCAAACTGTGGCACAAAGCATGGTGAGAGCTACCCATCTGGTAGAGTCTTCCACCCTAAAAACAATGTAAAGTGAAAGCCCCCCCATAAGAAGCCCTGAGAGTAAAAGTACTATTGAAAATGGATTTAAAATGAACTCCATTTAGACTGGGTGAGTTGAGTGATCTGTGATTTTATTTTTTGTTAATCCGCAGTATTTCTGAAAGAAAGAGACAAAGGCAACAGAGCATTCGGTGAATTCCAGTGACAGGGCCGGCATCTGTCTTCGCTTTGTAAAAGCAAGGGAAATAGGGCTACAGGCACCACTGTTGGAAATCATATTGACTATATCAGCCTGTAATAGTAGCTGATATCCAAGGCAAAGAAAAATAAATATTTGACACGTAATCCAAAAATATAGTTTTGATTTTTAACGATTCTGAATAAATGGATGCCTTGGTCAACGGGACAAATAACCGGATAAAGCTAAAATGGTTTTAAATAAGGAGAAAGAGGGTGTTACACCAAGAGGATGGTTACCTATTATTGGGCTAACTTCCTATATTTGCGGTCGATAAAAATCGAAACTTTTACCAAACAAAAAATCCCTATACAATGGCTTTTGATATTGAAATGATCAAAAAAGTGTATGCCAGATACCCAGAACGTATCGAAGCGGCTCGTAAGGCCGTGGGGCGTCCACTTACTTTGACTGAAAAGATTCTTTATGCACACTTAACTGAAGGCGTGGCTACGCAGGCTTACGACAGAGGTGTTTCTTACGTTGATTTTCAGCCGGACAGGGTTGCAATGCAAGATGCTACTGCACAAATGGCGCTACTTCAATTTATGCAGGCGGGTAAGAGCCAAGTGGCTGTGCCTTCCACAGTTCACTGTGATCACTTGATTCAAGCTGAAGTGGGAGCTGTTCAGGATTTGACCAAAGCAAAAGATAAAAACAAGGAAGTTTATGACTTCTTAGCTTCTGTTTCCAATAAATATGGTCTAGGCTTTTGGAAGCCTGGAGCAGGTATTATTCATCAGGTAGTATTGGAAAACTATGCATTCCCGGGTGGAATGATGATCGGGACTGATTCCCACACACCAAATGCGGGCGGACTTGGAATGGTAGCGATCGGAGTAGGCGGAGCTGATGCATGTGATGTAATGGCAGGACTTCCTTGGGAGCTGAAATTCCCTAAATTGATAGGAGTGAAGCTTACAGGAAAGCTTTCCGGCTGGACTTCTGCAAAAGATGTAATTCTGAAAGTGGCAGGTATTCTTACCGTAAAAGGCGGTACCGGCGCTATAGTGGAATATTTTGGTGAAGGAGCTAGGTCTCTTTCAGCTACAGGAAAAGGCACCATATGTAACATGGGGGCTGAAATCGGGGCTACTACTTCGATTTTCGGTTATGATGAGAAGTCTGCTGCTTACTTAAAATCCACCGAAAGAGCTGATGTAGCCGATTTGGCGAATGGAATCGCTGAGCACCTTACGGGTGATGAGGAGGTTTATGCCAATCCTGCTACTTACTTTGATGAGGTAATTGAGATCAATCTTTCTGAATTGGAACCACATGTAAATGGTCCATTCACTCCTGATTTGGCTTGGCCTATTTCTAAATTTGCTGCGGCGGTGAAAGAAAACGGTTGGCCTGCAAAACTGGAAGTCGGTTTGATCGGATCTTGTACCAATTCTTCATACGAGGATATTTCCAGAGCTGCTTCCCTTGCCCAGCAGGCTGTTGATAAAAAACTGATTGCCAAATCTGAATATACGATTACCCCGGGCTCGGAGCAGGTTAGATTTACCGTTGATCGGGATGGTTTCTTGGACACTTTCGGGCAAATGGGTGGTGTGGTTCTCGCCAATGCTTGTGGGCCTTGTATCGGTCAGTGGGCTCGTCATGGAGCAGAAAAGCAGGAGAAGAACTCTATTATAACTTCTTTCAACAGGAATTTTGCCAAGCGTGCCGATGGTAATCCCAACACACACTCTTTCGTTGCATCTCCTGAGATCGTGACGGCATTGGCTATTGCCGGTGATTTGACCTTCAATCCATTGACTGATAGTCTGGTAAACGAAGAAGGAGAATCCGTGAAGTTGGATGAACCTAGCGGGCTTGAATTGCCTACCAAAGGTTTTGCAGTAGAAGATGCAGGATATCAAAAACCGGCTGAAGATGGCTCACAAGTATCTGTAGCAGTTAGCCCTACTTCTGACCGTTTACAACTACTGGATTCATTTCAGCCTTGGGAAGGTACAGATCTGAAAGGTCTTAAACTTCTGATCAAAGCAAAAGGTAAGTGTACTACGGATCACATCTCTATGGCTGGTCCATGGTTGAGATTTAGAGGACATCTGGACAATATTTCCAATAACATGCTTATCGGTGCCGTCAATGCATATACAGATGCTACCAACTCTGTGAAGAACCAATTGACGGGAGCATATGGCGAAGTTCCTGCTACTCAGCGTGATTATAAAGCCAATGGAATAGGTTCTATCGTAGTAGGTGATGAGAACTACGGTGAAGGATCTTCCAGAGAGCATGCGGCGATGGAACCCCGCTTCCTTGGCGTACGCGCTATCTTAGTGAAATCTTTTGCGAGAATTCACGAGACAAATTTGAAAAAACAAGGCATGCTGGGATTGACTTTTGCCAATCCTGCCGACTATGATTTGGTACAGGAAGACGATTCCATCGATATTGTGGGGTTGACCGCGTTTGCTCCAGGCAAACAATTACAAGTGGTGTTGAATCACGCAGATGGATCTTCCGATACTATCCAAGTGAATCATACATACAATGAAGGACAGATTGAATGGTTTAAAGCTGGATCAGCTCTTAACCTGATCAAAGCTAAAGCCTAATACCACTAATCCAATTTTAAGCCGTAGCGATTTTCGTTACGGCTTTTTTCATATTCAAAATTTTATGGGAAAGCAGCCTCAACTCCCTTTATGTTTTTGCTTTTGGATTATACTCATCGTTTTGGGTACTCAGGATTTGTTTGCACAAAATGAATCAGATGAGCGTGCACTTATCAATGTGAGAAATGGGATAAGTATCTCCAAAGACTCTCTTTTTCTTCTGAATCTGAGATTTAGAATGCAAAACCGCTTTGGTTTTAATACGGTAAGCAGGGAGGGTTTTAGGGTTGACCAAGTGGACTTTAGAGTTAGAAGGCTTCGATTGCGGCTTGACGGATATGTGTTGAGTCCTAAAATCCAGTATTATATACAATTGGGGTTTTCTAAATCAGATTTGGATCTGGAATCAGGAGGTTACGCCCAGCCTATCCGGGATGCAATAGTGTATTACTTTCTAAATCCCAATTTATATGTGGGTTTTGGGCAATCCAAGCTTCCTGGGAACAGGGAGCGTGTAATAAGTTCAGGCAATCTTCAGTTTGCAGACCGTTCCATAGCAAATGGTTTCTTTACGTTGGATCGTGATTTTGGCTTTTTTGGATATTACACATATCAGACCAAGGGGAGATCTCAAATTCAACTTAAAGGTGCTATCAATACAGGGGAAGGACGAAACCCTTCTGTCGGGGATAATGGATTAAGTTATACAGGAAGGATTGAGTATCTTCCATTTGGCAATTTTAAAAACAATGGGGATTACTCAGAAGGTGATTTGGAGTTTGAAGAGAATCCAAAACTTACCCTTGGTGTTTCCTATAATTTGAACAAAAATGCCCACCGGACAAGAGGTCAGCTCGGGTCCCGGCTTTATGAGGGTAGGGATTTGAATGTTCTTATTGCCGACGCCATGTTCAAATATGCCGGTTGGGGAGCTATGGCAGAGTTCTTTAAGAGAGGTGCAGATGATCCCATTACTAAGAATTCAGAAGGGGATTCTCAAGTAGTATTTGTCGGAATCGGTACAAATATGCATCTCAGTAAAATGGTTTCCCGGAAGTCTGAGTTGGCTTTACGATATGCATCTGTACGCCCTGATAAGGAGATCAGGGAATATGAGAATAAACTAGAGGAAGCGGCCTTAGGTTATTCCAAATACTTAAACGGACACAGGATAAAGCTTCAGGGTAATCTGGGATATGCTTGGAATAATGGGCAGACACAGGTAGTAAACTTGAGGAATTATTGGTTTGCCACATTTCAGGTGGAATTCGGTATTTGATTTTATCCATATAAGGACAAATAAGTTGGCGTATCCCACTTGGACAGGTATAAAACAAATTTTTTCCAAAAGGATGTTATCACTATCTGGCTGTATTAAGTGAGGGCTCTTTCGACTCATTTATTAAAGCTTTTGTACCTAGTCATACTATAGCTAATCAGTTGATAGAGGCTCGGAAAATCCAATTCATAAAATCCATAGGGTGTATTTCAGAAAGCCCTTTTTAAGCTCAATTGGTACTAAGGTTTTTGCAGAAGTTGCGGTTTATAAATATTTTTTTGGCAATGGAACCTCCTAAAAAGGGTATAAAATCCTATTCAAAATTATTTTTCACATTTTTTAATTTTATTTATAAACCAAATTACTTGATATGAAATGCATTTTGATGTAGGTTTATGGCGTGATAGTAAGAAGTTTGGATTTGGGACTATCATAATCCGGGCTCAATCACGGCAACCACCAATTGAATGCAAGAGAGGGGAATCAATGATACGTTTAAAAAACTTATTCACGAGTCATCAGAGATGGTGTTTCTTGCGGATGATACTTTCCCCTATTCCATTTTTTATTCCAATAGATCTTTTGAAGAGCAGATTGGAGCAAATTTAACGGATAGAAGTCTAGTAGGTCTAGGTCTTAATATCAGTGTTTTTGGCTTAGCAGAGGAGATAGAATTAAGTTATTGTGGGGATGATTATGAATTTCAAGCAGAATTTCCTCAGGATAGTTCTTCAAACTATTTTTTATTCTATAAAGGCAAAAAGCGTATAACTCACAATTTGCCTACAAGAGAGAAGTTTCAGCAGCTTTTGATAGAATCGCCTGATGCCCAACTAGTGTTAAACCCTGAGGGGGATATTTTCCTTTCAAATGTAGAAGCCCTTAAACTCTTTGGATACGATAGGGAATCTTCAATCGGTCATATGATCGAATTGGAAGGTTTATTTAATGGTTCTCAGCAATGGAAACAATGGATCGGAGCGGCGGTTTCGGACCTGGCTATTCACCGTTTTTCATCCATACTTTCCAAATCATTTGGAAATCCACTGGATTTAGAAATCGCTTCCAAGCAACTTGTGGTTGACGGAGTGCAATACGTGATGCTTTCATTTCAGGATGTTTCTGAGAAAGTTGCTTTGAAGAAGAATCTGGAGGATAACAGTAATTTCCTGATGAACCTTACGACGCAAATTCCCGGTGCGCTATATCAATTGGTACTGGACGGAGAGGGGAAAATGAGTTTTTCATTTCTCTCTAAAGGCATTGCCGGGGTATTGGGATTAAAGCCTGAAGAGATTGAAAACATCACGGACATCTCAGGGGTGATTTCCCAAGTTCACCCGAAGGATTTACCCCAGCTGATCATGAGTTCGGTCACTTCGGCACGGAGACTAGAGCCTTGGCAATGTCAATTCCGGGTAAAATCCGAATCAACCGATGATGAATATCGCTGGATTTTAGGAACAGCCAGACCACAAGCCATCGAAAATGGAGATATGGTGTGGTATGGATACCTGACTGATATTACCGGACAGAAGGAATTTGAAGCTACGCTGGATGATTCCAGAAAAGCGGCCGAGAAGTCCAGTCAAATAAAGTCTGATTTCCTTTCTATGATCAGTCATGAGCTTCGAACTCCGTTGAATGCAATTTCAGCTTCTACCTATTCCTTGCTTCATGGAGACCCACTAGACCATCAAAAAGCGGAGCTGGATACCATTAATTTTGCTGTGGATAATTTGATTATCATGATCAATGATTTGCTGGATTTTCAGAAAATCGAGGCAGGGAAATTGACTATTGAGAAAGCACCCTTTCATCTAAGTTATTTTATAAAACAGATCATTAAAGGGTTGTCATTTCATGCCAAGGACAGTAAAAACAAATTGGAGGTAATGCTTTCTGACGGATTGGATATCATGGTTCTCGGTGACAAAACACGGCTTTCGCAAGTCTTGAATAACTTGATTACCAATGCGCTTAAATTCACCAATGCAGGGGAGGTTAAGCTTTCGGTGAATCTACTTGAAAAGCGAAACGGGAGGGTGAGAATATACTTCGAAGTATGCGACAATGGAATAGGTATAGCACCTGAATATCAAGAGAAAATTTTTAATGATTTTGACCAGGTAAGGCCAGCCTTCAGTACAAAATACGGTGGAACCGGTCTTGGCCTCTCTATCACACGTAAGCTTTTGAATTTGATGGGAGGGGAAATTGCACTTCAGTCTGCGTTGAATAAAGGGAGCAGGTTCTTTTTCGAACTGGAGTTTGACATTGTTGAAATGAAGTTGGAAAAACAGGTGAATAATAACGGCGATTCTGGCCAAAGCTCATCGATCCACCTACTCATGGCTGAAGATAATGATGTAAATGCTTTGGTTTTGGGTAAGATCATCAATAAATGGGGATTTACTTATGAACGGGTTTTGAATGGGCGTGAAGCTGTGAATGCTGTGAGCCACAGGGATTTTGACTGTATTCTGATGGACATTCAAATGCCTGAAATGGACGGTTTTGATGCGACCGTGGCAATCAAGAAAATCTCTGAGGCTCCTGTAATTGCACTTACTGCTTCCGCAAAACCGGAAATCATAGATCGGCTAGAGGAATGTGACTTTGACGGCTTTGTGGCTAAACCCATCGATGCTTCCGAATTACAAACTATTATCAAAGAAGTGGTCTTTGAGAAAAATCAGAGCGTATAAGCTTTTTCCAAGTATTCTTCTACTAAGTCCATGTCCGGAAAATCCTGATTCAACTCCACCAAATACTGAAGCGCAGAAATTTTATCCCCCTTCATCACATAGTAAATACCTTTGTTTCTTAGCGCAAAAGGATTTTTTGAATCCATCTTGATACTTTGATTGATTAGATCCAATGCTTCTTCTTGCCTATCAAGAAAGAGTAGATACAAACCTTTGTTGTTGTAGAAATAGGCCTGACTTTTATCCAGAGAAATTGCTTTCTCTACAGCATCTAGTGCTCCTGTATAATTTTGCTCATCGAAATAGATCATTGATTTCAAATTATGAAGATTTGGCTCCAGTGGATTGATGTCCATAGCTTCATTTAACACCTGTTGCGCAGCAGCGAAATCTTTCTGATAATATAGGATTGTTGCTTGGTTCACTAGCAGATCAGAATTCTTCGGATTGAGTTCGGATGCTTTGGTGAATGCATTAAGCGCTTCGGGAAAATTCTTTAATTTCTCTTCCACCAACCCCTTGAGAAAATAGCTTTTCCAGTTTTTGTCATCAAGCAGTAAGAGTTTCTTTCCGTCTTCTCTGGCATTATAAAACTCACCGTTGTCGAGGTAGCCCAATCCTCTTTGGAAGATAGCATCGTAGTAATCCGGTTTATACCTGATGGCAAGACTGAGGTCCTGGATAGTTTCCGTAAGTTGATTTAGCTGCAAGTGGGCCAGGGCCTTGTTGTAGTAAGCATCAGCGTACGTTGAATCCATTTCTAGGGCTTCACGATAAAAGCCCATTGCACTTTTGGGGTCATTCTCCTCCATCTTTTCATTCCCTTTCAGAAGAAATCTCCCTTTTTTGTTCTCCTCAGAGTCACATGAAAATGCAAGTCCTGTGAGTATCAGTACCAAAAGGGTATTAATTGTTGTCTTTTTCATTAACTTCTTCAGCTTCTTCTTGCACTTGTTGTTTTTTTTCTTCCTTTTCTTCACCGAGCAATAATGCGAAAGGTCTGGTAGCATCACTCAGATCAAATATTTCTCGCAGAATTGCCATCATTGGAATAATTAGAATCATACCTGCCACTCCCCAGATTGTGCCTCCGACGATTAAGCCAAGAAATGTTATAAATGCATTAAGGTTGACATTCCCTCCCACGATTTTCGGAGTCAGGAAATTTCCCTCCACCATCTGTATGATTTGATAGCAGACAAGAACTCCTATCGGATAAAACAAACTATCCTTGGTAAGAAATGAATATCCCATTGGCAGCATCGCACCGAAAAATGGGCCTATATAGGGGATGATATTTAAAATCGCTCCAAGTGTACCGAAGAAGACTGCATGTTTAATTCCAAGTAATGAAAAAGCGGTGATGTTAAGGACTGCCAGGATTCCCATTACCTTGACTACGCCTATGATGTAATTCAGAATCACCTTCCTGAGGCTTACAATGCGTATTTTTACAAGTTCAGGGTCTTTGTCTTTGTATATTTCGATTACCACTTGGGTTAGGTGATTTCTATACAAAAGAAAGAAAAACATAAAAACAGGAATTAGGACAAGTCCTGTAAGCGAACCCACTGTCTTCATTGCGAAGTCACCTATACTCGAACTGTTCTCAGTCAACAGGTTCTTCAAATAATCGGTATTTGCTTTTTCAGCTAGTGCTGTATCGTAGGAAAATGTCTCCATTGCCCATTTATCCAGATCCTTTGCATAATCGGTAAGTCTTCCCGAAACGTCGTCAAAGTCTTTTGTGAAATTAGCGACATTCCCTACAATAAACGTCAAAAGCCCTCCTACAAGAGCTACCATTAGTAGTAGAGAAATGACGCACGAGAGTATTCTAGGGACTTTTTTAGATTCCAGCCAAATGGAAAGCGGTGTGAAGAGTATTGCGAAAAAACCGCCCATAAACAAAGGGACTAGCAGACTTTTACCTACTATCAGGAAAAAAACCAACACAATAATGAATATCATTACCGTGAGAGCCCTCAGGTAGGAGGGAAGTTTAAAGGCAGGGTTTTCCATGCAATAGTGGTTATGTGATCAACCTATTTTATAAATTACTTCAGGGTAAAGAAAGCAAATTATTCTGAGATCAATCCAGCACGTCTCAATAAAGCATCTTGCTTCGGCTCCCTGCCCCGAAATCTTTTATACAGAACGGAAGGATGCTCACTTCCACCTGCTGAAAGTATGTTCTTGACAAAAGAATCAGCAGTGGCTTCATCGAAAACTCCGTTTTCTTGGAATAGCTCAAATGCGTCTGCATCCAATACTTCTGCCCACTTGTAGCTGTAATATCCTGAAGAATAGCCTCCTTGGAAAATATGCGAGAAGGAAGTGCTCATTAATGTTCCGGGAACTTTGGGAAGTAGATCAGTAGGCTTCATCACATCTTCCTCAAACTCGAAAATACTCGAAATCTTACTTGGATCCTCGCTGTGATAAGCCATGTCCAATAGTCCGAAACTGAGTTGCCTTACCGCCTGATATCCCTGCTGAAAGTTTGAGGCTTTTTTGATCTTCTCGATAAGATCTTCGGGGATTTTCTCACCTGTTTGATAGTGCTTTGCAAATAGATCCAAACATTCCTTTTCGTAGCACCAATTTTCAAAAATCTGTGAAGGCAGCTCCACAAAGTCCCAAAATACACTTGTACCGGAAAGTGACTCATATGTACCTTTGGCCATCATGCCATGAAGCGCATGACCGAATTCATGGAAAAGTGTTGTTACTTCGTTGAAAGTCAGTAGGCTGGGTTTTGATTTTGTAGGTTTGGTGAAATTGCACACGATAGAGACGTGTGGACGGATATCTTCTCCTTCCTTGATGCTTTGTCCCTTGTAGCTGGTCATCCATGCGCCATTTCTTTTGCCTGGACGCGGAAAAAAATCTGCATAGAATATGGAGAGGTATTTTCCCTCTTTGTCCTTGACCTCATAGGCAGTGACATCCTTATGGTAGAGCGGAATGTCTGCTACGGGAGAGAAGGTGATTCCATAAAGTTTTTCGGCTGTCTGAAACACACCGTCAATTACCTTCTCCAATTGGAAATACGGCCTCAACAGTTCATCGTCAAGTGAATATTTTTCCTTTTTCAGAAGTTCGGAATAATAGGCGAAATCCCACTTTTTCAACTCTGTAAGACCATCCAGTTCGGCTGCAAAAGCCTCCAGTTCTTTCATTTCGGTTATTCCCTTTGGTTTTGCTTTTTCGAGCAGGGAGTCCAGGAATGACATGACTTGGTCAGGACTTTTGGCCATACGCTCTTCCAGTACAAAATCTGCATGACTCTTATAGCCTAGCAGCACTGCTCGGTTATGACGAAGTTTTAAGATTTCTTTGATGACTTGTTGATTGTCAAGTTCATCCCCTTTAGCGCATTTTGTTCCATTTGCCATGAACAGTGTCTCACGCAGGGCCCTGTTTTTAGCATAAGTCATCGCCGGGATATAGCTTGGATAGTCAAGCGTAAATGCCCATTTCCCGGGTTCTCCTTTCTCTTCTGCAATTTGGGCAGCAGCTTCTTTGATCCCATCGGGTAGCCCTTCAAGATCAGATTCCCGATCCACGAAATACACGAATTTGTTAGTCTCTGCTAGTACGTTCTCACCGAATTGCAAGGTTACTTGAGCTAATTCTTGATCGATTTTTCTAAGTTGATCAGCTTTTTCACTTGTGAGTTTGGCTCCGTTCCGTACAAAAGATTTATAGGTTTTCTCGAGCAGAGTAGCTTGTTCCGGTGTCAATTTCAGTTGACTCTTTTGTTCAAAAATCCGGGCTACCCGCTGAAAAAGTTCTTGGTCTAATAGGATGTCATTTCCATGCTCGGTAAGTAAAGGAGATATTTCTCTGGCCAGGGATTGAATTTCATCATTAGTTTCGGCCGAGTTTAGGTTGAAAAATATTCCGGCTATAATACCGAGGCGCTTGCCGGTACTGTCCAATGCCTCTATTGTGTTTTCAAAAGTAGGTACCGCTTCGGATTTAATCTTGGAAATGTCCTCCTTCGCTTCTGTGATTGCGGCTTTGATGGCAGGAAGAAAATGAGCTGGGGTGATTTGATCGAAAGGGGCGGTCTCAAAAGGAGTGGCGAAATCCGCCAATAATGGGTTATTCATATATAGTTAAGCGTTTGGGTAATTAAACAGTGGTTTGTCAAGAAGGTTTCATCCAATGTCCTATCCTGATCAATGCTCCCGCTAATTTACCGATTTGCTTTGTAAAGCTTTGCCAAATATGCACATCATGCGTTTTTTTCTGAAAGTCTATTCCATTGAAGCCCCGTGACTGTCCCCACTCACGGAAAAGTGGGTATTAACGTCCGTTCGTGTCATCACGAACGGACGACAGGGAGTAGGGATTGAAGTCCATTCATGGTGGCACGAACAGCGGTAGTACTAATTCATTTTTCGAGTATAGAGCCCAAAAGAATGAAGGTGTTTTCATTCCGGAATTACCGGACTATAGCCAGTGCAGAGGTAGGGTAAACTTCAGAAATCAAAATCACAGCTCATAATATCCATACCAATCGGAGATCCGTCCGGCGATTTGATTTCTTCCTGAATGGTTAACTCCACCGGTAGATCCAAGAATGCCTCTATTTTGTCAATAAGATATTCCGAATGCATGTGGAATTCCCCAGAGCTTTCCCTGTTTTCTAAGACTGTATCTTTCAGATCATCCAAATGGCCTCTTACGATAGCCCTTACAGAGTTGGATGTTCCGGTGCTTTTTGCCAATGCGATCATGTGATCAATCATCTTAGCCTCAGTCATTAGCTTGATTTCCGAATTCAAACCTTTTGGAAGGTTATTGGAAAATACCTGCTTTTCGATGGTGGTCAGAACATTGTCAAAGCTTGGGAGGTTTGAATTTTGTAGATTTTGGAGGTAAATACGATCCGCCCGTGCTTCATTGAAGATGAAATTGAAAGTCAAATCTACTATGCTTTCTGCAGGCGCTATTGGGTCGAAGGTAAGCCCTGTTCTGGAAACGAAGGTTTCTCTGTTTTTACCATAACCAAATGGTCGTGGTGGAATTAGGGTTAGGACATGCTCAGGAACTTCCAGTTGATCTGGTGAAATGGTGTAAAGTAGAGCTTTCAATGCATCATTCTGCTCCTTTTCGCTCACCCACTTGTGATTGGGCTGATTGTCATCTTTGATTTTGTAGTTGTAGTCCAAACCTCCAATAAGCTTCGTAGTAGCCTCAATTTGATATCTATGCATCAGATAGAGTGGTACAAAAACTTCTTCAAGTAGCGCTTGGGGCTGACCTGTGGGAATGGCATTTAATCCAAAAGTTTTCATTCGGTTTTTTCGAAGTTCAAGCATGCGCATCAGCTCCCCTGAAGCGGATTTCCCGTTATCCCATAGATGAGATCTTGGATGTGCACCGCTTGGGCTTCTAGAGTCCGAATCTGTAATGAATTCATGTCCTGCTTCGTAAGTTTCTTCCAACGTTTTTTTAAGAAATTGGCTTTCCTCTTCACCTTCGGGAACGACGGCATACCCGTATTTGATAGCCCATTTGTCCCAATCGCCTATTTTATCATCATAGGCATTGCTGAGGTCAAGCTCTCCATCCGGGGTTTCGGTGATCAGAGGATAGGGATAATCCATTACGGATGCGCGGTTATTCGCCGAAGTAGCATAGCTATGTGCTAAACCAATGGTGTGGCCTATTTCATGTGCCGATAACTGTTTGAGTCTGGCTACCGCAAGCTCAAGCATTTTGGGATTGGCGGGAGAACCTTCTTCGAATGGTTGTAATAAGCCCTGAGCAATTAAATAATCTTGCCTCACACGTAGCGAACCTAAGGAAACATGGCCTTTCAAAATCTCTCCTGTCCGTGGATCACGTACACTTGCACCGTAGGACCAGCCACGTGTAGAGCGATGTACCCATTGGATCACATTGTATCGCACATCCATCAGATCCATGCCTTCCGGTGCCAGTTCTACGCGAAAGGCGTCAATAAATCCGGCGGCTTCGAATGCTTGATTCCACCAGTTTCCACCTTCTATCAACGCGGAAGCTACCGGCTCGGGCGTACCTCGATCAAGGTAGTAGACAATCGGTTCTACCGCTTCGGACATTGCTGCGCTTGGGTCTTTCTTTTCCAACCGGTGGCGGGCGATGAATTTCTTCGTGATCGGATCTGAGATAGGGGTGGTGAAGTCCATGTAGGAAATACTTCCAAACCCGGCTCTGGGATCAAACTCACGGGTAGTGTATTTGTCGTCAGGAAGCTCAATGAATGAGTGCCGCTGACGTACTGTCACTGCATCGGGGGTAGGAGTGACAGATCTTAAATTTCCGCCT
Organism: Algoriphagus sp. Y33; assembly: GCF_014838715.1. NCBI lineage: Bacteria > Pseudomonadati > Bacteroidota > Cytophagia > Cytophagales > Cyclobacteriaceae > Algoriphagus > Algoriphagus sp. Y33. The sequence continues at coordinate 3,166,586 of NZ_CP061947.1, read as the reverse complement.
GTTGCCTGCCCGGTCAATGTGATGGTGGCTTCTACTTCGGTGTTTTTCGGGAAATTTTTGGTCATCGGGTAGTATAGTCCAGACCGGCTAGCGTCGGTGCGAAAAGATCCCTGTTTGCTTCTACTTAACTTTTCTCCAACTCCGTGGGCATCCTGAAGGTAAAAATTGGTTGCATCAACAATAAATTTGTCTCCCTCTTTTAGTGCAATTTCAAATCCCCAAAGGATTGATTCTGCAAATGCATCTTTGATGGATTGAACTTCGGCCGGATTATCAGAGTATGCTCTGAAATCGTAATTCTTGTGCACCAAGAATAGCTTGTTTCCGGACTTTCTGAATTCCACTATTCTTGTATTGCCCAACTGGCCACGATCTAAACCGATGTCATTGGATCCTATTCCGGCCTTAAGAGAATTTACATAAAGGAATTCCCATTCCAGCGCGTCGATTTCTAAGTAAATCTTTCCTTTCTCCTCATCTAAGTAAAATGGGATAAACCCATCATTTTTACTCATTTTTCCCAAGTCTAGGGTTTGAGCGAACCCAAGATTTAATGAAAGCAAGAAGAAAATGGTTAGTTGTAGTGTTCTTTTCATAGGTTTTGGTGGTTTCGGTACAAATTATCAAAAAAGCTGGCTCCCGGTAATACCATTGATGGAATTTAACCCCGAATTTTAAGACTTAGAATCGGGGGTTAACGATGAAGCATGTAGCGAATCAACAAAGCGGTTTCCGTTTGTCTGGAGCCTTCAATCTCCTGTAGCCCCGAACTGATGGTCTCCCTATCTGTATAGGATGTACGGGAAAATCGAAAATAGGCGGTGATTTGCGAGTTGACTTTATATTGTGCGAGAAGATAGTAACGCATGCCCTGTCCTGCAAAAGCAGGTATGGAGAAGGTCCACAGCACGTTGTTTTCAAAGGTATAAATCCGAGTGTCATAGTCCTCTGTATCGAAGAGAGCAACTCTCCCTGTCAGTCTGAATTTACTGAAGCTGTATTGGGCATCTTGAAGTATCATAAAACCCGTCATTTTTTGCTCATCATAATTAACTCTACTAAACAGAATTCTGGAGCGAAAAAAGAACGATTTACTGACTTGATGTTCAAGACTGAGCATTCCATTTATTTTATTTAACGGTCTGATCTGATAGGGGAGTGCAGGCTCTCCCGAATCTGAAAGATTTCTGTCTTTTTGCTCTTCTCTGACTTGAAAGAAGGCTGTGAGATTTCTCGTGGGTTGATAACTGATTCTGCCTAACCATTCGTAGCCTTTGGATGGTGCATAAAGTCGGTATCTGAACCATGGGAATCTGAAAAAATCATAATATGCATTGATTCTCCACTTGGAAATAGGCTTGATCTGTATACCAAGGTAAACACCTTGCTCGTTTGCAGGCCGTGTGCTTTCCGAGAAAGAATTTGCATAGAAACTATGGAAGTCCTTACCGTATTTTCTCCACAGTAATGAAAAATCCAACTGCTTGCTCAAACTGGAAACAAAGCCAAGCACTTTGCCAATGCCGCCTGACTGTGAAATAGCCGATTCTCCAAAAAGAAAGAAATTCTTCCAATTGTAATTCATGTAGAAACTTCCTACTTGGTTGCTCTGTCCTGAAAAATCGAACTGGTTGTAGAGTCTGGGCACTTTGATCCAAGGATGATCAAATCGGGTAAATAGGTAGTTGACTCCGGATTGCAGTTGACCGGAGGCGGCCGAATACTGGATGTTTCCTCCCAGGCTTAGCTCCTTGAATTGGTTTTTGGTACTGAGCTCACTTTGCGTGCGGTGAAGCCCACTTTGATTAAATGAATTGATGGTCAGAGCTTCTGAGCTAAGTGTGTCAACACTGCTGCTTGTAGCCCTGCCGTCCCTGGGAGCGTAAGATGTAATTATACTACTTTGCCATTTCCCACTTTGATAGGTAAGACCTGCTCCTCGAAAGAAGCCAAACTCCATAGCAGCAGTATAGGGCAAAATCCCTACACTGCTTTTACGGACAGTGGGGACTGTTTCGGCACCTTTACCTAAAGAATAACTGGCTCCAAACACCAAACCCTGCCCAAATTGAGCCTGAAAATCTCCCAAAGCAATGGTTTTCCACTTGCCCAAGTAGTACTTGGTGAAATGAAAAGAAAGAAAATTGAACCCGTATCTTGCCGTTTTGCGATCCCAAGTGAATTGCTCGCCGGGGTCTTTATCCAGTGTAAATCCTAAACTGAAATCCCTGGCATGCTGAATACGGAATCTTAGATAGAATTCATTCGGGTCTCCCAAATAACGATTTGAAATTCTTCCCGTAGAACTGGTGTCGGGAGGGGTAAAACCTTTGCGGGGTTCCCATGTACGGCGATGGCGAAGTAAAAAATATGCTTGCTCTTCATTGGCAACACGCTTCCAAAAAGATTGGGTTTGAGTGGAAGTGCCGGTTCCCAAGGTCAAAAATGGGATAATTTGTTCTATAGTTTTCAGGTCAAAACCCGGGACCGCTTGGAGCTCATAGAGTGAAATCAGCGAACCCTGGCGAGCTCTGTAGGAGATTAAGCCGGAGATCTGGCTTGGGTTGAGTAGATAGCTTGAGGCTAGCGTTTCGGCACTTGCACGATTGATGTCCATTGGGTTTAGATAAAGCTGGAGTAGGACTTCGTAGATCGATTCGTAATCCAAGTCCTCATCTTGGACAGGGAAGAGACGTTCCATTAATGATTCCAAATCCATTTCCGTCTTAGGGGGATACTGCGCCAGTACAAAAGAACTCAGGCAAAAAGAAAGACCGATCAGGAAAATTAGTGCCTTCATTTTTCCGGCAGTGAGAATCCCAAACTTACATGATTTGTACTACCCAAGGCTTGATTTTGCCCATGGGCATAGTCCAGAATAAAGCGATTTGATTTCAGACCCAATCCAAAAAAAAGCCGGCTGGGATTGCTGTTGATGCCTGTTCGGATAAATGCCCAATCTTTGATGCCATATTCCAATCCTGCCTTTATTACAGGTTTGATTTGAATATCCTTTTCCACTTCGAGATGCGCTTGGAGCTGTGGGATAGGAGTGTAAAGGAGCCCTAAACTAATTCCCGTCGGTAATCTTACGTCAGTGTCTTTTGATATTTTGGTTCGGTTCAGATTGGAAATACTGGCACCTACAGAGAATGTAGAGCTAAGCTCTGCCATTCCCCCAAGGCTGAAAATAATAGCGTTTCCATCCCCGAATCCTTCGATATGGGTTTGAAACCATTCCAGTTTTCCGCCTATACTTACAATTCCCAATTGATTGGCGAAAGCGAAGCCAAGGGATTGCTGATTGAATAAGTTGCCTCCATAGCGGGAAACTCCAAAACCTACCGTTCCGGCTTTCACTTTCCAGGCTCCTGCTAGATCGACGGTACCTAGTTCCTTCAACCCAAATCGACTGTCGTATCCCGCAGATACAGCAGAAGACTCCAATTTTGCAAGCCCACCGGGATTATTGAAATAACTCCAGGTATCCATTCCGTGCACCCGTAGATTGCCCATACTCTGACTTCTAGCACCGTGCACTTGGGTGAGGGGGTCTGTTTGCGCTTTTGCACAATAAGCCAGACAAGCCAAGAAGCATAAAAAAGTCCATAGCTTCATAATGGATCGATAAAAAGTCTCAACTAAATATAGTTAAAAACTTGATATCCATACCAAAAAACCAGGGTTTTTTACGGGGAATTTAGAAAGGCGCGGAAAAATTAAAGAAGAAGTTACCTTCTTTGCTGTTATTCATGGAATATTCGAAGCGTAAAACAGCATCATAAAAACCAACCAAATCTATCCCCGTTCCATATCCCATCAGGTATTTATTGGCTAGTCGGGAATTCTCGGGGATATGATTTCTATCCTTTACATAGCCATGATCGAAATTTGCACTGAGATATAGTCGAATGGGAATAGTGTTGAATTGCTCCAGCTTAATCAGATTGGAAATGTCAATTTTCCAATCCAAGAATTTATACCTGAAGCTGTTTTTATGTACATATAATTGCTGTCCTTCCACTACATTCAGTTCATAACCCCGTATGAAATTTGGACTGTATCCGATCCCTCTTACAAGCGTATATGGCTGCCCTGTACTCAAAAACCAATTGGCTGTAAGACCGGAGTTGAAGTGGAACTTATCGGAAATTTTGAAATATTTGTTTGCTGTGAGATTGACTTCCACTTCATCTAATTCATCGGTGAATATGATTCCATATTTCGTGAGAGAAACCTGTAAAAGCTCACCGTCAGTAGCGTAGGACACATTGTCTCTTCTATCATGTCTGAAGGTATAGGTGGCAAATGCATAACGGAGTTTATTGCCACCGTGCTGGAAGTATTCCGGATTTTCGGTCAATACATCATCTGCCACCAAAGTATAGCTGTACCCTAAGGTAAGAAAGTGATAGTTATAGTAGCTTCTTCGGTAAGTGTATCGTAATGCAGCGGCAAAGTTTTTTCTAATTATATCTTCTTTTTCATTGGTGAAAAAGACCTGTTTATTGAATTCGGATTTGAGGGGGATTGTTTTATTTTCCTTGTAGGTAAGTTGTACAGCTAACCCGTGCTTTTGTTTTTTGTCAATATATGGCTTGCTATACTGAAGATCCAAAGCCTTTGTAAAACCAAGTTGCCCGGCAAATCTGAGTTTGTCATTTCTCCCTCCTACATTACTATGGCTTAAGCGCAAACCGTAATTCACTCTGGAAAAATCCCGGCTCTGGTTGGTCCACCATTCCGAGAAATTCCGGTCAGCGAGCTCAAAAATTATCTGCGGTAAGAGGTACCAGCGTTCCTTTACAGTAATGAGAATTTCCACTTCATTATCTCCGGTGACCAGTGGAGTGATTTCTACTGAAGTGAAAAGCATGAGATTGTATATCTTCTTTTGATCAGCAATAAGTATTTCCAGAAAGGTATTCCAGTCATAATAGAAGTCGGTGATGAAGTCCAGCTCTCTGAGAATTACACTCTTTTTTGTTTTTACATTTCCTACTATAAAAATATTGTTAACCTTTACACTATCAGGGGATTGGTTAATCGCAGGTGCATAGGAAGTGTCTCCTTGTGCATAGGATGTGTTTTGTCCCGACTCAAAAAAAAGAGCTAGAAGCAATAGAGAGAAGTAAAGGATATTTGGTTTCTTGCCGATCAAGAGGGAATTCTGAAAGTTTAATTTTGGTTACTTACGAAGTTGTTGGCAGATTCGCTACAATTATAGAACTTATTCATGGCAAAATCCTTACTTCGAAAGATAGCTATATTTCCGGTCTTGGTGTATCAATACACTATTTCCCCTTTATTTCCTTCGAGTTGTAGATATACACCTACGTGCAGCCAATACATGAAGGAGGCAATAATGAAGCATGGGGTTTTTAAAGGAGGATGGATGGGGCTCAAACGGATAGCCCGCTGCCACCCTTGGGGCGGCCACGGGCATGATCCAATTCCTTAATTTTTGATTGGCTTCAAGCCGTTTTTCAATGCTCGAATCACTAATATCACTCCACCAATGACTAGTGGAATACTCAATAACTGTCCCATATTGAAGGCCATAGCATCTTCGAAATCCACCTGACTTACTTTGAAGAACTCCCAAACGAAGCGCATGCCGAATACGGTGATCAGAAAGATACCCAATAGAATCCCCTCAGGCAACCGTTCTTTATATTTGTTCCAAAGGGCAAAAAGCACAAGGAATATTACAAAATAAGAGAGGGACTCATAGATTTGAGTCGGGTGCTTTGTTCTCCCAAATGTCTGGACAGTCACTAGGTAATGGTCTCCTTTATCTGAAATTGCCATATTTAGGGGGCTTTCTACAGGTTCGGCTAAGTAGTCCTGACTTGATTTGAATTGGGTCAAAGCATACTTAATATCCCTTCTCAAGGCGGTTTCCAGCTCTTGGAGGCTGTATGTGCCTTTATTGATTTCCAAGTCAATATTTACAGGGACAATCCCATTGCCTACCAGTTCTCCTTGACGATCATCAGGTTTGTAAGGATCTACAGACTCTACAGGCACCTTCAAAGTGCTAAGTAACTCCTCACTATCCCAAGCGTAAACTATCCCATAATCAGATCCTGTATCTTTTCCGCCTATTTCAGAATTCATCAAATTACCAAAGCGGATCAATGCTCCGGTCAATGCTGTTACGATTACTATTCGATCTACTACCCAGAGGTAACTTTGTCCAGGAGTTCTTTTGGCATAGAGCCATAAGGCAAAAAGAATAGCAATAGCAGCCCCGTGGCTGGCAAGTCCACCTTCCCAAACTTTTAAGATTTCGATTGGATTGCTTAAGTATTTGGCAGGCTCATAGAAAAGAACATGACCAAGCCGGGCACCTACGATAGTCGCTATCACCATGTAGATGGTCAATTTGTCAACCAGCTCAGGGTTTTGCCCTTCTTTCTTGAAAAAATGAACCATAAACTGCTGCGAAATCACAAAACCGGCGGCAAAAAGTATACTATACCAAGGTGGTCTTTCCCATCCCGGAATTACAGAGGGGTTTGGATCCCAAACGATATAGTTCATGATTAATTCAAACATAATTTTTGTTTTATAGTTGATCTAGTTGAGCAAGTTCTTCCGCAAATCCTCCGGATAAAATCGGAAATCTGTACCAAGTTTTTGGATCCACATTGAATTCATCCAAATGGAAGGAAGGGGCAAGTCTTTCCCTTTTCCATTGATTGCGAGACCAAAGTCGGAAGAATTTTTTGATATAGCCTTTCAAAATATCAGGTTCTAATTCAAGTTCTTCAGAGAGGATCAGAAAAACATCCATAGGTGAACGGCGATCCCGAATGGCAAGTTTTTCTATTTCCAAGATGACAGCGTATGGCATCAAGTCTTTTTCGTCAGTTTGGGTTCTCTCCTGCGGCCGGAGTTCTGCAGTCGGCTGAAGAGAATTCACTTTCCTCAAACCCGGGTGATCTAGGTTTTTCTCGGCCCAGCTTAGCCAGCTTAGGATGAAATATTTATCCACTGCTGCAATTGGAGAAATACTACCCGATGTATCCCCATCCATGGTGGCATAACCTACATCTCCTTCACTTCTGTTGGAAGTGGAGAGGAGCAGGGCATTGTTGATATTGGCGAGCATCCAGATTATCGGGGACCGGGTTCTGGCTTGGATGTTTTGAAGCGTGATATCGTCCTGTTCCCAAGTCAATTTTCTGCCTATGGCTTTCTATCTTGGCAGTGTAGGATTGTACTTCTTCGTCGATTTCCCAATGATAAAAGGTGGCACCTATGCTTTTGGCCAGGGACTCAGCAGAAGAGAAGGTGTCATCCGAGGAGTTTTTGGTTCCTTGATATGCTGTGGTCAGTAATTGAGCCACCAGTTCTTTTTCAGGATTATGGGATTGTGGAGTGGATACTATTCCTGCTTTTTGACAGAATTTCTCTACGCCTAATTCATCTATCCCCCGCTTCACCATCTCAGCTACCAAAATTGCAATCGAAGAAGAATCCGCTCCACCCGAGAGCGAAAGAACAAAGCCATTGCTTTCGGCTTTTCCTCATATAATCAAATAGAGCCAAAGCTGAAGCTTGGACAAATTCCTCATTTTTTGAATTTATAGAGCTATGCCCTGGCTTTTTGGCTCCAGATAAAAACTGTTGACCTGAACGTCTTCAAAAGAGAGAAGTCTATTCCTTGAGAGTAATTCCCCGGATTTGGCAAGCATTATTTCCCCGTCGAAAATCATTCTGCCGGCTTCATTTCCCAGTAAGTTAGCATAGCAATAGTAGCAGTCAAAACTGGCTGAACTTTCTTCTACTAGCTCTTTGCGGAGCTGGCTTTTTCCATGGCAAAGTGACTGGCACTGGGATTGAATATCAAATTGACCTTTCGTTCACAAAGCCTATAGCCAGGCCTTAGACTGCCTCTCCATGCATCTTCACAGATTTCGAATCCGAAGTGAATTTCTTTATGGTGAAAAGTAAGATCGCCAAGAGGAATCATTTGATCTTGAAACGCTATTTCGACGACTTCATTTGCTCTCCATGGCGTAAACCAACGGAATTCATAATGTACGCCATCGATTGCCATAAATTGCTTTGCCACAAAGCCCTTGACCGCTCCATTTTCAAGGACTGCTACACAATTATAAACCTTATCCTGAATTCTAACGGGAAGACCTATAGCTACTGTGATTCCCATACAGTGGGGTAGCAAGAGTGCAAGTTGGGCCAGTGCTTTCTTTGGATACCAGTAGCTTAAAAATAAATCTTCGGATCCATATCCTGTGATAGCCAATTCAGGCAAGCACAGGATTTCAACCTCTTGATGTTTGGCTTCTTCAATAGCCAGTATAATTCTGTTCAGATTTCCTGACCAGTCCAGCGGTGTTTGATTGACGGTAGCTCCCGCGATTTTAATTGAAGACATGAATTGGATTGATTAATCCTAAAATTACTAAGCTATGTGGCAATACTTAGTGTTTCGCATGCATTTTTGGATGCTTCTTGCTCTGCTTTCTTTTTTGTGCTTCCTTTTCCTTGTGCGATTTCTTTTGCATCGACGTGTAAAGCTACCTTAAATTCTTTGAATCGTTGGTTTCCACTGACTCCAAGCACCACAAATTCCACCGGCTTATTTTCCTTTTGGGACCACTCGATGATCTTACTTTTGTAATTTGTAGTAGTAGCTATCATGCTTTCTACATCAAAGTGAAGTAGAATTCTTTGGGTAATGAATCTCTTGGTGAAGTGATAGCCTTTGTCAAGGTAGACGGCTCCAAGAAAAGCCTCCAGCATATCTCCGTACAGCGACTTGTTTCCTGTGAATGTCCGCTCACCGATCTCCATGTCCAATGCTTTTCGCAGACCGATTTTGATCCCGGTATCGTTCAGTGTTTCTCTGTTTACCAATTTTGATCTGGTTTCGGTGAGAAAACCTTCGTCCCGGAAGGGGAATTTCTGGAAAAGGAATTCGGCGATGACAGCTCCCAAAATCGCATCACCAAGAAACTCCAATCGCTCATTGGAGAGTCGGAATCCATGTGAAGTTTCCTCACCCAAGCCAGACGGCGTAAGTGCAAGCTTATACAGCGATAAATTAAAAGGCCTGCTTCCCGTCATCAGTCTGATGGAGGTAGCAAGCCTTTTGTCTTTTTCACTAAAGAAGAGATTATTAAATCCGAGTCTTTGAAATAATTTCAAAATCCAGACTAATTATATTTTTTGAAAATCACCGAACAGTTATGTCCGCCAAATCCAAACGTATTACTCAACGCATAATTTATCTCTCTCTCCTGTGCTTTATTGAAAGTCAAGTTTAGTCTTGGATCAAATGCCTCGTCGTCTTCGAAGTGATTGATCGTAGGAGGTATCACGCCTCTGTTCAAAGCATAAATGCAAGCAATTGCTTCTACAGCGCCGGCAGCACCCAGTAGGTGACCGGTCATGGACTTTGTACTGCTGATGTTCATCTTGTACGCATGCTCACCGAAAACCCCCTGAATCGCCTTGATCTCTCCTACATCTCCCAAAGGAGTAGAGGTGCCGTGCACATTGATGTAATCTATGTCTTCGGGTTTGAGATTAGCGTCTTCCAAAGCAATTTTCATCACACTGCTGGCTCCCAAACCATCGGGATGCGGAGCTGTGATATGGTGCGCATCGGCAGTCATTCCGCCCCCTACCAGTTCGGCATAGATTCTGGCACCACGTGCTTTAGCATGCTCATATTCTTCCAGAATTAATGCTCCGGCTCCTTCACCCAATACAAAACCATCACGATCCTTGTCAAAAGGCCTAGAGGCTGTCTCCGGTGATTCATTTCTTTGGGAAAGGGCTTTCATTGCATTGAATCCACCAATACCAGCTTCAGTCACTGCTGCTTCAGAACCTCCGCTGATGAAAATATCAGCTTTTCCCATTCGGATGTATGTAAATGCATCGATAAGGGCGTTGGTTCCTGAGGCACAAGCAGAAACTGTTACAAAGTTTGGACCGCGAAAACCATATTTAATAGATATAAAGCCGGAACTTATATCAGCAATCATCTTAGGGATAAAGAAAGGGTTGAAGCGCGGAGTCCCATCTCCGGTGGAGAATGTCGTCACCTCATCCTGAAAGGTTCTTAACCCTCCGATTCCCGATCCCCAGATTACTCCGGCTCTTGATTTATCGATTTTTTCAAGATCCAACCCCGAATCTACCACGGCTTCATCAGCTGAAATCATGGCATATTGGGTAAAAGGATCCATTTTTCGAGCTTCTTTCCTATCAATAAACTGCTCTACATCAAGGTTTTTGACCTCGCAGGCAAATTGGGTTTTGAAAAGGGAAGCATCGAATTTGGTAATCGGCGCAGCACCGCTCACACCATTAGCCAAACCGTTTCCAGAATTCCTCTGCGGTATTGCCTATTGGTGTGAGGGCACCTATACCTGTTACAACAACTCTTTTTAAATTCATGGAATGAATTTAGGAATTATTATTTTACGTTAGCTTCCAAGTAGGTTACTGCTTGTCCAACAGTACCGATTTGCTCAGCCTGATCATCAGGAATAGAGATGTTGAATTCTTTTTCGAATTCCATAATCAATTCTACAGTAGCAAGAGAATCAGCACCAAGATCATTGGTAAAGCTCGGCTCCAAAGTAACTTCAGACTCTTCTACGCCAAGTTTGTCAACGATGATGGCTTTTACTTTTTGTGCAATTTCAGACATTTTGTGATCAGTTTAGTTAATAACACTTCGCAAAGAAATATATTTAATGCCTAATTGACAAAGAAAAGATTCAAGTAAATTTTTAAGCAAATCGTTGTCCATAGAAGTTGGATTATATTTTCTAACTTTGTTTTGATTCATTTTTTCCCCGCATGAAGAAGGCCAAATTACTGATTGAACATACGTATGATTTCGAGCTTTTGGGGCTTGTATCCCCTGTAAAGGACTATAAGATGGCATGGCTTATCAATAGGGAGTTGGATCTTAACCTCATCAAATACGATGACCTATTATTGGAATTTATGACCCTCCAAGCCTAAAAATCTCGCAATATTTCCTTTCTTTACCGCATGGATTTGTTCAACTGCTAAAGAATAAGGCCTTGAATTCTACAAATCAAGTGTCTTATTTGATCCCGGAATTGAAATCAATGGATTATTTCCTTTTGGTTCAGGACGAGACCTTTCAAATAAGTATTAATACATTTGCCAACCAGCTGGCGAAAAATCGTTACATACAAAATGTGATGAAGCTGGATGTAAGCAAACTAAAATCAAAAGAAAACCTATTAACTTATTAATCCCCTAATGAGCCATTTCAATAAGACTAAAATTCTAGCAACTATAGGCCCCGCTTCAAATAACTACGAAACTATCAAAAGCCTGGCAGCAGCCGGGTGCCAATGTGTTTCGTCTGAATTTTTCACACGGTACTCATGACATTCACGGTGAAGTAGCGAAAATAATCAGACAAATCAATAAGGATGAAAACCTTAACCTTGGGATTCTCCAAGATCTCAGGGACCAAAAATCCGTGTGGGCGAAGTAGAAAACAACGGTGTAGAGATTAAGTCGGGAGAGTTGATCACCATTACAAATGATCCTGTAATCGGTACTAGCCATTTGGTCAGCACTGTGTATCAAAACCTTCCGAATGATGTGGTTACAGGGGACAGGATTTTGATTGATGATGGAAACCTGGAAGTAAGGGTGAATGATACCGATGGAAAAAATGTTAACTGTACAGTAATCCATGGAGGAATTCTGAAATCCAGAAAAGGAATAAATCTTCCTAACACAAAAGTAAGTGCTCCTTCCCTCACAGAAAAAGATATAGAAGACTTGGCTTTCGGCTTGGAAGCAGGAAGTTGATTGGATTGCACTTTCTTTCGTAAGAACAGCTGCTGACATTATCGATCTTAGAGAAAGGATAGAAGCGAAAGGCAAAAGTTTGTAAGATAGTAGCCAAGATAGAAAAGCCTGAAGCGCTTGATAATATTGACGAAATCATTGAAGCTACTGATGCAATTATGGTTGCCCGCGGTGATTTGGGGGTGGAAGTTCCTATGGAAATCGTACCTCTCTGGCAGAAAAGAATCGTTGAAAAATGTAAGCTTGCCTGTAAGCCCGTGATCATAGCCACTCAGATGATGGAAAGTATGATCGTGAATCCACGCCCCACCCGTGCTGAGGACAAATGATGTAGCCAATGCTGTGCTTGACGGTGCAGACGCAGTTATGCTTTCGGCGGAAACGGCATCAGGAAAATACCCGGTGAATGCAGTGAAGCTATGAGCAGCATCATCAGCTATTTGGAAGAGAATGCTGAGATCTATCACAATCTCTACAAAATCCCTGAGGATGGACAGTACATTCTTAAGCAACAACTTGATCCTGATGGCTTCCAGACTTTCCCGAAATGTGAAAGCTAAGGCAATCGTAGGGATTACTTCTTCCGGTTTCACAGGATTTAGAATAGCTTCTCATAGACCGTCTGCAAGTATTTTTGTATTCACCAGAAACAAGTCTTTGATCACTCAAATGAGTCTGGTGTGGGGAGTACGTGCCTATTTATATGAGAATCAGGTTTCAACTGACGCTACCTTTACGGATATCGAGAATACCCTGAAAATGATGATCATGTGAATACGGGTGATATTATCGTAAACACAGGCAGCATGCCGCTAAAATCAAACGCAGAACCAATATGCTTAAAGTTCATATAGTAGAATAAGCTTGTAGGGAAATCGCCATTAACCATCCAAATCGAGAACCCCGAAGGATTTTAGAGTAAAAGCGATTTCTGAGGATAAGCTTGTACCGAGCTGCTTGATAAGATCAAAAAAGAGACTCCAGAAATGGAGTCTCTTTTTTGATCTTTAGTCTGTGTCTCATGCCTTGAATCAAAGAGCAAAGATGCTTTCTGACTTCTTTTTAGAGATATTCGCCACAAAACTATCTGAAGATTTCTATTAATTCTAGATACAAGTCATAAGACTTGCACCAATTTGGTGTTGTTCACTGTTTACTGACTACTGCGACCTGAATACTGATTTTATTCTACTCACCCTTTTCCAAAAATCTCTTCTGGGCCTTTAGGGACGACCATCATAACTTTTTCTTTTTCTACCATTACCGAACCCGCAGGAGAGCCTTTTACTTTTCTCACGTACTTGGCTTCTGTATGGATCACAGGAGCGAGTGACTCATTCTTATTCTTGGAGTAAAAAGCTGCCAGGGATGCTGCGGTCTCCAGCACGCTCATAGGGATGCTTTTAAGACCAGAGGTCTTGATTAGCACATGTGACCCAGGAACCATGCGAGCATGCAGCCAGATGTCATCTTTTTTCGTGTAGCCGCGAAGCATTTCATCATTTGCTTGGGCTGACTTTCCTACCCAGATAGAGAAGCCCTCGAATTCAAATGGTTTGAAAGGTAATATCACAGCGTCTTTTTGGAGAACCTTATCCTCTCCGTGAGATTTCTTGTAGTTTTTCAGTGCCCTAAAGTCCTCAATGGTGTTCAGTTCTTCTAGGTTGGATTCGAGCTCGGCTGCTTGCTTGATTTTTGCTTCAATTGTCTTTTGCAGCTGTTCCCATTCCAGTTTCCTGTTTTTACTTTTTCTGTATAAGGAGGTCGCATGATCCTGTGGTTTTTGATTTGGCTTGAGTTTGACCGATACGGTTTCTCCAGTATAAAAATCCATCAGCTCTGCCTCCAATTTCCCTCCTTGGAATTCATGAAGATTCGCCATGATCACATCCGCAAGTTGGGAGGGAGAAGGGCTGTTGCGCAGTTCTTCCAGTTTTTGTGTGGATTTTTCGATGTATGAGTTGGTTCGTTTGAGTTGCTCTTGATATTTTTTGAGGAGCATGTTTTTTTCCTTCTCAAAGGTTCCCCTAACCAGCGCCAGATAAAACAACTCATTGATTGCCTGGATAGGGTTGGCGAAACGTTTTATCGGATTTTCTTCCGGCAGGAGGCTCAGATGGATTTCTCCGTTTTTTTCTGCCAAAGAAAAAAGGGGAGTGTCCAATATGTCCAACAGCTCCTGCATAAGCTTCCATTTGTCCGCCAGTTCAGCTTCTGGATAGTTTCTTTCTTTTAGCCAGTTTCTCGGAACTGCACCCAGGGTAGGGAGAAATTTGGAAGCATTCCCCTCCTGAGATTCAAAACTTTCCCGGCTAAGATCATAGCTTTGTTCAATGAATTCCAGTCCAAATCCCTGTCTTCAGTGATACCGTTTCTGAACAACTTGACCGGAGCAGTTTTTCCTTCTTCGTAAAGCAGTACATTACTTCTGTTTGCGTGCAGTTTGAATAGGAGAATCTTGCCTGAACTTAGTCTCAAATAAAAAGCCCGCTCAAAATTAAGTACGTGGCAAGCAATTATTTTTTCTCCAATCAATTCTTTGAACAGATCTATGCTGTTTCGTTTTGCACGTTGGAAATTTTCAGGGAAAGAAAAAATAGATTTGAGGAGGAAGAAAATGTGCCCGAATGTATCGTGATTCAGTTTGGTCTTCAGTTTCTATGATCAGCTCGTCCTTGTTCTGGGAAAAACAGGCACTGATTGTTTTGCCCAGGAATACTTTTTCAGTTCAGGGCACAGGTATTTCAGGAAATGGTAATTGAGATGCATTAGCCCAAAGTTAGCTGAAGGCCGTCATAGGCCAAAGCTATTCCTTCGGGTAATTCCTGATCCACGGAACCATGCAGACCGAGTTTGTGTGAAATGTGGGTGAAATAGGTCTGTTTCGCACCGACTTTCCGTGCAATTTCTATAGCTTCTCCCAAGGTGAAATGTGAAATATGGGATTCTTTCTGCAAGGCGTTGATGACCAAAATCTCAGTGCCTTCGATGAGTTTGAAAGAGGCTTCGGCGGATATAATTGGCCATCCGTGATGTAAGTGAAATCTCCGATTCTAAAACCTAAAACGGGTAGCTTGTAATGCAAAACCGGAATAGGTGTGATGGTGATTCCTTCAATTGTAAAAGGATTTTCATCGATCTCTATTGTCTCTACCTGCGGAACGCCGGGATACCTTTTTCCTGTAAAAATATACGCAAATTCACGTTTGATTTGTTCCAGCACCTGAAGCCTTCCAAAGACCGGCATGTCCTTTTGTTGCTTAAAGTTAAAAGGTCTGATATCATCCAACCCAGCGGTGTGGTCCTTGTGCTCATGGGTATAGATTACCGCATCAAGCTCGGTGATTCCCGCTCTGAGAATCTGACTTCTGAAGTCTGGACCTGTGTCAATTACGATACACAATTCGCCGATTTGAATATAAACTGAGGCTCTGAATCTCTTATCCCGAAAATCCAGTGAGTTGCATACAGGGCAGTCGCAACCGATCACGGGGACGCCTTGGGAAGTGCCGGTTCCTAAAAAAGTTACTTTCAAAATTTCAACTGGGTTTGTCTCAGCTCTGTGAGAAAGTCATGGTTTGCTTTATCCTTGAAGTCTGCAGGATCTAGATTCAACTCGATCAGGATGTCTACAAGGGCATTGATTTTGCCTTCCAGAGGGAAATATTTGTTTACGATTACGATTTTGGCATCATTCAACACACAGTAGCCGGATTTGAAGTTACCCTTTTCGTAGCGCAGCATATAATCTGATGAAGCGAATAGATTTTCGAGTTTGTCCAAAAAATGCTTGGTGTGTTTTATAGCCATAATCAACTCAGAAATTTCTTTACAGTAGCGAGTAATTTATCGTAGTCAAGCGGTTTTTGGATGAAGTCATCAAAACCCAATCTTCTGAATTCATCCATTGTGTAGTTGTGCATATTGCCCGAAATAGCAATGATCGGAAGCTTTGATTTGGAGGGATCATTCATTTCACGAATTAGTTTGGTGCAGCTAGTCCCATCCAACACAGGCATGTTGAGATCCATAAGAATAAGATCAAACTCCTCTTTTTCCAACATCTCCAAAACCTGTTTTCCGTTTTTGGCAGCTTTCATTTGATAATTTTCAAAAGAGAGAATGCTTTTAGTCAAGTTGATGATAACGGAACTGTCTTCCCCTACAAGAATTTTTTTTGGGTTGTTCATGTGCTAAAAGTAGTTTCTTCTTTGATATAATTCTCAAAAATAACACGCTCATTTTTTAGTTTTATTAGTACTGTTTCCAAAGTTTCCCAGTCTTGGGACCGTACTTTCACATGGGCCTCACTGGATAAGCGGTAAATGGCATTGGCCCCCAAAGAACCCGAGTTACCTTTTACCGTGTGCAGGTGTTCAATCAGAACTTGTGATTCTCTGCTTTGAAACGCAGTGTCTATCAGAGGGATCAATTGATCAAATTCTTCTAGAAAATCCACATATATAGCTTTAATGGAATCTTTGGGGTTGTGTTTCAGCAGCTGATAATATATTTTTTATCCAAGACTAACCCTTCTTCCCCTGTAGTTACTTGATGATCTACATTTTTAGTTGAAGGGATGTGGGAAGAGATGACGTCCATTAGTTCTCTCGGTCGGATCGGTTTGGTGATCAGGTCGTCAAATTCCATTTCCAAAAAACACTTTTTGGTAGATTCGTCGGAATAGGATGTAATCGCTATGATGGGACACTGAAATGGAGACTGGCGTCTGATAATCTTTGATACAGTGATCCCATCCATTTCCGGCATTTCAATGTCGATGAGGATCAAATCAAATTTATCCTTGCAAGCCTTGTCTACCGCTTTCACACTCGTTTTAACCGCCTCGAAGTTATATGATTGTCCGATCAGGTTTTCAAGAAGCTTTCGGTTCAAGTCATTGTTGTCCACAATCAACACCTTATTGTTTTTCATGACTTTACTTCGGATTTTTGCTTTCAGCTAATCACATTTATTTTGTCAAATCAACCCTACTTGATCTTAGTGGTGGGAGCCACCGCAGTCGGCAAGACCGATTTATGTATAAATCTAGCCAAAAAATTCAAAACTGAAATTGTGTCCTGTGACAGCAGGCAGTTTTACCGTGAAATGAATCTAGGAACGGCAAAACCCGATTTAGAAGAATTAAGCCAAGTTCCGCATCATTTTATAAATAGCCTGTCAATAGAAGAGGAATATGATGTCCGAAAGTTTGAACAGGATGCATTGTTTTTGCTTCAGGAGTTGTTTGCAAAGTATCAAACGGTGATCATGACAGGAGGCTCCGGATTGTTTGCCGATGCTGTCGTAAATGGGATGGATGAAATGCCGGAGGTTGTACCTGAAATCCGTGCTGGGATAATTAAGGAATACGAGGAAAAGGGCTTAGTTTTTCTGCAAGATGAAATAGCCAAGAATGATCCCGAATATTTTGAATTGGTAGATCGAAAGAATCCCCAGAGATTGATGCGGGCTTTGGAAATATTCAGAGGGACCGGCAAGAAATTCAGCTCTTTTCGGGTAAAGTTAAAAAAGCCTCGCCCGTTTGAAGTCATCAAAATCGGTTTGGAAAGGGACCGGCAAGAATTGTATGCCAGAATAGATCAAAGAATGGATCAGATGATAGCAGCGGGATTGTTTGATGAGGCTGATGCGCTCTTTGGCAAAAGACATTTGAATGCGCTTCAGACAGTCGGCTACTCAGAGATCTTCGGATATCTTGAGGGAAAATATGATAAGGAGGAAGCTGTCCGGTTGTTGAAAAGAAATTCTCGTCGCTATGCCAAGCGGCAGATGACGTGGTTTAAGAAAGATGAGGCTATAAATTGGTTTTCTCCGGAGAAGCAGGAAGAAATTCTAGCATATATACAAGCTCAGATTTTCTGAAAACTTCCGATTTTCCCCACCCAATTGTAGGGGGCTTTTTTTAGCAGTGCGTTGTATTGAATACGGTTGACTTTAAGTTCCCGGATGATTTTAAGTGCTTTTTCAGTAGTGTTTTTTTCTATCTGCCTTTCCTTTAGCGCAGCTATTAGCAAGTCTGGATCAGACGAATCTTCCACCAAGATGCCCAGAGCCGGATTTAAGGAATTCAACTTAAAGAGGAGCTCTTTCTGATGATTGAGTTTGCGCTGTAAGGCATTTTTTACAGTGAGAAAAAATAGGAGGCATCCGCCTCCCAACATGATAAATAGTGGTATAAAGCCCATCTTATATACTGCAAATTTTCATTAATTTAAGATGATCTTCGATCAGGTGCTTTGTTTTGCCGATGCAGTCAGCGAATGGGGTGAATACCACTTCTTGATTGACAATCCCTGCCATATGATACTGATGGCCGGCAAGTAGCCCTTCCACCGCAGACATTCCACATCGGCTTGCTAACACGCGGTCACGCGCTGTTGGATTTCCTCCCCGTTGAATATGACCCAGTGTCGTGACTTTAAAATCCTTTGCGGGATCATTCAGTTTTGTTTTCACTTTTTCCATAATGGTCTGGGCATTGCCCGCATCATCGCCTTCAGCTACCACAATGATGCTTGAGGATTTGCTTTTTCTAAGGTTTTTCAGTGATCTTACGACATCGTCCAAGTTAGTTTTGGTTTCAGGAACCATCACAAATTCAGCTCCACCGCCAATTCCCGATTCTACGGCGATAAATCCGGCATCCCTTCCCATTACTTCGATAAAGAAAATTCTGTCGTGGGCGGCGGCTGTGTCCCGGATTTTGTCGATCGCTTCCAAGGCAGTATTCACTGCAGTGTCAAATCCAATGGTGTAATCCGTGCCATACAGGTCATTATCGATAGTTCCCGGGCAGCCGATGGTAGGAATGCCATATTCTTCAAAAAATATCTTGGCTCCCGTAAATGTACCGTCTCCACCTATTGCCACCAATCCTTCGATGCCATGGGCAGTAAGATTATCATAAGCCTGTTTTCTCCCCTCAGGTGTTTTGAATTCCATAGATCGGGCGGATTTCAGGACAGTTCCGCCACGCTGTACTATATTACTTACCGAATGAGACTGCATGCGCCTGATTTCGCCATCGATCATGCCTTCGTATCCGCGATAGATTCCATATACTTCCAGTCCTTTGAAAATAGCTGTACGAACGACTGCTCTCACACAGGCGTTCATGCCGGGACTATCCCCTCCAGAAGTAAAAACTGCTATTTTTTTCATATGTCTAATTGTCTTTCAATGGTCACCCTGAATAGTCGGGACAGGCTATGGAATCTCGCACGGCGTATAATCATGCCTCCGTGTGATCGCATACCTACGGGATCACGCTCGATTTCATATTCCTAGATTTAATACCCAAAAATAGGAATTAAAGAAAGAATGCTCTCAGTTTCTTAAATTATTAAACTTTTAATAAATACTGATTTTGTGAAGGGGTTGAATTCCAGCACTAAAAATCGAAAGTGGGCTTCCTCCAAATTCTAATCCTTGCTAATTCGTTCCATTGGATCCGGCTACTTATGGATATGAGCCTCAGTTCGTAATTGCTGTCTACAAAAATAAAACCCATATCATCTTAAGTTGATTAGAAAAACAATATACCTAAATACGAACCCTAATGGATAGTCCGAGTTTAATCGACAATTCATGATTTGGGGATTTTTAGTGGCCTTATTACATTAGGGATTTCTTTTCCTATATTTGACTACCTAGTCAATCCAGCAACCGGGGTGACGGATTTTTGAAAACACGACCAAAGCAGACCTTCTGAACTATGACTTACCTGGGAACCAAGATACGGAGCCAAGGGCTTATTTATGCGTCAAATAGCCGTACATATCGAGGTGGATACCGCCTTGGTATGCCAATCGATCTGGGAAAATGGAAAGCCCAACCACATCATATCCCGAAAATAACCGCCATTCTGGGAAAGGATGAAAAGGGGCTGTCTACGCTTTGGCTGGCTGATAGGGGCCAGGATGCGATCCAAGGTGAAAGGGAAGTTTTGGAAGCACTAAGGTTTGCAGAGAATATTTTTTCTCAAAAGACGAGATAAATGGACAAACACTTCATCTACAAATACGACGACCTTTTCAACCCTACCCTGAAAGCACTGAAAAAGCTTGGTGACTCTGGGGCGGTAAGTGAGATCGAAGAGGAAGTGGCTCAACTTTTAGGCCTGACCGAAGAAGCCATTAATGAAGGTCATGGGAAAGGGAATACCACCAAATTATCCTATAGACTTGCTTGGGCGAGGAATTATCTGAAACAATACGGGCTCTTAGAAAACTCTTCCAGAGGAGTATGGGCTTTGACTGAGGAAGGGCAAAAGGTATTGGAAGTCAACAAGGAAAAAGTTAAACGGGCTGTTGTCAAAAAAGACCGGGAACAGCGACTTGCAAAAAAGGAAAAGGACTCTCCTGAACTTCAATCCACTACTGAGGAAATTGAGGGATTTTCTTGGCAAGACAAGCTGCTGGACACGTTAAGGAGCATCCATCCCGATCAGTTCGAAAGACTTTGTCAACGACTCTTAAGAGAATTGGGGTTTGTTAATGTGGAAGTAACCGGAAAGACCAATGACGGTGGAATTGATGGAAAGGGAATAATACGGATTGGAGGGGTGCTCTCCTTTCATGTGGTATTTCAGGCCAAACGATACCAGGGATCGGTTTCTTCTTCTGTGATTCGGGACTTTAGAGGTGCGATGAGTGGCCGAGCCGACAAAGGCCTGATCATGACCACTGGGAGTTTTACCAGGGAAGCCAAAAAAGAGGCGCAGCGGAACGGTGCTATTCCCATTGACTTGATCGATGGAAATGACTTTGCAGAAAAACTAAAAGAGCTAAAGCTGGGTGTAAGCGTCGAATTGGTTGAAGAAGTGAAAATCAAGCCTGAGTGGTTTAAGAATATTTAAAAGGAACAGCATGTCAGAAGATCAAAAGAAAATTTTAGAAAGTCAGCTTTGGGGAATTGCCAACCTGTTACGAGGTAAAATCAGTGCCGATGACTACAGGGATTATATCCTGGGCTTTATTTTTTACAAGTATCTTTCAGAAAAACAATACCTCTATGCCAATGAACTACTTGTCGGAGAAGAGGTAACGGATTACAAGGAAGTCGCCGATCAGGATACACTGGAAGCTATTAAGGAAGAATCCTTGCTGAAACTGGGATACTTCTTAGCGCCTTCCCAATTGTTTTCCGTTTTGGCGGCCAAAGGAAATGCGGACACGGAAAGTGAAAGCAACTACATACTGGAGGACTTAAAGTCTGTACTGAACCATATCGAGCAAAGCACCATGGGCACAGAATCAGAAGAGGACTTCAATGCCTTGTTTGAAGATTTGGATCTCAACTCCACCAAAATCGGCAGGACTGTCGGTGCAAGAAATGAGATTATAGTCAAAATCCTCTCCCATCTGGACAAGATCGATTTTAAGCTCAGCGATATGGATGCCGATGTACTGGGGGATGCTTACGAATATATGATTTCTGAGTTTGCCGCCGGAGCGGGTAAAAAAGCAGGGGAGTTCTATACCCCTCAGCAGGTTTCCAAAATCCTGGCGAAAATCGTTACTTCCGGTAAAGAAAAAATCAAGTCGGTCTATGACCCTACCTGCGGATCGGGATCCCTGCTCCTGCGGGTGGCCAAGGAGGCCGATGTGAGCGAATTTTATGGGCAAGAGCTCAACCGTACTACCTACAATCTGGCACGGATGAACATGATCTTGCATGATGTCCATTACCGCAATTTTGACATTCGTCAGGAGGATACACTGGAAAATCCACAACACCTGGGTCGACGTTTTGAGGCGGTGGTGGCCAACCCTCCGTTCTCAGCGCATTGGAAAGGGGATGACAATCCCTTAAACTCCACCGATGAGCGCTTTAGCCAATATGGACGATTGGCACCGAAAACCAAGGCTGATTACGCCTTTTTGCAGCACATGCTACACCAATTGGCCGACAATGGCGTGATGGCCAGTGTATTCCCTCATGGGGTGCTGTTCAGGGGAGCTGCCGAGGGACATATCCGAAAGTACATTGTCATGGAAAAGAACTGGTTGGATGCCGTGATCGGCTTGCCTGCCAATATCTTTTACGGTACCTCCATCCCCACCTGTATCATGGTGCTGAGCAAATGTCGTAAAGTTGATGACAATGTCATTTTTATCGATGCCAGTGGGGAGGACTGTTTTGTCAAGGAAAAGAACCAGAACGTGCTGCGCAATTCCGATGTAGAACGCATCGTCAATACCTACCGCAATCGAGAAACCCTGGACAAATACAGCGCAGTAGTCACCCTAAAGGAGATCGCCGAAAATGACTATAACCTCAATATCCCCCGTTATGTGGATACTTTTGAAGAGGAGGAACCCGTGGATCTCGATACTGTCATGAAGGAAATCAAGACCCTGGAAGCCCAGCGTGCGGAGCTGGATCGGGAAATCGCTGGATATTTTAAAGAGCTGGGGCTCCAGTTTTAATTATCAAAACAGTCAGAATATGAGCAGCAACAGCCAACTTTTACTATACCAAAATGCTGACGGTACAATAAAAATTGATGTCCATCTGGAAGACGAAACAGTCTGGTTGACAATCGAGCAAATGGCTACGCTTTTTCGAAAAGGAAAGTCAACCATCAATGAGCACATTCTCAATATTTACAAAGAAGGTGAATTAGAACAAAACAGCTCCATGAGAAAAATCGGGATTTCCGATTTTTCTACCAATGAAAAATCGGGTTTGGAATATGAAAAATACAGGGATACACAAAAATCCATCGAAAAGGAACAAAGCCTCAAAGAAATCGAGGAAGATATTAAACGGTTGCAAAAATAGGCGATAAAATATCCTCAATGTTTTCAGCTAAGAAAAAGAAAATCAATAATGAGCAAGAATAACAAATCGGTAGGCAATTTTCCCCCTTTGAGATTTAAGGGGTTTGGGGGAGAGTGGACTAAAAACAGTCTTGGGAAATTTGCGGAAATATTTGATGGGACACATCAAACTCCGAAGTATGTGAAATTTGGAATTCCGTTTGTAAGTGTTGAGAATATTGGTGATTTAGCAGGAACAGAAAAGTACATAACACCGGAAGCTTTTGAAACTGAGTATAAAATCAAGCCCCAAACTGGTGATATTTTAATGACCAGGATAACGGCTGGTATTATAGGTTCAACAGCAATAGTTAAAAATGATAACCCTTTAGCATACTATGTCAGCCTAGCTCTAATAAGAATAAAAAATGAGAGCCTCAAAGTTGAATATCTCAATCATTTTATTTCTACAAGCTTTTTTAAGCGAGAACTCCACAAGCGAATTATTCATATCGCATTTCCCAAAAAGATAAACCTAGGAGAAATCAACCACTGCTTTATTACGGTGCCTGATGAGTGTGAACAGCGAAGAATAGCATCTTTCCTTTCCTTAATTGGCCAGCGTATCCAGACCCAAATCAAAATCATTGAGGAGTTGAAGGCTCTAAAATCAGGGTTAAGTAGTAACATATTTATGCGAAAAGTGAAACTGGCTGAGCATGAAGAAAAGTGGGTACCAGTTCAACTAAAGGAAGCTCTTACCATTCCTGAAAAAATCAAACCCTCTAACATTGATAAAAACAAGTTGCTAACAGTCAAACTCCATCTGAAGGGGATATCCAGAAATGACAACTCTGATACACTATCAATTGGTTCGACAAACTATTACGTTCGAAAAAAAGGGCAACTAATTTACGGAAAGCAAAATCTTTTCAATGGTGCATTAGCTATAGTATCCGAAGAGTTCGACAGTTTTCTCAGCTCAGGTGACGTCCCTGCATTGGACATTATTAGTTCAAAAATTGATCCAGAGTTTCTATTCCAATATATCAGTAGACCCTCTTTTTATAAGCGCCTTGAATCAATAGCAAGTGGTTCAGGAAGCAAACGTATCCATGAGAATGATTTGCTTAGCCAAAGCATTACAGTTCCTTCCATCGAAGGACAGCAAAAAATCGCTTCCATCCTATCCGCAATCGACAAAAAAATTAAACTCGAAACCAAGCACCTAGAGCTTCTGAAACAACAAAAGCAATACTTTTTGCAGAACTTATTTATATAAACAGGCTTTGCAAAAAGTACTTTTTCTGGTTTTGGTATTGGGCCAAAATTTGCTTTTCGGACGCTATTTTCTTGTCGATAGATGAGAGGAAATTGGCGATTTTGGTTTGTTCAGCAGGATTGGGTAATAAGATTGTTAGTTTCAGTAGCTCAATTTTTGACAAATTGAACCTAGTGCTTCCTTGTGCCAGTTTGACAACTAGGGTTCTAAACATACTACTTCTAAACAAGTACTTAGCAAATAGTGGATTCAGTTTATTCAACGAAGTGGGTCTGTAGCCAAAGCAAAACTGTTTAAATAAACATCTTCTACTTCTTCCAACAAAACAGAGCTCATACCAACTTCTTCAGGAGTTTCAGAAGAAACAGTAAAAAAAACATCTCCCAATTTCACTTTAGTTTGCCCCTCATTTTCCGGGACATTAACAAAGCCGCTTTTAGATATGTCAATGCTCGAAGAATCAAAAATCTGTTTATACTGAATATACCTCTTGCCCACGCCGAAATCCTCTTTGGTTTTTCCAGTAAGTCCATTATAGGTTTTTCCAATTTCTTCCAACCTCTTCTCCTCCCAATCCGGGAAATCATTCCCTTCATCATCTTTAAACCTTATCTGCTGAGAAAAGATCTTTTGCCGGAGACCGGACATTAGGGTTTCTAATTGTTTAATGATTTTGATTTGGGCTTCGATTTGCTTATCCAAGGTTTCTAAGAAGGCTGCTATTTTTTGTTGCTCAGTTTTATCTGGAACAACCAGTTTAAATCTGAGAAGTTTAGCAACTGACAGTCCTGGTTGTGCAGAGGATTCCGACAATCTGTTTAGGTTGTAATACCTTAACCTTTGAGCTAGCCATTCTGTATCAGATTCATCATTTGCCATTCCAGCAATCGCATGCTCTGAAATAAATGCTTTACCATAAGATCGGTTTATATTCCCACAAAGAGCCCCCTGTCTTCCAATCAGTAAATAGAACCCATCATGAGTAAATGTATCAGTAAACCCACGAAGACCGTTCCCTCCATAAACGGGATAGTTACCATCGTCATTTATATGCGCCGACGTAATTCCAGTTCCACTCTTAAATTCTTTAAATAAACCTTCAAGCCTTTTCTCAACCCACTCCTCCCCAAACCCCTTAAATCTCAAAGGGGGAAACTAGGAGAACACCCATCCCTAAGGATTTAAAAATTCGATTGGTTTCCTTTGGCTTTTATTCATTTTAAAACCAGAAAATATGTCAAAACAAAAGACTCTTTCGGAAGTCATCACGCTATGGAAAACTGACAAAAGACAGTACATCAAAAAATCCAGTTTTTCCGCTTATGTCCTATTGATCGAAAACCATATCCTGCCTGCATTTGAGGACAAGACTGGATTGAACGAATCGGATGTTCAATCCTTTGTATTCCAGAAGTTGGATCAAGGTCTTAGTCAGAAAACCGTAAAGGATATCCTGATCGTCTTGAAGATGATACTCAAATTCGGAACTAAAAACCAATGGCTGGAGAATACCCCGTTGGACATCCGGTTTCCTACGGAGCGGGAGAAACAGCACTTGGAAGTATTGAGCAAAACCCAGCAGAAAAAGATCATGAACTACGTGCAGGAACACTTTACTTTCCGAAATCTGGGAATCTATATCTGCCTGAGTACCGGTCTTCGGATCGGCGAGCTTTGCGCCCTCACCTGGGAGGATATAGACACGGATCATGGAGTCATTCAGGTAGGTAAGACCATCCAGCGGATTTATATCATAGAAAACGATATCCGAAAAACAGAGCTGATACTGGATTCGCCCAAAACCAAGAATTCTATCCGGGAAATCCCCATGAGTCGCGATTTGCTGCGCCTGCTGAAACCTATCAAGAAAATTGTAAATCCTGTCTTTTTTGTGCTGACCAATGATCAAAAGCCCACGGAGCCCAGAACCTATAGAAGTTACTACCAGAAATTTATGAAGGAACTGGATATGCCGGAACTTAAGTTTCATGGACTCCGGCACAGCTTTGCCACACGCTGTATAGAAAGCAAATGCGATTATAAAACGGTAAGTGTCCTGCTAGGCCACTCAAATATTAGCACGACCTTGAACCTGTATGTACACCCTAATATGGAACAAAAGAAAAAGGCGATTGAGCAAATGAGCAGGGCATTGAGGTAGATTTTACTATTCCAATTTCTTATCTTCATATCGACAGTACACGCCACGCTACCCGTAAGATCAGCGTCCCAGGGCGTGTCTTTTGCTTTTTATGTACCTGTGTCAATCGGAACTATTTATTTAACTTTAGGGAATACTTGTTTGATATGAACAAAGGGTTCTACATATTCTGCGATGAGTCGATAAGTTCCGGTCGCTATTATTCCAATTTTTACGGAGGATGCCTGATCCCTATTGCCGATTATGAACGCGTCAATAATCTACTTATCAGCAAAAAGCAGGACATTGGTATGGAAGACTCGGAACTGAAATGGAGCAATATCAACGGCTACCGGGTAGAAACCTACTGTGAAATGATGAACCTCTTTTTTGAGATCATTAAGGAAGGGATTGTCAAGTTTAGGGTAATGTTTACAGATAATCGCTTCATTCCCCGAGAACTTAGTAATGAACATCGCAAAAAGGAATATCATCTCCTTTATTACCAATTTATCAAGCACGCATTTGGCTTCAGTAACTTAGAATCGGATTACGATATACCACTTGAACTATATTTTGATGAGTTGCCGGATCAATATGAAAAAAACCTTCATTTCAAAGAATATATCCATAGCTTGCAGTATCTGCCTGAATTGGCTTTGGCAAGATTGAAGGTCCGTAAAGACGCAATATATGAGGTGGATTCTAAAAAACACATCCTTCTACAATGTACTGACGTGGTTCTTGGGTCAATGGGTTTCAGACTAAACGATCACCATAAGGATAAACCTGATGGAGAAACAAGAAGGGGAAAAAGAACAGTAGCGAAAGAATACGTTTACAAGTTTATCAATAAAAAAATAAGGGAAATCCGGCCAAACTTTAATATTGGTGTCTCTACGAGTATGGACGGTGATCCACTTAATCGGTTCCTTCACCCATACAGACATTGGTTATTTGTGCCGAATAACCATGATTACATACCCAACAGTAAAAACAAAAAACGCCCCAACTCATCCTAATTGCACTCCTACGTACGACGTAGGCCTTCGGATCAATCAAAGCGCTTCGACAGGTAAAACAACAAAAACCAAAACATAATTCAAATAGAGATAGCTCATTTTTTTTATGACCACCCAACCTGAACAAATACTAGAAGATAAATTGGTGACTCAACTGGAGAAGCTGGCCCATAAAAAGGTGATAATCCGTGACGAGAAGGATCTACTGACAAACCTGAGAGTCCAACTGGAAAAGCACAACAAAACTGTCCTATCCGATAGTGATTTCAAGCAAATACTCAATTACATCAATAAAGGAAATGTATTTGAACGGGCAAAAATCCTCCGCGACCGAGTGCCTTACATCAATGACCAGGGTGAGACCAAGACCATAGAACTCGTCAATCAAATCCATTGGTGTCAAAATGAGTTTCAAGTGACCCGGCAGATCAGTATTGACGGCAGCTATAAAAACCGCTATGACGTAACCCTGTTGATCAATGGCTTACCTCTGGTACAAATAGAACTTAAGCGAAGAGGTTTGGAGCTTAAGGAAGCGTTTAACCAGACCAATCGCTACGAACGTCATTCCTATTGGGCGGGACACGGATTGTTTCAGTTTGTACAGCTCTTTGTTATCAGTAATGGAGTAAACACCAAGTACTACGCCAACTGTCCTCTGAAAGGCCGATCCTTCAAGCAAACGTTTTTCTGGGCAGATCAGAAAAACCAGTTGATTACACAGCTATCGGATTTTTCTGAAGTCTTTTTGGAGCCCTGCCATATCTCCAAGATGATCACCAAGTACACCGTACTCAATGAATCCCAGAAAATGCTGATGGTATTGAGACCTTATCAGTTTTATGCGGTGGAGGCGATCGTGGAACGGGTGAAAACCACTCCCAAGTATGGATATATCTGGCATACTACAGGATCTGGCAAAACCCTTACTTCCTTTAAGACTGCTCAGATACTCACCAACCTACCGCAAGTCTATAAAGTAGTATTTGTTGTAGACCGGAAAGATTTGGATTACCAAACCACCAAGGAGTTTAACGCTTTTAGCAAGGGAAGCATTGATGGAACAAACAACACCAATACCCTGGTCAATCAACTTTCGGGTGACAATAAGCTGATCGTTACCACCATTCAGAAGCTCAATACCGCTATCACCAAAAAGAGGTATTTGGATAAAATGGAGGTTTTGAGAGACAAGCGTATCGTTTTTATCTTTGATGAATGTCACCGCAGTCAGTTTGGAAAGACTCATGAAGATATCAAGAGCTTTTTTGAGAACTGCCAGATGTTTGGGTTTACAGGTACACCTATTTTTGAAAACAATGCCGGAACCAATGAGTACGGAAAGCGAACCACTAAAATGCTGTTTGGCGACTGTCTGCACCGATATGTGATCACAGATGCTATCCGGGACGGCAATGTGCTGAAGTTTTCGGTGGAGTATATCCGGACGTTCAAAAAAAGGGACAACGTCTTGGACATCGAGGTAGAAGCCATAGATGAAGCCGAGGTCATGAATGCACCTCAACGGCTCAATAATGTCAGCGATTACATCATCGCCCACCACAGCAGAAAAACCCATAATAGAGAATTCACAGCCATCTTTTGTGTATCCAGTGTTCCTGTACTGATTGAATACTACAAACTCTTTTTACAGAAAAAAGAAGAAGGACAGCATAATTTGAAATTGGCTACTATTTTTTCCTATCAGGCAAATGAAGAAGATAAAGACGCAGTGGGCTTTATCGAAGAAGAGGAACTCCTGATGGCGGCCGAACCTACCGTGAAGTATGGGACTGGAGCGCAAGATCTTTCCTTCCAACATTCGAGGGATGAGCTGGAAGATTTCATCAAGGAATACAATACCCAATTTGGCACCAATTTTACCAGTAGGGACAGCCAGTCTTATTACAACTATTACAATGACATTGCCAAAAGAGTAAAGAATAAACAGGTGGACTTATTACTGGTCGTCAATATGTTTCTGACCGGATTTGACAGCAAGCATTTGAACACCCTTTATGTGGATAAAAACCTCAAATATCATGGTTTGATTCAAGCTTACTCCAGAACCAACCGGATATTGAATGAATTGAAATCCCAAGGCAATATCGTCTGTTTTAGGAATCTGAAAGAAGCCACAGACGAGGCTATCACACTGTTTTCCAATCTCAATGCCAGAGATGAAATCATCATAGAGCCCTATGAGGACTATGTGGCCAAGTTTAACAATGCGTATCTCGAATTGCTTAAAATCGCCCCTACGGTCGATAGTGTCAATGACTTCCCCAGTGAAGAGGAAGAATTGGCTTTTATCAAAGCTTTCCGGGAATTGATGCGAACAAAAAATGTTTTAACCACTTTCACCGAGTTTACTTTTGATGATTTGGACATGACGGGGCAGTTATTTGAAGACTATAAGAGCAAGTATCTAGACTTGTACGATAAGACCAAAAATCATGATCAAGTAGAAAAAGTATCTATTCTGGATGATGTTGACTTTGAATTGGAACTGATTCACAGGGATGAAATCAATGTGACCTATATTCTGAAACTATTGGCCAAGCTTAAAGACGCTGCACCGGAGGATCAGGAAAAGCAGAAAAAAGCCTTGATAGAGTTGATTTCCGGAGATGCCCAGTTGAGAAGCAAGCGAGAGTTGATAGAGAAATTTATTCGGGAAAATTTACCGCAGATCGCAGACTCAGACGATATACCGGAAGCTTTTGACGACTATTGGGACGAAGAAAGAAAAGCGGCGCTGAAAAAACTAAGCAATGAAGAAAACCTGGATGAAGAAAAGCTTCAGGAAGTGATCAGCCAATATCTGTTTACAGAGAAAAAGCCCATGAGGGATCAAGTGATTGACCTATTAAACAAAAGACCGGCACTTAAAGAACGTGCCAATATTGCCGAAAGGGTGACGGACAGGATACTGAGATTCGTAGAGACGTTTGTGAGTGGAGTAACGGGGTAACCCTCTCAAATTACTTAGATTACTTTAATACTACTGGTTTAATGGAAAAAAGAAACTTACCTGCACTAGACTTTGGAATAAGCTCAATTGGATTGGGTTGTATGTCGCTGAAAGGCAATTTGAAAGAAGATCAAGAGATTATAGATGCAGCAATTTCGGGAGGAATCAGTTTTTTGGATACGGCTGATCTGTACCAAAAAGGATTGAATGAAGAAATTGTGAGAGCTGCTATCCGTGATAAAAGGAAAGATGTGATCCTAGCGACCAAAGTAGGGAATCAGCTTAGGGAAGACGGCAGCGGATGGGATTGGAATCCTAGGAAATCTTATATTCTAAAAGCTGTGGAAGAAAGTCTGAACAGACTGCAAACTGATTATATAGATATTTACCAGTTACACGGCGGCACCCTGGAAGATCCTTGGGAAGAAACACTCGAAGCATTTGAAATCCTCAAAAGTCAAGGGAAAATCCGGGCTTTTGGTATTTCTTCCATTCGCCCCAATGTGATCCGAAAGGTGCTGGAAATAAGCACTCCTGCCACAATCATGATGCAGTACAGCCCTTTGGATAGAAGACCGGAGGAAACGGTTTTTCCTATGATCGCTGAATCAGATACCAGAGTTTTGGTTCGGGGAGCTTTCGCAAAAGGGCTTTTGATCAATAAGTCAGAAGAACCTTTTTTGGATTATTCAGCAGCTGAGGTAAAAGAAATCCGTGAGTTGATTGCAGATTCCGGGCTGCTTCCCGAGGCTTTTTTGATCCGCTTTGGATTGATGCAGCGGGCAGTCGGCTCTCTGGTGATCGGGGCAAGTTCGGTGGCGCAAGTTGAAAAATTAATTACTGCTTATCGGCAGCAGGAAATGATTTCTGATGAGTTGTTAAGAGGAGTTTCCATGAAAATACCGCTAAACCGATATACGCAGCACAGATAAAATTCCAATTGCCTAAACTCCGCAAATAGGCTATTTTGGGAGAGTATATTTTACTTTGCCTTTAAAAATACCCAAATATGAAATTTAGACTGTTACTTTTTGTTCTGCCGGTTTTAATCTGGTCATGCGAACCCAAGGAACTTACTGAGCCCGAACGCTGGGAGGATACCGCAAGTCGGGTGGAAATTATCCGCGATGATTTTGGAGTCCCTCATATATATGGTAAAAGCGATGCGGATGCAGTTTTTGGATTGCTGTATGCCCAGTGTGAGGATGATTTTAGAAGAGTGGAGCGTAATTACATCTGGGCTACGGGAAGACTGGCCGAGTTGGATGGGCATGAGGCTATTTACAGTGATCTTAGAGCTAATCTTTACATGACTGAAGGTGAGGCAAAAGCTGCTTATGAGTCAGCTCCTGATTGGCTAAAGGAACTTTGTATTGCTTTTGCCGACGGGGTAAACTACTATCTGGCGACGCATCCTGAAGTAAAACCTCAGGTGATAACACATTATGAGCCTTGGATGCCGATGTTTTTCAGTGAGGGTTCGATTGGAGGTGATATAGAACAGATACCCACCCAAAAGATTCAGGCTTTCTATGCAGAAAAGGAATCTGATGTAATGGCGTTTTATGAAGATGAGTTTACTCCTCCGTCTCTTTTGGATGAGCCGAAAGGGTCAAATGGAATTGCGTTAAACGGTAGGATGACTGCCTCAGGCAATGCCATGTTGCTTATTAATCCACATACGTCATTCTATTTCAGACCTGAAGTCCATGTGGTGAGCGAAGAAGGCCTGAATGCTTACGGTGCAGTGACCTGGGGGCAGTTTTTTGTCTATCAGGGATTTAATGAAAAAACCGGATGGATGCATACTTCTACCCAGGTGGATTTTATAGATGAGTTTGTAGAAGAAGTAGCTGAGAAAGATGGGAAATATGAATATCAATACGGCGACGAAAGCCGGGCAGTAGAAGAGTTTCAGGTTTTATTGAAATACAAGTTGGGAAACGAACTCAAGGAAAAACCATTTACTTTCTACAGAACCCATCATGGTCCGATCACACATAAAATCGGAGATAAGTGGGTGGCAACAAAAATCAATTGGGATCCGGTAAATGCCCTTATCCAGAGTTTTACACGAACAAAACTGAGCAATCATGCTGAGTTTAAGAAAATGATGGCTATCCGTACAAACTCTTCCAACAATACGGTTTTTGCTGATGCGGAAGGGAACATCGCTTACTTCCACGGTAATTTTATTCCAAAGAGAAACGAAGGATTTGACTTCTCCAATCCGGTAGATGGTTCAGATCCCAAATCCGATTGGCAGGGACTGCATACCGTGGACGAAAGTATACTGATATTAAATCCCGGTACAGGTTGGATTCAGAACTGTAATTCTACGCCATTTACTGCTGCTGGTGAGTTTAGCCCGAAGCGGGAAAATTATCCGTTTTACATGGCTCCTGATCAGGAGAATTATCGGGGGATTCATGCGGTGAAGGTGCTAAATGAGGCGTCTGGACTGACATTGGATAGCTTGATAAAACTGGCTTATGATCCATATTTACCGGCTTTTGAGAAACTGATTCCTATGCTGCTGAAAGCCTATGAGAAGCGGGGTGTAGCTGATCCTCAATTTGCCGAGCCCATTAGAGTCTTAGAATCGTGGAATTATCGGACTTCCAAAGAATCAGTGGCTATGTCGCTGGCACATTTTTTTGGGATGAATTTTATGCGGAATCATGGCAACATTAACAGTTTCCTTGCTTTTGATGTGGATGAAAATAGCAAAACACCAAATCCTTTGCCAACGGAACTGCTGGCAACTTTCAGTCAAACGCTGGATGAAATGAATGCAGATTTTGGTACCTGGAATACACCATGGTCTGAGATCAATAGATTTCAGCGCCTGACAGGAGAAATTCATATGCCATTCGATGATTCAAAGGAATACACGCCGGTGGGAATGGCCTCAGGAACTTGGGGGGCTTTGGCGGCTTTTGGAGCTAAAACCTACCCCGGAACCAAGCGATTGTATGGCTACCGGGGAAATAGTTTTGTGGCAGTGGTGGAATTTGGGGAGAAGCTAAAAGCAAAATCAATACTTGCAGGTGGGCAAAGCGCAGATCCGGATTCTCCGCATTTCTATGATCAAGTTCAGGATTATGTCGATGGGAAGTTTAAGGATGTCGCGTTCTATCGGGAAGATGTGGAGGCTAAGGCAGAAGAGCGCTATGTGCCTGGGAAGAGGGAGTGATTTTAGTAGGCAGTCATCAGTCTCAGTTTTCAGTTGACAGACCTTTGTCAGGTTGAGCAGCCAGTCTGCCGAAGGCATGAAAGTCGAAACCTTGTTGAAAAAAAACTCGGTTTGTGACTAACAAACCGAAATCGGCAAGTGCTTTTTATTGTCTATAATGACATGAAGGGAATTGTACATGAAGACTGGCGGCTCAACCAAATAAATGATAGCGCTATTAGCCAGTGTTATGTTAAGTGTAAAAAGTACAGGACAAACCAGCCGGGTTTTGGTTAGCGTTATTAGAAATAAGTAAATTAGATAAAAAGTAAATTGTAGATTTAAAATGACCTACACATCCATTCCATTAGCCCATTACGCTCATTATTTGACAGGATAGATGATTTTTTTGCTAAACTTTCACTTGAATAAAACCCCATCCAACTTATGAGAAAAATACTCTTTTTAGTGCTCCTTAGCACATCAGCTGCTTTTGCGCAGCAAGAAAACACCAAGTCCCTGCGAACTTCCGTAGAAACGGATACCCGTGTGATTCGTCAGGATGTACCGATGACGAATTCTATCCGCAAAGCGTTTGAAGAGGGGGCTAGAAACTTCTCAGGTAAGCCGGGCGAAAATTATTGGCAGCTGGAAACTGACTTTACCATCAACGCAAGCTTGGATCCAAGCACCCAGACGATCACAGGATCAGAGAAAATCCTTGTACATAACAATAGTAAGGATGATCTGGATGCTATTGTCCTTCGACTAGATCATAATATTTTCAGAGGAGATGTGCCTCGCGGTACTTCAGTGCCTGCAGAAAATACGGAAGGAATGGTCGTGACCGCCATCAAAGTAGCCGGAGAATCGGTAGATCTGAAGGCTGCACCGTCTGGCCAAAATGATCCGCCTGCATTACGGGTAAGAGGTTTGCAAAGTACCGTTGCGACCATCTCACTTGTCAATCCGATCAAAGCGGGTACTACTGCGGAAGTGGAGATCGACTGGCATACCAAATTACCGGGTGGAGACAATGGCAGGGGACATAGAATGACACAGCGTTTTGACAGCACTTTGTTTCAGCCTACACAGTGGTTCCCAAGATTGGCGAAGTATGATGATCTGCGTGGATGGGAGACGAGCCTTTACTTAGGCCCGGCGGAATTCTTCAATAACTTTGGACGCTTCGATGTTTCCCTTACTGTGCCTGCTGGCTGGATAGTAACCGGTACGGGTGTATTGCAAAACCCAGCTGAGGTTTTGACTCCAACAGTCATCCAAAGACTTTCTACCGTGCTTGACTCTGATGCGGAAGTGACGCTGGTGGGCGAGGATGAAAAAGGCCCGGGTAAAGCGACTAAGGCAGGAGATAAGCTTACTTGGCGTTTTGTGGCGGATAAAGTAAACGATTTTGCATGGGCTACTTCTGATAGATTTATCTGGAAAGCAAGCAGGGCCACTATTCCGGGCAAAGGACCTGTGCCGATTTACATGGTTTTTATTCCTGAGCGGGCCAAGTATTTCGAGAAAGCGGTGGAAAATACCAGACACGCGTTGGAATTTTACTCTAAACTCTGGGCTCCCTATCCTTTTCCCCAGCTCACCCTTCAGGACGGCCCAAGTGCCGGTATGGAATACCCTATGGTAATCAATTCCAACCAAGGTGCGGCAGATCATGAAACTGCCCACCAGTGGTGGCCCATGATGGTAGGAACCAATGAAACGCGTTATGGCTGGATGGATGAAGGGTTTAACCAATACATGAATATTCTTTCTGCCGCAGATAGCAGGGGAGTAGCTTATGATCTGGACGGTCTTGGGCAAAGCTATGGGCGAATCAGTGGATTGGAAGATGAAGCCCCGATGATGTGGAGTGCCAACGATGCGGGCATGATGTATGGATTTCAGACGTATGCCAAAACACCCCTGATGCTTTCCATGCTAGGAGGAATAGTAGGGGATGAAGCAGTGATCAATGCCATGAAAAAATATACGGATGCTTGGGCTTTCAAACACCCCTCACCTTGGGATTACATGTTCTTTATGAATAATGAATTGGGGCAAAACTTGGAGTGGTTCTGGTATTACTGGTTGTTTACCACAGAATCTGTGGAGGGTTCTATTCAGAAGGTAAGTACATCAAATGACAAAACAACAGTCACAGTACATCAGGCTGGACAAATGCCTTCTCCGGTTGTGTTACAAGTGGAGTTTGAAACAGAGGGTGCTGAGATCGGAAACATGCCGAATGCCAAAATGCTAAATGCTACTACGGTGGAGGTGACCTGGCCGGTGACGGTTTGGTTTGACGGGAGCCGTACGTTTGATGCGGTTTTGGATTTCGGGGATAGAAAAATCACCAAGATTACCTTGGATCCACATCGACGTTTTCCTGACAAGGATGCGGCTGACAATGTATGGCCAAGATAAATTGATCATGAAATGGGGCTTGAAAGGGCCTCATTTTTTTAACCACTGAAACCGCGGAGATTTCAGGAGAGAACGTAGGTTAGTTTATTCTGCGCTTGTGTGCTTTCTGTTATCCTGCTTCTCAAGAAGGGGGATCTGATTTACTAAATCATAGAGAAGGTCTAATTGACGAAATGTTTTCCTTTAGGAAAGGAGGTAAGAGAAAGGCCGGAAGTCCATCTGAACCCCCAGCCATTTTCTTTTACCCTTTGATTTCCTTAGAAAGGAAGATCAGCTTCTTCCTTCATTTTAGCGGTTTTTTCGCCCAAGAATAGGAAGTCATTTACCACGATCTCAGTAACGTATCGCTTTACGCCATCCTTATCGCTGTAGTCCCGGTTGGAAATTTTTCCTTCTACGGCGATTTCAGATCCCTTGTCGGTATACTTTTCGAGTAGCTCTGCATTCTTGCCCCAGATGACCAGTCTGTGCCAGGTAGTTTCAGTGACTTTTTCACCTTTCTGATTTTTATAGGATTCGTTAGTTGCGAGGCTCACGTGTCCTAAGACCTTACCGCTTTCCAGGGTTTTCAATTCTACTTTGGCTCCCAGATGACCGATTAGCTGTACTTTGTTTCTTAGCGCATTCATGATGTTTGTTGTTTTGGTTAGTAAATTTGTTTGTCATTTTCGCAAGAGGAAGAACTTATGATCCAAAGTTGCAGGATCGGTCTGTGCCAAGTCGGTAGTTAGTCGTTTGTATTCGACAGTAAGCGTTTGTTGTCGGATAAGGAGTGGTATTTATAGTATTAATTCTATATAAGTAGTTTTTTTTGCTGCTTTTAGAGAAAAGTTACTAAAATGAGAGTGAAGGACTATATCAAGCATCTACTATCGATAGAGAATTATTCATTCTCACTGGAAGAAGTCATTGGTAACACAAATTCTGTACGGGCTTCACTGAAGTTTGAACTTGCCCGACAAGTTGAAAAGAAAGAAATAGTAAGCCTTAGAAAAGGATTTCATCTGATAATACCTCCAAGGTATTCAAAACAAGGGCATTTACCTATCCAGCTTTACATTGATAAACTGTTTAAAAGTTTGAATCGTAACTATTATCTGGCTTTTTACTCTGCAGCCAAATTTCACGGAGCTAGCCATCAGCAGAGTCAAAGGGAATACGTTATAACAGAGCGTCCCAAACTAAACGATATTAAGAAAGTTAAGCTTGATATCAAATTCATGACCTCTTCAAAATGGCCTACTAAGAATATTGTAGAAAGAAAGTCAGATGCTGGAATTTTTAAAATATCCAGCCCTGCACTGACGGCAGTAGATTTAATACATCACCAAACTAAATTAGGAGGGCTTAACAGAATGCTGTCCATATTGGAAGAATTGTCTGAAGAGATAACCGATAATGACCTTAAAGATCTATTGTCTTGGTACCCACATAGAAGTACGTTACAGAGGTTTGGATTTATTATGGAAGAATTGCAATTGGGGATAGAATTAGACCCTCTATTTGACTATTTAATTTCAGGTAATTTTTTTCCTGTACTACTTTCTCCAAAAGGGAAACAAAAGCCGGGATCAGTCGACAATAGATGGAAAGTAGATGTGAATATTAAACTGGAAAGTGATTTGTGATTCCAAAACCATACATAGCACAATGGCAGGAATCTGCACCATGGAAACAGTTCTATCAAGTAGAGCAGGATTTAGTAATTAGCCGGGCTTTAGTAAGACAGAACAGCGCAAAATAGAGGCCATGGCATCAAAGCATTATACCGGTTTACTTCTGAGTATGAAGAAATTCGGATGCGATTAAAACTTGAGATCAATTGTCGGGAACATTTCAATGTATTGGATTGGATAGACTTCCCTTATACTATGCAAAGTGAATGGTTTGAAGGGAACTGTAAAATACGCACTTACAGCATAAATGAGTTGCTAGGGACGAAACTTCGGGCCTTGTACCAAAGAAGTAAAGGGCGAGACTTGTTTGATTTGGATTATGGCAGACGCAATAGAGACATTAACATTGATGAAATTCTTGAGTGTTTTCGGCAGTACATTGCATTTGCGACGGAGAAAAAAAAGCCGAGTCAAAAGGAGTTTTTACAAAACATAGAAGCAAAAGAAAATGATCCGAACTTTATAGGAGATATGGAAGCTTTATTACGGTCGGAAATAGAATATAATCAACAAGAAGCCTTTGAATGGCTGAAAGATGAGGTAATAACAAGAATTTAGATAATAACTAAAAGATAATTTCAAATCGGTTTTGACAAAGCTTGGTTTTGTAGATTCTGATGATACTTCCATGAAGGAATTCAGGGAGATTGAAGTATGTTTCAAAAGTTTAGAATATAGAAAAAGCCGGAGCTTTGTGAATTCCAGCCTTTTCTTAAGGAAGTCAGTTGTATTAAAAAGGCATGTCAGCTTCTTCACTTACTTTTGCGGTCTTCTCACCCAAGAATAGGAAATCATTTACCACCACCTCGGTGATGTAGCGTCTGACCCCATCCTTATCGCTGTAGTCCCGGTTGGAGATTTTTCCTTCTACGGCGATTTCAGATCCCTTGTCGGTATACTTTTCGAGTAGCTCTGCATTCTTGCCCCAGATCACTAGTCTGTGCCAGGTAGTTTCTTTGATACGCTCACCTTTTTGATTTCTGTAAGATTCATTAGTCGCGATGCTTGCGTGTCCTAAGACTTTACCACTTTCCAGAGTTTTCAATGCTACTTTCGCTCCCAGGTGACCGATTAGCTGTACTTTGTTTCTTAGCGCATTCATGATGTTTGTTGTTTTGGTTTGAAAATTTGTTTGTCGTTTTCGCCGGAGGAAAAACTTATGATCCAAAGTTGCAGGGCCGGTCTGCACTTAGTCGGTAGCTAGTCGTTTGTATTCGATAGTAAACGTTTGTTGTCGGATAATGTGGGTTTATTTGCTTCTTGGAGTGATAGGAGGTTCAGGAAAGTTTGATAGTTTAGAAGGATCAGTGAGTTTTGGATATTAATTTGGTGTCTTTCCGCACTGAAAAATGCCCTTCGATTAAAAAGGGCATTAAGAACACATCAGTTATTTGCCGGGAAAATATGGATTGGATAATGTAAATTATACCCATCGTTTGCCTTTGTGACATTTATCCCTAAGTCATTTACACCAACGTCAGCAATAATCATGTTTTTAAAGTTTCTGAATCGCTTGGAAACGAAGCTTCAAGTTGTTCTTTGAGTCTAATTCCCATAGAATAAAAATCTAAATTCAAATAGGTGATGCGTAAGTTCCGGAACGCTTTCAAGGTTATTTCACAAAGAACTTCCTATGGGGTTTGGGGTTTGGAAAATGCGCTTGAAATTAATGGAAGCGGTTAAACAATTAGGGGAAAAGAAAAGTGTTAAAGAAATTTCATTTGAATTAGGACACGAAAATGTCAGTTCATTTATAGCTACGTTTAAAAAAATATTTTGGAAAAACACCGACAAATCACCTAGTGAAATAAGTGCGAACAAATCACCTAGTGAAATAAGTGCGAAAACACAACAATTAGGGTTTAAGAATTCAGGCAAACTGCCAACTTGAAAATTTCCTTGAATGAGTACTCTAAACCAGCTGACAAAATGCAGATAAAACGAATCGTTAGTAATGTCATTACAGAAAGCGCAGCATCGGTTTTATGTTAGGGATCCTTTCCGTAAATTGGTAAACATACTTTCGCATATCGATACGTCAAACCCGATTTATTTAACCTTTCTATTGATAAAAACGTGATATCAGCGATAATGAAATTTCGGATATGAGCTTTCTAAAGTCAACGACAACAAAATGGCAACAGATCAATACCCCAAGGTTTATTTATACAGAAGGATAGTTCAGGCAAAGCTTTTTATTGACAAAAACTTCGCAGATAAAATAGACTTGGACAACATTTCTGATGAGGCTTATTTTTCCAAATTCCATTTTATACGTCTCTTTAAGTCCACTTACGGCAAAACTCCCCATCAATATTTGAAATATGTAAGGATTGAAAAGGCAAAAGAGCTTTTGAAAGCCGGGGTGCCTGTTACAGAAGTGTGCTATTCCGTGGGGTTTGACAGTCTTTCCTCATTTAGTGGCCTTTTTTCCAAGACAGTGGGTGCATCACCATCCGTATTTTCTGCTGAGCATATAAGAACCAAAGAAAAAATCAAGAAAGAACCGCTTGCCTTTGTGCCGGGCTGCTATGCTTACCGGCATGGCTGGCTTGA
Source organism: Algoriphagus sp. Y33 (assembly GCF_014838715.1). Lineage (NCBI taxonomy): Bacteria > Pseudomonadati > Bacteroidota > Cytophagia > Cytophagales > Cyclobacteriaceae > Algoriphagus > Algoriphagus sp. Y33. Next base: position 3,126,694 of record NZ_CP061947.1, on the reverse strand, counting down.
GAATAGCAATTTTGAAGAAGTTGATAGCTAAACGATTGCAGATATTTGTCTTGAGTTCAACGTTTTAAAATATAAGCTATCATGATTACAAAAATGACCATCACGAATATTCACGTGATTGACCAAGACAGTGCCTACGACTTCTATGTGAATAAATTGGGTTTCAAAGTAGTAGATGATATCCCTATGGGGCCAGACACAAGATGGCTGACAGTGTCTCCGCCGGAACAACCGGATTTGCAACTAGTGCTCTTCCCTGTGAAGGTAAGTAAAATGTTCCCCAAAGAAACTGCTGAAACCTTGATTGACCTTATCAAAAAGGGAGTGTTCGGCTGTGGTGTGCTTACCTGTACCGACATCTTTGCCACTTATGAAGAACTGAAAACCAAAGGGGTGGAGTTTATAAAACCTCCAAAAAAGGAATTCTATGGAACTGAAGCTCTCTTCAAGGATGATTCGGGAAACTATTTTTCTTTGCAGCCCATAGCCAATTTCGACAATGAAGACGGTGTTTGAAAAAGTAACACGGGATGAATTGATACAGAGGATTCATTTGCTCAAAAATGACAATACCGCACACTGGGGAAAAATGAATGTTTACCAAATGACGAAGCACAACACGTATTGGAACTGTTGGATTTTGGGTGAGGGTGATTTTGTGTATAAACAGGAGTTTTTAGGAAAGATTTTTGGAAAAATAGCATTGAAAAGAATGATAAAGGACGAAAAACCATTGGATAAAAACATCCCTACTTCCGAGCAGTTCAAAGTAAAAGTATTGAGTGGTGACTTGGAAGCCGAAAAGTCTAAATGGATTTCTTTGCTAGGTGAATATGAAAACTATAACAACCCTAAATTTGTCCACGATTTTTTAGGTAAAATGACCAAAGAACAAATAGGCGTATTAGTGCACAAACATACCGACCATCATTTAAGACAATTTGGAGTGTGAATACGGAAACTGAAACAATTAAGAAATAGCGGTTTAAGATTCATCTAAACCGCTATTTTGTGATCCACAAGGATCTGAATAGATATATTATCATCATAATAACAGTGTTTTTTGGGGACTACTATATCGCCAGCTTGCAAAATAGTGTTAGTTTTGGACTGTGATTAGCCAATTGAGGAATAACAGATTTACCAAGATCCTATGGGGTTTGATGGGACTTTATCTGCTTAATATAAGTGCTGATACGGCAGACCCGCACCCTACTCATATTCCGGAAGATTTATCAATCAATGACCAGGAAAGTATCATCGAGGTTGTCGTTGAGACAATTTTGGGCTTTGAGGATGCGTTCCAAGAGTATGATGATCCTGACACAGAGGGACATGACAAAAAGCCAACTGTTAGGATAGATTTAATCATCCAGCATACAGCTTATTCCTGCATTGCGCATTCACTTATTGCAGGGGGAAAAGAGTATTTTCCTGACTATAACGCTTATTTGACAAGCGGCTTTCTACAACTTGATACTCCTCCACCCAAGAGTTGATTTGTCTATATGACTTGATTATCCCCAATGCTTTAACCGGTGCCGGGACAATTTTGTAGTGTAAAAAGAACAAATCAAAAATGAACATCAAAAAAATAGGGGTGTTAGGCATTGTCTTGGCATCTTCGACCTGTGCAATTGCGCAAACAACCAATTCTGAAAAGGACAGCCTATATATCGAACAAGTGGAAAACCACAAACACCCTGACAAGGTCTTGCATGCTGAGCCGCTCTATATTGACCTGATAAGAGATCTCGGGGCTAGAAAAGGCGAAAAGGAGTGGAACTTAGGTTTTGGCATGACAGACAAACGGAAATTTGACTCATATGAGGCTCTTATAGAATATGAATGGGCTCCGATTAACCGCTTGGGTTTTGAAGTAGAGCTTCCTTTTACGATTTATTCAGGAATCAACGGAACGCCAAAGGATTCCATTCCTTCAAACAGCCTCAACAGTATAAAACTGGCTACCCAATGGTCTTTTTTCGTCAATGAAAAAATAGCTACTTCTATGGCGATAGGCTATATTAATGAGTTTGAGCTTTCCGATTTCAGAAACTTCGGCCAACCTTTGATTAAAGGCAATGTTTACAATCCATTTTTTGTGGTTGCTAAGCGTTGGGGTACTAATTTCCACTCATTGATTTATACAGGCCCAATGATAGAACAGAACTACAGTACAAAAAAAATCCATACCACTTATGACATTAATACAAGCTTTCACTACATGATTTCCGGGACAAGGAATTTTATTGGAGTTGAATTTAATAAGACTATTGACGGTAGCGACTTTGATATGACAATGCGGCCCCAGATGCGTGTAGAAGTAACGGACAGCTTGCTGATAGGAATTGTGGCAGGAATTCCGGTGAGCAGGAAAAATGAAGGGTTAAGTTCCTTTTTGAGGTTGATTTACGAACCTAAACATAAGGAAAAATAGCACTTCGGATATCCATATATTGTAATCTTAAAAGGGAAGGAATTGATAGCATTCAGTAGTTTTATTTCAGGGAAATAGCTGGGGACACTATGCATTCCTTCCCTTTTCTTGTCTTTGAAACAACGAACTCGTGACCATTAAAATAATAGTCGGATTATTCATTGCTTTGGTTCTTTATTTACTTTTTCGCCCCAGAGGAATAAAGAGCGGGTTTCCTGTGCCTGAAGTATTTCCGGAGGATTGGAGACTTTATTTACTAAAAGAAGTGAATTTCTATGCTTCTCTTACTAAAGAAGATAAAGCTGTTTTTGAAGCTGATATTCTACGATTTCTGAAGCGGGTGAGAATTACTGGAATTAAAACCAAGGTGGATGATGAAGATCGGCTTTTAGTCGCCAGTAGTGCAGTTATCCCTGTTTTTGCTTTTCCGGAGTGGGAGTACAGTAGTTTGCATGAGGTGCTGCTTTATCCTGATTTGTTTACGGAGAAGTATGATTTAAACGTGCAGGGTCGGAATATCTCAGGCATGGTGGGAAGTGGAGGAGTGATGCATCATGTGGTGATCTTTTCTAAGCCTGCTTTGCATCAGGGTTTTGATAATGCCGGCGACAAAATGAATGTGGGTATTCATGAGTTTGTGCATTTGTTTGACAAGCAAGATGGAGAGATCGATGGGATTCCCCATGCAATTATGAAAAATCAGACAGTATTGCCATGGCTGCATTTGATCAGTGAGAATACAAAGGAAATGCTTGACGGGAAAAGTGACATTAATATTTACGGCGCTACAAATAAGCAGGAGTTTCTGGCGGTTGTGAGCGAATATTTTTTTGAACGACCGCGGCTATTCAAAGGAAAGCACCCTGAATTATACGAAGTGCTTTCTTCAATATTCCAAACTGATCTGGCCAATAGTCAGGTAGGAGATAATAAGCTAAAGCGAACAATAGGGAGAAATGCCTCCTGTCCATGCGGTAGTGGGAAAAAGTTCAAAGACTGTTGTATGATGCATGATTAAACCCGGATTTTACATTAGGTTTCGTTAAGAGACCATTAATTGCACTAAAATCAGGCTGTTTGGAGACTGAGTCCTCCGCAGCGTATATGGTGAAGTCGAAAATTGCAACGCAGTGACTGATTTTGAAGCAATTTTTGGTCGCAATAACTTGTACGCCGTGACGTAGAAATGCTAATGCATAATTCGGGTTAAAACTCGTTGAGACCATGAAAAAGTATTTTTGTTCCTCGTTCTTATGAGTTGTTTTAATTGCTTTTCGCAGCAACCTAAAAATATGGAAGAAGCTGCCGTGTGAGCAGTGGTCCACCAGTTTTTTGAATCCTTGGGAAAGCAGGATAGCGTTTTGCTAAAGCCGATCGCTTTTATGGACGGGCAGACCTGAACAGTTGCCAATACAGTAAGTTCACTAAGAAGGAGTAGTAGCGGGCAGGAAGTTTTGGATGGAGAAAATATTCAAAAAGTTAAACTGAAATCTCTAGTCTTTTAGCTCATACCATTCTATACCACTAAGAGGAATTCTTCTTCCCTGAGGAGCTTCAGGAGCGTAATGTGCTGCGAGATAGTCCAAAATGATTGATTCTGCACTGCCTAAGTCCCATAATCCCTGCGTTTCCTGCATCCAAACGATCTTGGCGTGCCAACCTTCACGGGTAAATCTGTTTTGAAGGATTAATGCGCTGGAGTGGCAATTGGTGCAGTTTGCTTTGACCAGCTCAAGACCTTCACCTGCCATCAATCCTGTCTCCATGTCTTTTCCGTCTAGTATATAGTCGGTGCTTTCACTTTGGTTTGCTGAGAGATCGGGAGAAAGTTCTGCTGAATCCGAACGTCGAAAAGCCGGCAGGTCAGGCTGGAAAACTAAAAAACCGATTAATCCCAGCAATAGAAATAGGATCACTACTAGTCCCGATACAGATGTGACAAGGCCGTCGAAAAGCCTTTTTTTCTCTCTCTGAGAAGATTTTTCGGAAGGATTGGGGATGTTTTTCATAAACTCAGCTTACTTTCACTGCGATTCTATGACAGGCATTGTTTAGATATCCCTTCGGATTCCATGCCGGCATCACCATAGGTTGGGAGATTCCCTGATCATCAGTGGCTTTTGCCCAGACCTCATAATACCCTGGCTGAGGAAAGTCCAAGTCAATAGACCATTGTTGCCAAGCCAGTCGATTTGCGGGTTTTTTCAAAATGCATTTTTGCCATGTTGCCCCAAAATCCGTACTTACCTGCATATCCTTCACTTCATACTCACCTGCCCAGGCATGCCCCTGTACAGTCAATTTTTTGGAAGAGGAAAACATCGCCCCCGATTTGGGGTACGTGATAATTGACTTTACAGGCATGGATTCGATGATTTTCATATCCTCATCCGGTACTTTTTCACCCGGAGCTACCGGATATTTTGGTACACGATAGGCATCTCCCATCATCTTCTCTCCGTCATGCACCTTATTTCTCACAACCAGCTTGTGAAGCCACTTACCGCAAACTGACGCTGGCCAGCCTCCGCACACCAATCTCAGTGGGTAGCCATGAGCCAGTGGAATATCTTTTCCATTCAGTGCCCAAGCCAGAAGTGTCTCATCCTGCATAGCCTTTGCAATAGGAACCCCTCTCGAGATCACTACTTTATTAGGGTCTCCATTGAGGTGCTTGTCTTTGCCATAGTAGCCAATATAAACCGCATCAGATTTGATTCCCACATCAGCCAAGACATCTTTTAGTCTCACTCCTGTCCATTGCGAATTGTAAACAGCCCCTTCTTCCCATTGATTGCCCGAAGCCGGTGGATAAAAACCAGCCCTTCCATTTCCACCGCATTCTAGCACCAGTTGATAGGTGTAGGATTTGAATTTTTGTTTGAGCTCGTCCAAGCGGTATGTTTTTTCCTGAGAAACAGATTCTCCGGCTATCGTGAGTGTCCAGTTATTCACGTCAATATCTTCCGGAATCAGTCCATTGTTCCTGATGAAAATATTTTCAAAAGGAGTTATAGCATCATTCAGTAGATGGGGTGCCGGCTCCACGTTCCAAGGTTTTTCATTGCGGATGATCATTCCTTCAGCTTTCCCTTTCATAGGGTCAAAATCCGCTGGCAATGCAACTGGTTTGTAATCCTTAGGCATGGTGGCAGCGTGGACGATATCGGTTCCCAAAAATGCAGACATAGCTGCAAGTGTGCTTTTTTGCAAAAAGGCCCGTCTATCTTCGGTTAAGCTTTTAGTATTCTTTGGTTTGGTATTGTCAGCGTTTGACATGGCTACAGGTTAGTGAAAAGGGATAGAAAGTAAAATTAAAAATCTTCGGGACTAATGTCCTATTGTCAGCTGTCCATTTCTATAATCCAACTGGTTGTGAATGGAGAAGTAGATCCTTTGGAAACAGGATAATCTTGGCTGATATCTAGCTTTTCATCGATTTCATGCGCTTCATTGTCATAGACAGGAACTTCCTGACTGAGACAGAATACGGTTAACTGAATACTACTTTGAAAAACTTTGCCCACCAGCGGACAAAAATGTCCGATTGATTTTTCGATTGGATACCTTTTTAGGCGAAATAAGCCTGTTTTAGCTGATTATGAATGGCATAGAAATTTGATAGTAGTGGAAGTGGAATATTCTTTTTCCCGGAGTGTTGAGTCTTCAGCGTACTTCGGCGATGAATGAATAGACTTAGGATAGTGGAGCTTACAGCTTGATTAGTCTTGACCTAATAACTAACCATGTTTCCAATGTGGAAGAATTACCTGAAAATAGCCTGGAGAAATCTTTATAGACAGAAATCATTTTCGCTGATTAATGTATTGGGATTGTCTGTAGGCTTGGCTTGCTGCCTGATAATTTTGGCTTTTGTCAAGCACGAAAGATCCTATGATTCTTTTCATTTTGATTCGGATCGGATATTTAGAGTAGTTCAAGAGGTACAAGCTACTAACACTTGGGCTTGGGCTGGAGGTGCGGTTGCACCTATGCTCCGAAAGGAATTTCAGGGTCAACTCGATGAAGTCGTGAGCCTAACACAGATCAGTACTTATTTGTATGCTCCCGATGGAATAACGCCGGATGAGCGATTTAGAGAAGATCGCTTTATTTTTTCAGATGCAGGTTTTGATCAGCTTTTTGGATTTGAACTCAGCAGGGGAAGTTGGAAAGGAGTACTTGAAAATCCTTATCAAGTAGTGATCACGGAAGAGATGGCACTGAAGTATTTTGGAGAGGCAGATCCGATCGGGAAAGTGCTGATATCTACCGGTGATTTTTCTTTTGAAGTTCGTGGAGTGTTGAAAAAACTTCCGTCCAATACCCACATGAAATTCGATTTTGTCTCTGGGATGAATACGTTCAAATCCTTCAATGAAATTCCGCTCACTGCTGATTTTGGGAGTTTTTGGTGGCCACAGACGTACACCTATGTCAAAGTAAATGAACAACATAATCCCGCTGTCATAAGCAAAAGAATTCAGGAAATAAATCCAAAGTATAGAAATCCCGGGGAAGCCAAAGCCTACGTGCATTTTTTGCAGCCCATCAGGGATGTTCACACCAATGCAAGCTTTCAGGGTGAATGGACTCCTCCAATGTCTGCACAGACCTTATGGATTTTCCTTTCCATTGGGGTATTTGTTTTGGTATTGGCCTGTATCAATTTCATCAACCTTGCCACTGCCCGGGCAATCAAACGGATGAAGGAAATCGGGATCCGAAAAGTAAATGGCGCCCATAAGGGCCAGTTGATCGCCCAGTTTCTAGCAGAGTCGTTTTTAATCAATGCGATAGCCATGGTGATTGGTGTTTTGATGGTTTATCTGTCTATCCCACTCATAGCCTCAATTATTTCCTTGCAGATTCCTATTGACTTATTGCAGGATAGTCGATTGCAGTTATTGCTTGTAGGGATTTGGATTTCCTCTTCCTTGATGGCAGGAATTTTCCCCGCATTCTATTTATCAGGGTTAAAGCCGGAGATGATTTTAAAGCAATTTCCCTTAACTAAAGGAAAGTCAATGTTGAGAAAATCTCTGGTGGTTTTTCAGTTTGTCTTATCTACGCTTCTTGTTTTTTGCGCTTCGGTAGCTTTTTATCAGTATCAATTTATGACTAACTCATCGATGGGCTTTGAATCGGAAGGTTTGATTTCTGTAAAAATGGGGAATTTGGCCAAAGAAAAAGGAGATGTGTTAAAACAGGAACTTTCCAAACTCTCCGGCATTGGAGCTGTCAAATTTACCAGCGATAGACCGGGGATTGACACGGGATGGAATCCGACGGCTGATTATCCTGGCATCAAAGAAGGAGAAACCACGAATATCAATGTGCAATATGTAGATGCAGGCTATTTTGAAAGTCTGGGTATCCCCATACTTTCTGGGCGGGAGTTCAATGAAGATGGGGCTGACCGGGGAGTTTCAAAATTGATGAGAGACCGCTTCCCTGAATTGAGCAATGTGGCTATGATCGTGAATGAAGCAGCATTGGCTTGGATGGAAAAAGATCTAATTTCAGTTATTGGATCAGATTTACGGGTGTTCACTGAGGAAAATGGTGAGCTTTTTTCCAATTATAAAGGAAATGTGGTGGGAGTAGTCAAGAATTATCATACCCGGGATTTAAGGTATTCGATCGCCCCTACGATCTATTTGCCAGCCAAAAATGCGGCATTTGATGGGACCAATTACGTTTTGATCAAAGCAGATAAAGGAATTGATGAGGAAATTTTGGGACTCTTGAAAGCTACATGGAAGAAAGTAAATTCGGGGTTACCTTTCGATTATAAGTTTTTGGATGAGGATATCGCCTTGCAGTATGAACAGCAGGCAAAAACCAGTTCTCTTTTGGGATCATTTGCTTTCCTGACATTACTTATTTCCTGTTTGGGCTTGCTGGGATTATCCATGTTCACGGCAGAATCCAAAAGGAAAGAAATAGGGATCCGACGCGTGCTTGGCGCATCGGCTTTGACCATCGTAAATAAACTGACATCTGAATTTCTGATTCTTGTTGGGGTTTCCTTGTTGATTGCTTTGCCACTTAGCTATTATTTGATGGAAGAATGGTTGGATCAGTTTGCATTCAAAGTCCCGATCTCAGCTTGGTTTTTCTTGGCTTCCGCTGCCATTTCGATTGTTTTGGCTTATTCCACCGTTTCAATTCAATCGTTGAAAACTGCCTTAGCCAATCCCGTGGATGCCATCAAGAATGAATAAAACATTAAAGTCAAAAAGAATATAAAATCCTTTTCTCTGAGTTAACTAACATGTGGAAGAACTACTTTAAAATCGCAATCCGTAATCTGTCCAAAAACAAATTACACACGGGAATCAATTTGATCGGGCTTACACTGGGTTTGGGGGTGAGTACGTTGATTTTCTTTTTTGTGCAGTTTGAGGTCAATTTTGATGATTTTCATAGTGAAAGTGATAGGATTTTCCGAATACAGCGATTTGAGGTTGAAGATGGAGAAGGCAGTGCTTCTTTTTCTACTCCTATTATTACTGCACCTACTTTTGCGGAGGAATTTTCGCAAGTTACCCAAACAACGCGCTTGGTGAGTGGTGCTGCCCAGACTTATCTGGATGAGGAGACCACCCAAAACCAGCCTTATTTGATGGTGAGTCCAGAGTTTTTGGAAATTTTCAGTTTTAGGTTGCTTCAGGGGTCCAAAGAGCAAGTGCTTCAGGACAAGTTTAGTGTGGTGATCACGGAAGAAATTTCCAAAAAGTACTTTGGTGATGCAAACCCCATCGGCAAATTTCTCAGAATGAAGATGGGAGACAACTACGAGGAATATAAAATTACAGGTCTTTTGGAGAACCTGCCTGCAAACAGCAGTATAAAGTTTGAGGTGCTGATGAATGACAGGAACCTGGATTTTAATGTCGCAGAACAAAACCAGAATTCTTGGTTTAATGTCTACGGAGATACCTATGTAAAATTAAACAATGCATCTGATAAAGCCGTCGTAGAAGCAGGAGTGGAAGGTATGATGAAAAAGGTTCTCGGAGAACAATACAAGCCAGGGGAATATACCTTTACGCTCCAACCAATCTCTGAGATGCACCTGACAGATAATCCGGATCCGGGTATGATAGAATCCACCCGTCCATCGCTATTGTGGATTTTGGCAGGAATTGCATTTTTGACTCTGTTGATCGCCTGTATCAATTTTACCACAATGGCAATAGGCAGGTCTACCACCCGTGCCAAAGAAGTGGGTGTTCGCAAGACCATGGGAGCAGATTTCGGCCAGTTGGTTTTTCAGTTTCTGACAGAGGCATTTCTGACCACTATCGCAGCATTGGTTTTCGGATTGATCTTGGCAGAAGCTCTGCTTCCTATTTTTAACAATCTGTTTGATAAGCAACTTGATCTGGTTTATGGGCCGACTCAACTCTTGATATTAGGTGGTTTGGTAGTCTTAATTACTGCGCTGGCAGGCGCATATCCGGCCTTTTTCATGTCCAGTCTGAAGCCTATTAAAGTGCTGAAGGGCAATCTCTCAATACGTTTTGGGAAGCAGGCGCTGCGAAAGGGATTGGTGGCATTTCAGTTTTTTATCTCCTTTGTGTTGATCGCCTCGACATTGATTATGGTCAATCAGATGGAAGCAGTTCGGGATTATGATTTGGGTTTTGACCAAGATATGGTGGTGCTGGTGGATATTCCTGATGTGCCCAGTACGAGTTTCGTAAAATCGATAAATGAGAGCTTTGCACAGGCAGAGAAATACCGCCAGGCTTTGGAAGGCAGATCAGAAGTCCAATCTGCAGGAATTACTATCGCAACCTATGGAGACGATGCGTTTTGGAATGGAGGATTCCCGACGGAAGATGGCAAGCAGTTTAATTTCCGATTGAATTTTGTGGGTGGGGATTATCTGAAAACCCTTGGTCTGGAGCTGTTAAGCGGTCGGGATTTCAATCCTGAAACCGGATCAGACGGCAACGCGGTATTGATCAATGAGACTTTTGCAAAAGCTATGAAATGGGAGGATCCTCTAGGGGAATCACTTCCGAGTAATAAAATAGGCAACCATGAAATCGTGGGCGTGGTAAAGGATTTTAATCATAATTCCCTGTATAAGGAGATAGAACCGGTAATCCTGGCAAAAAGCCCTGAAACAGTATTTAGTGGAATCAATATGCTGATGATCAGTTCAGGCACCAACCCGAAGGTAATGGTGAAAGGCAGTGGGACGGATTTCGAAGTTTTCAAGACTATGCTTGAGAATGAATGGAATCGGGTGTTTCCAATGGAGGCTTTTAGTTTCAGCTTTCTTGATGAGGCCGTTCAAAAAGAATATGTAGCAGATGAGCGATTGGGGAAAATGGTCTTTCTGGCTGCCTGTATTGCCATACTGATAGCAGCGATGGGGCTATTCGCCATGGCAGCACTGAGTATAGCCGGGCGAACCAAAGAAATAGGTATCCGAAAAGTGTTGGGTGCTTCTAGCTGGAGTATATCCTTGATGTTTAACAAAGAATTTCTAATCATAACGGTGGTGGGAGTATTGGTGGCTTTGCCGTTGAGTCTGTATTTTATGAAGGGGTGGATTGAGCAGTTTGCGGTGAAAGAATGGCCATCTTGGCTCAACTTTACCTTATTGGGATTTGCGGGAATCGCGTTTACGATTGCAATAGTTTCTGCCCAGTCTTTCAGAGCTACCCGGATGAATCCTGTGAAGACACTTAAAGATGAGTAGGGTAACTGGGGTTTCGTCATTGCGCGGAACGAAGCAATCTCTTTTACGGAACAGATTGCTTCGCTCGTACCTCGCTCGCAATGACGGATAAAATGAACCCTCCAATTTTAGAATTTTCCAATCTTTCAATTCTAACAAAATGCTGAAAAACTACTTTAAAATAGCCTTTAGAAATCTGACGCGAAATAAGCTGAGGACAAGCATTCATATTTTGGGTTTGTCGATAGGCATAGCGATTTGCTTTCTGATCTTCAATGTGGTGACACATTCCTATAGCTTTGATCAATTCCATCCGGATAAGGAGAGAATATACCGAATTAATACCCTGACGGATTGGGGGGATGAGGGAAGTTTTCCCAATTCAGGAACTCCGGGGCCGCTCGGTGAGGTGATTCAGGAGGATGTGTCGGGGATAGAACAAAAAGGCAGACTTTATACGATGGATCAGACCATGGTTGCCTTACCTTCCTCCGGTAAAGTGTTTGGGAGATCAGATAAGGTGACTTTTGCGGATCAGGGATTCTTTAAGGTTTTCCCGAGAGAATGGCTGGCAGGAAATCCTGAAACTGCCTTGCTCCAACCTGAATCACTGGTGATCACTGAAGAGAGCTTGCATAAGTATTTCCCTGGTTCTGAAGCATCAGATGTGCTGGGACAGGAGTTGATGTTTGCAGATTCTGATTCCATCTATGCTAAAGTGACAGGTGTAGTTGCTGACTATACCAAAAACACGGACTTTATTTTCACTGATTTCATCTCTTTTAGCACAATTCGGACAGAGGAGCAAATAGAATGGTATGGTTTGCATGACTGGACATCGGTCAATTCAAGCAGTCAACTTTTCGTCAAACTAGCCAAAGGGGTATCTCATGAGTCAGTAGATAAGGCATTTGAACCTCTAATTGCAAAAAATATGGAGGCTAAAGAGGATAGCGGATATGGCACAAGTTTTTTTACAGAACCCTTATCCGAGCTGCATTTTGGAGAGAATTATGCCTATGACAATGTTTCCAAAGTTTTCCTGAATGGCTTGATTCTAATAGGTTTGATTATTCTGGTGCTAGCAGTGCTGAACTTCGTAAACCTTGAAACTGCGCAAGCCATAGGTAGAGCCAAGGAAGTAGGAATCAGAAAAACAATCGGAGGAACGCGAATTCAGTTGATCACCCAGTTTCTTGCAGAGACATTTTTGATCGTCTTGTTCAGTACTGTCTTGGCAATGGCATTTGTCGAAGGGCTCAAAGTGCTATTTGCAGACTATCTTCCGAAGAATTTCAGTGTTGAATACTTTACTGTTTACAATATTCTTTTCTATGTCGGGTTCTCTGTTTTGATCTCCATGATCGCGGGGATTTATCCGGCTCTGATTCTTTCTAACTATGACCCTCAGCGGGCCTTGAAGGGAGAATTGATCAAGAGTGGTAGTTTTTCTGTAGGAGTTTTTCTGAGAAAGAACCTCACAGTGATTCAACTGTCATCTTCTATTGCTTTTATTATTCTGGTTTTGGTACTGAACTATCAGCTGAAGTATGTGACCAGCCAGCCGCTGGGGTTTGATAAGGAAGCCGTAATGTACGCCTATCTTCCCTTCATGTCGGATCCTGACAAAATGCTTCAGCTTCAGGATCGCTTTAATCAGGAGACAATGGTACAAAGTGCCAGTTTGAGCGGTAGTTTGGTGTCGTCTACGAGTCTTTGGACATCTGATGCCAAAGTGCCTGTGGACACAACTGAAAAGGAGATTTATATACAGGTGATGAATGTCGATTCGGCCTTTGTACGGGTAAATGGTATTCCGCTGATAGCAGGCTCGGATGGGATAGATCGAAAAGATGAACTAATGGTTAATGAGCAATTTGTGAAAGAAGCCGGTTTCGCAAGTGCTGAAGATGCCGTAGGAATAGAGATAGAATATAGTGGGGAGCAACGGAAAATTATCGGAGTGGTTGCTGATTTTCATTCCAGGACACTTAGAGAAGGAATTCGCCCACTTCTCTTCACCTATAATCCTCAATTTTTTCAAACAGTGAATGTAAAGCTGAATTCCAATCAAAACCTGGCTGCGGCAAAGGAAAAATTGGAGAAGATTTACCTGAGTATTTATCCCTACGAATCAGCATCTTTTAGCTTTTTGGATACGCAGATAGATCGATTCTATCAGGAAGATGTGAAAATCAAAAATGTCCTTGGATTTGCCTGTGCGCTTGCGATTTTGATTTCCTGTCTCGGCTTGTTTGGTCTTTCCAGTTTCACAATAGCCCAGCGAACCAAAGAGATCAGTATCAGGAAAGTCTTGGGCGCAACTCTACAGCAGATTCTCTTTTTGATCTCCAAAGAATACATGATTTTGGTGGGAGTTTCATTTCTAATCGCTGTATTCCCTGCATACTATTTTCTCAATGATTGGCTAAATGGCTTCAATACCCGGGTAGAAATGCCGTATTTGATATTTGTAGCAGCGGGTCTGGGAGTGATGGGAATATGTATGCTTATCGTAGGTATCCACTCTTACGTGGCTTCGCAGACAAATCCTGCCAAGGTGCTGAAGAGTGAGTAGTGTGGATTTGAGATTTAGGAAATCTTTGCTAGAAATCCCCCTAGCCCCCTTAAGAAGGGGGAATGGATTCAACGGTACTTCAATCTTTTACATTAAAATGGATAACTATAAAAGTTTAGCTTTGAGGTTCAGTTTGAGGTGAATCCCCCTTTACAAAGGGGGCAGGGGGATTTATTATTTGAAATCACTTCTATTAATCCCGTTTTTATCTTCCCAATCATCAATATAGAGATTTAGCTCATTCAAAACATATCCTATGTCCTTCTTAATATCTATATCCGAAAACCTTAAGAAATTTAGTCCTAAGTCCTCCAAGATTTTCTGACGTTTTTGATCATTCAGGATAGCCTCTTCATTGAAATGTGAGTCTCCGTCAATTTCGATGACGAGATTTAATTGTTTACAAAAAAAATCAACGATGAAATTGCCCAAAGGCTTTTGTCGATTGAATCCATATCCACGGAATTGGCTTGCTCTTATTTTTTGCCAAAGCAAAATTTCCGACAGTGTGCTATGCGATCTAAGTTCACGGGAAAATTCCTTTAGTGACTTGTTGTAGGGTAAAAAATACATAGGATAAATTTATAAAACTTTTAGATCCTATGAAAAAAATCCCCCTAGCCCCCTTAAGAAGGGGGAATAGCCTCAATGGAACTTTGGCCCCTCTTTATTAATATTTTTTATTGTATTGATTGATATCTGAGGTTCAGTTGATGCGACTCCCCCTTTACAAAGGGGGCTAGGGGGATTTATTAAAACAAATTCAAATTTCCGCCCTTGCGAAACTTGCTAAGGTCAAATTCGGGCATGGTTCTACCCGAAAAATATTTCCGTTTTGATGTGGCAAACAGCAGATTGATCATTTCTGCGACTTTGCCTTCACCCCGCATCCTTCTTCCAAATTGCGAATCATTGAGTTGACCGCCATGCATCGAGCAGATTTGATCGATAACTTTTTGGGCTCGGTCGGGAAAGTTTTTGTGAATCCAATCTTCGAAAATGGGGCCTACACTTCCGTTAAGGCGAACTACGGTCATTCCTGCCGTGAGTGCACCATGATCTGCTGCGGATTTGAGGATTGCAGGGGTCTCATGATCAGTCAGACCCGGGATGATCGGTGCGCACATGACCCCCACGGGGATACCTGCTAAAGAAAGTTCTTCTATTGTCTTTAGCCTCTTGGATGCACTGGCAGTTCGAGGCTCCATGGTACGTCTTACATGTTCATCGAGTGAAGTAATAGAAATAAAAACTTTGATCAGCCTATCCTGAGCCAGATCCTGAAGCAGATCTTTGTCACGTAAGATCAGGCTGTTTTTAGTGATCATTCCTACCGGGTGACGATACCGGGCAAAGACTTTCAGCAGACTTCTGGTAAGTTCCATCTTACGCTCCAGCGGCTGATAGCAATCGGTGTTACCTGCGACGCTGATCGGAACGGGTTTCCAGCTTGGCTTATGAAATAATTTTTCCAGAAGCAGGGCTGCATTTGCTTTAGCTATAATTTTGCTTTCGAAGTCCAGTCCTGCATCAAATCCATAATACTCATGTGTATTTCTTGCATAGCAATAGCTGCATCCGTGTTCACAGCCTTGGTACGGATTAAGTGAGTACATCATGCCCAAATCAGGACTTTCAATTTTGTTTACAATCGTTTTGGAGTGTTCTTGGTAAACTTTTGTCTGTGGGGACTGGATCAGCGGTTCATCCAGTCCCTCAATATGCTCGCTGACATAACGGTGCTTGAGGAATTTATTGTCAGTCTTAATCTGCGACCCACGTCCTTTGAAATAACTGTCTTTCAATTCATTTTCTTTTATCACACCTCAATATACCGGCAGTTTGGCATACGAAAAAAGGATGAAGAATGATGGCGACAGGAGATGTCTGGAAAGGTGGAAATGCTTTAGTCATTTAAGGATGAGGACTGTAGACTCCAAAGGAAATGAAAGCAGAGTTACAAGCTCTGCTTAAGGGTAAGATAAGAAAGGATGTGATTGTAAAAGAACACCGTAGGTGTAACACATTTGTAGCCTCAGGTTGACGGAATGAATTACGATTTCGGGTTTTGGCCTAAGGGATAGCTATTGGAAAGATAGTAGTTGGCCAAAAGGAGGATAGGCAAGGATTTTAAATTACAAAAAATAGGAGGATGGAATTACGAACCCCACCCGGTGTCCAACCAAAAATCTGTGGAGTAATAAGTTGCGGTGACAGTGCAGTTTTGGATAATTATAAAAAAACACCTTTCCCGAAAAAATCAATAAATAACCTAATAAGTAAATAAAATTTTTAATTAAGTTTTTTATCCCATAATTCACATGAAAGGTTAAATTGCATTATAAAACTAATCGGATCCCAATTAAAAAGGATAAATTTTATCGCATGTCCAAATCTAATTCTTTTGTTTTTTTGGCGTTAATTTCTACCGCTATAGTAGTAGCATGTAGCAGTCAGAAGCAAAGTTCAGACGAGGGCTTTACTGAGCTTTTCAACGGGAAAAATCTAGATGGTTGGGTAGGGGACAAGAGTTCTTATAGAGCTGAAGGTGGGATGATCGTCATAGACCCCAAAGGAACTGGGGGAGGAAATTTATATACAGAAAAAGAGTATGGTGATTTTATCTTTCGATTTGAATTTCAATTGACATCTGGGGCAAATAATGGTTTGGGAATTCATGCTCCTCTTGAAGGAGATGCAGCCTATGTGGGAAAAGAACTACAGATTTTGGATAATACAGCAGAGAAGTACGCGGATCTTCAAGCATACCAATTCCACGGTTCTGTTTATGGGGTGCTACCTGCCAAGCGTGGATTTCTTAATCCTGTGGGAGAATGGAATACTCAAGAAGTGATAGTAAATCATCCCCGCATCAAAATCATTCTGAATGGAGAGACTATTTTGGATGAGGATTACTTGGAATCAAGCAAAAACGGCACCTTGGATCAAAAAGATCATCCGGGTTTGCAGCGCAGTTCGGGACATATAGGCTTCTTGGGGCATGGAGATGTAGTCCGCTTTAAGAATATCAGAATCAAAAAACTATAAAATAACTTAGAAATAAATTTATTAAAACATGAGTAAGAATATTGAAAGTATTGATCGTAGAGACTTTGTCAAAAAGAGTGGTTTAGGACTGTTAGGCGCTGCGTTGGCTCCTTCACTTTTAGCGAGATTAAATGCCGGTGAGCGTCTGAGAACGGCTCATATCGGGCTTGGAATGATGGGAATGGCGGATCTGGATGCCATTTCATCCCATGAGCTGGTAGATGTGGTGGCACTTTGCGACGTAGACACGGCCATGATGGACAAAGCGAAAGTTCTTCATCCAAATGCAAAGACTTATACTGATTATAGGGAGCTTTTGAAGGAGATGTCTGATGAGATTGACGCCGTAGTCGTTTCTACTCCGGATCATACCCATGCGCCGGCTTCCATCATGGCTATGAAGATGAATAAGCCTGTGTATTGCCAGAAGCCATTGACTCATCATGTGAGTGAGGCAAGGGAGATGAATGAGCTTGCTGCCAAGAAGAATTTGGTGACCCAGATGGGCATACAGGTTCATTCGTTCTATGATTATAAACTGGCAACCTTACTTATTCAGTCGGGAATTATCGGTAAAGTCCATACCGTTCGTGCCTGGTCACCAAAAGACTGGGGTTACGATGGGCCTGAGCCGGAGGGATCTGATCCTGTGCCTGCCAGTTTGGATTGGAACCTGTGGCAAGGAACTGCTCCGGAGCGTCCATACAAGGAAGGTTTCTATCATCCGGGGAATTGGAGAAAAGTGATGGATTACGGTTGTGGTACACTTGGTGATATGGGTGTGCATATTTTTGACACCCCGTATAATGCGCTTGAGTTAGACGTGCCCCGTACGATTATCAATGAGTGTCGTGAACCTACCGGATTCGGTTTTCCTGCAAACAACGTAGTAACCTATGAATTTCCCGGGACTAAGCATACTGCTGAGACCTTGAAATGGGTTTGGTACGATGGAATCGGAGCACCGGAAGCTCATGAGGATTTGGTGTTGCCTAATGGAGATGAGTTGCCGGATCAGGGAGCCATGTTTATGGGGGAAAAAGGAAGGTTGTTGTTGCCACACTTCCAGCAGTTACCGCGTAAAATCGTGGATGGCAAGTATGTGGAAATGGATATAGAATCATTCAATTTGGGCAAGCCGGTGAAAGATTACGATTCCGAAAGCAAGAAGCACTACCACCAGTTTGTGGATGCCTGCCTAGGCAAGGGTCAAACAACGGCACCATTCTCCTATGCATCTAGATTGACAGAGACCATTTTACTTGGTGTGATCGCAGGGAGATTCCCTAATCAGACACTTCACTGGAACAGTAAGAAGGCTAAATTTGATGAGAAGGAAGCAAATAAGTTCTTGAAAGGAAAGTATCGCAAGTTCTAGTCCGGAGTAGTAAGTAGCTAGACACAAGATTCAAGATTCTAGAACTAAGAATCAAGAGCCAAGATTCGAGATCCGGGAATGGGGTTTAAATATTGAGAATTGAACCTTGGGTTTGATCATTGATTTTGTTCGCCAGCGAACAAAAATGTTCGAGATAGTAAGCATGCCTAAAGTATAAAAATGCCTCTGGAGTTTATCCAGAGGCATTTTTTGTGGCATAAAAGTGGAAAAGAGTACAAGCAGTAGTAAGCTGTAGTCACACTGGCTAGGAAATCAGGTACCCAAATGCGTAAATAGAATTAAAACTTAGAATAAATAATTGGATTAACTTAATCTTCCAATATTTCAATTTTACAATCTTTCAATACATTAATGATACAATTAAAAGAAGTAGATAAATACATAGAATCACGGTTTCAGCGTGTGTTTATTCTCAAGGGAATAAATCTTACAATAAATGAAGGGGAGTTTATCACGCTTATGGGGCCAAGTGGTGCCGGGAAATCCACGCTGCTGAATATCCTTGGTTTACTGGATGAGGATTATGATGGGGAGTACTTTTTTGGTGATAGAAACATCAAATCAATGAGGGAGCGAGACCGTGCAGCACTTCATAAAAGTGAGTTCGGTTACATCTTCCAAGCTTATCATCTGATTGACGAATTGACTGTATATGAGAATATTGAGACGCCGCTTTTGTATAGAAAAGTATCTTCCAATGAGCGCAAAAGCATTATAGCAAATCTCTTGGATAGATTCAATATGGTGGCCAAAAAGGATCTCTTTCCGGCCCAGCTTTCCGGAGGGCAGCAGCAGTTGGTAGGTATCGCAAGGGCGGTGGCGGGAAAACCCCGTGTACTTCTTGCAGATGAGCCTACGGGTAATCTCCATTCCGGACAGGCAAAGGAGATTATGGAGGTTTTTCAGGAATTGCACAGGGAAGGAACAACCATTATTCAGGCTACACATGCAAGAGAAAATGCGGATTACGGCACACGATTAATCGATATGCTGGATGGTAAAATTGAAAAAGATGAAGCGATTGTTCATGTATAGAAAGAATTTAATACTGATTATGGCTGTCCTGTTTGCGGGTACTATTCAGGCTCAGGATACATTGAGGATCAATTTTCGTCAGGCGGTAGATTTGGCTTTGGCTGCAAATGTTGACTACCGAACCCAGTCCAATACTTTGGAAGTATTAAAACTGGAGAAGCAGTCTGCTCTGCTTTCCCATCTTCCGAATGCAAATTTCAATAGCTCATTTGGTCGACAATCAGGGCAACAGACCCAACAAATAGAGGGTGAGATCGTAGTGACAAGCGTGACCAATGAAGTGGTAAATGCAGGGTTGAACATGAATATGCCGATTTTTAATTCGGGCAGGAGAATTCTGGATACGCAATCTGCAAAACTTGCCTATGAAGCTGGCGAAAAGGGGCTGGAAAGAGCCTCTCAACAAGTGATGTTTGATGTGTCCAGAAGATACCTTCAAGTGCTTTTGGATAAGGAATTGGTCAGAATCGCTATTGAGAATCTGGAGAACCAGAAAGAAACTCTGAGGCAGATTGATGGATTTGTGGATGCAGGGCTTCGTACCCTGTCTGACAAATACAATCAGCAGTCTGAAGTGGCGAGACTGGAATCGGTGTTGGTAGATGCGGAACTACAATACGAAAATGATCTATGGGATTTGTCAGAATATCTTCAGTTGGAGGCAGGGGTGATGCCTCTTTTGGAACCGGTTGATCCTAGGACGGCTGCTGTAAATATTGAGGGGATGAATATGCAGGATCTATATGAACTAGCGCTGTCAAATCGTGCCGATGGTAGGCAGCAGAAACTTTTAGTGACTTCATACCAAAAGGATATGCAGGCTATCAAAGCGATGTATTACCCAAGAATTGGTGCGTTCTACAATTACAATACGTTCTTTACTTCACTTGATGATAGGAATCTTCGGGATCAACTCCTGAAAGTATATCCCCAGAATACAATTGGGCTTAGCTTGTCGATACCCATCTTCAATAATTTCCAAAACAGATTGGACGTAAGTAGAAGTCGGGTAGCTTATAAAAATCAGATTTTGCAGAAGGAATCCGTCGACAGAAAAATCTATCAGGATGTGAAACTTGCCCATCTCAATTATATGGCCGCTGTGAAAAAAGAAGGAAATACAGGAATTCAGGTACTGGCGGCAGAAGAAGCTCAAAATGCGATTTCAGAGCGTTTCCGTTTGGGGATTTCCAATTTTGTGGATTTGGCTACTGCCAATCAGCAACTTGTAAGTGCACAAGCTGATCAGGCACAGGCCGTTTATACCTTGTATTTCCAAGAAGTCTTGATGCAGCACGCCTTGGGTACCTTGAATGTGCTGGATTGAAACGAACTAGGTTTTGATCACATAGGCACATAGATTTCATAGGAAATGAAATTCTACTTCATTTGTTAAGTCTATGCTTTCTATGTGCCTATGTTGTGTTATAGTTTTTAAGTGGGAGGCATGATGATTTCTCTGGTACGGTTTTACATTGTCAAGTCTTTCGTAGTACTTATTGACAAATGTTTTTTGACCATTATGAAAAATGTTTACCACGTTAAAATTTATAAGTACTCCCTTTGGCGCCTTTAACAAATTGAGGTAGTTAATAATTTGCGCTTGGTGAATTGGGAGAATCTCTGAAACTGATTTTATTTCAACTACAATTTGCTCTTCGACCAAAAAATCGCACCTGAGCTGAGCGTCTAAAAAGTGACCTTTGTACTCAATGGGAATGACGAGTTCACTTGCGAAGGGAATGACGAGTTCACTTGCGAATCTTATGTTCTGGGTCGCTAATTCGATGGCCATACACTTATGATAGATACTTTCTAAAAGACCTGGTCCTAAGCGTTTATGTACTTCTATTGCAGCCCCGATTATTTGGTAGGAGAGCTTGTCAATTGATTTTTGAGTAGGTAGCATCCCATCTTTTTATCAAAATATACCAATTTTTAGAAAGAAATCCACGTCTTACTAATGCGTTATATAATATATGTTCAGGAAGAAATTAAGCCTAGTTTTATGTTTAAGAGGTGAACTGGAGTATTTATGACCCTTCTCATCTTCTCTGGTAAAAGCGAAAAAAGCAGGCTCGGAAGCCTGCTTTTGGGTTGTGGTGGTTAATAGTAGTTGGTGGTTTTAATCTTATAGCATCGCAAAGAACATGTCCAAGTCAGGGATCAATACGATTCTTGTTCTTCTGTTGATTGCCATATTTTCAGGAGTATCATTTTCCACAAGTGGCATATAACTAGCTCGGCCTGCAGCTATCATTTTCTCAGGTGCAACACTGTAGTCCTCTTGAAGTTTTCTGACGATGCTGGTTGCTCTTTTTACCGAAAGATCCCAGTTGTCCTGAACCACTCCCGTAGAAATCGTTCTTGGATCAGTGTGTCCCTCGATCATCACTTGTAAGCTTGGCTCGGCATTGATCACCTCGGCAAGTTTTGCCAAAAGAGGATCCGCTTTGCTGTTAATTCTATAGCTGCCTGTATTGAAAAGTAGTTTATCAGACACAGAGATCATTACTACAGTTTGGTCAATACTGATGCTGACATCATCATCTTCACCGTCTACAGTGGTTGCAGTGATGTTTTTCTTCAAATTATATTCTACTGCCAGATTGACTGAATCCTCCAAAGTCTGCGCTTGGGCCAATTTATTGGGGTCTACATTGGCCAAAGTCTGCTTCATCTTCTCTTTGGAGTTTTTGGACATGACAGTTGCGCCTTCTAAACTAAGCATGCCATCGTTCTGCATGGTCAATGCGTCATTGGTGTCGCGAAGAGAGTTGATTCTTGCATTATATTCTGCAACTCTATTCTCGATGATTTGCATTTTCTCTTCAAGCTCAGCTTTTTCTTGCTCAGTAGTGGCCAGTTCAGTTTGGGTTTTAAAAAGATTGCCTTCCAGCTCAGTGTATTTTTTCTTTGAAACACATGACACCATCACAGTGGCACTCAACAGTCCGGTAACAATTAGTGATTTTTTCATAGTTAATTTCTTTGTATTTCGATCACCTGTTTCAAAGCAATTGCCACAACTGTAAATTTGTTGTATTTTCAGGTGAAAGTCCTGAAAAGACGCAAATGGAGCCTATAAATTGGGTTTTGACAAAAAAAAGAAGCTCCAAAACAGGATTGGAACTTCTTTAAAAAACTGTGGAACGACTACACAACCTGCATAGTAGATTACTCATGAATCCAAGCTTGTTATTCCAGTTGCCTGTTTAGAACTTTAAATTCATTCATCACCCGATATGCCGCTCTGGTGATGTCTGATTGGAAATTTGGGGAATCAGAATCAAAACTGGCTGCAGTGTAACCTTGCCATATTGTATTTCCTCTTTTGCTATCAATTACATAGATTACGAGCATACCTTGATTTTGGGTATATCTTACCTGATTGTATGTCTCATCTTTTTCCTGCTCTTTGTCAAGTTCGCCCTCGGCTGTTTCAGGTACAGTTCCTACACGCTTTAGCCAATAGTCGAATTCCGGCTGGACATATCCGCGGTATCTGATAGAGTCCATGAAAATCTTGTAACTCACCAGCAAGTCCGGCTTAGTGTCATGTTCTCTGAAGCCTTGCGAACCTAATC
Organism: Algoriphagus sp. Y33; assembly: GCF_014838715.1. Lineage (NCBI taxonomy): Bacteria > Pseudomonadati > Bacteroidota > Cytophagia > Cytophagales > Cyclobacteriaceae > Algoriphagus > Algoriphagus sp. Y33. The sequence goes on along the minus strand of NZ_CP061947.1, from coordinate 3,103,906 downwards.
TAGCCCCGATGGTAGCGCTCAAAACGGGCGAAATCATGCTGGTGTCTGTTTCGGTCGGAACTACAAAGGCAAAGGTTTTGTACTTTTTAAAGGATGCCTGATAATTGTAGTCGTAGTCGGTCACATAATCTTTGGAGGAAAAGCATCCCGCACAAATGAAAATTAGAAGAATAAAAAGGAGGTAAGTGTTTTTCATGGCATAAAGAAATGAGTGGTTGAAAGGTATTTCACTAATTACGAACCCGGGTGGTTAGATGGATTTAACTAAAATTAACATAGAAATGTTTGAAGTAATAAGTTGAATTTCAGTTGACTAGCCCATTAATTTACTATAAAATCAATATAATAAGCAGGTCGACGGTGTATTACTTTCTTTTTCTGTTAAAAAATGAGTAGAAAATGATAATTATGTTGTTTGATGAATAGTTTTCTGAGATTAAACGCTGAGGCACAATCTTGTACTTTATGCAGGGAGTTTTTACCGCTTGGGCCCCGTCCTGTTTTTTCGATTCATCCCAAAAGCAAAATTCTGATTATAGGCCAAGCTCCGGGAACTAAAGTACATGCTACAGGGACTCCATGGAATGACGCCAGCGGGAATGAACTGCGTCGATGGCTGGGAGTAGAGCGAGAGCAATTTTATGATCCGAAGATATTTGGAATAATGCCAATGGGATTTTGCTATCCGGGAAGGGGCAAAGGCGGAGATATGCCGCCCCGGCCGGAATGTGCACCTACTTGGCATGCTCGTATGAGGGCAGAGATGCCGGAGATTCAATTAACCTTGTTGATTGGACAATATGCACAGAAATATTACTTAGGAAAGAACAGTAAGAAAAACCTGACAGAGACGGTGCGGAATTATGAGGCGTATCTTCCCGGGGTTCTGCCTCTTGTGCATCCCTCGCCCCGCAATCTGATGTGGAGGAGGAGAAATCCTTGGTTTGAAGAGGAGGTGGTGCCTACCTTAAGAGATATTGTCTCTTCATTTCTACTTTAATACCCTTGGGTAATCGTGACTTCTGCCTAGCTGATATGAGGAGAGGGCAGTGGTAGCGTTCCGGTTTACATTTCAGGCTTTGTCTTGATATATTGAGACGAATATGCTTAAGCGTTTAGCCGGGATTTTGTGTTAGGCTTCCTCGCAGCTATAGTAGAAATACCAATGAATAAGAAGATTTAATCCTCCTGATTCTTAAGCATCCACATATTTCGTTTAATCAGGGATTTATCAGAGGGGTTGTGGGCCAGTTCTAAGGCAGTTTGATAGTGCGAGAGGGCGAGTTCCGCATCGACATCAGAATAGAGTTTTCCCAGAAGCGAATAATAGAATTGATCGTCTTTAAGGTCTAGTTTTTCTGCTTCTTTAATCGCACTTTTTGCGCCTGATACTTTGGAGACCGCATAGACTCTATTGAGGGCTGCTATCGGAGAATATTCCAGATGCAGCAGATGATCATAGCTTTGCAAGATTTGTTGCCATTTGGCCGGAGTATCCCTTTTAAGGGTGTGACAGGCTGCTATGTCTGCTTCCAGATGATATTTCGAAAGATGGGTTCCGTTAGCAGCATTGTTTAGAAAGTAATTCCCACGTTCAATGAGTTCTTGGTTCCAAAGGCTTTCATCTTGCTCGTGATATAAGACACTTTCTCCCAGGTTATTGGTGCGGGCGTCAAATCGGGAAGAATGATAGCACATCAGCGCCATCAGGGCATTTACCTTTGGGGAATTGGTAGCGGCATTTTGGATCAGCATATAATTCAACCGCATAGCCTCCATACATAGATCCTTTCTGAGATTGGTCTGCTGTGAAGTAGAATAATAGCCTTCAGAAAATAAAAGATAAAGCGTAGTTAGGACAGTTTCTAATCTTTGGGAGATTTCTGCTAGACTCGGTTGGATGATCGGAAGATTAGCTTTTTTCAGTGTTTCTTTTGCCCGCTTAATGCGCTTATAGATAACTTCTACATTGGTTACAAAAGCATCGGCGATCTCCTGTGCGCCAAAGCCACAAAGTAAATTTAGGGCTAAAGCAATCTGGGATGCAGGCGGGATGATGGGGTTACAGACTGCGAATATCATTGCCAATTGGCTGTCGGTGATATTCTGATAAGATAGATCCAGCTCGACTTCCTCACTTAAGGGCGAATCCCTTTTTAGTTGAGGGGAAAGTTTTGAATCAAATAACAGGCTTCGTTTAAGATGATTTTTTGTTTTGTTTTTAGCCACGGTATAAAGCCAGGCCGTAGGATTGTCGGGTAATCCATGATGGCTCCAGTTCTCAGTGGCTGATAGAAAAGTATCACTTACAATATCTTCTGCCTCCTCCACATGGGCTATTCCAAAAAGATTAATTAAGACAGAGACGATCTTCTGATACTCATTTCGGAATATATGGGGGAGTAAGTCTTCTTTGTCCGACATGATTTGGGGCTAAACAATAAAGTTTCTATAAAATTAGAGGGGAAAAGCGATTACTAAAAGTCGCTTTCCCCAATACAATTAATGATCTGCAGGTGTCACTGCTTTTCTGATTTCCACATTGCCGCCAAGTTCCAAAACCGGACATCCATTGGCAATTTCGGCGGCTTCATCATAGCTGGAGGCTTTGATGAATATCATACCTCCAATCGCTTCTTTGATCTCAACATAAGGGCCATTGAGAATCTGATTCTTCGATTTTATAACTCGTCCTTCTCGGTCCCAGCGCTGAACCGGACGGGAAAGTTTGTCTTCTGCGGATAACTTTGCAAACCAATCCTGCCACTGCTTCAGATGATTTTGTAAACCTTCTGCAGATGGCTGACTTTCTTTTGAACCAAAATCTCTCCTGAATATCAATAAGAACTCTTCCATAGCATTTTTTTTAAAGTTACTGAATCAACCGAATTGGCCCACTGTATAAGAGCCTGGTTTTACGGGAAAAGCTGATTGCAACCGGTTCCAGGTGTTGATGGAAGTAGCGATGAGTGTAAGATCAATCAATTCCTCTTCAGTGAAATGTCCACTTACTTTCGCGTAGACTTCATCACTAACTTTGGCTGCGGTAATCGCTTCTGCCCAGGCCAAGGCAGCTCTTTCACGATCTGTGTAATAAGGAGTTTCTCTCCATGCACTTAGACCATACAGTCGCTGCTCAGTTTCTCCCGCTGCCCGGGCATCCTTGGAATGCATATCCAGACAAAACGCACAGCCATTGATTTGGGAAACCCGAAAGACCACCAACTCCTGTAATGATTTTTCGATGCTTGATTTTTTCAAATAGGCTCCCATTGCAAAGATTGGTTTAAGACCATCTGTTGCTTTTTCAAATAAATTAATTCGCTTTTCCATAATATTAGAATTTTGATTGTTATACCTCTATGACAATCAAATTTTCGGATCTGGACAAAATCGAAATCTTTTTTAAAGTTTTTTTGATGCCTTAGAAATAGTTCCCGCTGAATAGCGCAGAAAAAAACGTAATTCCCTTCTGTTAAAATGGGTTAAGCTGCATAGGAATTAGTTGGATATTTGTCTGATATGTAGTTTTTTAAGAATGATTTTGAAAAGTGTACTCCGCTGACTTTAAGATTTTTCAACTCTAAGTTTTCCTTATGAAACGCTTCATAGTCCCACTGGCAATTTCCACATGGGTAGGTTGCAGCCTTTTTTCCTGTTCTAAAAGCACCGAAAGTAACTCCACTCCTAAAAACTTTACTCTGGAAATCACTGATTCTGTTGAGATCGACTATCTCGGGGAAATGATGTTGATCGACTATGATCCTGATGAAGACAAATATCTGTTGACTACGGATGTATATTATGAATATCTCGAAGTGGATGATAAGGGGAAAATCCTGAATCATAATAAATTCAATCCTGAAGGAATAGACGCTGTTGAGACATCCTTGGGCTTAGGATATGTAGATGGAATGGTCACAGTTTTGACGCAAACCAGTGGGTACTATCAATTTGTGGATTCTTCCAAAGTTGGTGAAATCCCTATTCCATATAATTACCAAATATTCATGTTTTACCCAAAGCTTGGAGTTTTTAGAGATAAGGACAAAACTTATTTTCCATCACTTTGGCCAGAGACATTTGCGGTGAATATGGATGAAGGAGACTTTTATAGAAAGTTGTACAGACTTCCTGTACTCAGTTCGCTTGATGAAACTACCCGGGACACCATAGGAGTGGTGAGATTACCGGAAACTTCCAAACTATTAGATGGACAAGTACATGGATTCCCTATACCGGTATATACCAAAATTGAAAATACCCTCCTGTTGAGCATGTGGCTTGAGCCGAGGTTTTATGTTTACAAACAGTCAGGTGATAAATTTGATTATGAAAGGACTGTTGAAGTGGATATTCCCGGCTGGGTTCACTATGATCCAGTCCCTGCGGATAAGGCAGAGCAATTTTTTGAAGGTTTTTCAAAGAAATTGTCAGGCAATTTGACCAACTTCTTTAAGGTGGGAGATAATTATGTGGTTGTCTATAACAAAGGAATTTCAGCAGAGCAGATGTCTGAACTTGGCCAACCAAATGACGGTGGGCTTGCCCGACGGAAAAAGAATCCAAACTATGCCGCGATTTTTGATAAGGACTTCAACCAGTTGGCTACAAATGTCCCATTTCCCGGCACAAGCAATTACCCGATGGTGGTCAATAAGGAGGGAGAATTGGTCGTCTCCAAAGTCGCAGGTATGTCCGAGACAGAAGATGATGGGGTTATTCTTTACAAATTGAAATTGACGCAGAAATAGTGGATTGATATGTTTTTAAGTAATTTATTATTAGCATATTAAATCAGATTTTTACTTTAACCCAAACTCCCATATGAAAAGTCCTTTCAACCAAATAACAATCCTTGTTCTGTTATGTAGCTTTTTTTCCTGCGCAGAAAAAACTCAATCGGGGAACGCACCAATCACTTTTTCTTTAAAAATCACTGATTCGGTGGAGATAGATCATCTTGGGGAAATGAAATTGCTGGACTATGAACCAAAGACCGAGAAGTATTTGCTTGCTACAGAAGAGCCTAGGGAATATCTTGAAGTAGATTGGCAGGGTAAGATTTTAAATCACAATGAATTCAATCGGGACGGAATAGATGTAGTGGGCCGTGCAGTAAGTCTTGGGTATTTTAATGGAGACGTGACTATCTTTGATTTTCAAAAGGGCTACTTCAGATTTCAGGATTCTACCAAAATTGGCGAAATCACTTTGCCCTATGACTATGATGTTTTTCTTCCCAATCCAAAGCTGGGCTTGTTCGAATCGGGTAATAAAATCTATTATCCAAAGCCAGTTCCAAATTCATTGATGGCCAATCATGCAGAAGAAAATATGTTTCAGCTTATGTATGATCTTCCGATCATTGAATCTCAGGATAAAACCACCGGAGATACCTTAAGCGCACTCAGATTACCTGAAACCTCCGAAGTATTCGATAATCAAGTTCACGGGTTTCTTATGCCTGTTTATACTATTGATAAGGATAAGTTGCTTCTCAGTATCGGAATTGAGCCAAAATTTTATGTGTACAATAAGGAAGAAGATCAGTTTGTCTATTCAAAGACTGTAGAGGTTACTATCCCGGATTGGGTAGGCTATACACCTGTGCCAATGGATAAGCCTGAGAAGTTTTTTGAAGAAATCAGGAAAATTAGACCTGGAAATCTGGGTAATATATTTGCAGTAGGAGACTATTATTTAGTTATCTATCACAGCGGAATTTCAGAAGAAGAGTTAGCTCAGCTTGATCCATCCACCAGATATGGGGTGGGGGCACTCAAAAAAGATCCTTATTACGCCGCAATTTTCGACAAGGACTTTAATCAATTAGCCACAAATGTACCTTTTCCTATTACCAGCAATTACCCGATGGTAGTGAATAATGAAAGAGAATTGGTCGTGTCCAAAGTCGCCGGCTTATCTGAAACAGAGGACGATGGGATCATTCTATATAAATTGAAATTAACGAATGAATAGCACTAGCTTTTCAAGCACTCCCTTAATCCCTCCTTCATCTTTGTAGGCTTGAGTCCGTAGGCTTTATCAATTTTCGAAGAATCAAAGCAGTAGTCTGAATCTGTTTGGTAGCGAAGTTCGGCGATTTCTTTCATCACCGGCATAAAAAGCCCAAGGATACTGACTAGCCAAGCCGGCATCACTTGCAATTTGAGCTTGGTGCCAAGTTGTTGATTGGTCATTTCTACAATTTCTTTTACCGAAGGATAGGAATCATCGGTGGGCAAATTCCATGTTTGGTTCCAGGAATCTTCCTGCAAGGCCAAAAATGCCGTAGCTTTACCTGCATCAGGTATATAGATGAAGGAATGTTTTTTATCTCCTGAATAGAGCCATTGTGCGTTTTTACCGGCTTTCATTCGTTTGATTACCAGTTCATCCAACACGGAATTGCTGGCATCGGGGCCATAAAAATCCGGGGCTCTGGCCACAATAGCGGAAATTTTTCCGCTTTTCACCTCAGCCCATAGCATATCCAAGATTTGCTTTCTTGCTTTCCCCTTTCTGCTTTTTGGATTGAGCGGGGTTTCTTCGGTAAGATGACTAATATGGTCGGGATCGCAGGCGTACATATTATCAAAAAATACCAGTTTGGCTCCGTGAACAATGCATGCATCCAGCGTATTCCTCATGATAATAGGCCAGTCTCTTTCCCAAACAGCTGATTTGTATTGAATACCAGCCAATAGAAATACTATGGCTGAGCCTTTTACTGCTTCAGCCACAGCACTAGCATCCAACAAGTCACCGGAAATCAGTTCATCTGTTGGGTTTACTTTTTTGGGAGTTCGGCTGAACTGACGTATGGCTATTCCTGAACTGCCGAGTTCTGCAGATACGATTTTGGCTATGTTGCCATTGGCACCGAGGATGGTATGGACTGACATGGGAAATGGATTGATAGGCAAACGTGGATAAACTACATTATTTTGAGTATATGACTTTTGAAAAGTCAACATTCAATTCCCCAAGATAGGTTATTCACTATGAAATTTTTCCCGTGTTTGTTTATCCTTCTATTAATCTTTGGTGGTGAGTGTAAAACTGCTGGCGGGTATGATCCGGATTAGATCTTCGATGGAGGAACTTTTGTTGCCAGTCAGGCTCAAAGAAAATAGCCTTGAAATTTTGCCTTTCATTTGTTTTACAAATATGAAAATAATGTATTACATTTATATTTGTAAATATAATAAAGGGACTTATGAAAGGGTATCATTTGGGAGAATTAGAAGAATTGATTCTACTGACAGTAGGGATCTTGGATCAAGAGGCTTATGGAGTCGCTGTATTGGAAGAGATCAAAAATCAAACGGGTAGGAAAGTCAATATTTCTGCAATTCATACAGTTTTGAACAGATTGGAAGAAAAGGGTTTTTTGAAATCCTATATGGGAGGTGCTACCGAAGAGAGGGGTGGAAGGCGAAAGCGGTTATTTACACTTTCGGCTACAGGCAGATCGGCTATCGAAGAAGTCAAAAATCTGAGAAATAAACTTTTTGATCAACTTCCTCCATTGGCTTTGGACTTTTCCCATGGATACTAAATCCAAACATTTACCTCCCAGATGGCCGGATCGCTTTCTGGAATTCTACTGCAATCCCGACCGATTGGAGCAGATACAGGGAGATGCGCATGAACTTTTCTATCTGGATCTGGAAGAAAAAGGCTTAAGGTACGCCAAGTTCCGATTTCTTATCCATGTGTTCAGTTTTTTCAGGTGGGGCAATATCAGACGTACAAAAACCACTTATCAGTCATTTAACCAAGGAGCTATGTTAAAGAATTATTTTAAAATCGGCTGGAGGAATCTCGTTAAGCAAAAAGGCACGACGTTCATTTCTGTGTTTGGACTGGCCTGTGCGGTCGGTTGTTGTATGGTAGCCTACTTGTTTATTGCCCAGATTTGGTTCAAGGGTATGCTTCAACCGAATAAAAATGAGATCTATCAGCTGACCTATACTGCTGAGGGTGAAAATGGCTTGGTGACGTATGGAGCTGTTGCAGAACCGATTTCTGAGTTTATCCCTGAGGAACTGAGCCACGTGAAAAAGCATACACGAGTCTCTAGGGAGTTCCCCATTTTGATTCAAAATAATGAGAGCTACAGGGGACGTTCCTTATTTGTAGATCCTGCATTTATGGACATGTTTGTTTACCGGATGGAATACGGATATCCGGGAGCTTTGAGGGAGCCAAATCAGGTGATTTTAACGAAAGGGCTATCTGAAAAGCTCTTTGGAGATACACATCCCATAGGCCAGGAACTTTCTTTGGTGGTCAATGGGCAAGAAAAACTCTATAAAGTTGGTGGTGTCTTGGCTGATCTGAAAGATATGGATATGTTCAATTTTGACCTTTTGGTAAATATTGAGACACATCCATCTTCTAGTGCTAATTTATCGCTTAAAGATGCTTGGGAATCAGAGTTGTGGACGTTTGTCCAATTGGAAAAAGGTACCAATCCAAGCGTACTGAATTCCGGCTTAGCCGTACTGAAAAAGCAGCAAAACCAGATTAATCCTGAGAAGCCTTACCAAAAATTGGAAGTAGTTGCCTACACGGATTTAGTCTATAAAATAGGTGAAATTGAAAATGGAGTAAGGGATTTTTTGGGATTGGCTCCGCAGATTCTTCTTGGAGCTATAGGGCTCTTTATTCTGATTTTGGCAATATTTAACTACATCAATATATCCGTGTTGATGGCTTCGAGAAGGCTGAAAGAAATAGGGGTACGAAAGGTGATCGGAAGCAGGAAAAGTCAGCTTGTATTTCAGTTTCTGAGCGAAAACCTTATGGTCTGCTTTTTTGCCATTTTGCTGGGATGTCTTTTTGCAGGTTTTATTTTCCTTCCGGGATTCAACGATATCGCTTCTAAGAACCTCAAAATTGATTTGCTTAATGATCGGTATGTCTGGATGTTTTTGGGAGGGATGCTTCTATTTACTACGCTAGTTTCCGGATTGTATCCTGCTATCTATGTTTCCTCTTTCAAGCCAATCAGCATCCTTAAAGGCAACCAGAAGATTGGAAGCAAAAGTTTCTTTACCAGCGTATTGCTGACTTTCCAGTTTACCCTTGCGATCATCAGTATTGTGGCCGGAGTGGCTTTTGTCCAGACAAATTACATCAATGCAAACCGGGACTGGGGATATGACAGTGGGGATAAGATTTTTGTGAATGTACCTAGCGTGGAGGATTATTTGCCTCTCAAAAACAAACTTTCAGTACTTGCATCAGTCAATGAAATCAGTGGAAGCCAGGATTACATAGGTAGTTGGATCCGGGAAGATGAGTTGGTTTATGAGGAAGAAACGTATGAAATCATGCTGTTGAATGCAGAAGCTACCTATCCTGATGTAATGGATTTGAAACTGAAGGAAGGTCGGATGTTTAATCCGGAGCTGATTTCGGATACGCAAGAGTCGGTCATTGTAAATCAGACATTTCTCGATCAGCTTGGATTGGAGTTTCCTGTCCGGAAAAAGATTGAGTTGGATAGTTCTAGCTATACTGTAGTAGGAGTGGTGGAGGATTTTCATACTGTTTTCTTCCAAAATGGAATTGAGCCCATGGTGATTCGGGCTTCTCAGGACACCACTTTCAACTACCTCACCTTAAAAATGAGCGCCGGGACTGCTGCATCATCTATAGAAGCAGTCAAAAAAATATGGCATGAAACTGTCCCAAAAGGATTATTCACAGGGGGATTGCAGACAGAAGTATTTAATCGAGAGAAAAAAGATGTACAAGGAGTAAGTACTATTATCCTGTTTTCAGCTATCCTGGCCGTTATCCTGGCTGCATTGGGTCTGTTTGGCTTGGTGTCGCTGAATATGGGCTCACGTATCAAGGATTTCTGTGTAAGAAAGGTTTTTGGTGCCGCTATGGGTGATTTATCCATAAAGGTTGCCAAGCGATACCTAATTATTTGGGGGATAGCTTCCGTTTTGGGTACGGGGATATCAATTGTACTGATTTCTGCCTTTTTAAACAGCTTTTTTGCTTTCCATGCCGGGGTTGGAGTAATTCCTGTCGGTTTAGGATTGTTAATTCTGCTTTTGGTAATTGCCGTGACGGTTAGTACACAGATTTGGAAAATAGTGAAGGCAAACCCAGCCGCGATTTTGAAAGCAGAGTAGGAACTCGCGAGCATGGGAAATGCATCTTTCGGCATTAACTAATGAGTGCTAAACAAAACATACATTACATGATATCCGTAATATCCCTTCAGGACAGCCATTAAGATGGTCTCTTCAATTTGTCTGTTTCCGAAGATAAACTGTACATGACTTCTTCAATTATGATGATCTACTGGATAAATCCAGCATAATTCAGGGAATACGTCTGCCATTCTGACCACTTCCCCCTTTGGCATGCACCTTGACCTTTTAGGAAGAACCTTCGTATTTTGAAGGTTCTTCTTTTATTTTAGCATAAAACAGACAGCCCGGCTGTCATTCTGTCTATATGAGCCAATTCGAAAATTCTGTGTTTCAAAACTTGATGGTCGGTGAGTTTGCCGGTGAGGGAGATCTGATCCAGCTGATTACCGACGAAGAGGATGATGCACAAGGAAAGGAGATCATGGATGAAGAGATTCCTATCCTTTCAGTACGAAACACAGTCCTTTTTCCCGGGGTAGTAATCCCTATTACAGTCGGTAGACAACGGTCCATCCGTCTGGTCAAGAAAGCGCAAAAAGGAAACAAAATGATAGGAGTGTGTGCTCAGATCAATCCTAATATTGACGATCCGGGATGGGAGGACATCTACCAATTCGGTACAGTTGCCAAGATTATCAAAATGATCGTGCTTCCGGACGGAAATACCACGATTATTATTCAGGGTAAAAAGCGTTTCAAAATCAGTGAACAGATCACTGACGACCCGTATTTCATAGCGAAGGCGGAGTATTTGGAAGAGAATTTTCCCAAGAGCTCCAAGAAAATCCAGGCACTTGAAGAATCCCTAAAGGAGTCTGCCACACGTATCCTTCACCTTAACCCGGAGATTCCACGCGAAGCCCAGGTTGCTTTGGATAACATCGACAATACTCCTTTCCTTACCCATTTTCTCTCCTCCAATATCAATGCTCCGGTAGAAGCAAAACAGCGTCTGCTGGAAATAAATGATGGAGTAGAGCGGGCGACACTTTTGCTTGAATTTATGATGAAGGATATCCAGATGCTGGAACTGAAATCCGAGATTCAGAAGAAAGTCCATACTGACATTGATCAGCAGCAGCGGGATTATTTCCTTCGTCAGCAGATGAAAGTCCTACAGACCGAGCTTGGTGATGAGGGACCCGAGAAAGAAGTGGAAGATTTGAGAGTTCGCGGAGCTATGAAAAACTGGCCGGCTGAAGTGAAAAAACACTTTGAAAAAGAGCTGGATAAAATCCTTAGAATCAACCCTTCTGCAGCTGAATATCCCATAGCGCTCAATTATGCAGAAACCATGGTGGAATTGCCTTGGAACGAGTATACCCAAGATAATTTTGATCTGAACCATGCCAAGAAAGTCTTGGATGGCGACCACTTCGGGTTAGAAAAAGTCAAGGAAAGAATCATTGAATACTTGGCAGTATTGAAATTGAAAAATGACCTTAAAGGTCCGATTCTCTGCTTGTACGGACCTCCGGGTGTAGGTAAGACTTCTCTGGGGAAATCCATTGCAGCTGCGCTGGGAAGAAAATATATCAGAATGTCCCTTGGGGGCATGCACGACGAAGCGGAGATCCGTGGTCACCGTAAGACCTACGTGGGTGCAATGCCGGGGAAGATCATCCAAAATATGAAAAAGGTAAAAATCTCCAATCCGGTGTATGTGCTGGATGAGATTGATAAGCTTTCCTCTGATTTTCGGGGAGATCCTTCTTCTGCGTTTTTGGAAGTGCTGGATCCGGAGCAAAACAACGCTTTTTTGGATAACTATCTGGAAGTGGAATATGACTTGAGCAAAGTGCTTTTCATTGCTACGGCCAATTCACTGGATACGATTCAGCCTGCATTGCGTGACCGTATGGAAATCATCGAGGTTACCGGCTACACCCAAGAAGAGAAAGTAGAAATTGCCAAGCGTCACTTGGTGCCTAAGCAGAGAAAAGAACATGGGTTGAAATCCAAGCAAATCACCTTTGACAAGGCTGCCTTGGTAAAATTGATCGAAGATTATACCAGAGAGTCCGGCGTGAGAAGTTTGGAAAGAGCGATAGGAAAAGTAGTGAGAAATATTGCCAAATCCATTGCCATGGAAGAGGAGTACAGTCCCAAAATCACTGCTGCTGCTGTCAGGAAAATATTGGGCTCTGAAATATTCGACAAGGAATCATACACGGATAATAGTATCGCGGGAGTAGTTACAGGCTTGGCATGGACAAGTGTGGGTGGTGAGATTTTGTTTATTGAAACTAGCCTGAGCAAAGGAAAAGGAAAACTTACACTTTCGGGGCAGTTGGGCGATGTGATGAAAGAATCGGCGATGACGGCGTTATCCTACCTGAAATCCAAAGCTGACAGATTGGGGATCGATCATAGAGTGTTTGACCAATATGACCTTCATATACATGTCCCTGCGGGAGCTGTTCCAAAAGACGGGCCTTCAGCCGGCATCACCATGCTCACTGCGATGGCTTCGGTGTTTACCCAGCGAAAGGTGAAAGCCAAAGTGGCCATGACCGGTGAGATCAGTTTGATCGGAAAAGTAATGCCGGTGGGCGGGATAAAGGAAAAAATACTTGCTGCCAAGAGAGCAGGAATCAAAGAAATCATCCTTTGCAGTAAAAACAAACGGGATATTGAGGAAATCGATGAGCAATATGTGAAAGGTGTGGAATTCCATTTTGTGAATAAGGTGGAAGAGGTGTTGGAGATTGCCTTGCTCAAGACTAAGGTCGAAAATCCACTGCATTTCAATCTGCAGTCAGAAAACGGAAAAGATAACAAATAGGATACATGCTTCCTTTTTGGGAGATACTTTCCTTTAAATAACATACCTAATTAAAGCCCAGACCTAGAGTGACCACCACGGTCTGGGTACATTTTAACCTAACATCATGGAAAAAATACTTTCGCTGACTCCGAGACAAATCGTCGCCGAGTTGGATAAATATATTATTGGGCAAAATGACGCAAAACGGAACGTTGCTATTGCCCTGAGAAACAGAATTCGCCGACTGATGGTGAAGTCCGATATCCAAAAAGATATCGTACCGAACAATATCCTTATGATCGGATCTACCGGAGTAGGTAAGACTGAAATTGCCAGAAGATTGGCAAAAATAGCCAATGCACCCTTTACAAAGGTGGAAGCTTCCAAATTCACAGAAGTTGGTTATGTAGGGCGTGATGTGGAGAGTATGGTACGGGATCTTGTGGAGCAGTCGGTAGCATTGGTGAGAGAGCAGAAAAATGAGTCGGTGAAAGCGAAAGCTACTGAAGCTGTGGAGGAAATAATCTTGGATATTTTGATTCCACCGGTGAAAAGTGCCGGTTTTACACGTGCTATTTCTGTAGATACCGATGAGAATGCTGAGCCAAGCAATGATGCGGAATTAAACGAAAGAACTCGTGAGCGATTCAGAGAGAAGCTTCGTGACGGAGAATTGGATGATCGCAAAATTGAAATAAACGTCAAAGCCGGTTCGCCGATGGGCGTAGGGATGATTGGAAACGGTATGATGGATGATGCCAGTATGGCAGGTCTTCAGGATATGATTTCCAACATGATGCCTAAAAAAACCAAAAAGCGAAAGGTTAGTATTTCTGAAGCAAGAAAGATTTTGCTTGAAGAGGAAATGTCCAAGTTGGTTGACTTCGAAGAAGTGAAGGAGGAAGCGATCCAACTTGCCGAAAATAACGGAATCATTTTCATAGATGAGATAGATAAGATCGCATCCAAGTCCGGTAAAAATGGCGGTGGCCCTGATGTGAGCCGTGAAGGTGTGCAGCGGGATTTGCTTCCTATTGTAGAAGGATCGGCGGTCAATACCAAATACGGTGTGATTAATACTGACCATGTGTTATTTATCGCAGCAGGAGCATTCCATGTGGCAAAACCTTCGGATTTGATTCCGGAATTACAAGGAAGATTTCCTATCAGGGTAGAGTTGCAAAGCTTGACACAGGAGGATTTTTCAAGGATTTTGAGAGAGCCCAAAAATGCTCTTACCAAGCAATATCAAGCACTGTTTGAGTCAGAGGAAGTGTATCTTGAATTCAATGACGAATCTATCGAGGAGATCGCCCGATTGGCATTCCTGATCAATCAGGAAGTGGAGAATATCGGGGCAAGAAGACTTCACACAGTCATGAGTCATCTGCTCAATGATTTCTTGTTTGATGTGCCTGATACCATTACTGCCAATTCCAAAATTATGGTAACCAAGGAAATGGTAGCAGAACGATTGAATTCCCTTGTACAAAACAGAGATCTGTCCCAGTACATTCTATAAAATTCAATATCATGCAGAAATCACTTCTTATACTTACTGGTCATAGCAAGGGACTTGGGAGAGCTATTCTAGATGCTTATCTGCAACATGATGAGTTTGAAATCATAGGCATTTCCAGAACCAAACTTGGACTGGCTAATCCCAATCTCACCGAAATCAGCATTGATTTTGGTGAGATTGATTTATTGGAAACTGAACTTCCTAAGTTGTTCCCTTCAGGAGATTACAAGGAAATTATACTGGTTAATAACGCGGGATTGATAGGGGAGATCAAGCCTGTTGGTAAGCTTCAATTGGACAGTCTGAGAATTCAACTCAATGTCAACGTGCTGGCTCCCATGTATCTGATGAATGCTTTTGTGTCGACTTTCAAGAATTCTGCAGCACAAAGGATTATTTGCAATATCAGTTCCGGGGCTGCTTCCAAACCGGTAGAAGGCTGGGGAGGATATTGTAGTACCAAAGCTGCGTTGGCAATGTTTACCCAAGTAGCGGCTAAAGAAAATGAAGAGATACGGTTTTTTAGTGTTGCCCCGGGAATAGTAGATACACGGATGCAGGGTGAAATCAGACAGGCTGATGGATTGGATTTTCCCCAAATAGAGCGATTCAAAAACTACAAGGAGAATGGGGATCTTGCTTCACCGGAATCAGTAGCGTCAAAGATCAAGTACATGCTGGAAAATGAAAGCGGGTTTCAGGAAGTAATCCAGGATGTCAGGAGCTTTGAATTGCCGATGTAGCTACTGGGACTGCGATTTAACCACAGTGGGTACAGCGTTTTTCGCGGAGGTCGCAACTAGCTGGTTTTAACCATTCGTCTGCTACTATTTTGATGGAACGTGAAGTGTCTGGTTGAGTAACAAAAATAAATTTAGAACTCACTAAAGAATAATGACTGTAAGGGATTTAGGAACAAAGTTGGGGTCACCCTGAGCACCTGACCGACGAGAGTCGGGAAGTACGAAGGGGCCTCGATTTCGCTCGGACTGACACAACATTTGCATACTTATTTAAATTCTGTCATCGGTAGCAGCCAGTCTGCCGAAGGCATGAAAGTCGAAGCCTTTTTTTGAGTAGCCAAGTTTTTTTACAGAGGTGGCATTTAGTTTTTTGTTGGTCTGGATGTTATGTCCCGAACATCGATGCTCAAGACTGACACACTGCAACTGATCAGTTCTCATCAGATTTAACCACAGGTGTATGCTGAGTTTTTCGCAGGTGTATGCTATTACAATCTTGTATCCTTATGGCTTTTCCAAAGTTCGAAACTTTGGAAAAGTGCAACTGACCAGACCACTAATTCCTTCTCGCTTCTCACCATATTTTACTACTTGCTTTCCACCATACCCTACTTTATCACCCTTTCTTAGGGTAATCAACAAACCAGAATGTTGAGTTTTCAGGACGTAGGTTTTTCCAATGGTCTGTATGCAGGAGCAACCCGTATTGTCCTGAGGTGGGGAGATTGTCCAAGTTTCCTCCGAAATACGCTATGAAATCATTCATTCCGGGATTGTGTCCTACCAAAAAGATCAATTCATGGGAATCGTCTTGTTTTTGAATGCATTTCAGCAAAACACTGTAAGATGCATGGTAGAGATTAGTATCATATACCACGTTAGATTTAGGCACAGCCAATACTTTAGCGAGTATTTCGGCTGTTTGGGAAGCTCTTGTGGCGGTGGAGCTTAAGATCAAGTCGGGGAAAATTTCTTTTTCCCTTAATCGAGACCCTATTTTAGGCACATCATTCAAGCCCCTAACCGCCAAAGGTCTGTCGTGATCGCTCAAATTAGAGTTGTTCCAGGCGGATTTTCCGTGTCTGACCAATATTATTTTCTTCATTTTCTGAAAACAGGAATGATTATTTTGTTTTTTTTAATCGAATATTTACATTTAACTCTCTTTCAATTCCAATTTATCACAATTTATTATGTTTACCGGAACAGTAAAATTTTACAATGAAGCCAAGGGGTTTGGATTTATCGTTGACGATGAGTCTCAAAGCGAAGTATTCGTACACGCAACCGGTTTGGTGGATCAAGTCGCACAGAATGACAAAGTTACTTATGACATCAAGGATGGCAAAAAAGGACCAAATGCTGTCAATGTAAAAAGAGCTTAATAAAATCTTTTTTGTTTGCGAGAATCAATCCTCTGGAGACTAATCTTCAGAGGATTTTTTATTCTCATCATCAGAATTGCTTTTTAGCTTAGAATCAGGAGTTGTCGGACTTATGTCTTCTCCGGGTTTTGAGATTTTTTCCTGCCAATTGGAAGGGACACTTTTTAGATAAAGATCCCTTTTTGGAAATGGAATTTCAATGTTGCTTTCAGCGAATTTCTCGAAAATAGCATTCATTACCTCGCCCCTCACATCTATCCAGATATCTATACTTTCTACCCAAAATAGCACTCGAAAGTCCACAGAACTATCGTTGAAAGTTTGCATATAGACACGTGGTGAAGGGGCTTTAAGTATTCGGTCCCTTGTCAACACTTCTTCTAACACGGATTTCACCAGCTTCATGTCAGATCCGTATCCTACTCCAATAATCAGTTCTACTCTTCGCTTTTTATCCGAAAGTGTCCAATTAATCAAGCTTTGTGATAGCAAGTCACCATTGGGGACCACTATTTCGGAACCGTCGTATGCTTGGATTTTACTTGCCCGTATTCCTACATCTTTGACCGTACCTGCATTTACGCCTACTTGGATTTCATCCCCGATCTGAATGGGACGTTCGAAAGCTAGGATCACCCCTGACACCAGGTTGTTTATAATTGTCTGCAAGCCAAAACCAATACCTACCGACAAAGCTCCCAACACGATTGCTATTTTGTCGAGAGGGATTTTGGCGGCGGTCATCCCTATAAAAAAACCTGTAACCAACACCGCCAGACGGATTAGAAGGATGGAACTTCCCAATCGTTGTTTTCTTGAAGTTGCCGTTTTCTGATCTTTGACTGAAGCAAAGTAGGCGATGTTATTTGCCAAAAATGTAGACACATAGAGTATAATAATGAAAAGAAGAATACTTCCGAACTGGAATACAGTGTCTCCAAGTGTACGGTCTTGACGCAGAAATTCCGAGAACCAATTATAGATTTCGTCAAAATACCCCAGGTGCCAGATTACTCCATATACCCATGTCGCAGTAGCAAATATGTATAGAAAACCTTTCATTCGCTTCTGCAAGTCCTGAAAGTCAAAATAGGAGGTAAATACATCATTCTCTTTCTTGCTGTGTTCTATAAAAAGATAGATGGCTTCTAGAAATACATTGACAAAAAGGAATAACCCTATACCACGATAGAATAGGATGGCTCCTGTGACAGAGTAGGTCTTTGATAGGTTAAACCTCCCCATAACATTGGCTATGAATGCAAATCCTTCTATCGCTATCAGAAATACAGCGAGGTACTTTATCAGCGTATGGTATTTCTCTTTACCGGCAATGGTATGCCTTAAAAGTAAAACCCCCATTCCCAGAAAAAGCAAGGAAGATAAAAGTATGTACCATCTTTCTTGGTAAACTACTTTCCAATTCAAACTGGTAAGTGCCAATAGTAAGTAGGGGAGAAGAAAGGCAAACCAGATTTTATTGAAATATTCACCAAACTGCTCTTTGACAAGAAGGCTTGAAGCCACCACCATGGAAAACGAGAGGATTGAAATAAAAACCAAGGGCGGTCTGTTGAATATAATCAAAAATATAGGAAGCAGAATTAGTAAGGTGGAGGAGAATGTATGTCTTTTGAAATATTTGACACGGTCAAGAATAAGGGAGGCAAACTCTTTTTGCTTGCCTATCTCGTTGATTGTGGATTTGATTTTGAGATATATAAGAATCAGTATAATGCTGCATATTAAAAAAACGTACCCGCTCCGTACCATATACGCTTTCATCAGTTTTGCATTGAGCCCAACTGAGTCTATGGCTACAGAAGACAGATTGGTTAGTTCAGGATAATTAATAGGTTCCCAAGGGTAATTGATCTCCTTGGTCCAATAGAGTCTGTCGAGCCTCTTCTTGCTCTGGGACAGGTATTGGTTCAAAGTCAGAAATACTAAGGTGTTTTCGGAAACTCTGGCTTGAAATCGTGCGGTAACAATTTCCTGCTCCAGATAAATACTATCAACTGTCCGCAAAGATTTTTTTAACATGTTGAGCTCGCTGTTGATAGCCGGGACCAGCGTAGTATCCCGAAGGGTCATGGCAAAAACAGAGTCAGACTTTATGGCATTCAACCTATTGCCTACTTCAGAGAGCTTATCGACTCTTTCTTGGATTTTTTTTTGGTAGGTGTTATTTAAGTCCCCAATAGTAGATACCAGGTTCTCCATGCCTACCAAGTAGCGATGATTGAGGTATTGTGAGTCCGCTTCAGTCTTATTCTTTATCATTTTAGCCGCTAGATGGATTTCCGGCAGCTTTTCAGACATTTCTGCAGTATCCAATTGGTCAGAGAGTACTAGGTTTAGTCCATTCAGGTCAAAAGCGTAGCGTTGCACCTTACTTATGACTTGGTGAAGTATCGTTCCGGCGGATTTACTTGTTTTAGCAGGTATATTTACAGAATCGGTGTAATTAAAAAGGGTATCAAAAGTTTCGGCAATCGGGTCTGCTGTGGTGTTATTTGAGTTGTCCCCTTCCCCTTGGGCTAGCGAAAAGGAGGGAACAGCGAGAATAAGAACCAATAATGTTAAAAAGCACTTCATAAAATCAAATTTGGGCTTAATATATGGAAAATCGATCTAAATGAGCAGCCGTGGGGTATCAAGCTAGGTAGAATGGAGTAACTCATCCTGCTGAAGTCAATTCTTTTCTTTACAAGGATGCGTGTTCTATATTGTCGGGTATTAAACCCGCATTATGCATTAGCATTTCTACGCCACGGCGTACAAGTTATTGCGACCAATAATTGCTTCAAAATCAGTCACCGCGTTGCAATTTTCGACTTCACCATATCCGCCGCGGCGGACTTAGTCTCCAAACAGCCTGATTTTAGTGCAATTAATGGTCTCTTAACGAAACCTAATGCAAAATCCGGATTAAACCATAGAAAACATCGGGACGTATAGCTTGTTAAGGGTAGAGATTGTCTATTACGGAGTGGTAACTTTGATTTGTATGTTGGATCTGCTGGAAAAGCGGTTAAATCATGTTAATTTGGTGCTGTAGCCTCTTTTTCAGGTGTAATATTTGGATCTATTTCAGCTCCATCCTGTTTAAATACTTATAAAATAAACCTTAAGAAATATGAGCAAAAAACAATTCTTTCTGGGAATGATTCTTGCCTCGTTGATTGGCGGAATTGTCGCTTTGGCGGGCGTGAGTTTTCTTTCCCAACCGCAAAATGCAACCACCTTTGATGAGAAGCAGCAAGCCAGTTTTGTGAATTTATTATCGGGGGAGAATTTCACTATCCCTGATGGGATCAATTTTGTTGCGTCTGCTGAGACAGTCACTCCGGCGGTTGTCCATGTGAAAAGCAAAGTAGCATATACCGGTGCAGGGAGAACGCAACGGGATCCATTGCAGGAATTTTTCGGGATTCCACCTCAGGGAGGAGGGGGGCCGACCCAAAGGGCTATGCCTATTAGTTCGGGATCAGGTGTAATTATCTCCTCAGATGGTTATATAGTCACTAATAATCATGTGGTGGATAAAGCGACGGAAGTAGAGATTTCTCTCGAAAACAACAAAAGATATACGGCTAAAGTCGTAGGGACAGATCCCACTACAGATCTTGCTTTGCTGAAAATCGAAGATACCGGACTTCCGTTCGTGAGATTTGGTGATTCTGATAATACTAGAATTGGTGAATGGGTATTGGCGGTAGGGAATCCCTTTGACTTAAATTCCACGGTGACCGCCGGGATTATTTCGGCAAAAGCAAGAAATATAGGTATACTCAGAGATGTAGAAAACAACTTGTCAGTGGAATCGTTTCTTCAAACTGATGCGGTGGTGAATCCCGGTAATTCCGGTGGAGCATTGGTGAATCTGGCCGGTGAGCTGATTGGTATTAATACTGCGATAGCCTCCCAGACAGGGACTTTCAATGGCTATTCATTTGCCGTACCAAGCACATTGGTGAAAAAGGTGATGGATGACCTGATGAAATACGGTACAGTACAGAGAGGTCTGCTCGGAGTTAGCATCCAAAATGTAAGTCCTGAGCTTGCTGATTATTTAGAGGAGGAATTTCCTGTAGAGCGAGGTGTGTATGTAGGAGGAGTGAATGAAAATAGCGGTGGAGAAGAGGCTGGTCTCAAAAAGGGAGATATTATCATCAGTGTGGATGGACGTATAACGAACAACGTAGCACATCTTCAGGAAATGGTGGCAAGAAAACGTCCTGGAGATAAAGTAGAAGTGGAATATATCAGAGGTGGCAAAACATTTAAAACCCAAGCTACTTTGAAAAATTTTGCCGGGGATACAGATATAGTAAAAAGGGAAATACCAAAAACCTATGAGTTTGAAGGAGTGGCATTTGAGGATGTTAACGATAAGGTAAAAGATTATCTTAAGATTAACGGCGGAGCAGTAATAGCAGGCGTCAACAGTGACAAATGGAGAAAATCAGGCGCAAAACCGGGTTTTATTATCACTTCTGTAATTACCGAAACGGGACGGGTGAAAATATCAAATGTGGAAAATCTGCTTGAGGTATTGGAAGCTGTCAGCGGTGAATCAATAGTCGTTCTGGGGATGTTTCAAGATGGAACAGAATATTATTTCGAGGTAGATTAATTGATTTTAAAAATTAAATTAAACAGGCCGGTGATAAGTCATCGGCCTGTTTTTTTGCCATTTTCTTTAGCGGGATAATTATTTGAATGGGATTCCCTATTTTACTTCTTAAAATCAAACCCTTAACCGATGAAACAACACATAGCCATTTTAAGCTGCTTTTTTTGCCTTATTATAATGAGCACGGATAGCTTCGCTCAAAGTTTCCTGACCACTATTTCTCCACAGGGAAAGCAGCCCTTGGTAGGGATTTCTGCTGAACGTCTGGACAGGATAGATCAAATGCTGAATGAGACAGTCCGTTCTAATCAAGTCCCAGGATTGGTAGCATTAATCGTAAAAGACGGCAAGATTGTCTATCATGAAGCCAAAGGCCTGGCGGATGTTCGGTCAAAAACAGCAATGGCGAAAGACCAAATTTTCAGAATAGCATCCCAGTCAAAAGCAATTACTTCCACAGCGGTAATGATGCTCTGGGAAGAAGGGAAGTTCAGGTTGGATGATCCTATTTCCAAGTACATCCCCGAGTTTGCGGATCCACAGATTTTGACCGGATTCCGTTATGGAGATTCCTCTTATTCTACCTCACCTTCACCTCGGGAGATTACCATCAGGCATTTGCTTACCCATACGTCCGGGCTGGGGTATGGGGTGATCGACGGTAATGAGCAGATGAAAATGATTTATCAAAAAGCCGGAATAGTGGATCTATTCACCACAGAGGAAGTTACAATCAGCGATAATATCAAAAAGCTGGCGAAACTGCCCCTCCATCATGAGCCGGGAACAAAATTCACCTACAGCGAGGGGCTGGATGTGCTGGGCTATTTTATTGAAGTGGTGTCTGGAATGCCCTTTGACCAATTTCTCAAAACCCGGATTTTTGATCCTATGGGCATGAGCAACACCGGCTTCTATCTGACAGATAAGCAAGGTGAAAAATTGGTTACTATCCATCACAAAGTAAATGGGGAGTGGGAGCCTTTCCCTGTTACCTTTTATGATCCTGATTATCCTAAGACCGGCGCTAGAACTTTTTTTTCCGGAGGGGCGGGACTTTCTTCGACTACGGAGGATTATGCCAAATTTCTTCAGATGTATCTTAATGGCGGAGTGTATAACGGCACAAGATTTCTGAGTCCAACTACAGTGCAGGCAATTATGAGTAATCAAGTTGGAGATTTGCTCGGTGATGGAGGGAAGGACTATGGATTGGCGTTTGGACTTGTAGATGAAAAAGGAGTTGCTCAAGGGGGAATCGGAAGCTTGGGCACCTTCGATTGGGGAGGCTATTTCAACACCCAATACTTCGCCGATCCGGTGACTAACACGATCGGGATTGTCATGAAGCAGACTCAAGGTGGTACAGGGGATGAATCCGGATGGAAGTTTCGACAGATGGTTTTTTCAGCAATAGAATAAAAAAGAGGCTGTCAAATCTGAGACAGCCTCTTTTTAAAGTTAAATGGTTAAAATTAATTATTTCCTCTACTTCTAGATGAAGAACTACGGGATGGTGTGGTAGAGCTTCTGGCAGGAGTCGAAGATCTGGAAGAAGAACTCTTAACCTCCGAAGTAGAACGGGGAGAAGCCGGTTGCGCTTGTCTGGTTTGTGTAGAGCGGCTAGGAGCATTTTTTACCGCTGGACTAGGAGACTGCGATCTTGAAGTTGCCGGCTGAGTTCTAGGCTGGCTTGACCGCTGCGCTGGCGCACTTTGAGTTTTGGATTGTCTTGGACTTGAGCTCTGTGTTCTTGGCTGAGCGGGGCTAGTCCGGGACTGTCGTCCATTTTCCTGTCTAGTACTTGGCACAGAAGTTCTAGTTTCGCTGTTCCTCGTAGCATTGGGAGTTGTAGTCCGGGTTTGAGAACCGTGATAAGGCTTAGTATCGAAGTCACTCTTTCTGGTAGCAGGAGTGCTTGATCTTCCGGAATTGTCAGATCTGCTTGGTACAGTAGCTCTTTCAGATGATCTGGAGGATCCTGCAGGGGTACTTACATATCTTCCGGATACAGTTTCTGATCTGCTATTTACTCTTGAAGGAGTATTTGCAGGCTGTGTTCTGGCTTCTCCGGAAGACAAAACTCTAGAAGGTCTCGCTGCGGTAGTACTTCCTCTTGCGCTTTGCAAATCAGGTCTGTAAGCTCTTACAGTGTTTTTAGAGGCAACTGTTCTTCCTGGAGTTTTGCTGCTTTCTATTCTACGCTCTGGGTAGGATCTTCTGGTTACCCGTTCTATGTCTCTTCGAGCCGGTCCTGCATAGTAGCGGTTATTGTTGTAGACCACCGTGTTGTTTATGATAGTTGTATTATTATAGATTCTGACACGATTTGCTCTAGGGACACAATAGTTATACACATTGTGGTAAACAAATCTGTTTTGTGGTACGAATACCCAATAAGCAGAAGGTATATTGACTCTTACGCTCAAATTGAAGCCTGGCCCCATAGGTGCCCATCCATAATATCCGCCCCCTGTTCTCCAGTCTACCCATGCCGGTCCCCAATCGTAGTCAGGTATCCATGCCCAGCTTCGGTAATTATCGTCAAAATACCATCTTCCATAGTGGAAAGTTGCCCATCCCCAATCGTAATCAGAAACCCAGGTGTTGCCATAAGAGGTCATGACCCAATGTCCGTTTGTTCCATAAGGGTGGAAGTCATCATAGACTGCCGGCAGCCACACATAGCCATATCGGGCATCTTTAACCCAGTCACCATAGGGCATTAATTCATCATAGAAAACCTGAAAGGATACGCCCGCCGGAGTATCGGCTTTCGCATCTTTGGGATTAATCCAGACAATTGCCAAGATTCCCATCATCAGATTTTTTATCCATCGTGGTACTTGCGGAGTTTTCATTGCATGTGGGTTTAGTGATTAAATTAAAGACTGGTAATTACTAGTTGGTTTCTTTTTTGCCTCCTGTTAGGTAGATGCAGTTTTCTGTAAAAAGGATGTATGCATACTAAAACCAAAATCAAGCCAATTTTTCAGTCTTCTTTAAAATGAGCCTTTTGTTGGGTTAGTTTACGTTAAAAATTAGATCAATGGTTGGGATTTATCTTAAGATCTACTTAATAATGTTGTAAAATTTTCATACTTATATAAAAATATATTTTAAGTTATTTTGAGCAAGGCGATTATTTTCAGGATGGATCTTAGCTTTTGCCAGAAAAATGAGTGTGAGGTGCTGTAAGAAATTTTCAAAAAAATAAACGTCTCGCCGGCAAATTATGACCGGAGATCGAAAAAGTAGGGGAATTCCGGTTGGATGAGTTTGTAATTACAGTCTAATATTTCCCGGAATTTGTAATTCCATTTTCAAAATGTTCAACCGCCTTCGGGGTTGTCCACCACCATCTTGTCCGCCATTTCCCTAGGTTGCACCTAGGGTTATTGAGAGGTTCGATCCTTTCAGGATCGTTGATTCTCCTTCAGGATTGAGCCTTGCCAAGACGAGTCATCAGCCTTAAATCACCCGGTTTTACCTAGGATTATCGAGAAGTTTGATCCCCGAAATCGCGGCGCTCATCGGGACAGGCATTTCAGGATCATGATTTTTGACCGATGATGTATCCAATCCCGACCACGAAGTGGTCAAACCTTTTAGTAACCGCGGGTGAAACCCGTGGGTGGACTAAGGTGCTATCCCAACGACCCAACGACCCCAAAGGGTGTCGAACTCTTCCTAAGGCCATTTGTCAAAATCATCCAAAATTCCGAAATTCATTCACCTCATTTTTCCACCGAAACCTGATTTTTATGGGAACCCACACTCAATTGATTTACCACATTGTCTACTCCACCAAACACCGCGAACCAACAATCGTCCGCGATGAGAAAAAGAGGATGTTCGGATTTATCCACCACCTGCTGACCAATAAAAATTGCCATCTCTACAGAATCAATGGCGTGGAAGATCATGTTCATATATTGACGCATGTGCATCCTACGATTGCTATTTCATCCTTGGTGAAAGACATCAAATTGGCAAGTGATGATTTCATAAGGCGAGAAGGGATTTTTCCAAAATTCAAAGGTTGGCAAGATGGTTATGGTGCTTTTTCAGAGTCGATAAAATCAAAGGAACGATTGATGAATTATGTCAAAAACCAAGAGGGACATCATAAAAAAAAATCGTTTATAGACGAATACAAGGTATTGTTGAGGGAATATGAAATTGATTTTGAAGAGAAATATTTGTTATAGGTTCAACCGCCTTCGGGGTTGTCCACCACCATCTTGTCCACCATTTCCCTAGGGTGCACCTAGGGTTATTGAGAGGTTCGATCCTTTCAGGATCCTTTCTCTAAGCACAAATTATCATCAATTCTTACTGGTGCTTCAATTTTTAAATTCACCAAAATCCCGACCCCGAACGGCGTCAAACTTCTCAATACTGCGTCCGCCGTGGCGGAACCGCGGGTGCAACCCATGGAAAAAGACGTCATAAAAATCATCTGGCCCGACCCTGACTGGGTCGAACATTTTACCATAAATGGGGGGCTTCATAGGTAGAGTGGGTACAACTAACGGAGAAAAGAAGAATGGGAAGCATTGTGCTTCCTTTCAACTGTCTCAATAGCAGGGTGACAATGTTCCTTTGTTCTTCAGTTTTTAGGAGTAGAGAGGGGAGATCGCTACTTGTCTTTCGAGGATAAGAAGTGTCTGGGTTTAGTAGAGAGTTTGTCGTTTTTTGCAACTTCACCCGAATGTTCTTTTCAATTGGTGATTTATTTTGATCCAGATTACCAATTGGAAGTTGGACGAAATAGAAAGGTGTAAGTACATCCGACTGCTATAGGGAATTATGCCTTGTCTAGACTCATTAGGGATTTTTAATTTTCTCCCCTTTTATTGGTGAATAATCCGTTTTCAGTTCTCCATTCACCAGAATCTTGTCAAAATAGGCTTTCGTTCCGGTAGCTTTAGTTATGCCCTCTATATTCTGTATATGAAAATGCAAATGAGCTTCTGAAGAATTGCCTGAGTTACCACAAAGACCTAATAACTCGCCTTGTTTTCTTCTTGTAGCTTTCTTTCTCACTTTGGCCAAAGCCCAATAATGGGATGAGAAATAATACTGGTAGGAATAGGGGCTTGATGGTTTTCATAAGTCAATGATTGTGAGATTTAGTTTTTGAATCTAATAGTTTTATTCAAGAGCCAATTACCGTATATGAGCAATTAGAACTGTCCAAACGAAATACACACTTCGCCTTCTTATATCAAATTCTTTTCTTTGCTGAATTTGACATAAGAATAAATCACAGGGATCAGTGTAATTATTCCTGTAATTATCAAAAACACAGTTACGTTGGTGCGTTTCTCCAAAATCAAACTCGCTAGTACGACTATTATTCCGCCGGCAAGCCACATTTTCCCCGCGATCTTATGCGTTTCTTTCCAAACGTTCTCACTTTCCAAGGTCCAAGGGGTTCTGATGCCAAAGAAGTAATTAGGCTTTATGGTTTTAAAATAATTCCCGATTATACTAAATAAGATGCCTATGCCTAATATGGGGTAGTTTGGGTTAGTCAAGGATTGGTTTTTTGATGAGTAAATGATAAACAAAGCCAACGCTGACATGAAAATTGTCAACAGTACTTTTATGTTTTGAAGTTTACCTCCCATTTGATTTAGCCTGTTCTTCGGGTCAATTTTTGGGATAACTAAGAATATCACATACACTAGCAATGGTAGCAATATCGGGATGGTAATGAGCATGGCTTTATTTGCATATCCATCAATCTCCCCATCTATATTCCAATGAATAGGGACTTCTGCCGGTAAATTATTCCAGATACAAGCCAAGTAAATAAAGGGGAGTAGCACTATCGCAATAATTGGCAATTCACTTTTAAGGGTAGGGCTCATGACTTATTTTTTTAAGGTTAAAATCCATGCTATTAAATCTTCTAGAATTGTTGTGTTCAGAGAATAGACAATGAACTGCCCTTTTTTTTCGCTGGTCACCAGGTCGGCTCTTTTGAGAATATCAAGATGATGTGAAATACTTGGTTTGGATATATTAAATTCCTCTGCGATTTCACCGGCATTCATATCCCTTTCCTTTAATAGATCGACAATTTGCCTCCGGGTTTCATCATTTAAAGCTTTGAAAAGAGAATTCATTTCATGTGTTTATAATTTGATTCTTAGCGGCCACATGGAATCTCGCATGCATTATTGTCATGCCTCTGTGTTTCGATCTCGACATGCTCGATTTCATGTGTTTATAATAGTCTTTTAATTGCCATCCCGAAAAGTCGGGACAGGCTATGGAATCTCGCAAGGTTATAATCATCCCTGTGGGGGATTCTGGAGTTATGCCTGCCTGTGGCAGGTAGGCTCGATTTCATTTAGGTATTTAGACAAACATCTAAATATTAATTTAGATTTCCAAATAATTAATTCAACTCTCAGAAATTGGAGACTTTATATATTTTTTATGCCCAGCGCTGTCGAGCTGAGCTTTGTTATAACAGGCTTTCAGCCCTAATTATGAAAAAGGGAGCTAAATCCGGCTTCTCCAGAAGCAGGATAACCAGGCTTTCCATGAAAAACTCCGGGATCCTTTTCGGTTTAAAAAAGCCCTGTTCTCCAATGAAAAACAGGGCTTTTGATTGATAATCAAGATTTACCTGAGTGTATTCGAGAACTGCACCTCGTTCACACTCATCAGAATCTCTTCGTCTTTTGCTTCAGGGTTTTTGAAAATAATGTATACATCATGTCTGCCGCTGACGGGCGAAAGTGTTACTTTTCCCAGACTGGAGTTTTGCCTTCTCCAATCTATAAAGTTCATATTAGGCGGCGGTCTGAAACCTACTACTTGTTTTGCTATCAGCCGTTCTGTCTGCCCGATTACTTCTCCGGTAGGTGAGTCAATTCTGATTTCTATAGACCCGCCTTTGGCATCTACTCTTTCGCTAATGCCGGCATATACTATGATTTCCCTGATACCGCTTAGATCCAAGTTTTTGAAACCTATGTATGACTGATCACCCACCATAAAGAAATTCACACTGGGGGTGGTCATCAGATTTACGCCTTTTCTTAGTTCAGCACTTTGCGGATCCAAATAGGGATTTCTCAAAGCTATAAAATCACTTCCTGATAAGGCAGGCACGTCTCCGTTGCCTTTATCTGTATAGGATGCCTGTAAAAGGAAACTTCCTTGACCGTCCTCTCCTTCCGGGATTGTAGTTTTTACCGATCCGGACAAAGGCAGTGATCTAACTGTTGCCTTCACCGTATTCATATTCATGATATAGTCCACCATACGTTTTGCATCAGCTTTGGATAGCTGGGGATGTGCGCTCATCGCATGCTCTCCCCAGATTCCGGCTCCACCGTTGATGATCTTGTCTACCAACATATCGACAGTTTCGGCAGTATTTTCGTACTTGGTCGCTACGGCTTGATAGCTTGGTCCGATGGATGTTTCAGCATATTGGTGACAAGATTTACAGTCGCTGGCTTCGATCAGATTTTTGCCGATGTTTTCCAAAGCTTCGGATTCCACGCCACTTTGTTTGGAAGCGATCTCGATCGGGTCAAATCCGGAAGGGACATAGTCAAAGGTTACTGCCACTTCATTTGCATGTATTCTACTGTCATCAGTACTTCCATCCTCATCGTCATTTACAGTAATGCTGTATGGAAGAGGATTCTCCCCGAAATAGAATGATTTATTGGCTCCTTTGAAGTCTATAGTGACTTGAGGCCTGTCATTTCCCGCTATTACATCGAAGGAGGAAGTGTTGGACTCACCCTTGGTATCGGTCACAGTCAAGGTTACCTGATGTTTTCCCGCTGTTTCAAAAGTATAAGTTGCGTCAGCTCCTTTCAATTCGGTAGTCGCTCCATCCGCACCATTTATTTTCCACGTGTAATCAAGTTTACCTTGGTCATACTCATCGAAGTCGTTTGAGCCTTCTGAAGAGAAATTGGCAGTAAATGGAATTGCTCCGGACAATTTATCAGAAGTGGCGACCACGTTAGGTTTACGGTTGCCTGCATTGTATTCGATTTTTACGATTCGGGAATTGGCATTTCCACGGAACCAAGCACTACCATATTCTAAAATGTATAATGCGCCATCCGGGCCAAAATCCATGTCAATTGCCGAACTGAATGTGTCATGTGGTAGGAATCGCTCCATGGATTCATAGTCACCATTGTCATTCATGGTCACCGACATGATCCAACCTCTCATAAAGTCTACTATTAGCCATTTGCCTTCATAGTAAGCTGGGAAAACATAAGGGGCATTTGATTTGAAATCTGCTTTTCTAAATACCGGTCCTCCTGTAGCACTTCTCCCGGAGCTTCCCAGAAGTGGGAATTCTTCAGAAACCCCATAAGGGTACCAGATCATGGCCGGAACTACAGGGGTTGGCAAGTCACGTAGTCCCGTATTGTTTACGGATTCATTTACAGGCTTATTCACATCGTATGGCTCCCCATAGGTATCAGTTTCTAAATCATGACGTGTATAAGGGATATTATCACCGATGAAATAGGGCCAGCCGAAGAAGCCGGGTCCCTTGGCTTGGTTGAATTCATCATACCCGCGAGGACCCCAAATGGAGTCTTTTGCAGCATCAGGACCTACTTCCCCCCAGTATAAATAGCCGGTTTTACTGTCCAGCGTGGGTCTCCAGGGATTTCTGTGTCCCATGGTGTAGATCTCAGGCTTTGTTTTTTCTGTTCCTTCAGGAAAAAGATTGCCTTTAGGAATAGTATAGCTGCCGTCATCTTCCGGGTGGATTCGAAGGATTTTTCCTCTCAAATCATTGGTGTTTCCGGGAGCGCGCTGATCATCGGAATTTTCATGTCCCGGACGCTCGTCCAGATTTGAAGTTCCGGAACTCGGATTCACCGTGTTGTTTCCTACAGTTAAGTACAAGTTGCCTTCTTGGTCAAAGACCATCCCGCCGCCTGTATGGCAGCATTCTTCCCTCTGTGTAGGAACGCTTAAAATGACTTTTTTGGATGATTCGACCAACGTGTGCCCGTCCAATTCCCATCTAGCGAGTACGTGTTGCTTGTCTTCAGGATCAGCATAGTAGAGATAGATCCAATGATTTTTCGAAAAGTCGGGATGAGCAATGACTCCCATCAGTCCTTCCTCTGCCTCACGGACTACCCCTTCTTTATTGGTATATTTGGTATTGACAGGGATAGTGGCTACGAGGGTGACTTCGCCGGTGTTTTCATCCAGAATTTTCACTCCGCCTTTTCGCTCTACAAATAGGATTTTTTTGTCAGGCAGAAAAGTCATTTCCATAGGCTCATCCATTCCTTCGGTAAGGACTACTTTTGTGAAGCGGTTATCTTCAGGTTTCTCGATTGATTCTTTTTTTTCGGGTTCCGAACAGGAAAGGAATCCCAGCAACAGGGCTAGGCTCAGCACTGTAATTGATCGGTAAGTTTGTTTCATATGGTTATAATTTGTCTTTTAAAGGCCATATGGAATCTCGCATAGTTAAATCATCTGAATGTGTGTTTTACAAGACATGCTCGATTTCATCGGTTATTGGGTTGGGTATAGTTAAAGCAATATGATTATCCGCAATGGAGTCATCATCCATTTTCCTTGTTGGAAGATGGATGACGCCTGCCAGTCAGGAAGACGGAAGTGGCCTCAACACTTACGTTTTCTGAATCCTAAGATGCTTTTACTGGCAGAAAAGCGGATAGCTATACATGGAATAAGGTTACCTGCTTTTTTTGACTTTCATCTAATATCTGCTAAAAGACACAGATAAAACAAGTTATAAGTTGCTTTGCGGTATTTACTTGGGATAAGGTGCCTTAATGTTAAATATATTGTGTCAAATTGAAAAATTATAAAGTTGAGCCAATTTTTTTTTGGCATTTGCTATTAACGAGGGACCTTACCGACAGGCAGTTTTAGGCAAGTCAGTATGGGATTTTTCACTATACCTGCCAATCACCACAGGGCAAACTAGCTTTTGGAGCTGAACCTTTGTGAGTGTTTTTGATGGGAAAAAGGTTGTTGAAGGCCGTTCGTGAGGACACGAACGGCGGCAGAGCTGATGAAAGGAACGGCGGCGGAGCTGATGAAAGGAATAGTGGCAGAGCGCTGTTGACACAAGCTTCGAAGAAGTGGTGACATGAACGGCGGCATCGGAGTTTCACGCCAAATTCTGATTACAGTATGGATCTTACCAGTCCTCCTTCTACCCTGATAGAAGCTCCGTTGGTGGCGGAAGCCAGAGGGCTGGAATAATAGACCACCGTGTCCGCCACTTCTTCCACCGATGCAAATCGCTGAATCAATGAAGTAGGACGCATATCCTGAAAGAATTCTTCCTCGACTTTCTGTATTGATTTACCGGTGGATTCAGATAAGTCTTCTAAGAATTTGCCCACACCTTTTGACTTGGTCGGGCCGGGAAGGATTGAGTTTACCGTGACATTGCTTCCTTTGGTGAGCTCAGCCAATCCCCTTGCCACTGCCAATTGGGCTGTTTTGGTCATGCCGTAATGGATCATTTCGTCCGGTATGAAAACGCCTGACTCACTGGAAATGAAGATTATTCTTCCCCAGTTTTTAGCAAGCATTTTCGGAAAATATTGTCTAGAAAGGCGGATTCCACTCATGACGTTCATCTCAAAGAATCTAAACCAATCTTCATCAGGAATTTCTGCAAAGGCTTTTGGCTCAAAAATCCCTGCATTATTGATCAAAATATCCACTTCTGGAAGAGTGCTCAGCAAATGATCTATCTCTTCCACTTTAGAGAAATCAGCGGGGATTCCACTAACTTTATCACTGCCGGTTTCTGATTTGAGCGCGGCTATAGCCTTGTCCACACTTTCTTGTGATCTGCCGTTAATAACTACTGAGGCTCCTTCTACTAAGAATCTCTTTGCGATAGCAAACCCAATCCCTGCGGTAGATCCGCTGATAAATGCTTTTTTGTCTTCTAATTTTAAATCCATTACTTTACTTATAGTTGTTAAAAATGGTTAGCTGAAAAGTAGCAAAATGCTACCTGCTAGAGTAAACTCAAGTGAGGGTAAGAAAATTCGGATGATGGCAAGGAATATTCAAAGATGGCCTTTATGCATTCAGGAGGGTAGGTGTCCACCAACAGCATTTCTGTTTGTGGAGCCATAAACCGGGGCGGAAGATTAGCTTGTGTGCCCTCTGCGTAAAACTCTGCGCTCACCGTGGTTAATTAAACTCTTTCCTTTACCAGTTGATCCATCACCCAGTTTGCTCTTGCTCCACTGATTCCTGTACTTTTGCAAGTTTCGGTCCCCAGTAGATCGCCTACAATGGTTTTGATCAACGGCTCCTGAATATGTTTAGGAAGTTCAAAGTTGAAACTTTCAATTCCTCTTTCATCTGTAATGAGGGTGAATTCTCCCTTTCCGAAGGTCTCAAACTGGATGGTTCCTTTACTTCCATAGATTGTAGTTTCGTCGATCTCAGCATTTGCAGCGGTAGTGAAGCACCAATTTCCACTACCCAGAACTCCGCTTTCGAAAACAAAACTTCCAACAACGATATCTTCAGCTTTATAAGTGTTTGCTTGATTCGAGGAAAATCCATTTGCATGGATGATTTTCCCAAAGAAGAAATCCAACAAGTCTAGCTGATGAGAGGCTAGGTCAAAGAAGTATCCACCGCCGGCTAGCTCGGGGTCTACACGCCAATTGGTTTCCACTTTTGTGATCAGAGAAGCATTCAGCTTTTGCTTGAGATTGATGTGAACTGTACGGATATCTCCAAGTATTCCTTCCGAAATCAGCTCTTTGATTTTGCGAAAGTGCGGTAGTTCTCTTCGGTAATAGGCGACGTACAGTGGAACATTCGCTTTCTTGCAGACATCTATCATCTGCAGACATTCGGCATAAGTCCTCGCCATGGGTTTCTCCACATATACAGGTTTGCCTGCCGATGCCGCAAGTGTAGCAAGATCCAAATGGGCATTTGGAGGGGTGGCAATGTAGATTGCGTTTACTTCAGGATCATTGACAAGGTCACTTGCTGAAGTATACCATTTGGCAATTCCGTGTCGCTTGGCGTAGTCTTTTACTTTTTCTTCTGAGCGGCGCATGACTGCCACTATCTTACTGTTGGGAATGAGATTTATTGCCGGTGCGGATTTGACTTCGCAGACATTGCCCACGCCTAGAATTCCCCACCTTACTTCGTTACCTTGGATTTTGCTCATAACCTAAAAATAGGGCATGCGGTTTAAACCAAAACTATTTAATGTCTTAAATTTTAAGATTGTTTATTCTGCCGGAGGAGGATTCCTTCTTTTCATAACCAGGCTGTCCGGCGGATAAGTCGCCACCAAGTAAGCCATTTGGTCTTTTGCCCAATCAACAATCACTTGACGGTCCGCATCAGAAAGATTTGCTTCAGGATGAAGTCCAAAGTAAGTGTAAGACTTCAAGGGCATCTCTTTATTTTCCACCAGTTCAGCAATTTCTTCCAATTTATGGTTTTGCCAAGCCAACGGTCTCCCAGTGAATTCATCAAAGTTCAAATCACCTTTTCCCTCTTGTATGTGGCTGTTTAGCCAATAACCTATGGGTTCCACACTTGCATACCATGGATATTGGGAGGTATTGGAGTGACAGTTATTACAGGCGTTTACAAGAAGCTTATTCACATTACCCGGAATATCGTAGCTACCGGAGATAGGGTGCCCAGCAGGCTTACCCTCATTTTTCTCATAAGGAATAAACTGGATTGCAAGTAGGACAACCAAAATAACTAACCCGATTTTTTTCAGCATGGTTTGGATATTTGCTAGTTAGAATCCCGGAGCTTGATTGGCTTAAAGAAGCAAATAATTCATTGAAAGACAATATGTTTTGAGACTTGGGGCTGAGTAGTATTTACAATCAGCTTTCCTGTGTTCAATTTTTGAATTGTAATTCAATTAAATTATTTGCTTTAGAATCTCCGGTTACACTTAATTTTTAAGCACAATTAACTCTTCAAACTATGGGATGTAGTACTGCTTGACAACTTCTTACATGCATGATAATCTGGAAACCCAGAATAAACACTATCGCTTATGCCAGGATTTGCCTTTATTCTTGGAGTAAAAACTCCCTTTTGGACTTTCTCCCAATAACTCTTTGCCTCCGTCAGCAAGGTCTGTAAACTCCCCCGGACTGGCAGGATTACCCATATATCGTTGATTCCAAGTCTCGCCCTCATCTACAGAATATTCAATTTTAAGCGAATTGGTAGGGCAGATACGAATTAGTTCTTTCCCTTTTTTAATCATTTGTGCCATTTATCAATTATTTAATTCTCGCCAATCTAAGAATGCTTGCCGTTTAAAAAAAAACTAAGCAAAGTATTTATGGATAAAATCCTATTTATTATTACTTCCCTCTACAATTTTTTTTTGTTTTTTTACTCAAAAAATTGTATTTCCCGCCCAAAGTCATCTTAATTTCGCTTCAAATTAAAGAAGACGTTACGCCTTTGGTTCCGGAGGTTCTTGAATTGGCTAATTTGTTCTTCTATATTAAAATATCGAAACCCGCTCAAAATCAGTTTGAACGGGTCTCGAATGATTTGTTTTTAGGGATAGATTACATTTCCCATCCTTGTCTATACGTCCTTCCTACGAATTGGTTGGCTTCTTCGAAGTTCGTAATGAGAAGTTTGTCGCCATCCCAAAGCAATTTCTTACGGCCATAGAATTCCGGCTGACCTTTGCTGTTTTCCCTACGGAGCATATAGCTACGAATAGCAAGATTACCCATCAATACAGTTTCGGTCATTGGCCCTGCATAGTCAAACGAAGAAGTCAATCCTTTATGTTCTTCGCTTCCAAAACCTGCTTTGCACGCATCCACCCATTTTCTCTGGTGACCGTATTCAGGTTCGATGTTTTCTTCGGTTTCCGGACCGAACTCCTGAGTGCCATCATTCAGATACAATTTTGGCATCAGCGGAGAACTGTCGTTGATATTGGTAGATATTATTCCTTTCTCTCCGATGATCAGCACACCGTTTGCTCCGCCGCCGATTTCCTGATCCGCAGGAATGATGTCTGGATGAGCAGGCTTGATTCCTCCGTCCATCCATGTCATAGTGATGGGAGACTTGCTTTTGGAGGTAGCCGCAAAATTCAATGTGATGAACGAGGAAGCAGGGCAACCATCAGGATGGTAATCCGGAGTCCACATTCCACTGTATACAGATCCTACGCTGCATTCGGCATCGGTAGGGTAGTGTAAGCCTAATGTTCTAAAAGGTATATCGATCAAGTGGCACCCTACATCGCCTAGTGCCCCTGTACCGTAATTCCACCAGCCTCTCCAGCTGAACGGGTGAAGTTCAGGAGTATAGGGGATCTCGGGAGATGGGCCTAGCCATAGATCCCAATTCAAGGCATCAGGCTTGGCACCCGGCTGAGGCTTGGGAAAAGCACCGCCCTGAGGCCATACCGGTCTGTTGGTCCAAACTTCTACTTTGGATATTTTGCCGATTTTATCATCGTCTACCCATTTTTGAACCATTTTTAACAGTTCATTTGAGCCGCCTTGGTTACCCATTTGAGTGACCACTTTTTGACTTCTGGCCATCTCAGTCAGCATTCTTGCCTCCTTGATGTTATGGGTCATGGGTTTTTGCACATATACATGCTTTCCACGTTCCATGGCATACTTGGCTGCCGGACCATGGACATGATCAGGAGTAGAAATAGTCACTGCATCGATGTCCTTTTCTTTGTCCAGCATTTCGCGAAAGTCAGCATAGCGCTTGGCGTCAGGGAATCTCTCTACGGACGCTTTGGCAGATCCCGAAAAATCAACATCACAGAGTGCAGCGACACGTTCACGTCCATTTACTGATGCGTTTCTAATATCGCTGGCACCTTTTCCGCCGGCTCCTATCGCTGCTAAATTCAATTGATCACTTGGAGCTATAAATCCTACTCCACCCAGAACATGCCGGGGAACAATCATAAAAGAGGAGGCTATTGCTGCATTTTTGATAAAATCCCGCCGGGTTTGTCCCGTAGAATTTTTCTTGGGGTTTTGCATGAGGTTATTAAGTTAAGGTCAAATAAGTATTCTAAAATAGTGAATTATTTTTATGGATGATTTCTGTTTGTTTTTAACTGTTCAAATGCAATGATCAGCGGTAGAGCCTTGAATCAGTCAAAAAATCAAATTCTAAGCAAGATAGGGTGTTTGTCGGGCGTGTATATTATAAAAAAGTTAACATATCCTGTAGGTAGGTTATGGATTTCGTGCAATCAACAACATTTTTATAGAATATCTTGGGTTTAGGGTTGAGTCATATGCTGTTGTTTTTTTAATTGACACCATAAAATATCATGAAATAGTAAAAAATCAGGATAATGCAGGTAGCCTTTGCAAATAAATCCTAGTTTCTTTGAATATATTGAAACACAATAGCTTTGAGGGAAACAATTCAACAAGCCTAAAATGAAAATAGGAGTTTTAAAAGAGATAAAAGAGGGAGAACACAGGGTTGCGCTGAGCCCTGATGTCATCAAACAATTAATTAAGAAAGAGTTTTCAGTTACTATAGAACAAGGAGCCGGGCTGGGATCCAATTTTTCTGATGAAGACTACAAGGAGGCAGGAGCTACAGTCGCCGGTACACAGGAGGTTTTTGGCTCAGATGTGTTGCTGAAAGTCAATCTTTTTTCAAAGGAAGAGGTATCCCAAATGCAAAATGGCAGTGCTTGTATATCCATTATGTATGCCTATAACTATCCGGAAATACTTGATGAAATGAATAAGAAATCCATCATGTCTTTCTCTATGGATGCGGTACCTAGGATTTCCCGGGCACAGAAGATGGATTGCTTGAGTTCGCAGGCAAATCTTGCAGGATATAAATCTGTGATTTTGGGAGCCAATTATTTGGAGAAGATTTTTCCGCTTATGATGACTGCCTCAGGTACGATTACTCCGGCGAAGGTCTTGATTTTCGGAGCAGGTGTGGCCGGTCTTCAGGCTATCGCTACTGCCAAGAGACTTGGCGCAGTGGTGGAAGTCACTGATGTGAGACCTGAGACTAAAGAGCAGGTGGAGTCTTTGGGCGGTCGGTTTTTGACAGTTGAAGGAGCCGGAGATGTGAAAGTAGAGGGAGGATATGCTTCCGAGGTTTCAGCGGAATTTTTACAAAAACAGAAGGAGCTAATACAAAGTAAAATCAAGGATGCTGACCTGGTAATTACCACTGCATTGGTCATGGGGAAAAAATCGCCAATTCTAGTGACAGAGGAAATGGTGAAAAGCATGAAAAAAGGAGCTGTGATTGTGGATATGGCGGTAGAGTCCGGGGGGAATTGCGAAATCTCCGAGAAGGATCAAGTGGTGCGCAAATATGGTGTGACCATCATAGGCGAGTCCAACTTGCCTTCCTTGATGTCTACCAATGCAAGTCAGCTTTATGCTACCAATATCAGTACGCTGCTGCTTCACTTGACTACCAAAGACGGATTTAATCTCGACCGTGAGGAAGAAATCACCAAAGGCGTTTTGATCACTTATAAAGGCCAGGTGGTTCATGAATTCACAAATAAAATATTAAATAAGTAAGAAATAACCTCTTTAAATTATGAGCTCAGAAGCATTGATTATTCTGATTTATATACTTGTTCTTGCAAGTTTCCTGGGATTTGAGCTGATCGCAAAAGTTCCCCCCACGCTGCATACTCCATTGATGTCCGGTTCCAACGCAATTTCCGGGATTACCATCGTGGGAGCACTTTTGGCCTGCAATGAAATGGGATATACTACCCTGAGTAAATGGCTGGGAATGGCAGCCCTGGTGCTGGCCACCATCAACGTAGTCGGCGGCTACACAGTCACAGATCGTATGCTTAAAATGTTCAAGAAAAAATGAGTTTAGCAATAGAATTAGCCTATTTGATCGCCTCCATCTTGTTTGTGCTGGGGATCAAAATGTTGAATAAAACCCAGTCAGCCAGAAAGGGAAACCGTATTTCGGCGTTGGGGATGTTTATAGCCATATTGGCTACTATGGTTCAGATAGATGCCATCTCCCTGGTAGAGATTTTTGCATGTATTGTGTTGGGATCAGCTATTGGCCTGTATTATGCCAACAAAGTCGAAATGACCAAAATGCCCGAAATGGTCGCGGTTTTCAACGGGTTTGGTGGATTGGCCTCATTTTCTGTCGCTTTATCAGACTATTTCCTTAGGACGGATGTCAATTTGGAATCTATCGAACTGGTGACAGTGATCAGTATCATTGTCTCAGTCTTTATCGGTGGACTTACATTTACCGGTTCCTTGGTGGCTTACTTGAAGCTAAACGGAAATATTTCAGGTTCGCCGATTACATTCAAAGGTCAGCATCCAATAAACCTGATTTTATTTTTGGGATTTTTGACAGCAGCAGTCTTCACTGTAATTGACCAAACTGACCCTATGCTCATTATCATTCTGATAGTGATTGCGTTGGTGCTGGGTGTCTTGACTGTGATTCCTATCGGAGGTGCGGATATGCCGGTAGTGATTTCCTTATTGAACTCTTACTCAGGAATGGCGGCTTGTGCTACGGGTTTTATTCTGAACAACAATGTGCTGATCGTAGCAGGTTCTCTAGTGGGAGCGTCGGGGATTATCCTGACGCAGATCATGTGTAAAGCCATGAATCGATCGTTGATCAATGTGCTTTTGGGTGGATTTGGGCAAACGGTAAATGAGGCTCAGGGTGATGGCCCATCTATTTCGGTGAAAGAAATAGGAGTGGAAGAGACGGCTATGTTGTTTGATGGAGTATCTTCTGTCATTGTGGTTCCCGGTTATGGAATGGCCGTCGCCCAAGCACAGCATGTCATTCGTGAGCTGATGGAGCAATGCGAGAAGCGAAACATCGATTTTAAATTTGCCATTCACCCGGTGGCGGGAAGGATGCCCGGCCACATGAATGTCCTTCTGGCTGAAGCAAATATCTCTTACGACAAGCTGATAGAAATGGAATCCATCAACGATGAATTCCCAAATACTGATTTGGTGCTGATCGTAGGAGCAAATGACGTGGTAAATCCTGCTGCAAGGAACAATCCTCAAAGCCCGATCTATGGTATGCCTATATTAAATGCGGATAAAGCCAGGACGGTAATCGTCAGTAAGAGAAGTATGGGCAAGGGCTATGCAGGTGTGGAAAATGAGCTGTTCGGCTATCCAAACTGCCTGATGCTATTCGGAGATGCAAAGCAGACTATTACTAAAATAGTCTCTGAAATGAAAGAGATGTAATCAGAAGACTGGAATGCGGTAGGTTCAAGTCATGAGACTTGAACAGGTTCTGTGGCCTAGTCCAAGTTCTTCGGACTTGGACTAGCTTTGCTGCAGCCTACAGGCTGCGCTTCGGCAAGAAGAATCCTGCTGATTTTAAGAAAGTGTAAATGTTCTGGTCTTAAACTATATTAAATTGAGTTTGCTTTTCGGGATTGTGAGAAAAATAAGGCAGTCTGGAGGCTGTAATGCAGTGGGTTCAAGTCATGAGATTTGAACCGATTCTGGCCAAAATACATGTACATCGAATGTCGAAAATGCCAATGCTTACTGACTTTTAAAAATCAATTGTAATTGATCAATGAAGGCTGCTCTACGTAAACATCCGATTTTCTAAACCGTAGGTTTTTGCGGAAACTAACGGCAAACTTGGAACTTCCTTCATCATCGGTTGGGATAAATGTCCCTTTTATTTCCATGGTCCCAAAAATAAGGTTTTCATTTCGTGTTCTCACTCCAAGACTTATCCCCGTGAAATTCTGGTATTTATTTCCGCATGTTGGGCATTTTAACTTTGCCCAGTAGAAGGAAGAAAAAGGCGCTATACGGAATCCGATAAGTGACCATGGGGTGAATAGGCTAGATTCAAATCCAAAGGAGATCCGCTGGGTGGCATCTACTTCCTCTACCCGAAGACCGGGAATGGTATTGCCGCGAATCGTCAGCCATTCATTGGTGACTCCGTCGAAAAGCTGGGTATAAAATGCTGATGCATTACTTCTGATTTTGTACTTGCCTATAGAATAGGCCTGCGTGTAGAAGGTTCCACCGGTTTGGATTGCAATGTCTTCTGAACTTCCATTGCGAAAATAGCTGGCAGCATTCAAGGTGACTTCGTAGAAACTACCGCTGCTGTTCGCTCCTTTGTAATTCAGATTGACATCTGCATAGGGTCTTGCAAATTCCAAGGTCTTTGTATAACCTAATGTAGCTGAGAGATTACACCCAAAAGGAATATCTTCTGTACGTCCAAAGCCATAGACATATTGGGTTTTGAAGAAGTCCTGCTCATAGAGTGTAAACTGTGCCAAAACCCCTCTACTGTTGCGGTACTTCCTCTCCAACCCCATCTCTTCTTGGTCTGGATAACTGAGAAAGTACCCGTCAAAAGCCCGAAGTGCGACAAACTTTCTGCTTCTGTCCTGAAGTGCTTTTTCGGATCCAAAATTATACCCCAACCATAAGTTGCTTACATTGTATTTGTAGTCAAGGAAAACTGAATCCGGTCTGGAATCCACATTCTTTGACCAGTTTTGACTCCATCCGGCTCCTCCTGCTAATTTGGAATAAGGTGAGACCAAAGGCCTTTCCAGACTAATTCCCATAGCATATTCTTTTTCTTCGCCCAGGCTAATTCCAGAGTTCAACTGGGTGTAATAGGTTGAGAAATCAGCCAGACTTCCCATCACGCTACTTTTGGTGTAAGCAAATCCGATCCCGGTCTTTGGCTTTCTGTCCATATCATATAGGAAATCAAACTCGAATCCCTGAGCCCTTCCATCTACATTGGCATCGTAAACCTTGAATAAGGGTGCGGTAGGCAGGCTTCCTCCCACAGACCCTCCTATACTGAAAACATCCCGGCTGATTACTACCAGATCCACTGAGTCGGTACCGGGAACTTGTGTGGCTATGATCCTGCTTTCTAAAATAAAAGCCTGATCTCTAAGAAATCGCTCGTTGTCACCGATTTTATAGGGATTCAGACGCTGGTTAGGTTTGATGAAAAGATGTTGGCGGATTGTTTTTTCGCGAGTGTTGGTGTGCAGTTTATTTGCAATTCTGCCTACTTTCCGGACTATTGGTTTCTGTCGGCCATAGATAGAAAATTCAAAACCCAAGTTCTCTACTGAAATATTCCTGATGATCATTCCTTCATATGGAAGAAATTTTTCTTCTGCTTTTTCTACAAGTACAGTGTCCCTGTTCGATCGTGTAATAAAGTCCATTCCTTTGTCCAGGGCTCTTTGGGTTATCGAAACTTTTGAAGTGTCATTCGCATCTTGGGCAAAAATGTCTACATGTATGCAGAAAACTACAAACAACGCAAAAAGTGCTCTAAATGTCATATTTGACACATTTGTGTGGATAGATCTTTTGATTAGAAAGGATAAGTTTCGTTAGTGAAAGAATGTTATGGATTCATTACATTTTCTTTGCCATACTTGCAAAGCTACCGGGAGTTTGAGAAAAAGATGGTTTTGACTTGGCAGATTAAGAGAAAATAACAAGCCCCAGCTTAGGATTCAAAGTCAAAACTACTAACTCTGCGATTTGAATGTTATAAAATAATATTGTATATATAGCATGTGTTTGTTTTGGTTTGTACTGTATTGGTAAACAAAATAAATATAATATTTTGTGATATTTAATGTTTATGATGCTTGGCTTGTCTGGATCATACGAGGGGTAAGCTAGGTTCTTAAGGTAACAGGCATCCTTAGATAATTATTGGATGCAACATATTTTAATATAACCCTAAAGATAGCTTAACAGGCTAGTATCACATATAGAATACTTTTGAGATTGGAATCAAAAAGGAGTTTGCTACAACATGCTTTCCAAGATCAATTATTGAAAATTCTTAGTTACCCAACATTTAAATTTTATGCATTCAAAATTACCATTATCTAAAATCATCCGTGCTTCCAGCTGTATGATTATATGGGCTGGATTGAGTACCGGTCCATCTCATCTAGTCGCCGGGGAGATCAAAAATATGGGAGGGCTAGAAGTGAACAGCCCTATTACCGATGGAGTATTTATACTGCAATCCATCTCAGGTACGGTGACTGATGAGACCGGAGAGCCACTTCCCGGCGCAACGGTTCGGGTAAAAGGATCAGTAAACGGTACGGTTACGGATCTTGATGGGAAGTTTTCCCT
Source organism: Algoriphagus sp. Y33 (assembly GCF_014838715.1). Taxonomy (NCBI): domain Bacteria; kingdom Pseudomonadati; phylum Bacteroidota; class Cytophagia; order Cytophagales; family Cyclobacteriaceae; genus Algoriphagus; species Algoriphagus sp. Y33. Next base: position 3,061,451 of record NZ_CP061947.1, on the reverse strand, counting down.
TGAGGTAGGAGAAGATGCCGTCATTCAGATTTCTTATGTAGGATATATGCTGCAAGAGATTTCGGTGGGTGGGCGATCGACTATTGATGTCCAATTGGAGCCTGATGCTACGCAGTTGGATGAGCTGGTGGTGGTAGGCTATGGAACCCAAAAAAGGTCAGATGTCACAGGAGCTATTGGCTCTGTCAAAAGTGAAAACTTCAATAAAGGTGTGGTTTCAAATCCCGTAGATCTTTTGCAGGGAAAAATTGCCGGTGTAAACATTGCCTCCACCAGTGGTGAGCCCGGTGCCGCGCAAAATGTGATTATTAGAGGTGTAGGAAGCTTACGTTCAGGTACTCAGCCTCTTTATGTAATAGATGGCTTTTTGCTGGATAATTCCGATACAGGAATTGCCTCAAATCCCCTAAACTTCCTTAATCCTAACGATATAGAAAGTATCGATGTGCTAAAAGATGCCAGCGCTACAGCCTTATATGGTTCAAGAGCCTCTAACGGAGTAGTAGTAATCACTACTAGAAAAGGGAAAAAAGGAACTACTCAAATGAATTTCTCAGCTTCCTCAGCGTGGTCATCCTTGGCCAGAAAAATAGATGTATTCGATACAGATGAGTTTCGTCGCCAAGTAGTGGCTGCGGGTGGAGCTTTGCTGGATTTCGGTGGAGATACAGATTGGCAAGATGAACTGACCCAAGTCGGATTTTCCCAGGATTACAATTTCTCGATGAGTGGAGCCAACACCGAGAAATTTTCCTATTTCACCTCAGTGGGCTATCAGGGTCAAGAAGGTATTCTGAAAAACAGTGAGCTAAAACGTTATTCCGGAAAATTAAATATGAACCAGAAGGCATTCGACGGTAGATTGATCGTAGATTATAACCTGACTGCCGCACACACCCAAAATTTACGGCCTAGCATTTCATCCATAATCAGTGATATGCTGAGCTTAAACCCGACGATTCCGGCATATACAAACGGCGAGCCAACTTTGTTGGAAACCAATACTTTGAATCCACTGAAGAGGAATGAATTATATAGTGATAACGCCTCAAACAACCGTATTTTGGCGACGATTTCCCCTTCTTTTGAACTTGTTGACGGACTGACGTACAAGGCGAATCTTGGCGTGGATTACTCCAGTACAAACAGATATCAGCAGTACAAACCCTATACAGAAGTGATCAATGAGTCGAATATTTCGGATGGGGCACTGGACGAAGGAATAAGTGCCAATACCAATCAGCTTGTCGAGAATACCCTTACCTATAATTGGAATACAAATATCCACAAGCTGACTGTGTTGGCGGGACATTCTTACCAGACATTTCTGGATGAATACAGACTAACCTCATCTAAAGGGTTTGCAGATAATAATATTGAACCTAGGTATCAAGACCATAACAGTACAACCAAATATCCTACCACAGTCAATTCATCTGCGGTGAAAAACGAATTACAGTCATTCTTTGGTAGACTGAACTACACTTATGCCGACAAATATCTGTTTACGGCTACAATTCGGGCTGATGGATCCTCCAAGTTTGGAGACAACAACAAATATGGATACTTCCCTTCACTGGCTTTGGGCTGGAATGTAAGTAAGGAAGATTTTATGGCTAACTCATTCTTCAACAACCTAAAAGTTCGGGGAAGCTGGGGCAAAACAGGAAATCAGGAAATTCCATCCAAGATCACAAAAGCCAGTTATTCGGAAGATAGACTCTCTGAAGGATCGAAAAGTTACAATACTTATCCTATTGATACCGATGGCAATTCATTGGATGGTTACCCATATGGGATCGTTTTTACACGCTTGGCAAACCCCGATTTGCAATGGGAGGTATCTTCCCAAATAGATTTGGGAATTGATTTTGCGTTCTTTGACTACAGACTTACCGGTACCTTGGATTACTTCAATAAAGTGTCTTCCAATATATTACTGGAAGTAGTTCCTGCCGATCCGGTCCAGCCTACATCCACTTATTGGGACAATATAGATGATATGAAAATCCATAACAGCGGGATCGAATTGGCATTGGATTACACTAGCGATGAGCAGCGTGCCTTCTCGTATAACATCGGTGGTAATGTTACTTTTATCCAGAATGAAGTAAAAGACTCACCGTATTCTGTATTGACTACCGGAGCAGCTCAAGGTGCGGGCCAAACAGGTGCCACTATCAATGGATACATCAATAATCATCCTATCGGCGCATTCTATATGGTTCAATTTGACGGCATCACCGAAGATGGGGTGAATAGATTTAGGGACATCAATGGAGATGGTGAAGTCTTGGACAATGACCGAAGTGTGGTAGGAAGTGCTATTCCTAAATTCATTTACGGATTCCACACAAACTTTAAATACAAAGGCTTTGATTTAGGCTTGAATTTCAACGGTACAGCAGGAAATAAGATTTACAATCATACGGCCATGTCACTGTTCACCAAAGCTCAATTGTCCAGATCAAACAACACCACTGATTTTGCAGCTCAATATCCTGAAGAGTCTTTTAATAATTCCAATACGGTCTCTACCAGATTCTTGGAGAACGGCTCCTTTTTCAGATTGAATAATGCTACGCTAGGATATAATCTGAAATCCGAGATGATCGGATTGGGGGATGCTTTTCAAAACATCCGACTTTCTGTTACGGGACAAAACCTGTTTGTAATCACCGATTATTCCGGCTTTGACCCGGAAGTGAATACAGGTTCCACATCAGCCGGGATTCAAACCTTTGGTATCGATCGCTTTACCTACCCTAGAGCAAGAACGTTCTCCGTCAACCTGAATTTAACCTTCTAAAAAGAAAGTAGATGATTATTAAATCATTTAGAAAATCATAATCAAAATGAAAAATTTCAGATTTTACAACGTACTCCCCATTGCTGCTTTCTTATTCGCTTTCCTCGGTTGTACTGACTTGGATGAAGAAGTTCTTGATGAGTCACTGACAGGAACAGGTCAAGCGGAAGTGATAAGCGGATCCATTGCCCCGGTATATGGAATGCTTAGACAGATATGGTTGCACACCGTCAATTTCGGACTGCAAGAGGTAGCTTCTGATGAGGGTATACTTCCTTATCGGGGCGGAACAGACTGGTTTGATGGAGGCAAGTTTATTGCAATCCACCAGCACCTAATGACTCCTACAAACAGTTTGGTCGGAGATACATGGACCTCCATCACCCTGACGTTGTCCAGAGCGGTATTGGCAGAGGAGAGATTGCGATTGGAAGTGGAAAATGGCAATTCAGCCGCGCAAGACGCATTGTATGAAATGATTGCCATGAAGGCCTACCTGAATATGCTGGCACTGGACAATTGGGGACTTGTTTTCAAGAAAAATGCTTCTGACCAACTATCAGAAATTCTCAGAGGGCAAGAAGCAATCAGCTATATCGAGACCGAGTTATTGTCAGTAGTGAATGTGATCAATAGCAATAAGGGGCCCGGTAGGTTAAACAAACATGCAGTAAGTGCTTTGTTGGCGCGCTTATACCTGAATGCTGCCGTGTATAGAGATCCATATGGTACACCTGATTTTAGGTCGGAAGATATGGATAAGGTAATACAATACACAAATGAAATTATCAGTGGACCCTATTCATTGTCCGCAGAATACTTTGAATTGTTTGATGACGGTAACAATACCAATGCTGAAATCATATTTTCACTTGATCAAAGAGGAGTACTTCAGACCGAACATAGCCGATGGGCTTATTGGCCAATATCCGGAGACCTGATCCCAAGACCGGAATTCCCAAATACACGCGGAACTGATGCGGTAGGGGTAACACCTGATTTCTTTCAAACATGGGTAGAAGCTTATGGTAATGTAGATCCAGCTGATGCTGATGCCCGTTTTTTCAAGGAAAACACGATAATTCCTGAAAATCTAAAAGATCTGACCGGAGTAAATCCTACGAATGATGCAAATCATTTCTATACTATTGACGCAAAACAATTTGAAATAGACAGGGGAATTCTCAGGAATATTATATGGGGACCGAGAAAAGATGGCAGTGGAAATATAATGACTGACGGAGATGGAAAGGTGAAAATATATCCGGTGATCAACAGAAGAAGCAGCGGTGCAGACATACGCTATGTGGATCATACACTCAAAGTTGATTTTTCAAATGAGGGCAGCTTGCATAATGCCGGATACCGGTTCTCAAAGTATCAGTTTAGCCACACTGCTCCCGATTGTTGTAACTATAGTAGTGTTGACTTGGTCTTGATCAGACTTGGAGAGATTTATTTGATGCGTGCTGAAGCCAAGTTGAGAAAAGGAGATAATGCGGGGGCTTTAGAAGATATAAATACCTTAAGAACTTCCAGAAATGCACGTCCGGCGCAGACACCGGCTCCATTGAATGCTATTGATCTGGATGTGTTGTTCAGAGAATCCGGATTTGAGCTGTATTGGGAAGGACACAGAAGAAACTACCAAATACGCTTTGGTAAATATGAGGATAGCTGGACGGAGAAGAATGATTCCGATGTCAATAAGCGGTTGTTTCCTATTCCCCAAAGAGCTATGGACGGAGCGTCAAGCGAAACAGGCTTTTTGGTCCAGAATCCGGGGTATTAAAACATTTTTTTCCCCGGTTTGTGTCTCCACAAACCGAAATGTAACCCGTTCGTGAGGACACGAACGGGGGCATTTGGGCTGATCGTGAAGAGAAGAATGTGGCATGGATTCATTCTTCACCCTGGTTTGAGTATTCACAAACCGAAAAATAGCCTGTTGGTGAGAACTAATGAGAAGGGATGGGATTAAAAACTGCTGTCCTTGGGACTGAAAACAAAAAGCCGATGAGATTTATTTCTCATCGGCTTTTATTATAGCCTTGAGTTCCTCTCATCGTCCCGGTTTTTGTCTTCACAAACCGAAATGTAGTCCGTTCATAGGACACAAACGGCGGTGTTTGGGCTGTTAGACAGGAACGATGGCACGTGCGGTATGTGCATCCGTAAAGCACAAACGGTGCATAAAGAGAAAGTTAGTCTATTCTCTGGATGGTGTTATTTCTTAGATCAATCTGGAAATGATCAGAAGGAAGGGAGTTTAAGAGTTTGCAAAATATCCCAAAGAACTGAAGAAGGTCATTGTTTAGATTGGATTCAGTAGTAGGGGTTTTGGAGGAAACTGTCGCAAGCAGCTCTTCATAAAAAGCAATCCTATGGGTTGGAATTAGCTTTCTGCCAAGTTCATCTCCATTTTTTAACAAGTAGAAATCATCAATTATATGCCGGTTCTTTCGGGTGGAATGGTCTTTGGTATTCAGCAACTTCAATTTTTTGTTGAGAAAAACTATTCCATCTTTCTCATCCATTTTGCTCCATTTTACCAAATCCTGCATAGTTAGGTCTTCTAATAGCAAGGCGAGATTTTCCGGCCAATCGGAAGGGATAAATCTTGATTTTGTCAGTTCAAGCAGATGGTTTCTGGTGTACTCCAAGTAGTTCTTGGAAGCCAAAATTGTACTGTCCCAAATGCCCGGACTCTGATTTTCCAGCAGCCAGCGATGCTCCATCCGGTATAGGTCGAAGAATTCATTCATGTGTTCTACTTCGGTAAGCGAAATGGTTTCAATCTCAAAATTGCTTTGCTTGGTGATTTTTGCCGTTTTAAAGGCTGGCGGAAAAGCAGCCAAGGAAGGTACTTGGATATTATACATGGTATTGTTGGATGATTGATCTTGGTATAGGCCGGTGTCATTGATATGCATATGCCCGGCAAAGTGAATCTTGATGCCTGCTTCTGCATATAGCTTGCTGGTTTCTGTAAGCGGAACACGTTCGAGTTGAAATTTTTTTGTCCCAAAAAGTGATTCCATGGCATCAGAAGCTCCGTCATGGAATTCTACGAGAGGATAATGGCTAAAGGAAATCAGCGTTTTCCCTCTTTTCTCTGCTTCTGATGATACTTTTCTAACCCAGTCAAGCTGGTGTTTTTTATTGCTTATTGCTTGGTTGAATCCTACAGATGAACCTTTCCAATCGGGATTTGATTCTACCCCTGAATTGGTGTATACATTCCCGTCCAGGGCCAGCAACCAGATTCCTTCTACAGGCTCTACCACATAGCTGGCATCAGGTAACGTTAATTCAGAGTCTTCTATGGAATAAACCCGACTAGCTAGATTAGCGGAATTTCTTGTCTTATGGAAATCGTACTTATCATAGTCGAATTCTTCGAACGGATGAGCCCAAAACAGATCTTGTTCGCTTGGGAAAAAACCAAAATTCTGCAACGCATGCGTGATTTCCCCGTACCCCCAGAAGTTGATTTGGCTAGATATAGCAACATCTCCGGAGGAATAAAAGTCTGCCGATCCCGCAATGGTTTGCTGTGATCCGTCAGTTCCGAGAAAGTCAGTTTTGCCGGCTACTCCCCCATATGGCTTCACGGGGTCATGATTTCCTGTGGTCAAAAAGAAACGCATTCCTGAATTCTCCGAATAGTGATCCAGAATTTTTTTCAGAGCCAAGACGTTCATCGGCTGCCCGTCATCAGTGAAGTCTCCCGGAAGTACGACGATTTGTATGCCTTTTGTTTTCAGGTCTTCCAAAGCACTGAAAAAGGCAAAGTAATTTTCGTTAAACAGCCGGGTGGAATTTAGCTGGCTTTTCATTGTCCGGATAGTGGCAAATTTGCCGGTTAAAGGATTGAAAACCCCCTTGAATTCATCAGATTGGAGTTCTGCATAAACATCTTGGAGGTGCACATCAGAGAGAAAAGCGATTTCTGTAGCATCCGTTTGTGCCTGCAATGGAGAATTGAAACAGACTAATTGCAATGCCGCTCCTAATATCGTGGGAATGAAATGGTTTTTATTCAAAATCGGGTGAAGTATTAGTTGTTGTTCAAAACCGGATTCGGTCTTTCGTACACGTTTCCTTCAAAATTAACTTTGTAATCCGATTTGAAAAAAGTTGAAGTGTGGTAATAGTCCGTGGTGATAACTTGTGCTCCCGAAGCTTTGGCTCGTTCGAATGTAGTGTAATCTTCCGCTCGGGCCTCTTTGGTATCTGAATCTGCGCGGGTTCTAACCATATATCCTTTTCTTACCAGATCACAGATGTATGCTTCATCTTTTATGGGATTATTTATTATTCTGAACCCCGCAGTGGGATTTCCCTCCTTCTTATTTACAAAGAGTACAGCATCTTTCAGTCCGGGTTTGACGCTGAGATACCGGTCAATTTTTTCTTCATTTTCATCTAAAACAAAGAGAAATTTGCCTTTTACCTCATCCACGCTTGGCCAGTTTCCGGCGAGGACGGCTGTTTCCAGATCATCGTAATTTCCTTTTACCAGATCGGGGGTAATAAGCTTGTCCATTCCCAAATGCATCCTGATTTCCAGGTCAATACTGTCGAGCGCTGTAGCAGTAAATAGAAGTGTAGGACGGGTGCCTGTGATATTTGCATCTTTTGCATTGATCAAAATAAAGACAGGAGAATGATCAGGATTGCTATCACTCCAATTCTTAAGTGCTGTCAATGCATCTGCAAAGAGTAAGTAATGGGATTGAAAATCAAGATCTTGGATATGAAACAATTTTAATCCGGGCTTGGAGAGTGCTGCGCGGGGATCGTAGTTGGGAATTGTTCCTCCGCCGGTTTTTATGATTTCCAGTCCTTTGGGATTGGCATATCTTTCCCCTTCCGGATCATGGAATACATCCAGTTCCAGATTCCTTAATCCCAAGTCTAGCTGTGCTTCCAATGGAATATGCGCATATTCCAGGCTTTGCGAGGCCGATGGGTTCACTTTGGTCAAATATTCTAGCAGTTCCGGAGCCATTTCACTTTTGTAGCTGTTATGGCTACCGATTACCTGAATCTGATTGAGTTTTAGGTTTTGTGCGGAAAGATGCAGTGAAAAGAATAGGCAAAGGGTACTAAGAATGAGGGAGAAACGGGGTTTCATGGTGCTGGGTTTAATTGGCAATATTCAATTTTTTTGACAGTAAATCCCGAAATAGTGCTTCACCTTTTTGTTATGAATTCATCGGTGCCTAAGAGTGGGAGACTGCCTGTAATTAGTTTGTTTTAAGGGAGTTTCAACACCCATACCCACAATGGCATAAGTTTCAATAGACTTTTGATTTTATCAAAATGTTAAGGCTGGGGCATTTCGCTTTCGATATGGCTTCTTATCTTATTAAAAACCTATTTTTGGAAATGCGTAATTCCTTTTTTCTTCTCCTTCTTCTGGCAGCCTTTAGTGTTTCGGCACAGGACCATACACAATTTCAAATCCACTCGCACAACGATTACTTGCAAAAAGTGCCTTTTTGGACAGCTTTTGCAGCTGGGGCATCTTCCATCGAAGTAGATGTGATTTTGAAAGATGGAAAACTAATGGCTGCTCATGAAGCTGAGAGCATTGATCCAAAGCGGACAATTGAAAGTCTATATTTAGCCCCGATTTCTGAGGGGGTAAAAAATGGTTTGCTTTCCCACCTCAATTTTCATTTGCTGGTAGATCTGAAAACCGAAGCGTATGCTACCCTGAAGGTGCTGGAGGAAGGCATGAAAAACTACAAAGATGTACTCTATAGTGCGGATAATCCGGATGGATTGAAACTGATAATTTCAGGAAATAGACCAAAACCTGAGGAGTACAAAAACTACCCTGACTGGATGCTCTTTGACTATCAGAGCACGGAATTGACCGAGGATTTGCCATGGAGCAAAATAGGAATGGTAAGTTTGAGTTTTAGCCGGTTTTCTGTCTGGAACGGAAAAGGAAGAATGGTGGAAACTGAGCGTGAGAAAGTTCAGGACTTTATCGACTTGGTTCATAGTTTTGATAGACCCGTGAGATTTTGGGGTTCTCCGGACAGTAAGTCTGCCTGGAAAGCATTTCATGAAATGGGGGAAGACTACATCAATACCGACCATCCGATAGATGCTGCAGAGTACTTAAGTAAGTTGGAGGAAAATAGCTATCAAAACACTTCAAAACATAAAGTTTATCAGCCAAAATTCGATGTAGACGGAGCGGAAGTTCCGGTGAAAAATGTGATTTTGATGATCGGTGACGGAAATGGATTGACCCAGATAGCTGCAGCTCTATTTTCTAATGACAATCAGCTCAACCTGACCCTGCTGAAGAACATGGGATTGATCAAAACTCAAGCTGCGGATGACTTTACCACAGATTCGGCTGCAGGAGCAACGGCTTTTGCGACTGGAGAGAAAACAAACAACCGGGCACTGGGAGTGGATCCGAAAGGAAGAACTCTGAGAAATTTACCGGATATATTGGATGAGTACGGATTCTCAAGTGGAATTATCACTACTGATCAACTGACTGGGGCTACTCCGGCGGCGTTCTATGCACATCATCCCGAGCGTGATGATTCTGATCAGATTGCCGCTTATTTGCCAAAGAGTAAATTAGACTTATTCATAGGTGGAGGCGAAGCTAATTTTATAACCCAGAAAGAAAATCTGAAAAGTGCGGGATTTACTGTGAAAGACAGTTTACACCATACAGAAGCGGATCGTATCGGCTATTTTGCAGCATCGAAATCCTTGCCTAAAAAGCTGGATGGGAGAGGTGACTATTTGCTGAAAAGCACCGCTTTTGCGCTTGAGTTTTTTGACCGGAAAAGCCTTCCTTTTTTCTTGATGATAGAGGCTGCAAATATTGATTCGGGAGGGCATTCCAACAGTACCTCCATGATCGTATCCGAGATGTTGGATTTTGATGAAGTCATAGGCAGCGTAATCCAATACGTCGACGCAAACCCAAATACCTTGCTGATCGTCACTGCGGATCACGAGACAGGGGGAGCATCCATTCCGCAGGGAAATATCGCTTCTTCCACAGTGGAACTCGGGTTTCACAGCGATGATCATACGGGGATAATGGTTCCTGTATTCGCTTATGGGGCGCATTCCGGAGATTTCAGAGGGGTGTATGAGAATACTGCCATATTCCATAAGATTATGGAACTGATCAAAGAATATCACGGGAAATAAAAACAGCAGACCCTACCTTTTTCCCAGCAATGTGAATGGCAGCATAAAGAGGTTTCGTATCAGGTCAAACGACAAATCTATTGCAAAGCCCAAAAGCCTAAACGGAAGGAGCAGTAGCCAGAAGATAGGGTAAAGAAGTAAGCCTATAATCGCCAAGGGCCAGCAGAGCACAAAAAGAATACACCAGAGTAGGAAACTGATCATGTTTAATTTTTCCGATTTTATAGACAATACCTGTTCCGGTATGTAAAAGTCTGCTTTTGGCATTGCTGAGGCTGATAAGCCGTCATAAAATGTATCAATATCGTACATATCTCTACCTATATCGGACGATATACAATTCTCTGGTCCATTGCACTTGAGTAGTGGGTAGTAGTGCATTTGATCTCGCCTGGACAAGCTTTCTATAGCCACTGGGTTTATGGCTTAATACAAGTTGAAGTTTAGCCGGATCTGTTTTTCAAGCTAGTTTTGGCAAGTTGATCTTACTTCAATTGTAACAAAACCGACTGTATCAATAATAGGGATTTTGATAAGGAAGGATTAAGTTTTATGATTTTTTTTATTAAAGAGATCTAAAAAGATGAATAATTTCTCTAATTTGGTGTGAAGAAAATCTTTACTATTACTTGGTTTTTATGAATTTATTGAAAAAATGAACCGATATTCTTTGAATAAAGAGTTCACTTAAAGATACAATTGGTTTTTCTCATAGAGTAGTGGGTGAGATGTGTTTTTTTATAATGCATAAAGGTGTTGAAATAGTAATTAGGTTTTTAATTGTATGTAAAATCCCTGCAATGGGGTCAGATAAGTTGATTTTAATATAGTTTGCTTAAATCTTGAAGTAAAAAGTTTTGGTGTGTCTAGTTGATTTGCAGAATTTTTTAATTCTGCCAACCTGTTTTTATTTAAACGAATAAAGAATAGCAGTGCTGATAAGAGGACTTCGAAGAGAAGTCAGAGATTTTTAATTGATTGATAAATTAGAACTAATTGCCTATGGTCCATAGCGGAAGACCTTTGTAAGGAGCAGTTGATATTTCAGGAAATCCCTCGCTGCACAATACCTACGGCTGTATTATGTGAGCCATGTACAGTATTAAATTAAAGTCAATAACTATAATAATAAACCTCCCAAAATATGAAAATATATTTACATAGACGACTCTTGCAGAAGTCTAAAGGAATTCTCTACGGATTCTTGTTTCAGCTGTTATTTACCCCTTTGCTCATCGCAAGCCAAGGGGGATCGAATCAGGAAATTAGTGGGGAAGAGAAAGTACAAGCGGGTATTGAAAAGACCGCTGAAGGAGATGCATTTAATATAACCGGAATCTCCTCTAAGGATGCGAGTGAATCCGCTATGGAAGTGGCAGATGTTACCGTCACAGGAAAAGTTCTGGACGAAACAGGATTGCCTCTTCCAGGTGCTACAGTTTCGGTGGTAGGTACTACTCTTGGAACTGTGACAGATATAGATGGGCAATTTACCATTACAGTTCCTGATGATGCCGAATTGATTATCTCTTACATTGGATATGAGCCTCAGCGTGTAACTGTCGGAACCCAAACTGTCATAAACGTTACACTTCGACCGGATGCAACCGCTCTAGATGAGGTGGTTGTAATTGGTTATGGTACGGCTAAAAGAAGCGATTTAACCGGCTCGGTAGGCTCAGTGGATGCTGAAGCACTTAGAGAACGTCCGGCGACATCTTTAAATCAGGCTTTAGCCGGTAGGGTGTCCGGTGTACAGGTCAACAATAACTCGGGACGTCCGGGAGGAAGAACTACAGTTAGAATCAGAGGCTTTAGTTCTATTAACTCCTCCAATAACCCGCTTTATGTAATTGACGGTGTGCAGATGCCTATGGGTACTTTGGATCAAACAACGAATGCTATTGACTATATAAACCCTAATGATATTGTCTCTGTGGAAGTTTTGAAAGATGCTTCTTCTACAGCGATATATGGTTCCAGGGGGGCAAACGGTGTGATCTTGGTGACCACCAAAAAAGGCAGGGCAGGTGAAGGAAGTGTAACATACAATGTGGATTTGAGCGTACCGATCATCGGGCCAAACAGGCCTGAAGTATTGAATGCGAAGCAATATCTCGCGGTGGAAGATCTTGCTTGGGCAAATATGGAAAAATATGATCCTGAAGGGTGGAATGATGGCAAATGGGCCTACCTCAACCCGGCACTGAGAAGAACCGATCCCCGCATTTTTGATAGCAATGGCAACCCGCTTTATGATACAGACTGGTTGAAAGAGACTACACAGAATAAACTTTCCCAAAATCATCAACTTGGATTTACAGGAGGAAATGAGCGTACGTCCTATTCTCTTTCCTTGGGTTATAGAGATGATGAAGGCCTGGTGCAGACTTCTTATTTAAAGCGTTATTCAACAAGATTTACCATAGAAGATAAGGTGAAAACCTGGTTGACCGTAGGCGGCAGTCTTAACTATAATAATCAGTCAGAAAATCTGGTAGATGTGAATGATGCTGTTGCACGTCAGATGGTGGAGGATTTTCCATTCCTACCGGTAAGGTATGAAGACGGAACATTTGCCAATAACCGTGATTATCCGTTTGCCGAAGGTACGATGAGTTCTATGCATAGACTCCAGGGAAGAAGGTATATTCTGAATACCCAAACTACCCTTGGTAGTATGTACACCAACATCAAATTCTCGGATGCTTTGGAAATGAGAACAGCCTTGGGCGTCAATATTCTGACCCAGGAAAACAATCAATCGCAGACAAGAACTTTGGCTATCGGTCAAAATGGTACTGCGTCCAAAAGTATGAGAAAAGATACCTTTTGGTCCTTGGAAAATTACCTGACGTATAATAAAGTCTTTGCTGAAAGACATGCTGTCACGGGGCTTCTTGGGATTTCCTGGCAGGAGAATAATTATACGGCTATGAATGCCAGTATCGAGAACTTTGCAACAGATTACTTCGAGTATAATAACCTGGGAGCAGGAAGTCAGCTGCCAAGAGTAGGGTCTGGTGCAGCTCGTGAAGCGTTAAATTCCTACTTTGCCAGATTAAATTACATTTTGGATGATAAGTATCTGTTTACTTTCACAGGCCGTGCGGATGGTTCTTCTAAATTCGGAGACAATAATAAATACGCCTTTTTCCCATCTGCGGCATTGGCTTGGAGAGTTTCCGAAGAGGGATTTCTGAAAGGAAACCAAACAATTTCCAACTTAAAAGTAAGAACTAGTTACGGACTCACCGGTAACTCAGAGATCCCTCCTTATTCTTCTCTTTCTCTACTGAGCTCTAATTACTCTGCGATTTACAATGAAACCCAAGTAGGTGGAACTGGAATCAATAGACTGGCTAACCCTGATTTGAAATGGGAAAAAACTGCTCAGACAGATTTTGGAGTTGAGTTGGGAATGTTCAATAATCGCTTGAATATAGAAGTTGATCTCTATTACAGAAAAACTACAGATATGTTGCTGGATGCGCCTGTTCCAAGAACAAGTGGCTATGCAACGATCCGAAGTAATGTAGGATCAATGGAAAATAAAGGAGTTGAGTTCACGCTTAATTCTGTGAATATTGATCGGGAGAATTTTAGCTGGAATACTTCGTTTAACTTATCGCTAAATAGGAACAAGGTGCTTTCACTAGCGACACCGGCAGATATTTTCGGAGTAGGTGGTCCTAATTTCACCAACCAGACCAATATCATCAGAGTAGGAGAGCCGGTTGGGTCTTTCTGGGGCTTGGTGAGATTAGGTACTTGGAGTGAAGCCGAAAGGGCTGAAGCTGCGGAATTTGTGAGTTATAGAAATGGACTTACAATTCTTCCTGGAGATATCAAGTATTTGGATGTGAATGGAGATAAAGCAATCAATGATTCGGATAGAATGATTATAGGCAATGGTAGTCCGGATTTCTGGGGAGCTATTTCCAACAGTTTCAGACTATACAATTTTGATCTCACAGTAGAGCTTCAATACAGTGTTGGAAATGACGTATTGGATATGACACTACACCCAAGTGAAGACCGTCAAGCCCTTGCGAATAGCTATATATCTGTCTTAGACGCTTGGACTCCTGAAAATCAGGATAGTCAAATTGCCGAAATCCGTGATACACGTGCGGGGTACGTTACCAACGTGGACTCCCGCTGGGTAAAAGATGGTTCGTTTTTGCGTGGAAGAAATCTGCTGTTGGGTTATAATTTTCCATCGAATGTGACCAGTGCCATCAAATTGAGCAGGTTGAGGGCTTATGCTTCTGCCCAGAATTTCTTTCTCTTGACAGGTAAGGATATTGTCGGTGATCCGGAAGTTACTCCGACCAACGGGAATGTATCCAGTAACGTATTTTCTCAGGGAATGAACTGGCATAGTTACCCTAAACCAACCATCTTCATGTTTGGCCTACAAGTAACTCTTTAATTCTTTTATACTTAAAGTGATAAACAAATGAAAAATTACATATATAACAAAGCAGGCAGATTATTCCTGTTTGGAATGTTGGTAGCAGGATTTGTAGGTTGTTCGAGCTTCTTGGAAGAAGAGGATCCATCTAATTTGACACCTGAAAGCTTCTACACGATTCCTGACCACGCAGAAGCGGCACTTGCGGCTGTTTACGCTGATACGCGGTTTATCGGAGGAGGGGCAGGGATATTTTCAGCTAACTGGCAATTGCTTGAAGCTCCCACAGGAACTTCTACAACTGAAACAGCCCAAAATTCAGATTTAAACAATTTATATGGGCTGATCTATGATGCAAGAACCCAGCACATGATCAACTGGTGGAATGGATTGTACCGGGTTATTGCCCAGGCAAACCTGGTGTTGGAGAAGGTTCCGGGCATTACCCCTATGGATGAGGCCCAGAAGACCAAAATTCTCGGTGAAGCTAGATTTCTTAGGGCATGGGCCTATTTCTATGTAGTCAGACTATGGGGTGATGCGCCATTGATTACCACTCCTCAAACTGCTAGTTCAGAGGATTTTAAGCCGTCACCTGCTACCCAGGAAGCACTATATGCATTGATTGTGGAAGATTTAAAAGCAGCAGAGGCAGCGGGCTTGCCTTGGATGGATGAAAGCGGAAGAGCGTCTTTGGCTGCCGCCAAATCACTGCTTTCCAAGGTGTATTTGACTATGGCAGGTTTTCCTTTGAGTATGGGAGCATCTCACTATCAGCTGGCTGCTGATAAGGCCAAAGAAGTTATTGAGTATGGGGCGAGCAATCCATCATTGATCAATTTATTCCCTACTTACAAAGCAATTCATAACGAAAACAATGACAATAGATTAGAGCATATTTTTATGCTTCAATACAATGTGGTGGTGGCCGGAAATCCGATGAACGACATGTTTCCGAACTTCAAGCCGGTAACTTTTGCCGGCCCATCCGGAACTGGAAGCACAGTGCCTACAGAGGAATTCTACAATTCTTATGAACCGGGTGATCTCAGAGCAGTCAATCAGGAAGGATATTTCTATACGACTTATTATGAAAATGGCAGTGGGGCAGAATTTGATCTGGGAGCTCCTTATATCTTCAAGCATTTTAATCAGATAGCTCTCGGATCTAAGGATCAACCCGGTACAAGGGCAAATAACCTGAACGTACCTTTGATCAGATTTGCAGAGGTATTGTTGATTTATGCTGAGGCACAGAATGAAGTTGGTGGACCAAATGCCCTGGCAGTTGAGAGTTTGAAAAGAATTCGGGACAGGGCTGGACTGACTACACCATCTTTGGGTGGATTCACTTCAGATACATTTCGGGACGCTGTCTTGAGAGAGAGATGGCATGAGCTCTGCTACGAGCAGATTACCTGGTTCGATATGCTTCGCTTGCGCAAAGTGTATAATGAGTCTACCAATGGATTTGATAATTTTGAAGGACATGTAAACCCAAGCTCTAACCAAGCTCTTCAGGCGAGACATTACCTGATGCCTTACCCACTTCCGGAAATGCAGAACAATCCTAATCTTGTTCCGCAGAATCCGGGTTATTAAGAGGTATTGTAAGATTTAATCACACGGAGGGATGATTTTATGCCGCGCGGGATTTTCCGAATAAATTTCGGTGCCGGTTATACCGCTTCCTTCGTCACGGAAGTTATGATCAATTAAAATTTATACAAACACAGGAAAAGGGCTCCAAAATCGGAGTCCTTTTTTGAAGTGACTAATTGGTTGATTAATAAACCGTAACAAATGTTGTCTGTGGTTTTGTACAAGTACCTTCTTAACTTACCTTCACATTAAGAACATTCTGGGGATTGGATCATATCCCTAAACGTATCGTTAATGATGGAATTAAAATAATATGGACAAGTTTAAAAAAGCATACATTGCGGGAGGCTGTTTCTGGGGGATGGAAGATCTCTTTAGGACACGTCCGGGGATTGTGGATACTGAAGTTGGCTACCAGGGAGGTCAAAATGAGAACCCTACCTACAGAAATCATCCAGGTCATGCGGAAGGCATTGAACTGACGTATGATCCCAATGAAACTTCCTTCAAGGAGATCTTGGATTATTTTTTTAGAATGCACAATCCCACTACCGTTGATCAGCAAGGGAACGATATAGGATCGAGCTATCGCTCTGCGATTTTCTACCAAGATGAGGAAGAAAAAGCAATTGCCGAAGAAATGATAGCCATCGTAGATGATTCCGGAAAGTGGCCTAATAAGGTTGTGACCACTCTGGAGCCATTTTCCCCTTTTTGGCCTGCAGAGGATTACCATCAGGACTATTTGGTGAAAAACCCCAATGGATATACCTGTCATTTCTTGAGATTTGAGGACAGTTTTATTAAGGAGTAATTATTGGTAATGATGTTTATTATGTAACCTGTGCGCTCTGACGGAAAATCGAAGAAGGGAGACAGAAGTGGCCTAAAATCTAGAGTAAAGCATTTCTTAATGGTTTTTAACCTCTGCTCATAGAATAAGTGATACGCTTCTTCCAGGGCATAAAACTAACCTTAATCCAAAATAACCAATTAACGAATGAAACATACATTAAAATCAATTTTTCTTGGCTCACTTGCCGTCCTTGCTTTTTCCTGTAAAACCGAAGAGGGAGAGAAAACCGCAGAACGCCCCAATATAATTTTCATTATGTCGGATGATCATGCCTATCAGGCAATTTCTGCTTATGACAATAGCCTGATCGAAACACCGAATATCGACAGAATCGCAGATATGGGCATTTTATTTACCAATGCATCCGTTACGAATTCAATCTGCGCTCCATCAAGAGCTACTATTTTGACCGGAAAACACTCCCATATCAATGGAAAAATAGATAATCATTATCCTTTTGATACGACTAATGTGACGTTTCCCCAACTCCTCCAAGACGCAGGCTATCAGACAGCCATGTTTGGTAAGCTTCATTTTGGTAACAATCCGAAGGGGTTTGACCAATTCAAGATTTTGCCGGGACAGGGGTCGTACTACAACCCTGACTTTATCACCAAATATGAAGGTGAAATCCAAGTGGAAGGATATGTGACGGATATCGTGACCGACATGACCTTGGAATGGCTGGAGAAGGAGCGGAATACAGAGGATCCATTTATGCTGATGTATCTGCACAAAGCTCCCCATAGATCGTGGATAATGGCCGAAAGACATCTGGAGGAGTTTACTACTAGAACTTTTCCTGAGCCTACTACGCTGTTTGATGATTACTCGGGCAGAACACATGCTGCCGCAGAGGCGGAAATGAGCATTTTGAACGATATGGGTTGGGCAGGAGATAATAAAGTTTATCCGGCTGTAATGGATGAATTGGGAGTAGAAGAAGTGAGGTATGATAAAATCCGCTTTGAAAACGACTACAAAAGATTGACTCCTTCCCAGCGGGAAAACTATGACAGAGCGTACTCCAAAGTCAATGAAGAGTTCAAGAAAAGCTATCCTTCCATGACCGATGAGGATAAAATGAAATGGAAGTATCAGCGGTATATGCAGGATTACTTGGGGACTATCAAGTCAGTCGATGAAAATGTAGGCCGCTTGTTGGATTACCTGGAGGCTAATGATCTTTTGGAAAACACCATCATCGTTTATACTTCGGATCAGGGGTTTTATCTGGGAGAGCACGGTTGGTTTGATAAGCGTTTTGTCTATGATGAATCATTTAAGACACCACTTCTTATGGCTTGGCCCGGAAAAACAAAGGCGGGAATCAGGTCCGATGCGATGGTTCAAAACCTGGATTTTGCCCAGACATTCTTGGATTTGGCAGGAGTGGAAGCTCCGGCTGATATGCAGGGTGAGAGCATGCTTCCCCTACTGACGGGCAATGAGGATCAATGGATCCGTGATGCGGTGTACTACCATTATTATGAATATCCGGCTGAACATATGGTCAATCGGCATTATGCTATCGTAACAAAGGAGTACAAGCTGATCCACTATTATTTTGTAGAGGATGAATGGGAATTGATTGATCGGGAAAAAGATCCCAAGGAGTTGAAAAATGTTTATAACGATCCGGAATATGCTGAAGTAAGAGCGGAGCTACATGCGCAGTTGGAAAAACTGCGGGAGAAATACAAGGACAATTCAGAGCTCAGCCAACAGTTTGTAGATCGCTTTGTCGAGGATGCTTCCGAAGGAAAAATTTTTGGGGCCAGCAAAGAAAAAGTAGAGGAAATTCTGGAAAGACGTAACAAATAAGCCGTATTAAACCTCAAGGGGGCTCTGAACGATTGATTTAACCGCTGTGAGCACGGAGGTTTACGGGGAGAGTAGGGATTACGTCATTGCGAATGACGTAGGAGTGCGGCAATCTCACTGTTGGGTACCGGGAACTGAGTTTTTTTTCGGTGTGTGTTATCCTGCTTCTCCAGAAGCTGGATTCAGTTTGGTTTTTTATGTGCGTAGGCAAAGGTCTAATTCATAAGTTGTTTTCTGAAAGTTTCTTGTAAATCCTATCGCAGGGTAAGCACAGGATTGCGGAAGTGGGAAAAAACTCTATTTTATCACTTCGATTTTACGCTTTATCCGAAACCCAAACCTGAACCCATGAAGCCTACCTATTCTTACAATCAAACGTACATTTGGCTGATCAGTTTCACCGCAGCATTGGGAGGGTTTTTATTTGGGTACGATTGGGTGGTGATAGGAGGGGCAAAGCCATTTTATGAGCCGTTTTTCAATGTTACATCCGCAGCAGATCAGGGTTGGGGAACGAGTTCAGCGTTGATTGGCTGTATGATAGGGGCAGGAGCTTGCATACTTGTCAGCGATAAATTGGGCCGCAAAAGACTGCTGATCTTCTCCGGATTACTCTTTTCATTGTCTGCGTTCGGAACAGCCATGTCGGGCACTTTTTGGGAATTCAATTGCTATAGAATCATCGGCGGTGTGGCCATGGGAGTGGCGCTGAACCTTTCCCCCCTTTACATTGCTGAACTTTCCCCTCCGGAAAAGCGGGGGAAAATGGTGACTATCAATCAGCTGCTGATTATGATCGGAGTGCTTTTGGCTCAGTTGATCAACTGGCAAATATCGCTGGCCGATACACAACTGGCCGATGATGCTAGTTTTGAGATGATAGCAGCGAGCTGGAGCGGGCAGATTGGCTGGAGATGGATGTTTGCGGCAGAAGCTATTCCTGCGCTTCTGTTTTTCGTATTGATGTTTTTTGTACCCGAGTCCGTGCCTTGGTTGATTAAGAATAGGAAAGAAGCCAGGGCAAGACAAATACTTGTAAAAATCGGAGGTGAAGCGTATGCGGATGATACTATTGCTGAAGTAAAAACAACATTGAGAGAAGGTGATTTTGGCCATGTAAATCTCAAAGAATTGTTTCAGATGAGAGTCATGAAGCTACTTGGGATCGGTATTTTCTTGGCTTTTCTCCAGCAGTGGAGCGGGATCAATGTGGTGATTTATTATGCCGCAGATATCTTTCAGGCGGCAGGTTACAATCTGAAGCAAATGATGCTGAATATTGTGGTAATCGGTGGAGTGATGGTCCTTTCTGTTTTTATTACCATCTTCACCGTAGATAGATTTGGAAGGAGGAAACTCTTATTGATTGGTACTTCTGCGATGGCCATGCTTTATGGATTGATTGGCTATTTTTTCTTTATCGATCTTGGAGGAGACTTGGTAGTATTGGCTGTTTTGACCAATGTGATGTTTTATTCTTTCACACTGGCACCGCTGCTTTGGGTGGTGCTTTCAGAGATTTTCCCTACCCGGATTCGGGGCGCCGCTATTTCCATCGGCGCTTTAGCGCATTGGATTGGGAATTTTACACTGACCTATTTCTTTCCCGCGATTCGGGAGAATCTCGGTTGGGCGAATAATTTTTGGTTGTATGGAGCAATATGTGCGTTCGGTTTCTTGGTGATTTACTTTGTATTGCCTGAGACCAAGGGCAAGTCTTTGGAAGAGATAGAGAAGGAGTTGGTTGGGTGATACTGGATATTACCTTAGGTGTTTCTCATTGCGTACGTAAACCGACCTGATTCCATACAGTTTGTTTGAACCGTTCCAGGTAGTGTCCTGCTTGTTTTTGAGTTAGAAACTTAAATTACACTTAACAGGGATTTTTAGCATTTGAGCAAGAGACCGCACAACTTTGCTTTGAGCAACTTCAGAAATGGAAAACTTGTCAGATAGCGAATTGTATGCCTTGATCCAACAGAGGAATTATGTTGCATTTGATAGGCTGTTTGACCGATACTGGGATAAACTTTTTAAGTATGCTTACAACATCTTGGCAGATAAGCAACAATGCGAGGATGTGATCCAAGAGGTGTTTACCAGTGTGTGGGAAAATGCCCCCACTCGAAAAATACAATTCATCCCCACTTACCTGTATAACTCAGTCAAGTACCAGACTGCCAATGTGATCAGAACCAAAAAATGGCACCTGGAATTTGAGTGGACAGAAGAGGTTGAAAGCCATGATCCGGAGGAAGCTTCTTATGATATGAAGGGAACACGGCTGATACAGCTTGAAAAGTCTCTGGCAGAATTGCCTCCTAAGTGCAGGGAGGTAATGGAGCTAAGAGGTAAAAAAGGACTTACCGCAGGCGAGATAGCTGAAAACTTGGGGATTTCTACGCGGACAGTAGAGGGGCATATGCAGAAGGGAATGAAGCTGTTGAAAGCTTCTTTGACGCAAGTTTTTTTGTTCTTCTGAAAGTTTTTTAACCACTGATGCATAGAGGATTATGCGGAGAATACAGTTGTAAGTTCTTTGTTTGGCAGGTTCTCCCTATCAAGACTAATGGGCGTTTATCAGGCTGAGTCCTGAAAATTAGGGGATATACAAGTGGCATCATTTCGGAAATATGTATATCCGCTTTTCTGCCAGAAAAACAATAAAAGCATTATAGGATTCGGAAAAGACTAGTGTCACGGCCACTTCGGTCTTCTATCATCGGTCTTCCTGCTGTTATACCAAAGAAAATGAGGATACTGGCATCGTTGCGGATAACCATACTTATTAATTCTATGACGTGGTACTGTTACCCTTTTATTACCTGTATTATCAAATTATTACATCTAAAATCCGACCGAGTATTTTTTAAAGTTCATGTGACTACTCTTCAAAAGAAATACAATGGACAAGAGGCAATTTGTAGAACTCCTTCATAAAAAGGCATCAGGAAAGGCCACTGCTTCTGAGTTGAAGCAGGTAGAGGAGGTTTTCGAACGGTTGCAGCAGAAGGATCAAAACCTGGTCTGGACAGAGGCTGAACAAGAGGAAATAAAGCGGAGAATTAAAAGTAAGCTGCCACAAGCTGTATCCCGGGAGCTCGTTATTGACTGGAAAAAATACCTGATTGGAATCGCAGCATCTGTATTGGTTTTTGTGGCTGGTTACACGGCATACCAAGAGTATAGTTTTGAACCTGAAATCCCGATTCTTCATCGCAGCACCAATTCTTCCCAGCGTGGGAAAGTCATATTGCCAGACGGAACCCGTGTTCATTTGAATGTAAACTCCAGCCTGAGTTTTCCTGAGTTTTTCGATACGGATAGGCGTGTGGTTGAGTTGGAAGGGGAAGCTTTTTTCGAAGTGACAAAGAATCCGGACAAGCCTTTTATCGTCCGGACTGAGAGCCTGACTACCACTGTCCTGGGAACGAGCTTTAATATGGTAGTGATGGATGGAACCGCTCCTGCGGTCACAGTAAATACAGGGAAGGTACAAGTGGTGCCGGCAAACATGAATCAGAAGGAGGTGACTTTACTTCCTGACCAGCAAGCCATTTTATTACCATCACTGGAGCTGGAGGTTTCCCGGGTAAATAGCCAAGCGGTTTCTGCCTGGAGATCCAATGAAGTGAAGTTTGATTTGTTGCCTTTCGACGAGGTGGTGGCACTGTTGGCCAAAAGCTATCATGTGAAAATTGAGTTGAGGGGATACGCTAAGAATGGCTGCTTAATCAAGGCAGCTTATGCAAATAGTGGAGTGGAATATATACTCTCCGGGCTTCAGCATTTAGCGGATTTTGACTATGAAATCCTACAAAACGGAAATGTGATCATTAACTATAAAAACTGCAAAAATTAATTCGAGCCTATGAAAAAATCCTTTTGAAGAATTAAATGAGGGTCGAACTGCGCCAACAGCCCGACCACTCTTACCGGGGACTAGCCCGGTCTATTTGAAATCGAGCATGACTCAAAAGTCACACATTGGAATGATTATAATGCATGCGAGATTCCATGTGGCTATTGAAAGATAAAATATAAACACATGAAAATCAAACATTTAAAAATATGAAAAATTATTTACCCAACAATGTAGTGGGATTTGGTAAGGGCTGTATACTACTAGCCTTACTTCAATTCCTTTTTGCCCAGAGTCTATTTGCAACTTCCGCCGGCCACCAAGATCTTGCCAGCTACAAAGTGAAATTAGCTGTAGTTGAAGTAAAGCTGGTGGAAGTATTCAGGCAACTGGAAAAGCAGACTGATTTTGAATTTGCTTATAATCAGGATTTGGTCCGTTCCAAATCCAGAATTTCCTTGAATATAGATTCAGATCTAAGACATACCCTTCAGAAAATTTCGGAGCAGAGCGAATTTGATTTTGACAGAATCAATCAGATTATCTATGTGAAAAATCACAAAGCTGCGGTGGAGAAGATCTTTGAAGAAAGGACAATCAGTGGAGTTGTAGTCAGTGCAAGTGACGGGGAGCCTATTATAGGAGCTTCTATTCTAGTGAAAGGAACTACTACGGGAGTGATCACTGATATGGACGGCAAATTCACCCTCACAGTAGAAGATGAGGCCACAGAGTTGGTGGTGTCTTATGTGGGATACAAATCCCAAACCATAGCCCTAACCAACGCTGACGAGATCACGGTTTCCCTGGAAGGGGAGGATTCTCTTCTGGAAGAAGTGGTGATCATGGGATATGATTCTCAAAAGAAGAAAGACCTGACGGGATCCGTATCCGTGGTGAATGTGGAGGAAATGAAATCTCTGCCGGTAGCAAATGTGGAAACTATGCTTGCCGGTCGTGCCGCAGGGGTGCAAGTACTTTCTGATAACGGCCCTGGTGGAAATGTGACCATTAGAATCAGGGGTTTTGGAACGGTAAACAACAATGATCCTTTGTATATCATTGATGGTACTCCTGTCACCAATGGTCTCAATACTATTAATCCCCAGGATATAGAGTCTCTTCAAGTGTTGAAAGATGCCGCGGCTTCCTCTATATACGGCTCCAGAGCGGCCAATGGTGTGGTAATCATCACGACAAAGAAAGGAGGACGATCTGAAGAAGCTACCATCACCTTGGATGCTTACGTAGGGATGCAGAATGCTTATAATCTACCAAGAATGCTATCTGCCCAAGGATATGGTGACATGCTATGGCAGGCGTTTGCAAATGATGGAAAAACTCCCGCCAGTGACGTGTATGGTGCTGATCCAACTAACCCGGTTGTTCCACAGTACCTCGATGCTGCCCAAAGAATACCTTCTGCCGATGTGGATTGGGTGGATGAGATCTTCAAGACTGCGCCTGTACAGTCTTACAATGTGAGTGTGGCAAAAGGAGGAACTAAAGGAAGTCAGGTGATGACTCTGGGGTATTTCAACCAAGAAGGAATTATTAAGCATACAGGATTTGACCGTTTTTCTGCCAGATTCAATTCCGATTATAAGATTAAGGATGTTCTAACTGTGGGGGAAAACTTTACGGCTTCTTTCACAAGAACAAATGATGTAAGTACCAATTCATCTCTTGGAAGTATAGTTTACGATGCATTCCAATTCCCAAGTATTTCACCGGTAAAAGATCTGGACGGTAATTTTGGAGGAAATCCCCTCAACGATATTGCTAACCCACTGGGAACGCTTTATCGTCAGAAGGATAACACCAAGAATCGGGTAAAAGTGTTGGGGAATTTCTTCGCAGAAGCTACGCTGGCAGAAGGACTGACCTTCAAAACCAACTTGGGGATAGACTACGAAAATCAAACCAGCCGTGCTTTCTCCCCGGCATACAATGAAATCCTTTCCTTGCGCGTAGTGAATAGCTTGTCAGACAATAGCTCTTTTTACTATCAATTAGCTTGGACCAATACACTTTCTTATACCAAAGAGATTGGTAACGGTAACCTGGATGTACTACTGGGACAGGAATCCATTGAGAATTATGCGGAGTTCAAAGGCGCCTCTAGACAAAGTTACCTTTACGAAGATCCAAATTTCCACTATTTAAGTTTCGGGACGGAGAATCAGCAGAATTCAGGCGGTGCGAGCAAATGGAACCTGACTTCCTATTTTGGGAAAGCAAATTACAATTGGGCTGACAAGTACCTGGTGTCTGCGACTGTCAGATATGACGGCACTTCCAGATTGTCCAAGAATAAATGGGGTGTTTTTCCAGCTTTCTCAGCAGGATGGAGAATCAGCAATGAGGATTTCTTGAATATGGGAGAAAAAGTGGATGAATTGAAGATTCGTGCAAGTTGGGGACAGACAGGAAATCAGCAAGTTCCCACTTATTCGACTTTAGCGAGCTTTCAGAACAATATCTCTTATTCCAACTATGCAATTGATGGCGAAAATGAAGCAGTAGCAATAGGTCTGGTGCAAACCCGTGTGGCAAATGAAAATCTAAACTGGGAAGTGACTACTCAAAGTGGCGTGGGGGTAGATCTGAGCATGTTTGGTGAGCGGTTTTCGGTGACAGCGGATTATTATAGTAAGGTGACCAAAGATGTGTTGATCTATGCTCCCATTCCTCTGACTTATGGCGGTACCAATGACGGTGTATGGGTCAATGGCGGTGAAATGCGGAACCGTGGCTTTGAATTGGGTACAAAATTCAGCGGTTCGGCAGGAGAGGTGTATTACAATTTGGGTTTCAACTACACCTTCTATAAAAATGAATTGCTTTCTCTTAGCGATGGAGTGAAATACCTGGGGATCCCGGGTTCTTCACTGCACAGTGTGAATTTTGGACAGGAAGTGTCTAGAACACTCGTGGGTCAACCGATCGGAACCTTCTTCGGATATGAGTCTTTGGGCATATTCAAAACAGATGCGGAAGCCGATGCCTATACGGCTCAGCCACTGGCTCAGGCAGGAGATTTGAAATTTAGGGATATCAATAATGACGGCGTGATCAATGATGAAGACCGTGCAGCTATAGGCTCACCCCATCCAAAGGCAATTATTGGCTTCAGTGCGAATTTCCTATACAAAGGATTTGATCTGGGCTTGTTCTTTAACGGTTCCTTTGGCCATCAGATTTATAATTTGACCAAATACAAAACACATTTCTTCAATCAATCTTCTTACAATAAATCTGATGCAGTTCTTGGAGCCTGGACTCCTGAAAACTCAAATTCAGAAATTCCAAGATTGTCACTTGATGATCAAAATGATAATATCAGGCCATCGTCGTATTATTTGGAGAATGCTAGCTTCTTAAAACTGAACAATCTTCAATTGGGCTATACATTTCCCGGCACTTCCATCAAAAACATGGAGCTGAGACTTTACGGACAGGCTTCCAATGTATTCACACTCACAAGTTATTCCGGGATGACTCCTGAGATCGGACTGCAAAGTTATTCTTCCAGCAGTAGAAACCTTGATATCGGGGTAGACAGAGGGATTTATCCTCCTTCCAGAACATTTGTAATTGGTGTAAACGTGAAATTCTAAGACTAATAACATGAAAATTATACTAAATAAATTCCGTACCCTTTGTTGTGCAGTAGCCATTTCGGCTACAGCCGTGTCTTGCTCTTCCGACTACCTTGAGGAAGTGCCCTATGGAGAAGTGTCTCCTTCCGAGATGACTTCGCCTACCAATGTAGAACGGGCTATCATTGCCGCATACAGTGTGCTTAATGGTCAATTCGACGCTGCCACCAGCGGATTCAATTCTCCCGCTTCCAATTGGAGCTTTGGAGATGTAGTCTCCGATGATGCATACAAAGGCGGTGGAGGCACAGGAGACCAAAGCCAAATCCATCAAATGGAGATTTTTGGCACAAGTGCTACCACTACGGATGTTCAGAGAAAGTGGCTGGCACTTTATGAAGGGGTAAAGCGGGTTAACTATGCCCTCAATCTTCTGAGAGCAAGTGAGTCATTTGATCCGGCACTTCAGCCACAGCGGGAAGGGGAATTAAAATTCTTGAGAGGGCATTATTATTTTGAACTTAAGAAGATTTACAACAGAATTCCATACATCGATGAGAGCGCCGTGACAAATGAGGATTTTTACGTATCCAATACCGTCTTGTCAGATGAGGAACTGTGGGGTAAAATTGAAGCTGATTTTTCTGCTGCATATACTGCTTTGCCGGAAGATCAGACGGATGCGGGCAGACCTACCAAGATGGCGGCCATGGCTTATCTGACCAAAACCTATGTATTCCAAAATAAGTGGAATGATGCATTAGCCTCAGCCAATGAGGTGATTGCTTCAGGGAAATATACCTTATTGCCAAATTTTAGGGATGTATTCCTTCCTGATTTTGACAATAGCAGTGAAGTTATTTTTGCCGTACAGCATTCCGTCAATGACGGTGAGCCGAGCAATTACAATGGATCTATTGGGGATAGACTATCAGCTCCGGGCGGTCCGTATTACAATCAATATGGATTTCACAGGCCAAGTCAGAACCTCATCAACAGCTTCCAGACCCTAAGTGATGGTACACCGAATTTTGATGCGCAAAACAATCCCAGTGTACTTATGGATCCTAGAGTGGACCATACGGTGGGGAGACCGGGGATTCCTTACTTGGATCTGGGAATAAACTATGAAAGCAATTGGGCTAGAGATTTGGCTACCTACGGTCCTTATGGCCCAAAGAAGCGTATTGTCTCGGCTTTATCCAGCCTTCAGATCAAGACTTGGCCATATATTTCAGCCTTGAATTATTACGTGATTCGTTATGCGGATTTGCTGCTTTGGAAAGCAGAAGCGCAGGTAGAGTTAGGAGATCTTGAAGGAGCTAGAGCTACGGTGAATATTGTAAGAGAGCGTGCAGCTACCAGTGAGCAGGTGAAAATGATAGGTTCGGATGCCCCTGCTGCGGATTATGCCATAGCGGCATACCAGTCTCCTTGGGCTGATGCGGCTGCGGCACGGGCAGCGGTCAGATTAGAAAGACGGTTGGAGCTGGCAATGGAAGGCCATCGATTCTTTGATCTGGTACGTTGGGGAAATGCTGCAGAAGTGATGAACACGTATTTCGCCAAAGAGAAAGAACTTCGATCACACCTGGCAAATGCTAGTTTTAAGCAAGGGGTGAACGAGTATTTTCCTATTCCGCAAGCTTATATTGACTTGGTTGGAAGAGACTTAGTTGAGCAGAATCCGGGTTATTGAAATCCGTTCGTGTCGCCACGAACGGTGGCAGAATTAGAGGCCGTTCGTGATGAGACGTATGGCCGAAAATAGAGTATGGAAAATGCAAATATTAAAAGCATGGGGGAAACTCCATGCTTTTTTTCTGAAATTACCTATTTGATTCCCGCAGATAAAAGCACAATTGATTATTATAGTAATAAGAAAGGAATGTCAGCTTTTTTTATCCTAATCAAACGGCTTTTAAATAGTCTCTCCGTGCTGGGAAATATCCAGTCCGATTTCCTCGTATTCTTCCCGTACTCTAAGTGTCACGAATTTATTCAGCAGGAAGAAAATCACATAAGCCATTCCGAAGGAGAAAAGAGACACGCCTACCAGTACCAGCATATGGGAGCCAAACACCGCCCAGCCTCCGTGCAGCAGGCTTGAGCCTTCGTTCCCTGCAAAAATCGCCGTTAGGATCATTCCCATAATTCCGCCGATTCCGTGGCAGGCAAATACATCCAGTGTATCATCCATTTTCTTCAAAAACTTTGCATTCATCGCAAGATTGGAGACAATGGCACCGATTCCCCCGAAGAAAAAACTCTCGGGAACTGTAATATATCCCGCAGCCGGGGTGATGACTACCAGCCCGACCACAGCTCCAATACATGCCTGAAGAGCGGATATTTTTCTGCCTTGGATTCTGTCAAACAGCACCCAGGTCATCATTGCAGTAGCTGAACTGATTGTGGTAGTGGCAAATGCCACGGCTGCAGTGGCATTTGCCCCGAAAGATGAGCCGGCGTTGAATCCAAACCAACCAAACCACAGCATTCCTGTCCCCAAAAGAACATAGGTGATATTGGATGGTTCGTGGTGAGGTTTCTTTCTTTTTCCCAAGAAAATAGCTCCTGCCAGTGAAGCTAGACCCGCACTGATATGTACCACTGTACCGCCGGCAAAATCAAGCACACCAAAATAGGAGCCGATAAGCCCGTTTGGATGCCAGACCATATGGCAGAGCGGCGCATAGACGAATATGCAGAAAATCCCGATAAAGAAGAGGTAGCCTATAAATCGTACCCGCTCCGCAAAAGATCCCGTGATGATTGCCGGCGTGATGACGGCAAATTTCATCTGGAATAAGGCGAACAGAATAAAAGGAATCGTGGGTCCGAGTGTTTTGTGCGGTAATTCTGCTACCTGATCAAAGAACAGGTATTGAAATGGATTTCCGAAAATCCCGTATTTCACACCATCTATGGTAATACCGACCGGATCTCCAAATGCGATGCTGAAGCCTACCACTACCCAGAGCATAGTGACTACTCCAAGGGAAATAAAACTCTGAAGCATGGTGGAAATAAGGTTCTTCTTACCTACCATTCCTCCATAAAACAAGGAAAGCCCCGGTGTCATCAGCAAAACCAAACAGGATGCAGTGAGTAACCAGGCGATATCAGCAAAGACCAACTGATCTTCTGTTCCAAAATTTTCAATGATCGGTTGACTCTGCTTCCAAAACAATCCCACGACAGGAGCTGCAATGGTGATAAGAAAAGCTACTTTCCATTTGAATTTCATTCCACTTTTTTCCATGCCGCAAAAATAATATTTTTAATTTTTTATTCTGCATTTGAAATAAAATTCAGAATAAAAAACCAAAAATTTCAGATTTACTAAATGAATGTAAGGCGGGGGTTGATTTATAAATACTTAAAATACAGGTTTTTATATCCTGATTTGGGTATTTTTTTATCCATAAAATTAATATCAGGCCACTTAAAATAGAAATCAAGGATGGTTAAAATAAGGGAATTGCAATTTTCCGGATTATTGTTCTTAACTTAGGTTACTTGATATAAACTAGTGTTATGTTAAGTGTAAAAAGTACCGGATAAACCTGTCAGGTTTTGCTGTTAGAACCGTAATAACCTACTTATTTATCAAAAATCGATGGTGTAAACCTGACAGGTTTTGGTTAACACTATACTAGGCAGCAAGATGACGTTTTTTGAATTTGCCAAGCTGGTAAGAAATAGTTTAGGGATTTTGAGTTTGGGAACCCTTATTTCCTGTGTTTCTGAACAAGGGAACAAAGTAGCACCTGCTCTTTCATTTGACGGGGTAGCATGGATTGATCTGAGCCACACTTTTGATTCCACCACCCTGTACTGGCCGAATAACCCGGATGGGTTTCAGCACAGAGTGGACGCCGAGGGAATGACGGAGCTTGGATATTATTATTCTTCCTTTACAATAGTAAGTCCAGAGCACGGCGGTACACACCTGGATGCGCCGATTCACTTTTATGAAAAAGGAGAAACTGTAGATGAACTTTCACTTTCCAAATTGACCGGTGAAGCGGTAGTCATAGATGTCAGTGACCAGGCTCTGGAAGATAGGGATTACTTAATCGATTCGGCGGCGATTTTGAATTGGGAAGCGGAGCATGGAAAAATCCCCGGGCAGACAATCGTTTTATTCCGTACAGGATATGGCAAGTTTTATCCTGATCGGGAAGCATATTTCGGTACTGCAAAGACTGGGGCGGAGGCCATTCCCGAGCTTCATTTCCCGGGAATTCAGCCCGAAACGGCTGCCTGGTTAGCAAAAAACCGCAAAGTGAAGGCAGTGGGGTTGGATACCCCGAGTTTGGATTATGGTCAGTCCAAAGACTTTGCAACGCATCAGGCTTTGATGGGAAATCAGATTCCCGGGTTTGAAAATGTGGCCAATTTAGACCTCTTGCCGGCCAAAGGGATCTATGTGGTGGCACTTCCCATGAAAATCAAAGATGGGAGTGGAGGTCCCTTAAGGATTATCGCAGCGGTGATGGAATAGTCTAGAATCAGAGCGCTTCCCAGACCTTGTCTTTTGATTCATTCGTATTGAAAAATCTCTTCAATTGGTTTTTCAAATAGTCTTGACATCTTAAAAGCAGTCGGTAAACTTGGATCAAATTTTTCTTTCTCTATGGCATTAATCGTTTGCCTGGAGACTCCTATGATTTCTGCTAAATCTTCCTGAGTCATTCCCTTTGCTGTGCGAAAATCTCTGACGCGATTTTTCATTTGAAACGTCTTGAATTGATGACCATAGATACCAAGTAGGTAATGCCTATAAACATGACAAGAAAGCCTATATCAGCATCGAATGAGATTAAATTCAGTTGGTCAAGAAGCGAGAATGTAAGACCTACTACTACGGCAAGACCGAGGGAAATTGCCATGCTTTCCAGGTGAATTTTCTTTTCGAGTTCATCGAAATGATTGAAAAGATCTCTGTTGGCAAGGATCATCAATATGCCATTTGATAAATTAACTATGACCGCGAAGTAGGTGAGGAAGGCATTTTCATCCCAAATAAACTTAGGCCCAAATGTGGCGATTGCCAAGGTAGCTACCCATGACCATGTCCAAAGTGCTAGTTTTTTTAATCTTTTGTTTCGTTCCAATTTCATTGTTTCCATTGTGTTTTTGTAAAGTTGACTTTACAAATGTAAATAAGACTTTACAAAAGTCAAGTTTTGTTTACATTTTTTTATTCCGGAGATGAGTATTGAGGTCTTTATGGTTTTTTACTTACCGGTAAGTCGAGAGACAATAATCCCGGATTGGGATTTATTTCCGGCAAGGTATTCACTGAGTGGCTTTTCGGATATTTCCACTTTCATATTCTTGGAACTGGCATGTAGGAGATGAATTCTACCGTTTTGCTTTAGTGCAAAACCGGTATGAACTATATCCAGATTCGGCATGGAAGTAGTGATGGCGATGATGTCCCCAGACTTGATGTTCTCTTCCAGCCTGCTGATTTCAGCTTTAGGAATATAGAAATAGTTTCGTTTTTGGATTTGGTTTTCCGTGATCTGAATTGCTTCCAGATTCTCTGATTCACTGAGCTGAGGGTAGAATTTGGGGTTTTGGGACATAAAAGTCGGGGTATTTGGATAGGATGTGCCTCCAATCTCCTGTGTCATGTCCTTTATTATCCCCTTTTCCTGATTTTCATACAACCAATCCGAAAAGTAATGCAGCCGGGAAGGATAGCCTTCATTTTTGCCACCACGATAGCGCAGGTGCTCCAGTTCCTTTCCAAAACTGTTAAATGTAAAATCTGAAAGTGAGGAAAGTCTGGTGAGGGTGATAACAGTTTCCACAAAAGTAGTGCAGTCAACACCCTGAAGATTTATTACCAGTTTCTCTGTTCCCGGAAGCTCCAGCGTCTTCTCTACGTAAGGGGTTTCAAGAAACCATTGCCCGATTTCTGTCACTAGCCCATTCGTGGATTTTCCGCTAAAATCTCTTCGGGAAAGTTGGGTAAGCATTTCTTCCAGCTTCTGTCTACTTTCAAGTGTGCATACTGTTTGGCCCTTGGAGAGGAAAGGGAGAAGTAGAAAAAGGCTTAGTGCTATAATCTTGTACATGAAGGATAATCTATAAGATCAGATAAATGGAAACGAATTTAAATTACTCCCAAATAAACCGAATCTGAAAGTTTTCTTCTCATAGTTCTAAAGCTTTCATAAAATACCTCTGCTTAATACTATAAACTCAGGATAAATGCGGATATTTCGTCTTTAGGGATAGATAGGCAGCTCGTGTTTTTTTCAAAGCGATAATTCTATAGGAATAGGATTCTATATTTTGGAACGAATTGTTGTAACCGTTCTTGAGGACACCAAACGACAGCATACAACACTTAAATTCTTCAAAATGGCAATCAAAAACACCCCTATTTC
Source organism: Algoriphagus sp. Y33 (assembly GCF_014838715.1). Classification (NCBI taxonomy): domain Bacteria; kingdom Pseudomonadati; phylum Bacteroidota; class Cytophagia; order Cytophagales; family Cyclobacteriaceae; genus Algoriphagus; species Algoriphagus sp. Y33. Next base: position 3,028,866 of record NZ_CP061947.1, on the reverse strand, counting down.
TCAAAATTTGGCATTTAATACGCACGTGGATTACGTTGCAAAGGAATTTGGTTTTTTAGTTTCGGAATTTGGATTTGCTGTGTCCAAAAATGAATTCATAGGCAGAGAATTTTGGATAGTTTATTCCAATACACCTATTGATATAGAGATAGTGTTTGAAATAGGTGGACTCCCATTTGTGACCTTGAGAAATAATAACATGCCTCATGATGAATCAGCATACATCGATAACGGAGATAGCGTAGAAGAATTCAGTGTAAGAGCTCAACAAATCAAGAATAGTAGATATGAACGAAGGGAACAGCAGGATAATCACGTCATGACAAACACGGGTGGCCTTATTTTAAACCAAGAAAGTGACGACTATCTCTTGTGTGGATGCGACGAGCATATTGAATATCTGAAAGAAGCTGCTAGTACAGTTCGTAAAAACATTGAATTTAAAAGAGGAAATATAGGGATAAGAGGATACCGCTAACGGTAATAAAAGAACCCATCCAAGCAATAAGGACTGTGGATTTGAACTGCATGCCAAATGGGAGTTTTTTCCCATTTCCTTAAAAGAAATACCCCGTATAGGAGGACAGGGATATTTTAGCGATAGGTCCGGCTTGTACGCTGGGATTCTTCCATTTTTTCCTTTTCTTGCAGCGATAACCTTTTGGTGGACTTCTACTCTCTGCAGGAGGCAATTCTTCTGCATGATCTGATTAGCCTTAATTATTTGGAGATGATACTTAGAATCAGCTTGATTACGATTTGTTTAGTTTTTGTTTGGAATATCGCATCCAGTCAAACACATTTTTTTACACTTACAGGGCAACAGATTGACTTACCAAACTACTCTTTCAATGTAACAAAAGTGATTGATGAAAGAGTTGATAAAAGCAATATTGGTTGGACACAAAAGGGAATGGCTAACATTAAAGTAAATGCCGGTTTCACTGACTCATTTGAAAATGAGATAATAGATTTTATAAACCACAATCTTAGAGCAAATGGTCCAAATATTCAATTGATTGTTCGAAAATTGAAAATCTCGGAAAAGACTGGACTTTCTAAGGAAACAGGGTTTTGTGAATTGGCAATTGATTTTCTATTGGAGGAGGAATCTCAAAAATTTATGGCCTTACAAACATCAGTGACTACTGAAGTTACCGGAATGGATGTAACTAAAAAACATCCTCACAATATTGCGAGTGCCTTTAAATTGAGCTTTGAGAAACTAGCTTTGGTTGATTTGTCCGACACAGAAAATTTTTTAGCATTGCCCTCAGATGGATCATTCACGCAGATTTCCGATTCTTTAAAATATAGCTTCCCGGTGTTTCTTCAAGAAATCAAAACCGGTATTTATGCGGATTATGAAGAATTGAAAAATAACTCGCCTTCGAACACGGAAGATTTCTATATCGAAAAGAAAGAAAGGAAAGCAAATCCTTGGAATGGAACATTTGAAGTGATCCCAAAATTTCAAGAGTCAGCCCAAAAAGTTAAAAAAGTATGGGCAATTGCCCTTGATGGACAGATTTATGTTTATCACCAAAAAGAGTTCTTCCCATTGACTATTGAAAAATATAAACTTTACTTCTATGGATATGGGGTTCCCGATTATCAAAGCCTATCGACAGGAGCTATGATCGGTGGCCTAATTGGTGCTGGAATTGCTTCCGGGATTGAAAATTCCAACGCCAAAAAGCAAAAAGTAAAATACTACCTTAATCCGAGCACTGGAGAATTTGAAGAAATAATTCTGGAAAAAGAAGTGAAATAAGCCTCAAAAATACTAAAGCAGATACCTTGGGAATAGCTTAACCCCACCCCGCCATCATGAACGATCTGACTACGCCGAAAGGGGATAGGCAGTACGGGGCTCGTATACGACGGTTCATCACGCATAGAATGACCGCATACTACCGTCAGACTCTAGAATCCAACGCAATTTTAAATGAAAAAAATGACTTGAAATTGTATCATGAAATCGAGCATGTCGAAGACGACACACAGAGGGATGATTATTCACCGGGCGAGATTCCATGTGACCTTTGAAAGACAAAATATAAACACATGAAAAAAGTTTACAAAATGCCCCTTTCCGCAATTTGTGCCACATCTTCCGACTTTTGTATAAATAACAGGATAATTTAATGCCTCACCTTTGCCTCATCATTTAACGACATAAAAATTAAATAATGAGCAAGACAACAGATACAAAACAACTATTCCAAACTTTTACATTTAAAAATGGGATAGAAACCAAAAACAGGATTGTAATGGCACCAATGACAACTTGGGCAAGCAATGATGACTATACAGTATCGGACGATGAAATAAGGCATTATGAAGCTCGAAGCGGAAACGTTGGGGTGGTAATAACGGGCTGCACAAGGGTAATGGCAAACGGAATTGGCTTTAACAATGAATATGCCTCTTACGATGATTCGTTTTTACCGAGCCTTAAAAAACTGGCCGCAGCTGCAAAAAAAGGTGGGTCACCTGCAATACTTCAAATTTATCATGCCGGGAATAAAGCGGTTTTGGATCTTATTGCTAATGGTATTCCTGTGAGTGCAAGTCCTATAGCATTAGCACCATCGGCGTTTTATGCAGGAGGTGTAGTATCACGTGAACTTACGCAAGAAGAAATTCTGGAAATGATAAAGGCTTTTGGTGAAACTACTCATAGAGCAATAAAGGCAGGTTTTGACGGAATAGAGTTGCATGGAGCTCACGGATTTCTATTGCAAAATTTCTTTTCGCCATATTACAACCAACGAACCGACCACTGGGGTGGATCTGCCGAAAAAAGAATGAACTTAGCGGTAGAAGTAATCAAAGAAGTTCAAGCGGTAATTAAAAAGTATGCAGACAGACCCTTTTTGATAGGTTTCAGAATCTCACCGGAAGAGCCAGAAAGTTATAGAGTGAAAGATACTTTCCCATTGATTGATAAACTAATCGACTGCGGAATTGATTATCTGCATGTTTCACTTGCTGATCTACTTGCACAAAGGCCGATAGATGATGAAAATGGAGATGTTACTATTTTAAAATTGGTACTCGATCACGTTCATCACAGAGTTCCAGTGATTGCTGCAGGAGGTGTCAAACAGTTCAATGATGCAATAGAGGCGCTAAAAATGGGGTTATCATTGGTGGCTGTGGGACATGGTCTTATCATCAATCCGAATTGGGTGCAGCTTGCATCTAATGAAGAAAAAGCAGAGGAAGTTTTAAGTATGTCTAAGGCTGATAAACTTGCGATACCTAAAAAACTTCAGGAATTCATTCACGTAGCAAAGGGATTTTTTCAGGTGAAGGACTAGCCTTCAAATTTTATATATTACAAATAAATAAACATTGCTTATGAAACATTACAAAACGATAAGCGAACTCTATAAATCAAACGGATTTTCCCCACCTGAAAATCCGCTGATTGGTATATTAACATTTGAGGAGTCAGAAAAATGTACTTTCATCGAGAGGGAATTTACGATGGGATTTTATACGATTGCATTGACAAAATTAAAATCAGGGACTTTTCAATATGGTAGAACAAAGTACGACCACGAAAATGGGTCTTTGGCATTTCTAAAGCCACATCAGAAAATATTGATGAATAATGTAGAAACAAGTGAAAAAGGATTTCTACTAAATATCCACGAAGATTTTTTAGTGAACCATAACCTTCATTCAGAAATAAGTAAATATGGATATTTTGATTACGAAGTGAACGAAGCTTTGCATCTGTCGCCAAAAGAAGAAGATATTGTATGGGAATTGTTCAACAAGATAAAGTTGGAATATTACAATAATCAAGATGAGTACAGCAAGGATATTATGCTTACTCATATAGATTCCATTTTGAAATATGCTCAACGGTTTTACAAACGACAATTCTTGAATAGGTCTGTTTTATCAGGCACCATAATCACGAAATTTACTGACATACTGAAACAATATTTTGAAAACGGAGGTCTCCAAAGAGAAGGTTTACCGTCTGTAAAATATATGGCTACAAAGCTAACCTTGTCACCTAAATATTTAAGCGATTTATTAAAACAAGAAACAGGCAAGACAGCTTTAGAACATATTCACATTGCATTAGTTATCGAAGCAAAAAATATTCTGATGAGTACCGACAAAACAGTAGCCGAAACTGCCTATCAATTAGGTTTTGAAAATCCACCTTATTTTTCAAGACTTTTCAAGAAAGAAGTAGGCGTAACACCTACCGAATATAGAGAACAGTTTTTGAATTAGGGATAGAATGTGATCCTGAAATTACATTGGTGGCACCAAACATGCGCGTTCTAATGCAGATGAGGTGGGGATGCCAATTGAAAATGATACATGGGTAGGATAAGGTTGCCGGCAGGGCAAATTAAATCCTATCAACCTGATAAACTGGCTACTCAGAGCGGGTAACAGACAACAATACCACAAAACTGGGAAGAGTTTGTTCTAAAAATACCTTCGTCTCTTTTTGCTATCTCTGAAGATTGTTTATTATTTACTTATAAGATGGAATTAGAGCAATCAAAATATAGTAGCTTAATCAATCAAATCGGTGATTTATTACGACAAGGCAGACATATTGTGGAATATGAGCAGGACGGTAAAGAAAAGGCCGAATACGGAATTTTTTCCTATTTCCTTAAAAGAAATACCCTGTATAGGAGGACAGGGATATTTTAGCGATTGGCTGTTCCATATTTCTAATCTATCCTAGAAAATATCCTTTCCCAACGAACCTTATCCAGTCCTTCACCATGTTCGTTTTTTGAGAACAATACCATGACCGGTTTGCCTACAATATGACTCTCGGGTACAAATCCCCAGTACCGTGAATCGATAGAATTGTCCCTGCTATCGCCCATCATAAAATAGTAGTCCTTCTTGAATGTGTAGTTATCAACCTCTTTTCCATCAATTTCCAATTTCCCCTTGGTAAGCTTCACCTGCTTATTTCCCTCATATTTTTCAATCAGTTCACCGTAGAAGCCCATCGTCATATCATTGATTTGGATGCTCGTTCCTTTCTGGGGGACAGTCAGTGGACCGTAGTTGTTAAGATTCCAAGAATTGCCCATAATCTCAGGAAACAGGGGAAAGCCAACAGGTGAGTCTGAACCGGTCTCAATAGAAACTACATCAGGCGCTTTTTGGATTATAGCTAATTGTTCATTTGTTAAAAACATGCTGTAAATGATTCTGTTTTCAGTGCTATATCCGGAAATCCAAAAATCATCTTTATCCAAACCAACGTTGGTCAGGTGATGCGATTGAAGTGGGTAGTTCGTAACGACATGGTATTGGAACTTTATCCCGGGAGGATTGGCCATTTGTTCACCATTGATGAAGATATTTCTATCCCTGATTTCAAGTATATCCCCGGAAACTGCGACACAGCGCTTGACAAGGAAAGTCATCAAGTCACTTGGCCGGTCTTTTGGATCAAGTAAGTCTTTAGGAGTATTGAAAACCACTATTTCACCTCTCTCTACATTCCTTAAGCCCGGGAGCCGGTAAGAAGGAAGTTGAATCCAATCAAGATACGAGGGTATTTCAGTACCCCATATTTTCTGGTGGGTCAACGGTACCTGCAACGGGGTTTGAGGTGTTTTGGGGCCGTAGTGGGCTTTGCTCACCAGGATATAATCTCCGACCAATAGTGAGTTTTCCATTGAGCCGGTAGGGATGACATAGGCTTCTGCCAGTGACCACCGAAATAAGGTGGCAACTACCACCGCAAATACCAGTGCATCCCGCCACTGGATCAGTGTTGATTTTTTGGTTGTAGGTTCAGTTTTCATCAAAAAGGATCATGGAAATAATGAAGTGGTCATATAGGATTAAAAATATAAGTTGGGATCGACAAAAGCCATTCAATTGTACCGGTTTAAAGGAATTTAACAATTCTTCTTCGGGGCAGGCTAGCCGACCTTGAAAAATCAATTATTAGCAGATGAAATCGAGCATGTCGAAGACGACACACAGTGGGATGATTATAAACCGTGCGAGATTCCATGTGGCCAATAGAAAACAATTATAAACACATGAAATTCTGGGCGATTTAGCTGTCCCATCCGGGGAATTGCTTTGTGTCGGGTGTTTTACCTTCAGGGTAAAGGGGGCCGGATATAGCCGTTCGTGGAGACACGAACGGCGGCGAGGGGTTATAGCCATTCGTGCGACATGAAATGCGGCGAGGATTTGTGGTGCACGAACGGTGGCGGGGATTTGTGGCCACACAAAGGGCGGCGCAACTTTCTTTCCAATCATTTGCATTTTAATTCCTACCGAGTAAATTTATTACTCAGTCATTGATAAGTTCTAAAAAGGGACTGAAGGGGCGAAGCTGTAGTTTAAGTAGCAAGATTCTAGACCCAAGAAAATAAGCTGCAAGCCGGAGATAACGGGAAATCATCAAGTAGCAAGAACCAAGAATCAAGATTCTAGATTCAAGAAGGTAGAAAAGGGTCGACAATAAACAGTAGGGGAATTCTCAGTAGTTATTCCCCGACACTGGTTTTAATTCTTTAGCCTTTTGACGATTAACCTTCAAGTAGCAAGTAGCTTTATATTTCCGGAAACCTTTTCAACACTTCAATACCCATGGCTCTAATATGCAGATGAATGACGGCTATCAGATTTGTCGGATAATTAACTTTCATGTCTAAGACAGTAATAAAAGTAGAAAACCTCTCAAAACGCTATCGTTTAGGATTAAAAGAGAACCAAGCTAAAACATTAGCTGGCCAAGTGGCAAATTTGATTAAATTCCCTTGGCAGAATTTAAAGCGACTTCGCGAAATGAATCGATTTGGTACCGAGGACGATTCTGTGTTCTGGGCATTAAAGGATATCAATTTTGAAGTAAAAGAGGGAGAGGTATTGGGAATTATTGGCAAGAACGGAGCAGGGAAATCTACTTTACTCAAAATACTGTCTCAGATTACCGAGCCAACTTCCGGTAAGATCGAAATATATGGCCGTGTGGCTTCACTCTTGGAAGTAGGAACCGGATTTCACCCGGAGCTGTCCGGTCGGGAGAATATCTATATGAATGGGACTATTCTGGGAATGACCCGCAGAGAGATAGATTCTAAGCTGGAAGAGATTATCGATTTCTCGGGTGTGGAGAAATTTATCGACACGCCGGTCAAATTTTATTCTTCCGGAATGAAGGTTCGTTTGGGATTTTCTGTAGCTGCTCATTTGGAGCCGGAGATTTTGATTATCGATGAAGTGCTGGCGGTAGGGGATTATGAGTTTCAGCAGAAATGCTTGGGAAAGATGGAGGATGTAGCGGGACAAGGAAGGACGGTTTTATTTGTTAGTCATAATTTGCAAGCTGTAACTACCTTGACAAATAAATCTATAGTATTAGAAAATGGTGTTTGTATTTACCATGGAGATACAGATGGTGGAGTGCAATCTTATCTCAATACTGGCAGAAAAAACAGTTTAAATTTTGAGAGTGATCATAAATCCGGAATTATAAAAGTAGAATTAAAGACCTCCGAGCCAAATAACGTCCATAGATTCGGCAAAATGTTGTCAATTAAAATTACCGTAGAATTACCTTTGAGATTAGTTAATCCTGCAATAGCATATCAAATTTTTGACGAATATGAAAATGCTATTATTCATGAATTATATATAGGTTCTGAAATGAAGTTCACTAGAGATGGGAATCAATTGACAGTCAAATCAGAATTGAATGAATTGAAATTATATCCAGGATCATATACTTTAAAAATCCATTTTGCAGACAATTTTACAAAAACAAAGATTGATACCGTCTCAAATGTTTGTCCTTTCAAAGTTGAAGTAATGGGGGAAACGAGAGATTATTATTGGCAGCAAGGTGCTGCAAAATATGTTGCAAATGGAAAGTGGTCTGTTTAATGCAAAATCCAGTTAATAATAAGTATAAATTAAAAGTCGAGGATTCATTTAGGGTTGAAGATATAATTAATCAATATAGACATCAATTCAATCAGGATGTTAATAGGTATTTTAGAGATGTTGAAAATGTAAAAGTTTATAAATGTCAAAAAACAAAATATAGATTTTATTATCCTTTTACAATTGTAGGGGATGGACAATTCTATGAGTTTTTGAGTGTAAATAAAAGTAATTATTACCATAGCAGATGGGAACATAAATTGGCCTTAAATTTTGCTAATAAATCCGAAAAATGGCTTGAAATTGGTTCTGGAAATTCGTACTTCCTCACCCAACTAGCAAGTAGAGGAGTAGAAATTTTAGGCCTGGAGCTTAATCAAGTGGAAGTAGATAATGCCAGAGCCAATGACTTAAAAGTTGTAAATGAAGATTTTTTTAACTTAAAAAAGGACTTTGGAAAATTTAATGTAATTGCATTATTTCAGGTTTTAGAGCATATGTGGGATATATCTTTATTTTTTAAAAAAGCATCTGATTTATTAGAAGCAAAGGGCAAGATTATTTTCTCTGTACCTAATTCAAATCCATATTTATATGTATATGATAAATTGCATACCTTAAATCTTCCTCCCCACCATATGGGACTCTGGGACATAGAGTCAGTTAGATTAGTAGGTAAGGAATTTGGATTTAAGCTGATTGATTGTCAAACAGAGAAATTGTCTTATGATGAGTTAATTTATATATTTAGGAATTCCAAGGTATTTGACTTACTTAAGCTGAATTTTAAATATGGTGTTTTGAAATTAATATATGTGATAATCCCATTAAAATTAAAACCTAAAATTGCTAATTTGTTGAGAAATAGATTTTTAGAGGGAAGGAATTTATTTGTTGTTTTAGAGAAGATATGATCGATTTTAACCCCCAAGAAATAACTTTTGAAAATATTGATAGATTCTATATTAAGCGTTCAATTTTTAAATTTCTTGAATCAAGAAAGAGCGTTTTGAAAGGAGATTTTCTTGATGTTGGATGTGGAGAAAAGCCCTATGAGTCTTTGATATTGTCGAATTCAAAAGTAAGTTCTTATTCGGGAATTGATTTGATAGGTGGGTATGAATACAAAGAAGGTGTAAAGCCTGATTTTTATTGGGATGGGATTACTTTTCCTTGTGAGGAAGCAGTTTATGACTCTGCAATGGCTACAGAAGTATTAGAGCATTGTCCCGATCCATCTATTACTTTAAGAGAAATCTATAGAATTCTTAAGAAGAGTTCCCCTTTGATATTGACCGTTCCATTTATTTGGCCTACACATGAGGCTCCCTATGATTTCTATAGATACACACCGTTTGGACTCAGGCATTTATTGACAAAGGTAGGTTTTGAAGATATTGAGATTACTTGTCTGGGAGGTTGGGATGCTTCTTTGGCTCAAGTTCTCGGGCTATGGCTAAAGCGCAGAAAAATGAGTAAAGTAAATCAAAAACGGCTCTTTTATATAATAAAGCCTGTTTTTAAGTATTTATTGAAAAATGACAGGATTTTAGATGAATCGAGTGAGCAGAACTTGATAACTAGCATAGGGGCAGTGGCATGGAAAAAGTAAGAGTTTGTTTTACTTCCACGGCTTTGAATGCTTATTCTGAAACATTTATCAAAAATCTTAAAAGTGGATTGAAGGGTGAAACTTTTCATTGTTTTGGTGATTTTTTCCCCTATTTATCAGAAGATAAAAATCTTCAAAGCTACAAGACTCCACCACTATTTGATTTGATTAAGCAAAGAACCGGATTAATTAAAAGACCCTTAAAAGAATATTACCTGATCAGGTACCTCAAGTCTCGGCGCATTAATTTAATTTTTGCTAACTATGGGCCTTCTGGCGCAGAACTGGCTCCTATTGCAAAAGAACTTAATATCCCCTTGATTGTGCATTTTCATGGATTTGACGCATCTATTTATGAAGTGTTGACAAAATATCAAAATGCTTATTATCGCATGTTCACTATTGCCAAAGCAATTATTGTCGTATCAGAAGAGATGAAAACAGATTTGATTGCATTGGGAGCTCCTGAAGAAAAGCTTTTCAAGATTACTTATTCACCAAATCAGTTGTTCTTTGATGTTACACCTAATTATCAGAGTAATCAGGTGTTGGCTGTTGGAAGATTTGTAGAGAAAAAGGCACCATACCTGACCTTATTAGCCTTTCAAAAAGCAAAGGACAAATGCCCTGATTTAAGTTTAAAATTTGTTGGCACAGGTGAACTCATGTCAGTTTGCCATGACCTTTGCAAGGTTTTAAAAATACAAGATGTTCATTTTGCAGGGGTTTTAACTCCTGAAGAGATAGCAACAGAAATGAGTAACTCTTTATGCTTTATTCAACATAGTAAGAAGGCTACAAATGGGGATAAGGAAGGTACTCCGGTAGCGATATTGGAAGCTATGGCAGCAGGACTTCCAGTGATTAGTACAAAACATGCAGGTATTCCTGATGTGGTGAAAGATGGAATAAATGGATATTTGGTAGAGGAAGGCGATGTGTACAGAATGGTAGATCTGTTAGTTAACCTTGCACAAAATAGAATTAAGGCAGCTGAATTAGGCAATAGAGGCAAGGCTCTGGTTTTGCAAAACAACTATCCAAAAGGATACAATGAGAAGTTAAACTTGATCATTCATAGTAGCATTGCAATTGACTAGGCTAGTATCCATTTTAATTCCCAACTTCAATAAAGCTCCTTATCTCCAAGAATGCTTAGAGTCTGTACTTGCTCAGACTTATAAAAACTGGGAATGCATCATTGTGGATGATAGTAGCACGGATGATTCGTGGGAAATCATTAATGATTTTTTAGCCTTAGACTCTAGATTTCAGATTTTCAAACGGCCTGGTCATTTGCCAAAAGGAGGAAATGTTTGTCGTAATTTTGCTTTAGAAAAGTCAAAAGGTGATTTCATTTTTTTTTTAGATTCTGATGATGTGCTTGCTCTCTATTGCTTAAGCCAAAGAATGGAACACGTTTATAAAAATTTAAATCTTGATTTTTGGGCATTTCCAACTGCTTTATTTGAAAAAAAAGTATCAGATGCTCAATTTCTATGGAATATAGATGAGTTAGGGGAATCTGATTTAAGCAGATTTTTAAGAATGGACGCACTGTGGCAAACTTCGGGGGCTATTTATAAAAAGGAGTTTTTGGTTGCTCTTGCAGGGTTAACTCCTTCTAGAAAATTCTGGCAGGACTACGAATTACATCTAAAAGCAATTATTCGGACCAATTCGTATGAAAAATTTTTCAATTTACCTCCTGATGTATACATCAGGAATGGGGACCCTTCTTCTCTAAGTCGTTCTACACCATTTGCAGGAGATTTGAATATTTTGATAGCGAGAATTAAATTTTTAGAGGAAATTGAAATATTTACTGAATCCTTAGGTAAAAAATTCTCATGCGAAGAATGGCATTCGTTTGTATCATTTAAATACTACCTTATTCTTCAGCTCTGGATCAGGCATGGAAAATATAAACTTTTTAAAATCAGGTGGAAAGATTTATGTTATAAATACAAATTCCCATTCTCATGGATATTGTTTGGCTATTTTGAAGCCTTTTTCTTAAAAGCTAAAAACAGATTGAGCATTAAAGAAACAGCAAATGTTATTTCCCTAAGAATTGCGCCTAATCACTATTTGAACAGAAATATTCTTCAACGATCTCAAATAGGAGTACATTTAATAAATTAAAATTGAATTTACATACTATTTACTTTACACTTTGTTCCAATAACTATCTAGCTCAAGCTAAGACGTTGGGTGATTCGGTGATAAAGATTTATCCTGATTGCCGTTTTGTTATTGGCTTAGTAGACCTCCGAGATTCTTCCTTTGATTATTCTTTATTCGCAGAAATGGAAATTTGGGGCTTTGAGGAATTGGGCTTTGAGGAATTTGATGACATGCTTTCTCGATACAATGTCATTGAGTTTAATACGGCTGTAAAGCCTTTTTACATCGACTTTTTATGGAGACGCTACGGACAGGATAATTCAATTATTTATCTCGATCCTGATATTTTACTTTATCGTCCATTGGATCATATTTTTAAGGCTTTAGAGAAGTTTTCTGTGGTATTGACACCCATGTTCTGTGAAGTCACAGAGAAAATCTCGTTGGACGAACTAGTAGCTTTGCGACACGGGATGTTTAATCTGGGATTTATTGCATTAAAGTATTCTGAGGATAGCCACAAGCTGATTGCATGGTGGAAGGAACGTCTACGTACCCATTGTCTCATTGACAAGCCAAAAGGAATATTCGTAGATCAAAAGTGGATGGATTTGGCACCATTACTTTTTGAAGGGGTATATATCTTAAAGCACCGTGGTTATAATATGGCTTGGTGGAACTTCTCTGAACGGGTTCTTTTGCATAGTCAAGGTGAGTTTGCGGTTAATCAAGCTGATCAGTTCCTCCATTTTTTCCACTTTAGCGGATTTAAGCCAGGAAGCGATTCCATTACAGGAAGATCTGGCGAACCAGAATTTGCGTATTCCAACAAACCGGAACTCAGGCGTCTAGGTAAAGCTTATGAAGAATTGCTTCTTGAGAATAAATATGATTTTTTCAACGCCCTGTCACCAAAACTGACTTTTTATACTCCTAGGATTACTTGGAAAACCAAAGTGAAAAAGAAACTGAAAAGTGTTTTAAAACTTCTCGGATAAACATGGAAGTAGGCGTTTCCATAGTCATTTGTACTTTCAACGGCCAACAGCGTTTAAAAAAAACACTCGACCATGCTACAAATCAACTTACCACTTTTCCCTATGAGATTTTGGTGGTGAACAATAATTCTACAGATGATACTGGATTATGGGTTGAATCTTACATTGCTGAATCCGATTCTAAAATGCCAGTCCGGTTATTAAAAGAAGAGCGGCAGGGCTTGTCTTTTGCCAGAAAGAAAGGAATAGAAGCGGCAAATTTCCCATTTATCCTTTTTTGTGATGATGACAATTGGTTAAATTCAGATTTCATTCAAATAGGGGCTGACATCCTTTCTGCTAATTCTAACATAGGAGTTTTGGGCTCTTTTGGAATACCTAAAATCGATGGAACTAAGCCTGATTGGTTCGATCAATTTTCGCATTCCTATGCTGTAGGTTCTTTGGGGAAGTCTTCAGGAATACAACCTAAAGGATCTTATCATTACGGCGCGGCTTGTTTTTTTCGGAAGGAAGCGCTTGTCAGATTAAATTCTATAGGATTTGAGAGCTTACTTACTGATCGAAAAGGTCAGAATCTTAGTTCGGGTGGAGATGTAGAATTATGTTACGCAATTCAACTTTTAGGGTATGAGCTTCATTATGATGAACGTTTGAGATTTTTCCATTTTATTGAAAAACATAGATTGGAATGGGAGTACTATGTTAAATTAAAAAAAGGGATTTCGGCTTCATTTCCTTTACTGGAAAGCTATAGTTTCAAGTGTTTTCAGAATAAATCTGAGTTTAGGAATCATTTATGGAATAAGTTTTTTATAGTTCTCAAAGGAATAGTAAAATCAGGAATTAGTTCGGTAGTCTCTCAAAGTAGTCAGAATGAGTTGAATTGGATTAATACTACTTCAAAATTTACTGCTTTTGTCACAAACTATAAAAAAACAACTAGTGCCTTTGTGAGGAATCGACAGATTTTTAATGCGTGAGTTCTCTATAATTATTCCTGCTTTTAACGGTGCTGATTTGATTTCAAGATCAATCCTATCTGTGATAAATCAATCCTACCAAAATTGGGAACTTATCTTTATTGATGATGGTAGCACCGACCTTACCTATCAGCAGACATTATTTTATTTGTCAGATAAAAGAATCAAGTATTACTACCAAGAAAATGCTGGTGTTAGTAAAGCTAGGAATTCAGGCGTTGAAAAATCGAATGGAAAATGGTTGATTTTTTTGGATTCAGATGATGAGTTGGATACAGATGCCTTATTGAATTTTAATAGCCATATAGATGCTCACCCTGATTGCGTACTATTTATCGCTGGAAATTTAAGGATCACATCTTCAGAAAGGATAATCAACCTTCCTGAAAATGGTAAACATTCCACATTTCTTGCAGGTACTTTTTGCTTAGACAAGAGTGTTTTCTCCAAAGCGGGAGGGTATGATACAAGGCTTCGATTTTCAGAAAATACTGAATTATTCCATAGGGTGTTGATAGAAAGGATAAAACCCTCTTATTTGAATGATATATCACTTATCTATCATAAGAGCGAATGTGGTGGAAGCAAAAACCTCCTAAATATGATTGATTCACTTTTGATTATTTTAGATAAGCATCAAAATACACTTACACATAAGACTAAGTATCTCTACCATCAGATAATCGGAGTCAATTATATGCGCTTTCAAAACTTTTCAGAAGCAAGGAAACATCTTTGGAAAGCATATAAGTTACAACCAACTAAAATGATGACATTGGGAAGGCTCGTTCTATCTTATTTTCCTCAGCTTTCCAAAAAGATGTATAAACTAATTATTAAGTAAGTTTAATGTATCGATTCATATATGGATTTGGCTATGGAAATCTAAATGCTAAAATGATGTTCTTGGCGTTTTACCATTATCACCAAGGAATAAAAGGTAAAACGCTGCCTCTTTAATGATACTTTCTAGGGAGACAGTTGGAGTTGTAGTAGTTACTTTTCAGAGAAATACACAATTGGCCAAAACCCTCAATTCTATTATTAACCAAGGGCTTGAGGCAAGTCATATATGGATTGTTAATAATGACCGAAAAGATAATTTATCCTTCGTTTCGCAGTCTGAAAAATTTCAAGGAGTCAACATACTTCATACGAAAGAGAATATAGCCTCTGCAGGTGGGTTTGCACTCGGAATGAATTCTGTTTCCGATGCGGGGTTAAATTGGGTATGGTTGTTCAACGATGATTCCCGCCCTATAGTAGGTTCGTTTGATTCACTTTTGGGACATTCAGAGATTTTGGGAGATGGAAAAACAGGTATGGTCAAGTTGGCCAATTTAAATGCTATGGGGTCTGCTATTTTGCAAAATTGGAAAGGAAGACGGGTTCCTAGTTACGTACCGGTATCTCAAAACCTAATTGAAACAGATCTTATTACTTTTGATGGTTGCTTGATAGCAACTCAAATGATAAAAGAGATCGGTACTTGTGATCCAGAATACTTTATGGGTACATACGAATTTGATTTTTGCTTGAAAGCAAAAGATAATGGGTTTAAGATTTACACCATTCCTAATGGTATGATAGAAGATGAGAAATCTGGTTCTGTCGGGGGAACACCACCTTGGAGACAATATTATAACACAAGAAATCATTTACATCTAGGAATTGCAAGAAAGGATCTACGTATTATCTGGGCTTGGATCATACGAGAAGCAAAGTTTACGTATGCGATATTGAGATTTCAAGATCAGAAATTGAGGAGATTAAAGCTAAAATTATTGGCTCTGTTCCATGTAATCGGTGGGAAAAGAGGTAAAGTTTTTGATCCTGAGCATTCGTGATAATACTTATATTATTTTCTAATCTCTCATAAGCTTTTTCAAAAATATTTTTGCAGATCGAAAAGTGACTATAGGCAGACTACCTATTAGTTGAGAAAAGTTAGAAAATTTGGGGTGTGAAATTTGAATTTGTCTAACAAAAACATCCGGATGAACTATCGACCAAATATTTCTAGACTCATCCAGAAAAGGAATAAGAGAAGGATACTCTGAAACTTTATTTTTGTGAATAAAAAGAATCGTATTTTGTTTGTACCAACTTTTGATTTTGGATTCATTCCAGATAGATGGCCTGATTATATCGATTGCAACATAATTTCTTGACTTGAATTTTTCTATCCAATATTCTGGCCATTGTTCATTTACATGTCCAGAACCCCTTTGACCTGGAACAGCGGCAGAAAACAATACGATTTTGGAAGCTTTGGTTAAATTATTAATAAATATTTCAGAGGATTTTTCGTCAATATGCTCTGCCACCTCTAGAGAAATGGCTAAGTCAAATTGATTAGGAAGGTCAATTTTAGAAGCTAAATCCTCATACCTAAAATCATTTTCTTCGATCACGAGATGACGTTTATGAAGCCAGTTTCCTTCAATACCTAAGCTCTCCTGTACTCCTAATTCTTTTCCGGTTTTAACCCAAGTTCCCACGCCACAGCCAAAATCTACCATGGATTTCGGCTCTATATACTTGAATAACAGGGAAAGAATCTGAAATGCAGATTCTTTAGTATTTAAGTTTCTGGATTTATAAAAACTTTCCTTATAAAGTTTATTTGAAGACATTCTTATAGTAATTTCAGACCTAAAAAGTGATTAGCAAAATAAACATTCTAAAATAACTTCCACAGTGATTTTAAAAATTAAGACAATTATCCTTCGTTTTAAATCCTACTTTGTTCTTTGAAACTCCTCTTCACCCAAGATGCTCTTAATAACGGAGGTGCTGAACGGAGCCATCTGGAAATCCTTTCCCGGTTTTCTGCGGAAGTGGATAGTTCCTTTGTCTATTTCTATCCCAGACACGACTTAAAAGCAGCATACAATAAAGCCGGGATCCGGCTTATTTTTTTGGATATTCCCGAATCCTATCACTTTTGGCTGGCTGTTTCCCGCTTGGTAAAACTCATCCGGTCCGAAAAACCGGATCTCCTAATCTCTTGTCTCTGGAGAGCAGATATTATTACCCGTATTGCTTCAGTGATTACCGGTGTTCCCTTGATTGGAACTTTGGTCAATGACAGTTATGCCCCTTTGGCTTGGACCGGTAAAAAGGGACTTAAGTACAAAGTGGTGTATTGGCTGGATCGTCTGACTTCCGGAATACCCATGCATTGGATTGCCAATGCACGGGCTTTGGCAGATTCGCATAGCAAGACTTTGGGATTGGATCCAAAGAAGATTTCTGTGGTTTACCGGGGTAGGGAAGTCCCCTTCATTGCGAGTGAGGCACGAGCCCGGCAATCCCAGAATCCGGAAGAATCCCTCTCTTCGCCCCGGTTTGTGTCTTCACAAACCAAAACTACTAATAAACAGGAGTTAGAGCCATTTCATTTTTTATCCTACGGCCGCCTTCTGGAGCGAAAGGGCTTCCAAGATGCGATTCAGGCCTTTTCACAAGTAATTCAGACCTATCCTAACTGCACACTTACGATTTATGGTGAAGGGCCGTATCGCGCTGAGTTGGAATCCCTTATTTCAAAGTTGGCACTTGAAGATAAAGCAAAACTACCAGGGGAATTTAGTAATAGCACGTCATTGCGAGCGGAGGGACGGGGCGAAGCAATCTCATCAGGTGAAACTGGTATTGAAAAAAAAGAGAGTGAAAGTCCCCTTCCGGGCAACTTCACGTCAGATTCTACTATTGGCCATAGTTATAAAGATTTATCAAAAAGTAACCGGATTGCCGCGTCGTCTTTAGGAACCCCTCGCAATAATGCAACTAACCTATTGCTCGAACATGACTGCTTCCTCTTTCCATCCCTGTACGAAGGGTTTTCAGGCGCACTGCTGGAAGCGATGATGGCCGGTGTCCCCATTATCGCTTCGGATATCCCCA
Source organism: Algoriphagus sp. Y33 (assembly GCF_014838715.1). Taxonomy (NCBI): domain Bacteria; kingdom Pseudomonadati; phylum Bacteroidota; class Cytophagia; order Cytophagales; family Cyclobacteriaceae; genus Algoriphagus; species Algoriphagus sp. Y33. Next base: position 3,011,323 of record NZ_CP061947.1, on the reverse strand, counting down.
TGAATCTGGAGGCTGTTATTCATCAGGAAACCGCCCTGATCTATCCTGTGAGCAAGCCTAAAGCGCTGGCAGAGCAGATGTGCTTTGCAATGAATAATTCTGAAATAATGGTAAAACTTGGAGAGAAAGCGCGCAAAGTAGCGATAGAGAAGTTTGCTGTAGATAAAATTGCCAGGGAATACGAAGCAAGGATTTACACGATTTATAACTCAGTCATACAGCATAGAACCACGAAGCGGTAAGATGAATAGGGGAAATCTGTGCTATAATCCTGACATCCCCGCCACTGCGGGCAAGCGCAAGTTTTCAGGCTTTGTGCCTAGACTTACTGCAGTCTTCAGACTGCTGTGTAGTGAAAAGAAATTGAAAGAAGTCGGGAGACTTCAATATTAAAAGTCCAAGTCTGAAGACTTGAACTAATTGGGTCAGGAGACTTTTCGCCTCGGTTTGTGTCTTCACAAACCGAAATACCATATAGCGCAATCACAAGGTATTCAGACTCATGCCTAGACTTACTGCAGTCATCAGATTGCTGTGTCGTGAAAAGAAATTGAAAGAAGTCGGGAGACTTCAATATTAAAAGTCCAAGTCTGAAGACTTGAACTAATTGGGTCAGGAGACTTTTCGCCTCGGTTTGTGTCTTCACAAACCGAAATACCATATAGCGCAATCGCAAGGTCTTTAGACTCATGCCTAGACTTACTGCAGTCATCAGACTGCTGTGTCGTGAAAAGAAATTGAAAGAAGTCGGGAGACTTCAGTATTAAAAGTCCAAGTCTGAAGACTTGAACTAATTGGGTCAGGAGACTTTTCGCCTCGGTTTGTGTCTTCACAAACCGAAATACCATATAGCGCAATCGCAAGGTCTTCAGACTCATGCCTAGACTTACTGCAGTCATCAGACTGCTGTGTCGTGAAAAGAAATTGAAAGAAGTCGGGAGACTTCAGTATTAAAAGTCCAAGTCTGAAGACTTGAACTAATTGGGTCAGGAGACTTTTCGCCTCGGTTTGTGTCTTCACAAACCGAAATACCATATAGCGCAATCGCAAGGTCTTCAGGCTTGTGCCTAGACTTAATGCAGTCTTCAGACTGCTGTGTCGTGAAAAGAAATTGAAAGAAGTCGGGAGACTTCAGTATTAAAAGTCCAAGTCTGAAGACTTTGGACTGATTGGAACCGCAAAGTGGTGATATATACGTTACGTATTGTATGTGTATAATAGTATAGGCTACATCAGTCTTTCGTAATGGGCTCCCCTCGCCGTGGCGGGTCTTCTAATCCGACTGGCAATATTTCGAAATAAATACAATAGTTATACGAATTCCGTTATTTTTGAAGCCTTTGTGCCTACATTAAAGTAGATTTGTGATACTTTATAATTAGAAGAAGCGAGGGGATTTCTCTTCGCTATTGCCCTATTTAAGCTATGGATAGAATTCGTGTCAAGAACTTCGGCCCTATTAAATCAGGATTATCTGAACAAGATGGTTGGATGGATATACCCAAATTTTGTGTGTTTATTGGAAACCAAGGCTCAGGAAAAAGCACCATAGCAAAGCTTTATTCTACGTTTTCTTGGATAGAAAAGGCTTTGGTTAGAGGAGATTTCACCGAAAAGTGGTTGGGTAGGAAAAATAAACTCGTCAACCAATTTTTACCTTATCATAGAATCTCCGATTATTTGATTGATTCGGGAGATGTTTCTGACCAAACTGAGATTGACTACGAAGGTGATGCTTATACTATTTCTTATAGGCAAAGTGTACTTACCGCAACGCCTAAAAATGAGGGGTCTTATAAACTGCCTCAGTTAATGTATGTTCCGGCAGAGCGAAATTTTATTGCTTATGTGAAGAGTCCAAAGGAGCTGAAGCTGTCATCAGAGTCACTAAAGGAATTCTTGACTGAATTTGAAAATGCCAAACATGAGTTGAAAGCTTCTATAAAATTGCCGGTAAATGGAGTGGATCTGGATTATGATCGGTTAAATGATGTCATGAATATTAGATCATCCACCTATAAAATAGGTTTGACAGACTCTTCTTCGGGGTTTCAGTCTATTGTCCCAATGTTTTTGGTAAGTAGATATCTTTCCAATAAAGTAAAGGAGAGTATAAATGGTGGAGAAGCGGGAGAGCCCATGAGCCCTAAGGAACTGAATAGGTTTCGAAAATCAATTGCGGAGATTTTTTCCAATAAATCATTGAAGGAGGATCAGAAACGGGCAGCCATCCAAGTTCTATCTGAGAAATTTAACAAATCGGCTTTTATTAATATTGTAGAGGAACCTGAGCAAAATCTTTTTCCAAGTTCCCAATGGGAGATGTTGAAGTCTTTGGTTCGATTTGCCAATGATTTGCCGGACAACAAATTGCTGATCACCACGCATAGCCCTTATATTTTGAATTGGTTTAGTATTTCTGGTTTGGCATTTGAAATTTCTAAGAAAATATCAAATAATGACGAGCTTAAAAGAAAACTTAAACAACTTTTGGAAAGCAGTGAGCGTGTAGCCCCATCTGAACTTGCTTTTTATGAATTTTCAGAAATACACGGCACGGTCAAAAAACTACAGACTACAGAAGGCGTGGTGTCTGGGAATAATTTCCTAAATGAATATTTGAGGGATTCGAATACTATGTTAGATGATCTTTTGGAAATCGAAGAACTGGCAGTATCATGAATTTCCATGAACAGAAGTGTCAAGAACCATCCCGGACGGAAGAAGAGTTTGGGATAAAAGATGGGGAAATTGCCTATTCTACACTTGCTGATCCGGAAAGCTGGATAGCAACAGTGAAGAATACCTCAGACCTGCCTGCGACCCTAACAGCGATAGATGGTTGTGTTATTTTAGGTGAAGAATTGCTAGGAATACGGCGTTGCGATTGTATGTTGACTACTAGTGAACATCTTTATCTGATTGAATTGAAGGATGAGAATAAACATTGGAAAACAGGTGCAATAGCTCAGCTAATTAGTACGATCAAACTATATATTGATACACATGGAAGAGGTAGCTTTAAGCATCGAAAGGCTTTTGCATGCAATAGGCAATTTCCAAGATTTCAAGAAGTAGATCATGAATTAAATCTTCTAATGTTTCGGAAATACGGGTTTCGAATAGATGCTCAAGCTACAATCGTAGTGATTTGAACATCCTCCAACTTATCCAGAAGCCTCAGCGTAGGGGAGCGGAGATATTTGCCGCCCAACTGAGCGAACAGCTTAGCCGGTATGGAAATGAGGTGTTGCTGGTAAGTATTTTTGAGGGGGATGCTGAACTGCCCTTCGGGGGAAAATGGATCAAGCTGAATAGACCGGCTTCAAACCGGTTTTTTGATGTGAAAGGCTGGAGCGATTTTGCCAACTTAGTGAAGCAGTTTCAACCCGACATCGTCCAGGCCAACGCCGCTGACACACTGAAATTCTCCGTGTTTTCCAAGATGCTTTTTCGATGGGAAGCTCCCATTGTCTATAGAAATGCCAATCAGATGGGGGACTTTATCCGGAGCAGCTTCCATCAGAAATTCAACCAATTTCTTCTCAACCAAGTGGCTGCGGTAGTCTCCGTGTCCGAAGCTTCCCGAAAGGATTTTCACCGGACATTCAGATTTCCAGAGCGTAAATCAGTAGCCATTCCTATTGGCATAGTTCCCGGAGAAATTGAGCTTATGCAGCATGAGGAAGGCATGGATGTGAATCTTACCTCGCCCTATATCATACAGATCGGCGGGTGGGTGCAGGAAAAAGACCCCTTGGGCATGCTTGGGATTTTCAAAGAGGTGCTAAAATCCCGCCCCGGTCTTCAGTTGGTTTTTCTGGGTTCGGGTCCATTAGAATCCCGGATGAGCGAACATATTCAACGTTTGGGGATAGAACAGTCTGTTTTTCTAGTTCCAAACCAGCCCAATATTTTTAAGTACCTGCGAAAAGCAGAAGCCTTGGTTATGCCTTCCCGGATTGAGGGACTGCCTGGGGTAATTCTGGAAGCCATGTATTGCAGGATTCCCGTTGTGGCGTTTGGAGTAGGGGGTATACCTGAGGTGCTGACCTCCGGACAGACGGGCTGGTGTATTGCACCCGATGACCAAGTGGCTTTTTGCAAAGCCCTAGTGGAAATCACGGGCTTGTCAGAATACCACAAATCCGCTGTCCTGGAACAAGCCCATGCACAGATTATCAACGATTTTAAAGTTTCTCAGCTAGCCTCCCGCTTTGGGGATTTTTATAAGGGGCTGTTGCAATAGTCTTTTGATTAATGCGGGTTGAATTAATAGTTACATGTAACCTGAAATCTCTTTACTACAAAAGACAATCTTGGCAACATTCCCAACTACACTTAACCACTAACTTTCATTTTACCTCCCGGGATTATTTGGGGTCTTCTGTAGCGTTTACGTTTTGGTTGCGTCTGATAAGAAATAGAAAACCAAACCAACGGTTAACTTTGCGGTTGAATTCCTTTCCATCAGCTTAGAGCAAGATAGGCTGATGGATTAGGTTTCTCCAGTTTTATCTAGTCTCATTTTCTGCGAAAACGCGCCAGCGAACTACCGATATCAGTCCCGATTCCACATTGTCCCTTATGTCCATCAAGAAGAGTGTTTCCATCATAATACCCAATTACAATGGAGTTTCCCTACTTGAAAAATACCTCCCCGATACGCTTCGGGCGATCCGGTATGCCCATGTGCCGTATGAAGTAATAGTGGTGGACGATTGCTCTGCCGATACTTCAGTGGATTTTGTCAGAACTACTTATCCGGAGGTGAAGTTGCTGGTGAATGACTCAAATCGTGGGTTTTCCTATACTTGCAACCGGGGAATCCGGCTCGCTAAAATGGATCTGGTCATGTTGCTGAATTCAGATGTTTCCCTTACCGGGGAATATTTCTCTAAGCTTTGGCGTTATTTTGAAGATCAGGATGCGTTTGGGGTGATGTCAAGGATTATGAATAAGGATAGGAAAATTGAGGATGCTGCACGGTTGCTCGCTTTCAGCGGATTGAAGTTCAAGGCAACCCAATTTTTCTACAGTAACGATTTGACCAAAAGAACCCCCACAGCCTACCTTTCAGGGGCAAATGCATTGATTTGTAGGGAGAAATTAATGGAACTTGATGGTTTTGATGAAGTGTTTTCTCCTTTTTACTGTGAAGACGTAGATCTGAGCTTCAGGGCTTGGAGACTAGGCTGGAAGTGCTACTATGAACATGAAGCCATTTGCTTTCATGAAGTGTCTACGAGCATCCGTAGGGTGAAGACCAAAAGAGCGATCCAAGCAGCGGTGTACAAAAACAAATTTATCCTTCACGCCATTCATCTTGACGGGCTGCCGCTGAGACTCTGGTACTGTCAATTGATTATTGTAGAGGTGTTTTTACGTCTATTGATCGGGAAATTTTGGATTATAAAGTCCCTTATGGCGTTCTATAAAAGCAAGGATCAAATCCGGGTTTCCAAAGAAAAACTAAGACAGCAAATGGCTGCCAAGAATTCTGATTGTAGCCTCCATGATGTAAAAAAAATATACTTTGATCCAATCCGGAATAGGGATAGTAGTTTTGTGCGATTAAAATAGATTATAAACCAACTAGTTCCATTGCTGTAATATATTAATGAAGACTTATTTCAGGTTATTGGCATTTGCCAAACCCATAGAAAAATTTGCCATTCCCTACCTTGTATTCACTGTACTGGGGGTGATATTCAATACGCTTAATCTTGCGATGCTTGCCCCGCTTCTTAGTACGCTTTTCAACACTGAAGGTACCGGGGCTTCTGCCACAACAAAGCCGGAAAACTGGACGGATGTTTTTGGGTACCTAAATTACTACGCGCAGCAGGCCAATTTGCATTACGGTCCGTTGGGAGCTTTGCAGTTGGTATGTGGAGTCATAATTTTGTCAGTTCTTCTTGGGAATCTTTTTAGGTATTTCTCAGAGCGGGTGATGGAGAATATGAGGATCCACACCTTGCTTAATTTGAGGAAGCGGGTGTTTGACAATGTCATGAATTTGCACGTGGGCTATTTTAGCAATCAGCGTAAAGGAGATATTATTTCCAAGATCTCTTCCGATGTCCAGGTGGTACAGTTTTCCGTCACGGCTACGCTTCAGGTGATTTTCAAGGAACCCTTACAGCTAATCGCCTATATATTTATGCTGTTTGCCATTTCTTATAAATTGACGGTATTTTCTCTGTTGGTAATTCCGGTATCTGCATTCTTCATTGCGAAAATAGTCAAGCGGCTTAAAGCTCAGGCTACCCAGGCACAGCATCTTTATGGCGTGATGATCAGTTACCTGGACGAAGCACTGTCGGGGATCAAGATCATTAAGGCCTTCAATGCTACCGAGCTGATCAAAGATAAATTCCACAATGAAAATGTGAAATATTCCCGGCTCGGAAAGAAGATGGCCAAGCGACAGCAGTTGAGCTCTCCCGTGTCGGAATTTCTCGGTGTCACCATGGTGACCGGAATTGTGCTTTATGGAGGTTCGTTGATCATCAATAACCAGTCTGAGCTTTCGCCTTCCGACTTTATCGCTTATATCGCATTATTTAGCCAGGTAATGCGCCCAGCCAAAGCGCTGACCAATTCCTTCAGTACAATTCATTCAGGATTGGCCGCGGGTGAGCGGGTTTTGGAGTTGATTGATGAAAAGCCGGAGATCGAAGATGTTCCAAATGCAATGGAATTGACCGGGTTTAAGGAAAAGATCGAAATCACAAATCTTTCATTCTCCTATCCCGGAAGGGCAGTGTTGGATGACATAAATCTGGTCATCCCCAAAGGTAAAACTGTAGCGCTCGTAGGACCATCAGGAGGAGGAAAATCCACGCTGATGGATTTGCTGCCCCGGTTTATTGAACCCCAGCAGGGAACGATCAGCATTGATGGTCACGATATCAGGAAAGTAACCATGGATTCGCTCCGTGGGATGATGGGTCTGGTGAATCAGGAATCCATCCTTTTCAACGATACCATTTATAATAACATAGCCTTTGGAAATCCTGCTGCAAGCGTGGAAGAGGTGGAAGCGGCGGCAAAAATCGCCAATGCCCATGAATTCATTTTGGAGACGGAGAATGGCTACCAGTCCAATATGGGCGACAGAGGCCTCAAGCTTTCAGGAGGGCAGAAACAGCGGATTTGTATCGCTAGGGCAGTGTTGAAAAATCCACCGATTATGCTCTTGGATGAAGCTACCTCTGCCTTGGATACAGAGTCCGAAAAGCTTGTACAGGATGCGTTGAATAATCTGATGAAAAACAGAACCTCGCTGGTGATCGCACACAGACTGAGTACAATACAGAATGCGGATATAATCATCGTGCTGGAAGGCGGTAAAATCATCGAGCAAGGCAACCATCAGGAACTTATTGAACAGGATGGGCTTTATAGCAGGTTGGTGAATATGCAGCAGTTTAGTGAGATAGAATAAAATTGCGGTTGTCAATAGCGAGTCGATTTTCCAAGGGATGAACTCATTTATAAAAAAAATACATTTTCTGATTGACCAAGAGTATGCTCGCCATGTGAAGGAGGGAAGAGTGTTTAATCCATTGCTTAGGCCATCGTTGTTTAGGCTGTATGTACTTGGCTTATTAAATCAAATCTTTGCCCCATCTAGGATTCATGATAGTAAATCTCTGCCTTGGAAGAGTAAATTAATGCGTTTGTTTGGTCACAGCTTTTATCCAAATAAATTTAGCTTACCAAAGCTTTCAGATCAGGAGATTTCTGAAAGAAAATTTTGTTTCCCTGTGCAGGAAAATCCTAAGGTTACCTTGGTGATATTGTGCAGGGATAACTTAAATAAGTTGGTTAGACTTCTGGAATCCGTAGAAGAAAATAGTTCTGGGATTAAAGTAGAAGTGATGCTAATTCTGCATGTAGCTAAGGATGACGTAGCCCGGTTTACAAAGGATAATGTGACAGGAGCCACTTTAATCCAGAGTTCCGAACAGGTTAATGTCTTGGAAACCCTAAATTATGTTGTAGCCAAAGCCCATGGGGAATTTTTTGCAGTGTTGAATCCATTATTTCTTTTACAGCCTAATTGGTTAAGTTCACTACTGACAGAAATTAACGAAGATCGCCGTATAGGAATAGTTACTGGAAAAGTGCTTTCTATAGATGGGCTTTTGGACGAGGCAGGGATTTTTTTGGATTCGGAATTCCATTTTCATAGCTATGGGAAATCGGATTTTCCTGAGCGTCCCAAATATAATTTTAAAAGGGAAATTGAATGTGCTTCCGTAAGCAGTAATTTGGTCAGAAAATCCGATTTTGATAATTCTGGAGGATTTGATGTAAGGCAATCATCATTGTCTATAGCATTCTGTAAACTTTCTCTGAGTTTTCGCCAAAAGCTTCAAAAGTCTATTTTGTATATTCCTCAGGCTAAAATAGTTAATTATGGTGTCGAGTCAAATGCTGAGATGTTTGATGTGTCTTTACCATTGGATGGGATGGATGAGGATTTAATAGTCAGGTCATCGGATAAGGAGCAGAATGCCCGTGTTCTATTGAACTCAAAAAATGTACTATTCATAGATATTGGTCTTCCTGAGTATGATCGGGATTCAGGTTCACTACGGGCATTTTACTTAATAAAGCTTTTGAATAGCTTAAGATATCACGTGATAGTGGTTCCGAGAAAAGGGCAAGTTGCTACTCCTTATCTTGAAGAGCTGATAAGTATAGGTATCGAGGTGTTATATGTATTTCCTGACCGCAAAGGGATGATGAAGGAACTTAGGGACCTTTTACCATCAGTAGATCTTGCGTGGATTTGTCGTCCTCAACTAAATGTAGAATTTGAGTGGATTTTCAAGGTAAATCCCCAGATAAAATGGATTTATGATACCATTGATTTGCATTTTGTACGATTGGCAAGAGAGGCAGAACTTTCCAACAGTAAAAAGTTGAAGCGTAAGTCAGTGCGTTTCAAAAAACTAGAATTTTCAATAGCTCAAAAAGCAGATTTGACGCTAACAGTCACAGAGGATGAAAAAAAGATATTGGAAGATCTTGGGGTGAAGAAAGTTGCTGTGATACCTAATATTCACGAGACGCATCAGCATAATAATTTCCCCGGATTCTTTCCCCGGGAAGGACTTTTGTTTATAGGATCATATCATCATCCTCCTAATGTAGATGCGGTCAAATGGCTAATAGAGGAAATTATGCCAATTGTTTGGAAAAAATTCAGAATTTCTGTTACACTTTTGGGAGATGCTCCTGATAAGGAGGTAAAAGCATTAGAATCGGAGCTGGTTAAAGTGCCAGGATATGTCAAAGATGTTGAACCTTATTTCACCAGCCATAGATTTTTCGTGGCCCCTTTGAGATATGGTGCAGGCATGAAAGGAAAAATTGGACAGAGTCTGGCATATAAGCTGCCTATTGTAACTACTTCCATAGGCGCTGAAGGGATAGGATTGACACATGGTTTAGATGTTTTGATTGCAAATGATAAAGAATCATTTGCTCAACAAATAATCAATGCCTATGAGGATGAGAAGCTTTGGCAGAACCTTTCCTATAATTCAGGAAAGGTGCTAAATAATTATAGTCCAGATCGGGTTAGGGAAAAATTACAAACTATTTTTGAAGGTTTAGTTTGATATTTGTTTTTTTTGGAACATTAGAATTTAAGTATAATGAAGATACATAAGTGGATAGATAAGTATAATAAAAGGTACTGTTACAAAATTAACAATAAATATTATAGAGGTAGGGATTCGGGAAAAAGTATGGTTTTCCGATTGCATCCCAAGCTGATTTTATATTATTTAATAAGGATTATTATAGTATTTGTAGGACTTGCTACGCTTAAGAAGACTATTCTAAACGAACTGATAAAACCAATTCAGTCTACACGCTCTGTTTTCTTTTCCCGGGATTCTTATTCCATATTTTCCATTAAAATACAGGAATTTATCCTTACTCTTTTAGGATATAGATTTTTTGTTTCACCCACAACCCTTCCACAGTTGGGCAAGAATGAATTAATGCGTCAAAAGATAGGATTTCCCAAAGTTGATAGTCCGGATGTATCTATAATCATCCCAGTATATAATCAGTTATCTTATACGTTCAATTGTCTAAAATCGCTAGAAGACAATTTGCCTGATGGAGTAAAGCTTGAAATTATAGTAGTGGACGATTGTTCCACCGATGAGACGCCGATTTTTCTTACTAAGAATGTTGCTGGAATAGTTTATGTCCGAAACAAAAAAAACAAGGGTTTCCTTTTGAATTGCAATGAAGCTTCTAGCCTTGCAAGAGGGAAGTATTTGTATTTTTTAAATAATGATACTCAGGTAACGGCCAATTGGCTGCAACCTATGCTGGAGCTTTTTGAGGATGAGAGAGTCGGCTGTGTAGGAAGTAAATTGATTTATGCGCATGGGTTGCTCCAGGAAGCAGGAGGTATTATTTATAAAAATGCCGGTGGAGCCAATTATGGGAGAAATGATCTGCCTGATAGACCGAGATACAATTACATCCGGGCAGTCGATTATTGCTCAGGAGCAAGCATTATGATAAGAAAATGTGATTTTAACCAACTTGGCAAATTTGATCAACGTTATACTCCTGCATATTATGAAGATACTGATCTATGTTTTGCAGTGAGAAATGTGCTTAAAATGAAAGTGATGTATCAGCCTCTATCTGAGGTAATCCATTTTGAAGGAATCACATCGGGCAAAATTATCAAAAAGAATTCGGTAAAAGCTTATCAGGAGGTAAACCGCGAAAAATTTCAGGAGAAGTGGCAAAATGAATTACTTGAAATTCACCAGCCTAAAGGTGATGTGTCAGAAGATAGCCGTAAATTTTTACCACCTAAAAGACTTTTGTTTGTAGACAATATCATACCTGCTCATGACAAGAATTCTGGTTCGTTTAGGGCCTATCAGTTGATTAGAATGCTGAGGGAGCTGGAATACCATGTTACTTTTATTCCGGATGATGCTAATAGGACAGAACCGTATTTTACTGATATGGTAAAAATGGGGGTTGAAGTTCTTTATCGATATCCCAATAGGCCGGCTATGATCAGAGAGTTGAATGCAACGCTTGAAAAGTGTGATCTTATCTGGATCAGCAGACCGGAAATGAACATGGGGTTTAGATGGCTCTTCAAGAAATTCCCCAATGCAAAATGGGTTTATGACACTATCGATTTGCATCATCTCAGACTGCAGAGGCAATCACAGCAATCAGGTGATGAGAATTTGATGGCTGAAGCTGAAAGGGTGAAAAAGGATGAACTGGAGATCGCAGAAGCTGCCGACCTGACTCTGACTGTAACATGGGACGAAAAGGTACTGCTGGAAAAAGAAGGAATATTAAATGTGTCTGTAGTTCCCAATATTCATGATCCTATAGATATCTCTTCTGGATTTCCATTTGATAGGCGAGAAGGAATTCTATTTATTGGAGCTTATGATCATCCGCCAAATATTGATGCAGCGCTCTGGCTTGTAAATGAGATCATGCCTGAAGTATGGAAAGTGTTACCATCCCTAAAACTAACTTTGCTCGGTAGCAAGCCTACTTCTGAAATATCTTCTCTGGCAAATAACCTCGTATCAGTGCCTGGGTATGTTCCGGATGTTTCAGATTATTTCCATACCCATAGACTGTTTGTTGCCCCGTTGCGATTTGGAGCTGGTATGAAAGGAAAGATAGGACAGAGTTTGGCGTATAAGCTTCCGATAGTTACTAGTAATATTGGTGCAGAAGGGATGAATTTGATTGATGGAAAAAACGTTCTTATCGCCCATACCAAAGAAGAATATGCCTCTAAGATAATTATGTCTTATGAATCCAAAGATTTATGGACCACTTTGTCAATGAATTCCCATAGAGCTATAGAACAGTATAGTTTCCCTAACATTAAAAAGAATATTCACATTCTGTTGAGAAATTTGTTAGAGTCACCTCAAAATCAATTCATAGATGAAGATTTGTTTGACAAATGAATGAAAGTAACAGGATACTTTCTATATGCAAGTTAAATGCATTCTACGCTGTTTTTTTTACTTTAGCAACAAATAGTAAGAGTGATGAAAATAGGGATAAGGACATGATTTTGGATTTTCTAGCAGCCCAAAGTATATCAATCATCCTTTTTTTTGACCAACCTTTTTCGCAAAGCCTAACCATAAACAATTTAAATAGGCGTTTTTCAAGACGTATTACCTCCTTTTTATCAAGTCCTACTTTGTTTATGGGAAGGATTCTGCTCCATTTTTTATGGACTTTTAGGATTTCCAACAGCCACAGATCTTCGAATTTCCCCTCCGACAAATGATGGATCAAAACATCAAAAGTGACTCCAACAGTATATTTCTGCCCAACGGCAATGGAGTAATCTATATCATAGCCATGAAAGCCTTTTAGGAGCATTTCATCAAATTTGAGTGTGGTTGAGATTGATTTTTTAGTACACATCCATAAGCCATCTACACAAGCTACTTCTGCCAGTTTTTGATCTTTTGGATTACAAAACTCAAGCACGGGTTCTTTGTGAACAGATTTAAACCCTTGGATGAGATTTACATACTTATTTCCAGGGAATACTGCTGGAGCTTCAAAGTTGAACCAACTTGAAGGAGCAAGAGATTTATAATCCCCTCCAGCTACTCCCAATAAACCCAGAGAAGGATTTTCAGAAAAAGTCCTTAAAACAATTTTGCCCCAATCCTGAGTTTTGTATTCTATGTCTTCATGCATAAAACATACTATATCATACCTTGCCTCCGCAGCCCCTTGGTTATATATTTCACATATCCCGTGCTCACCTTTAGCGTTTTCATAAGATAAAATCTCATACTCACAGCCTATAGTTTTGGCAATGCTTTCTTTGACTGCATCCAGATATGGTTTATTTGCTGAACAGATAATAATTGAAATCATTATACTTTCGTTTTATGGTATAGATAGAAGTATTTGCGAAGGTGGAAATAGCAATTAAGCACATTATTTTCTGGCCTTCAATTTATGGATTTGTTTTGTTGTATGCTCTACTCTGGATACATTTACCCATCCTGCGGGAAGCGGGAAGTTTGCACCCACAATTTACCTTTCATGAAATTTAACTTCCTGTTTCAGAGCAAAAATAAGAACCAACAAGTGAAATCCGTTTCAAAGGAGTTGGAAAGGATCCAACAATTGCCCCAGGATGTTTCAGGATCCACCACAATTTTTGGTAATCCTTTCCGATTTCATCACGCCGCAAGTTTTGCTGTCACCTACAAGGAGCTCTTTCAGGATGAACTGTATAAATTCAACCCCGCAATATCCGAAAATGGAGTCATTTTGGATTGCGGAGCCAATATGGGACTGAGCGTGCTATATTTCTCCCTGCATTACCCCAATCATCAGATCATTGCTTTTGAGCCTGATGAGACCATTTTCGAAATCTTACAGGAAAATGTCCGAAATTTCAACTTAAGCAATGTGACTCTCCACCGAAAAGCCGTCTGGACGGAAGAAGCCGAACTGACTTTTCATTCGGATGGGGGAATGGGCGGAACTATTGACCATATCTATCAGGACACCAATGAGTCTATTACCAAAGTCAATGCAGTCCCCTTAGCGGACTGGCTAACAGATAAAGTGGATTTCCTGAAAATAGACATAGAAGGGGCTGAGTACGAAGTATTAGAATCTTGCCAAAAGCTACTTGGGAATGCTTCGCACATTTTCTTCGAATATCATAACGATATCAATAAACCTCAGACGCTTCATATACTCCTGGAGATGATAGAAACAGCGGGTTTTCGATACCACTTGAAAGAATCTTCTACACGTCGACGACCTTTTGTAGACGATTCACTCATATGTGAAAGGTTTGATATGGCTATCACTGTTTTTTGCTACAAATAACATAAATCTTCACAATGACTTCTATTTTCAAAAAAAAACATAGCATAAGAGAAGGACTTGACTTTTTAAAATATTTCATCGTGGTCCGAGAACGGAAATTGACGTCATCATTTACTTCAGGAATACAAAAGAAAGATGGGAAGCCGAAAAGCTGTTCCAGCTTTTTTTATAATGTCGTTTCAACTGAGAAATAACAATATTATTTCCTTTATGCCAAGAGTCCTATGGGAACAACCATTGATACATACTGCCCAGATGGGCGGGACTCAGTGCGAACAAATTCCGAGGCCAGATGGAGATAGACAATAATCTGATAGAAAGTGCGGTATGTCCCCTTGCGGCGGGGGGGGAAGCATTTTTGTTCGCAGAATCACACCAGGCATCGGAGAGAGCTGCCGGGATGTACTCATTTATGGCTTGTTGCAAAAAGAACAAAATCAATGAATTTGAATGACTCAATGTGCCAATGCGGGTCTCAGGGAAGAAACCTCCATCACTTCCTCATAGATTTCCATCATTTGCCTGGAAATAATTTTCTGATCAAAACGCTTGATATTCATATGTCCTTTCTGGATAAGAGCTTCCCGCTGGGATTCGTCGTTGAGTAGGTCAATATGGGCGATCAAGTCGGCAGGGGCGTCCGGTCGCCCATATAAAGCTCCGTTGCCGCCAGCTTCACGGAAACATGACCCGGTACTTGTGATGACCGGAACTCCCATGCGCTGAGCTTCTATAATAGGGATACCAAAGCCTTCAAAGTAGGATGGGTAGATAAACACATGAGCCATCTTGTATATTGTGGGGAGATCTTCAAAGGATACGTCGTGTAGAAAACTTACTTTATTCTCTAATCGATGCTCGTGAATGTAGTTTTTTAGATTCGACAGATAGGCAGTAGGTCTGCCTATTACGACCAAAGGGCAATCCCAGTCTCTCCGCTCTTTGAGTGCTTCTAGGATCAACTGTACGTTTTTTCGCTTATCTATCGTGCTGACAAATAATAGGTAACGGTCAGGGAGATTGTATTTTTGCTTTACGTGGAGGCTTTTGTCTAGACTGACCTCTTGATTGAAGATTTCATGCACACCCTGATATACCACTTTTATCTTGTTGGGATCTATTCCGAAATAGGTGATTAGGTCTTTTTTTGTTTGCTCACTTACCGCTATTACCTGATCTGCAGTTCTGCAAGACCTTCCCATTTTCAGTTTGTAGATTTGTACATCGATGGGATTGAAAAGTTCCGGATACCTGCAGAAGAGGAGATCGTGTACAGTCACCACGTACTTGGTCGATTTGTTTTTGAACAGTGGAATCTCATTACTCAGTCCATGGAATATATCCAGATGGCTTTCTGAATGTTTTATACCTTGAAAAATACTCCTCCATGCCCCTGAGACGCCGGGGAGCTTCCAGAGGTCATTGGGTGTTATGGTTTTTTGATTTGCGTTGTTACAGGCCAGCGATATTTCCGTGGCCTCTCTTCGGACCTCAGGGGTGAAGAGAAGGTAATCGTTGGAAGGGAAATTTTGACTCAATGACTTTAAAATAAACCTGCTGTAATTGCCAAGTCCTGTAAAGTTTTTGAATGCACGTTTAGCATCAAATCCGATTCTCATAAAGGTGGTTGGTTTAGTCTTCAAGTGTAATAAACGACGGCATGGGCAATAACGCTACAGGAATATTGCCACAAATGAAAAAAGTGTCATAAGTATCGAGTTGATATCCCGGTTTTAAGGGACATTGTACGGTGTGTGTTGAAGTGTGGGAACTTGCTATACAGGCTTAATGGGGTTTTCTTCTTGCGGAGGAGGGGCTAAGGTAGTCCTAAATGGATAGGTTTACAACTTTAAAATAAATTTGCCCTTTTGGCAAAAGAATATGTACCATGAAACGGTAAGTTATGGAATTATCGACCTGCAAAAATGTGTTTGAAGCTGGATTTGGAAATCAAATTGTCGGTGTATAAACGCCGGTCGGGTGAGCTCCTTGTTGTAATAGCTCCGGCGGTACTTTCCTTTTTGTTTTTTCGCTTTTTAGTTGGTTAAGTCTTGTTGTTGTAAGGGATTTCATTAAGCCAACTGCCTTGCTACGATAATCTGAAATCACATTCATAAAATTTATAAATGCCAGAAATGGGCTTTCATAAGGACTAAGATGGGGGTGTTTTCCGTTTGGCAGCATTTGGCCGGTACCCATATAGTAAAAATGATCACTGGATTGGAGATACAGCCAGTCACGCTGTATGCCGGGGTCAGGACAGTCCACTATGAGGTTTTCCAGGTCATAAAGGGAATAAAAAGCCTCTTTTTGCATATCATTTCCCATTTGGCATGCCATTTCATGCCGGCTGTTTTTCCCTGATGAAGATAGGATTGATGAAGCGAATAAGGTTGCTTCATGGTCCATTGGCTCTAGGAAAGAGGGCGTGGTCAACTGGATTCCTGAAGACAGGGACTTTCCAATGAATGCATCCAGAAATCCAACAATACCCCAGCCATTTTGTTGGAGCTTACCCAGGTCTCCATAGTTTAAGAAAAGGTTGATCAACTGCTCTTTCTCAGGAGTTGCCTTAAGCCAATCGATGTATTTTGCTGCGGTTAAGGGAAACTCAGTCCATTGTATGTCTGAAAATCTCAGGGTAATATCATCGCTAAGCTTTTGGTTGTTTAGCAAGATTTTTAATTCAGGAGTAAGTGCGCTTTTATACGTGTAGTTGACAGCCCCATCTATCCAATTAATATCATTGCCTTCCAGAACCAGTGTTTTAAATCCCATGTCAAACAGGATTTCTCCGATTGCATCGGTGTAGGTCAGCTGTGGAATTCGAAATGTCTTTGGACTCGCACCAAACAGTTCATTTACTTTTCCAGAATGGAATACTGCCTGCCGGGCAAATTCCTTACGGCTTTTCAACGCTGCCAAGGAGTGGGCATAAGTCTCACCGATAAATTCCACACAGCCGGTGTCAAAAAGCTCCTGAAAGCTTGCAATGACCTCAGGCGCATATTTTTCAAACTGCTCCAGCGCAGTTCCGGAAATGCAAAAGCTCACACTGAATTTTTTATCATGCGTACGGATAAGCTGTAGCAACAGTCGATTTAAAGGTAAATATGAATTGAGCACTTCTTCATTTAGGATGGAACTGTTCAGTTCCTCGTCGAAATAATTCTTTCCGTTTCCAATCTCGAAAAAGGGGAAATTTACGAGTCGGAAGGGCTGATGAATTTTGAAATAAAGGCAAATGTTTTTCATATTCGAAAATTGGCTGGTGAAGAAAAATTAGAGGACTTTCATTTTTAATTAAAGATCTTCCCAAACTTGGAAGCTTGAAATGATCTGGGTCATCAAAAAGAATAATCCTTGTCGCAATGAAGGAGGTAGAAGTGGTTTTATTCATCACTGTTTTTTTATAGAAGCATTCTGTTCATGCTGACCATAATTTTACCAGGTGATGATCTTTGTCATTAGTTGGTTTTCGCATTCCCTGCATTTTTGTGGCTATGCCTTCTTATCACCATCTGACAGTACAAGAGACCTTGGACACCTTGCAAACCTCCAAAGCAGGGCTTTCATCAATCGAAGTAACCAAAAGACGTACTAGATACGGCTGGAACGAATTACCGGTAGCTAAACAACGGTCATGGGTCTTACTTTTTTTTAGACAGTTTAAAAGTCTCATGGTCGGGATTCTGTTTGCCGCAGCTTTTATTTCTTTTCTTACAGGGCATACGTTGGATGTCTACGTGATTCTAGCAGTCTTACTGATCAACGCCCTGATTGGGTTCATCCAAGAATATCGGGCTGAGAAATCAGTTGAATCCCTTAAAAAAATGCTGGTACAGCAGGCGTTTGTTATTCGTGACGGGCAAAAGACTGGGGTGGATGCCAGAGATCTGGTTCCCGGTGACATTATCGTTTCGTCGGAAGGGGAAGTGATTCCCGCTGACGCCAGGGTTTTAGAAGCCAATAACCTACGGGTAAATGAAGCCCCACTTACCGGAGAATCCACACCTATAGGGAAGCATGATGTGGCGGTTTCTGATGAGACGCTGTTAGCAGACCAAAAGAATATGTTATGGAAAGGCACTTATGTTTCCGGGGGTCAGACAGTTGCTGTGGTTTGTCATACCGGCTTGCAGACTGCTATAGGTGATATCGCACAGACGCTTTCGGCCATAAAACCCGAAAAGACTAATTTTCAGTTGAAATCTGATCGATTGGCCAAGCAGATGGGAATGATGGCAATAGGCAGCACGATTTTATTTTTTATTGTTGGGTATTTTGGAAAATCCCTTGAAGTAGAGGAATTGCTTTTGGTCTCCATTGCCGTGATGGTTTCTGCAATACCTGAGGGCCTCCCGGCTGTTCTCTCCATTGTCTTGGCTATAGGCTCAAACAGGATGTCCAAACAACATGCGATAGTCAAGGATTTTGCATCGGTAGAGACCTTAGGATCAGTAACCACGATAATCACCGATAAGACCGGAACGCTTACCCAAAACACGCTCACGGTGAGAAAAATCATGGTGATGGGAGAAGGTGAATTTGAGATTTCCGGTGAAGGTTGGCTTCCGGCAGGGAATTTTTACCAAAACCATGTAATTGTAAATCCTTTGGAGTTTCCCATTCTAAAAAGAATGCTTCAGGTGTCGGCGAATTCAAACAATGCGGAAATCAGCTTTGGAGAGCAGAAGGATGGTTTGGTGCCGATAGGAGACCCAACAGAGGCGGCATTGCTGGTAATGGCCAAAAAAGCAGGAATAGAAAAAGACTTCAAAAGATATGGGGATCTTCCGTTTGATTCCCAACTCAAGATGCGGGCGAGTCTGTGTAGGGGCATGTCAGGCAAAGAACTTTTTGTGGTAGGGGCACCGGAAAAACTGTTAGAGAAATCCGGCTTCATTATGAGTAGGAACGGCCCTGAGGAAATAAATGATCAAGTTAAAGCAAAAATAAAGGGGAAAATTGATCAATGGTCCCAAGACGCGATGAGAGTCATAGGAATTGCTTTCAAGACAGTTCGGGATTCCTCTATAGATGCTATTGATGAAAATGAACTGGATAAGTTGGTCTGGCTAGGTATAGTGGGAATGATAGATCCACCTAGGCCTGAGGTAAAACCGGCTATTGAAAAATGCCACAGGGCT
Source organism: Algoriphagus sp. Y33 (assembly GCF_014838715.1). Taxonomy (NCBI): domain Bacteria; kingdom Pseudomonadati; phylum Bacteroidota; class Cytophagia; order Cytophagales; family Cyclobacteriaceae; genus Algoriphagus; species Algoriphagus sp. Y33. Next base: position 2,992,259 of record NZ_CP061947.1, on the reverse strand, counting down.
GGGATAAGGGTGATCATGGCGACAGGGGATCATATTAACACAGCGGTTTCCATAGCCAAAAAAACCGGGATCATTGGAGCGCACCAAGAGGAGACAGAGCTTTTGGCATTGACCGAGCAGCAATTGCTCAGGCTTGAAGAAGCAGAATTTGATGAGGTGATTAAAAGGGTAAATGTGTTTTCCAGGCTTACTCCCAGAATGAAACTTAGAATTGCAGAGCGACTGCAGCAGATGGGAGAACTCGTGGCAATGACAGGTGATGGCGTCAATGATGCCCCTGCCCTCAAAAAAGCCGATATCGGAATTGCCATGGGTATAATGGGAACTGATGTCACCCGGGATGCGGCTAATCTGGTGTTGGCAGACGACAACTTTGCTACGATTGTACGTGCGGTGGAGGTCGGAAGAGTGGTGTTTACAAACGCCAGACAAGCCAGCTTTTTTCTGGTCACGACAAACCTTGCGGAAATAGCCACCCTGATTTGTATGATCATACTCGGATACCCTGTTCCACTTACGGCAATACAGATCTTATGGTTAAATCTGGTGACTGACGGAGTCGGGGATGTCGCCTTGGCTACTGAGCAGGGACATGGGGACGAATTGGACAAAAAGCCTATAGGACGTAAGGAAGGACTTCTAAATAGAGAGATTTTGCCTTTTTTGATTATTATGCCTGTCCTCATGGCTATGCTGTGCATCGTGGTATATCTTTGGTTTTACGATGAAGGGGTTGCAAAGACCAGAACTGCGGTTTTTATCACTATGGCAAGCACCCAACTTTATAATCTCTTCAATATGCGCTCCTTAAAAAAATCTGTATTTGAGATCGGAATTTTTTCCAATAAGTATGTTACCGGTGCTTTTGTTGTCTCTCTGGCTATCGTGATACTAATTACCGAAGTGCCGTTTTTTCAGACAATATTCTTGTTCGAACCTCTGAGTTTTGCAGAGTTTCTAATCTTGGTGTCCATTTCGTCACTTGTCTTGTGGATAGGGGAGGCTTATAAACTAGTCTCCCATAAAATGCCACTCAAGTCTATTCCTTCTTTAACTTGAGCTGGTTTAATTTAGATGATTGGGAGCTTTTTAAGCTAAAAATCTTACCTTATACGAAAAATGAGAGATTAAATCAGACTTTAATTCAGGGACATTTTTATAAGGAAGAGATGGGCATCAACGATAAACCGGGAAACAGGAATTTTGTAGTAGCCATCGCTCTTGTTTGTGTTGTTTTCATTGCTCTGCTAGTGGGGGCCGGTAGGGATATGGACTTGTCACCTGCCTATTTGCTCGTCATTGTTTACTTGTTGTGGATGCAGGAAAGGGGGGCGAACTACTATTTTTTAGGTGCTATTATATCAGCTTTGATGGCATTGGGGTTTTTACTTACTACCGATATTGAGTCCAGGACGGTAAACCACCTGTTTTCGCATCTAATGATGTTGATGCTTGTGTGGGTTGTGATCTATTTTATTTATAGGCAGAAGAAGTTGGTGGAAAGTGTACGTAAAAACAGTGAGCAACTCAGTGCGATGTTTGAGAATGCTACAGAGGGGATCTTTCTAGTCGACGAACAGGGGGAAATTCTGATCCTGAATAAATTTGCAGAGATGCTGTTCGGATACAGCAGAGATGAACTGATCGGGCAGCCGGTAGAAAAATTAATTCCGAAGCGGTTTGCACACCGGCATGCGACCCATCGGCATGCATACCACAATGATCCCCATAACAGACCAATGGGTTCGGGAATGGAATTATTTGCACTTCATCGGCATGGAGGAGAGTTCCCCGTGGAAGTTAGTTTGGGCTACTATACTGTGGGAGGTAGTCAGACAGTCATTGTATTTGTCAATGACATTACCGAAAGAAATAAAGTGAATCAGCAGTTGATCAGGGAAAAAGAACTCACCCAAAAGCTGAACGAAGAGCTGGAAGGCAGAGTACTCGAAAGAACCCGGATGCTGGAAGAGGCACTCATCAGGCTGGAAAAGAAGAATCAGAGTCTGAAAGAAATCGATGTAGATTTAAAAAAAGCACTTTCTAAAGAAAGGGAGCTGGGGGAATTTAAATCCAGGTTTGTGACCATGGCCTCACATGAATTCCGGACACCACTGACTACCATACTTTCATCAGTATTTCTTCTGGAAAACAGCAAAGAGGAGGATCAGGAGCGGGTTAGAAAAGTCCATTTTGAAAGGATCAGAAAATCGGCTAAAAACCTCAACGTTATATTGAACGATTTTCTTTCCCTCAGTAAATTGGAAGAAGGGAAAGTGATGCTTTCTTACAGTGCAGTTGATATAAATGAATTTGTAAAAGAGATCATTGAGGAAATCAGTGCATTGAAAAAATCGGAACAGACCATATCCTATTCGTGTTCGGGTAGTGCCGTTTCGCTTGTTGTGGACAAGCAGTTGCTTAAAAACATACTTATCAACTTATTGTCAAATGCCATCAAATTTTCCCGTCAGGAAGGGACGATTGAGCTCAATTGCGAGACTGAAAATAATAAGTTGAAAATTACGGTCTCTGATCAGGGAATAGGAATTCCCGATGCAGACCAACAGTATCTTTTTGGTAGGTTCTTCAGGGCTGAAAACGCTCAGAATATAGATGGCACAGGACTGGGGCTCAACATTGTGAAAAAATACCTAGACCTGATGCAAGGCAATATAGCAGTGTTAAGTAAAGTCAATGAGGGGACGACCTTTGTCGTAACGATTCCTGTTCAAAGAAATGGGTTGCAGGAAAATGAATAACTATTCCATGCCAAATTTTTAAATAAATTATCTATGAAGGAGACCATTCTTATTATTGAGGACAATGTGGAGATGTGTGAGAACATAGCCGATATCCTGAAACTTGAGAATTATGAGGTCATCAGTGCCAATAATGGGAAGGAAGGTGTCAAATTGGCTATTTCCGCTATGCCCGACTTAATACTCTGCGATATTATGATGCCTGAACTCGACGGTTATGGAGTACTGCACGTTTTGGGTAAGCATCCGAATACTTCTGACACCCCTTTTATATTCCTTACTGCCAAAAGCGAAAAAGCGGATTTCAGGAAAGGAATGAGTTTGGGTGCGGATGACTATCTGGTCAAACCATTTGATGGGATGGAACTTCTTAAAACTTTGGAAATCAGGTTGAAAAGAAATAGGAAACTGAAAACCGCTTTTGAAAATGAACCAAAAGATCTGGGGGAGTTTTTTGACCGGGCTAAGGAGCTGAATGGTTTTGAGAATCTTTCTGATAAAAAACTGGTCAAACAGTTCAAAAAAAAGGATTTTGTTTTTAGGGAAGGGCAGAGTGCGGGGACATTGTATTACCTGGTAGAAGGTGAAATCAAAACCAATAGAATCAATGAGGATGGAAAGGAATTTATCACTGGGATTTTCACGCCGGGGCAATACATCGGTTACGTAGCTTTGCTGAGAAATATTCCCTATACTGAAAATGCGGTTGCAATGACGGACATAACAGTAGAAATGATTGTCAAGGAAGACTTTCACCTCCTTGTCAATACTAACAGGCTGGTAGCGGCCAAATTCATGAAAATACTCTCCAATAACGTCCTGGAGGCTGAAAAAAGGCTGGTTGAACTGGCTTATCAGTCGGTAAGGCAGCGGGTGGCATCCGTGATTTTAACACTATGTGATAGAGAGCCTTCTCAAAATAAGGATGCAGGGACAATTAATATGCTAAGAAGGGATATTGCCGGTATTGTGGGGACAGCACTGGAAACCCTGAACAGAACCATTACGGATTTTAGGGAGGAAGGACTGATAGAGATTATCGAGGGAGGTGTGCGTATTGTGGATAGAAGAGGGCTTGAACGAACCAGTCGATAACGTGTTTCTAGAGCAGCCGTTTAAGAGGGATGGGTTTTTGGTTAGAACAGCGATTGCTTGTCTGGGAACGTCAACAAAATAAGATTTCAATGCTTCCCATGTAATGGCATGAATTGTCCTCGTTTCATGGCAGTCCACAAGTGGGCAGGTTAAACAGGTATTATGCATTAGCATTTTTACGCTTAGGCGCACAAGTATCACGGGCTGATCGGTCTGGGCGGATAAATCAGAAGCTTCGCTGCTGTTTTATCCTTCACTATATCTTATATCCTCTTCAAAATCAGTCACTTTGGAGATCGAGTCGTAGCACCGCTACGGTGAGGGCGAAAAGTGAAGCATATCGACTGATTTTGTCCGCCGCGGCGGATGAAGCCATAGTAGATTTGCTAATGCATAATGCGGGCTGAAATTACCCTGCCATCAGGCAGACAACAGTTGGTAGTGATTCTTGATTTTTTTTGCCTGATCATTCCAGTTGAGGTTCTTGATTTCATTCCAGCCTTCCTTCGCCAATGTACGTGCCAAGCTTGGGTAGCTACCGATACCATAAATGGCGTTGGCCATTAAATCTATATCCCAGAAGTCCACTTTGATCACGAAAGAGAGTGTCTCCTGGACTCCGGACTGTTTTGAAATAATGGTCGGTATACGGTTTTGGATAGCCTCCAGGGGAACAATACCAAAAGGTTCTGATACCGAAGGCATGACGAATACATCACTCATTGACAACAGTCGGGTGACCTCATCCCCTTTCAAGAATCCGGTAAAGTGAAAACGGTCTGAGATAGACAGCTTGGCTACCAACTCGACCATTTTAGGGTATAAATTTCCGTTTCCTGCCATTATAAAACGGAAATTCTTGCCCTTTTGAAGAATCTTGGCTGCTGCTTTAATAAAATATTCCGGACCCTTTTGATAGGTGATCCTTCCCATATAAGTGATGATTTTTTCTTTAAAATAGCGAGGCTGTGGGAGAAGATTGCCCGTTTTATTCCAAGTTATCGCGTTGTGGATGACTGTTATTTTTGATGAAGGGATATTATATCGCTTCACTAAAATCTGCTTGGTATAGCCGCTTACAGCAATGACCAGATCGGCCATTTCCATAGCCTGTTTTTCTAGTTGGTAAATGCGGGTATCTACATCATCACCTGAGCGGTCAAATTCGGTGGCATGTATGTGGGTGACCAGGGGTTTTCCGCTTTGTATTTTGGCTTCCATGGCCGCCGGAAAAGTGAGCCAGTCATGGGCATGTATAATATCAAACGTTTGGTTTCTTGCAATTTCATTCGAAACAATAGCATAATTATGCACCTCTGTTAAGAGACTCCTGCCATATTTTCCGGTAAATCTGAAGTACAGTTTCTCAATTTTTTCTGGTGCTTCCAGGGGGATTTTATCCTTCCCTTTACTGATGTTTTTTCCAAACTCGGCTGGACTTACATAGGGCATGATCGGATTGTCTATTCCTATAAATACCGCACTTTCTTTTAATTTCCGTCCGATCTGCTTTGCCACGGAAGCTGATACCCCTACACTGCCTGCGTCCAGAATTTTGAATTTTTCGGTTCCACTTCCGTTGGAAGCTTTGGGAAGCACCATCGTGACAGCTACATTGTTTTGTATGAGACCTGATACGATGCCTTCGCAGGCTGTTCCCAAACCGCCTGAAATATAAGGGGGAAATTCCCACCCAAACATTAGAATTTTCATTTTGCAAGTATTTTCCATTAGACGATTAGGTAGGCTAGTGCCAGTGCTTAAAGTTCCTATCCGGAGCCTTATAAAAATATGACGGGAGTCATAGGTTTGGTCGACTTTGGTCTTTACAAAGTGTCCCGAATAGTATAGTCCGTGAATCCTAGTCCCAGAGAAAGAAAGACCGGTTGTAGGTTGGTGTTCTTAGCCGTTACCAGAATTAACTCCTGTAATGTCAAGCTGATCTGTTTAAAGACCCACAGAAGATATCAATCTTCGGAATCGCTGATTTTGGTCATTCCATCTTAAGTGATGCTATTCTAATTTAATGGAATATTCAAACACTTAAATAAGGTTATATTATGGACTTAACAGTAAAAAACCGGGTTGGTCTGCCTTCTTTATTCTCAGACCTGTTCAATCCTCCGTCTTTTTTCGGGAGGGATATGTTTGATCTTGATTCCAATCTCATCTCTACCAGGCTTGGAATCACTGTGCCCACAGCCAACATCAAGGAAACGTCAAAAGAGTTTGAACTGGAACTTGCAGCACCGGGACTGGATAGAAAAGATTTCTCCATTGAAATCAACAACCATACATTGATGGTCAGTGCTGAGAAAGAACTCCAAAAGGATGAGGAGGATGAAGGGTATTCTAAAAGGGAATATTCCTTTAACTCGTTTTCCAGAAGCTTCTCTTTGCCCCAAAACATCAAGGAAGACAAGGTAGAAGCCAAGTACGAGAAGGGTGTGCTAAAAATAAGTATTCCCAAAGAAAAGGAAACTGAGGTAAAACCCAGTCATAAAATTGTGGTGGGCTGAGAAGTATAGGAACCCCTAAAACACAGAGGAGAAAGGCGGAAAACACTTCATTTCCGCCTTTTTTTATGTATAGGATATGGATTGTTTTTGATGGGTTGACTCAATGGCTTTTCTGATACCGGATTGGGTGTATTAAGCAGAAGTTCCATTCTCTTCTCGACGAGAGAGATGTTTTCTATTCCCTTAAGCAATGCATCTGGGGTAAAGGATATACTGTCAATTTCCTGCTCAACCAGAAAGCGTGCAAACTCAGGGTAGTCGCTCGGTGCCTGACCGCATAGCCCTACTTTTACTCCTGCCTTTTTTGCCGAACTGATCAAGTTGCCTATCATCCATTTCACTGATTCATTATTTTCATCAAACAGGTCGCTGACCATGGAAGAGTCCCTGTCAATGCCCAGTGTAAGTTGGGTTAAGTCATTGGATCCAATGGAAAATCCGTCAAAAATTTCCGCAAATTCCTTGGCCTGGATCACATTGCCGGGGATTTCAGCCATCACATAGATTTGAAGCCTGTTTTTGTTTCGTTCAAGTCCAAAATGCCGCATGGTCTCTAAAACTTTGATTCCTTCATCTACAGTCCTACAGAAGGGGATCATCACCTTTACGTTATCCATACCCATATCATCACGAACAACCCGAATTGCTTCGCATTCCAGGCCAAAGGCTTCTCTATACCGGGCGTGATAATAGCGGGATGCTCCTCTGAAACCAAGCATGGGATTTTCCTCCGGCTGCTCGAAAACCTTTCCTCCGATTAGCTGGGAGTATTCATTGCTTTTAAAATCACTCATGCGTATGATTACCTCGCGGGGATAGAAAGCGGCAGCCACTAGTGCCAGTGACTCGGAAAGCCTGTCTACAAAATATCTGCTTTTGTCTATATAGCTATGGGTAAGATCCCGAATTGTGTTTTTATCCGTTCCTTCCGGCAGCTCGCTATATTTTGCCAGAGCCATGGGGTGTATTCTGATTGTATTGGATATGATGAATTCCATCCTTAGCAACCCAACTCCCATACTTGGATAAGAAGCAAGATGGAGTGCTTTTGAAGGATCGGCCAGAATAAGCATGGGACTCGTCAGGGTACCCGGGATGTCCTGATAGATGGTTTCTTTTTCCTCCCAGTCTATTTTACCATCGAAAACATACCCCTCCCCATCTCCAATACAAGAAACAGTGATCTGCTGACCTTCATGGAGTTTTTGGGTAGCATCTGTGGTTCCTACTACAGCATGGATTCCCAGTTCTCTGGCAATTATAGATGCATGACTGGTCCTACCTCCTTTGTTTGTGACAATGCAGACGGCTTTATGCAGCATAGCATTCCAGTCAGGATTGGTAATGTCAGCAACAATAATGTCACCGGTTCTTACTTTTCCCGCATCAGCAATCGAGTGGACAATACAGACTCTTCCGCTCGCAATCGAATGTCCAACAGCTATTCCTTTGCATAGGGGAAGTGGAGCGGATTTTAGACTATACTCTTTTATGGAAACTTGTTTTTTTTGTCCGTGCACAGTTTCCGGCCTAGCCTGCACGATATATAGTTCTCCCGAAATCCCGTCTTTGGCCCATTCGATGTCCATAGGCATGGTATAAAGTTGTTCAATGGCATTACACCATATGCCAAGGGTAACCACGTCCTGGTCGGTGAGTGAAAAGGAAAGTCGTTCAGAAGAGCTGGTCTCTACTGCATAGATGGGGTTTTTGTCTTGACCGGAATAGATCATTTTGCTTTCTTTTTCTCCCAACCTACGGTGTATAATGCTTTTTTTGTTTTTGCCCAGTGCAGATTTGAAAAGATAAAATTCATCGGGTGTGACAGCTCCCTGGACGATATGTTCACCGAGACCCCAGGATGAGGTAAGGTAGATCACGTTTGTATTCCCTGATTCTGGATCTATGGTGAATGCCACTCCTGCACTTCCTTTATCTGAGCGGATCATGAGTTGCACCCCTACGGATAGATATACCTGCAAATGGTCAAATTGATTGTCTAACCGGTACTTGATAGCACGGTCGTTGAAAAGTGAGCTATAGCATTTATGGATTGCCTCAAGCAGCTTTTCTTCTCCGGAAATATTCAGAAAACTGTCATGCTGACCCGCAAAACTCGCCGAAGGAAGATCCTCAGCGGTTGCACTGCTGCGTACAGCCACTGAAATTGACTTTCCATCCAGCAGATCCTTGTAGGCAAGCAAAACCTCTTTTTTAATCGTCTCAGGGAAGATGCCGGACTTGATTAGGTTACGGCAGGTTTTACCAACCGAATCGAGATTGCTCAACCTCTCCTTGTCCAACTTGTCCAGTTCTGCCTTGAGTTTTACCGTTAGCCCGTTTTCTTCGAGAAAAACTTTATATGCGTCTGCGGTCAGTGCAAATCCTTTTGGGATACGTATTTGCCTATTGGATAGCTTCTTTACCATTTCTGCCAAAGAAGCATTTTTTCCACCTACAAGGGATAGGTCTGCATGGCTTAAGTTGTCAAATGAGATGCAGTGGTTGTTCATTCTTTTTAATTTTTGTGAATTGACTTGTTTTGGGAAAGTTACTTAGGCACTAGTTGAATAGATATGATTTTGATCGCATGCCGATCATGATTAAGATTTTATGCTTTTTTTAAGAGAGCCCAAAGTCAGTTCATAAGTGGAATAGGGATATTTCCAACCTGCTATATGCGACTGCAGAGTCTTTAAGTGCTGATTTTCAGACAGTACATTTTTTGGCGGGAATGAAAGGAATATTGATCACTGTGGGGCATGATGTGGGTCATATATTCAGAGTATTCCTACAGGTAAATTTCTCCCCGCTAGAGAGGCAAACAACATGAAAATAAACTTACAGCCATCGTTTAAACTGATGGTAGGACTTCTGTTCGGCTCCCTTATCGCAGGGGAGGCCCTGTTGGGTGTACTTACTTTCCGTGCCAAACAAAAAACAGAAAAATCATTAAAGTGGTTGAGAGATTCTTATGGGGTTGTCGAGCAGTTGGACGCAGTTTCACTGAAATACAAGGAGCTTTGGCCGGTAAATATTTCAGAACTGAACGGGGTGGGGTTTATGGATACTGCAAAGATCGATTCTGCCAGAAAGGAACTAGGGACAGGGATGGGGATTTTGAAAACGTTGATAGGAGATAACCCGGTGCAACAGGAGCAGGTTGGATTGCTGGAGGATCTACTTGAAGAACAGTTTTCGTTTCTGGATTCTTTGCGAAATCATGCACAATCAAGCGCCCTCTTTAGTTTTTCCGTTAGTTATGGTACTCTTGATTATAACAGTGAGATCGGTAAAATAATTGCCCATATGAAGCTTGAGGAAAGACGTTGGATGGGAATCAGAGAAGTGGAAAATCGGAAAGACAGTGCTGCTTTTACCCATGTTTTTTATTTGCTCTTGGCCGGAATGTGTTGTGTCGTGATTATTACCTTCTTGGCTATTAAACTTGCCTTCGACAGAGGGGTTGGATTACAGCTTAAGATGAAGAGGATAGGAGAGTTGCACGAAAAGTTTTTCAATGAGAGTCCTGTTGGGATGATAATTATAAGGAAGAGAGACGGGGTGGTGATCGATGGCAACAAAGCTTATTGTGAGCTTGTCAACGGGAATGCAGAAGATACCATCAATAAACCGCCGGCTATACTTGAGGAATCGCCGGGGATGGAGCGCTACAGTTCACTGCTCAGTTCGGAGAGTATAGTTGAAAAAATGGTGGGGATTGAACTTCAGTTACAGCCAAATAGCAACTCAGCGCTATTCACTTTCGCATCTATTCAGTCCCTATGTGTCAAAGAGGAGCCCTGCCTACTGCTGGCATTTCAGGATATGAGTCTGTACAAGAAGGCAGAGCAAGATATAAGACGGTCTTTGATGAATGAAATTGGCCTTAATAAAATGAAGATTGATTTTGTCACTCAGACTTCCCATGAATTCAGGACTCCGCTATCCACTATGCTTTCTTCTGCTTTTCTGATCGAAAGTTGCTTGTCCTTGGAAAAACAAGAAATCATCATAAAGCACTTGAACCGTATCAGGTCGGCTGTTAATACAATGACCTTTTTGGTTGAAGAATTTTTAAGCCTGTCCAGGATTGAAAAGGAACAGATCGTTGCGGAACCTGAGGAGGTACTTATTAAAGACTATATTGAAAATCACTTGAAAACACTGGAACCTTCTCTAAAGCAAGGACAGCAAACTTTTTATAACCATGAAGGAGATACCATAGTGTATACTGATCCTGTCCTAATGAGTAAAATAATAGATATCCTAATATCCAATTCAGTTAAGTTCTCTACGGAAAATTCCGAGATTCATATTTCAACTAAAGTCAGCAAGGGTTTTTCCATAAAAGTTATAGACTTTGGTCTTGGGATTCCGCGGGAAGATTTGTGCCGGGTATTCGAACGGTTTTTTAGAGCTTCCAATGCAGGCAATATCCAAGGCATAGGACTGGGATTGCATATCTTAAAACACTACGTGGAAATGCTCCGTGGCAAAGTCGCAATAAAGAGTATACCCAATAACGGAACAGAAGTTTCTATTTACTTTAAAGGTACAAAATACAGATGATCAAGTTAATGTCCCCACGGGATGTCTGTTTTGTGTTTTGACCGATATTCAAAGCCCCGTGGATGTACTTGGAGTTGTGTTGCCAAAGTCGAAATAGAATACGGACGTTTTTTAGATAGTATTACCTTGACGCCGAATATGGTATTAATTACTTATCGGAGGTATAGGATCAATCGGGTAGTGCATAAAAATAGCAGATACGAGCTCATTCATAAGCTCATTGATTCGTGCTGCTGTTTCCTCTTCGTCCATGTATGTAGCAGATGCAAGCTCACGCATTGTGCACGCTTTCCAAACCACCTCTCCTATGCCCGGGTCTACAAGATAAAGAATGAATGTAACAGATCTTTTTGATGCAGGATCTTTGTGGGTAATCTTTTCCCGCCCTTCATCAACGGTGTAGGGCAGAGAGGGAGGAGGTGAGCTAATAATGATATAGTGGTGAAATAGGAGACTGTTAGAGCTTGAGGCAATGGTATATCCTCTGGAGACCATGTGGGAAGCAATGATCTCTTTCATTTTTGTGGATATGGAGGGGTTGTAATAAAAGGCAATCTCAGGTAGCTTGAGCGAATCAGGAAACCAAGTGAATTCTTTGTTTGCAACAAAATCATAGTCGGGATTGAATTGATCATAAACTCTTATTTTAGAGCTGCATCCTACCAGAAAAAGTAAAAACAAGAGTGAAGATAATTTTAGCATTACAGTGGGCTATAGATTTTGACTCCCCATGTTTCTAGCATTTACATGGAAATGAAATGTACACATCAGGTCTAGGTGAGAATAATGGTGTTACAAAACATTGGATTTAATATGATAATGCTTGATTATTTTCTGTTTTAAAAAAACATTTCCCCCAAAATACTCTTATAGGTCAGTCATGAGGTTGAGATACATGAGGATAAGATGTGTGTATTGTGGTTTGGATTCAGAGATGACTTTTTTCAAATCTTCCGCTTTGTTCCAATATCTTGATTCTGAAAACAAGGATTCTTCTGCCTTTTTCCTCATAGTTATGCAGAATGTTTTCATTTTCCTGATGCGATTGCGTTGCTGCACTGGTTATAAATGGAGCTAGACGGTTGTTAAGTATTCTCATCCCGGACTCGTATTCATCTTTTTGTTTCATTTCTTCGTATTCCCCCCATGCCAAGACACTCCTCCAGTTAGTCATGTTTTCTATGGAATCCACCTGAAAGCATACCCTGGGATTAGTTCGCATGATTTTGATTTTTAGCCCTTCCATTGAATGGCCATATACATAGCCATTGTCAAAGGCATAAGAAATGGGGAGAACATAAACTTTTCCCCCGTCCGCACATGCAATTCGCCCGATAGTTTGACTCTGCAATACATTCGCTATTTGATCATTGTTTAATTTCCCCAACATGGTTTTTTTTTTGGTAAAACAGTAGGCGTGAATTGTTTTTGGTCCCTGAGTATCCCTTTTTTTCTGCTTTTAAACTGTCATTAATTTTTATTAAACCTAGTCAGGTACAGTGACCATTCAAATGAGAATAATTGTAAGGACTGATGATCCATGTCATATTATTGCCTCTTAAGGGAGCGTAAATTTAGGCACTGATGATAGAGGAGATACCTAGAATTAAATAACTTGGATTATGAACATACTTGTGCCGGTGGATTTTGGGAAGGAAGCAGAAAATGCAAAGGAATTTGCCACTGCAGTAGCGAAATCGACTGTAGGGAAGATAATATTTCTCCATGTGATGCCTCCAATGTACAACTTTGCTTCCAGGGCAGATGAGTCAGGGATATCTATTGCTAGACGTGCCGGGAATTTGATGAAAAAATATGTTAAAGAACTGACGGGTATGGGGATAAACAGCAGCTATAGGGCTGTCCAGGATAATTTGGGTAGTGCTATTGAAAGCATGGTAATCCTTGATGAAATTGATATTGTCATTATGGGAACCAAGGGAGCTAAAGGTCTCAAAAAAGTATTGGTAGGTTCAAATGCAAGTGAGGTTTTAAAGGAAATTAATGTCCCTGTTTTATGTATTCCCGTGGATTCGGATTTCAACAGCTTGGAAAAAATCGTTATAACCTTGGAAAAGGCAGAAGATGCTCCCAGCTATATCAAGAAGGTCCTTTCTTTAACCAAAAAATGGGGTCTTGGATATGAAGTTTTGCATTTCAGTGCCAATTCAGATGAAGACTTGGATGACTTTACGGTAAAACACATCCGTTCTCTTGAAAAAAGGTACCCGGGAACAACTTTTGGGCTTACAAATCTTTTTTCTACCAATGTTCAGGATGGTCTGAGATTATATCAAAAAGAACACCCCGAAGCCATGTTGGTGATGTTGTCATCCCGAAAGAGTTTGTTGGAGAAGTACTTTTCCAAAAGTGACACCGAGCAGATGGTTTATCATCCGGATTTACCGCTTTTGGTGATTAAAGAGGAGATAGTTGCCTGATTGCTATAGTCTTGATGATGGTTCCTTGCCTCCTTATTTTATCAAGCGATAGCGTTAAACCCGGCTTATGCCATTAGGTTTCGTCATAGCCTGTCCCGATTTTAATCGGAAGGGCATTAATTGCAAGAAAAGCAACCTGTTTGGAGAGTGAGTCCGCCGCGGCGGATATGGTAAACTCGAAAACAGTAATGTAATGGCTGATTTTGAAACAATTAATGGCTACAGTAACCTGTGCTGTGGCGTAGAACTGCTAATGCATATTTCGGGTTAAATCTTCATTTCTTATGATGAATGTCATTTTCATTGATGGGATCCAACGTTATTTTTATAAATACATCAACCCATCTACCAATGAGAAAAGCTGCATTGAATATCTTTAGTGAGAAATTTGCCAGAGGGGGGCAGATCCCTGACAAATATACCTGTGATGGAAAAAACGTCAATCCCCCATTGGATATTGAAAATTTGCCCCCAAACGCCAAATCACTGGTGGTCATGCTAGAAGATAAGAACATAGAGGGGATAGGAGCTATGCTTTGGCTACAGTATAATATTCCTGTAAAAAATTGGATCAATGAAGATGAAAAAAAAGGGGAAACGGGACTTAATGGCTTTAATGAATGTTCCTATTTAGGTCCCTGTTCTAAACCTGAAGCACACAGGTATTTGTTTAAGGTTTATGCACTGGATGATTTTTTGTATTTCGATGAGAATACTGTGAAGAAATGTGATGTGGAAGCTGGAATAAGATACCATATAGTAGGATATGGTGAATTGGAAGCCGTTTATGGGCAAAATACCAAATTGGAATTGGCCAGGATGTTCCAATGAGAGTAATAAAGGGAAGTTAGCTATACTTTTGGTATCAAATAGCTGGAAGAATTATAGTCTTTTTAACTTGAGATGCTACATATTCTCTTATGCACATTCCACAAGTGAGAATAAATATAGTGGCGGAGCTTGGTAGGACTCCGCCTTTGTTTCTAAACTAATTCAGATGAGTACTCAATTTTTAATTGGTTCTCTACTGCAGTGACGCCTGGAGATGACCATGCAGCTTTTTCAGCTTCTTTCTTTTCTACCCATGATCTTACCGAGCCACTTAAAATCACCTTGTTTTTGTCAATTTCAACATGTATGGTACCAGAATCAAGAGTTGCACTTCTGTGAAATGCAGAGATGATTTTATTTTTAATTGTTCTTGGTTCCAATTCTGCATGACTTAGGTGGATGTTATTGATAATCCCTTTTACTCCAATGATTTTTTTGACTAAATTTTCTGTAGCTCTCCTCTCAAAGTGCCATGAAACTGTGCCGGTCAGTGTGACCCATCCATTTTCAACTTTGACTTCGACCTTTTCATTCTGAATATCTGAATTCCATCGAATAACATTATTGATTGCCTCAGCGATCTCTATGTCGGATTTGGAAAATCTGGGGAATGTTTGCACATCGATATCCACTGCAACGACATTCACTCCATGAACCCGCTGTGCCGCCTGTTCAGCAGCAATTTTTTTGCTGTATGAGTCAACTTTACCGGAAAGCGTAACCATGCCCTTTTCCGCAGTCACACCGATCTGCGAAGCAATGTTCATTAACTTAGGATCCCAGTTTAATTCATCCATTACATCTTTTTGAAGTTCTCGGTCTGTTTTCATAATGATTTCAATTTTAGTTATGTTTTTATTAGTACATCATAGGATCAGGCTCCTTTTAAGTTTTCCTCTATGACTTAGTATTATTCAAGGGAGCGGATTCTAAAAGGCGTGATGATCTTTTAATATGTATTGAAATTAGTATGTTATTTCTCTTGGTGGAGTGACTTCTATCATAGATGAATTAGATAATTATTGTGTTGTGATTGTCTGATAGATGGATGATTTATATCATTAGGTACAGCATGTTTTTATCATTGTAATGAAGAGAAAAAAAAATAAAATTGACGAAATGAAAATTGGTTTTTCATGAATATGTTGATTATCGTAATGGGAGTTCCGGGCTCCGGAAAAAGTTATTTTTCCGCTAGGTTGGCTGAACAACTGTCAGCCGTCCATCTTCAAACTGACAGAATCCGTAAAGACATGAATTTAAAGGGTAAATACTCGGATGAGGAGAAGCTACTGGTATATCAGTATGTGTGTGAGAAGGCGGAGGAGCTGCTGAAAAAAGGAGAGACAGTCATAGTGGATGCGACATTTCACCTTGAAATTTTAAGAGAATTATTCTTTCAAATGGCCGCAAAACTTGAAATTCAAGCAGTATCCATATTGGTTGAAGCGGATGAAATTACAGTAAAGAGAAGGTTGGAAAACCCCAGAAAGCACAGTGAAGCTGATTACGAAGTCTACCAAAAAATAATGCGGGATTTTGATCCGGTACTACATCCTTTTCTTCACATTACTTCCACTGATACTACTATTGAGGCGATGCTGCATAAAGCAATTAATTATTTAAAGATAGGGAATGACACCTGATGAGATAAAACTTCTCTGCGGAGAGGGAACGTTTGAGCGTATTCCTGTGGAGGGAGAGTTGTTGGAGACACATATTTCCTGGATAGTTCTTTCCAAAGAATATGCGTTCAAAATCAAAAAACCGGTGAAGTTTTCATTTTTGGATTTTTCAGATAAAACTCAACGGAAAATTTACTGTGAAAAGGAAGTCCTACTAAATAGCCGTTTTTCTAATATCTATCTAGGGACCGAACCGGTATTTCTAAAAGACGGTAAGTGGACAATAGGAGGCATAGGCCCAGAACCTATAGACTTTGCTGTGGTCATGAAGAAAATGGACGGGCACAAAAGAATGGATCACCTGGTGGAATCAGGTGAAGTCAGTGATTTTATGGTTGTCGAATTAGCCAAACATATTGCCCTTTTCCATAGAAAAGCAGGAAGGATAGCCCGTCCATTTGATCTTGAAAATGCCAAAATGTTGTTCAATGATATTCTGAACGTGGGTGAGCAGCTGGATAAAAAGTGCACTGTGGATAGATTAAAACGTTCGTTACAGAATGCAGTTCCTATCAGCGATGTGTTTTTGGAGAAAAACCAAAAGTATTTTCAGCGCAGGATCGAACTGGGATTTAAAAGGGACCTTCATGGGGATTTGCATTGTGAAAATGTATTTCTGGAAATCCCTCCTGTGATTTTTGATTGTATAGAATTTAACGACGAGTATAGGCAAATAGATGTTTTATATGATATCGCCTTTATGAGCATGGATTTGGAAAGCTGGGGTCGGCGTGATCTGTCACAGCTGTTGGATACTGCCTATAAGGAACATCTCCATGTCAACTTTTCATCAGACGATGATCGGATTTATCTTTATTTTAAATGCCTTCGCGCAAATATTCGTGCAAAAACATATGCACTGAGAATAATCCATTCCGGAACTGAGACCACTAAAGCCCAAAACTTCAAAGCTTTTAAACGTTATTTTTCTCTCTTTGAGCATTATGTGGGGTTAATAGAGATTTAAGGAGATATGATTGCCCGCAATGATGCCGGTACCTATATTCTCTTTGTTATACTGGATGGAAGACAGGCGGCCGAAGACCGAATGACGCTAGTGTTTTCCAAATCCTATGATGTTTTTTTATATGACCGAATAAGGGTGCATTACCTGTTTTTTGAGCAATGTCTAAATGATAAGGATCATACTAATATTAAAGGGAAGTCATCTATAGGCCAACTTTGGATTGATAATTTTATTTATTCATTACAACACAAAACAACGACTTAAACTAAAGGGAGTATTTTCTGGTCGGAATATGAGTCTTTTTCAAAAATCCAAATTTTAATAGCTGTACAAAAATGGAAAACCCCTTAGTCAAACAACCTGATTATTTATTCGAAATAAGTTGGGAGGTTTGTAATAAAGTAGGCGGTATTTATACGGTGTTGTCCACGAAAGCGGCCCTTTTGGAGAGGAAATACCAAGAAAAGTATATTCTGATCGGACCGGATGTTTGGAAAGGTACCGGGACAAATCCCGACTTTATCGAGGACAGGATGCTATTCAAGCTATGGAGGCAACGGATGGAACAAGAAGGCCTGAAAACAAAAATTGGAAGGTGGAAAATCAATGGGAATCCCATAGCAGTATTGGTGGATTTTACGCCTTACTTTTTTCAACGGAATGAAGTCTTCAAGCATTTTTGGATCAAGTATAAACTGGACTCGCTCTATGGGCAGTGGGACTATATAGAACCTGCCTTGTTCGGTTTTGCAGCAGGAAAAGTCATTGAATGTTTTTACAGGAGTCATGTCAATTCAACAGACAATGTGGTAGCTCATTTTCATGAATGGATGACAGGTACGGGACTTTTGCATTTAAATGAACATGTCCCACAAATAGGGACTGTTTTTACCACACATGCTACGGTCACAGGCAGGGCAATTGCCGGAAAAGGACTGGCTGTTTATCAGAATTTAGACAATTATATTCCGGAACAGCAGGCAAGGGAAGCTGATGTACTATCCAAGCATTCTCTTGAAAAAATCACTGCCCAAAACGCAGACTGTTTTACCACGGTAAGTTGGGTTACGGCCAATGAATGCGCCAAAATGTTAGGAAAGTATCCGGATATCATTACCCCCAATGGATTTGACAACTCCATCGTTCCACCTTTTTCAGAATTGGAAAAAAAAAGAGAGTTGGCTAGAGCAACCGTGTTAAAAGTTGCTGAAGGATTGTTTAACAGGTCTTTTGATTCAGACAGTTTGCTGGTGATCAAAAGTGGAAGATATGAGTATAGAAATAAAGGAATTGATGTTTTTTTGGATTCCTTGAAGGAATTGCAAAAACGAAATACCACGGGAAAAACGGTAATAGCTTTAATTTTTGTTCCCGGAAATCAAACCGGGCCGAGAAAAGACCTGGCAGATCGCATTCAGAAGCCCGATTTTGGCAATCCACTGCCTTCTGAACTGCTAACCCATTATCTCCAAGGAGCCCAAAAGGATCCAATTGTACGCCATATAACTGAGCTGGGTCTAAACCAAGATAAAAATGAACAGGTTAAGGTAATATTTGTGCCAACTTATCTGGATGGGAATGATGGGATTTTTAATATGGGATATTATGAGTTGTTGACCGGCTTTGACTTAGCCATTTTCCCTTCTTACTATGAGCCGTGGGGATATACTCCTCTTGAAAGTTTAGCATACTATATACCCTCGGTAACGACCGATAATTCAGGTTTCGGCAAAGCGTTTTTAGCCTTGAATGAGCAGAACTCCAACGGACTTTTCGTATTGGAAAGGAAAGAAGCGGTTAACCATCTGATTGCCATTAGGATAGCGGATACGATAGAGCTCTTTCTTAGCCAAACGGATAGCGAAATTCAGTCAGCGAGATTGGCTGCACATCGTATCAGTCAAAATTTTATATGGGAAAATCAATTGAAATTCTACGTAGAAGCCTATGGAAATGCCCTGGAAAAGAGTTTCCTAAGGGAAGAGTCCTATAAGGATAAACCCCAGGCCCTACCTGTGGAGACTTTTGAGAATATAGTATCTCTGCCTATATGGAGAGAAATTACAATCAAATCTGAGTTACCTCCTTCATTAACTGCGCTCAAAGAACTGGCTACTAATCTTTGGTGGTCTTGGAATGAATCTGCTCAATCCCTTTTCAGTTCAATGGATGCAATCCTTTGGCTCAAAAGCCACCAAAACCCTGTCAAATTCCTACAGTCTTTGCACTACACAACCATTCGAAAATTAGCTTCTGATAAACTGTTTAAAGAAAGTTTGCACGAAGTAAGCCGTCAGTTTGATAATTATGTGCAAAGCAACCTGCCCAATGAAGGACAGGTTGCTTACTTCTGCATGGAATATGGGATTCATAACAGTTTGAAGCTATACTCGGGGGGATTGGGGATCTTGGCCGGGGATTATCTGAAAGAAGCGAGTGACAACTTGGTACCTATAGTCGCTGTGGGTTTGTTGTACAAAAACGGCTATTTTAAACAACGACTCACCGTCCACGGAGACCAGCTGGTGGAAGCTGACACAATGAACTTTTCAGAATTACCGGTAGAGTTGGTACTGGATGGTGAAAATCAGGCGTTGAGGATCGTTTTACCTTTCCCCGGAAGGACAGTTTATGCCCAGATATGGAAAGTGAATGTCGGTAGGGTGAAACTATATTTGTTGGATACTTTCGTAGACCAAAACAAGGAAGAGGATAAATGGATTACTGCCCAGCTGTATGGAGGGAGTCAGGAGAATCGTTTAAAGCAAGAATTAATCCTTGGAATGGGAGGTGTTCAGGCTCTAAAATTACTTGGTATAAAGCCAAAAGTATTTCATTGTAATGAAGGCCATGCGGCTTTTGTAGGGATTTCCCGTATTCAAGATCTGATTCTAGGTGATAACCTGTCGTTTGATGAGGCCTTAGAGGTTGTCCGTTCCACGGGGCTTTTTACCACCCATACTTCAGTTACAGCCGCAATTGACAAATACAGCGAAGAGCTTCTAAGGCCTTACTTCTCCCATGTGGCCAAGCAGTTTAATATCTCTTGGGAAAAATTCATGAATCTGGGGCGTATTTCCGAAAGCAATCCGGACGAGCTGTTTTCGATGACTACGCTTGCATTAAGGATGTCACAGGGAATAAATGCAGTCAGTAAGATCCATCAAAAAGTAAGTAGTAACCTCTTCAAAGAGGCTTGGAAGGACTATTTTGCGGAAGAAATACCCATCGGATATGTTACAAATGGGGTGCACTATGATACATGGGCAGCTTCGGGTTGGAAAACAATCCATCGAAAATATTTTGGCGAAAACTATCTTAAAGATTCCTCCGGTTGGCAGAAAATTGAGGAAGTACCCGATATGGAAATTTGGAATACCAATTTGCAGCTTAAACAAGAATTGCTGATTGCGGTGAAACAACGCTTGGCGGATACAATGGCTTTGCGCCATGAAAGCCCGGGCAAAATACGGCATACCCTGGAATTTCTTAGAGAAGATGCATTGGTAATAGGCTATGCCAGAAGATTTGTGTCTTATAAACGGCCCGAGCTCTTATTGGTTGATATCAATCGCTTATCCGCGATGCTGAGTGATAAGCAAAAACCGGTTTTGGTCTTTTTTGCAGGGAAATCCCATCCATATGACAATGAAAGTATCAAAATCATCAAAAAAGTAGTCCAGATGACACTCTGCAAAGAATTACAGCAAAAGATTTTCTTTTTGGAGGACTATGACATCAATTTGGCAAAACTTTTAGTCCAAGGGGTTGATGTATGGATTAACACTCCTGTGAGAAAGATGGAGGCTTCAGGAACCAGCGGTATGAAGGCTATGCTCAACGGCACACTTAATTTCAGTGTTCTGGATGGCTGGTGGGCAGAAGCTTACAGTGATAGGATAGGCTGGGGATTGGAAGCAGAGCAAGAGTATGACAGTCCTGATTATCAAAATGACCTGGATTCGGATAAAATATATAAGATGTTGGAAAATGAGATTATCCCGATGTTTTTTGATAGAAATGACCAAGACCTCCCGGAAGCCTGGATAAGGATGGTTAAAAGATCCATAGGTGCGGCACCTCAGTACTTAATGGGGAGAGTAATGAAAGAATATAGACATAATTATTACGATAAGTTGATGGATAGGGGAGCAAGGCTTAGTGCAGAGGGATTTGCCATGGCCAAGGCGTTAGTTGTATGGAAGAAACATGTACGGAGAAATTGGAATGATGTAGATGTCCTATCCATTACACCAGAACTTCTTACGGAGTTGGGTAAAGGAGAAGAACTGACCTTGGTTCTTACCTTGGGAGATTTTAAGGCTGAAGAAATAGGTGTTGAACTAATTGCGTTGAAGTTAGACTCAATGGGGGATGAGGAAAAAATCCGACTAATTGAATTGTCAGCTAAAGGGTTAGGTGGGGGGAGGCAGGTTTTTGGCGGGCAAATTGGAGAGCTTTCGCCGGGTAACTATCAATATGGTTTCAGGATTTTTCCAAAAAATGTTCAAATTGAAAATCGTTGTGATTTTCCTTTGGTCAAATGGATTTGAAAGTTTAGCGCGCCGGTTAAACTATGAAGGGTCTATATGCTTTTATTTTAAGCCGATTAAAAATGAAAAAGTCAAGTTTGCTTCAAATTTCCCATAGTCTGATTTGTATAGTTTTAGGTACAGTTATTTTAAGAGAAGGAGCATTTTTGATTGTTCCTTTTTTATGGGGGGTATTCTTTGCATTTGCCTTAAATCCACTGTCCAGTTGGTTGGAAGAAAAGCGAATACCGCGTGGAGTCGCTATACTCATAAGCATTGCATTGGTTTTTATTCTTGCTTCAGGAATTGTATACCTATTCAGTAATCAGATGTCCGGTCTGTTAAAGGATCTACCTGAAATTCGTTCATCCTTTCAGGATAATTTGGGCCATTTGTTAGGTTATATGAACGATCAGTTCGGACTAGGGATAAGAGTAGAGGAGGCGCTTGACAGCCTAGGTAAACTGATAAGCCCCGGAAATTTGAATGACCTTCTTGTGCAGACAGGAAAAACCTTGGCGTTGATCGGAATTATACCCATATACATTTTTCTACTGTTGTACTATAAGGATTTTTTCAGAGAATTTCTCAAAAAGCTCAATACATCAAGAAATCAGGATTTTATATTGGGGTGGACAGAAGATTCTACCGTTTTGATCCAATCCTACCTGACCGGACTTCTAAAGGTGACTGCAATTGTTGCTATTTTGGCAGGAATATTTTTTTATAGTATTGGTTTGAAATATTTCGTACTGTTTGCTTTGTTTATCGCAGTGATGAATCTTATTCCGTATATAGGGGTGTTGTTTAGTTCTTTCTTCACAGTGGTGTATGTTTTTTTAACAACAGATTCAATTTTACTCCCTCTTATTACAGTGGGAGTATTATGGGGAATCCAATTAGTAGAAAATAATATCATTACTCCTATTGTAGTAGGTGCTGAAGTCAAGCTTAATGCCTTGGTCGTCTTATTGGCAATTTTGATTGGTGGCTGGCTCTGGGGAGTGTCTGGTATGGTGCTCTTTATTCCAATATTGGGAATTGTCAAAATCAAACTGGAAAAATCTGAAAGCTATAGAGCACTGGCATACATCCTTGGTGACAAGATACCTGTGTTTGAAAAAAGGGAGAACTTTTGGAAGATTTTTATTGGAAAGCTAACCGGAAAGTGAAAGACGCTACTGGTTTTTCTAATGCATTTTGCGGATTGAAGACCGCCAGCCGGCGGAGCCCCGTATGTTTTTAACGGGTTCAATTTCATGACACGGCATTTTTTTTAGTGAAAAAAAAGCGATAATAGTATTGAAATCACAGGTACTAGTCCAATCCATATGCATACCAATTGTGGCTTTGGGTATTGCGGCGCAGGCTTTAATTTTGATGATATAATCTTAATCACATGAAAGAATTTCTAGATTTTATAAAAGCCCGTGTATCTATAAGTGAACAGGATCTTACCACTGTTCTCTCAAAATTCAAAGAATTAACAATCAAGAAAGGGACGCTTGTTTTGAGAAAAGGACAACTGGCTAATCAGTATTATTTCGTAAAATCCGGTGGTCTGCGCCTCTTTTATGGAGAGTATGATGAGCAACATACTTCTTGGGCATTTTTTGAGAATGATTTTTTCACTGAGATTTCAAGCCTGCATGCCCAAGTACCCACTCGCTTTAACATTGAAGCCATAGAGGGTACCGAACTTCTGGTAATCAATAAATCTGAAATGGATCATCTCTATAAGCTATTGCCTGTATGGCAAGAGTTTGGAAGAAAAATCTGGGAAGAAATGTGCGCCAAGCAAGTGGATCAAAATCTAAATTACCAAACTTTATCAGCAAAAGAAATATACCTGGAATTGCTCAAAAATTCGGATTTTATTAAAAAGATACCTGTCAAACAGTTGGCTACCATTCTTGGCATTACCCCCAACGCACTCAGTAGAATCCGAAAAAACATCAAGTAATCCATTACCTACCAATTGGTAGGTTTGTGAGGCCGGTTCCGCTCTACATTTGTAAAAATAAAAAACTACAAATGATGAAATCAGTGAATCAATATTCTGATGAGGAACTTATAAAAAAATGGCCTGGGTTTGCCAATAAATACGCTACTGTTAACGGAATAAAACTTCACTATGTAGAAGGAGGTTCTGGTAAACCGTTGATTTGCCTGCCAGGCTGGCCACAGAACCGGTATTCTTACCATCCTATTGCATTATATAGCAAAAAACCTGGGTGTAATAGGGATATTAGATAGCGGACATTATATGTACGAGGAGCAACCTGAACAGGTAATTGATGCTGTTATACACTTTCTCCTATAAATTAAACCGGTTAAGAAATAGAAATATGAAATCGAGCATGACGAAGAACGTCGCACACCGGGATGATTATAAGCCATGCGAGATTCCATGTGGCCAATAGAAAACAATTATAAACACATGAAAAAATCAATATTGGTAGCAGGTGCTACAGGTAATTTGGGAATTAGAATTTGTAGGGAACTAATTAAAAGGAGGGCAGAAGTGAGTGCCATTGTCCGCCCATCTGCAGACCCGGTAAAAGTAGAAGCGCTTACTAAAATGGATGTTAAGGTGATCAGGGTAGACATGAACAACATCGATGAAATTGCGAAAGCATGCAAAGGGATAAATACCGTAGTTTCTGCACTGGCAGGTTTGGCTGATGTAATCGTAGACTTGCAAAAAAAAGTAGTGGATGCTGCCATTCAAGCTGGTGTTCCAAGATTTATTCCTTCCGACTTTTGTACAGATTACAATGATTTAGTTCCTGGTGAAAACAGAAATTTTGACCTAAGGAGAGAATTTAAAGCTTACTTGGACAGTACTTCCATCAAAGCATCTTCTGTTTTCAATGGTGCTTTTGCTGATATACTCAAATACAATATTCCGATATTAAACCTAAAGGACAGAAGCATTGGTTACTGGGGGGAGAAAGCTGACTGGAAATTGGATTTTACTACGATGGACGATACGGCTGGCTTTGCAGCCGAAGTGGCTTTGGACGATGATGCGCCAAGAGATTTGCAGATTGCAAGTTTTCAAATTAGCCCAAATATGATTTTGGCTGAAGTCAATAAAGCTAGTGATCAAGCGTTTGAAATTCATCAATTATCAAGCATGGAGGATTTTGCTGCATCCATTAAAAAGCAAAGAGCTGATAATCCGGCGGGTGAGAATGAATTGTATGCAAAATTCCAACAAGGTCAATACATGTATTCCATGTTCACATCACAAAACAACGAGTTGGCGAATAAGCGGTATAAAGGGCTTTCCTGGACTTCAGGTTCCGAATATATACAGTCATTTGTAAAATAAATTCAAATCAAATAGTCCTTTTCTTTACCTATTCTGCTAAACCCTGACGATGTATTGGAATTGAAGCCTACCGTATACGCAAGCGGGGGCGTACCTCGTAGGAGGTTAAGTGGTGAAAATCCCTGCCTGCGTATAGCAGAGAACCTTGTAACGCTCATTTTGGAGCGACTCCCCTGACAAAAAATGATAGTAGAGATCCCCTTTTTTGGGCAGAGGGCAGTATTATATCAATACCCACACACCGAATAAGGTAAAACCAACCAGGGTATGAGCTTTAGGCACTGTTATGAAATTCCTGAAATGCATTTTATTCCTTTGGCGAAATCAATATTGAGGCTAAAATTCCGCCTGTCAGGGAAAGCGCTATCACAGTAAGGGAGAGCCATTCCGGAATTTCAATATGGTGCGAGAAGATCATCTTTAATCCGACGAAGGCAAGGATCGCTACCAGACTATAATTAATGAAGCGGAATTTGTTCAGCATTCTGGAAATCAAAAAGTACATGGATCTCAATCCCATGATGGCAAATATATTTGAGCTGAAAACGATAAAAGGATCAGCGGTAATAGCAAGAATGGCAGGGATGCTGTCCAGAGCGAAGAGAATGTCTGTAAGCTCTATGATGACCAAGGCCATAAAAAGTGGAGTAGCCATCCTGATTCCTAGTTTGTGGATGAAAAATCTCTCCCCATCTAAATTAGCTGTAAACGGAAGTATTTTTCTCAGATTTTTAAACACAAAAGATTCTTTCGGTTTGAACTCATTCCCATCTGATTTGAACATTTTAAATGCAGTGAAAAGAAGAAAGGCCCCAAAAAAATAAATGATCCATTCAAATTGGTTAATTAAGGCTACGCCAAAAATTATCATCAAGGCGCGGAAAAAGATAGCTCCCAAAATCCCCCAAAAAAGAACCCGGTGCTGGTATTTGTCCGGAATCTTGAATGACTTGAAAATCACAGCTATCACAAAAATATTATCAACGCTTAAGGATAACTCGATCAAATATCCGGTGATGTATTTCAGCAATGCCTGATCCGGGCGCAGGCCAGTTGGATTTTGAATATGATCACCTGAAAATAACCACCAGATAACCCCGGAGAAGGAAAGGGCAATAGCAACCCAGACTCCTGTCCAGATCGCAGCTTCTTTCGATTTTATGACATGTGAGTTTTTGTTGATAACGGCCAGGTCAAGAAAAAGGAAAAACAAAATGCAGGGTATGAAAATTATCCAGATAGACATAGGTAGGAAGGTGGTTTACAGATTGAAGAAGAATTCACAAAGGGATTGATGGTGTTTCAACTTTAATCAGGAAGCATCCCCTCTTTTTAGTTTAAGTAATTGTCTGATTAACGGAATGGAGGTAATGGCAAGCAATGTCAGGATAATCCATTCAATATAGTGAATGAGATCAGGGAAGATGATTTTCAGGAAATATCCCGATAGCACCAGGCTCGATGTCCAGATCAATGCGCCAAGGAGATTGTAAATCATGAAGAGCCTAAAATCAGACTTGATCAAACCCAGACAAAGCGGAAGGAAAGTCCGGATGACAGGAATAAACCGACCGATGATGATGGCTCCGTGCTGTCGCTTTTCAAAATAGGATGCAGCCATATTCAGATATTTTGATTTGAAGAATAGTGAGTCAGGACGGGAAAGCAACCACTTACCCAACTTTAAACCCACAAAATAGGATACGATATATCCTAAAAATGCTGCTGAAGCTATACAGGTAACCAACGCATAGATGGATACATTCAAAACCGGTAAACCGCAGAGCATTCCCGCCAAGAACAACAGGGAATCCCCCGGTAGGAAGAAGCCTAAGAATACCCCGTTTTCGGTAAATATAATTGCCAGTAGGAGAATGAGTCCTCCACGGTTTATAATGAATTCAGGGCTTAAAAGCTCAGGGATGGACAGAAGAATTTCATGCATAGTTTTTTAGTTATACCATTCTCTTAAATGGACTCATTGATTCAAGAACATGCTTAAATTTTGATCGCTGATGAGTGCCCATTAGTTAATTCAGGAACATGTGCTGACAAGTTTGGGGCATCGGCGACCTGCACACCAAATTCACTTTTCAATTTGGCTATTACGCAAGTTGCCGGGCAGTTTCCAAGGGGATGGGCTGTTTTCCGGACAATCAATACAAGGATTGGGTTTAAGCCAACCAATAATGCTGAGCGGGAGACAGATTGATAATCCCCTCTTCACTGATTACCTGTATAGATCAAATACCCGTTTTTGAAGTCACAGTACACCTTTCAACCAATAGCAGCTTGCTGCTTTTCCTGAACGATTTTTCAGTAGAGCAGAAGCTCTTGCTGTAGCTAGGTAAAATAGTGGTGCGGAAAAATAAGCAACAGGGTGGGCAGGCCAACATCAATGACAAATGCTGATTTTCGATAATTTCTACCCATTGACCGGCACGTGGCCGATAGACCGGAATAGTTTTCAAGTACGGAATGAGATTCAAAAAAATGAGTAACAGTACGGATTACAGTCCTACTGGGAACAAAGTAGTTGGGTAGTGCTTCACCAATGACCAGGACCGGGCTTTGCTGAAAGGATAGATCTGATTGGAATGATTCGCTGGAGGATGGAATAGGGGAATCCAAGCTCACGGGTAGATCCGTTGCCCAAACGCTCAACGAAAAAACCAAATTGAGAAATAAGTATAGGATTCCCAAAACCCTCATAATTTGCATTTGATGATAAAGCTAGCTCAAAATTAGAATAGGTAATACAGGGCTCTTAGAAAAAAGCCGTTTTTCATGAAAATTTTTCAAAATGAATAGTAAGGTGATTTTTAGCCCTTAGATTTTTTCAGTAACATACAGGTGATTTGTGGCTTTTGGGGTCTTTTTCCTCACTACAGAAATATAAAAGCCAGGGTAAATGGAGGAAGAGAGTTGCCTCAACTTCAATGATTTGGGTCAATAGGGGATTAAGGATGGATAAAATACATCCTACGCACCTTCCCACCTCCTACACCATTCCTCATTTTCAAGCGATGCTCTCTGGGCAGGAGACCATGTCCTTTTGTTTTGCCAGACGGCTGGCTTGGGACAGGAGGTAGGGGAGGCATCTAGCTTCTTTGGAAGATGGTTTTTATCAGCTGCCAAATCTTAATGGTTTAATATTTATATACTTTTTTGAATAAAAGTTGGATAATAAAGAGGAATCCCGATAGGAATGTTAAGTGTCAGTAATGTCTATTTTCCGAATTATTAGGGTTTTAGGGCATTTTATTGCCGAATTAACATACAATTAATTCATTTTTTGATAAAGCTGATTTAATCACTAGCCAATAGGGAAAGTATAGTTTTAATAAAATTTTGAGACTAAAATAATACTTATTCAAAACCTCTACTTCAAAATGACTGCTAAAAAAAGCATTTGGCAATGTGTGATAACGGCTTGCTTGCTGTTTATCATCAATTTTTCTTTCGCCCAACAAACCAATGTTGAGGGGAAGGTAATTGACGCAACTAATGAGCCTCTACCCGGAGCAACGGTACTGGTTAAAGGTACTAACCGGGGAACGGTAACCGGTATTGATGGAAACTATGTTATACAAGCTAGCGTAGGAGAGATTTTGATCTTTTCTTTCGTAGGCTTTGAATCTATCGAGCAAGAAGTAGGAAATTCAACTACAATTAACGTTACGCTCACAGAAGGTCTTGCACTCAATGAAGTAGTGGTGACTGCCCTTGGAGTGGAGCGGGAGACCAAAGCCTTGGGTTACGCTGTGCAAGCCGTTGAGGGGGATAGATTTACGGAGGCTCGGGAGACAAACGTAATTAACTCCCTGAGCGGAAGAGTAGCGGGTGTTCAGGTCACCAACAGTTCTTCAGGAATCGGAGGATCCAGCCGGGTTACTATCCGTGGAGAGTCCTCTTTGAATATCAATGGAAACCAACCCTTGTTTGTAGTGAACGGTGTTCCAATATCTAACAATATAGTTGGTTCTTCCGGGTCTTCCAATCAGGAAGTGGATTACGGTAATGCCGCGGGTGAGATCAACCCTGACGATATTGAGTCCATGACTGTTTTGAAAGGGCCCGCTGCAGCTGCACTATACGGCTCTAGAGCTGCAAATGGGGCTATTTTGATTACTACCAAATCAGGCAAAGGCAAGAAAGGCTTGGGAATCACTATTAACTCCAACACTACTTTTGACAATGCGCTAAGACTTCCGGATTGGCAGAATACGTACGGTCAGGGAAATAACGGTCAATTTGAATTTGTAAACGGAGCAGGTTCAGGTATCGCTGATGGGGTGGATGAAAGCTGGGGTCCAAGACTGGATGCCGGCTTAATGATTCCTCAGTTCGATTCTCCAAGAGATGTCAACGGCTTCAGGGGTGGGGATCTCAATGCGCCTGAAGGAAGTGTGATCCTACCTACTCCTTGGGTGTCGAGTCCGGACAACATCAATGACTTTTTCCGTACAGGTGTGACGCTTTCAAATAACGTGGCGCTAGCTGCCGCCAATGAGAATGCAAATATTCGCCTATCCTGGACCAACTTGGATCAAAAAGGAATTGTGCCAAATACGGATCTAAAGAGAAATACCATTTCCATGAATGGGGGGCTTAACCTTACGGATAAACTCACAGTAAACTCTACGGTTAACTTTCAGAGAACTGACAGCGGAAACAGACCAAATATCAGTTACGGTACGGAAAACCTGATGTACTTGTGGATTTGGTATGGCCGTCAGGTCAATACGGCAAACCTGAGAGATTACTGGATGCCGGGATTGGAAGGCCAGCAACAGTATAATTACAACTATAACTATCATGATAATCCATATTTCAATGTGTATGAAAATACCAACGGACAGGCTAAGGATAGAATCTATGGTAATATCTCGGTAAACTACAAGTTCACCGATAAGCTAAACTTGATGCTGAGAACAGGTTTGGATACCTATAATGAATTAAGAGATCGGAAAAGAGCATTTAGTACGCAGCGTTTTCCGAAAGGAAATTACAGGGAAGACAACTTGTATTTCTCCGAAATCAACTCTGATTTCTTATTGACTTATTCTGAATCTAACAGTGAGGTATTTACTTATAGTATTGCGGTAGGTGGGAACCAAATGCGTCAGGAAAACAGGTACTTGCAGACGGTAGCTCCTCAGCTATTGATCCCGAACATTTACAACTTCACCAATACAGCAGTAAACCTTCAGGTGACTCAGTACAATTCGGAGAAGCGCATCAACTCTTTATATGGTTTCGGTCAGATTGGTTACAAAAACATCCTTTTCCTAGACCTCACAGGCAGAAATGACTGGTCAAGTACGTTACCTGCTGATAATAATAGCTATTTCTATCCTTCTGCTACATTCGGTGCTGTGATCTCTGATATGGTGACTATGCCGGGATTTATTTCATTTCTAAAAACAAGATTAGCCTATGCTGAGGTGGGAAATGATACCGATCCATACAGCCTTTCCAATGTCTATAGCTCACAGACTGCCTGGGGGTCTATTCAGTCAAAATCTGAATCAAACAGACTTTCCAACTCAGAATTAAAGCCTGAAAGAACCGGTGCATTTGAAACGGGGCTTGATGTGCGTTTTTTTGAAGGAAGATTGGGCATTGACTTTACTTACTTCGACAACAGAACCAAAAACCAGATTATTCCAATTGAACTGGATATAGCTACCGGTTATGCTTCCAGGATAATCAATGCAGGTGAGATTCAAAATAGGGGAATAGAAATCGTGATGAGCGCAAATCCAATCAGAAACAGCTCCGGATTTAGCTGGAATCTGATGGCCAACTTCACGCGAAACAGGGGTAAAGTTCTAGAATTGACGGAAGGTCTTGACACCTATTCTCTTACAGGCAGAAACGGAGCCGATATTCAGGCGAGAGTAGGGGAAAGAATGGGGAATATTTACGGAAGAGGCTTTGCCAGAGTAGAGGATGAAGATTCTGAATATTTTGGCCAGATCATCCACAATTCCACAGGAACGCCACTTATGGATCCGGAATTGAAGCTTCAGGGAAATTACAATCCGGATTGGATGCTTGGCTTGCAAAACAACTTCAGCTACAAGGGAATCAATCTGGGATTCTTGTTTGACTTTAGATATGGGGGAATAGTCGTGTCAAGAACCAAGACTATCGGAAGTACTTCCGGTCAGCTTGCAGAAACCCTTTACGGTCGCGAAACCGGCTATGATTTAGAAGGCGAAGGCAACGGCATCATCAGTGAGGGTGTAGTGGCAAATGCGGACGGTTCTTACAGTCCAAATACTTTCGAAACTACTTCCAGAAACTGGCACAACAGATACTATGAACGGGATAATGTGGAAGCGGCTAAGTATGATGCTACTTTCTTGAAGCTTAGGGAAGTGACATTGGGTTATACTATCCCAAGATCTATTTTGGGCAGATTGCCCTTTGAAGATGTGAAAATCTCCTTGGTAGGCAGAAACCTGGTGCTTTGGACAGAGAATCCCCACTTCGATCCTGAGACGATGGCAATGGGTGGCGGTACGCTAATCCCCGGTGTGGAGGATATGTCTTTTCCATCTACAAGAAGTATTGGTTTTAATCTTAACGTAAAGTTCTAAGCATCGGCAGCTGATAGACTTTTTATGCCTTTAGAATCTAAAAAACTCTCAAAAACAGAATAGTATGAATTTCAATACAAAATATATAGCAGGAATTGGGTTGGCAGCAATGCTTTCTCTGGTCAGCTGCGACAAGGATTTCGATGAAGTTAACACAAATCCAAACAGCCCTGAGATGGTTTCTTCAAGTTTGCTTTTGCCGAACATCATCCGGAATACTACGAATGAAATCTCGGGAAAGGCTTGGGGGTACGGGAACGTAGTGATGCAGCAGACTGCCAAGATTCAGTTTACCAATGAAGACAGGTATAACTGGGGGCCCGAAGGAAACCCATACAGCACATTCTACAATTCTATTCGGGATCTGAACAATGTGATCGAGATCTCTACGGCAGCAGGGCAAAGTAATTACGTCGGGATTGCCCTTGTGTTAAGAGCGAGTCTTTATTCGTTTATGACGGATGCTTACGGGGATTTGCCATATTCGGAGGCGACGAAAGCCAAGGAAGATGTGAACTACCCGGTTTTTGATACGCAGGAAGTGATCTATAATGGGATTCTTGCAGAGCTGGAGCAGGCGAATGCCTTACTGGGATCAACGGCAGAAAGTGTAGAAGGAGATATTCTTTTCGATGGGAATGTGGTGAGATGGAAGAAGTATGCGAATTCACTTAGGCTTCGAATGCTAATGAGGCTTTCTGACCGGATGAATCCGGCGGCAGGCATGCAGGCGATTGTTTCTGATCCTACGCAGTACCCGATCTTCACTTCCAATGACGATCAGGCGGCTTTGCAATACCTTCAGGATGTACCAAACCAGCATGGGTTGTATACTACCCGTTCCGGTTCTTTTGATGAGTATAGGTTGAGTGAAAGAATGGAAAACGTTTTGAAAGAGCTGGAAGATCCAAGATTGTATGCCTATGCGCAGCCTACTAACGACTCCGGAGCAGGAGTGATCGGAACTAAGGACGATTACCAAGGGGTGCCAAACGGCTTGGCGGATGAGGAGGCTTTGGCTTATTCTCCTTCAGGTGACCCTACCAAGGGCGGTTCTAATTTCATATCCCGTGTGGGGTATCTATGGTCTTGTTCTGCATGTACCCCGCTGGCAAATCCTATTGGTGCCCAGGCGATCTTAATGAGTTATTCAGAACTTCAGTTTGTATTGGCAGAAGCTAGAGAAAGAGGGTATATCACTACCGGCACAGCTGAAGATTATTATAAAAATGGGATTGAGTCTTCTTTTGCTTATTACAAAAGCCGATATGAAATCATTAATCTACCTCAGATAGCAGATAAGTTGGTAGTGGGAGATGCGTATTTTGCGCAGCCGGAAGTAGCTTATACCGGCTCTACTGAAGAGAAGCTGTCCAAAATCGGTACTCAAAAGTGGCTTGCCCTGTATTTCTCAGGAATGGAAGGCTGGTATGACTGGAGAAGAACGGATTATCCTAAAATCACTCCGGGGCCTGCAGCTTACATCAATACGGTTCCTGTCCGTTTCATGTATCCTAGTTCTGTGCAATCGCTCAATAAAGCGAACTACGAAAGTGCGATAGCGCGTCAAGGCCCGGATGCCATTACCACACGCGTGTGGTGGGATATGGATTAATTAGATAGCAGACTGGATAGTCCCTCAAAAGGTATAACTTAACTCAAATGTCACCCTTCTTAGTAGAATGAGGGGTGACTTTTCAAACTCGGATTTTGCATTAGGGTAGGTGGAGAGAACTCTGATACAAGTTCATGTTAATTCATAACCTCATAAAAATAATGTTAAAAAAATCAATTATTTATGCGGCTCTCGCTTTCTGTTTTTTCCGGATAGGCACGGTAAAAGGGCAAGAGTACAAGACTGAAAACATCATCCTGATCACATTAGATGGGCTGAGGTGGCAGGAGGTATTCAAAGGGGCGGATTCCTTGCTTGTGGATGATACAGGAATGGTCAAAGAACCGGGATCTTTACTGGAAGATTTCTGGAATATAGATCCTCTTGTGAGGAGGGGGATGCTACTGCCGTTTCTGTGGAATACCATTGCCGAAGAAGGTCAAATCTATGGCAATCGTGCTTATGGAAATAAGGTTGACAACAGCAATAAAATGTGGTTTTCCTATCCTGGGTACAATGAAGTGCTGAGTGGATTTGCAGATGATAGGCACATCAACAGTAATGATAAAATCAACAATCCCAATGTGACTTTTCTGGAGTATCTGAATCAGAAACCTGGGTTTAAGGGTAAAGTGATGGCCTTCGGTTCTTGGGATGTATTTCCCTATATAATAAATGAGGAGAGAAGTGCAGTGCCCGTGAATGCCGGATTTGACATTGCCGAGGGGGCTGATCTTTCCCCTGAAGAGATTTTGACCAACAAGATGCAATCCGAAATCCGCGGGCCATGGGGAGGAGTGAGATTGGATGTGTTTACACAGAACTATGCAATGGCAGCCTTGAAAAACAAAAAGCCAAGAGTGCTGTATGTTTCTTATGGAGAGACTGACGACTGGGCACACGGAAATCAGTACGATCAGTACATCTGGTCAGCTAAGCAGACGGATGCTTATATCAAGGAGATCTGGGACTTCGTGCAGTCAGACCCTCAGTACAAAGACAAGACTACGATGATCATTACCACCGATCATGGTCGTGGCATCAGCAAAACTTCTTGGAGAAGTCATGGCTCATCTGTGCCTGAAGCGGGAGAGATCTGGATGGCGGCTATTGGACCCGATACACCGGCCGGTGGCGAAATGAAGTCCCAAGGCCAGTGGCATTCTTCCATGGTTGCCCGTACCATTTTCCAGTTGCTGGGAATGGAATATCCGGATTCGAAAGCCGACAGGGGCATCAGGGAAATGGTGGAAGGAACCAACTAGACTTTTTGCTTTTTAGGTGGCTTTCTCTAGTTGCCATCCCAGCTGAAGCTGTTCAAAACACCTCTCCGGCATTCGGAGGGGTGTTTTTTTCAATTGAGTAAAACATCTACCCAAGATTTCAAAAAAGTATTGTGGGGTAAGAATTAAACGGAAATGAGCTGTCTGTAATCAGAATTTAGAACCTTGCACTAATTGATCAATCGTTCTGCCATCCGTATATAGCTTTCCAGATCGGGCAGGGGGATGTTTTCTTCTTTTGCCATTTCGTCCCAAGTACGCATCTTAAGAGACAACTCAAAGAGTGGATCAGTCTCGAAGGCAACAGCTTCATCTTCATTCATTTTTCCGCCCTGAAACTCAAGTGTTTTCCGGCTTGCTTGGGAGAGTTTCTCGTAATATTCCGGATATCTGTAGGTCAGGTAGCGCTTGGCCTGTACATGGTTTTCAACCAATTTGGCTATTCGTTCAGGAAACCCAATATCTCTTAAAAAGTCAGCTCCGATTTTCTCGTGACTTAGTATCCCATAGCCATGCATGGTTTCAAAGTCTCCTTGGTTGACACATAAGTGCCCGATGTCATGAAAGAATGCTGCCAAAATCACTTCGTCATCATGTCCTTCTTTTTCTGCAATTTGGGCAGATTGGCTCATATGCTCAATCTGTGATACAGGCTCTCCTATGTAATCCTCCTGTCCGAATTTTCTGTATAGATCAAACACCATGTCAACTCTCTTGGCGCTACTGAGTTTGGAAGCTTTCTTGTCCATAATTAACAGGTTTATATATACATAAATAAGGTATTGGGATCAAACTTCTCAAAGTAATGGTGTTAAGAATTTGTGATTTGTTGAAGTTGTTGTCATCACTATACCAAAATGAGACTAAATTAAGTAGGTAATTGTTTTTGCTGGACTGGATGAGATTCATAATAGTTCTTTGGTTTTAAGATAACATATAAATAATCTGAATTTAGAATTCTGATGTGTTTTGATGTTTAATTTTACTAAACATTGATTTAATTGGTTTGTTAATTCAGGGAGTGGATGCTTTGCATGAAGCTCCCTTTTTGCTAGTCAATTTAACCGGAAATTTATTCCATCAAAAGTGAGGCGGTTAGATGCGGGCTATTACACAAAGGGTAATTCAATTATCCTAAATCTAACGTAACCTGCTTTTTTACTTTTCAATAAATAAGTAGGTTAGCTTAGCACACCCAAAATAGCAGGACATGGAGCATGAAGTGATCGTACAGATCAGTAACAAAATCAAAAGTATTCGCAAGGAAAAAGGTATGACCCTGCAGGACGTTGCCGATCTGGCAGGAGTCACCAAGGGGTTGATTTCGCAGATCGAAAACAGTCGCACTATTCCATCTTTGCTGGTTTTGATTCAGATCATCAAAGCACTGGAAGTTGATTTGGATTCATTTTTTACAGAATTGGACCTGCATGCGCGTGAATCCCCTGTATTGATCCGGCGTAAGTCAGCTTATGAGCGATTCGAAAAGGAAGCAGCTAGCGGCTATGAGTATTTTCGGGTTTTCACTAAGAAAGTCAAACAGAGCACCATTGATATTGTGCTTCTGGAGATCCAGCCGGGATCCACACGGGATTTTGTGCAGACTGATGCTTTTGAGTACAAATTCATTATCTCGGGCTCAGTACGGTACATTTTCAGAGATCAGGAAATTGATCTGGAGTCGGGAGATTCTATGTTATTTGACGGAAGGCTGGAGCATAATCCGGTAAATGTGGGCAATATTCCCGTACAAATGCTGGTAGTTTATTTCTTCGAAGACAAAGTATAGTACGCCTTTGTGCCCGCCCGGGTATCCCGCCGGATTGTTTTGCATTAGTTTGAGAGAAGCAACTGATCCAATATAGCATCTTCGGAATTGTACATTCTCAGCTCAAAATAAATTGAGCCTCAAGAGTTTTATTATCATGTTATAAAATTGTCAAATGATTGCGCCTAAACCAGCAGAGGAACTCCCTACCGGTTTGGGCTGGACGCTACCACCTCTTCACCGAGTCCAAAGGAAAGTGTCATTCCTGCGCCTCCCATTCCATTGACAATGGTAACGATGTCATCGACTTGATGGACAAATTCCGTCGCACCATTGGTCATTTTAGGATAAATCCCGTGCCAGGAGCTGTCGATTTCCCAGTCCTTAAATTGTGCAAAAGTCCGTAACACTTCCAAGATTAGTTGGTTGATATGTTTGGAGTCAAAGGGTGTGAAGTTAAGCCCATATTCATGGCTGTCACCAATGGTCAGTTCTCCCTTGCCATTTTGGGAGACCATTACGTGAATACCCAGATCAAGCAGTTCTTGGTACTGCCCGGTATAGGTTTCCTTAAGCTTCGGCAAGGAAGCCGCAACTTGAAAACCCTTGTAGTGTATAAAGCTTAGTCCTGCACATAGTGGCGGGCCGATACGCCAACTCTGCGGCTGCTGTACCAGGCGCATCATCTGTAGCTTACACTTGGTGATAGGAGTGGACTCAAACAATTCAGGATATAAGGTCTCAAAGTCAGCACCGCTGCAGACAAATATTTTGTCTGCAGACCAGGATTTCTGACCGCTGTAAACCGTGTTTCCTTCGATGCGTGAGATGGCTCTGTTCCAGACGAAGTCTACGCCTTGGAGGCTTTCAAGATAGTTAGCAGTTTTGGCGATGGCCTCCCTTGGATCCACTATCATCTCCTCCGTAGTCCAAAGTGCCCCTTTAAGTCCTTTCCCGACGGTTGCAGGACTTTTCGCAAGGGTTTCTTCCGGTGAAAGTTGCCGGGCCGAATTTTTGCCTTTCATGGCAGATACATATTCCGAGACCACCTGTAGCTCCAAATCAGTATATGCTAAATGCAATGCGCCGGTCTGCTCAACCCAAAATCCGGCTTTTTGAGCCATCTCTAGCCAGATTTCCCGGGTACGTACAGCCCGGTCGAAGCTTGGGCCCTGCGCTTGACCTATAGGCCAAATCATACCGAAATTTCTCACTGATGCTCCCTGAGCCTGGGGATGACGCTCAATAACAGTTACTTTCCAGCCTTGGGCATGTAGTGCTCTGGTCACGGATAGTCCTACGATACCTGCGCCGATTACGATAGCATGTTGTGGATTCATGAATTACAATGTTAGAAGAATTCTCAAAATGTGTGTGGTAGCTTGCCGGATACGAAGAAATAGGAACAGGGCGAGACGTTGTTATGGCTATTGATAATTAGCCCCTTATTGCAATTATACTTTTCAATTCCGGAAGTGAATCGATAATGAAATCCGGGCGAGCTGCATTAAGTTGGTCTGCTGTCTGGGCACCGGTAGTCACGCCAAATGTCAGTCCGCAGTGGGCTGCTTTTCCTTCTTCGATATCTACCATCGAGTCACCTACTTTAGCCACTTCCTTGGGGTTGGATATCCCACACTTTTCCATAGCCAGCAAAATCATATCAGGAGCGGGCCTGCTTCTGTCCACATCGTCTGCGGTCACCAACGCATCAAATGTCTGCCCTTCGCCCCAGTTCAATTTTTCCAAGAGTGAAAGCGCTGTTTTTGTGTTGTACCCGGTGTTCAAAGCTGTTTTTACACCATTTTTTCGGAGATACTCAAAGAGCGCTACTGTGCCCTCATAGGTAGTCACCGTTAAGTTTTCATAAGCATCCTTTAGCAAAATAAGAAAGTCAGAGAATGCAGCCTGTGCATCTTTTTCAAGCGAATCGGAAGAGTTGTAAGCAGGTCTCATGATGTCACGGATAGCCTGTAGTTTTTCTTTTCCCCCGCCATTCAACAGCACATCGTGAAGCGTAACGTCATGACCTAGCTTATTGATAGCCAGTTGGAGAGTCTTGTAGACCACATTGTTTTCATTGACAGTAGTTCCTGCCATGTCAAAAACGATAAGTTTGATGTAGTGTTTTTTCCTCATTTGTTTTTAATGATAGAGATGGCTTTCTCAGGAGTTTGGTGTGATTCCCCTCTGTGAAAATTCTGTCTATTGACTCGGTGTAGTCCAAAATCTCAGGAAAATCGCGTTTAAAATTTATTTCACCTCCCGATTCCCGGGACAGGTTCTTTGGGGTTTAACTGAAAGCAAAATCCAACATTTTCTATAACTATCTTAGAATTTCAGGCTTTTAAATCCCGAAGAGCTTGCGCACTGTGGCGGGGATAATAAGATTTTAGCTTAAAACGTCTTTATGTTGTATAATAACCCCGGGGGGTGGCATTATTTCTATCTAGAAAGTTAAAAGCGATTTCCCTGTCCAAAATCTACCCTTGTGATGGGCACAAATAAACTTAAAAAATTTCCTAATTGGAAAATTAATTTATTGCTGTTAAAAGTTAATAAACACTTAACATGCAGGTTTTAAGTTTTTGAATTGATGCCAATATCTTTGAAATACAATACTACTATATAGTTAGAAAACAGTATTTAGTTAGCTAACTTATAAAGTTTTGAGATTTTGTTTTTTACTGGAATCTCCCGGAAAAGAGTCTTCTAAATTAGATTTTTGGATTTTTTGGCTAATGTCAGAATTTGATTAAAAAAATCATGATATGAAATCGACACGATTGAAATCATCATTAAAACACACAGGCCAATGATTGTTTTAACCGTCAAAGATTCCATCTGACCTCTAAAAGCAAATTATAAACAGATGAAATCGAGCATGTCGAAGACGACACACAGTGGGATGATTATAAACCGTGCGAGATTCCATGTGGCCAATAGAAAACAATTATAAACACATGAAAACCATGCCAGCGGTATTTAGGATGTCTTTTCCTAAAAGATCAACATATATGCTAATGACCGGGGCATTTCTCTGCTACACGGGTATGTATGCGGTTCGTAAGGCATTTCTAGCCGGGCAATACCTCGACGCAGGTTTTTACGGGATGGATCTTAAGACTGTGCTGGTGATCAGTCAGGTACTTGGCTATATGTTTTCTAAGTTTCTGGGCATCAAATTAGTGTCCGAAATGACACCCAATAGACGTGCCATTTCCTTAATTGCTTTGGTCGGATTCGGCTTGCTCATGCTTTTGGCTTTTGCAGTTTTGCCTATCAACTTGAAGCCGTTTGCGCTGTTTTTGAATGGATTTCCATTGGGAATGGTGTTTGGGTTGGTTTTTTCCTATCTGGAGGGGAGGAAAAACACAGAGCTTTTGGCTGCTGCATTGAGTGCTACTTTTATTTTCTCCACAGGATTGGTGAAATCAGCGGGGTTGTGGTTGATGCAGGATTTTGGCATAGGTGAATTTTTTATGCCCTTTCTCACGGGTTTACTTTTCTTTCCTTTTTTTCTGGTGTCAGTACGAATGCTCAGCAGTTCCCAGCAACGCTCAACGGAGGATTTGATGCTTCGGTCCGAACGGCTGCCGATGAATGCACGGCAACGGATGGATTTTTTGAGAAAAAATGGGCTGGTCTTTGGCGGCTTGGTGGTGGTGTATGTGCTCTTGACAATTGTGCGTGATTTCCGTGACAATTTTATGGTGGAATTTTGGGCTGAGCTCGGTATGCATGGTAGTCCACAACTGATCACGCTGACCGAGATTCCTGTAGCGGTGTTGGTTTTGGTGATTGCAGCTTTTGGAGTGCTGATACGGGACAACCGTAAGGCGTTTGATTATGGGATTTATCTGAGCATGACATGCTGTATAGGGATTGTGGTGTTGACATTTGTTTTTGAAAAGGGCGTCATGTCACCTATCTGGTGGATGATAATCAATGGAGTAGGACTTTATTTGCCCTACATTTTATTTCATTGTCTGATCTTTGAGCGATTCATTGCAATGCTGCGCTTTAGTGGGAATGTTGGTTTTCTTTTCTACACCGCAGACGCACTGGGCTACAGCGGAAGTGTGGGAGTGATGCTGTTCAAAGAGTTCAGTGGCTCGCAGGTGACATGGGTAAATTTCCTGGGAGATCTGAATCAAATTGCCGGAATCATCATGACGGCTGTGTGTATTATTACGTTGATTTTGCTACATGGAAAATCAAAAAGACAGCCCGAATTTGCTTTGAATACCTAATTTATCGTGATCAAATAAATAGGGCGTGATGAAAAATGTCAGTAATAGATCAAAAGCTATCCTTTTGAATGATTGACCCATTTTTGAGGCGAACGGTTTTTCAACAAGTGCAAGGGTATTGAGCACAATAGGTCTTAATCCATGCATCAGAAAATTCCGGAACCGGGATTTTCAAGCTAGTCTCAGTCCTACCATCTGATTCGTTGGCCTCATTCCAGATATACCCATACCTCTTCACTCGGCCACCTCGAAGCTGGCATACCTGAGCCTTTTTTCAGCAAGTCTTAAATAAAGCTGCATCACAGCATCGGTAGTCACGGTAGTTTGACACAGCGACTAGTCAAAGACCGTCTTGGAGGGAATTTGTCTTGGCATATCCCAATTGAGATTTAGGTGTAGGAGCAGCTATTGTTGCCACGGAAATGATTGAGGCCAACGCTAAGATCCTACTCAAATAGTCGGTGTAACCGGATTGGGGTATGGATTGTTTTTATTTTTTTAAAGAATAGGGTTAATTTTTTGTTGCTGAAAATCAATCATTTACGAATGGGGGTAGGCTTGGTTAGATCCAAGACATGTATGCGGTTTTCTGTTGATTGCATATAAGAATTATCCCTTCGTATGTTGATAGAAATTTTTTCCATATAAACAATACCCTATATAGGGTAATTTTTACTTAAGAATAAAAAATGTATCATGCGGCCAATTCTTTAATCAACGATGAATGGCAAAGGGATATTGTTTCTTGGTATTGATTTTTTGCTTCACGTTTGAAAGCCCGGCTCAGAGCAGGGTAGAAAAAATAATTGGTGAACGTGTTGAAATATTTTCTCCCGTATTAGACACTATACAGTCAACACCGAAAAAGGGCGACTTATCAAAATCCTTTCTCAGGAATAGCGGGATATTGCCTGCTTCTAAATTGGAGAAGGGCATTAAATATGATTCTTTAGTGTCCGGCAAGGTCTTTCCGATGGAGGAGGGAAAATCTGCCGTCATTACCCAATATTTTGATGATGATTTTGATTCTCTGTCAGGAAGTTTTGTTGAAAAATTACCTGTCGATACCCTTATCAAAGGGCAGAAGACAGATTTATTTTTAAAGAATATCGGAAGCTTTCAAAAAGCCTCTGAGCAAAAACCGCAAAGTGCCGATTCATTGAAAAACATTCTCCGTTTTGTAAAAATGCCGCAGGAATCCGGCGGGGAGCCGACTTTCAATGAGGATTCATTAATCCCCGACGAACTGTGGGAAGATAAGGCTGTCCGTCGGCTACAAGAGGGTAAGCCTGCCGGTCTTACCCACTATTTAGATGGTGGTTTTGATTCTATCCCAACCTCTATTTTGGAAAGATTTTCTGCTGATTCCCTTTTTGGTGGCCAAATGCGGGATCTGCCTTGGCAGGATAAAGATCAGTTTCAAAAAGAGCTTGAATCACAATTTTCCGGGGAGATAGGCGGTGAGGCGATGGCTTTGGAGGGTGTCACCCAAAAGCAAGCCATGGCAAAGCGGGTCATAAGTGTCAAGGACAGGGAAATAGTAGACAGTATTCGTTCTCTTGCAAGTGACAAACTCTATAGAATCAGCGAGGAAATACAGGATTCCCTAAGTATGTATCTGATTTCCGAAAAGAAGAAACTTAAGGATAACCTGTTTTTTGAGGGGCTTGTCTCTATGGAAAAGTATAAGGATAACGTATCGGTTTCTGATTTTTCGGGAAGTTTGGGGGTTAGGCTAAGCGAATTTTATGAATTGGGGCTTGGACCTGAAATAGGGGTTTCGGGCAAAGACTTTTCTGCCATAGGAGCCAGACTGTTTGCCAGACGAAAAATCTTTGAAGATAAGCTTTTTGTAATCGTGGAAAATTCATTTAGGAGGAATCCGGATTTTTCTGAAGTTGTTACCGAAGCCGAAGGCCTTTATTCCAACCTTAAGCTAGGTGCAGGGAGATTGTTTAATCTTTCGCCCGGCGGGGAGACGAAACTTAATATCCAAACACTTTTGAATCCGCAATCCCTGAAGGGTGGCTATAATAATGTAGTCGATTTTAGAATAGGCATCTCCAAATTATCCCGCAAATAATGAAATATGTTGTATTAATATCCACGATTTTGCTTTGGACATCATCAGTGTTTGCCCAACAGTACGATGAACTTGAAAATCATTTGAGGACATCTGATACCACGGTTTATTATGTCCATCTCAATGCCGTTCAGGGCGACTTTCAGCAGATAGCGTATCATGGGGGTAAAATAGGGGTGATCTTTGAAGATAAATTCGGAACGAAGGATTCTGTCCGGATAGTTTTGGAAAATAAAGCAGATCAGAATTCCGATAGCTACATCTTCCGGAAAAGTTTCGGCAATAACAGTTTTTTGCTTGCTAATGTAGACTTGTCAGGGCTGGAGGAACCCACGATTTTTGACCTCTCGCTGGTGGACGACATGGGGAAAAGATACAAAAAGAACTTATTGATAGATCCCCTGCGGGATGAGTTGCCCATACAAGTAAACATTGTAAAATCTCCCATCAACATAGACTGTCAGACTCCGTCCAACACGTTAATTGAGTTTTTTAGTGATGTAAAAGGAGGAAAAGCCCCTTACCTGATTGAATGGAAGTTTTCCGGGGGAGATGCTGATTTTGAAGAGTTGATACCAATCCAGGGATACAGCAGCGGGATTTTGGTGGACTTACCACCTCCGTATCAGATTGAATTGAAAGTCACGGATTCCTGCGGGATGATTGACTATCAGACAGTCAATGTGGCCTGTGATGTCTCAGCTCCAAATTACAATTCCATTTTATTCAATATGGATCCGGTCAAAAAACGAATTATAGAAAAGTAATCCCTTATTAAGCTAGATTATGTTGTTATACAAGCGAAGGAAAAGTATCGCACTTTTTTTATTGTTGACTTTTTTGGTTCCGATGGGATCAACCCGGGTTTTTGCATTGACCTCAGGACCATCCGCTCCTGAATTCAGGGGTTTTTCGGCTATTGGTACCAATGAAATGGTAGATCCCTTTACCGGTGATTTTTCTTACAATATCCCGCTTTTCGAATTGCCTGGGCCAAATGGAGGCTATCCGTTTACCCTATCCTATGCAGCCGGATCCCAAATGGACGACGAAGCATCCTGGGTAGGATTGGGCTGGATCTTGTCCTCAGGGGCGATTAACCGTCAGCTGAGGGGATATCCGGATGAGTTTGCAGGGGATTTAATTCACAATACAGTGAGTATGGTTCCAAGTGTGACGGTAGGTGTGCAGGCGGGACTTGGACTTGAGGTAATAGGATTTCCGATATTTAAAGTTAAACCCAGTCTGGGTCTGGGTATTTATAATAATAATTTAAATGGTCCGGGCTATTCAATCTCTGCTGATTTTGGGCTTTCGGAAGTAGCAAAATCCCCGCAGGTAGGAGCAAACCTGGGACTGAACTTTGATTCGAACGAAGGAGGAACAGTCGGCATGGGGTTTTCATATGGCTCTGAATCCTTTCAGGCGGGGATGAACGGGGTTTATAATTCTAAATCCGGTTTAAGTTCAATTGGATTAACTTCCATAATTCCAATGGCTGAATCAGAATCTACCAAAGAAACGATTGGTTCAGGTACCAGTGTTACGTCCTTTTCTTTTGCCCATCCTTCTTATTTTCCACAAAATCCCTTTCCCATGTTGCATAAGAGTTTTTCTGCAACCGTCAAAGTTGGGATAGGGGTAGTTGGGACCTATCCCAATGGCCATGTGACAGGGTATTATAATGAAAGTGGATTTAAAGATGATGGAATACGGGTAGGAACACCCGCTTATGGATACTCCAACTTTCACAAAGTAAATCCAAACAGCGATTATCTTATTGATCTAAACAGGGAAAAGGACGGGATGATCAATTCTTTTTCCCCCAACCTGGCAATCCCGCACCATACCTATGACCTGTTCAGTGTTTCAGCAGCAGGTATTGGGGGGACTTTCAGAGCGTATAGAAATGACTTTGGATTGGTTCCCGAAAGCACGGTAAAGTCCCATTCTATTGGGCTTTCCGCCGGAGTGGAAGTTGGTGGAAAGCATGTAGGCATCAATGCCACCCCCAGCTATGCTGAAAATAAATCAGGATTCTGGGCATGGGGAGCCGAATTTATAGAAAAGTTTTTTTTCAACAGAACAGCTGAATCATCAGAAGTTGCACCGGTTGACTATAGTTTTGTCGGGGACCGCAATAGTTTTTCCCAGTCCCTGTATGA
Source organism: Algoriphagus sp. Y33 (assembly GCF_014838715.1). Classification (NCBI taxonomy): domain Bacteria; kingdom Pseudomonadati; phylum Bacteroidota; class Cytophagia; order Cytophagales; family Cyclobacteriaceae; genus Algoriphagus; species Algoriphagus sp. Y33. The sequence continues at coordinate 2,947,743 of NZ_CP061947.1, read as the reverse complement.
TAAGACGGGAGGATTGGAAGCTGTTAACGTGAGAATTCAAAAGGGAGGTGGGATGATCCACATGGTAAATGAAAAGCAGGGATACGCATCAAGTCCCCAGCTTCCTTTCGGGGAGAAAATGAAGGCAGAGACTCAACGGGAAGTGCTTCCGCTTATCAACGCAGATATTCTAAAAAATAACCTCAGTTTAATCCCTGAACTCAACATTGAATATTTTGACAAGAACAATAACATTGTTTCTCTGGACAGGGGTAATTTTCCCGAGCACCATATTGCCGGCTACATAATTACGGATCAGAATGGACTCCGGTACATATTCGGTCTGCCGGTATATAATTTGGTACAGGAAGAGCATAATTTTTCCACCAATCGCGGCGATGGATTGTTTACCACGGTATCCGAAACCAATGGAAAACCCAATTATAAAATTCCCGGCACTAAGGAATACTATAAAAAAACGGAAATCCCTGCTTACGCCTACAGTTACTTGCTCACCTCCATACAAGGTTCGGATTACGTGGATGTCACAGCAGATGGGGTGAGTAGTGATGATTTGGGATACTGGGTTAAGTTTTCCTATCAAAAAATCACTGATGAAGCAAACAGGTACAAGTGGCGCGACCCGTATCTAAAAGCACACTATTTAAAAGGTTTTGCCATTGATGCGAGGGACGACCAGGGAGCATTTACCTATGGGGAGAAAGAGGTGTATTTCCTCAAACAGGCGGAGACGAAAACCCATATTGCCAAGTTTGTTTTTGATACTCAGGATCGGGCAGATGCTAGGGGGGCGGTAGACCGTTTTCAGGATAATGCCAGCCCGTCCGGCGGAATGGGCATGAAGAGTCTAAAGGAAGTAAAATTGTTTACCCGTTTTGGGGGAGAGTCAGATCCCATCAAGAAAGTAAAATTCACCTATGACAACAGCCTTTGTTCCAATCTGCCAAATGCGGTAGGGGGTACGGGAAAGCTGACATTGAAATCAGTGGCTATCGAAAACGGTGCCGGTACCCAGGGCAGCCAAAATCCTTACACGTTTACTTATTCTGATTTTAACCCGTCATACTCCCAATATTCCAAAGACCGGTGGGGAAATTATAAACCTGCTTTATCCAACGGGGAATCAACTATAGACTGGCCTTACGTTGATCAGCGTGCTGAAAATGAAGGGTTACAGGATCAGTTTGCCAGCGCATGGAATTTATCCTCCATAGTATTGCCCTCAAAGGGAACCATTAAGGTAGACTATGAAGCCGATAGGTATGCTTTTGTCCAGAGCGGGCAGGCAGGGGCTATGGCGAAAATGGAACTCTCCGGTACTGAACGCGGGGACAGGCTGGTGCACGGGTTTAATCCGGAATCTACCACTCCGAAAATAAGGTTTAAACTGGATAAACCGATTGGCGGAACCCTGTCCTCCATAGACCAAAAGTCAGAGGTAATGAAGTATTTGGATATGGATACCAAAGAGGTTTTTGTGAAACTGGATGTTAATCTAAGAAAACCTCAGGGAAGTGATTTTGAACTTATAGAGGGTTACCTCAACATAAACTTGAATGCTCCTATGACGCTGATAAAGGATGGCACGGGGAATTATGTCTCGGGAGAGTTTGAGCTGGCTAAGATCAATGGAGTCCATCCCTTTGCGGCCATGGCATGGAAACACCTAGAATTGGACCAGCCTTGGGCAGCAAATTTGACCAAGAGTTTCTCCCGCGCAAACTCGGCAAAACAGCGGATAAATCTGAATAAGGGGCTTTCGGGAATTGCCGGATCAATACGGCAAACCATAGAGGGCTTTAATGACTATTGCAAGAACAACAATTGGGGAAGGGAGATAAACCTGAAAAAATCCGGCGTACGTCTCTTAAGTGCTAATTATGATAAAATAGGAGGCGGCCATCGAGTCCGGCAAATCACGATCGATGATGGATGGCAACATGATGTTGAGGGTACTTATGGGCAGGTGTACGATTACACCCAAATGGAAAAGGGGAACAGGATCAGTAGCGGGGTAAGCACATTCGAACCTTTTGTCGGTGGGGAAGAAAATACACTTAGGAAATCCAAACAATACAAGGAAATCAGAAAATTGAGAAGTAATGCCAATCTGTATTTTGAATATCCGGTAAACGAAAGTTTATACCCCTCGCCTTCTGTAGGATATTCGGAGGTGAAGATTTTGAGTCTGCCTTCAGCCAAAAAAGCAGGTTATGAAATACTTCATGATTTTGTGATACCGGAAGGCAGCAATGCGACCTATGGGACTACGGGTATGAAAAGAATGGAGTTCTATACTGCCAGGGACTTTCCGGTAATTCCCCTTGAAACAGACTTGAAAAAAGAGAAAATCAATATTGCCACATTTCCAAATCCATTTTTGAAAGTTCAGGAGAATGATTTTGTGGCGAGCCAGGGCTATGGCATTGTGTTAAATGATATGCATGGGAAACTCAAATCTGAGGAGGTATATGCGCAGGGGAATACGGGCGAAATTGGTTCTGAGCCAATTTCTTGGACAAGGTATAATTATAGAGCTGAGGTAGGTGTTTTAAACAGGAAAAAAACAGCAAAAGTTAACAGTTTGTTTTCAACGAGAGGAAACAACGTCTATTCTCTCTTGGATGAACAGGGACCGGCTGACAAAAATGTATATTATGGTTATCAATCCGATTTTATCGTAGATGCCAGGGAAATTACGGATGTGGCTTATTCAGGAGGAGCCACGTTTAATGCCGACTTCATTTTTATTTTTCCGCTGCCATCGGTTTATCCCAATGTGGGGAGGGTTCAGAATAAACTCAGGACCATAGTCACCAATAAAGTCATTTTTCAGCAAGGCATCCTTGAGTCAGTTGAGTCATCCAATCTCGGCTCAAAAATCCTTGCGCAGCACTTACGTTGGGATGCCCTGACAGGCGCTACCATACTACAAAAAGTAAACAATAATTTTGAGGCTCCTATATATTCCCTGTCAGTTCCTGCTTACCATACCTACTCCGGCATGGGGCCTTCAAAAACCACTGTCGGTTATGCTATAAAAATTCCCGATCTCGCCAGATACAAAGAGACCATGGATGAATTTGTGTTTGGGTCAACTAGGGCAAATTCCAATTTACTTATAAAAGGAGATGAACTGCTCTTGTACACCTATTCCGGTGATCTACGGATTCCGGTGGCCCGGGGGATATATCAGGGAAGTATTAATGGGGAACATGTTTTTTATTCCGCAGATGCGGACTTGAGTAATTACAGCGATCTGGAGGCTAAAGTGTATCGATCAGGAAACAGAAATATACTTACTCCGATCAGCAGGTCTATTACAGGCTTGGAGAAGCCTGAAAACGGCTCTACGTTCACCACTTCTAGAGGAGATCGAATCCCTACACCACGTCCAATACCATAAATGAAAAAGATATATACCGTATTGATTCTGTATGTAGCACTCGTACAGAATATTTCCGCCCAGTCCGAAGCGGAAACTGAAAGCCAGGGTTTGGAACAGCTAAGGATGGAAATGGAGCAAAGGGTTCAAGAGGAAATTCAGACAAGATTTGTCTCTTCTTTTTCTTTTAATGATTCTGATATGGAAAATAGCCAGGGGGATGAAATGTCAACCCCATCCAACAGAGCAAGTCAATATTCTATTATGTCGAGCCCGGCAGTTTCATTAGCTGAATTCAATGCACTTAAGGCGATCTATAACAGTTCGGGTGGATCAGGTTGGACTAATAAAACAGGATGGACCACGGCAGGTTCTCCGCCGGATGTGAGTGGGTGGTATGGAATTACGGTAGATGGCGCAGGGCATGTAGTGGAATTGAATTTGCAAAACAATAACTTAGTCGGCACTTTGCCGACCGCTATCAGTGGACTGACTTACCTGAACTCACTGAATGTGGATGGCAACCATCTTACCGGGGCTATACCCGCTACCCTTGGGAGCATGACCGGTTTAAGTCAGTTGCTCCTGAGTAATAACGAGTTTTCCGGGGCAATCCCGACACAGCTTGGTTCTATCACAAATCTTGTTTATTTGAATATTTCATATAATCCTCTTTTGGTTAGCACCATACCTGCCCAATTGGGAAATCTCTCCCAGCTTCAGGTTCTCTTGTTGACCTATTCGAATCTGACGGGTGGTATACCTACTTCATTCGGCAATTTGACTTCTCTCCATACGCTTTATTTGACAGGAAATAATTTAACAGGCCCCATTATTTCCCAGATCAATCAAATGTCTTCCCTTAGCTACCTCCAATTGGGAGCTAATAAGCTGAGCGGAGCTATTCCGGCAACCTTGTTGAGTTTGCCTCATCTGGAGGGACTGTTTCTGTATGACAATCAATTTTCAGGAAGCCTTCCGGGCGGAACCGCTAATTTTACAGGCCTTAAATCTTTTGTTGCTTATGGAAGTGGCCTTTCCGGAACAATCCCAGCCTGGCTGGGGGAGCAGAAGATGCTTAATACATTTAATATAGGGTATAATGGGTTCTCAGGGGAGCTTCCTCCGGGATTGATGGGCGAAGGGCCCTATAAACTGGAGTTCAGGACAAACAACAATCCGGGACTGAAAGGTAAACTGCCTGAGAAAGTGAGCGCAGTAACCGGTTTGGTGGATATTTCCTATTGTAATTTTTCTTTCAATGATTTTTTGAGTGTATACAGCTCATTTTCAGGAAGTCAATTTACCTATTCACCCCAAGGGTTGGTTGATGTACAGAAAAATTCCACTGAAAGAATTGGATTCACATTTAAATTCATTGCTGAGGTGGATAGAGAAATTAGATGGCCTTATTCCAATGCTACCTATAAATGGTATAAACTGGTGAATGGAACCGGAGTGCCGATGGAGGCTGAAACCTCAAGATCGGGTTATAGGTATACCACTCCTTATTTGACCGATCCTGAATATGGGACATATTATTATACGATTACACACAGTAATGCACCATTGCTGACATTGAGAAGCAGGAACCATGTCCTCACCAAAAACACGGCTTCTTTGGGAACAGTGGCATTCGATGCCTATAACGTGTACTGTGCGGCTGCATTTGAGCCGGATCTCAATTTAATAGAAGGGTGTACCCCCTTATCCTATGAATGGACTTTTGGTGATGGAAACAGCTCAGCCGATAGAACTCCGGTTCATGCTTATGCGTCGAATGGAACATATCCCGTCACTTTGAAAGTCAACTTTAAGTGTGGCAACACCATTCTTTTTGAACTGTCCAATACGAGGTCCGTTAATTTTCAGGCAGCGGAAATTTCAGAGAATGATCTGGAAACGGTTTCCTATGAAGTTACAGTGCCGACAAGTGGACAGGTGATTAATTCCAGCGTCCAATCCTATGCCGATAGTTGGGTTAAGAATTTTAAGAATGCCGATTTATCAGGCCTAAGTGACTTTCAGAATGGTAAATCAGGGGTATGGAATCCACTGGCATCCTATTTCTATGATGGCGAAAGGTCGTATTCTGACCAGCCGAATCTATCAGCAGATGGAACCTATGATCTAAAGGGATTTTCTTATATAAACCCCGGCCAGGATATAGAAAACGGATGGGTATTGGGTGCAAAAAACAATTCCTATAGTGAAGAGGGTTTTGCAGATGAATCAGTGGATGGCTTGGGGATATACAGTTCCAATTTATATGGCTACAAAGGGGCCAATGTAATAGCAAGTGCTTCCAATGCCAGGCAAAATGAAATTCTAGTCACCGATTTTGAGGACATTTCCAGCCCGGTAATTGGAAATTGGAGATTATTTCAGGGTTCAGATTTTAAACCTATTCAGGCAAATATCAGGCTGACTACATATTTGGCTGTGGTTGATATTCCCATGGAAGAAATAAGTGAATTCAATTCCGTGTCAATCGAAGCACCGTTGGACATTTATGGTTCACTTCCGAATTTTAGCAATACTTCAATAATTTGCAAACAACCGCATCCAACGGATCCTAATAGAACAATACTTGTCATACCCATTGGCTATCTTCCTGATGTGTTCAGTCGGGCATATACCCGTGCTGTTTTTAAGGTTACGCTAAATACCCCGGAGACATTGATTTTTGATTCCAATTTTGCCCATACAGGCAAGAGAAGTATGAAGATCGTGAATCCTACCGAGTCAATTACCCAGGATCTGCTGAGTCTTCAGCCGGCAAAGAAATATAGTTTTTCAAGTTGGGTGTCAAACGGTCAGTCTTCCAATTCCATTATCTCGGATCCAAATCAGTTTATTGAGTTAATCTTTGAAAATGGGGCGGGGACGGTTATTTCTTCAACCAGATTCCATCCATCCTCACATGCCGTTGAAAAATGGAGAAAAGTCGAAGGGGATTTTGTGGTTCCACCGGGCACCAAACGTATCCAAACAAAATTTTCAAAAGGGGCAAACTCAGCAATGTGGATTGATGATGTGAGGATTATGCCATCCGATGCCATGATGAAATCTTATGTGTATGATCCGGTGACATTACGTCTTTCCTCAATTCTTGATGAGGAGAATTTTGCGATCACCTATTCCTACGATGAGGAAGGCAATTTAAGATTGCTGAAGAAAGAGACCGATTCGGGTATAGTCACCATTACCGAAGTAGAGCAGTTTTTGAGAACCAATTGACAGATTTTTATGGATAGTAAACACATACATTTAAGAAAAGCCCGATTGGGCGGATTGGTTGCGCTGCTGTTGGTTTGGGCCTGCATTGGCGGGTTAACGGCCGCTCCAATTGCCGTTTCCGTCCCTTCCTCTTTTAAGGCCTTCTTTGCCTCACACAATTCGATAAAGCTTGTTTGGACCTATTCGGGGGAATCCGCGGATTCATTTGTGGTGGAAAGGAAGATAAACGGCGGGAATTTCACCCAGCTGGCTACGGTGGCAGGCACATCGGGCACTTATACGAATACGGGATTGACGGTGGGCAACACCTATACCTACCGGGTGAAGACCAAAAAGGGTAGTGTCTTTTCTGCCACCACCCGTGAGCTCAGCCTCAGAATCCCCGAAAACAGGAGTTTTATCCCCTCCGAACTGGTGATGGTTCCCGGTGGGATTGCTTCTTTTTCCCCGATAGAGCATGTGATTCCCTGGAACACATTTGCCGCAGGCAACACCTTTGACGTGTTTCAGACCCCTCCCTGCTTGACGGGACAGTATTATGTGGGTTTTGAGCTGGACTATGACCTGGGGGACTTTAACACCGGGGCGGACTGGCAGGCAGACTTGCAGCTCAGCTTTCTGGAAAACGGGACAGTCAAATGGACCAAGCCGCTTTCCATTGCTTCCGGGACAGGTACCTGGACAGGAGTGGTTTTTCATGACGTGGCACTTTCCTGCGGGGGGGATTACAAGTTTAAGATCCATTCCAAGACAGCGTCCGGAACCGTCCCGGGAGCCAGGGTAAGATTGACGGAGAAACTTTACAAAAAGGTGGGGAATACCTTTGACCCCGCGCAGGTTCCCGCATTGACGGCGGGTTATGCCTCGAATGTTGCGACGGTCAACTGGACTGCTCCGAATTCTGATTTCAGGGAGTATGACCTGGAATGGGTGTTTATCTCCGTCCATGACAATTATACAGGCAACACGGCTGTGGGAGCATTTGCGCACCGGGAGGGAGTGGGAGTACGCCTGACATCCAACAGTTACTCGTTCCCGGTTTATTATCCACAGGGCAAACTGTACTACCGTGTGCGGTCGGTGGGGTACCATCCGGATTTCCCGGAAATGAAAATCCCCGGAAACTGGGCCTATGGCCCGAACGGCGGAACGTCGGTCAGCAACCAGCAGACCGCTTACAACTGGCAGGTGAGGACGGATTTCATAGAGGGGGGAAGGTATAAGAAAACCATAAACTACCTGGACGGAAGCTTACGGTCCAGGCAGCAGATCAGCACCCTAAGTGGTGGAGAGCACACGCTGGTATCGGAGACCTGGTATGATTTTGAGGGCCGTGAGGCAGTACAGTTTCTTCCGTCTCCCGATCCAAGTACAAGCCTGAAGTTTAGGTCAAAGTACAACAGGTTCAACAACAGCATCGCCCAAATAACCCCTGAGGTCGATTATGCCAACAAGACGAAAAACAAATACCATTACGATAACGGGGTTGTTGCCAACAATCCAATCCAAAGCAGTTATGGAGCGGGGAAATATTACTCTGCGTCCAATACGATGGACATGGCCAACAAAGCTTATCTTCCCAATGCCCAGGGCTACGGTGCCGTATTCACCGAATATACCTCCGATCCAACAGGCCGGGTGAAGAAACAGAGCCAACCGGGAAGCAGGTTCAGGATTGACGGGGCGAATACTACCCGCAAATTTTACGCACAAGCCTTTCCCGAGGAACTGATCCGCCTGTTTGGGGCCAACGTGGGGGATGCAGTGCATTACCGCAAGGAAGTCATCGTGGATCCCAACGACCAGGCGTCTATCCAGTACATCAACCAAGAGGGACAGGTGGTAGCCACGGCACTTGCGGGAAACAGCCCTTCAAACGTCACCCCTTTGGCGGAGTATGCTGCCAGGGAAACTGCGGGCTGGGGTTCGGTGGTGTATGACCTGATCTCCCACAATAAATCCAAAGGCGGCAGCAAGCTGGTCGATGCTTCCTTTGTCAACACCACTGCCAATACCCCCTATGCCTTTGCCTATTCACTTGCAGGAATAGGGAGTGATCTGGACCGGGTAGGATGCCAAGACTGTGAGTTCACGCTGAGCATGAGTCTGGTGGATCCTGACGGCTTAATGGTAAGTCTACCTGCGATATCGGGAGATGAGGAACCGCTGGCAGAAATATTCAAAAAGACATTTACGGCGTCGGATTGTCAGGTAGAGACGGAGTTGGGCACAGTCAATATTTCGCTGAATCTGTCCAAGCTCGGGGAATACAGGGTTATAAAAGAGCTGAAGGTAAAAGAGAAGAGCTACAGCGAGATCATCTCGGAGATCCGCTCAAGCAGCATCTTCCAGCAGGAGAAACTGGCGGTGGAGAATGCGGCGGGTCAGGATCTGGGTGACTGTGAGATCTGTGATGAAACTTCTCCGGAAGCCGTAGATGCAATCATTGAAGCAATAGACGGGGTGGTGGAAGCAGAGATAGCAGGGGCATATGCCCAAATAAGAAGCGAAGTACTGTTGCAGCTGGGATCGGAAGCCGCGGCGGACACGGCGGCGGTATCATCTATGATCAGGAACCATCAGGACTACTGCGGTTATGAACTGATGGTCCGGAACAGCGGAGCCAGAAAGGTGGAGCTTGAGCTGGTGCAGATTGCGACCATGTCCCAGGCGGTAGCCAATGGATATTATCCGATCCAGAATGTAGACCCTTTTTACAAGACCGGAGGTATAGGTGCCTCCTATACAGGTGCCCTGAATGCCAAACTGTCCAACATTACGCTTGGGAACGGCCTTGGAGGCTCGCTGCCGGCAGTGGTTGATCCCGGGAATGTATCCATGCGTGTGAATGCCTCCGGGACCAAAGATCCCAACGGCAAGCATGTACTTTACTATGACATATTGAGCCGGGGATTGACCGGTCAGCAATTACAGGGTGCTTTGGACAGTGCACGGTGGCAGATGTACTCCTCCTTTTACACACAGGCCAGCAATGAAGTAAAACTGACTATTCCTGAGATAGTTTCCTGTCCGTCATTTAAAGCCCGGTTTGCGACAGGCAATGAGCTTCCGAAAAGCATCAATGAACTGGAGCAATGGGCTGCCCAAAACGGTCTGGAAGATCCCGTTTCCGAAGAGGAGCTTGACCAGTCAGTGGCGATGGTGCAGAGCAAATGTTCGGGTGACTTTACCGCTGCCCAGCAGGCTACAATCAGGAATTCACTTAAGAATTATTTCAATCAGGACAGGGCGGGTAATTTTTTCAACCTGATATTGACCGAGGATTTAAATGATCCTTTATTGGCTCCGTTGGCAAATCTGCTGCAATCCAAAGGCTGTTCACTCGCCGCAGTCGCTACGGAAAATCCGTTTATTTGTACTGCTCAAACCCTAGTTACGGGTCCGGTAATCCCCGGGGAAAATGAATGTCAAATACTTGGCAGAGCCGCAAATCCGCCTGTTCAGAAGTCACTGATGTGGGAGGGATCTGACGGGGAGTTGGCTGAAATTGAGCAATTGGCGAGCCGCTTGGCTCTTGAATTGGAGGAGAGGCTGGGCATGGATGTTAAGATACGTCCTTCTTCAAAGCAGAGTGAAACTAAGAGCTCCGCATCTAAGGGCACTACCAACGTGTCTGCCTTTTCCGGTTCTCTGCCAAGTCAGGAAGAGTACAGTGCCTTAATGGATTTTTATCAGGCCACGGGAGGGGCAAACTGGACTAATAAGGCAGGGTGGAGTTCGGCAAATCCGAACGTGGTACAGTCAGTCCAGGGATGGAGTGGAGTGACGGTTGATATAAACGGGCATGTGACCGATATACATCTAAACGGCAATAACCTGAATGGGACTCTTCCTGAGAGTATCAGGGATCTTGATTACCTGAGGACACTACGGCTACCCCTAAACGGTCTTACCGGCCAGCTGCCGAATATATTCCACGAAATGGACAGCTTGAGGGAAATCCATATTGACCAAAACCAACTTACCGGTACCATCCCCCAGTCAATAGGATATTCATCAACACTGAAGACAATCCAGCTGTCCTTTAATTCTCTGACGGGAACTATTCCTGCCTATCTGAACAATCTTGGCTCTTTGGAATTTCTGATCCTTAACGACAACCAGCTTACGGGCACCATACCCTATTCAATTGGGACTCTTTCGAGCCTTAGAAATTTATACCTGTACAACAATGATCTGTCAGGTTCTATTCCGCTTTCCATAGGAAACCTGACAAGCCTTGAGTTGCTTCACTTGCAGCAAAACCGTATTTCGGGTGTGATTCCATCCTCTATCGGGAATTTACTCGAACTTAAATCCTTGTATCTGCATGACAATGAGATAGAAGGGCTTATTTCTCCGCAGATTGGCAATCTTGATAAATTGGAATTGCTTTTTTTGTATGATAATGAATTATCGGGCCCAATTCCTGCCTCTTTTGGAAATTTAAAGAAAGTAACCAACCTATTGTTGCTGTTAAATCAACTGGAAGGTCCCATTCCACAGGAAGTGGGGAGTATGACAAATCTTCAATATTTAAACCTGTCAGAAAATCAGCTAAGCGGCAACATACCTTCCCAGATTGGGAATCTTTCCAATCTGCATACCCTAAGGCTGGATTACAATGAATTGACAGGCCAGTTACCGGCAAGTCTCTGTTCACTTTCCAATTTGGTTTTGTTCTATGCCCAAATGAATCAATTGGAAGGTGATATCCCCTTATGTTTATTGACCAATGGTCCGGGACAGTTCAGATTATCGCATAACTACTATTATTTTACCGACCTGGGCAATAAGACCCAGTATTGGCCTCAGCCAAATTATTACTCTCCCCAACGTACAAATTCTGAACAGACTAAATATATTGTTTATAATAGTGGTGGTGTGAATTTATCAACCGATGTGGGCAAGGATCTCGGCAGTCCTTCAAATTATCAATGGTATAAGGAAGGAAATGCTGTAACAGGCGCCTCACCTGCCAACGATTCTATCTATGTAGATTGTCCTGCGCCGGATTTTGGCAATTGTTATGGCTGTGTGGGACAATATATAGCTGATGTCACCAATCCTGATTACCCAACAATTGTACTTTTAACTCCGGAAGCAAGAATTGAAGGCTATGTAACGCAAACCGAAACCGTCTGTACTTCCTACCAACTGGACCCTGCCTTCAATCCCTGGCTTGCTTCGGTGAGTTACGTGCCCGACTGGGAAGATGTGGTGGAACGCTGTCTTGCGGAGCGTGACACGCTGCGTGCGGCGATACGGGAATCCGCGGTGGAAAAACTGGAGGATAAATGGGTGGAGTCTTATCTCAGAACTGCCTCTACCACCTGTCTGGAAGATGCCACGGAAACATTGGACATGACGGTGACCAACAAGGAGTATCACTATACCCTGTACTATTATGACCAGGCCAATAACCTGGTGCAGACGGTTCCCCCGAAGGGGGTGAAGCCGCTGACCACGGCGCAGGTCAATCAGGTAAAATCCGGGGCTTCGGTAAATCCCGGCCATGAACTGCCTACCAAGTACCGTTACAACAGCAACAACCGGCTGGTCTGGCAATCCAGTCCTGATGGGGGGATTTCGCAGTTCTGGTACAACGCCATCGGTCAGCTGAGACTTTCCCAAAATGCCAAACAGGCAACAGAAGATTCCTACAGCTACAGCAAATACGACCGGTTGGGCAGGATCACCGAGACGGGTGAACTTGTCACCACGGAAAACCTGGATAGTCTAAAAAAGAAGCTTAAAGCCCTTGATTTTCCCCGACGCCCGGATTATACCTGCCGGGATATCACGGTCACGGGATATGATACGCCCAAGCCGGGGTTACACCTGAAATTCACACAGGAACACCTGCGCAACCGGGTGAGTTATACCGCCCATCTGGAGAAAGGCAAGACTGATACGTTGCTGACCGCCTACAGCTATGACCCGCACGGCAATGTAAAGAGCCTGCTCCAGCAGATTCCCGGACTTCCCCATAAGATCACGGCATACAAGTATGACCAGATCAGCGGCAATGTGAACTATGTGTTCTACCAGCCGGGAACGGCAGAGCAGCTGGTTCACCACTACACCTACGATGCGGATAACCGGATCGAAACGGTTCAGACCAGCACGGACGGGTACCTCTGGTCCACCGATGCCACCTACTATTACTATCCGCATGGGCCTTTGGCACGGGTGGAACTGGGAGAGCATAAGGTGCAGGGGCTGGATTACTACTATACGCTTCAGGGCTGGCTGAAAGGGGTGAACATGCCCGGGGGAGGAGATCCGGGAGGGGACGGTACGGGTTCGATGCGGACAGGCAAAGATGCCATGTCCTTTGCGCTGGGGTATTATAGCGGGGATTATGTGCCCATCACCACGGGAACAGTACTTACCGACAGCAGGGATGCGCTGTGGAGCAGAAACAATTCGGTGAGCGGAAACACGGGACTGTACAACGGCAATATCTCCTGGATGAACACCGAGCTGGCCGGCTCGCAGGACCAGTATGACATGCAGGCGATGTTGTACAAATATGACCAACTGCACAGGATCGTCCTGGCAAGAAGTTTACGGGAGTATACCACTAATTTTACAACCAGGACAGCAGCGACTGCGAAGGCTTATGATGCCAACTATACCTATGATGGGAACGGAAACCTGCTGACGCTGAAGCGCAACGATTCCGGGGCATCGCTGCTCCATGATTTTGACTACGAATACTATCCCGGGACCAACAAACTGCGCAAGGTGGTTGGCGAATACCAGCCTACCGTCCCGGAAAACAAGGTATATAACAGCAATCCCTTGGTGGCAGACGGACAGCAATACCGCTACATTACGGTAGGGGACGGGGCAGTGCTTCCGTCGGGTCAGAGTGCGGTACTCAAAGCAACCGACCGGATTGTGTTTCTGCCGGGCTCCCATATCCGGAGCGGTTCCGCTTTCAGTGCGTCCATAGAGGAAGTGGCGGGTGTTCCTATCCCTGCCGACGGGCAGTATAAGTACGATGCCATAGGTAACCTGATCAGTGATAACGGGGAAGGGATTACGGACATAGAATGGACCCCAAGCGGAAAAGTCAGGAAAGTGACCAAGTCTTCGGGCTCGCCTATAGAGTTCCGATACGATGCAAGCGGCAATAGGGTAGAGAAAAAGCAGGGAACCAACATAACGAGATACGTGAGGGACGCAAGCGGGAATGTGATGGCGGTTTACCAAAACAACCTGCTTTTGGAACGTCCCATCTACGGAAGCAGCCGCTTGGGGCAGTTGGATTCCGCATCAGCGGCAGGTTATCGTACGGTAGGATTAAAAAAGTACGAGCTTTCCAACCATCTTGGCAATGTTTTGGCAGTGGTCTCTGACCGCATCCATATAAAGACCGACAGTACCTGGACTGACGTGGTATCACGATCTGATTATTACCCATTTGGCTTGGCGATGGGCGGCAGAACAGAAAGCAGTGGCTACCGTTATGGCTTTAACGGCAAGGAAAAGGACAACCCGGGTATGGGCGGAGGTGGAAACACCTACGACTACGGGTTTAGGATCTATAACCCCGAGATAGCGAAGTTCTTGAGTGTGGATCCGCTGACTGGTTCTTATCCGATGCTCACACCGTATCAGTATGCCAGCAATACGCCGATACAGGCAATCGACTTAGATGGGCTTGAGGCATTTTATGTACATGGCACTTGGTCTAATCCGAATACTTTTCCTAAACTAACCAAAACTACAGTCAACGAGATCTTTGGTAATACAGAGGGGGATAGATTTCCTTGGAGTGGTAACAATTCTGACATCGCTAGACAAAAGGCTGCTAGAGACTTAGCAAAGCATGTAGTAAAAAACAGAGATCCTAACCAGCCTTTAACATTAGTAGGTCACAGTCATGGAGGGAATGTAGCGATAATCGCAGCTAATATTTTAGACGATGATTTTGGATTGAGTGTTGATAACATTTTAACAATTAACACTCCAGTGAGAGAGTATCAATTAAATTCCAATGTCGGTGCTAGACATTTCAATGTTTTTCACTTGGGTGATCCAGTTCAGGCAAATGGGGGTAATGATTTTTTGATACCAGATAGTTTCAGTTTTAATGGGAATGTTTTTGTGCCAAATTATTTTGGAGGTTTAAATTTTCCTTCAGGAGAGATCGGTGAATCAGGAAGAATTTTTGAAAATGCTATTAACATTAAGGCGAGAGGTTTTCAAGGAGCTTTTATTCCCAATATTTCAAATTTCCATGACACGCATACTAGGCCAGGTACATTTTCAGAGAGGTTAAAAAATGCAGTTAATCTCGGGTCAGGTTCATTTGATCCATTGAAATATAAGCCTGATCCAGCAAGTCAAGACAATACTCGTGTTGCGCCAAAAGAAAGAAATAATAAAATCCCATGAAGATCCATTTAATTTTAGCACTCTTGTTATTATTCACGGTATCGTGCAAAGAAAAGGTTTATGACCTTGACATATCTAAGGCAGAAAAAGTTGCTTTTCGAGACTTACCAGCACAGGTGAATCAATTTGTAAGCAACAATATAGACAGTATAGCAAACTCACAAAAAGATATCTATTACTCAACGGACAAAAGTATAGAATACACCTATGGAAGAGGTGGGGTAGCAAATAATTGGTTAGGTTCCGTAAATTCTAATTACCATCATTTTTTCATTGATGGAGCTCATTTTCGGTTAAAAGGTAATAGAGGACACCCATTTATATTGCATGAAGGATATTTGTACTTTTGTGATCTAAATCTTTACGTGGATGATTATACCAGTCGTCCTTATTACAAAATTGATATACCTATGATAAGATGAGCGTCCTTTGATTGAAAAACCGTACAGAGGTTTTAGAGTGTGGATCCGCTGACCGGTTCATATCCGATGCTTACTCCTTATCAGTATGCCAGCAATACTCCAATTCAAGCAATAGATTTGGATGGTTTGGAAGCGGTGAGGTATCCAGGTGTGGGGACCACAACAGAAATGCTCCAGAAACCGACCGAACAGGAGGTCAAGGAAGTATACCAGGCATACAGGGGGATTGCTTTAGGTGTCTATGACTTCTTCAGCGCTTTTCGCCCCCAGATGGCAACAGAGTCTGTTGGTCCAAATTATATTCCAATTTATTCTGAGGCAAAAGACGCTTATAGGGGAATCAATTATACAATCGAAAATGGTTCGATTGAGGACAAGTTTAGGTTGGGGACAGTAGCTGCATTGAGTATTTACGGAGGGGTTGAGGCACTTTCCAGAATTAAAATACCATCGATAACTTCTCCCAGTAAAATATTGCCTAGTGGTGAGTTTTATTCTGTAGCCTTTGAGAGTAATCTCCCAACCAACTTATACCCGGGTGGTAATTACCGAGCACACTTCCAGGCTGCAAATACTTCACTAAGCAACGCACTGGCTTCTGATGCTACTTTTGCAAATTCAGTGACTAAGTTAGGGATTTCCGTTCCACGTTCATCAACAGGAAGTATTTTAGGTAAGTCACCAAGAAATTGGGTTTGGCATCACGATGTGAATGCTGGGGTTATGCAATTAGTGCCTAAATTCCAGCACCCCAGTATTCCCGGTGGAAAATTTTGAAATACTATGCATCCTGATGGAAAAGGAGGAACGTCAATTTGGAATAAATAACTTGTAATGAATATTATTGAATTAATCCCGTACTTAAAAAGCCTTCATAAAGCAGAATCAGTTAGTCAGGTTTTTCTTCCTGATATAGAGTTTGACTTAGTTGAGCTTTATGTGAAAGATAAACTGGCCTTAGATTCAGAAGTGGTTTTTCTTAATGCCGACTCAATTCCAAATGAATTGAAAATTGAATTGGACGGTGTTCTATATGAAAACCTATTCCCGTTGTATATGGCACAGGAAATGGTTGAAGAATATGTGAAAACATATAACGATGAGCTATCAGATATGGAAATTGCGAAACGGCTTTTAGAATATAGAGTAAATGATGCTTAGACAAATGCCCCGGGTAGTATTTTTTATTGCAAAAACCTTGACCACCCGGCCATGCACTTAGTACACGGGCTTTCTTTTCTTCTTTCGGGGAAATGACTGTTGAAAGGAATGGGTTTTTTCTTCAAATGAAAACACGTTCAGTTGAAAGTAAGAAGTGGTTAAATCAATATCCTTGTGAGCTGAGATGCAACGGCATTTTGGGATAGTTCTTTGACTGGATAGACGCGTAGAGAAAAGTGAGTCCTGGGTAAAAAACCGTACAGAGGTTTTTGAGAGTGGATCAGTTGAACGGTTCATATCCCATGCTGACGCCATATCAGTTTGCAAGTATCAGTCCTATTGCCAATATTGACGTTGACGGGCTTGGGGATTAGTTTGCGATTATAAGAATGCGGATTATTTTGTGTTCTGTGTAATAAACCTTCGGGATCCGAAGGAAAGGGAGATTGGATACAAGTCGGAAAAGCGGCTTGTAACGGATATAATACTTTAAAATACGGGCACCTTCCTTTGTTGCCTTCTGAGTCTGAAGTAATAGCAGAGGGAGTCAACCTGGCCGGCATGAATGTCAAACTTTTGGAAAAAGTAGAGGAATTAACACTGTACACAATCTCACAGGACAAAAGCATTAAAGTACAACAGGAACTAATCAGTGATTTGATTAAGAGAATAGAAAAACTGGAAAATGGAAAATAAGAATCTCAGTAAGCAATTTTTATTCATTCTGACCCTTTTGGTCACGTTGAATACTTGGACTTTTGGACAGACGACTAATCATTTCCCCGATACCGGAAATGTGGGTGTGGGGACAGTTACTCCTGAAAATACCGGTAATTACTCTATAATTGACATTGTCGGGAAGAATGCTGTGAATGGAGGGTATATCTCACTCTCTACGTCTGATAAGTCCGGTCATGCACGAATGTTTTTAACACATGAACGACTGCTTTTTGATTTGCGCAAGGCCGGAATGTATTTCCAATGGAGAAACTCTGCCAGTAAGCAGATCTATCGATTGGACAGTGACGGCAGTGCAATATGGAATGGGTTTGGTTCAGGTTCAACCGTTATATCTTCGAATCCCAGCGGTCAGTATATAAGGCAGTACGGAAATGACGGTTCATCACAAAGCTGGCTGATCAGGGGGTATGCTTCAAACGGGGTACAGGCAGAGTTCAACAATGGTGGGATAAATGTCAATGGAGTCATAAAAACCAAAGAAGTCAATGTCACCATGTCGGGCTGGGCGGATTATGTTTTCAGTCCTGAATATAAGCTGATGCCCTTATCGGAGGTAGGGGCTTTTATTAAAAGGAACAACCATCTGCCCAATATCCCGACAGAAGCGGAGGTGAAGGAAAACGGAGTCAATCTGGCGGAAATGAATGTAAAATTGCTGGAGAAGATCGAAGAGTTGACGCTTTATGCAATTCAACAGGATGAGTTGCTGAAAAAAGTATTGGAGAGACTTTCTGAAGTGGAGTCAAAGCTGACCGGGGAAACTGTGATAAAATAACATCAGGCAAAAACAATGGGATATAGTGGGAGTCGAAAATTTTTAAAACTCAAAATATCATCGCTGTCCGGAAAAATGCCATGTCCGGAGAAAAAGCGGTAGTATATCAAGAATGTTTACAGTAAGGATATGAAATCGAGCATGACTCAAGAGTCACACACTGGGATGATTATCTGGCACGCGAGATTCCATGTGACCATTAAAAATCAATTATAAACACATGAAAAGATAATATTTCCTGAGTTGTGAATTGAATATATTAGGAGCACTGCCAGGGAATAGTATGCATAAATTCCACTCATTAAATAAGGCTGACAGTTTTTGATGTAGGGTTCGGTTGATATGCATTGAATTCTGAACTGCTACTCTTTGTGACAAACGAAATCACACTAAATAATAAACTAATACAGTAGGATATGAATAAAAAATTATTTCTACCAATACTTGGGGTTATTTTAATAATCCCTACTTTAATGAATGCCCAGGTTCACACTGGCGTATTTAGAACACCTCAAGCTAATGCTGAATATCATCATTTCACTCGTAATTCGTCGAGTGTGGCTGCTGTTTATATTAACCAAATTTCCACAGGTCCGATTTTGCGGTTGTCAAGCGGTATATTCAATGCAAATCAAGGCGTGAAATTTACTGTTGAAAATAATGGTTCGGTTGGCATCGGTACATTAGCCCTTGGCAGTTATATGCTTGCCGTAAATGGGAGAATTAGGGCTAAAGAGATAAAAGTCGAAACAGGATGGTCTGACTTTGTTTTTAACGGTAATTATGTTCTTCCTACACTGGCGGAAGTTGAAGCGCATATCAAAGAGAAGGGCCATTTGAAAGATATTCCCAGTGCTGAGGAAGTTGCTGAAAATGGCATATTTCTCGGTGAAATGGACTCAAAGCTATTACAGAAAATAGAAGAATTGACCCTGTATATTATAGAACAGAATAAAAGAATTGAAAATCTGGAGAAAATAATTAGGCAGAATGATATGGACTTATGATATATCAGTTTAATGCTAAATGGAGTTCGAGAATTTACCTGTGAAATCTGATTTTAGAAATTGAAGGCTTGTAATTCAGTAAAATCGTAATAAAATCGTAATAAAATAGTTCTTTAGTATAAATTCTACCTTAAAACAGTAAAAATGAAACAGTTGATTGCTTTTCTTTTAGTCGGTTTCTTGGTCAGCCCAGGCCATTCACAGACACTTTTTACCCCCGGCGGAACCGTGGGGACTTCTTCAAATGCAAATGTAGGGATTGGCAGGCCTTCCCCCGCGAGCAAGCTCCATATATACAACAATGACGAAAATGTGTCGACTAATGTAGGATTGACTGTTGAACAGGGAGGCGAAGGAGATGCTAAAATTCAATATTTGCTGACCGGAGTACAAAGATGGGTGACAGGAGTTGACAACTCTGATGGGGATAAATTCATTATTGGCAGGGGAATAGACTGGTACCAGGGCAAAATTCTTACTTTGACCAATGATGGGAATGTTGGAGTCCGTACCACTTCGCCAAACTCACTGCTTAGCATAGGTTATACTAACGGAACAAATCAACTTGGATTCAAACGTTCAGATGGAAATGAGACGTTCTACATGAATTTAAATTCAGCCAACCAATTTGAATTTAAAAATACTTCCGGTGGAGGCGGTTTTGATTTTCAGTCTAATATTGGTGGAAGCGGAATAGTCTCTGCTTTATTTATCAAAGGCCAAAATGGGAATATAGGCATAGGTACTTCAAATCCTGATGCCAGGCTCAGCGTGAATGGAACAGTCCATGCCAAAGAAGTGAAAGTTGATTTAACCGGATGGCCGGATTTTGTTTTTGGGGATGGGTACAAACTTCGAACCCTGGAGGAAGTGGAAAAGTACATAACTGAAAACAAGCATCTTCCCGATATCCCCGGTGAAGCCGAGGTAATTGAAAACGGGGTTGAACTGGGAAAGATGGAAGCCAAACTACTCCAAAAGATTGAAGAGCTAACACTTTACGTGATTAATTTAAACAGGGAAATGGTGGAACTTAAAGCCACAAATGCACAACTGCAAAAAGAGTTTTCTTTGTTAGTAAATCAATAATTTGAATATATTTTCTCTTAGCGCAGCAAAACAGTTTTTTAAGAGCGATTGATAGATTTTTATGATTAGGCACATTTGACCAAACCCCTGTCCATATCCTCGCTTTCGGCGACCTGGACGGGGGTGGTGTTCCACGATGTGGCACTTTCCTGCGGTGGGGACTACAAGTTTAGGATCTATTTCAAGACAGCGTCCGGAACTGTGCCGGGAGTCAGGGTAAGATTGAAGGAGAAACTTTACAAAAAAGTGGGGATACCTTTGCCTCGAATGTTGCGACGGTCAACCCGACGGCACCGAATCCCGTTTCCTTCCTTACGGGACAGGTTATGAGCATTGAAAAATAAAAAAGCCACTTACAATTTTTAATTGTAAGTGGCTAATTTTCAGCTCCTTCTCTTGGGCTCGAACCAAGGACCCTCTGATTAACAGTCAGATGCTCTAACCAGCTGAGCTAAGAAGGAATTTTGTGTTTTATTCGGAGCTTGTTCCGAATTGGTGATGCAAATGTAGTAGGCTATTCCATCTATTCCAAACACAGCTATTAAAAAAAACGTGATTTTGCGGGGTTGTAACTGCTTTTGCTTCACTTTCAGTTACTTATTTTTTTGCTTTTTCACGGTTACAATGTTTTAGAGCTTAGTTGACTTGAAATGCCAAATTGATTTAGTAATTTATTAATTCATTCGCATTACCCAAGCCCATTTCTCCATGAACAATACGATTGACCTAAGGGGGTAGACATTGGGCTATTCCGGCACCCGGACTTCGTTTTCCTGCTTTTATTCATTAAATGCAATAGCGATAAAGTAAGAATTGAAATGTTAAAGAAGAGCTTTAATAAAATAGTGAGGTAGCCCGACCGGCTACTTTTCAAGACTTTGAGGGAAATATGATATTTGATTAATAGATTGATAATTAATAGTTTATCTATAATAATAATTCAAAATGCCAAAATATAACCTAACAATTAATAGTGAGAACAAGGAAGTGGATACCGTTGCCGATATGCCGCTCTTGTGGGTAATCAGAGACCTTCTGGGTATGAAAGGAACTAAGTTTGGCTGCGGACAATCCCTTTGCGGAGCTTGTACCGTGCATCTGGACGGGGTGGCCGTAAGATCTTGCTCTTTGCAGATTTCCGCAGTGGGAGATGGTAAGATTACAACTATCGAAGGGCTTTCAGAAAACGGAGATCATCCGGTACAAAAAGCATGGGTAGAACATATCGTGCCCCAATGCGGATACTGTCAATCAGGACAGATAATGAATGCGGCGGCTTTGCTGAACTCGAATCCCAGCCCGGGTGTAGCGGAAATTGAGCTGGCTATGGCTGGGAATCTTTGTAGGTGTGGTACTTATAACCGCATCAAAGAAGCGATCATGACGGCTTCAAAGTCTCTTTAATTTCCCCAATCTAACACTATATCCATGCTTCCAACTATTCCATTTCTCAAAAAGGGCAAAAGAGAAGACCAGAGTAAGATCTTCGTGGCTTCGCGTAGGGATTTTTTGAAACTTGGCTCTTTGGCTACGGGGGGACTCATTCTAGGAGTGAATTTCCAATGTGCCGGGCCAAAAGGAGAATCAGTCACATTTGCCCCGAATGTATACATCAGCATCAGTTCGGAAAATGAAGTGACTTTGGTTGCTCATCGATCCGAGATGGGGACAGGTATCCGAACTACCCTTCCACAGATTGTCGCAGACGAACTGGGGGCGGATTGGGCGAAAATCAAAATTGTGCAGGCTGAAGGAGATGAGGAAAAATACGGCAATCAAAACACAGATGGATCCTTTTCGGTCAGGATGTTTTATGAGCCGATGAGAAAAGCCGGGGCGACAGCCAGACATATGCTTATTGCTGCTGCTGCCTCAGAATGGGGAGTGGAAGCTTCGGGGTGTGACGCCCAAAATGGGCAGGTAGTTCATGCGGACAGTGGCAAACAGGTAAGCTTTGGGGATCTGGTAGGAAGGTTAAAAGATGCCTCTTTGCCTGATCCAGAGCATGTGAAATTACGGGATTTCCCTAATTACAAGTTGATCGGTAAAGATGTGCCGATTTATGACCTCAAAGATATTGCCTGTGGCAAAGCGGTATTTGGGGCAGATGTGGATTTGCCAAACATGAAAATTGCTGTGGTAAAGAGAAGCCCCGTGATTGGGGCCAAAGTGATTGCATATAATGATAAAAAGGCTTTGGCAGTACCGGGCGTGGTTCAGGTAGTTAAAATAGCGGGCTCCGGTTTTCCTCCGGGCTTAGACAAGGCGTTGGAGGGTGTTGCAGTGATAGCGGATAATACCTGGTCGGCAATTAAAGGTAGGGAAGCGTTGGAGATAGAATGGGATTTGGGAGAAAATCAGAATTACAATTCTACCCAGCAACAAGCTGAAATGCTTCAAAGTACTAAGGGAAAGGGGAAAATCAGAAGAGAAAGAGGGGATTTTGACAGAGCCGGGAGATCGGCATCCAAAACGCTTGAAAGGACTTTTGAGGCTCCATTCTATGCACATGCTACCATTGAGCCGCCATCGGCAATTGCCCATGTGAAAGAAGATGGCTCCTGTGAAGTCTGGGCACCATGTCAGCATCCGCAGTGGGCAAGAGATGCAGTGGCTGCAGCTATAGGGATGGACGTAGCAAATGTTAGAATAAATGTGACGTTATTAGGCGGAGGATTTGGGAGGAAATCTAAGCCGGATTTCGTGGTGGAAGCAGCCTTGCTTTCCAAAGCGACAAATGCTCCTGTCCGTGTGCAATGGACAAGAGAGGATGATTTGCATTTTGACTATTTTCATTCACACAGTGCCCAGCGGATCAAGGCAACGTTGGATTCTGGGAATAACCTAACAGGATGGAACCATCATACGGTGTTTCCTGCCATTGGCTCCACCGGAAGTAAAGATGAGTTGCATCCTTCAGACGGTGAGATGGGACTTGGCTGCGTGGATTTTCCTTTTGAGGTACCAAACATCCGGATAGAATCGCATGAATCTACCGGAAATACCAGAGTAGGGTGGCTGCGTTCGGTAAGTAATATCCATCATGCTTTCGCCATGCATGCAATGATGGATGAAATTGCCGAGGCACGGGGAAAAGATCCAATAGAAAACGCCATAGAACTTTTGGGTGAAGATAGAGACATCACTTTCCAGTCCGAAATGGTTGGTGGAGATTACGGGAACTACGGGGAGAAAATAGAGGATTATCCTTGGAATACCGGAAGGATGAAAAACGTCATTCGGACTGTGGAAGAAAAGTCAGGTTGGTCGGCCAATAAGGCTGCCGGAAAAATCATGGGCTTTGCCGCCCACAAGAGTTTTCTGACCTACGTAGCTTGTGTGGTAATGTTGGAAAAAGGAACTGATGGCAAGACTGTTATTTCGGATGTCTACTATGCTCTGGACTGCGGAATAGCCGTCAATACAGATCGGATCCGCTCCCAGTTTGAGGGTGGAGCCCAATTTGCAACGAGTTTGGCGACTACATCCAAAATCACTTTTGAAAATGGGCAGGTACAGCAGCATAATTTTGACACCTATCAGATTATCAGGATGCCGGCTTCTCCGAAAAACATCCATGTGCATATCATAGAAAGCCAGACCAAACCAACGGGAGTGGGGGAGCCGCCGGTTCCACCATTTATTCCTGCTTTGGCCAACGCCATGTATCAAATGAACGGAACCCGGATTTATAAATTGCCTTTTCAAGTTTAATGCAAATCTGTAATCTCAGCTTCAGACTCACAAATGCCGGCATAAAATCGTCTTAAAGCTAGCTTCTTCCCAACATGAAATAGAGCATGACTCAAACGTCACACACCGGGATAATTATAAGCAATGCAAGATTGTCCCGATCCGCCTCGGCGGATCGGGACAGACTACTCCGTTTCCTTGGTCAAGGAACAGGTTATTACCTTTAAAAAAACAAATTATAAACACATGAAATCGAGCATTTCGAGGGCGACACACAGTGGAATGATTATAAACCGTGCGAGATTCCATAGCCTGCCCCGACTATTCGGGGTGACCTTTGAAAGACAAAAATATAAACACATGAAAACACCGGTTGGAATCATCACTCTATTTTTTTCATTTTCCTGTGTCAATGCCCAGGAGAATATAGCTACAGGTTTCGGAGAAGGAGTTGCTGTTGCTACGTTGACGGATACTAGATTGGATGAGATCTCCGGTTTGGCGTGCAGTAGGGTAAATCCCGGAATTATATATGTTCACAACGACAGCGGGGGGGAAGCTGTTGTTTATTTACTGGACTCCTTGGGAAACACTATTGGAGAAATGGAATTGGCGGATACTCCAAACAGAGATTGGGAAGATATTGCGATTGGTCCGGGAGCAAATGGCGAATCTTATATTTATGTGGGAGAAATAGGTGATAATAATGGGGTACACCAAGAAGTGGTTATTTATCGCGTTCCGGAGCCGGAAAATGGTAATACCACAAGTCAGGCAATTCCCGAGAAGATAATACTCACCTATCCGGGTGGAGCTAGGGATGCAGAATCCCTTATGGTTGATCCTATCACCGGAGATATCTTTATTCTTTCCAAACGGGATAGCCTCAACACCCTATACAGGTTGCCTGCGGATAGATTCGAAGATGGTGAGGCGGAACTTGAAGAATTGATCAAACTGCCGTTTACCAGCGCTACTGCAGCGGATATTTCTGCTGATGGAAGTCAGATTCTAGTAAAAAATTACCTTAGTATTTACTATTGGGAAAGAAATGTAGGGGAAACTATAGCGCAAGCCATGGGTAGAGTGCCTATAGAACTGCCCTATTCTCCAGAGCCCCAAGGGGAGGCAATTGGGTTTAGGACCGATGGAAAGGCGTACTATACACTAAGTGAAAAACGATTCGATCTGGTTCCCGTACTCTACAAGTATACAGCCAACTAGCACTTATGCAAACTGCCACTACTATTCTGATGGTCCGACCGGCGAATTTTGGCTTCAATCCCGAAACAGCTGACAATAACTTTTACCAACACCCGGATACAAGGTCGTCCACTGAAATCAACACACTGGCACAAAAGGAGTTTGATGACTTCGTGTCTATGCTTAGAGATCAGGGGATCAACGTGCTCGTAGAGGAAGATACTTTTGCACCTGCCAAACCTGATGCGATATTTCCCAATAACTGGTTTAGCACACACCCGGACGGAAAACTGATTTTGTATCCCATGTATTCTCCGAACAGAAGACTGGAGCGAAGAAAGGACTTAATCGAGAATTTGATAAAGCGCAGGTTTACCGTGGAGGAAATTATTGATCTGAGTTTTTTCGAAGATGATGACCAGTATTTGGAAGGAACAGGAAGTATGGTGATGGATCATCAGTCCAAAACAATTTTTGCCTGCTATTCGGAACGGACGCATCCTATCCCGCTGGATTACTTGGGGAAGCTTATTGGTTACAAAGTAGTTGGGTTCCATGCTACGCAGGAAATCCATGGTGTGTCCACTCCTATATATCATACCAATGTGATGATGCATATAGGGACTGATTTATCGGTGGTCTGCTTGGATAGTATTTCGAAAGCGTCAGAAAAACAGAACTTACAGAAGTGTCTGACTCAAGCAGGTAAAAAAGTGGTGCCGATCACTCCAAAACAGAAATTTCACTTTGCGGGAAATATGCTGGAAGTAGGAAATGACGGGGGTGAAAAATTCACGGTAATGTCAGAAACTGCCCTTGATTCTTTGAATATCGGGCAGATTCAGCTGATAGAAAAATATTCCACCATTATAAGTCCATCCATCCCGACCATCGAAAAGCTGGGGGGTGGAAGTGCCCGCTGTATGATGGCTGAGATCTTTTTGCAGGCGACAAAGTAAGGGGGTGATTTGAACACTTTGTGGGGTGCTATTTGCCGTGCGTGAAGACACGCACGGCGGCAATGGCTGTCCGCCAACGTGAGTGTCATCACTCACGTTTTAAAACTATATACAACTCACCCAAGTGAGTGTTCTTACTCACTACTTCAAATGATAGATAAAGATTGGTGTTTGTTGTTTGGGACCCGAACAACTGTGAGAGGTGCTATTTGCCGTGCGTGAAGACACGCACGGCGGCAATGGCTGTTCGCCAACGTGAGTGTCTTCACTCACGTTTTAAAACTATATACAACTCACCCAAGTGAGTGTCTTTACTCACTACTTCAGATGATAGATAAAGATTGGTGTTTGTTGTTTGGGACCCGAACAACGGTAAGAGTGTTATTTGCCGTGCGCGAGGACACGCACGGCGGCAATGGCTGTCCGCCAACGTGAGTGTCATCACTCACGTTTTCAGAATAGATGCAGTTCACCCAAGTGAGTGTCCTTACTCAGATATTCTGAATTACATACGAGACTCAATTGCTTATAAATATGTAATTTAACACTGTTTGTTAGGCTGATTTCAAATTTCATTTTAGCTTCTGGATATTATGGAACTAAATAGGCTTTACTTTCTTACGGCAACTATTCACCATTGGATTCCTTTGTTGGAAAGAAGAGATTTTAAAGAAATTATTCTGTCTAGCTTGATGTACTTAGTAGATCAAAAGTATCTGAAAGTTTACGGCTTTGTGATTATGCCGAATCATGTCCATTTGATACTGGAGAATATTAAGATGAATGGCAAAGAACTGGCACATGCCAGTTTTTTAAAATTTACCAGTCACCATTTCCTCAAAAAACTAAGAGAAGAATCACCTGGTTTATTGGATAAATTTAAAGTTGGGTTGACCAATAAATCACATGAATTCTGGCAAAGAGATTCCTTGGCTGTTGAACTGTATAGCCCATCTGTTGTCTACCAAAAATTGGATTATATTCATAATAATCCTTGTCAAAAGAAATGGATGTTGGCTCTAGATCCAATTAGCTATCCTTACTCTTCATTTAATTTTTATGAATCAAACTATGACAGCTTTGGGTTTTTAACTCACATAGGGGGAAGGCTCTAAAGGGATTTTACCGTTCGTGACACGAACGGTGGCGCAGAAGCAATTTTTCCGTGCGTGAAGACACGCACGGCGACAGAGTGATGGTTCGCTTCGCCTACGTGAATCCCCATTTACGTTTTCAAATGGAAACGGTGGTTCGCCAACGTGAGTGTCATCACTCACGTTTTAAGACTATATACAACTTGCCCAAGTGAGTGTTCTTACTCATTACTTCAGATGATAGATAAAGATTGGTGTTTGTTGTTTGGGACCCGAACAACGGTAAGTGTGTTGTTTGCCGTGCGTGAGGACACGCACGGCGGCAAAAAGTTTGCTGTTTGTGAGGAGACGAATGACGGTGAGAGGTGCTATTTGCCGTGCGCGAGGACACACGCGGCGGCAATTGCTGTCCGCCAACGTGAGTGTCATCACTCACGTTTTAAAACTATATACAACTCACCGAAGTGAGTGTCTTTACTCACTACTTCAAATGATAGATAAAGATTGGTGTTTGTTGTTTGGGACCCGAACAACGGTAAGTGTGTTGTTTGCCGTGCGCAAAGACACACGCGGCGGCAATGGCTGTCCGCCAACGTGAGTGTCTTCACTCACGTTTTCAGAATAGATGCAGTTCACCCAAGTGAGTGTTCTTACTCATTACTTCAAATGATAGATAAAGATTGGTGTTTGTTGTTTGGGACCCGAACAACGGTGAGAGGTGCTATTTGCCGTGCGTGAAGACACGCACGGCGGCAATGGCTGTTCGCCGATTTGAGTGTCTTCACACACGTTTTCAGAATGATGACACGCACGGCGCCAAACACGACGGCGGATCCCGGATCTGACAGCGCTTAGATCCCCGTATAGTTGAAAGGAGAAATCACACTCAACTCAGCTTTCAACTCTTCAGAAACAGGGAGATTTGAGATGAACTCAGCAATTGATTTTTCAGTGATTTTTGTATTGGTTCTAGTGAGATCTTTGAGTGCTTCATACGGTTTTGGGAAGCCCTCCCTTCTCAAGACAGTTTGGATTGCTTCTGCTACCACCGCCCAGTTTTCTTCCAAATCCGCATGAATAGCAGCCTCATTAAGTTCAAGTTTACCAAGACCCTTCAGCAAAGATTCGAAGGAAATCAACATATGTCCAAGCGGCACGCCTATGATTCTAAGCACAGTGCTGTCTGTCAAATCACGCTGTAACCGGGACACAGGAAGCTTTGCGGCCAGATGCTCCAACAATGCATTGGCAATGCCCAGATTGCCCTCGGCATTTTCAAAATCAATCGGATTCACTTTATGCGGCATGGCCGATGAGCCGATCTCGCCCGCTTTGATTTTCTGCTTGAAGTAATTCATTGCCACATACTGCCAAACATCCTTAGAAAAATCCAACAGGATTGTATTGATTCTTTTCAATCCATCAAAAACAGCTGCAAGATTATCATAATGCTCAATCTGGGTAGTAGGATAGCTTCTTTCCAAACCAAGGTATTCTCCCACAAATTTGAAAGCAAATTCATTCCACTCAAAGGAAGGGTAGGCGACATGATGCGCATTCATATTTCCGGTGGCTCCGCCAAATTTCGCAGAGTAGGGGATTTGATCCAATAACTCCAGTTGTTTTTTCAGTCTAACCACAAAGACTTCAATTTCCTTTCCCAATCGGGTAGGTGAGGCAGGTTGTCCATGGGTTTTTGCCAACATTGGGATGTCTTTCCAATTAGTTGCCAATACAGAGAGGCTGTCGATAACGGCGTTCAGTTGGGGTAAAATCACATCATTTAGGCCCTCCTTAAGCATCAAAGGAGTTGCGGTATTATTAATGTCCTGGGAAGTCAGCCCAAAGTGTATAAATTCCTTGTGTGCTTCCAGTTCCAGTGCATCGAATTTCTCTTTCAGGAAATATTCCACCGCCTTCACATCGTGGTTTGTGATTTTTTCGGTCGCCTTGATGGTATCTGCATCAGTGAGTGAAAAGTCCGATACAATCGCGCGAAGATTTTCAAAAAGGTTTTGGTCAAAGTCCTTTAATTGCGGCAACGGAAGTTCGCAAAGTGCAATGAAATATTCTACTTCTACATGAACGCGGTACTTAATCAGGGCAAATTCAGAAAAATAGTCTCTCAGCGGAGCGGTTTTGCCGGCATAGCGTCCATCTATAGAGGTCACAGCGGTCAATGCGTTTAATTCCATTTCTTAAATAAATTTTGTTTAAGGAAGCTGCAAAGTTAATTTTTTGAAGCCAAAAGTTCGGTTTTAAACTGCCTAATTCAGGAAATATCCTTTAAATAATCCGAACCCGAGAAGCATTTTTCTGGTTTAGATGTGCAAATAATAAGCTGCAAGACCGGATATTTGGGTTTGTGGCTTAATTTTGCAACCGTTTAAACAGATAAAAGCTCAGATCAGGAATGTTCAATTTATTTAAGAAAAAGAAGGAGGTAAAGGCTCTGCAGTTTTTACCGTTGAAAGTGAGGGAGGTAGTGAGGGAGACAGAAGATACAGTCACCTTGTATTTTGAGCAGCCAGAACCGTTTCTAGATTATAAGCCGGGTCAGTTTCTTACGCTGGTGATGGATTTCGAAGGGAAAGAGGAGCGCCGGTCTTATAGTCTTTGTACTTCTCCTTATGTAGATCCATTTCCTGGAATTTCTGTAAAGCGTGTTCCAAAAGGAAAGTTTTCCAATTTCCTCAATGAGCGTGTTTTTCCGGGGAAGACTATTAATGTGCTGAAGCCTTTGGGTAATTTTACCACTGATTTTCACTCCAAAAACAAAAAGCATTTCTTCTTGGTAGCCGCCGGTAGCGGAATCACGCCGATCATGGGTATTCTGAAGTCAGTGCTGGCGAACGAACCTAATTCCAAAATTTCCCTACTTTACTGTAGTCGGAATGAAGAGCAAATCATCTTCAAAAAGGAATTGGAATCGTTAGTGGAGAAGCATGCCGATAAGCTGGAAGTGATTCATAATTTGAGTCAGCCAAGTGGAGAATGGAATGGGCTTAAAGGAAGATTGACTAAGGAAAGTATTTTGGATTTTATTAAAAAAGCCGAAGCAGATCCTGATTTTGACAAGGAATATTTTGCCTGTGGTCCAGAGGGAATTATGGATAATGTGGTGGCAGTTTTGGAACAATTGGGCGTTTCCACCGAAAAAGTACATCGGGAAAGTTTTTACTCCGCTGCTGCTGATAAGGCACATGACGATGCTGCTCATGGGATTACAGGAGGGCTATTGACACGGGATGTGAAAGTGATTTTGGAAGGGGAGGAATATGATGTCACGGTATCTCCGGACAAAACTATCCTTGAAGCCGGGCTTTCTCAGGATCTGAATATGCCTTACAGTTGCCAAAGCGGTCTTTGCACCGCTTGTAGAGGCCGTTTATTGAGCGGGAAAGTCAAAATGGATGAAGATGCCGGCTTGAGTCCAAATGAAATTGAAGCAGGTTATGTGCTGTGCTGTGTGGGACACCCTCTCACGGATGATGTAAAGATCACAATTGAATAATTTAAATACCTATTTTGGAAATTCAAGAATACAGGAGGGTTTACAAAAACCTTGATCAGCTTATTTTGATTTTATTGGTTTTAGTCCTTCCTGTTTTTGGAATGATTTATTTGTACCAATCCTCCGGAGAAGACACTTGGGATCTCCCTGAATTGCCCTTGTTTGTGGGACATATTTTATCAGGGGGAGGAATAGGTCTTTTGGTGGGTCAGTACCTGCGTTTTCGAAAAAGTGTGAAGGATGTTTTTCAGACTGATAATTTATTGAAGAAATTGAAAATCTACGCCGGTGCAACCCGTGAACGGTATATAATACTTTTGGTGACAGCTTTGATTTGTTCGGCAGGATTGCTCTTTTTTGGGTGGGCTATCTACAATGCGATTTTTGCAGTGACATTATTCTTTTTTTCTATCAGTAAACCTACCCCTGACCGGATCAAAAGATTGCTAAAACTCAATACCGAAGATGCTGAGGTGATTCGATTGGCTTCTAGACCGGAGTGATAAGTAGCTAGTATCAAGTAGCTAGTATCAAGATAATAGAATTAAGAGCCAAGAATCTAGAGTCAAGAGCAGAGATCAGTTCGGAACGTCATTGCGAAGCACAGCCTTCCCCGATGAGTCGGGGAAGCAATCTTGTTTGAGCTTATTGCCCTTGCCGTAAAAGATGATACAGTACTTACCAAGGTGAGATTGCTTTCCCGAATCCAGTTCGGGACAGGCTGTCGTGCCTCCTCGCAATGACGCAGGAGAAGAAGCAAGAGGGTAGAACGGAAGCGTTGGCCGCCTCCCTCTTGGACTTCGAAATTCATCTTGAAAAAGGATTTTCATTAAAAGCGGGCAGGGGGGATTGATAGAACCAAGAAGCAATAATCAAGGACCCGGAGCCAAAAATTTCAGATACTTGGAGCAAGGCTACTTCGGTCTTCCCTCCGGTAAAGCATAGAAAACAGCCACTGGCATTCCTTACCGTTATTATTATTTTTTGAATCGTAATATATTCTTACCCAGCCTGACAAACCTTGGAGTTACCCCTATGGCAGGTAGTACAATTAATTCTAAGTCGTGTCCTATGCGAAATCCTCTGTGCCCTGAGTGGTTTTAAAGCACAAAAAAAGCCAACCCAAACGGATTGGCCTTTTAACCCGGACTATGCTTTAGGATTCGTAGCGAGGGTTCAAACTGCAAGAAAATCAGTTACTTTGGAGATCGAGTCGTAGCATCGCTACGGTGAGAGCGAAAAGTGAAGCATAGCGACTGATTTTGAGGCGGTTTGAAGCCGTAGTAGATTTTCTAATGCAGAATTCGGGTTTAAGATAATTATAGCTAATTAATTCTCTATAGTGATGTTGCCTGACGAGATGGATCCTTTCACCCAGGCGGATGCGTCATTATCAATTTCCAGATTTTTACCGGTGTTGATTCCACCTACTTTGAGATTGCCTGATGATGCTTTCAAGGAGAAATTATAATCCTTCAAATTGGAAGGTGTTTGGATTTTAAAGTTGCCCGACGTTCCGTTGAAGTTGGTGTTTCCGCTTAATCCCGCATTGGTAGCACGAATGTTTCCGGAAGTAAACTTCATTGATCCCAGAGACCCGATGTTGCTCAATTTTGCGTTTCCAGAGGTAAGCGCAACGCTTAGCTCGCCTTTTATCCGGTCTGCAGCTAAAGATCCACTGGTAGATTGGTAATCCACGCTGCCACCTACATTGCTTATATCAGCATTTCCCGATGTGACGCCCGCCACTACGTCTCCTGATACTTTATCAATAATAAGAGACCCTGAACTCGCTTTGATAGCAAGATTACCGGAAATATTTGTAGCAGTGATTTTACCGGAGGATACTCTCAAGTTGGTTTTGTCTCCCACTACTTTGTCCACGGTGAGGGTTCCTGAAGAGTTTTTCATATCCAGATCAATATTCATAGGCCCCGAGATTTTGATATAGCCTTTGTTCCTGTTATTCCCCCAAGATGAACTTCTGGAGCTTTGCTCGTAGGAAATCTTCAGTACATTCCCCAGCGTCACGAAAATGATGTCTTGGTTTTCATCGTTTGATTCCAAATAGGCTTCCACGTTTACATCAAAATCGGGACCGCCCTGATAGGTCACATCCAGCCAGCCTCCGCTTACTTCGATTGCTTTGATGTTGGAGTAACTTTTATTGGAATCTACCAATACTTTTTGCGCAAAGCTGACAATGGAGATCAGCATCATGGCCATCGCCAAACTGGATAATTTAAAGAATTTTTTCATGGTTTTTATGTTTATCGGATAGTGACTCCGAAGCTCAGTGCTTGAACTTCCGGGCCTAAGTTTTCTTGGAAAAGGTTATTTAAATCATAGTTAAAGAATAGCGTCACATCACTTACGCCTATTTCAGCGCGTGCACCATAGCGGAAGTTCTCCGCATACATATTGGACTTTTCGAACTGCTTTTGTTTTTTGCCATCCTCATCATCATACACAAATTTGCCCCGGCCACCGATTCTTACACCTGCATATCCTCCTAGTCCAAGCCTTAGTTTATGGTTATTGGTAAGTAGCGTAGGTACCAATGTGAAGTTGAGGTAGGAGGCTGAGATTTTAGATTTTGTCCCTGTACCGGGTCCGGCAAACTCCTCCCACACTATTCCATCGGGAGTTTTTTCTGCGATTAGATTTCTGTCTTCCAATTTGAAATTGTACCAGTTGACCCCGATGCTGGAGTACAGGTGAAAGTTTTTGGAAATTTTGGTGGTTCCCATCACATTGATGGCATAGTACCACGATCCCCAGGGTTTCACCGTTGGCATTCGACCGGTAGGAGTTATTTGATTGATCCCCAGTTCTGTGTCCAGTCCGGCAGAAAATCTTTTTTGGTTAACGTCCTTGATCTTGACTTCATCATTTTCTTCAATGTCGAGAATCCATTTACCGTCTTCCTTTTGATTATAAGACCATGTATTTCCGAAGACTTTGATGACTTTGGATTTGGTGTATATCACCGTGTCTGCTTTGTCCTGAGCTAAAGCCTGGCTTATGAAGAGGACAAAGAATAGTAATGAGAATAGTGTGTTTTTCATTTTTAAAAGTTTTGAAAAGGGCTTTGCAGCTTATTTGTTTAGAATACTACACCAAAAGTGATCGGGTTAAGCTCAGGGCCTTTGCCTTCCTGGAATAATTCATTCAAGTCGTAGGTCGTGAAGAATTTGACTCTTCCGATTCCAAGTTCTCCCCGGACACCATATCTGAAATTTTGAAGATAAAGTCCGGTATTTTGCTTGTCTTTGCGACGTCCTGACCCATCTAGTTCACGATAGACATATTTCGACTGACCACCAAGTCTATATCCTGCATATGGTCCTGCAGCTAGTCGAAGACCTCGTTGGCCATTGTCCTTCATTTTTCCAAAATCCAGTTCAAGCATAGTCATCGCAGTGATGTAGGAAGCGGAAATTTTACTTTTGAATCCATCTACATCTGTTCTTTGAACGAAGTCTATAGCTTCATCTCCTCTCACAGCTTGGAAATCTCTATTTTCAAATTTGAAGTTGTAGAACTGAAAGCCTAAACCGAAGTCCCAATAGAAGCCTTTGGAAATTCGCTGTGCAGCCATCCAATTGATCCCTACATTCCAGCTCCCCCAGCCTTTTGCCGAATAGGGTTTGTCGGAGGTTGGGAATTTTCCGTTTTCTAGGTAATTATTCACACCAAGGTCAAGATTGAAGTAAGTTCTGAATGGAGGATCACTTCGCCTTTTCAAGCCCGGCTCAAAGCGTACTTTGGTATTTTCGCCGGTTTCATCTACCAGAAGTCGCATCCCTCCTATGTAAACTTCCGTTTCTGCTCCATCCTCCGTTACCTTCACTACTTGCTTGGAGCTCCCGTCTTTTTTCTTGATTTCTACTATGGTGGTTGCCCCACTTTCTTCGTCTTCTTCCAGATCAAGCTCACGGATAATCTGATTGATATTCATCAGTTTTAGCTTTTCAAAGTCTTCTTTGTTATCCACGATGATTACGATTCTCCCGGATTTACCGAATTCTACCACTACACTATCACTGGATACTTTGTGGTCTATAGCCGGCACCGTTTTGGCAAATCCCATTTGCACAAGTGCCATCATACAAATTAATAGAAGGTATTTTTTCATTTTAGATTACGATTAATGCTTAGGTGGTGAGTTTTATTACTCTGACTTTGCCTTGCGGGTAGTGATCGAGGCGAAGAGATTGTTTTTTGCATCCTGCAGGTCTGCAAATCCCTGATCTACTTTGCCTAATAATCCTTCCACTTCGTTGACAGTTTTGCCGATTCCGGCTAGTAGGTTTTTATCTTTCGGTTCTTCTTTCAGTCCACTAGAATAAATTTTGACGGTGTAGGCAGGTTCAGCCTCGTCCGCCTTTACTTCTGCTACTGCCTTTTCCGGCTCCAAAGGAGGGAATTTAGGTTCCGTGATTTCCGGAGTTTCTACAGTGAGGGTAGGAATCTCCGGGTTCACTTGTTTTTCTTGTCCGGGCTCCTCTTTTTTTGCTTCGGTCATGGCTACCAAATTTTGTGGATTCGGTCGGCTTTTTTGGGTTGAAGAAGAATCAACGGGCTTGTCGTATGAAGGAGTAGTGCTAGTTGGTTTAGTTTCCAATTCTTCAGTAGCCTGTTGATTTTCAGTTTCAGATTGAGTTTCCCCGATTTCCTGGGGCGTGTTGATTTCTGTATGCGCTTCGTTTTCCGTAAGTTCTTCTGTTTTGTTTTCGGATAGAAGAGGCATTTCCTTCCCTGTGTTTTCTTCTCTTACAAGAAAGTAGCCCACCGTAAAAAGAATTGCCACTGAAGCGGCAGCAGCCCACCAGATTCCTTTGTAGGATTTGTTTTTCTTGGGAAGCTGAGATTCCAGTCTTTCCCATGCAAGTTTGCTTGGTGCTTCTGTGTGGTTTTCAAGTCTTTCTTTGAAAAACTGATCCAGCTTATTTTTTTCCTTAGCCATTGATTCTCCTTTCATTTGGTGTTTGACCGGCAATTTTTTCCTTCAAAGTGTTTCTGGCCCGATTGAGCTGAGACTTCGAAGTGCTTTCGCTGATTCCCAGGAGGTCTCCAATCTCCTGATGTGAGAAACCTTCGATTGCGTAGAGATTGAAAACTGTCCTATATCCTACAGGAAGGCTTTCTACCATTCTAATCAGATCTTCAGTTTCCATGTGATTGAGCTCATAGTTATGGTCTTTGTATTCCGAACCATCCTCCATGTTGATCTCCATCATAAGATGACGGTGGCTTCTCAGCGTCATCAAAGCTTGGGTGACGATAATCCTTTTCATCCAACCCTCGAAACTGCCTTTTGACTGAAATTGGGGCAGTTTTTCGAAAATTTTCATAAAGCCTTCAATCATCACATCTTCGGCATGTTCCCGGTCTTTGAGGTACCGGATGCAGATGGCCAAGAACTTTCCCGAATATTGATCATACAGGTGGCGCTGTGCCATCCGGTCGCCTTTGAGGCATCCTTGTATTAATCCTGACTCGGTAGAAAAATTGACTCTGCTGAACATTCGATTTAGCTTTCAATTAGGTAGATGCCTGTATTGAAAAAATGGTTGCTTGGGCTAGTGAAAAAAAGTTAATATTTTTTCCGAAGGTCTTAATTTTAACCACTGGGGCCGCAGAGTTTTTCGCAGAGACCACAGTTAAGAGTTGATTTTTCTGCAGCTTGACCACCTTAGGTAGAAGGTTCAACTTTTTGATAATTAGCTGTTTGACTCGTTATCAGGGCAGAATCCCTAACTTCAGGGTTGTTTTTTGTGAAAAGCCACGTTTTAAGGGGTTATTTATTGCAACGAAATTAAGAATTTAAAAGAAAAGGTCTCCGCATGATCAAATTTATTGTCATGTGGAGACCTACCGGTTTGTTCATTTTTTTCTAGCTTAGAAAGCCGCCTTATAATTAATCACAATATCCAGGAGTGTCCATTCTCCTTCTTTTACCGTGGCGGGTTGTATGTTTCCATCTCCGTCAAACACACTTGCAAAAAGTCCTCCTTCTTCCACAGTAAGGATGGAATATCTGCCGGGGCTTAGATTGATAGAATATTTTCCATAGTCATCTGTTTCTATTTCGGTAATCGGCTTAGCTGCGACAGATTTAAAAAGCCCATTTTCCACGGTCACGTCGGAAATTGTGATCAGCGGATATACCCGAACAATCCTTTTCACAGGATCCCCTATAGTTTTTCTCTTGTTTTTCTTGCCCTCTTCAACTATCGTGGGCATATGGTTGCCTTCGAGCCACGTGACTTGACCCACCACTCCTTGCCCTTCGGGCGAGTAAGGCGCACATTGGAAAAGAATAAGTGAAAATGCAGCGGCAAAAAGAAATTTTACTAGTTTGTTCATGAGTAGGTGGTTTATGACTGTTTTTGTTTAGGTTAATATGTGATTGTCCGCAAGGATACCGTTAGCTTCCTTTTCAGTGGCTTGTTGGAAGGGAGGCAGATGACGCCTGCCTGCTAGTGTAGGTTGACCAAATCTTATAATGTTGTAGGCCTTTTCTACCAATAAGGAAGCAAAAGCGACATAAGATTTGGTAATCCCGATAGCCATCGGGACATGGAGGCTACTTCGGTCATCCCCGCCTGACGGACTGGGGGATCCCAGCCAGTAAAGCAAAGAAAATAGGGTTACTGTCATGATTGTGGATAATCATATTAAATAATTACTATCAAATTCCCTCAAACAGCATAAATGATTCCAAATAATTTGGAATGACAGTATTCCAGCCTAATTCCTGCTTAAGTTTTTGTGAAAGTGCGCTGGCGCTGTCCTCTTCCCCATGAATAATAAATGCCAGTTTGGGATTTTCGCTGAAGCCTTCTGCCCATTCCATCAGTTCGTTTTGGTCCGCATGGGCTGATAAACCCTCTACACTGTAGATTTTTGCTTTGACCTGCACGTCCAGACCGTAAATCCGTACTGTAGGCTCTCCATCTACGAGACGTCTCCCCCGTGTGCCTTCAGCTTGATAACCGACGAAAATCACCCCGTTTTTTTCTCTCGGCAAGTGATGGAATAGATGATGCAGCACCCGTCCGCCTGTAGCCATTCCGCTAGCGGAGATTATGATAGCTTTACCTTTCAGCTCATTGAGCGTGCGGGATTGTTCTTGTTTTCTCAGATAATGGAGATGCGAATGCTGGAATGGATGCTGATCAGTATCGTCCAACACGGCGATTAATTTGTGATCCCGATGATATTCCCTGTACAGCTTGGATACATTGATGGCCATCGGCGAGTCCAGATAAATAGGTGCTCTGGGGATTTTCCCCTTTTTCATCAATTGATACAGGTAATACATCACCAGCTGGGTTCGTCCTACAGCAAATGCCGGTAAAATCGCCAGACCATCCCTGTCAAACACATCATTTATTGCTTTGGCAAGTTCATCTTCCGGCTTTATTGCAGTGGAGATTCGGTCTCCATAGGTGGATTCTATCCAGACTACATCGGCTTCAGGGATTAGGGTAGGAGGGAAAAGCAAGGGGTCGTGATACCTGCCCAAATCACCCGAAAACACCATTTTCTTGGTTTGAGAATCTCCTTTAATGACAATCTTGGTAATGGCTGCTCCCAGAATATGGCCTGCGTGGTAATAGGTGACATCCACAGAAGGGTGAATGGGAAAAGATTTTTTGAAATCCTTTGGTACAAAAAGCGGAAACACTGCTTCTGCATCTTCCATCGTATAAAGGGGTTCCGGATTTTCGTGCTTGGAGTACCCCTTTTTCCTTGCGTATTCGGCTTCCTCTTCCTGAAGTTTCCCGGAATCCAATAGTAAGATTTCTGCCAACTCAGCGGTGGCTGCTGTGCAATAGATCGGTCCTGAAAAACCGTCTTTGACCAGTCTGGGTAGATAGCCTATGTGATCCATGTGTGCATGTGTAAGCACAATTGCCCCCAGATCTTTAGGAAGTATGGGGAATTTGTCCCAGTTTCTACGACGCAGTTCTTTTCTTCCTTGAAAAAGCCCACAATCAACGAGGAATTCAAAATCCCCTATATTAAGTAAATACCGGGAACCGGTCACAGTTCCGGCTGCTCCTAAAAATTTCACAGTTACATCCATATCATTTTGGGTTTAGTCCAAAAGATACAAATAAAAGAGGCTGTCTCATATATTAAAATTGTCACCTAGAGGGAAATCGAAATGGGACAAATTAACACATATTAGGTTTCGGGTTCCCGCCTAAGGTAGGCGGGTGCCCGTTCTGACAAGAAAAGCTGATTATGAGACAGCCTCTTGGATTAGTCGATCACAGCAACACTATCGGGTTGATTGTATTTTGCCCTGCTGATACTGTCAAGTTCTTCTCTAGTGTAGTCTCCTGTATCCGGTGCCTCTACTTCAAAGTTTACTCCTTCAGAATTTTCATCTGTACGGGATTTCACCTCCTCTTTACAGGTCAGGCATACCAATCCTTGCTGATTGAACGTCCAAATTGTGTTTTGGGAAACATCACTGGAGTTATAGCCATTTCTGTAAATTGTATTTCTTAAGATTTCAAGAAGTGAGCGCTCCATTATAAAGGGTTTCTCATAAGGAATCTGAAGGAAAAGATTCACCTTTTGGTCCCGGAATTTGTCGATATTGGAGATGTCATACCCCTCGTCAAAGGTGATGATGGAATCCAAAACGGTGTAATTGTATCCGATCATTTGGGCATTGTTCATTGCTTCTGCTTTGGTTTTTCCTCTGGAGAAGAAATCTTCCCGTAGTGTAACCAAGCTATCAGGTGTGCCTTCCAACTTAAGATTTACATGGTTGAAGGTAGATTCTTCTCCGATTGGATTCAGTCTCAGAATCATTATTCCTTTGCTTACAGGGATAGAGTGTTCTATTTTATGCCAATTTTCTTCTTTGAATTGTGTTGCGATCAGTGGGATCTGGAATGCACAAATCCCAACGCATAGCAACCATAGTCCCAGTGCTACAAATCCAAATCGGGCTCCTATCAGGTTCTTCTGCATTAATACACTCAATCCCAATAAAATGATGATGATACCGGGGATAATCAACAAGAAAGAGGCTCCTATCACCAACCAGATCGGAACTAGGTTGGAGAAGAGTTCAACAGGAAAATTGTCCATCAAGATCCTATAGTCATCGTTGGTAAATATGCCCATATAGACTGCAAGGCTAAATATGGGAGTGATGGTCAATCCCAGTCCGATGAAGAATACAAACAAACCAAAGATCACCCGGATTACATTCAGGAAGAACCTGCCCAATGGGCCCAACGCACTTCCGATGGCCTCGATTACCTGCCCGATTACCCTAAATGGGGTTAGCAGGATTTGTCTGGTTTTTGATTCGGGAGCCTTGGGAAGAGGATTTATGTTTTCCTTTAGGGTAGAATCAATATTGTCTAGGGTGATTTCTCCGCCTTTCATGCGGATACGCTCTGTGATGGAACTAGCCACTGGGGTGATGATCCACAGTATTAAGTAGATAAGGAATCCCGAACCACCGGCTAGAATCAATAAGACCAAAGCCAATCGTGTATAAATCACTTCTACTCCGAAATAGGCAGCCAATCCACTGGCCACGCCGCCGATAACCTTGTCATCAGGATTTCTATAGAGTTTCTTGATGTTTTTGTCCTCCTCTATTTCATAAGAAACAGGCAGAATGATCCAAAGTACGATATAGGCTATAGCAGCAAAAATCCCAAAGCTAAGGTTGAGCCTGAAGTCATCAAATGGCCAAATATCCAAGAACCCAAAGTTGAAACGCAAGTTGCCGCTGAATAATAGTAGGATTGCGATCAATCGGGTCCAAAGCGGATCGATAGAGAAGTAGCGGGCCATTCCGGCACAGACACCTCCAAGAATTTTTCTGTTTTCAAGGCGCACGAGTTTTTTGTACCCTTTTCTCCCGGCATCCGGTGGAGTTACATATTTGTAGAAATCCTGATCAGACGCATTCGTGTCATCCTCCTGATCTACATCAACTTTCTCTTCTTCAACAGAAGCAAAATCGGCAATAGTCCCCATTTTCTCCATGAGCTTGTCGACATTGTCTGCGGTGATTACCTGCTTATTGTTTTTCAGATTGCTCAGAAAGATCTCTGCTATCCGGTTTTCAATATCAGATATGATCTCATGATTGTCTTTGTAAGAAGAAAAGTGGTGATTGATCGCATCCAGATATTTGCGGAGCACGTCGTAACCGTCTTCTTCGATGTGGAATAGAATGCCACTGATATTTATACTTATCGTCTTTTTCATGTGTTTAACATTTTTTTTCATAGACCACATGGAATCTCGCATAACGGATAATCATTCCTCCGTGTGTTGCCTGCAATATGCTCGATTTCATGATCAATTCTTTGAGGTGATGAGAAGGGTGGAATTGACTAGCGAGTCCCAAGTGCGGGAAAGCGTGTCCAGAAAGGCTTTTCCCTCTTCCGTGATGGAGTAGTATTTCCTCGGTGGGCCGGATTCGGATTCTACCCAGCGATATTCCACCAATGAGGCAGACTTCAGTCTATTGAGAAGTGGGTAGAGCGTGCCTTCCACTACGATCATTTGAGCTTGGGTAAGCTCTTCGATCAGGTCTGAAGTATAAACCTCGCCTCTGGAGATAATATGCAACACGCAAAACTCCAAGAGTCCTTTGCGCATTTGAATCTGTGTGTTGGCGACATTCATTTGTTAGGTGATTATGTGTCAATAGTTGAGAGAATTCCTATTCCCGTCTCTTCTTTGTAGAGAAAAATTATACCAATCTTTTCCAAGCTACCTTGTATAACCTAATTCCTTGCCATAAGCAGGTAGTAGGTATAATAATATGCAGGCAAAAGACCTACTGATTGGCTTGATTCGATGATTTGTATTTTTTGATCACAAAGGGAAAAAAATGTAAGGGAAACAAAGTGCGTTTCCATTTTTAATTAAATGTTAAATTTTTGAACATATTTATGTACGGGTTCGGACAGGGGGTTAATAGTTTAAGAGGAATTCTGGCTTGAATTAAAATAGGATAGAGAAAATAGGTTATTTTGGATTGTGAAATATAGCATACGGGTTCATTTTTTTTTCTGTGTAATAGTGCTGTCAATATGGACAGGTCATGCTAAGCTGCTTGCCCAGGATTTGGCTCCCAAATATTCCAATGAATTTCTAAGCATAGGGGTGGGGGCAAGGGCTTTGGGAATGGGTGGAGCTCAAGTGTCAGCGGTCCGGGATGTAACGGCTGCTTATTGGAATCCCGCTGCGCTTATTGGAATTCAGCATACCTATGAGTTCAGCCTGATGCATTCGGAGTATTTTGCAGGAGTGGCTCAGTACGATTACTTGGGGTTTTCCTCACCGGTCAAAGACCAAAGTCAGGTCGCTGTGTCCCTGATCCGGTTTGGCGTAGATGATATTCCCGATACACGATTTCTTTACGATGCCAATGGTGCATTGAATTACAACAACATCCAGTTTTTCAACGCTGCCGATTATGCCATGCTTCTCAGCTATGCCAGAGCACTGTCGGACAAATTCAAAGTGGGCATGAATGCGAAGGTCATCCACAGGAATGTAGGCAAATTTGCACAGGCTTGGGGCTTTGGATTGGATGTGGGGGGGATTTACATAAAGGACAGGCTGACCCTGGGACTGATGGTGCGTGATATTACCACTACGTTCAATGCCTGGTCACATGATGCGGAGTTGGTCAGGGAGATATATGCCCAGACGGATAATGAAATTCCTGTAAATTCTCTAGAACTGACCTTACCGCGCGCTATATCCAGTGTGACTTATAGATGGCCACTTGGAAAGCAGTTTAGTTTGCTGACTTCAATGGATCTGGATATGACCTTTGACGGGCAAAGAAATACGGTGATAAGTACTTCATTGCTCAGTGTTGATCCGCGTTTTGGAGTGGAAGCGGGATTTCAGAATATGGCATTTCTACGCGCCGGTATCGGAAACTTCCAGTACATTAAGGATTTTCAGGGAAGTGAAAGCCTGAATGTGCAGCCAAGTATGGGGATCGGGGTTTTCTTGAGTGATCGGTTTCAAATTGATTACGCACTTTCGGATATAGGAAATGTATCAGAAACTCCTTACTCGCATGTGTTTAGTGTGAAAGTTAGTTTGGAGAAATTGGATCCTGAGTTTAGGAAATTTAAAGGCTGGGCAGACAGATGATAAAAAGACTACTCTTCGTTTTACTGACATTTTTTAGCCTTACTGCAAGCATTCAAGCACAGCAGCCGGTGTGGTACACCTACGGCCAGACCTATTATAAAATCCCCACAGCATCGGATGGAATTCACCGGGTTTCAGCAGTTGCATTGAGCGGTTCCGGTATCAATCTGAATGGGTTGGATCCTAGAGATATTCGACTTTATCACCGGGGGAAAGAGGTCGCTATCCATATTGAAGGAGAAAATGACGGAAAATTTGATGGAGAAGATTACATCGAATTCTTTGGAAAGAGAAATGATGGGACATTGGATAAATTACTCTATTACGATTTTGACGCGATTCCAAATCCGTACTTTAATACTACTTCCGACACCACGGCTTTTTTCCTAACCGTGACTACGGGTCAGAGCGGAAGGCGAATGAATCTACTGGCTGCACCTGAGGCAGCTTTGCCACTGGCAACCGGATATTCTTCGGAGAGATTACTGGCACTGGGTGAGCAATATTCGCTTGGGGTAGGATATGCCTTTGATTTTAGGCTGTCCAAGTTTGATCAGGGGCAGGGCTGGATGTCGACCGTAATCACTAAGGGAAATACCCGACAGCTTACGATGGATCAATTAGGTGCAGTAGCGGCCGGCGGTACGGCAAAATTAGAGTTTGGCTTGGTAGGCAGATCCGCAAGCGCACATGCTACGAGGATATATGCCGGACCGACCTCAACCACCAAGCGGCTTTTAGGGACGATAAATTTTTCAGGATATGAATATCCCCAACAGTCCCTGAATCTGGCAATGTCTGATTTCAATCCTGACGGAAGCATTGTTCTTTCCTTCGAGTCAGCCGGATCAGAGTCAGTGGATAATGTGTCGGTGGCTTTTGCCAAAATCACCTTTCAAAACAATGTGCGCTCAGGTGATTTTGCTTCAGAGCTTTTTATTTCTCCTGCCGGAATTGGGCGGATTCAGCTTTCCCAGCTTTCAGGTACCTATTCCGCATTGGAAATTTCTGATTGGGATAACCCCACGAAAGTACAATTGACGGAAAGCGGTGAGGCACTTTCGTTTAGGGCCGCAGTGCCCAATGATTCCAGTAAGATATGGGTTCAAAATGAGGAAACCGTCACTTGGGTATCAGCCTTGGAACCGGTAAGATTCAGAAACTACCTTGCTCAGCCTGCCAGTTATATCTTGGTAGGCCATCATGTGCTG
This sequence comes from Algoriphagus sp. Y33, assembly GCF_014838715.1. NCBI lineage: Bacteria > Pseudomonadati > Bacteroidota > Cytophagia > Cytophagales > Cyclobacteriaceae > Algoriphagus > Algoriphagus sp. Y33. The sequence goes on along the minus strand of NZ_CP061947.1, from coordinate 2,903,666 downwards.
GAGCAGCCTACCAACCAATTTGACAATCCCCTGAAAGCCTATGCCCAGCATAGGGCTTCACCGGCAGGGGGTGGGTTCGATACCTTGACGGTGAAGGTGGAGGATTTATACAATCAGTTTGCTTATGGAGAATATTCTCCTTTAGCTATTTATGAGTTTTTGAGAGCGTATTATCCTGCTCATAAGCCCACACACATGCTTTTTGCGGGTAGATCACTGGCGATGTATTCTACCGCCCGTGCCGGTGGGGTGACTTATTTCTACAGAAATAATCCTTCAGCATTTGGCTTTAGGGATTTGATTCCAGCAGGTGGATTTCCCTTTTCTGACAATAGTTATACTATTGGTCTTGATCCTTTCAAACCATTGACTCCGGCACTAGCTGTAGGTAGAATTCCGGCAAGAAATGCCCAACATTTGGCAAATTATCTAAGTAAGGCTATTGAAAAGGATGCCGTCGGGATTTCTGATTCCTGGCAGAAAGAATTGATCCATCTTAGCGGTGGCGTGTCGGAATTTGAACTGGATAGATACTATAATTTTTTGAATGGTTTTAAGACCACTGCAGAAGGGCTTTATTTGGGAGGAAAAGTGACTACGTATAGAAAGCGATCAAATTCCACTGTGGAAGTCATAGATATCACGGGGGATTTGAATGAAGGGAGGTCTATGCTCACTTTCTTTGGGCATGGAGCGCCGACGGTCATTGATATAGAAATCGGTTTTGCCTCTGATCCTACGTTGAATTATCAGAATAAAGGGAAGTATCCCGTGATGTTATTTAATGGGTGCGACTATGGGAGTGCCTTTGGCAACAGCTATACCCAGGGCGAGGACTGGGTGATCACCCCTGATAAAGGTGCTGCTTCAGTAATGGCAAATTCGGCTATCGGTGTGGATGTCTATCTGCGACGCTATTCTGATATGTTTTACAAAAATGCTTTTGGGGACAGTACATTGATCTATCGCACGCTGGGTGAGGTGAAGCAGAAAGCAGAGGAAGATTACATAGAGAATTACGGAATTACTCCGCTGTCTTACTCCCATATGGAGCAGATGATCAACTACGGTGATCCCGGACTTCGGATTTTTCCGGCTGACAAAGCTGACTATGCCATCAAGTTGGATGAGGTGTCGGTAGACAGCTTTGATGAACTACCTTTGTCGGTACTTTCGGATAGCTTGAAATTGAGCTTTGTGCTGAGGAATATAGGAAGAGTGGATACCGATTCCATAGCATATAAAGTCACTAGAAAATTGCCTGATGGGTCGGCTGAAGCATTTCCTCCAATTAAAATTCCTTATATAGCCAGAATAGATTCTTTGTTTTTTACCATTCCGAATACCGGACGGAATGCTGCCGGCGAAAATACATTTACCATAGAAATCAATGCTAAAATGGAAGTCGGAGAAATGACTTTTGCTAATAATTCTGTCTCTTATACGAAGTTTATTCCTCTTAGCGGAACATTGAATCTCTATCCGTTGGAGTATGGTATAGTCAATGGAACGGAGACAAAGCTGATCACCCAGATTCCCGGGAAAACCACTGAAGACCGCACTGTCATTATCCAGCTCGACACTGCGTCAAGTTTCAATTCAGCCTATCGTAAGGAAGTTCGTGTCACCACCCGCGGTTTGGCAGAGATGCCTTTGCCGCTAACTGTTTTCCCGGATAGCACTACGTTCTATTGGAGATCAAAATTTCAGGAAGCCAAACCCGGTGAATCTGATGCTTGGACGAACTCCAGCTTTTCCTACATTCCTTCGGGTGCTGAAGGCTGGACACAGCGCAGTACCTATCAGCTAGATGAGAACCAATTGATGAATTTAGAGTTCAGGGAATCGGACAGAAGCTGGAAATATGTGGATCAGCAAGCAAATATCGACGTGTTCACGGTAGGTGCGGGAGTAGACAGTCTTTCTTTTCGCAACACACAGTTCTATTTGAATCAGATTCCCCAGATCATAGATAATGTAAACAATGCCAATAGTCGATTGTGTCCAAATGGTTCCTTGGGTTTGGTTGCTTTTGAGCAAAAGAGCCTGATGCCTTATTTGGCGATTCCCGTACCCGGTTTTGATATTTTGGATTCCCGGACTTGTGGTCGGGTTCCACAGATGATACAGAGTATTCAGAATTCCTGGATCACCTCACCCGGACAGACTATGTTGGTGGATTATGTAAACAATGTGAAATCGGGGGATTATGTGGTGATTTTTTCCGTGGGCAATGTCACCTTTGAAGCCTGGCCTGATGTCGCTATTGAGAAACTAAAAGAATTCGGAGCAAGTGAAGCCACGCTTAGAGCTTTGAAAACAGGTGACCCCTACATCTTGTATGGCCGAAAAGGCATGCGTCCCGGAGAGGCGATAGAAATCGTGGGGGACAAGAATATGGAAGTGCCTTCATCCCAACAGACCCTTTCATTTGATACCGGACTTGCAGGCTACCTGACTTCCGGAATGATTCTGACACCAAGAGTAGGGCCGGCATCTTCTTGGGAGCGATTTTTTCAGAACGTCAACTCCAGAAGCTGGATCAATGAGGAAGAGAGGACTTATTTTGATATCATCGGTGTGAAGGGAAATGGTGAAGAAGAGCTGCTGATCGGGAATACCTTTGATCAGCAAATGGATCTCTCATTTATCAGTACAGAGACCTATCCTTACCTGAAACTGCGCTACAGCATGGATGATCCTGAGTCCACGGCACCGGCTCAGCTGGACAAGTGGCAGGTGAATTATATTGGGGTACCTGAGGGAGTTTTACTCTTGAAATCTGCCAAAGATCAGGTCAATCTCAGAGAAGGGGAGCCGGGACTCTTGGATTTGCAGTTCAAGAATATTTCGAAATACAACTTTTCGGATTCAATACAGGTGGATTGGAAAATGACCAATCTGACGAGCAAGAAAGTGGAAGAGTTTTCCAAGAAATTCCCTGCATTGAAAGCAGGTGAGGCATTTGACTTTACGATAGAATTCAATTCCATCGGGAAAGCAGGGGAGAATAGGTTGGAGATTTTTGCCAATCCCAGAATTCAGCGTGAGCAGACGTTCCGAAATAACCAGGTGGATATGGGCTCATACTTCATTGTGGAGGGAGATAATTCTACCGCACTGCTCGATGTGAATTTTGATGGGATTTACATTATGGACGGGGATATTGTCTCCCCGAATGTGCAGATTACCGCTCTTTTGAAAAATGAGCAAACCTTAATTTACAAAAAAGATACAGTTGGGTTGGATCTATATCTCAAGCAAAACTGTGAGGCCTGCGACCTCAAGCGGGTGAGTTTCTCCAATCCAAACCTGACTTGGACACCGGCTTCGGAAGAAGAGGATTTCAAGGTTTCGCTGATTCCAGGACCATTGGAAGATGGGATTTACACCCTTCGCATAGCAAATGAAGATTCTTCCGAACCCTATGAGATTACGTTTGAAGTGATCAATGAATCCCAGATCACCAATTTCTATCCCTATCCCAATCCATTCAGTACTTCTGTTCGGTTTGTCTTTACGGTGACGGGAATGGAAGTGCCCGATGAGATCAAGATTCAGATTATGACCGTGACCGGAAAAGTGGTTCGTGAGATCTTGCAGAATGAGCTGGGGCCGATCCGCATTGGCAATAACCTGACCGAATATGCTTGGGACGGCAAGGATGAATTTGGAGATCAGCTGGCAAACGGTGTGTATATTTATCGGGTGATGGTGCGGAAAAATGGGCAGTTTATGGAGCATAGACCGACAGCGGGAGATAAGGCTTTCAAGAAGGGCTATGGGAAGATGTATTTGCTGAGGTAGGTTTCGTCATTGCGAATGACGCAGGAGAGAAGCAATCTGGAAGATGTATAATGAGATAATGAAAAAATATCGAAAGCAGATTGATTGACAGTTTAGTGCTTTATCGCCATTTTCGATAAGCGGATTAACGTAAGGTCAGCAAAAAAAAACCGATACAATGGAATATTAGCTTTGGCCGTTCGTGGCGACACGAACGGCGGCCCAGATCTAGAACAAGCATAATCCGCCAGTCTTTGAATCGTAGTCAAGACGTTGAGCTAGAGGTAATTTGTAAGTACATTTTTATTTATTAGAATTAGTAATTCGTGGTTAATCGAAAGCGTTTATTTTGAATTGATGGAACTTCTAAAAGCTCCACGCCAAGAGATGTAGGCGCAGTGCATACTTTGAATATTATGAATGAATTGATAAAAAATACAGATAGTTTCTATGACAGAATTGCAGACTTACTTAAAGCAGCTAGACAGGCTGTGGTTAAATCAGTTAATCACACAATGGTTGTTACCTATTTTGAAATTGGTAAGTTGATTGTCAATCAAGAGCAGGAAGGTGAAGAAAAAGCAAAGTATGGGCGCAATTTGATCATTGAGCTTTCTGATAAGCTATCACGAGAATTTGGGAAAGGGTTTTCTGCTACAAACCTAAAGCAAATGCGGACATTTTATCTGACATATTCAAAAGGTCAGATGGTTTCTGACGAATTCAACTTAAGCTGGTCTCATTACCTAAAGCTTATGCGTATAGATGATGAAAACAAGACTATTGGGTTAATTCTATGTCAGAATAAGAATGAATCTATTGTACAATATACTTTACCCGAAAATAATGAGCAGATTTTTGCTAGTAAATATCAAACAGTTTTACCAACAAAAGAGAAGTTGAAGGAATTAATTTCCTGATTTAGAGTCAGGTGATAAGTGTACAATGTGTGGACTCAAAAGTCTCTACAGAGTTGAGAGAAATTTATGAAGTATTCCTCCCCCACTGAGCGTAGTCTAAGCGTTGAGGCCGCTAGGTGTAATTTGTAATTACACCTTTCTATCCCATTCAATTTGAAATTGATCTTGAAATTTGGGCGAAGTTACAAACTCACCCAGGCTCGGGGCTTTGATTTTATTGATATTTCCCTTTCACCGTTTACCAACACACTGCCGATAAATAGTCTACAACTAAATATTGGAGAAGAAAAAGAAATCAATGTAATTTATATAGACATATTATAAGATTATGTAAAGCCAGTAAGGCAAAACTATCGAAAGAACGAAGAAACAAATTTTAGATACGAAAACATACCGAATGACTTTCAAGCAGACATTGAAATAGACGACCAAGGATTGGTAATATTTTATCTTTCATTATTTGAAAGGCAAACGAAAATTATAAAAACGTCAGCTAACAACTAGGGGTTTTCCGAAGGAAAATCCTCGCTCATACACACGCAACTTTCCATACACGAACACGTTGACGATAATTAAAACTGTCATCAAGCATTGATAAAGAAATTACATCTTGATGATTGAATTTGTATAAGACCTAAATCATATGAAAAAATTAGTTTATCTATTGACGATTCTGCTTTTAATGAATGGCTGTTACAAAGATGAAGATTTGTTAAAAACAGCTATACTTGATGATCCATCTGCTATGATTGTGTTTTGTCAAAGAGCCCCAGCCGATACATTAAGAAAAGTGTCATATGAGTATTCTAATAACAATCTAATTGCAGAAACTATATTCAATAATGGAGAAATTATAGATAAGACAACGTTTGATTATAATTCTGATAACCAGTTGATTTTTGAGACTTATGTCACAAATTTACAAGTGGTAGAAAAGAGTTACATTTATAATGAGCTAAACCAATTGATAAATATAAAATACAAATTTACGGACTATAATGCTGATGGACAAATATCTAATGAAAGTGAAAGTGACGCTCCGAGAGAGTATCAAAATAACCAATTAGTCAAAGAATGGGAAAGTTGGGGAGGCTTCAATACTTATGAATATAAGAATGGAAAAGTCGTAACTAAGATTAATTATACCAAAAGTGGGGAGAAACATCATTTTACATATTATACATATTCCGGCGATTTATTGATCGAAGAAAAAAAGGAAACTAATGTGGGAGGATTAATGTACTTGAAAACCTATACTTATGATTCACAAAACAGATTGATTCAAATCCGAGATAGGGAAAATATCATAGAAGAGAACGATTACAATGATAAAAAACTGATTGAGAAAAGAACTTACTATTTTGGAATTGACCCAGGATTTGATGTGTGTTATGGAAACTATATTTATAGATATGAATATTGACTACCGCCAACTTCACCTTGGATAAAGCCTGCCTTTGTCGGCAGACAGGCATGCAATACCGGGAAATACGAAAATTCAGTATCTTTAAGAAGTTAGGAGTAGGATGGAAGGACACATCTCCGAACCTCCCTGATGGAATTCAGGCTTGCCGTCTCCAAATTTGTCTGCCAGAGGCAGTCTGAATCCCGTTTTGTGCAACCGTAAACATTCAAGAAATGATAGAATAAAGTAGTGTATAATACGATTACTTTATTTTACTAATTAACAAAAAATTTATGAGCTACTTAGAAGCAACCCACGACTTATATAAAGACGCAGCCTTAACACCAACTATTGGGCTTTGCTGTACCACCAATCCAATTTGGGAATTACCAGGCTTAAAGATTCCGAAAATAATGCAACAAATGAATTATGGTTGCGGGAGTACTGTAAATGCCCGTGATTTAACTAACAACCCAAAAATTCTATATGTCGGTGTGGGTGGTGGAATGGAATTATTACAATTTTCTTATTTCTCCCGTCAGAAAGGAGGAGTGATTGGTGTAGATGTGGTAGACGAAATGCTGGAAGCATCCCGTAGAAATCTTGTGGAAGCCGAAGAAGTGAACCCCTGGTTTAATAGTGAATTCGTTGAACTCAAGAAGGGAGATGCATTAAACTTACCGGTAGCCGATAATTCTATTGATGTGGCTGCGCAAAACTGCCTGTTTAATATCTTCAAAGAAGCTGATCTCAAACGGGCATTAGATGAGATGTACCGTGTGTTAAAGCCACAAGGAAGGTTGGTGATGAGTGACCCAACTTGTGAGCAACCTATGAATGAAACTCTAAGAAATGATGAACGCCTACGTGCGCTTTGCTTAAGCGGAAGCCTTCCAATAAATGACTATATAAAAGCCTTAACCGATGCTGGCTTTGGTACCATTGAAATTAGAGCGCGCAAACCCTATAGAATACTTGACACTAAAAATTACCCCACAGATGAATTAATATATATTGAAAGTATTGAAGTGGCAGCTATTAAAGACCCGGTTCTGCCAGACGGTGCTTGTGTATTTACTGGAAAAGCGGCAATTTATTACGGAGATGAAGAATATTTTGATGACAAAAAAGGACATGTTTTAATGAAAAATCAACCCTTGGCTATTTGCGATAAAACCGCAAGGCAGTTTAAAGAGTTGGGTAGGGATGATATTTATATTTCTAAATCTACCTTTCATTACGATGGAGGAGGCTGTTGTTGATTTTTTTAATTTATAATTCAATTTTAATCCAACCAAACCACCAACTCAAGAATATGAACCAAGAAAAATTAGCAGCATTGACAGACCAAGAATTGCTGGAAGAAGCAAAAAAGAGTAAATCCTCAAAGATTTACGATGCCGTCATCATCGGTGTACTGATTGGGATTGCAATTTATAGCACCGTTAAAAATGGCTTTGGGTTGTTGACTTTTCTTCCTTTGGTCTATTTGCCGATTGCAGCAAAGAACAAGATCAAAAATTCAGAGCTGCAGAAACATTTAAAGGGGAGAAATTTAGAATAAACAATGCAAAGCCCTTTATCTTCGATTAAAAATATACTACGCGATTTGGCCAAATGAACAATCAGAATCCTTTAGAATATTGTAAAAAGTGTGAGCTGGAAATCACTGGCAATTATTGCGTAAGCTGTGGCAATGCCAAAGAATTGCAACGGATTGATGGGAGGTATATAGCCAAGGAGGTCACTAGTGTTCTAAACTTTGATAAAGGGATATTATATACGATTAAGGAGTTACTGATCAGACCCGGGGCAGCTGTGAGAAGGTTTATAGCTGAAGATAGAAGTAGACTGGTAAAACCGGTGATTTTTATCATAGTCAGTTCATTGATTTATTCGGTTTTAAGAGGATTCTTCCACTTTGAAGATGGATATATCAAATATGATGATTCCAATTATACCACAACAACTGTCATTTTTAAATGGTTACAAAATAACTATGGCTATGGGAATTTGATAATGGGGGTGTTTATAGCCTTTTGGACTAAGTTACTTTTTAAAAAATATGGCTATAACTTCTATGAAATACTGATTCTTCTATGCTTTGTCATGGGAATAGGGATGATTATTCTGGCTGCGTTTGGAACAATTCAAGGGTTGACTAGCCTTAAGGTTTTAGATTATGGAGGGGTGCTTTTTATAGTTTACAGTTGCTGGGCAATTGGGCAATTTTTCGATAAAAAGAGAGTATCCAACTACTTCAAAGCACTTTTTTCCTACATATTAGGCTTGATTACATTTACGATTGCAGTTTTATTGATAGGCAATTTGATTGATCTAATAGTTTGACCATTGGGAGTAAGTCTCCGGATCTACCTGAAGCTGGCAGGCTTGTGCCTTTTGTAATGCAGTCTCCAGACTGCTGGTACAAAGAGCTTTAGCCAGTCGTGAGGACACGCACGGCGGCACAAGTAAAGTGCCATTAACAAAAGACGATATAATAAAAACTATTTGGGGTTCACCTACCGCAAACTTTGGAGATGGGGGCCTTTGTAGGTAATTATCCATTTCTGTAGTTGGTAACTGCACATTTTAGCCAGTCGCCACCTGATCAAAACAGCACTGGAAAACAATATCAAAAGAAGAATTGGTTTTGACTAACCAAATTGATACGCAATGTCTGTAACCTTTCAAACTAAAATCAGGATGCATTTAAATTCGGAATCATACCAATAAATCAACAACTTAGTGGTAAAAGAATATAATAACGGATTCCACGAAAGAGCAGTTTAGTTAATAATATAATGTCAGAACTAAGCGAAATTCCCCTTAATCACCTTATTGATCGCATCAAGGCAATCGTTGAAGTGAGTCGTGCCCATATTTCGCAAACCATTAATGCAACCATTACGGCCACTTATTGGAATGTCGGAAAAGTAATTATGGAAGAAGTGCTTGAGAACAAAAGAGCAGTCTATGGTGAAGAAGTAATTAAAAAGCTCTCCCAACAGCTCACCCGGGAATATGGTAAGGGATGGAGTACAAAACAGTTGCAACATTGTCTCCACTTTGCAGAGACTTTTCCGAATGAAGCAATTGTCTCCGCACTGTGGAGACAATTGTCCTGGTCACATTTTAAAATCCTGATGTATCAGGATAGCGAGCTCAAAATAAATTTCTACGTCCAAATGTGCCGTATAGATAGAGAAATGGAGCACCCGACAGTTGCAAGAAAAAGTTGATTCCATGCTTTTTGAGAGAACTGCCATCAGTAAAAAACCTGCAGAACTTGCCAGAAAAGAAATTGATAGCATAAAAGCAGAAGACAAAGTAAGCCCTGACCTTGTGTTTCGAGACCATTATGTGTTGGATTTCCTGAATCTCAAAGACACCTTCTCAGAAACTGATTTGGAAACCGCCATTATACGGGGTCTGGAAAATTTCATCCTTGAATTAGGCATTGGATTCACTTTCGTGGCCAGACAAAAAAGAATGACTATTGACCATATTGATCACTACCTCGACCTGCTCTTTTATCACCGGAAATTAAAGCGCCTAATTGCTATTGAATTGAAAATTGGAAAATTCAAAGCCGGATACAAAGGACAAATGGAACTCTACTTACGCTGGTTGGAAAAACACGAAATGGAACGGGATGAAGAATTGCCTATTGGTTTAATCCTTTGTGCTGAAGGAAATCAAGAGCAAGTAGAATTATTGCAACTCAATAAAGCCAATATAAAAGTGGCAGAATACATAAGCCAGCAGTTGCCAAAGGAATTGCTAGAACGAAAGCTCCATCAATTTGCAGAAAATGCAAAAAGAATTATGGAAAATAGAATGAAAGATAAATAATGAAGGACATACATTTTAGAGAAGTACAACGCCTTGTTTAATAGCCTGAAAAGCATCACTGCCAACTATGTCAATACTAATATAAAATATGATACAGACAGGTGAGAAAGAATTACATAGATTAAAGTATAGGCTGAATCTAGTTCTGATTGCACTTCTGTGTTTCACGACTTTAGCACCTTGTGTTATATTTTATTCAATTATTCCTCGAACCTTTTACAGCAATACAACAGGATAAAATATAAGAGGGTAATCGAAAATTATTCCTGATGATTGATTTGGAAAGGATGGGAATATCCAACTGCGATTATTTCTGATCGGCTACGTAGTAATTCAGCGTTTTTTCCTCACATAATTATAAATCCCTCCAATTCCAATAATCAATAAAGCAGCTCCGACTCCCCATTGCAGCGGAGTATTCATGGACTGCTTGGCTTCCATATAAGAACTGGCTGCCACTCCCGCGGCAAAAGCGATGACTGTACGGGTAAGCATCCCGGGGATTCCATAGATCAATACCTTCCATAGCTTGATATTCAAATTGGCAAACAGGAAGTTGGATACGGCAAAGGGAACTACAGGAGAGATTCTCACGAAAAAAACCAATGAACCTTCCTTTTCTTTTCGGGATTCGATTGCTTTGTGAAATTTCGGGTTTTTCTTAAACAGTAATTCGGTGAAGCCCATATTCGTGACTTTCCCCAGTGCATACCCTAGCACAGAAGCCAGCGAATAGCCCAAAATCAAAAATGGCAGAGAAGTCCATCCGAAATAAAAACCTGAAGCCAAGGCAATCAGCGTGGTAGGAAGAAGTGCCAAACCCATCAGCAATGCACCGGTAACAGTATAGGCAAAGTAATCCAATGCAGTGTGGAGTCTGTATGCTTCGAGTAAATTGTAATTTGCCGCGAAAATTATGCTTCCTATAAAAGGCATAGCCGTAACCCATAGCCATGCAAAAATTCCGGCAGGATGAGTGCCGAAGTACCGACGGATAGTTTTGAATATCCTGCCCTTTTTTGTCATATTTGATCTATCATCGAGTGATCCACTGGGAAAGTCTGCAAGTTTAACATGCATAGTCTAAAATCACTCTGAAAATCTCAAAAGGTTTTCTTTTTCATAAAGCCAAAACAAGCTAAACCAATTACAAATGAAATTTGGAACAAAAGCCATACATGCCGGCATAGTACCCGATCCTGCCACCGGTGCGATTATGACCCCGATTTACCAGACGTCCACTTACGTACAGAAGTCTCCCGGCGATCACAAAGGCTATGAGTATTCCCGTACCCACAATCCTACCCGTACTGCTTTGCAGGATAATCTGGCGGCATTGGAAAACGGCAAACATGGCATTTGCTTTTCCTCAGGACTTGGGGCCATCGATGCTGTGATCAAATTGTTCAACCCCGGTGACGAAATCATCAGCACCAATGACCTGTATGGAGGTACCTATCGTCTGTTTACCAAAGTGTACGAACGATATGGGATCAAATTCAAGTTTGTACCCATGTCCGATGCTGCAGGCTTAGCAGAGCATATTACCGACAAAACCAAAATGATCTGGGTGGAAACACCTACCAATCCGATGATGAACATCATCGATATCGCCGCCGTGGCAAAGCTGAGTACCGGCAACAAGATAGTTCTTGCCGTGGACAATACCTTTGCATCTCCTTACTTACAGAATCCGCTTGATCTTGGTGCTGACATCGTAATGCACTCGGTGACCAAATACCTGGGCGGTCATTCCGATGTGGTGATGGGAGCCTTGGTGGTAAATGATGATGAATTGGCAGAAAAACTGGTGTTTATCCAGAACGCTTCCGGCGCAACTCCGGGTCCTCAGGATTGCTTCTTGGTTTTGAGAGGAATCAAAACGCTGCATCTGCGCATGGAGCGTCATTCTCAGAATGGAAGAATTATCGCCGCTTTCCTAAAGGATCATCCGAAAGTAGCCAAAGTCTATTGGCCGGGCTTCGAAGATCATCCTAATCATGACATTGCCAAAAAGCAGATGCGTGATTTCGGAGGAATGATTTCATTTACTTTAATCGGTAATAAAGAATCTGATGCGAGAAAAGTGATGGAGAATTTTCACCTGTTTGCGCTTGCCGAGTCTCTGGGAGGAGTAGAGTCACTTTGTGGTCATCCGGCTTCCATGACTCATGCCAGCATCCCGAAGGAAGAGCGGGAGAAAGTAGGTTTGGTAGATTCTCTGATCAGACTGAGTGTAGGAGTGGAGGACGTAGAAGATCTGAAGGAAGATCTGGCCAATGCGTTGGAGAAGATTTAGGGATTTTGATTGAAGTTATTTCGGCCGTTCGCGCCTGCCTTTTCCTGGGACAGAATTTGTGAACGGCTTTTTTTGAGGAATATTTTTAACCACGGTGGACACGGCGGTATTCGCTGAGGTCGCAATCCGAGGTTACCGATCGTGCCGTTGGCACTCCGGTTTTTCAAATTGGTGATGGTACCCCGAATTTCGCTTTGCTGTATTCGGGGTTGTTGTGGGCTGTGCCGCTGGCACAATTTGATACTGTGCACTGATGGAGCTCCTTGCCAAAGGCAAGACACCGTAAAAGCCCTTTCTATTTAACCATGGTGGTCACGGAGAATGTCGCAGAGGTCACTGATTGGAGTCGACTATCTACTGGGAAGTCCATTTTGGTGAGTTTTTTCTGACAAGGTTATCTTGCTTCTCCAGAAGCTGGATGCCATGCATCGTCTGTTTTTCGCAATGCGCCCCGACTTTGTCATTTTTATACCCCATGGGTAAGCTTAAGTTTTATGAAATTTGAATATCATTTACTACTTAAAAAAATGGATGCTACAAAAAGAGACAAAATCATTTTCTGGACCGCCACCACCATTATTTTCCTTTTCGAAGGAGTGATGCCGGCCCTTACTTCTCAAACGGAACTAGCCAAAGAAGGTATTCGCCATCTGGGATATCCTGAGTACTTTGGAAATGCCCTGGTCGTTTTCAAGGTGTGCGGCACACTTATTCTAATGATTCCAAAATTCCCCAAGCGTCTTAAAGAATGGGCATATGCAGGATTTACATTCGATTTTATTTTTGCCTGCATCAGTCACTATGCTATTGATGGTTTTGGTTTTCAGACCATCTTTCCTTTGATTATTTTGGGGATTTTGATGGTTTCATATGTCTATTTCCATAAGCTTAATCCAAGTTTAAAAAGTGTATAAGCGATTGGCTAGTTGCATTTTAATGGAGTTCAGGCTTTCTTTTCGACAATTTATGAAATCGAGATTAAGGGTGTCGTCCATACAATCTAGCCAAGAGAGATTGCTTTCTCATTTTTTGGGTGCTCATCCTAATTTATTTTCAGATATGCTTCCTAGATTGTAGCATGAGAATCCTATAAATGAAAATTTCAGGAAACTTGTCCCCGTTTTGAAAATCAGCTTCGTCATAGAGTCATATACTAACCAAAAAAAACAGTATCATGAAAAATGCGATCAACTGGTTTGAGATTCCGGCGAAAAATCTCGAAAGAGCTAAATTGTTTTATGAAACAGTGCTCAATGCCAAGATGGAAACCATGTCTATGGAAGAGATGGGCATGACTATGGCGTTCTTTCCCGCCGATTGGGAAAATGGAGTAGGAGGCGCAATTGCTTTCGGACCGGGTTTCGAGCCATCAGCAACCGGATCTTTGGTTTATTTGAATGGAGGAGATGACCTCAGTATTCCGCTATCACGGGTAGAAACGGCAGGCGGGAAGATTATTATCCCAAAAACTTCCCTTGGCGAACATGGATTTATGGGGCAGTTTATCGATTCGGAAGGAAATAAAGTTGCTTTTCATTCATCGAAATAATAGAATTGCTTTCGCTTCTTTTTGTTCAATGGAAAGAGGATTTTGAAAAATTTTTTATTAAAACATGACACACTTAAAAATAGAAACTATGAAAGATTTTATGATGATTTTTATCGGGGCTGATTATGAGGAGTTGGGATTATCTCCAGAGCAGCTTCAAGAGCGAATGGGAAAATGGTTTGCCTGGGGTGAAAAAATGAAAAACCAAGGCATCTTGCGAGGTGGTGAAGCATTACACGCTACCGGGAAAAGTATCTCGGGGCCAGATCGTATTGTGACAGATGGGCCTTTTACCGAAAGCAAGGAGATTATTGGAGGTTACTATACCGTAGCGGCAGAAAGCTATGAGAAGGTAATCATTATAGCGCAGGATTTTCCGGATTATGATTTGGGAGGTACAGTAGAAATCCGAGAAGTGATGAAATTTGAGTAACAGCAGCGAAAATAAATTGGTTGACCATCTTTTCAGACATCAGTATGGAAAGATGGTTGCTATTTTATCTAAAATCTTCGGCCTGGATAATCTTGAACTGATAGAGGATGCCGTTCAGGATACTTTTTTGAGGGCTGCATTACGATGGAGAAATGAGTTGCCTGACACTCCTGAAGCATGGCTTACTCAGGCAGCGAAGCACCGGACTATAGATCTTTTACGGCAGCTGAATGCCGCAAAGGGAAGGCATGAAAGTGTTAATGAGGTGTCTATTGACGAAGAGATCAACGATTATTTTTTGGATCATGAAGTGGAAGATAGCCAGTTGCGAATGATTTTCGTGGCTTGTCATCCAAGTTTTTCGCAGGAAGAGCAGATTGCTTTTGCACTAAAAGCCATCTCGGGCTTTTCTATGAAAGAGATTGCCGCAGCACTTCTTCTAAAAGAAGAGACTATTAAAAAGCGCTTGGTGCGTGCCCGGAAGAAAATTCAGACGTTAGAAATTACGTTTTCATATCCTGCCCCCAATCAAATTCCGGTTCGGATCTCCCGGGTTCTCCATATTATTTACCTGATTTTTAATGAAGGATTTCACTCTACTAAAACTGATGAATTGATTTCCAAGGATCTTTGCGGAGAAGCGATTCGGCTCTGTAAGCTTTTACTTCAGAAAGAAAAGTTTAGAAATGGGGAGGCATATGCGCTTTTTGCGCTCATGTGCTTTCATGCATCTCGCTTGGAGTCTAGAATGGTCAACTCTGAAATAATAGACCTAAAACATCAGGATCGTTCAAAATGGTATTTGCCACTTATCGTACTGGGAAATGATTCGTTGCTAAAGTCGGTGGAATTTGATGATCGTTCTATCTATCATTTGGAGGCAGCTATTGCTTCTGAGCATGTGCGGGCAGTTCAATTTGAGAATACTAACTGGCAACGCATACTAAAGTATTATGATGACATGTATCAGATGATGCCATCAGATCATGTTTTGCTATCAAAGGCAACCATTTTTTTGCAACTGGGAAAACTAAAGGAAGCGAAAGCAGAACTAGACAAAATTGCACCTGATTCGCTAAGTCAACGTAAGTATTTATTTTATGGCTGTTATTCAGAATATTATGAAAAAGCAGGAGATCTCGACAATGCTCTTGAGAAAATAAAACTAGCCATTGACTTTTGTTCAAATAAATTAGAGAAAGATTACCTCCGGAAAAAGATGCAGTCCTTAAAAGAGAAAATGTAATTTCTCAGCCGATAACGTTGCATTTCCCAAATTCAGCAAGATTTGGGTTTTTGTAGCGTATGAATGGCTCTACTTTTGGGTAACCTAGCATTCAGAAACATGAACGAAAGTCAAGTAATCAATTATAATCGAATTGCCGAAGCGATTGCCTACATTCAGGCCAACTTCAAAAGCCAGCCTTCTCTGGAGGAAATTGCTGAGCAGGTGCACCTGAGTCCATTTCACTTCCAGCGCATGTTTAGCGAATGGGCGGGAGTGAGTCCGAAGAAATTCATGCAGTATCTGAGTGTGGAATATGCCAAACAACTTTTGCAGGGAAGAGAAGCCACACTCTTTGATGCCGCGCAGGAAACGGGACTATCCGGTACTGGAAGGCTTCATGATTTATTTGTGAAAATAGAAGGAATGACCCCGGGGGAATTCAAGAATGGCGGAGAAAATCTCCACATAAATTACAGTTTTGCCGAAAGTCCTTTTGGAGAAATCATTGTGGCCTCCACCAATAAAGGAATTTGTCATTTAGCTTTTTTCTCAGATCAGGGGGAAGGGGAAGAGACTTTGAAATCCCGCTTTCCAAATGCTGTTTACAATCAATTGGTAGATGGAATTCAGCAGGAAGCCTTGTTCGTTTTTCAGCACGATTGGAGCAAACTCAACCGGGTTAAACTGCATTTGCACGGCACCCCCTTCCAATTGAAAGTCTGGGATGCACTGCTAAAGATACCGCAGGGAAATCTCACAACCTATGGTGCCATTGCAGAGGAAATAGATAAACCGAAAGCTTCCCGTGCTATTGGAACTGCCATCGGTAGTAATCCTGTTGCTTTCTTGATTCCCTGTCATCGTGTGATTCAGTCTAGTGGAAAAATCGGTGGCTACATGTGGGGGAACACCCGAAAGTCAGCAATTATAGGTTGGGAAGCAGCCCAGCTGAATGCAGAGAGATAATAGTAAGATGATGGATTTGTTCAATCAGGATTCTTTCGAGAATATAAACTTATTGCCCAAAGACGGCATAGTGAACTACTATGGCAAGATTATGCCTACTACACAGGCATTGAGCTACCTTGATTATTTGTTGAATAAGATTCAATGGAGGAATGATGTGGCTATTATTTTTGGAAAACGCATAGAAACCAAGCGAAAAGTAGCTTGGTATGCAGAGAAGCCTTTTGAATACACCTATTCCAATCACACCAAAACAGCATTGCCTTGGACCAAAGAATTGTTAGAGCTAAAAGAATTGGTAGAAAAGAAAACAGGAGAAACATTCAATTCCTGCCTCCTGAATCTTTATCATAATGGGAGTGAGGGGATGGCTTGGCATAGCGATGGTGAAGTAGATCTGAAAAAAAACGGAGCGATAGCCTCTGTGAGTTTTGGAGCCGGGCGTAAGTTTGCATTCAAGCATAAAGTATCCAAAGAAACAGTTTCGCAGGTATTGGAAAATGGGAGTTTGCTGGTGATGAAAGACGCTACTCAGACCCATTGGATGCATCGATTGCCACCAACCAAACTGGTTTCAAAGCCAAGAGTCAATTTGACTTTTCGGACAATTGTACGGTGATAAGTTATCCTCCTTCTCCGGAAGCTGGACAACATCCTTGTTTAACCACAGTAGGCACGAAGAGTTGCGCAGAGGGCACAGATTAGAAGCAATTGTCTGGCCATCTCTACTTCGGTTCCATGTAGTTGTAGCTCTCTTCAATTTCTTCTTGGTAACTGTTTCCGTTAGTTAGTATATCTAATCTTTTCAAGTTTTTGCTCAATTTGACTTTTCGGACCATAGTGAAGTGATTTCTGGTTCAAGACTTCAGTCTTGGACCTATTACAATGCAGTCTCCAGACTGCCGACAAAGCAGAACCCTGTTATCCTGCTTTTCCAGAAGCTGGATTAATTCGAAATTTCCTTCCAGTTTAACCGCGGTGGATGCGGAGCGCTACGCAGAGAGCACAGTTTAGAGATAAATGTCAGACAATCTCTAGTTCAGCCCATAGTGATATGATCTTTCGTTCAAGACTTCAGTCTTGGACCTATTTCAGCAGTCTCCTGACTGCCAACAAGGCAGAACCCTGTTATCCTGCTTCTCCAGAAGCTGGATTAATTCGAATTTCCTCCCTAGTTTAACTACAATGGACGCGGACTCCCGATAGCCACCTTAGGGATAAACAGAAGCCGCAGTTGAGCGGTAATTTTGGGTAACTGGCTGACTTAAGACAATAAGTCTAATCTTCCAGAAATTTTAATCTTTTCGGACTATAGGGTCAAAAAAAGGGGATTCTTTATTTTCCAACAGGTATTTTTCAATTCACACCCCGAAAATTTACCGAGTCTGTATTTTTACTTTGGATAATCCGCGGATAGCGGTACTTTGAAAAAACTATTAAAACCTATAGTGTAAACCATAAACTTTAACCAGACGATCAATTGAAATCGAGCATGACGAAAAACTACACACAGTGGGATGATTATAATCCTGTGAGATTCCATGTGACAATTAAAAATCAATTATAAACACATGAAAAGAAGAGATTTTATCCACCTTTCCGGAATGGGGCTTGGAGCCCTTGCCACTTCCGGGCTAGTCATGATGGGAAATCCTGTCTCGGCAGAGCAGTTGCTGGAACCGGGAATGGATGCTGCCGCAAAAAAAGTCCTTGCTGACACTGCGCTGAACGCTGCACGTGCAAAAGGGGCAACCTATACTGATGTGCGCATCGGAAGGTATTTGTCTCAGAATTTATTTACACGTGAAAAAAACATACAGAATATCTCCAACACAGAAACTTTCGGCGTTGGGATCAGGGTAATCGCAAATGGGACCTGGGGTTTTTCTGCCACTTCCGATGTGACTCCCGACGGTATTAAGCTTTGCGCTGAGACCGCAGTAGCTATCGCTAAGGCAAACTCGAAACTCCAGACGGAGCCTGTTCAACTTGCGCCCGAACCCGGTCATGGTGAGGTGACGTGGAACACGCCTATCCAAAAGAATGCACTTGAAATCCCTGTAAAGGAAAAAATTGATCTGCTTCTTCAGGCAAACAACGCCGCGATGGAAAATGGTGCTGCTTTTGTCAATTCGGCCATGTTTATGATCAATGAGCAGAAATACTTTGCTTCTACAGACGGATCATACATCGATCAGGATATTCACAGAATGTGGCCGACGTTT